>JAOQAG010000027.1 GCA_025963715.1 Bacteroidota bacterium
GCAGATCCCGGGTCAAGCCCGGGATGACAGCTTAAGAAAGTATTTCTGTTTCCATAAACAATAATGTTCTGCAACATAACCATACAAAATAAAAGCATTTGGTATAAACTTTCCGATACTCAATTAAATTTATTTTGCTTTCATTTTATTTCCTTTCGGATCATGCGTTACTTCCGCAAGTCCCAGTTTTTCCATCAATGGCGGAATGTACATTCCAAAGCGCCCGCGTAATCCTTTTTTAAGGCCGTACCAGCCGCCAACCGGATTTTTTTCCGAACGTCCCCATGCTTCCACCGTTCCTTCTTTTGCCGGTTTTTGCTCGTCGGCACTCCCCAGCTCCATCCAGTCGCCGTGCTTTTTCAGCATTGCATGCAAGTCGTTCAGGCAGCGCATATCGTACAGCAAAACGGTTTTGCCAACCGTGCATACCAATACTTCCTTACCGTCTTTTTCATCCACATGCATGGTATATTCCGATGTTAAAGGCGGCGTTTTCAGCGCCATTGGTTTTTCTTTTGTTCCGATCTTATTTTTCATGATCCCGATTTATTTAAGTTTAAAAAATAGTTTTTGTTGAACCTACCAAAGTTAACAATTCCAGTTTAGGAGGCGCTTCGGGGCCGCTTGCTTTTAGTTGTTCCTGAAAATGTATGAACGCAGGCACTTCGTTCAACAGTTTCTGATCATCCTCCGATCTCATAAATGCGGTATGGATAAATGTTTTATTATCCGCAGATAAGCAGCAATGATAATTAATACCGGGATAATTTAATTTTTGCAACTCGGCCATTACATTTTTTATGTTCGTTTGGTTTTGTTCCGAAAATTCTGCTTTGGTTGTATAAGTTACTTTTACGATTTTCATGTTGATTGATTTTTTTAGGTTTATATAAATTATTTCGCACTCATAATTGTTTCTGATTCCTTTTTAAGATCGCCTGCAAATTGTTCAAACGATCGATCAAAAGACGGGATCATTTTCGCGTACATCGGAAACATCAGCCCACCGATCTTTTCCGTCATCGAAAATGTGACAATTCCGTTGCCGCTGTTTGTAATTGTATAGATGCGGTTTCCCTGCCCGCCGCCCCACACCAGCTTTTTAGAGGGTTCAAATTCTTTTACCTTTAATTTGAAAGTACGTTTTGCATCCAGTATGGATTTTAATTTAATGGTTTCGCTCAAAGCAATGTTCCCTTCAATGGAAGTTACGGTGGAATTCCATCGTGGATAGTCGGATGCTTTGGTCAATAAAGCCCACACAATGGCTGCATCGGATTTTATTTCGATGCTTACAGCTGTTTGCCTGCTGAAAGTTGTTCGTACGGTGGTTGCTTTTCCCTGCCCGACTTCGTCATTCAGGCGGGCGTTTTGTGTTTTTGTTGCTGTCGTCATGATTGAATGATTTAAAAATTGATTAGATACGGCACTTTTTGTTTGTTTTCTATTCTGACGATCGGGCGAAGCAAAACGATAGGATCATTCGGCTTTTTTTTCCAAATATTTTTCCATCACTTTCCTATTATGCTCTAAATGATGCAGTTGCAATTCGGATGCCTTGGATTTAAAAGGGTCAATTTCTTTCAGGATCTGCATTCGTAAGTCAAATAAATGTTCTTTATTTCCTTTTTCGGCTTCTTTTACCAGCTCTATCTTCATTAATTCTTCCTGCGTGTTTTGTTTCGGATTAAAAATACCGTTCAGTTCCGAACATTGATCGCAAACGCCTTTTTTATTGATCAGCGCACAGCGGCCTTCAAAAATGCTGATCATTTTGGATCTTCCCGTATGGAGATAATATTTTACCATTGCTTCCGTCGTGTCCAGTATGGTAGTTATTTCGGATACTTTAAATTCGTATACTTCTTTTAAAAATACAGACAGCTGCTGTTCCAGCGGCAGCGATTTTGAAATGCAGGTAAAACAAAACGCAATGTGTTCTTTCGCTTCGTATTGCCCGTTTGGAGAAGTGCTGCGGATGTGCATGGCTTCCTGAAAAAATTCCTGGTGTGATAATGCTGCTGCCCGTGTAATGTCCGTTACATTTTCCACCCAGCGTTTTTGCGCCCGTAAATTATCTTTGGCAAGATTGGAAGCAATGGTAAAAAACCAGGTTTTCAAACTGGATTCACCTCTGAATGTATCTAATTTTTCTGTCGCTTTTAAATAGGTATCCTGCGCAATGTCCTCTGCATCGGTTGCACTTGCTGTGATCCTTACAAGGTATGATTTTAATTGTGCGAGATTATTTTCAAATTCCTGGTTTAATATTTCTACGGTCATGGTTATTAAATTTATAAAATAAACTGTTTTAATTGGTCACAAAAAAATAAGATTTGGCATTAATTCCGTTTTACAAATTTTGTCCGCTTTCCATTTGTCCACATCCCAACAGTAACAAAGCCATTACCTTTTCTTTTTAATATTTCCGTTTTTCCCCCGTATGTATGCATCTCTGTATCATTGGCAAATATGGTGATCTTTTCTGTTCCGGCAGGAATCACAAAATCAGTTAATTTTCTGTTGCCACCAAATGGGTATAAAGAAAGCTTTCTGTCTTTCAAATCGGCTAAAGGAATTTTCACTATTCCAGTTTGCCAGTCCGCATCGTATATTGTTTTATTTGTTGCATCAGTATACCGGATATTATAAACTATCTGTTGCTGCCCGCACCAATTGCACCATTTAATATAAAGTGTATCCGGTTTTTTTGTAGCGCCTGCAGCAATTATCCTGTTATGGCAACCCGTTGTGTCAAAGTCCAGGTAAAATTTATTTTTAGTTTCTCTAAACGTTCCTTTTCCATACCAGGTTTGCCCGTCATCTGTAAAGCCTTCCTGGTAAAAAATACCAGCTACATCCGTTTTTTTATCTTTTACAAACGTATAAACATTTGAAAACAAAGAAGCATTTTCCTGCGAATATCTGGCAGTATCCTGTCCAAACATTTTTCCAAAAATTATCAGGAGCGGCATTATCGATATAATCTGTATCCTAATTTTCATAGATCTTTATTTAATCGCTAATTGTATACAAAATACATATTTTATTAAAACTTCAACTATTTACAGGACGTTGCTTTGATGCAAAATCTGCACAAAGAATCAAAAAATCTTACATACGACATCCGGTAGAATAATCTGGTTCGCTGGGATCCTGTCCTGAGAATAAATTTGTGTTGTAAATCTTAAATCATTCACAACATGAAAGCAATCCTACACACACTCGAAATGCCTTTGCAGAAATGGAGAAATTATAAAATAACGGAAGTTTCCCAGGTCCACATGATCGCCTTTTGGATCACGCTGGTTCCATCAGTAGTTTTGACGGTGGTTTATTTGGTTGCCAATAGTTGAATATGTTTGGTAACACGAGATTTCATAAAAAACCAATTAAGGCTTAAATCTCAGAATATCTTTAGTCAACATCTTGGATTCTTCATGATTAGAAATTTCTAAATTATCAGGAATATTATTATTTTGAGAATACCTGTTTTGTACACTTATCAAAGGAGAATAAATCCTGGTGACAAATGGTAAAACCACATGAAGATTAAAATACGATTGAAGTTCATACATATCATGATCAAATCCTCCGTTTTTATTTTTATGTCCTTCAATATCAATAAAAACATACCGTTCTTGGTTCGGATAATTTTTTTGGGTTTTGTATATTGACGCAAATATCACTCTTGCTGCATCTTCAAAAGTGTCGTGTGGTAGAATAATATGATAAAATGCTATTCCTTGGTTCTTTAACAGATGCCTTGAATTAGGATCAATTTCTATATACGTTTGCTCCTCTACCCTTCCTGTTTTTACAATAAATTCATTTCTTGCTTTTACAACGTTCCACCAATAATCTCTCATTTGTCGTATTTTTTTACTTTTTGTTGGGTTATCTCCAAATAAATCATGGCATGAAGCACATAGTGGTGCTGCATTTTCAATCAAATCAGAACCTTTTTTACTTTTAAGAATTATGTGATGTACATCTGCTGCCAAATCATGACATATACAACATCTAAATGCAGAGTTATTTAACGCTTCTATTTTTGTCGATTCTGGGAACGCCATTGTTGTTGTTTTTAAATCATAGTAAAATTATAGAAATATTGTGTACAAAAAAACCATCCTCTTGCAAAAATGAGGTTAAAGCATATTTATATTCTAGATTAATTTCACCCGTTCCTGAAATTCTTTTGGAAAAGCCGGGTTAATGATTTCTAATTCTTTAAAGACATTTAATAGTGATGGTTTAATGTCAGATATAAATTTCTGCATATCACGATTGTCGGTTTTACTAATGAGTTTCCATTTCTGTAATTCGTGAATTATTAGTATATTCAATAAGCATGCATATGTGATAGCTTCTATTCTCGTAGATGTTCTCAGTGAAGAGGTAAAGCCTTTTTCTATATCTATGTAACTGGGTAAAGAGCGAAAATCGGGATGAGTATAACTAGACAAAAAATCGTACAAAAATTGATAAATAACACTATCAAGGTTCCCATAAACAGGGTGAAGGGAAGCAAGTTTAAATTTATTATTAAATTTTAAAATATATTCTTCTCCAGTTTTTATGTTTACTATTTTTGAAGAACCATTCTTAGATAGCTTATAGGTACCAAGCAAAACTCCTAGTTTTATTTCTAATTCTTTAATAAATTCCTCTGTATTGTTAAGTGTAGTAGAAACATGTAAATAATTTTCAAAAACTGATCTGATTAAGTTTAATGCATCTTCACCAAAATGCTTATCCAGCAGCATAATAACAGTTTTTAGTGTTTTTAAATTTTTTGTAAAACAAAATAAAAGATAGTCATTTGCCAAACCTTCAGGCTTCTTTTTTTTCTTGAGTCTTTCATTAAATTTATGTAACAACAAAGCATATAGATATTGTAAATCATTTAGCTTTTCCCAACAGTATTCAATATCTATTGTCAGTTGAGGAATTTGTATTTTCTTTTTACCCTTTTTAATATCTCTAAATTCTTTAATTGCATCATTCCAGTTTTTCAATACATTATCTGGCATCATGTCTTTGTTTACCTCTGATATTGTATAACCTGTTTTCCTAGAAGCATAAAGTAGTTCTTCGGGCAGCTTTAATTCATCGAACATTTCCTCCAGTACATCATAATAATCATCTTCAGACATTAATAACGCACCAAAAAATATGGGCTCATTTTTTTGTGGTTTACGCCCGAAAACTTTTATGAAATTTTCCTCCTGCCTATTCAAAATTTCTTTTGCTTCATCTCTTAATGGTATTTGTTGGATAGTCCGTTCCTTAATATCTTTAAAAAATAAGTTTTTCTTTTTACAACAAAATTTATGTTTTTTGCCACTTTCACAAGGGCAGGATTCATTATCAGGAAATGGTTTCATCTTAATATGTATTAAATTTATTGCAAACAAAAACCCCATCTTCTTACGAAAATGAGGTTAAAGTTTAACTCCCGAAACTTGGAAGCTTCCGGGAATCGTACCCAGTGCCGGAGTCGAACCGGCACAGTTTCCTACTGGTGTTTGAGACCAGCGCGTCTACCAATTCCGCCAACTGGGCATTAAGTATTTTGGCTACTTTGCCAAAAGCGGGACGCAAAACTATGGATTTGTTTCGGATTAGCAAAAAAATCCGGCTAAAACCTTAAAAAACTTTTGCCAAAACGGCAAATTTTAGTACATTTGCAACCCTTATAAAAAAAGGCCATGCATCATCAAGTTAAATTATTCTCGGGTTCTGCTTCACGCATTTTGTCTGAAAACATCAGCAAAAGCTACAAGCAGGAATTAGGCAAAGTTTCCCTGCTTCGCTTTAGCGATGGGGAGATCCAGACTTCTTATGAAGAAACGGTTCGCGGCAGCGATGTGTTCATCATCCAGTCGACCATGCCCCCTACCGAAAATTTATTTGAACTTTTACTGATGATCGATGCTGCCAAACGTGCATCTGCCAACAGGATCATCGCTGTGATCCCGTATTTCGGGTTTGCCCGCCAGGATCGTAAAGATCAGCCACGCGTGGCGATCGGAGCAAAAATGGTGGCCAATTTATTGTCCGCAGCAGGCGCTACCCGCATCATTACCATGGATTTACATGCCGATCAGATCCAGGGATTTTTCGATTTCCCGGTGGATCATTTATATGCTTCCTCCATTTTTTTACCTTACATCCAGGAATTAAAATTGCCGAATTTAACAATGGCAGCACCGGATATGGGCGGTTCCAAAAGAGCCAATGCCTACGCAAAATACCTGAAATCCGACATTGTGATCTGCTACAAACAACGCGCAAAAGCAAACGTGATCGAAAGCATGACCGTGATCGGTGATGTGGAAGGAAGAGATATTGTGCTGATCGACGATTTGATCGATACCGGCGGCACGCTTACAAAAGCAGCTGATATGATGCTGGACAGAGGCGCCAACAGCGTTCGTGCATTTTGCACCCATCCGGTTTTATCCGGAAAAGCATACGAAAATATCGAGAAATCAAGAATTACAGAGCTGGTGGTAACGGATACCATTCCCTTGAAACAACACAGCGATAAAATTAAAGTTTTGTCTGTTGCCGACCTTTTTGCGAAGGTATTGCACAGCGTTCACACATACGAATCGATCAGCTCTAATTTTATTGTCAGCTAAGATCAAATCCATCTTCGCGTAAGCGATGGTAAATAAAAGAATTGCGCAAAACATATATATAAACATTGGTTGAAAGGCGCAGCAACCAGTTAAAATAAAAACAAAAAAATGAAATCAGTATCTATTAGCGGTTCGCCACGTGCGAACGTAGGGAAAAAAGATGCTACTGCATTGAGAAATGCAAAGCAAGTACCATGTGTCCTTTACGGAGGTAAAGAACAAGTTCACTTTTCAGTTCTGGCAGCAGACTTTAAAAACCTGATCTACACACCGGAAGTGAACACAGTTGATCTGAACATCGACGGAAAAAAATTCCACGCAATCATGCAGGAAACTCAGTTCCACAGAGTAATGGATCATTTATTACATGTGGATTTCCTGGAAATTACCCCGGGAAAAGCAGTAGTGATCAATCTTCCTGTAAAAACAACCGGAACTTCACCGGGAGTTAGAGCAGGTGGTAAATTGAACAAAAAATTAAAAACTCTGAAAGTTAGAGGTTTGGTAGAAAAAATGCCGGAATCGATTGATATTGCTATCGATGCATTGGAAATTGGTGGTTCTGTACGTGTTGGCGATATCAAAATCGACGGGCTTACGATGTTGGATGCACACAACGTAACTGTTGTAAGCGTTCAGGTAACACGTGCCGTTGCTGCTGAAGCTGCTGCCGCTACTCCTGCTAAAGCTGCTCCTGCTGCTGCGAAAGCTGCTGCACCTGCTGCTAAAAAATAATAATCTATTGATCATTTCATAAAGTTGACGGAAACAATCCTCCGTCAACTTTTTTTATTTTTGCATTGAATTAAGATGAGTAAATTTTTAATTGCAGGCTTAGGCAATATCGGTGATGAGTATGAAAATACCCGTCATAATATTGGATTTAAAGTACTCGATACCCTTGCGAAAGAAAACAATCTGAAATTTAGTTCCGACCGCCTTGCCGCGGTTGCCGAATATAAATTTAAAGGCCGGACGCTCATCCTGATAAAGCCTGCCACGTTTATGAACCTGAGCGGTAAAGCGGTTAATTACTGGCTGCAGGCCGAAAAGATCCCGAAAGAGAACCTGGTGGTAGTAACGGATGATATTGCACTGCCTTTCGGATCGTTACGGATGAAAGGGAAAGGAAGCGACGGCGGACATAACGGGCTGAAAAACATCCAGGAAACACTCAATAGCGTGGATTATGCCCGGATCCGTTTTGGAGTTGGCAGCGAATTTGCAAAAGGACGACAGGTGGAATATGTATTGGGAAAATGGACCCCGGATGAGGAAAAATTACTCGAACCGAGAATAAAACAGGCTGTGGAGATGATCCAGGGATTTGCGACCATTGGCTTGCAGCTGACAATGACAAATTATAACAAAAAATAAATTATATTTACTAATCAATAAACCAACACATGATGAAAAACTTTACTAAAAAATTTCTTTCCATTTTTATATTTGCGATGATCGTCTCCACAACGGGATGGGCGCAAATCTATTGGAATTTTGGCGTAACTGCGGCACTTTCCGCTTACCCAACTTCCGGGATCCCGGCAAATATTACTATTGATTCCGTTAGAGGAGGCAACAGCACCGGAACTCCGTTCTTATCCACTACTTCTGCTTCCAGCGGTTATACCGGGTTTAGCGCAGGCGGAAACGCAGGTCTTACTGCAAAAGCAGGCCCTTTGGATTATACAGTGAACACTGCTACCGGCAGCGCTTTTTATGAAATTACATTAACGCCTGCTGCAGGTTATTATGTAAGCGTTACCGGTATTGGTTTCGGATCCCGTTCCACCGGAACAGGCCCGAAAAAATACAGCATCCGCACAGATGTGGATAGTTACGCTACCGAGCAGGCTGGCGATACCATTAACTCCGCTACTTCTGCATGGGGATACAGAACGCAAACACTTGCGATCAATGGTGTTGCAGGTACTGCTGTGAAGATCCGCATTTACGGATACGACGGTGCAGGTACGGTAGGTGCGGTTAATTTCCGTTTGGACGATTTAGGTTTACTTGCAACAGCTGTAGGCGCAAATCCCACCATCGCGCTTGATCCACAGGATGCAGCGGCTTGTATCGGTTCTTCTGCAATGTTCGGCATCACTGCTTTTGGAGCAGGGAGCTACCAATGGGAGCAAAATTCCGGAAGCGGATTTTTTGCATTGAGCAACGGCGGTGTGTTTTCAGGTGTAGATACTGATACTTTAATGATCTCGGATATTACCGGGTTAAATGGCAATATGTACCGCTGCATCGCGATGAACGGATCAGGAAACGACACGTCTGCATCGGCTTTACTTACGGTTAATCCTACTGTGGTTCCTTCTGTGAGCATTTCCGGCCCTTCCACTACCATCTGCGAAAGCGATTCGGTAGTAGGAATTGCAACCAGCTTAAACCCGGGATCTGCCGGTAATTATATTTGGTCGGTTGTGGGTGTTGGCCCGGTTGGCAACGATTCTGTACTGGTGATCCCGGCTGGAACGGTACCTGCAGGAACATACACGGTAAGTTGCCAGATGACAAGCAATGCAGCATGCGCATCTCCGGCAACGGTAAACAGCAATATTGTAATTGTTACGGTTAACCCAAGCCCATTGATCCCTGTTATTTCACAAACAGGAAACATGCTGAGCACTACTGCTTACACTACATACCAATGGTATTACGCAGGAACAACCATGCTGGGAACCGACTCTTCGCAAATTGCTACTGTAGATGGAAACTATTCGGTGGTAGTAACCAATGCAAGCGGTTGTTCGGCTACGTCAGCTGATTTTGCTTTTGTTCCCGAAGGCATCAATATGTATGCGGCAAATGAAGCGATCAACGTGTATCCAAATCCTTCTGCAGGTGTGTTTACTTACGCAATCGAAAATGCTGATAAAGCAAGCGTGATCGTTTACAACATCCTTGGCAAACAGATCCTGAACACAGAAGTAAACAAAGGAACGCACACGATCGACCTTTCTGCGCAAGCAAACGGAAGCTATTTCATGAGCATTAAAACTGACAAAGAAGTGATCACTAAAAAGATCATTGTAAGCAAATAACTGATCCTTATTTTTTATTGAACGCGCCTTTCGGGATGACCGGAAGGCGCGTTTTTGTTTTATCTTTGTAGCTGAAAATGGAAAGGCCCGAACATATACAGAACATCCTGCGCACATTGCCCGATAACCCCGGCGTGTACCAGTATTACGATAGTGAAGGCATCATTATTTATGTGGGGAAAGCCAAGAATTTAAAAAAGCGCGTGCTGTCGTATTTTAATAAAGATCAGCATGATAATGGTAAAACGCTGATCCTTGTAAAAAAGATCACGGATATAAAGTACATCATTGTTGATACGGAACTGGATGCGCTGCTGCTGGAAAACAACCTGATCAAAAAATACCAGCCGCGTTACAATGTGTTGTTGAAGGATGATAAGACCTATCCATGGATCTGTATTAAAAACGAGCGTTTCCCGCGGGTGTTCACCACGCGCAATGTGATCCGCGATGGCTCCACGTATTACGGCCCATACGCAAGCGGGCGCCTGATGCACACGCTCCTGGATCTGATCAAATTTTTATTCCCGCTCCGCAATTGTAATTTTTTACTGACGGAACACAACATCAGGGCACAAAAATTTAAAGTGTGCCTGGAATATCACATCGGTAATTGCAAAGGTCCCTGCGTTGGAAAAGAGGAAGAAGAAGCCTACAATGAAAAAATAACGCAGATCAAAGAGATCCTGAAAGGCAATAGCAATACGGTGAACCGTTATCTGAAAGTGCAATTACAAACGCATGTGGATAACATGGAGTTTGAGAAAGCACAGATCATAAAAGAGAAGATCGACCTGCTGGAAACGTATCAAAGTAAATCTACTGTTGTAAATCCCGCTATCACTAACGTAGATGTGTTCTCGATTGTAACGGATGACAAATGCGGTTATGTAAATTTCCTGCGCATTATTAACGGCGCCATCATACAGGCGCATACGATTGAGTTGAAAAAAAAGCTGGAAGAAAATCCGGAAGAGCTGATCACCCTTGCTATTGTTGAATTACGCGAACGTTTCAGCAGTAATGCACGCGAGATCATCGTTCCGTTTGAGATCGAACTGCAGTTACCGAATGTAACATTTACGGTTCCGCAACGCGGTGATAAAAAACAATTGCTGGAGCTTTCCGAACGCAACGTGGAATATTTTCGCCGCGAAAAAATAAAACAGGAAAGCCTTGTTGATCCGGAACGCCATACGAAGCGGATCCTGGAGCAAATGAAAAAAGATCTGCATCTTACGGAGGAACCGCGCCATATCGAATGTTTTGATAACTCCAACTTCCAGGGCGCTTACCCGGTTGCAGCCATGACGGTTTTTAAAGATACAAAACCAAGCAAAAAAGATTACCGCCATTTTAATATCAAAACGGTGGAAGGCCCGGACGATTTTGCATCGATGGAAGAAATTATTTACCGGAGGTACAAACGTGTGCAGGAAGAAAATTTGGAAATGCCACAGCTGATTGTAATCGATGGCGGTAAAGGACAATTAAGCTCGGCGCTTACCAGCCTTGAAAAACTGGGTTTGCGTGGAAAAGTGGGGATCATTGGCATTGCAAAAAAACTGGAAGAAATTTATTTTCCCGGCGATTCCATTCCTATGTATTTGGACAAACGCAGCGAAACATTAAAGATCATTCAGCAGATCCGCGATGAGGCCCACCGCTTTGGGATCACGCACCATCGCAGCAAGCGCGATAAAGGCACCTTAAAAACAGAGCTTACCGAAATCAGAGGCATCAGCGATACGACGGCAAAAAAATTATTATCGCATTTTAAATCCGTGAAAAATGTGAAAGAAGCACCGGAAACGGAGTTGGTTGAAGTGATTGGAAAATCAAAAGGAAAAATGGTGTTTGATTTTTATCATACGCCGGAAAACAGAAGTTGAAAATCCTCTTCGGGAGAATTGATCCTTATTGTTGGGCACAAAACCTCGCTACTCCTAACAAGGAGGGATTTTTATACTAAATAATAAAAAATAGTATCCATTATAGAAAAAATAGTACTACTTTTATAGCAATCAAACCCTGCACGCCTCTGATTCAAGCGCACTTTGCAGGGTCTTTTTTTTTATAAAATGACTGTATTTACCAAACCAGCAAAAACATCCGAAGATCATTATCTGCTACTCGTTGGCAGAGGACTTATTATTAACGATAAAAGTCGGTTCCTAAAATATTTGCAACACATCAGTTATTATAGGATGACAGGATATATGTATCCATTTCAAACGAATGCTTCCCATACATTTAAAGAAAAAGTAACTTTCGAATTAATTTTAGACCATTATTTATTTGATAAAAAACTTCGTCTTTTAATAATGGATTATATCGAAAGAATTGAAGTATCATTAAGAACGAATATTTGCAACATAATGTCGCTAAGCTATGGCGCTCATTGGTATTTGGATCCAAGCCTTTTCAATAATCTGACGCTTCATTCTGAAATGATAGAAAAGATAAATTCTTATTGCAAAAATGCGAGTGAAACTTTCATCAAAAATTATAATTCGAAATACGATACACCTAAATCTCCTCCATCATGGATGATTATGGAAACACTCACATTTGGTGGCTTAACAAGCTTATTTGAAAATCTGAAGGACAATGATGAGAAGAAGAAAATATCTAAACAATATAATGTTGTCGTTCCTTTATTTCAATCATGGTTAAAGAGTATCAACTTTATACGGAATTCGTCTGCGCATCATTCAAGGTTATGGAATAGAAGAATTCCTTTAAAACCAACAATTCCTACGAAAAAAAGCAATCGCTTTTTAACACATATTGATCACGAAACGGATAAACGGCTTTATGGTATTTTATCTTGTATGCTATTTTTAGTAAAAAATATAAGTCCTAAATCCAGATTTAGAGAAAGAATTTTAACACTTTTTGATGAGTATCCCTCTGTAAATATTAGATACATGGGGTTTCATGAAAAATGGGAAGAAGAAGAAATATGGAACAATTAATTGTATGTTATTTATACACCATCACTTCCCAGTGATCATACAGCAGTTCTTCTTTCCCGGGATTCCACAGATACACTTTTAATTCATCGTCCGGCGTGCTGAATGCCGGAAGCACAAATTGAAATTCCATTTTCTGCCAGGTTGGCCCCGGTTTAAAATAATCTTTAAAGCCAAAGCTCTGGTAAAAAACGGTGGTGTCTTTGTTGGAAACGGCGGCAACCAGCTCTATTTTATCACATGCTGTTTTTGCAAGAAAATCGGCGGTAACAAATACCTTTAAACCTTCTTGTTGTTTTAAATCAGTCGCTTTCGCGGAAGCGGTAATTCCATATTCGGTTGTGGCATCCAGCTTTGCAGGTGCGTGTGCAGCGGATGTTGCAGAGTTGTAAGCCGATCTGTAAAAAATACTTTCCGGCGTAATCCCTAAAAATTGTTTTAATGATTTTGGCTGAATTTTTTCACTTCGTTTATAAAAAGAAACTTTTCCGTTCCCCCCGATCCGCTCCAGCATGGCGGTAATGGGCGGATAATTTTTGATCACATCCGACACTAAATACAGATCCTGGATGGCCACATAATCCCATTTGCACCAGAACAGGGAGGTAGAAATATTTTTACGCGTGGTTCCCAAAATGGGATAACCCTTGCGCTGCATTAAAATAAACGGAACGTTATAGGTATACGCATCGATCACAAGGATTTTTGCATCTTTTGAAACACCTATGGAATCGAGATAAGCAGCTGTTCCAACAAAATTCTGGCGGGTGATTTCCTGCCGGTCCCAGGCGCCGGTTGCACAACGCTCTGCTTGTACCGCTTTATTATCAATAAAAAAGAGGATCACGGAAAGCACAGAAACAGAAGCCAGTAGCACTTCCCGGCGCGACGTTTGAAAAGAAATGGTATTGATGCAAAAAACAAAAAGAAAAATAATTGGCACAAAAAGCGAATCGAGAAAATAATAATCGTGGGAATAAAATTGCCGCGCCATTAATAAAAAATAAATGAGGGTACCGCAGGAAATGATGAAAAGATTGAACCAGTATTTTCTATTTTTTTCGATGATGCTTTTTTGCTTTACAAAAACCGCAAAAGCAAGGATCACCGCTGCTAACAAAAGCAGATAATGCATTTTTGTAAAATAATGCAATCCCCAGTGGTGATACATTTGCGACAGAACTTCTTTGAGCTCTGCTGCACTTTTCGGTTGCATTAAATGGTCCAGGAAAATACTTCCGTAGATGCGGTACACATGCAAATTGTAAGCAAAATAAGCGGCGAAAACAATAAAGCCTGCTGCAAAAATAATGAGCTCAGAAAGTCGGAATTTTTTTGTTTTTAATCCCTGCCAGCATTGCTGCAACAACGCTGCTACTAAAAATATAACAAACGGCATCCGTACCAACGCTGCCAGTGTGAAAAACAATATGCTGTAAATCAATTGTTTTTTATTGGCGTTTTCTTTGTAAGTAAAAAAACGGTAATAGGCAATAAATGTAAATGCCAGCGCAGGAATGCTGGGAATAAAACCATCCTGGTACCAGGCATATACGGGCGATAAAAAAACAAAGAAAACTGTAAGCCAGGATTTTAATTCGGAAGAAGTGATTTTTTTTACCAGCAAATACAAATACACCAAACCGGTAATACTCAGGCACAATGTATAAATGCGGAATACCGCAAACGAAGTGGTACCAAGTATTTTCATCACAATAGCAACAACATATTCGCTGATCGGAAAATCCACACGGGTAATACCATTCACAGTTTCCTGATCAAATGTTTGCGGATGGAACAGATCGAAACCGTTACGTAAAAAACCCAATGCAAGCGAATAGCGGTCGGATTGCGACCATGCATGGATGAACATTGGAAACGCGGTAATGGTAGCATGATACAGCAATCCGCTAAAGATCACCAATGTGACGATCAGCAGCGGTACCATTTTTTTATTACTGAAACCCATTCCGTTTTTGTATTAAGATAATTTATCAGTAAGCAATTTCATTTCAATTGCCGGGGAAATTTTTTCGTATACAATATTGTACACCGCATTGGTGATCGGCATTTCCACTTTGTATTTTTTATTGATCTCGTAAATGCATTTTACGCCGTAATATCCTTCCGCGATCATGTTCATTTCCATTTGCGCATATTTTACGGAGTAGCCTTTCCCTACCATATTACCAAACATGCGGTTACGGCTGAATTGCGAATAGGCCGTTACCAGCAAATCGCCAAGGTATGCCGAGCTTTTAATATCGCGGTCGATGGGATGTACCACATCCACAAATGCTTTTATTTCCTGGATGGCATTGGAAATCAGCACCGCCTGGAAGTTGTCGCCATAGCCCAAACCGTGACAAATACCACTGGCAATTGCAAATACGTTTTTCAGTACAGATGAATATTCCGTTCCGAAAATATCGTCGGAAACAGTGGTTTTAATATAACGGCAATTGAGCTGTGACGCCACGTAGGCAGCATTTTCTGTATTTTGTGATGCGATCGTGAGGTACGATAATTTTTCCATCGCCACTTCTTCTGCATGACAGGGCCCGGTGATCACACCAATATTATCCAGCGGCAACTGGTATTCCTGGCTGAAAAATTCACCAACGATCAAATTATGTTCGGGTACAATTCCTTTGATCGCAGAAAAGATTTGTTTGTTTTTAAAATCAGCTGGCGTTAATCCCGAAAGTGCATCTTTCAAAAAAGCGGATGGAACCGCCATGATCAGTATATCTGCGGCAGCTACAATTTTTTTCAGATCGGTATCCAGCGCTAATTTATCCGTATCAAATTCAACGGAAGTTAAATAATTGGGATTGTGTTTGTATTTTTTTATGTGCGCAACAACCGTTTCACTGCGCAGCCACCAATGCACCTGCTGCATCCGTGCCGGTTCGTTCGGATACACATTATTGCAAAGCATTTTTACAATAGCCGTTGCCCAGCTTCCCCCTCCGATTACTGCTATTTGTTTCATTTAATTTTTTTCTGAAAATTACACATTTTTCACTTCTTATTCAATTGTTTATTGGCTTTGATGATCCAATGCATTACGCCCAAATGGTTCCAGTGCGAATCGTTAAAATAAAAAACCGAATTTTTTTCCTGCTTCAATTCCGTATAAATATCAATGAATTTAAATTGCGTTTTCGGATGGTTTTCTATCCGCTCTATCAAATGATTGTAAGGCTTTTCCCAATTTTTATACACGCTTGCCGCATTCGGGATGATGGAAAAACACACTTCATCAAATCCGCATTGCATTAATTGAGCGCTCACTTTATTTAAATTCTGCACCATGTTTTCCACTTCGGAATCCGGCACTTCCGCAAAAGAAGAAGCGCTGTTTTTCGGGTCAACGGTTTCATTTAAATAAAGCCTGCCGCTGCTATCCGGGCGGGTAACCATATCCGTATAACGGTTAAACTCATTTAAATAAATGCGTGTTTTTAATTCTTTGAACGGCGCTTCCCATCCAAAATGTGTGAGCATGTATTGCAAATTATCTTCTGCCATTAATTTTATTTCCGGTGCTTCGGTTTTCAAATACCGGTTGTTATTTATTGTGAGCAACTGATCTTTTATAAATCGCCAGCGGATGTACCGTTCGGTAGATTCAACGATCAGAATATTTTTTTTGCTTTTATCCAGCGCCTGGATGGTGTCCGGAATACTATTCCAGTGAATGAATGTATATTTTCCGGCATTAAAATAAGATGAATCCAATGATGCTAAATAACTATCGCCGATAATGGTGAGCGCCGTATTTTTTTGTTTTTGATACGCAGGCGCCGGTAATTTTTGCGATTTTACATCCACACGATAGCCTTTTAAATTGGAAAGCAAATACAGGTCGCCATACTTGTACGGGCTCGGCACATGATGCTGCACCTCCTCAAACCACGCGGAGTAGCTCCCGATCGCCAGCAGGAAAACAAAAAAGCAACCGGTGCAAAAAGAAACTATTTTTAAGATCGTTTTCATTAAAATTGAAAATAAATAAATTGTTTCGCGTTGAACTCTCCGAATAAATAACTCAATAATAACAGGCAGCAGCTGATCATAATAACCGACAGGCTGGTTTTAAAAATACTGCGTTTTATAAACCGTTCGGTAAATACTAGTCCTGCGATCAGTGCAAAACAAAAAATCAGCTCCGTACGGTTGAATACCGCCGGTAGTGTATTGTTAACGGATAGATGAAACAAATGATCCAGCGCTACAAATGCATCTTTCACTTCTTTCACCCGGAAAAAGATCCAGGCAATACACACGCTGCAAAACACAAAAATGATTTTTAAAAAAGCCGGGATCTTCCATTTTATTTTTTGGAAGATCATCCTTTCGGAGATGAGCAAAAAACCGTGTAATGCGCCCCATACCACAAAATTCCAGCGGGCGCCGTGCCACAAGCCGCTTAATAAAAACACCAACCCGATGTTGAATACCCAACGGGATCGACTGGTACGGTTGCCTCCCAACGGAATGTACACGTAATCGCGGAACCAGCTGGAAAGCGAAATGTGCCAGCGGGTCCAGAACTCGCTAATGGAAGTTGATAAATAAGGCGATTTAAAATTTTCCACCAGCCGGATACCCATGATGTTGGAAACGCCCAGTGCGATGTCGGTATAGCCGGAAAAATCACAATAAATTTCGAATGCAAAAAATACGGTCGCAATTAAAACCGACAATCCATTACTTGGATAAATGTGATCGAAAACGGGATCTACAAAAAGTGTGAGCCGGTCGGCGATCACTACTTTTTTAAAAACGCCGCAGGCAATCCTGAAAATTCCTTCTGTTAAATTACGCTCTTTAAATACGATCGGCTGCCTGAATTTTGGAAGCAACTGTTGCGGCCGCTCAATGGGACCGGCTACCAGCTGCGGAAAATACAATACATACAAGCTGTAATTTAAAAAATTGGTTTCTGCTTTTTGATTGCCGCGATACACTTCAATGGTGTAGCTCATCGCCTGGAATGTGTGGAACGACAGGCCGATCGGCAAAATAATATCCAGCACCGGCAAATGATTGTGCACATGCGCCAGGTTCAATAAAACGGAAATGGTATCGTTCAGGAAGTTGTAATATTTATAAAAAACAAGGATCCCAATGTTGGAAACCAAACTGATCACCAGCCAGCTTTTTTTGTGATGACTGCTTTTTTCAATCTGCCTTCCGGCGAAATAATCGATGGCAATCACCACAACAAGGATCAGTAAATAAACCGGCTTGAACACCATGTAGAAATAGCAGCTGGCGATCAACAGCCATGGCTTGCGCAGGTTTTGCGGAATGCTGAAAAGAATGAAAAAGAATGCGAAAAAAAACAGCAGGAATTGTAAGGAATTAAAAAGCATACCGGTTGGTTTTTAATAGCAAAGCAATTGTTTTATATCTGTTGTAAATATAAAACAATTGCTTTTATTGTTGGGTGCTGTTTTTGTACAAAGATTGTTGCTTACGTTGGGCGTAGCGTCCGTTTAACATAGGATACTCACACTTGTCAGAATTGAAATCGACTCACTATCTCAAACTGTCATCCCGCACTTGTTGCGGGATCTCGTAAATGTCAGCAGCATCTAATTAACCGATCCCGCAACATTGCGGGATGACGATCAGAAAAAAATTCTAATGTTAAATTAAAACATTCTTACTCCACCGCCTGATAAACCGGCCCTTCGCGCTTCACAAGGCTTCTTTCTTCCAGCGAGTTCATCATTTTCTGCAGCTGGTTTTTCGAAATTCCCATGATCTCACTAATACTTACAAGTGTTGCCGGGTTTTGCGTTTTTATTACATCCAGGATTTTTGCTTCTTCGGGCTTTAATTCCACCACCGCTTTTTTCACCTCTTCGGGGCGCATTTGCGGGAAAAATAATACATCCTGTATGGATACATTATTGGTCATGATCATCGCCAAACGGTCGATCCCAATACCGATCCCGGATGTTGGCGGCATTCCGTATTCCAGTGCGCGTAAAAAATCCTGATCGATAAACATGGCTTCATCATCGCCACGTTCCATTAATTTTATTTGTTCTTCAAAACGCTCCCGCTGATCGATCGGATCATTTAATTCGGAATATGCATTTGCCAATTCCTTGCCGTTTACCATCAGCTCAAAACGCTCTACCAGTCCGGGTTTGCTGCGGTGTTTTTTTGTAAGCGGACTCATTTCTACCGGGTAATCCGTGATAAAAGTCGGTTGCATATAATTGCCTTCGCATTTAGCGCCGAAAATTTCATCGATCAATTTTCCTTTACCCATGCTTGGCGCCACGTCAATTTTCAATTGTTTGCAGGCTTCGCGCAAACCGTCTTCGTCCATGCCACTGATATCGATGCCGGTAAATTCTTTGATGGAATCAAACATGGTAATGCGTTTGAAGGGGCGCTGAAAATCAATTACATTTTCTCCTACCTGTACTTTTGTAGTTCCATTCAGATCCATTGCAATTTTTTCGATCAGTTCTTCCGTCACATCCATCATCCAGTTATAATCTTTATACGCTACATACAGCTCCATTACTGTAAATTCGGGGTTGTGCGTACGGTCCATTCCTTCGTTGCGGAAGTTCCTGGAAAACTCATACACGCCATCAAATCCACCTACGATCAGGCGTTTCAAATACAGCTCATTGGCGATCCGCATGTACATGGGAATGTTCAGCGAGTTGTGATGCGTTACAAACGGGCGTGCAGATGCGCCACCCGGAATAGCCTGTAAAACGGGCGTATCCACTTCTAAATATCCTTTTTCATTGTAAAAATCGCGAATGGTATTTACCATTTTTGTGCGTTTGATAAATGTTTCTTTCACATGCGGATTGATGATCAGATCCACATAACGCTGGCGGTAACGAAATTCCGGATCGGTTACTTCATCAAACACATTTCCTTCATCATCGCGCTTTACCGCTGGTAGCGGGCGTAACGATTTGCTCAGCATTTTAAAGGAAGTAGCATGAATGGAAATTTCACCTACTTTGGTAACAAACACATAACCGGTAATCCCAACAATATCGCCCAAGTCGGTGTGTTTTTTAAACAGCTGATCAAACAACGATTTATCTTCACCCGGGCAAATATCGTCGCGGCGGATGTATACCTGGATGCGGCCGGTTGCGTCCTGCAGGCTTACAAAGCAGGCTTTACCCATGTCGCGGTTGCTCATGATCCTTCCGGCGATGCTGATATTGGTATACTCATCCGCCTTCTCCGGCGTAAAATTCTCTAAAATATTTTTTGCTGTTGCGTTGATCTCTACCAATGCAGCAGGATAGGCATCAATGCCCATGTTGGTAATCTCTTTTAGTTTACCGCGTCTTAATAATTCCTGTTCGCTTAACTCAATACTCATCTTTAAATTTGTGTTATTTTTTTGAATTGCAAATATACACGCAAAGAAACGATAATTGTAAATTATAGCCGAAAAATTGCCTTGCCATTAAAGCAAAAAGTGTATTTTTACTGCTTAAAGATCGATTAATATAAGCGCATGAAAACACTTGTAGCAAATTTTTCAAAACAACTGGCAGAGGCCATCTCTATCGGAAACAATGCGAAGCTGAGCGCTTCTGAAAACAAAATTTCAAATGTATTGATCTGTGGGCTCGGCGGTTCCGGCATCGGTGGAAGCATTGTTACAGAACTGGTTTCGGCCAATGCAACTGTGCCGATCAATGTTACAAAAGGATATTTTATTCCCGCATACGTAAATGAAAACACACTGGTAATTATCTCCAGTTACTCCGGAAATACAGAGGAAACGCTCAACTGCATGGAACTGGCAATTGCTAAAAAAGCAAAGATCACCAGCATTACTTCTGCAGGAAAAGTATTGGAAATTTCCAAAGCAAAAAATTTAGATTGTATTGTTGTTCCGGGAGGAATGCCTCCCCGCTCCTGCCTTGGATATTCATTAACGCAGCTGTTTTTTATTCTTGGTTTTCATAAGATCATTTCCATTAATTACAAAGCAGATCTGGAAGCTGCCATCAAATTAATTGATGCGGAAGAAACCGGCATCATCGCGGAAGCAAGCGCTATTGCTGCAAAATTAAAAGGAAAAATTCCGGTGATCTATGCCACTACCAACAATGAAGGCATTGCGATCCGTTTCCGCCAGCAGCTGAATGAAAATTCGAAAGTGCTTTGCTGGCACCACATTATTCCGGAAATGAACCACAATGAGCTGGTGGGCTGGACCGAAAAAAATGACAATTTAAGCGTACTTATTTTCCTTGACCGCGATGAATATACCCGCAATTTAGCACGCGTGGATATTAATAAAGAAGTGATCAAAAAATATGCTGCCGCGATCACCGAAGTTTATTCAAAAGGAAATTCGGTAATTGAAAAAGCCATTTATTTTATTCATCTTGGCGATTGGGTTTCTATCGCTTTGGGCGAATTGCGTGGTGCCGACCTGATGGAGGTAAACGTGATCAACCACCTGAAAGCGAAATTATCGGAGATTTAAAATCAAGGTTAGCCACAGATTTTAAATTAATTCTTGCAAATACAGATTCGTAGTTTCGTTTTTTTTCCTGCCCGAATCGTTCAGGCGGGCGTTATCCGTACCTGAAATGAACAATCAGAACTCTTATCTGTTTAAAATACCATGGAGCACGTTACGTTTATCGACCTTGGTTTAACCGATTACAAACAAGCCTGGGATTACCAGGAAAAATTGTTTGACGGCATTGTTGCTATAAAAATCGCCAACCGCACTGCAGCGCCTGACGAACAAAAACCGACCAGCAATTACCTTATTTTTTGTGAGCATCCGCATGTATACACACTTGGCAACAGTGGCAAAGCGGAGCATTTGCTGGTGAACGAACGCCAGCTGCAGGAAAAAAATGCCACGTATTATAAGATCAACCGCGGCGGCGATATTACCTATCACGGGCCAGGACAAATTGTTGGCTACCCGATCCTGGATCTTGATCATTTTTTTACAGACATTCATAAATACCTTCGTTTCCTGGAAGAAATGGTGATCCTTACGCTGGCTGAATACGGAATTGAAGCAGGCAGAAGCGCAGGCGAAACCGGTGTATGGCTGGATGCGGGAACACCGCGTGCACGCAAGATCTGCGCAATGGGTATCCGCGCAAGCAGGTGGGTTACCATGCATGGATTTGCGCTGAATGTAAATACCGATCTGAATTATTTCGGCAACATTGTTCCCTGCGGCATCACCGATAAGGCGGTAACTTCTATGGACAAAGAGCTGGGACGTAAAGTAGAGGAAGAAGAAGTGAAACTAAAATTAAAAAAACATTTTGCTGCGTTGTTTAATTGCAGCATCGTCTAAACATTCATTCCTTTTCATTGTTCTCCGTTTTGTGAGAACAACCAACATGGTAGCCAGATTTTCAATAAAAGACCTCGAAAAGTTATCAGGGATCAAAGCACACACGCTGCGGGCCTGGGAGCTGCGCTACGGTATTTTAAAGCCGGAACGTACCGATACCAACATCCGCTGGTATTGCAACAACGAGCTGAAGCTGCTGCTGAACATCACGCTTTTATATAACAACGGTTTCAAGATCTCGAAGATCGCCTGCCTGCAAAACCACGACCTGGTGGAGGAAGTGAACAAGCTTATTGATGCGCAGGGAAAAGCCTGCGACCAGATCGAAGGATTGATCATTTCGATGGTGGAGCTGGACGAGCAGCGTTTCGAAAAAATAATTTCCAACAGCATTTTACACAACGGCTTTGCGCATACGATCGAAAATATTGTGTATCCTTTCCTTCACCGCATTGGGATCTTGTGGCAAACCGGCAGCATTAACCCTGCACAGGAACATTTTATTTCCAACCTCATCCGCCAGAAACTAATTGTAGCGATCGACGGCGTGCCTGTACCGACAGCTGCAAATCCAAAAAGATTTGTACTGTACTTGCCGGATGGTGAATTGCACGAATTAAGTTTGCTGTATTTTGCCTATATCTTAAAATCAAAGGGACACCAGGTTATTTACCTTGGCCAATCGGTGCCCTTTATGGATCTTGAAAAAGTATTTGAGATCCGGAATCCGCATTACATTCTATCGGTGTTTACACACGTTCCGGCTGCGATGGAATACATAAAACAACTCTCGGAAACATTTTCCGGAGCCGGTATTTTATTATCCGGCAACCAATGCCTTGAACCCGGACTAGCGCTTCCGGGCAATATTTCCGTTTTTAAAACCCCGGCCGATCTTCTGGTGCTGATCTCCTAGTATTATAAAAAAATTACTTAAAGAACGTCATTGCGAGGGCGAAAAGCCCTCGCAATGACGTAACTTTCCAATAATCATTTTATATATCAAACTATTGATAATCAATAATTTAAGTTAAGTTTTACTTTTCTCAACAAGACTATTTCTCCCATTTTTTCTACATGGTATTGTTCATTCACCCGGATCCGCCTTATTAAAATTTAGCTGACAAAAATCAATTCTGTTTAACTTTTTTGTATATTTGTTAAACAATATAAAATAAAAATAAAATGACAGCAATCGAATTTAACCAGCAGCTCATTTACCAGGGAACTTCGTTGAAAAAATTTGCTTACAGCTTAACACTGAATGGCGAAGAAGCGCAGGATCTTGTGCAGGATACCTATGTAAAAGCGATCAGTTACCGCGACAAGTTTATGGATGCGACGAACCTGAAAGCATGGCTGTATACAATTATGAAAAACACCTTCATCAATAATTACAGGAGATCCATAAAAACCCGCCAGATCATTCAGCAAACGGACGACCTGAGCCTGGTAAAACCGGTGAGCGGCACCAACGGACCAAGTGCCGAATCACAGATCAATGAAAAGCAGATCACCAGCGCGATCAATGCACTGGATGATGATTATAAAATTCCGTTCGTGCGTTATTTCGACGGTTACAAATACAAGGAAATTGCGGATGAATTAGACCTCCCGATCGGTACCGTAAAAAGCAGGATCTTCCTTGCCAGGAAAAAGCTGATGCTGGATTTAAAGGATTTTGTCTATCAAAATTAGTTAACTCTTATTATTAAACGTTAAACAGTTGGTTTCTCAACACAGAGGACACGGAGAAAAAAAGAGTGTTTCACAGAGAAAAAAATGCTTCGACAAGCTCAGCATGACTTTTTACAAAAACTCTGTGAAGCTCTTTTTTTCTCCGTGTCCTCTGTGTTAAAAACCGTAAATTTGCGCTGAATTTTCCTCCCGAAAACAATGCCGAATACATCCGAAAAAATAGTTGAAATAAAAAACCTCGTGAAACATTATGGAAAATTCCATGCGGTGGAAGATGTGAGTTTTGATGTTTACCGTGGTGATGTATTTGGTTTTCTCGGCCCGAACGGCGCAGGAAAAAGCACCACTATCCGCACCATGCTTTCGCTGATCAAACCTACCAGCGGCGAGCTAAAATTATTTGGAAAAGATCTGCTGAAAGACCGTAATTATATTTTAAGCAAGATCGGCTGTATTGTGGAGAAGCCCGATTTTTATAAATATTTATCTGCCGAAAAAAATATTGAGATCTTTGCACGCTTATCGGGTGTAACCGTTACCAAAAGCAAGATCCACGAGATCATTGAATTTGTGGGATTGAAGGGCCGTGAAAAAGACAAGCTCGGCGGATTTTCGCACGGGATGAAACAACGCCTGGGAATTGCGCAAACACTGGTGCACGACCCCGAGCTGATCATCCTGGATGAGCCCACCACCGGACTGGATCCGCAAGGGATCATCGATATCCGCAACCTTATTTTACAATTAAAGAACGAGCGCAATAAAACCGTGCTGCTTTCTTCACACATCCTTTCGGAGATCGAGTTGATCGCGAACAGAATGGTGATCATCAACAAAGGAAAAACAATTGTGCAGGGTTCTGTAAGCGAATTATTAAATGCGCAGGAGCTGATCGTTTCTTTTTCTGTTGACAACATGGAGAAAGCAAAACAATTATTGGCAAACGCCGGAATGACACAATTGATAGACAAAACAGAGGATAGTAATTTATTACTGCACATTTCGCAGGAAAAAATTCCGGTCGTTAATAAATTATTTTGCGATAACGGGATCAATGTTTTTTCGATTGAAGCAAAACGAAAACTGGAAGATTATTTTTTAAAACTCATCAACGCCTGATGTTCTGGAAAAGCACTTATAACGAGTTTATCAAGATCGCTGCAAAGCCCCGCAGTTACATCGGCCTGGGCGCGATCACGCTCATCATTGCCATTATATTATTTGCCATGAAAGCAGATGGCATGAGTTTTATTTCTTTTGTTACCGGGCCTTTCGAACAATCTTTATCGTTTGAAGGAAATATCCTGAACGGAAATTTAATTGCATTTATTATTTTACAAATGCTCATCATCCACGTTCCGCTATTGATAGCGCTTGTTACCGGCGACCTGGTTTCGGGCGAAGGCGCAATGGGAACCATCCGTTTATTATTAACAAAGCCTATTTCCCGCACCAGCATCCTGTTTTCGAAATACCTTGCCGGATGCGCTTATACATTTATTATTTTATTGTGGATGGGTTTTATGGCGCTCATCATTGGTAAATGGATGTTTGGCAGCGGTGACCTGATGGTATTGAACAGCGACGGATTGATCGTGCTGCAGGAACACGACCTTGCATGGCGCTTCTTCTGCGGGTTCAGCGTAGCCTATCTTTCACTGGTAATGGTAGCAGCATTATCATTAACGCTTTCGTGTTTTTCCGAAAATTCCATCGGGCCTATTGTTTCCACGATGGCCATTATTATTTTATTTACCATCATTGGTGCGCTGGATGTACCGGTTTTACAAAAGATCCAGCCGTATTTATTTACTTCTCACATGGTGGCCTGGCGTAATTTTTTCGAAGATCCCTTACCCACACAAAAAATAATTTCATCGATCGGGATCCTGGTCGCACACATTGTTGTTTTATTATCCATTGCGGTTTATAAATTCAACAGAAAAGATATTTTATCATGATACGAATGAATCAACTAAAAAAATACGCGGGATTATCGCTGCTGTTTTTTATCGCATTTATTTTTTCGACGTCCGCGCAAAGCAATGCCAATCAAATCATCCGGGGCGTGTACGCAAAATTGCAGAAAGTAAAAGATTATACGGTAATGGCCAATGTAAAAGTGGATATGCCTTTTATCCGCATGCTGCCGATCGATGCAAAAATTTATTACAAACAAAAAGGTAAATTTAAAGTAGAATCCAAAAGCATTGCCATTGTTCCGCGCCAGGGTTTTGATCAGTCATCGCGCATGCTGGCCGATACCAATGCATTTACTGCAATTATACAGGGAACGGATGTGATCAACGGGACCACAGTAAGTATCATTAATATTATTCCTTTAACAGATACCAGCGACCTGATCCTTGGAAAATTATGGATCGATACGAAACAAAATGTGATTTTAAAATCGCAGCTGACCACCAAATCAAACGGCACCATTCTTACGGAATATACCTACGGAGCGCAGATTGCATACGGTCTGCCGGATAAAATGGTTTTTTCGGTGGATGTAAAAAAATTCAAGATCCCAAAAAGCGTTTCTGCAGATATTAATAACAGCAGCGCGGACAAACCTGATAAATTAAAAGAGAACAAAAAAGGACAAATTTTTATTATACTTACCAATTACCAGATCAACAAAGGCATTCCGGATACGGTGTTTAAAAAATAAAACGCGGTGTAACTTTCTTCCCTCCCTGACCTCTGATTAACGGCTTATTTTATCTGAGCGGCAACGCTATCCACTTTCGGCACCATTGCCGCCACCTTGCTTTTATTCAATGCGGGGATCAGCATGGGTGCGATCTTGCCAACAGGCTTGTACAGGAGCGATTCTTCTTTTGTTTTGGATGTTATCATTGGATAACTTTGTTCTACCGCATCGATCATAAAAATAACAACACTCATGACCAGTGCAAATTTTAAGGCGCCAAAAATGGCTCCTCCGATCTTGTTGAATGCGCCTAATGCCATACCTTCCACCATACCCTGCACCAGTTTAGCGATAAAATAAATGAGGATCACAATGCCTAAAAATGTAAGAGCAAATGCAACAACAGGCAAATAAGGAGAATTCCAGGAGAATGTTTTTTTCATCTGATTTGCCACAAAATCCGAGAATTTAATTCCGCCCCAAACACCCAGTCCGAATGCGATCATGGTAGCAGCCTCCACAATTAATCCTTTTGTGAATCCTTTATAAAGTCCCCATACTATTGGGATACAGAGAATAATATCGATGTAATTCATTTTAAAAAAAATTAAGTATGCAACCAAATTGTAGTTATCAACATCTCGATACAAAGAAAGCCTGAAACACTTTTTGAAACACGTGCATAAACTAAAACTTATTAAACCAACATTGTTGAATTAATAAGTGCTACTTTAAACAAACTACTCTGATATGAAAAAAATTTACTTGTCCCTGCTATTCCTATGTTCCGTTGCGACTATAAAAGCCCAATACACACAAGGCGACATCAGCCTTATGCCGCAACCGATGATGAGCCACGATTCCACTACGTGCAGCTCCACGTGTAATTTATTTTACATGGTCACGATCTCCAATTCATTTGTGAACGATACCGTAAAACTGAAAGACCAGGGTACCGGTTTTTTATTGGGAGAACAAATAAATACAACCGGCTCCAACCCCTGGACGATCATGATGCCGGTCCCGTTCGGCGGCTCAACTGTAACCGACGACCTGGTATCGGGTGGCTCGGTACTGTTTTATGCGCCTACCTGCAAAGTGATCTGCGGGCCGGATACGCTTTACAACATCAGCAATTTTTATCCCTTTGGGGTAAGCAATCCTTGCCAGTACGGAATGGTTTCCGGCAGGGTTTACATCGATAACAACAGTGATTGTACTTTTAACACAGGTGATGTGGCATTATCCGGTGTGGATCTGGAAACGGACGAAAACCTGAACAGCCCGTCCATGGCATTGATGTTCTCTTCCTCTTATTCGGATGGGGCAGGGATGTACGGCGCCAACCTGATCCAGAACTGGCTGGTGGATTACACGGTTTCCATTCCGTCGTATTACCAGTTTATATTTCCATCAACGGCGTGTTCGTCAACCAGCTACACAGGCACAACGCTGCCGCATCCCAATGTTGATTTTTCGCTGCAATGTACCAGTAATGTAGATGTGCAATGTTATGCGGGATCGATGGGTATTGTTCGTCCGGGCCAGCCGTTTTACATGTTCCCATACGTAAGCAATACGGGTTGCGATCCTGCATCCGGACAATTAAAACTGATCCTCGACAGCCGCGTTATATATAATGCCGGTTTATCAAGCCCGGGCGCTACGCTCAGCGGCGATACACTTACCTGGAATTATTCGGGCCTTACCAATTTAACCGGTGGCGCTTATTGGAACAGCTTTTTCGCAAATGTGCATTTAACTCCAAATACCAGCGTAACCACCGGCGACACCTTGTGTTTTAGAGTAATGACAACGGAACCGGCAGCCGATATTTATCCGGGTAACAATGATTACACGATCTGTTTACCGGTGATCAATTCGTACGATCCTAATTTTAAAGAAGTAAGTCCGAAAGGAACCGGTGTTACCGGTGAGATCCCGGCTACTACACCGGAGTTGAATTATGTAGTCCATTTTCAGAATACGGGAACTGCAGCAGCATACAACATCAGCGTGCTGGATACGCTTGACCCGCATGTGATCCCATCCAGTTTGGTAATTACCGGTACCAGTCACAATGTAATGCCGGTATGGGTTGCACCGGGTGTGGTACGTTTTGATTTTAACAGCATTATGCTGGCAGACAGCACTTCCAACGAAGCAGCCAGCCATGGTTACATTGCTTTTAAAGTAAACCTGCAGGCGGGGCTTGCAGGCGGTACGCAAATAAAAAATACGGCGGATATTTATTTTGATTTTAATCCGGCTGTAATTACCAATACGGTATTGAATACCATTGCCACAACTACCGGCGTGGATGAAATAGCAGGCAATGCATCGGTAAAT
The DNA here is from genome assembly GCA_025963715.1 of Bacteroidota bacterium. GTDB lineage: Bacteria > Bacteroidota > Bacteroidia > 2-12-FULL-35-15 > 2-12-FULL-35-15 > 2-12-FULL-35-15. Next base: position 28,734 of record JAOQAG010000027.1, read on the forward strand.
GTGTATCCGAATCCGTTTACGGACAACACTACTTTTGTGATCCAAACGAACAAACAAAACGAAACCTATTCATTTGAAATGACCGATGTGCTGGGCAAAACGGTTAAATCAATGCAAGGAATTTCAGAAAAACAATTTACTGTTTCGCGCAACGGATTGCCGAACGGAATGTATTTCTATAAAATTTACTCGAACACTAAAACTGTCAGCACAGGCAAATTAATTGTGAACTAAAATTAACCACACACATGAAAAAACTACTCTCCACTCTCACTATTGTTCTGATCAGCGCGGCTGCATTTGCAACCGGGGTGGTTGCTACGGCAATCGGAACAAATCCAGGCTGTAACGGATCCAATAACGGATCGGCTACTGCGTTTGCTTCGGGCGGCATAGGCCCGTATGGCTTTACCTGGACAGGCCCATCGGGGTACACCGGAACCGGTGCCAGCATTAGCGGCTTGTACGCAGGAACGTACATTGTAACGGCAACCGACAGCAGCGACATGAGCATTGCGTTGTATACGCTGCTGCTTACACAACCCACAGCTATTGCAACATCTGTAACAGGCGGTACAACTATTTGCTCGGGTGGCAGTACAACGCTTACTGCAACAGTAACAGGCGGAACAGGCCCTTACATGTATGTATGGACTCCTGCAACAGGCCTGAGCTCTTCTACTATTTATAACCCGGTGGTATCAATAACCACCACTACTACTTACACGGTATTAGCAACCGATGCAAGCGGTTGTTCGGGTACAGCAACGGTAACAGTTTTGGTTAACCCTTCCCCTACTATTTCAATCTCTCCATTTGCTGCCACTTGTGGTGCATGTAACGGCTTTGTCTCCAATTCAACTACAGGGGCATCCACTTATTCATGGGCTAGCTCAACCGGTTTTGTAGCCACCACAGCTACAATCACGGGGTTGTGCCCCGGAACGTATACATTAACAGCAAGCAATACATTCGGCTGTTCTGCAACAGGAACAACAACCGTGGTAAATACGCTACCGGTATATGTTACGACAGGATCGGTAACGCCGAGTACCTGCGGCGCCTGCAACGGCGGAACCAATATTGTAAGTACAGGCGGAACGCCTCCATACCAATATTCAGTGATTCCGGGTGGGCCAACGCCTGCCGTGGTAACCGGCCTTTGTACCGGAACCTACACAGTAAATGTAACCGATGGAAACGGTTGTACTGCTGTAAATGTATTTACGGTAGGAAGCACACCTGCTATTACTGCACTGGGCGTTACAATAACAGCTGCAAGCTGTGGCGCAAGTAACGGAACGGCAACAATAGGGGCTGCAACAGGTGGAGTGGCACCATATAGCTATTCTGTAAACGGCGGTGCTTTTTCGGCAACAACAACCTACACGGGATTGGCAGCAGGCTCTTATCCTGCAACAGTGAAGGATGCAAACGGCTGCTCGTATACCACTTCATTTATTATTACAAACAGCAGCGGGCCAACAGCAGCAGCTATTACTACTGTAAATACAGGTTGTGCTACCAGCATCGGAGAGATCCACATTGGTGTAATTACAGGTGGTACAGCGCCTTATACGTATTCTGTAAACGGTGGGGCATTTAGTGCAACAACAGATTATGTAGGCTTACCGGCTGGCACTTACCCCGTAGCGGTTAAAGATAGTCCGGGATGTATCTATACGCAGGCGGTAACTATTTTTCCTGGAAATTTGCCGGTGATCACGCTGGATAGTATGCAAAATATCTATTGTTCAAATGGAAGCATACATATTTCTGTATCAGGCGGTACGCCCGGATATACTTACATGTGGAGCCCGGCTGGTACTACAACGGAAGATCTTTTAAACATTAATATTCCCGGAGGATACACTGTAAATGTTACAGATGCAGGCGGGTGTACAGCTTCTCATTATTACAATGTAACCCATATTTCTTCTCTTTATCCTAATTTATCATCGATAAGCGGCAATTGCGGTTCGCTCGGAACTTTATCCGTTGCACCAACAGGTGGCACAGCTCCATATACGTATGTATGGAACACAATTCCTGTGCAAACTACAGCTACTGTTACAGGAGTGCCTTCCGGAAATTATAGTTGTACTATCACCGATAGCACCGGTTGTTTCACTACGGCTTATACAAACATTTACAACAGCTGTTACAATATTATTAAGGGTACAGTATACAACGATGTGAACACGAATTGCACTAAAGATCCGGGTGAAGCGGGATGGCTTTACCAGGTGGTATATGCAACAGGAAGTACTGGTACTTATTACGGAAGTACGGATGCGAATGGAAATTATACGATCGCGACCGGGAACATGAACAATGTGGTAACGGCTTACAATACATCCTATTCGTATCCTTATACAGTGCCAACGTGCCCGGTATCCGGATCCCAAAATGTAAACTTTACAACACCGGGGGATACAATCAGCAATACTAATTTTGGATACTATGCAAATCCGGCTTACTTTGATTTATGCATCCATCCGGGTTGGTCATCGGGAAGCCCCGGCTTTACAAAACAATACTGGATCTGTTATTATAATCACAGCCCGACGCCTCAAAATGCAGTGTTGCGTTTTGTATACGATTCGGTATTGCAATATGTTAGCTGTACAGAAGGCGGAGTTCATTACCCGGCACAACATAAGATAGAATGGACATTTACCGGCCTTCCACCGGCAAGTTCATGGGTATGGGCAACACGCCCGATCATAAATTTTAATGTGCCTTCAACGGTAAGTGTAACTACACCTATCCATTCTTATTTTGAAATAACACCAATCGCCGGAGATGCTTATCCGTCTGATAATACACTTACGTCGGTCGAACCGATCACCGGTTGCCACGATCCGAACTCGATGCTGGTGAACCCATTGGGAACAGGTGCGGGCGGAGATATTTTACAAGCGGATTCTGTACTTACGTATACCGTACATTTTCAGAATAACGGAAACGATACTGCGCATTTTGTAGAAGTGAGAGATACATTGCCGCATTTCCTTGAGCCGTTAAGTGTGGTACCGGGAGCGGCAGATCATGCGTATACTTATAATCTGTCGGGGGAAGGTATTCTTACATTCCGTTTCGATAACATTATGCTGCCCGACAGCACAACGGATGAACCGGCAAGCAGTGGTTATTTTACCTATACGGTACACGTAAAACACGGAACACCGGTTGGATCGGTGATCAACAACAATGCTTCCATTTATTTTGATTACAACCTGCCGGTAGTAACCAATACCGCCATCAATACCATTGTGGATGTAAGCACGGGGATTGAAACAGCCAGCAGCAACAATGCTGTAAAAGTATTCCCGAATCCGTTTAACGATAACACTACATTTGTGATCCGGTCGGATAAGATGAATGAAACATATTCCTTCGAAATGACAGATGTATTGGGTAAAACCGTGCAATCGATCAAAGGGATCTCCGGAAAACAATTTACCGTTTCACGTAACGGATTACAAAGCGGAATTTATTTTTATAAAATAATTGCAGCCGGAAAAAACATCGGCACAGGAAAATTAATCATTCAATAAAAACACGTCACAAACTAAAAATGAAAAAACTAATTCTCTTCATCGCTTTCGCGATCACAGGTATTGCATCAGCTTCGGCAACAGGTATTGTTGCAACTGCAATTGGCGTAAATCCAACTTGTTTTGGAATGTGTAACGGATCTGCCAATGCAATGGCGGCAGGCGGCGTAGGGCCGTATGGCTTTACCTGGACAGGCCCTGCCAGCTATACAGCAAGCGGCGCAAACATTACCGGCTTGTGTGCGGGTGTGTATATTGTAACAGCAACCGACAGCAGTGATATGAGCATAGCTGTTTATACGGTTTCATTAACACAGCCAACGCTGCTTACCGCTTCTGCTCCGGCTGCAACTGCATGTGCAGGAGATTGTACTCCTTTAACGTCATCCGTTAGCGGAGGTACGGCTCCTTATTATTATACATGGAGCCCGGCAACAGACCTGAGCGATCCGCATGTATTTAACCCAACAGCTTGCCCGACATCCACAGAGACATACACCCTGACAATTGTGGATCCGAATATGTGTACGGCTACGGCAACAACAACCGTTACCATAAACCCGATTCCTACGGTAGTGGCAACCAACAATTCACCAATATGTGAAAACAGCAGCCTTATGCTTGCAGCTTCATCTACTGCTGGCGCAACGTATTCCTGGGAAGGACCGGCTGGTTATATTGCTGTGCTTCAAAACCCAACCATTGTAAATGCGCCAACACTAATTTCCGGAACATTTACGGTTACGGTAACTGTTAGCGGCTGCACAGGCAGCGCCACCACCAATGTATTGGTAAATCCACTGCCGGTTATTTCTATGACGCCGCATTCCACTACCTGCGGCATGTGTAACGGTTCTATTTCCAATAATACCATCATTGCATCTACTTATATCTGGAGCGGGCCTACAAGCTATTCATCCACAGCAATGAACCCTGCTAATTTATGCGTAGGGACGTACACTCTTACTGCTGCAAATACTTATGGTTGTACAGCAAGCAATGCCGCTACGGTAGTAAGCGCTCCAATGTATGCGGATTATTCCATTGTTCCGGATTCGGCGGATGGATATACCATCCACACATTCAATACCACATCCGGCAGCGGCAATTATTATACATGGGATTTTGGTGATGGTACAAATGATTACACCACCAGCCCAACGCATCTTTATACTGCACCGGGAACGTATACGGTCTGCTTACAGGTGGCTTCGCCTTCCGGCGGATGTTATGATACCGTTTGTAAAAGCGTAGTAATTACCGGAACACCAGCCAGTTGCCTTGCTTTGTTTAACATTGGAGATGATACCACCAATGCCGATCCGAATGCATTTACAGTATATAATTTATCATACGGAACTACATTGAGCTATTCATGGAATTTTGGCGATGGCGCCACATCCACGCAACAAAACCCAACACACGTTTATCCGGGTATGGGACCTTACCAGATTTGCTTAACGGTGGATAACGGCAGCGGCTGTATACAAACGTATTGCGATTCCATCATGTCCGTTGATTCATTGAGCAGAAGCAATTCATTGTCATTTACAGTGGTAGACGTTCCCGGATCGTCTTTAACAACAGGCATCAGCGAGCAGGAATCAAAAGTGGGTGTAAATGTTTATCCGAATCCGTTTAGCGATAACACCACTTTTGTGATCCAGTCAACTAAATTAAACGAAACATATTCCTTCGAAATGACAGATGTACTTGGCAAAACAGTACAATCGGTCAAAGGAATTTCCGGAAAACAATTTACCGTTTCACGTAACGATTTACAAAGCGGAATCTATTTTTATAAAATTTATAGTTCCGGAAAAAATATTGGTGTAGGAAAGCTGATCATTAAATAAAATAACCGCTGGTAAGGTTTTTAGTTTTGTGCTAAAAACTTTGCCAGCGGTATCGTTATAAAAGATAAACGCATTATTTTTATAGTATAATTAAAACCAATTCACATGAAAAAACTTCTACTCTCTTCCCTGTTTGCGTTTACAACAATTGTTACTGCAATGGCATCCGGGCACACCGTAACAGTTACCGGAACAAATGTAACCTGTAACGGCGCCTGTAACGGAACGCTTAGCGCTACGGCCAGCGGCGGTGTTGGGCCTTACGGTTATACCTGGACCAACGGATCGTTCTTTTCCGCGTCAACCGCTACTCTTACCGGTGTTTGTCCGGGCATGTACACCGTAACTGCTATTGATAGCAGCGATATGTCGACCGCAACCGCAACATACACCATTACAGAGCCAGCTGTGCTAACCATTGCATTACCGGGATACTATTCCGTTTGCGCCGGTGGATCAGTAACATTAAATGCAGCGCCAGGCGGCGGTACAGCAGGCTACACTTTTAACTGGACACCCAATTATGCAATATCTACAATTTTTGTTTTCAATCCGGTTAGCGCTCCTCCAACAACAACAACTTATACGATTACTGTTACCGATATGAATGGTTGTAGCGCTGCAGCTACAACAACCATTTATGTGGATAATATCGCAGTAACAACATCTTCTACAAACGCATCGGGATGCGGCGCCTGCGATGGCTCTGCCGTAATTACACCTGTAAGCGGCTCGGGTCCGTATGTATATGTCTGGTCCAACGGTGCAACCACAGCAGCACCGGTAAATTTATGTGAAGGTTCTTACACTGTAACAACTACGGATGCAGCCGGTTGTTCGGCAACCACCACAGCTAATATTACAGCGCCGGGCTTGTACGCCAATTTTACAATGGTGCTGGATTCTGCCAACGGGCTTAATTACCGGGCGTACAATACAACCACAGGAACAGGTTTAACATACGCCTGGGATTTTGGTGATGGCGCCGCATCCTCACTTGCATCGCCAATGCATACATACAGCACTGCAGGCACATACACAGTAATACTTGTGGTTACAGGTCCCAGCGGTTGTGCAGCTACAACTTCGCATGTGGTAACGGTAAACGCAGCAGCAGCAACCTGCTTATCGTTGTTCAACGTGGCCGATGATCCTTCCAACTCCGATCCGGATGCACTTACGGTTTATAATTTATCATACGGCACCACATTAAGCTATTCATGGAATTTTGGCGATGGCGGAACCTCCACGCAACAAAATCCAACGCATGTGTATTCAGGTATGGGCCCGTACCAGATTTGCCTTACCGTAGATAATGGCAGCGGCTGCACACAAACATACTGTGATTCCATCATGTCGGTTGATTCACTGAGCAGAAGCGCTTCCATTTCCTTCAATGTGGTGGATGTGCCTTTCCCTGCTACAACAACGGGTATCACCGAACAACAAACAAAAGCGGGCATCAGCGTTTATCCGAATCCATTTACCGACAACACCACCTTTGTGATCCAGTCGGATAAAATGAATGAAACATACTCTTTCGAAATGACAGATGTAGTAGGCAAAAAAGTAAGATCCGTTTACGGCATCAGTCAAAAACAATTTACCATTTCAAGAGATGATCTGCAAAGCGGAATTTATTTCTATAAAATCTACAACGCGCAGGGAACTGTGGGAATGGGTAAAGTAACAGTGAAGTAAGTATTTAGTACGGAGTCGTTAGTCTTTAGTACTGCGCGTTTACTGTGTACTAAAAAAATTAAAACCTAAATAAAATTAAACCGAAAGCCGTTAGTATAAATTACTAACGGCTTTCGGTTTTTTATTTTTGCAGATACATCGTGTAAACATTGAAAACACACAGCACACATCCGGGACTAAAAACTAACGACTCCGTACTAAAGACTATTGCACCGTTTTTCTCAAATCACTGATATCATATCCTTTTAACCGGCAGCGTTCTGCAATAGCGGTGTACAGCTCATTGTTCATTTTGCCGGAGCGGTTCATAATGTATAAATATTTTTTTTCGGGATGGCCAACAACAACATAGGAATAATCCGGTGCCAGCTCTTCGATTAAATAATCGGCTTTGAACGGCCATACAAATTGCACTTTCCATTCCACATTGTTGGTTTTATCATCCGGAAAACCTTTGGACATGAGTGTGGACGTTTTTCCCACATCGTGTTTTACATAAGTAGTAAGCACGTCAATATTTCCATCTTCGCGAACGCTATAAGATTCGGTAGTGTATTTCCATTTTTTATCAAAACGCGTAGGAATACTTCCGATGATGAACCATTTTCCGGAATACTTTTGAAGATCCACATATTTGACCGGCTGAATGTTGGCCGAAGTAGTTGGTGTTGTGTATACCATAACAGATATTTTTGGTTATGATCCGTAATTTTAAAAAAACGTGCCAGCAGATTCACTGTAAAGATGTTTTTACTTTAAAAAACAGATACTTCGAAATGCCTTATTTCAGCGACTTTTAAGGATAAAATTTAAAATAGATGAAAAATAATTTGGATTGTAACAAATTCATGCGATATATTTGCAGCGCAATAATCGAAACAATGAACAACAACGCAAAACATATTTTAAATACGATCAACAGCAACATGATGTGCTGCATGATGTGTATTTAATTATGGAAAGCCCGTTGAACCAACATATTTTAAACACATTTAAAAAAGGCTTTCCAAAACGGGAAGCCTTTTTTATTTTACAACAAATTCAATTTTACAGCAATGACAATTAATAGCCTTTTGACTTTTTCTCTTTTAACTTTCAACTTTACAATGTGTATGTGTTGTATGATGCACCCGCGAATGCGGAAGGACAACACCATGCCTTATTGTAAAATATAAAAACAATATAAGCAACATGTAAAAGCCCTTCCGCAATAACCGGAAGGGCTTTTTTTATGGTCTTGTGGCCGAAGGGTTCAGGTACGGGTCTGCAAAACCTGATATAGCGGTTCGTTCCGATAGCTATCGGAACCGCTCGGGACCTCAAACCCTCCTATGCCAAGGCTTTGGAGGATAAAAAACAAAAAATTTAAAAAATAAAAATGGAAAAAATATACATAAGCGATTCAGGCCCTGAAGTATCAGCGGCGATCTATAGTTTCTGGAGATGGAACACAACAGCGCTTAGCACTGCAAAAAAAGTAGAAGACATTATCAATTACAACCTCGAACTGGGTGTGAATACATTTGATCACAGCGATCAATACGGCAATGGTAAGATCGAGGAATTGTTTGGAAAAGCCATCCAGGCCAAATCATTTAAGCGCGAAGATATTGTGATCTCATCTAAAAGTGGGATCCGCAATGCAGGTAAGGGAAATGTGGTCATCGATCATAGTGCAAAACACATCCGCCAATCGGTAGATGCATCCTTAAAAAAATTAAAAACCGATTACCTCGATATTTTTTTACTCGAAAATAACGACCCGCTTTTTAATGTGGAAGAAACTGCATCCGCACTGACGGAGCTGATCCTGAACGGAAAAATAAAATTCATCGGCGTTTCCAATTTCAATGCATCGCAACACCGTTTACTGGCCTCACATCTTTCTCATCCCATTGTCACCAATCACATCGAATTAAGTTTATTGCAAACCACCGCTATTACCGATGGCCGACTGGATTTTATAAAGGAACAATACAGCAAACCCTTAGCATGGGCGCCGCTTGCAGGCGGAAGCATTTTAACAGGAAAAGAAAAAAAGGCAGTAAAAGTGAGAAAAGCGCTGCAGGAAATAAGTAAAAATTACACCGGCAATATAGAACAAACAGCTGTTGCATGGCTCTACAAACTGGGTGCATTACCCATCATCGGGAGCCCCGATAAAAAGCGCATCAAAAATGCGGCAAGCGCTTACGCGATTGACCTGACGCGTGAAGATTGGTATAAGTTGTACAACGCAACGATAAATAAGTAGGCAAAAGGCAGTAGACAATAAGCAAACAATAAAAAAATAAAGACAAAGCATTAGGGCAAAAAAAATACAGTATTCAAACACAGTCTCCGCGAAAGCGAAGCCTCAAAACACAAAAAAAACATAGCATATGCATAGCCTCTGCGAACTCTGCGTCTCTGCGAGAAACAAACACATAGCATCAACACGGTAACTATAGCATCTCTGCGAACTCTGCGCCTTCTCTGCGCTCTTCGCGGTTAATAAACACAGCACCACACAGCACACTAATGAACAAATGAACCAGTAAACCAATGAACTAATATGAACAGCTTCCAAACAGAAATAGAAAATCCCCTCGTCGAAAAAGACATCATCGAGCTGGAGCAAAAGATCCGCGCTTTCCGCGAAGGAACGATCAACGAAGAAAAATTTCGTTCGCTGCGTTTGGCACGTGGCGTTTACGGGCAGCGCCAGCAAGGTGTGCAGATGGTGCGTATAAAATTGCCTTTCGGGAAGATCAGCACCAAACAACTGTTACGCATTGCTGATATTTCAGATGAATATTCTAACGGAAACCTGCATTTAACAACACGCCAGGATGTGCAGATCCATTACGTGAGCCTCGATAAAACACCGGAATTGTGGGCCAAGCTGGAAGAAGATGACATTACCATCCGCGAAGCTTGCGGCAATACCGTACGCAATATTACAGCTTCCGCCGTTGCCGGGATCGACCCGAAAGAACCTTTTGATGTGTCACCGTATGCAGATGCATTGTTCCGTTATTTTTTGCGGAAACCATTCGGACAAGAGCTTGGCCGCAAATTAAAATTTGCTTTTTCATCCAATGATGACGATACCGCTTACACATTTATGCACGACATTGGATACATCCCGAAAGTAAAAATAGCAGGAGGTAAAATTATACGCGGCTTCAAGATCCTTATTGGTGGCGGATTAGGAGCGCAACCATTTTTAGCAAAAACAGCATTTGAATTTTTGGAAGAAGAGCAGATCATTCCGTTTACGGAAGCTGTGATCCGCGTATTTGACCGCTATGGCGAGCGTACCAGTCGCCACAAAGCGCGCATTAAATATTTGGTGAATAAGATCGGGATCGAACAATTGCTTTTATTGGTAGAAGAAGAGCGCCTGGCACTGACGGAAAAAACAGTAGCGATCAACCGTGATGCAGTAGCCAGCAAACCCAATTTGCAAAAGACTTCCTACACCACGTTTAAGATCAGCAATGATCCGCAGTACAAAAACTGGCTTGCAACCAATGTGTTCGAGCAAAAACAGCAAGGCTTTTACGGGGTGCACATTAAAATACAACTGGGAAATTTAAATTCAGAAACAGCCCGAAAGCTTGCCGCAATTGTAGATGCGTATGCAGCAGACGATATCCGTGTAACCATTAACCAGGGCTTGTTACTAAAGTTTGTTCCCAAAGCGGCATTGCCGGTTTTATTCAAATCATTGAATCAGATAAACCTTGCTGCGCCTGGTTTTGACAGTGTTGTCGATATTACGGCTTGCCCCGGTACCGATACCTGTAACCTGGGAATCACCAGCAGCACCGGCATTGCAAAGGAACTGGAAAAAGTGGTAAAAGAGGAATATCCCGAATTGTTGTTTAACAACGATATTAAAATAAAGATCAGCGGTTGCATGAATTCCTGCGGACAGCATGCGTTGGCCCAAATTGGTTTTCACGGAAGTTCTTTTAAAAGCGGAACGGCAGTTATACCGGCATTGCAGCTTGTTTTAGGCGGTGGCGCTTTGGGAAACGGCGAAGGACGGATTGCTGATAAGATCATTAAAATTCCAAGCAAACGCGGTCCGGATGTGTTGCGCACATTGCTCAATGATTTTGAAAACAATGCGGCAGAAGGCGAATATTTTAATAATTATTACGATAAAAATGGTAAAGATTATTTTTATCAATTGTTAAAACCGCATGCCGATAATACCACGCTTACCGCAGATGAACACCTGGACTGGGGACATGCACAAACCTTTAAAACCGAGATAGGAGTGGGCGAATGCGCCGGTGTGATGATCGACCTGGTGGCAACATTATTTTTTGAATCGGAAGAAAAAATTGATTGGGCGGAAAAAGCGATCGGCGAAAAATTAATTGCCGATAGTATTTATCACAGTTATTCAACTATTGTAAATACAGCGAAAGCTTTGTTATTAAATAAAAATATTCCAACCAATACACAGCATGGGATCATCAGCGATTTTGACAAACATTTTGTAGAAACAAAGGAAATAAAAATACAGGGAACATTTAAAGATTTTGCGTTGCAGATCAATCAGAATGAACCTTCGGAAGCTTTTGCAATCAGCTATTTAGAGGATGCAAAAACATTTTTACAACAAGTAAAACAATTCAGGAACGAATGAAAACACAATTTAAAAACCATATAAAATTTGATACGTGTTGGTACGATAAATTTTTTAAAGTAAATAACCGACAACGAAATTATCAATCATCATCCCGTGATTTAACCGCGAAAAATAATCCGGACACGGGAATAATAAAAACAGAAAAAAATGAAAACAAATAAATATCCAAAATTAACATTGGTAGGTGCTGGCCCCGGCGACGTTGACCTGATCACGGTAAAGGGCCTGAATGCAATTGCTTCCGCGGATGTGATCCTCTACGATGCATTGGTAAATCCCGAATTATTAAAATACGCAGCTGTAAATGCACGAAAAATTTACGTGGGAAAACGCAATAAAAATCACATTTATACACAGGATCAGATCAATGCATTGATCGTTGATTTTGCATTTTCTTATGGTCACGTAGTGCGTTTAAAAGGCGGTGATCCTTTTGTATTCGGGCGCGGGCAAGAAGAAATTGCTTATGCCGAATTGTTCAATATCGAAACCGCAGTAATTCCCGGATTGTCCAGTTCCATTGCTGTTCCGGCTTTATCTGGAATCCCGGTTACCAATCGCGGCACCAGCGAAAGTTTTTGGGTGATCACCGGTACCACCAGCAGCCGAAAATTATCAGATGATTTAAAACTGGCGGCGCAATCCACGGCAACGGTTGTTGTGTTGATGGGATTAAGTAAACTTGCCGAGATCACAGAAGTGTACAAATCTTCCGGAAAAGAAAATACCGCAATTGCGATCATCCAGAACGGATCGTTACCGAACGAAAGAAGCGTGCTGGGAACCATTGATACTATTGAAGAACTGGCTGCAGCCGAAAAAATAGCAGCTCCTGCAGTGATCGTGATCGGCGATGTGGTAAAGCTGCATCCTTTGTTTCCAGCCAGCTTAACCGATTGGAAATATTTATTGAATTAGAAAATAAATTTAATTGAGCATCGGTAACTTTGTACCACAAAAAAATTTAAACCATATAAGGCACAAAGAAAACATAAGGCTAAGCCTGAGTTAAGCAATAACACTCAGAGCTTATGTTTTCTTTGTGCCTTATGTGGTAGAAGTAAGGGAGTAGAATTTATAAGATTGTTTCTCTGCCAAGAGAAACAATGACGAATTAATTAAAAGTTTTCAATAAAAAATAAGTTTAGTATAACTTTATAATAACTCAATAAAAATTAATTATTCATCCTTAAAAACTAAAAATATGTCATTACGATTAGGCGACACTGCACCGGATTTTACCGCTGAAACAACAGAAGGAAAAATCGAATTTTACAACTGGCTGGGAAGCAGCTGGGGAATTTTGTTTTCGCATCCTGCCGATTATACGCCGGTTTGCACTACCGAATTAGGTACCGTGGCAAAGCTGCAGGACGAATTCAAAAAACGCAATGTAAAAACCATCGCGTTAAGTGTTGATCCTCTGGAATCACATTTCAGCTGGATCAAAGACATTAACGAAACGCAAAAAACGATTGTTAATTTTCCGATCATTGCCGATCCCGTTTTTGAAGTGGCAAAATTATACGACATGATCCATCCGAATGCATCGGATAAATTTACGGTACGTTCTGTATTTATTATCGGTACAGATAAAAAAGTAAAATTGATCCTGACGTATCCTGCTTCTACCGGGCGGAATTTTGATGAGATCCTGCGTGTGATCGATTCACTGCAACTAACCGCCAATTATAGCGTTGCAACGCCTGCCAACTGGAAAGACGGCGACGATGTGGTAATTGCACCGACGATAAAAGACGAGGACATTGCAGCAAAATTTCCGAAAGGACACACGCGCATCAAGCCGTATTTACGCACAACACCGCAACCCAATAAATAATGCCGCTAGCAGATAACACACTGAAATCAATCATTACAGGCAACCAATTGTTTCCGGTATTCCTTAAATTAGAACATTTACATGTGCTGGTAATAGGTGGCGGAAACATTGGTTTGGAAAAAATTTCGGCACTGTTGAATGCAAATCCGGATGCAAAAATAACAGTGGTCGCAAAAGCGGTATTGCCTGCTATTAAAGCATTTAAGGAAACATCAAAACAATTGATCATCATTGAAAAGGCGGTGGAAGAAACAGATTTGGATGATAAAGATCTGATAATTGCAGCAACAGGAAACAGGCAAATAAGCGAATGGTTGCGAACAGAAGCAAGCAAACGAAAAATTCTGATCAACGTTGCGGATACGCCTGATCTTTGTGATTTTTATTTAGGCTCAATTGTCAAAAAAGGCGATTTAAAGATCGCGATCTCTACCAATGGAAAATCGCCTACGTTTGCAAAACGCCTGAAAGAAGTGTTCAATGAAGCATTACCGGATGATCTGGAGGAATGTTTAAATAACCTGAATGCATTGCGGGAACAACTCAAAGGCGATTTTACAAACAAAGTAAAGCAATTGAATGCCGCAACAGCCGTACTGATTGCCGAAAACGAAAAGGCGGCGAATAATTCGTAATTTTGCAGACAGCTTGAGATTTTAGATTTGCAGGAGAGCAGGCGGGAAACAGGACAATGGATATAGAAGAGTTAAATAAAAAATACCGGGAATTAACACCGGAAGAGCGGATCAGGATGTTGTATACCGATTTTAATTCGGTGTTATTTACGTCTTCTTTCGGCACTACGTCGGCTTTTTTATTACACCTGTTCAACAAAGTAAACCCGCAGCAAACTGTTTATTTTTTAGATACAACGTATCATTTTAATGAAACGCTGGCGTATAAAAATCAGCTGGCGGAATTGTTAAAATTAAATGTGATCGATATAAAACCGGAAGAGTGGAAAAATAATTTTACGCAACAGGACAAAACATGGAATTCGGATCCTGACTTGTGTTGCTCTATTAACAAGGTAGAGCCGCTGGATAAAATAAAACCGGGATTTCAGATCTGGGTTTCGGGATTGATGTCGTCGCAAAACGCATACCGCGAAAGTTTAAAAATATTTGAAGAAAAAGATGGGATCATTAAATTTTTTCCAATCGTTGATTTGTCGGAAAAAGATGCTTTTGATTACATTAAAAAAAATAATTTACCGGAGCATCCATTACTCAAAGCCGGTTATAATTCCGTTGGCTGTTTCCACTGTACGGTTGCAGGAAAAGGCAGAAGCGGGCGCTGGATCAATAAATCAAAAACCGAATGCGGTTTGCATTTGTAGCTTCCGTTTTCCGGATTGTCACTCTGAGCTTGTCGAAGAGTTTTGATAAATAAATGTAAATGTTTCGACAGGCTCAACATGACGATGGACGTAACTTAACAAACTAAAATTCTACAATTAAAAAAGTATGGGAAATAAAAACATTACAATTGGTTTATTCGGTTTTGGCTGCGTTGGACAAGGTTTGTACGATGTGTTGAATCATTCGCAGGGATTAAAAGCCAACATCGAAAAGATCTGCGTGAAGGATAAAAATAAAAAACGAAAGATCGATTCCAGCTACTTTACATTTGATAAAGAAGAGATCCTGAAACGCGATAATCTCAATGTGATCGTGGAGCTGATCGATAATGCCGATGAGGCTTTCGCGATTGTAAAACAAGCAATGAACAACGGCGTGAGCGTGGTAACTGCCAACAAAAAAATGCTGGCCGAAAATTTCCGTGAGCTGTATGAATTACAAATAAAAAATAAAGTCGCGCTTATATATGAAGGCTCCGCAGGCGGCAGCATTCCCATCATCCGCAACCTCGAGGAATATTACGACAATGAATTATTAAGCAGCATAAAAGGAATTTTGAATGGCACCTGCAATTATATTTTAA
The DNA here is from genome assembly GCA_025963715.1 of Bacteroidota bacterium. Lineage (GTDB taxonomy): Bacteria > Bacteroidota > Bacteroidia > 2-12-FULL-35-15 > 2-12-FULL-35-15 > 2-12-FULL-35-15. Next base: position 44,283 of record JAOQAG010000027.1, read on the forward strand.
CCCGTATGGAGCTGGAAAATAAAGAATACCAGGAAGTGTTGAAAGATGCACAGCTCAACGGTTTTGCCGAAAGCGACCCCTGGCTGGATGTGGCGGCATTCGATACAAAATTCAAAACATTGCTGCTCACCGTTCATGCGTTCGGGATCGTTTTAAATCCCGATGATATTTTTAATACGGGGATTCAGAATATCAGTTACGATGATATTTTATATGCAACACAACGCGGCCTCCGCATCAAAATGCTGGCCGTATCACACAAGATCGGCGATAAATTCCGTGTGTACGCCATCCCACATTTTGTAGATAAAAACAGCGAGCTGTACAATGTGAATTATGAATACAATGCCGTGGAAGTAGAAGGTGCGTATTCCTGTAAGCAAACATTTGTTGGAAAAGGTGCAGGAAGCCATCCAACAGGAAGCGCGGTGCTTTCCGACATTTCTGCACTAACCTATGATTATAAATACGGCTACAAAAAATTAAAAAAACTGATCAACGGAACAGGGAAAATAGAAGAAGGAAAAACACAGATAGAATACGATTTCCCGATCAAATTATACATCCGTTATCAAACGCGCGAGCAGCTCAACGATCTCGAAATAATATCTGTAGAAGAAGAATACAAATCAGCCAACACCAATTATATCATCGCCAACGTAAATTTTAATTCACTGTTTAACATTTACAACAAACGCGATAATAAATTATTTATCTGCGCAATATAAAAGAAGTTCAAAGTTCAAGGTTAGAAAGTTCAAAGTTTGCTATGCGCAGAGGCTGTGTTTGATGGAACGCGGATAACGCTGATGGAGCGGATTAAAACGGATCAAAAAATAAAACTTAATGCATAAATTTATGCAGGATCAATTCCCCTCTCGAGAGGGGTTAGGGGTGTGTTCTGCGCAAAGCAAACTGTTTTTAATTGAGTTACCAAACATTCCAAAAACTATAAAACAGCATCTGGTTTTTCTTTGCGCCTCCGCGCCTTCGTGGTAAAAAGCCGCTCCGAAGGAGCCACCCAGCACACACAGATTAGTATATTCGTATAAACTAGTAATTAGTAGATAATTTCTTTTGCTCCGCCTTCGAAAGCCCCTTCACTACCAGGCTATAGGAATCATCTACCCAACCCAGCACTATTTTTTTCGTCACCGATCCATCCACAATAATCGTATTCCAGTGTTTTTTATTCATGTGATATCCGGGAAGCACACAGGAATATTCTTCCCGCAATTCAATTGCTTTTTCCGGATCGCATTTTACATTGAACTGCAATGGGTTGGAATCAAATCCTGTTAACAAAAATGCTTTACCGGCCACTTTAAAAACCAATGTTTCCGGTCCAAAAGGCAATGTTTCCTCCACACCTTTTTTTGAAATGCAATAGTCTCTTAATTCTTCTAAATTCATGTGAAAAAAGTATAAAGTATCAGGTAGTTAGTATCAGGTACTGTGTTTGCTAAATTCAAACAATAAATATAATCGTTGTGCAGCGTGATAGATATTGTCAGCAAACATTCATGAGATCCCGTGCCTGACACGGGATGACAACTCCGATGGTAGATTTATTTTCAAATATAAATTTGACTTGGATCAAATCATATTTAACAGACAAATAAGCATACAGCAATCTTTTTTAATCTTAACAAATCCTAACAGATCTGCGTTCCCATCACACACAGTCTAATATCCAACATCTAAAAATCTAACATCAATATTCTAAAGGAAGTAATTTCGAATCCTTCGGTTTCGACAACACCACCATGGTTTGCATCTGCCCGATCTCTTCCATTTTACTCAGTTTCTGAGAGATCAGCGATTCAAAATCCCGGATATCTTTCAGCATTACGATCAGCACATAATCCGCATTTCCCGTTACCTGGTAGCATTCCAGGATCTCCGGAATTTTATTGATCTCCTTTTTAAAATTACTGATCGCGTTTTCCACCTGTCGCGTAAGCGTAATTTGGATAATGGCGCTGATACCAATCCCCAGCGCTTCATGATCCAGCTGCGTATAATATCCTTTGATCAGTTTGGATGCCTCCAGCTTTTTTACCCGTTCCAGCGTGGGAGCAGGCGAAAGCCCTATTTCTGCCGATAATTGAAGATTGGTGATCTTCGCATTCTCCTGCAGTATTTTCAATATTTTCAGATCCGTTTTATCGAGATGGTAGTTCATGTGAAGCGTTATTTACCCAAAGTTAAAAAAATAAAAAAGAACCTGTATTTTTTGCTATTTTTGAACAGCTTAAACACAAAATTGAAGAACATCGGATATGGAAAATAAAATCAAAGAATTAGATAAAAAAATTGAAGAAGCGCATTTGGGCGGTGGAGCAAAACGCATCGAATCACAACATAAAAAAGGCAAATTAACGGCACGTGAGCGTCTGCATTTTTTACTCGATGAAGGAAGCTTTGAAGAGATCGGGATGTTTGTCACACACCGTTCGTCGGAATTTGGCCTCGATCGTGAAAAATACCTGGGAGATGGTGTGATCACCGGTTACGGAACCGTAAGCGGGCGCCTCATTTATGTTTTTTCACAGGATTTTACCGTATTCGGAGGTTCGTTAAGTGAAACGCATGCTGAAAAAATTTGCCGCATCATGGACCTGGCCGTAAAAAACGGTGCTCCCCTGATCGGTCTCAACGATAGTGGTGGCGCACGTATCCAGGAAGGTGTTGTTTCCCTGGGCGGTTACGCCGATATTTTTTACCGCAACACATTAGCATCCGGGGTTATTCCGCAGCTTTCCGCGATCATGGGACCATGCGCCGGTGGAGCGGTATATTCGCCTGCCATCACCGATTTTATCATGATGGTGGAAAATACTTCCTACATGTTTGTGACCGGCCCCAACGTTGTGAAAACGGTAACACACGAAGAAGTAACCTCCGAAGAACTGGGTGGAGCATCCACACATTCCACCAAATCCGGTGTTACCCATTTTTCCTGCGCCAACGAAATTGAATGCATTAACAACATCAAGGCATTGCTCAGCTACATGCCGCAAAATTGTGAAGACGATGCACCAATGATGCCGTACGAAAGCAATGGCAACGAAAAACGCCCGGCATTAAATAACATTATTCCTGCAAATCCAAACCAGCCTTATGATATTCGTGAAGTGATCACCGGTGTGATCGATACCGGTTCATTCCTGGAGGTACATAAAAATTTCGCGGAAAATATTGTAGTCGGCTTTGCCCGCCTTGCCGGAAGAAGCATTGGGATCGTGGCCAACCAGCCAGCATTTTTGGCCGGTGTACTCGATATCAATTCCTCTGTAAAAGCAGCGCGTTTTGTACGCTTCTGCGATAGTTTTAACATTCCATTGCTTGTATTTGAAGATGTACCGGGCTTTTTACCGGGCACCGACCAGGAGTGGCATGGCATTATTACCAACGGCGCAAAATTGTTATACGCTTTCTGCGAAGCAACCGTGCCGCGCGTTACCGTGATCACACGCAAAGCATACGGTGGTGCATACGATGTAATGAACAGCAAGCACATCGGTGCGGATATGAACTACGCATGGCCATCTGCCGAGATTGCCGTAATGGGTGCAAAAGGCGCTGCCGAAATTATTTTTAAAGGAGAAATTGCCGCTTCCGCAGATCCTGCAGCCAAACTTTCCGAAAAGGAAAAAGAATACATCCTGCATTTTGCAAACCCTTACCGCGCTGCCGAAAGAGGTTATGTGGATGAAGTGATCCGTCCGGAAGATACCCGCGAAAAACTCATCAAAGCATTCGGGATGCTCAAAAATAAAGTGGATAAATTACCACGTAAAAAACACGGGAACATTCCATTGTAAAGGAAGTTCAAAGTTTAAAGTTCAAAGTTTGCTTTGCGCAGATGCTGTGTTTGCTAAAATCGGGGAAGAATCTCACCCTGTACTGTCATCCCGGGCTTGACCCGGGATCTGTTAATTGGAAAAAAATCACTATTGTACGGCGAATATGGCGCGTATTTGCCACAGATTCACAGATTAAAAAATGAATGGAGAATTGCACAGATCGGTAAAATCGCAATGCGATTTTGAAACAATTTGTGTAAATATTTTTTAAGTAAAAAAATCTGTAAATCTGTGGCTTCTTTATCAGCCTTTAAATCTGTTTTATCCATAGCATCCGCGTTCCATCATACACAGCAAACTTTAAACTTTCCAACTTTAAACTTTGAACTTACTTCGTGATATCCTGGAAACAGATCTTAAACGACGTCCCCGGGCCTTCCATTTTCTCAATCGTCCCATCCACTTGTTCCACCAGCGTTTTGATCAGTTCAATACCCAGTGTTACGGAATCTTCCCAGGAAAAATCAGCAGGCAATCCAATGCCATTATCCTCTACCGTCATTTCAAATTCACCATTGTATTTTTTGTTCAGGCCTATTTTGATCTTGCCCTCATCGCGACCGGTAAAAGCATATTTCAACGAATTGGAAATTAATTCATTCAGGATCAATCCCAATGGCATCAGCGTATCGATCCCTACGGAACTCACCGTACAATTCACTTCCAGCTCCACTTCCATGTCCGTGCGGTACGACCGGATCAAACTCGCGGCAAGCGTTTCAATGTAATTTTTTGTATCAATATTAGCCAGGTCTTCCGAACGGTATAATTTTTCATGAATGATCGCCATCGATAAGATCCGGTTCTGGCATTCTTCAAACATAACCAGCGCCCTTTTATCTTCGATCTGGTGCGATTGCAAACGCAGCAGGCTATTAATGATCTGCAGGTTATTTTTTACGCGGTGATGGATTTCTTTTAACAACAATTCCTTTTCGTCTTTTTGTTTTCGCATGTCCGCGTTTTGCACGATCAGCAATTGGTTGGCCCTCCGTTTTTGCCTGTAGCCATTAATATAAACGATCACAATGATCAGCAGCATCACAAACCCGATAAAAGCCGAAAGCGACAACATCCTTCCGTTATAGATCGCCAGCTTTTGCAGGTCCTGCTCCTTCATTAAATAAGCGATCTCCTTTTTATTTTTTTCATACTCATACTTCGCCTGCATTTCCGAGATCTGCTTATTGTTCCGGTCATTCAGCAAACTATCTTTTATCAGCGCATTTTTCTTGATGTATTCATTTGCCTGTTTATAATCCCCCAGCTTTTCGTATACGTCCGACAGCGACATGTATGCCTTGCGCTGCTCCTCCGTTGATCCGATCTCGATCGCCAGGTTTAAACCCGTTTTTAAATATTCGATCGCCGATACATATTGCTGCATTTTAAAATACAAAGCGCCGATATTATCATTTACCGTAGCCTTTCCATCCTTGTCATCCAGCTCTTCCAGCAGCAGCAGCGATTGATTGTAATAGTTCAATGCCGCTTTGTATTCCTGTTTTAACACATACACATCACCGATATTATTCAGCGTGTTTGCCATCCCCGATTTATTTTTCAGTTCTTTTTTTAACTCCAGCGACCGCAAATAATAATCCATGGCTTCCGGATATTTCCCCTGCTTTTTATAGATCTCGCCAATGTTATTCAGCGTGTTTGCAACCCCGGTTTTATTGTTTGCCGCCTGTTTTAATTGCAGCGATTTAAAATAAAAGCTCAGCGCCTCATCATATTCGCCCAGCAGATCATTGATATTACCAATGTTGTTGTATGAAACCGCGATCGAAGCCTTGTCCTTCATTTTTTCATTCAGCCGCAGCGAAACATAATAAAATTTTAATGCTTCCGGGTAAGCGCCCTGGTTGGCATACATCATTCCAATGTAATTTGCCGCCGAGCTCATGCCGATCGTGTCCGTAATTTCCTTATCCAGGTCAAATGCTTTAAAATAATACCCCCTTGCTTTTATAAATTCCTCCTGCAGGCGGTAATACTCACCGATCTGGTAATTCGATTTTGCCATGCCCCGTTTTAAGGAAATGCTTTCCGAAAGTTTCAGCGCCTGCGTTGCATACAATAAAGCTTGTTTGGGCTGACTGGTTTTTAGCTCCTGCGAAAGTTTTAAAAGCATATTTATCCGCACCGAATCATCTGTGGCTTTTGAGATGAGCCGCAGCAAACTATCTTTCTTTTCGCCTTGGCCGACAATACAAAAAGGGAAAAGAAAAAACAGGAAAAGAGTAAGAGTGAAAGTAGTTTGCTTCAAACTGCAAGTGTTTTGATTTATAATCTATAAATCATTGTACTGTAAATGTACAAAAGGTTGTTGATATAAAAAACCCCTGATTTCCGGGATTTTTTCCTTCGGATTTAATTGTTAAATCCACCACCGGAATTCTTTTATCTTTAAAAATGCAATGGAACAAAAAGTTCAGCCACAGATTCACGGATTTACTGTTTTGATTATTTCACAAATAGTCGTTTTTACAGATCTTAATTTAGTTTTTTAAAATACGTTTAATTGATTTTTGATATAAATCTGTGAATCTGTGGCTTTTTTTCTTTTTTCCAGGGTGACCTTTTTAATTTTTCACCATTAATAGTAAATCCTGAGAATGCGGGGTCAAAAATATTCATGCAAAATTGTGCCGTATGTCACAGCCTTGGAAAAGACAAGATCAGCGGTCCCGGCCTTGCAGGAGTAACGACCAGGATCCCAAGCGAAACCTGGCTCAGAAAATTTATTGTGAATAATATGGCCGTCATTGCAAGTGGCGATCCCTATGCAAATAAAATTTATAATGAGAATAACAAAGCGCTCATGACAGTGTTTACAACTCTTTCGGATGAGCAGGTAACCGACGTGATCAGTTATATTAAAAACGCCAGCCCAGGCACCAATTTTAATGGGATCAATCCTGCAAAAATTAAAACGATCTGGAATAAAACATTTCAAAACACATTATTGTCAACCCGTGAGTTTGAAGCCCGCTTACCATTTATTTTTAATACCTGTAACGAAAAAGTATTGGATCTGTATGTAAATAACCTGGATAAAAACCTTTCCGGGATCGATTTACTCGCGTATTCCACAAGCACCAATCCGCGGTTTCTTCAATTCGCTGCTCAAGGCGATGGCAAAGTAAAAAATGGGAATAAAAATGTGGAGCTTCTGAAAAAATATTATGAAAAAAAATCAAAATTATTTACAGACGCCATCACCAAAACAAAAGAAGAATTCTGGAAAAAGAATGCTGAAGCAAATTCCCTTGCGGGAAAAAAAGGAATGGAGCATTCCATGAAAGAAGTAGAGCGTCTTAGTGATAATTTTACAAAAGAATTTGACCTTAATTTGAACGAAGCCTGTCGCCAGTTAGGATATGGACAACTTCATACGACGGTAAATTCATGGAACGCCCTTCCTGCTCAAACATACGGAACGCCCATAACTTTTACCGGTTGGTGCAACATTGATGCTTACACAGCGTACGCTACGGCAAATCGCAGCACCATCGATTACACCGATCCCATTAGCGGAAAAAAAGCAATCATTAAATACGAGCCATTAACAGTTACCATTGCAAATTTCCAAAATTACGATCGCGTATTAGTATACCTGTTGCCAGATGAGCTGAACAGCTTTATGCGTGTGAATAATAAAAATGAAGTGTTTGAGGAAAAATTAAATGAGCTGATCAGCTATAAAATGGTGTGCGTCGCTTATAAAGGAACAGAAAGTTTTTATTATTCCCAGGACAATGTGAAACCCGGTAATGTAGCTGTTTCATTAATAAAATCAACAAACCGCGACATTGAAAATAACGTAAGCAAGCTTAGCAGCCGCAAGCAATCAAAAGCAATGAACGACGAATTAAATTACATGGAATTCGAAAAACAAGAATCGAAACGGCAGGCACAATTAGTAAAGATACAGGAATTAACAAATAAAGTAAGACCGGTGATCTTGCCTTGCATGGCCGCTAAACCGGTTCCGGGTCCTGCACCAGTGGATGAAGAAATACATAGCAAAAAAGGCGGCAAAAAATTATCCGGTATTGGTAAAAAATAAACTATAATTTTTTGCACCCCTGTCGGGTTTTAAACCCTGACAGGGGTTGTTCTGTTTTAGCAGGTGCGCAATCCTTTTTTTCCTAAATTTGCCGCCGCATGAATTACTATATCATTTACAAGCCATACAAGATCATTTCTCAATTTACCTCCTCACACCGTAAAAAAAAATGTTTGGGCGAACTGGGATTTGCATTTCCAAAAGATGTGTATCCGGTAGGGCGGCTGGATGAAAACAGCGAAGGATTATTGATCCTTACCAATGACAAAAAATTAAACTTCAAATTATTAAATCCCGAGTTTCAGCACAAGCGTATTTACCTGGTGCAGTTGCAGGGAATCATTACTCCCGAAGCAATCAAACAACTGGAAAGCGGCGTAACCATTGCACTGGATGCCGGTCCGTATTTAACACGACCTTGTAAAGCAAAAATTGTCCCTAAGCCCGAAAAGCTTCCGCCACGCGGACATCCGATCGCCGAAAGCCTGCCAACTTCCTGGATTGAACTCACACTTACCGAAGGGAAATTTCACCAGGTGCGTAAAATGACTGCCGGTGTTGGGTTTCCGTGTTTGCGTTTAATTCGTATTGCCATTGAAGATATTCGTTTGGAAACCATGCAGCCTGCGGAAGTACGCGAATTAAAAAGAGATGCGGTTTACAAAAAATTAAACATTCCGGTGGAGTAACTTTTAGCCACAGCCCCGATAGCAATCGGGACACAGATTTAAAAGGGAAAGTCTTGCATTAGTAAAATGTAGCTTTTTGTTTGAATCTTTAGAAGTATAAAATCGAATGCTGCATCATTTTATTCTCTTTTCCCTTCAGATCGGAAGAATTAAAATCGTGCTCCGCTTCTCAAGCATTCTGCTGCCACTATGTAAAAACAATAGGATACTCATTCTGCAGACTCTTTCAGCCTGTCCAGTAATAGCGGGAATAAGCGCCGGAAAAACCATAGCTACGAAGCGACCCACCGCATGCGCGAAATTAACCGCGGTTTTCCTGCAGCGCCAGCGGAAGGAAAAATTACCTTACAGGCAGTCCGCCGCGGCGGATTGTTAATTTTGCCTTCAAAAAGTAAAAGATAGAGATAAAACCTACATTTTACTAATGCATAATCAAAGGGAATATAAAATCACACAGATTTTAAAAATCTGTGTTTATATTTTTGCAATTAAAATCTGCGGCTCACCTATTTTTACCTGAACGCTAATCCTCCTGATCACCAGTTTCCTGATTTTTGATCGGAATTGTCCCGTTTTGGGGTTTTAGCAATACTAAATAAAATTTCTTACTTTCGTTATCCGGCAAACTACTCTTTATGCGTGTTGTAAACACAAATTTTATAGACAAGCAAATTTCCCCGCTTTGCAGATGCCTTCTGCTGATGACCTTCCTTTTGTTTTTTTCGGGCCATACCGTCTTCGCGCAAGCACCCGGCATGCTGGAATTTGGCGGACGTACCGTAAAGGATAACAAACCCATTTCCGGCGCCACCGTTACGGTATACAGGAATGGCAACATCAACCAGGAAGAACTAAAAACCGGAAAAAATGGGAAATTCCGCTTTTACCTCGTGTTTGGTTCCGATTATAAAATTACCTTTTCGTATCCCGGCTGCGTGGACATGTTCCTGATGGTATACACCAGTAAATTGCCAAAAGAACGCAGCGATCTTTTCCCTTTGTACGAAACCGAGATCCCGTTTTTTGAATCCAACAATGCGCAGGTTCGCATCAGCAAATACAAAAATCCGTTTACAAAAGTGATCTACGACGGCAAAAAAGCCTTCATGGATGACGAAGCTTATTTGGCTGCATTTACAAAAGATCTGCTCATTGATCCATCCGAACAGGCAAAACTATTTGCCGAAAAAGAAGCAGCCGAAAAAGCGGAAAAGGATAAGCTGGAAGCAACCGAAAAAGCGAAACGCGATGCGGAGGACAAAGCAAAACGCGATGCAGAAGATAAATTGCTGGCTGAGCAAAAAGCCAAAGAAGACGCCCTTGCAAGGGAGATGGAATTAGCGCGTTTAAAACTGGAAGCGGATAAAAAACAAAATGTGGACAAAAGCATGGAGACCGAAGCCATGCGCCTGCAGCGGGAAAAAGAAGAAAAAGAACAACTGGCGAAAAAGAACAAGGAGATCAAAACCAAATATGAAAATGACCTGCTGAAACTGGTTGCGGAAAATGAGCGCATAGCCAAAGAAAAAGCATTCAGCAAACAAAAGCTGGAAGTGCGCTCCAACACTGTGATCGAGCAGATGAAAAGGGAAACCGAACTGAAAGCGAAAGCCGACGGATTGCGGGAAGAAGCCGAGCTGAAGAAAAAGAAAGAGCTGGAAAACAAGCAATACAAACTCAACGAAATGCGTAAGCTGGTGGAAGCTGCTGCTTTTGCAGACCGCTCGGTAAAGATCAGCAACCAGAAAGTAACGCCGGATGCTACGCACTATGTGCGCCGCATACTGCCAAACGTGGCGGTAACCGTAGACGACGGCTATATTAAAACTGTGCGCACCACCGTGGTCACACAAGGAAAACAACAGGATACGTACCGGAAAGAAACCTATTTCTGGGGCAGTGTCTATTGTTATAAAAACAACATTGAAATTGATGAAATAACATACAATGCAGAAGTAGGATATTACTCATCGTATGAAAATAGATAAGCTCTCACATATTGATACATTTTTTAAAATGAAAAAATATAAAATAATCTTTGCGGTTTTGCTGGCAGGCTTCCTCTCGTGCTTCCGGCAGATACACGCACAAACCACCAGTTTTATTTATTACGGCGTGGAACAGGGATTACCGCAATCGCAGGTGCAATGCATCACGCAGGACGATGATGGAAACCTGTGGGTGGGAACGCTCTCCGGGCTTACCAGGTACAACGGCCGCGAATTCAGGATTTTTTCACGTACCGATTCCCTGGCCGAAGACTGGGTAACCTCGCTTTGCAAAGATAAAAACGGCAACATCTGGTTTGGTCACTGGGCGGGCGGTGTATCGATGTTCAATTACAAAACACAGAAGATCGAGAATTTAAATTTAGAAGAATACACCCGCTTTAAAACCGTTACCTGTATTACCCAGGATGAGAAAGGCCGTTTCTGGATCGCTACGGAAGGCGCCGGTGTTTTTATTTACGATCCGGCAAATAAAAAAATGAGCACGCTCATTAAAAAAGACGGGCTGAGCAGCGACAATGTATACACCGTTTGCCTGGATGAAAAAGGAAATGTTTGGGTGGGAACCGATATCGGTATCACCATTTTTGACGAAAATCAATTAACGGTACACAGTATTTTAAACATCGGGAACGGGCTGCACAGCAACCGGATTACCTGCATGGGACTGGTAAATGAAAACGAAATGTGGATCGGGAGCGCCGATGCGGGAGTGATGGTGCTGAAAGTGAAAGATGATTTTAAAGTAACACAACCCGCTAAAGCCATTGAAAATGCGGGCGAACGCATTGATATGAAAAACGGGCTTTCATCGGTGTTCATCAATTGCATTAGCGAAGATAAATCGCACAATGTATGGATCGGTACCACCGGCGGCGGCGCTGCCAAATGCGTTCCTTTTCCTTCAACCGACCGTACAGAAGCCATTTCCAAAGCCATCGTCTATAATTACAATACCAAACAGGGATTGAATTATTTTAATGCCAACGCTATTTTTCAGGATCGTGAAAACAATGTGTGGATCGGTACCGACATCGGCCTGAATCAATACCACGGCGAGCGTTTCCAGATCTATGACGAAGCCGACAGCCTTACCAATAACCTGGTGTGGACCACGCTGTGCGACCGCGAAGGAAATGTATGGCTGGGTACAAACGACGGCGTTTCAAAAATTTCGTTCAGTTATTCGGGGATCAACCACAAACAAAATCACACCATCAAAAATTACAATACAAAAGATGGGTTGAGCAGCAATGTGATCCTTTCCTCTTTCGAAGACAGAGATGGGAATTTATGGTTTGGTACCGGTTACGGCGGCGTTTGCAAATTCAATAAAACCACCGGTAAGTTTGAAACCATCAACAAGGAAAGCGGTTTAACCGATGATGTGGTTTTTGCGATCAGTGACGACAACCATGGCAACATTTGGTTTGGGACAAAAGAAGGCGCATCGAAATACGATCCGGTTACAAAAACATTCCGCAATTATACCATCGCTGATGGATTGGGCGGCAACAACGTGTACCGCATTTTTAAAGATAGCAAGGGCAATTTGTGGTTTGGCGCTTTGGGCGGAAATCTCTCGATGTACGACGGATCCACCTTCAAATCTTTTGATGAATCGGATGGTATGCATCACCGGTTTATTTTATGTATCAATGAAGATAAGCAGCACAACCTGTGGTTTGGCGCCTACGGCGGCGGCTTGTATAAATACGATGGAAAAATATTTACAAATTATACCGTAAAGGAAGGATTAACAACCGATTCGCCGTACTCGCTTATTTGCGATAACAATGGGTATATGTGGATCGGCAGCAGCCGTGGCATTGATCGTTTTGACGAAAAAAATAAAAAATTTATCCATTACGGTAAATCCGAAGGTTTCCTGGGTGTGGAAACCAACCCGAATGCCGTGTGCATGGACAAGGAAGGAAACCTTTGGTACGGCACCATTATGGGCGCTGTACGCTATTGCCCGAAAGAAGACAAGGCCAACAATGTGGAGCCGAAAACGTTTATCACCGGCATGAAGCTGTTCATGAAAGAATCGGCTTTCCCTGATGATAATCGCTTTTCCTACGACATGAACCATCTTACGTTTACGTTTGTGGGTGTGAGCCTTAACAATCCCGAAAATGTAGAATACCAGTACAAGTTGGAAGGTTTTGATAAAGACTGGCTGCCGGGTTATACCAAAGCAAACGAAGCCGTTTACACCAACCTGCCTCCGGGATCGTACACGTTTATGGTGCGCGCCTGCAACAGCAATGGTACCTGCAATGCACAACCGGCCAGCTATAAATTTTTTATTGCACCGCCATTCTGGCAAACAGCCATTTTCTACATTTTTATGGCGGTGTTTGCCGTTTTCGGGATCTATGTATTTGATAAGATCAGGACCAAATCGCTGAAAAAAGCGAAAAAAATACTGGAAGAAAAAGTAGAAGAACGCACGGAAGAGCTTGCCGGGAAAAATGCAGAGTTAGCAGAGAAAAACAAAGACATTACCGATAGTATCCGCTATGCAAAACGTATCCAGGAAGCTATTTTGCCACCGGATACCGTGGTAAAGAAATACTTGCCGGATGCCTTTATTCTTGCAAAACCAAAAGACATTGTCAGCGGCGATTTTTACTGGGTGGATAAAAAAGGAGAGCAGGTTTTATTTGCAGCAGTGGATTGTACCGGGCATGGCGTTCCGGGTGCATTCATGAGCATTGTGGGGCATAACATCCTGAACCAGGCGGTGGCCGAAAGCAGCGCAATTGTTCCATCCTTATTGCTGGATCGCCTGAACAAAGGTGTAAGCGAAACGCTGAACCAAACATCAGAAGAAACAAAATTACGCGACGGAATGGACATTGCGCTGTGCGCGATCAATTTCAACACGCTGGAACTGCAGTTTGCAGGCGCTTACAACCCGTTGTTCATTGTACGCGGCGGAGAGTTTATTGAAGTAAAAGGCGAGAACATTGCCATTGGCAGTTACACGGCATCCAACCAGCAGAAATACATCAACCACACGATCCAGCTGCAAAAAGGCGATACGATCTATGTGTTCTCTGATGGTTACGCCGATCAGTTTGGTGGCCCGGATGGTAAAAAATTCAAGCAAACACAATTCAAAGCCATGCTGGCTACATTAAACGGTGTATCCATGCAACAACAAAAACTGGTGATCGAAAAATCCATTGAAGAATGGCGCGGGGTATTGCAGCAGGTGGATGATATTTTAGTGATCGGAGTTAGAATTTAGTTCATTGGTTCATTGGAGTGCCGTGTGATGCTGAACACAGATGTCCTGTATTTTTACCATGAAGACGCGAAGGCACAAGGATTTTTTCGCCACAGATTCACAGATTAAAAAAATGAATGAAGGATTGCACAGATCGGTAAAAGCGCATTGCGATTTTGAAACAATTTGTGTAAATATTTTTTAAGTAAAAAAAATCTGTGAATCGGTGGCTTTTTTATCCGTTTAAATCCGCTTTTTATCCGCAGCATCCGCGTTTCATCATACACAGTTCACGTCCAGATTAGTATATTGATAAAAATTGGTATTTAGTAGATGATATTTCCTTCGCGCCCGGGGATGACAGTATAGAAAGGAGATTGATTTCCAATTTAGCACACACATTATTACACACAGCATCTGCGTATAGCTAACTTTGAACTTTCTTTCCAACCTTAAACTTTGAACTTATTTTCTCTTTCCTTCCAGCAACGAATTCACTTTCTTGAGTAGCTCGTATTTTTCTTTCAGGTCGGAGAGCTGGTATTTCAATTGATTAAAATCAACATCGTCCTGAACAGGATATGCTTTATTGCCTTTGGTTGGTTTGGCGGTATCTTTTGTAGGCGCAAGCTTGGGATTGAGATACAGTGAAAAAAAATCGAATTTGAGTGCCTTCCCCACTTTTTCAAGTAAAGCGGTATCAATAGACTCTCTTTTAAAAATACCGTAAACATTCTGTTTCGAAGTATTTATAATTCTGCCTAATTCGGTGGGGCCAATCCGTAACTCATTGGCACGTTGTTTTATTCTTTCACCAATATGTATTTTCATAAGTACAAAATTGGTATGCTCAAGGGCAATTATTTATTAAAATAATATCGTAAAAATTGACCATTAGTAAATAATAAATTGACTTTGAGGTAAAAAATCAATTACTTTGTATTTAAAAACACTACATTGTAGTGAAAAACACGACAATTTAATTCAGAAAAACATGATACTACTAACCCTGCTCTGCGAAAGCTGCGGAAAGAAAATGAAATCCAGGACCGGTAAAGGCAAGATGAATGTTTATCCTGTAAAAGCGGTGGCTCCCAAAACAATATTGAACCAATACCGGCAATTATTACAGAACCATCCGGAGATCATCAACGGGTTGTTGCTTCATTAAAATAAAAAACGTCATTTCGTGTGAAATGACGCTATTTAAAAATTTAGCAAGCTCCTTTAGTTCGAAGCACCCAGGTCAAATTGCAATGCATCTTCGAAAGCAAGTGTTGATTCGCCTTCGGCAACAATACCATGTCCGGTGGTTAAACCTGTTTCTTTTGCGCTCAGCACTTTTTTGCTTGCTTTGATAGCAGCAACCGGTGTAACGCTCAAGCCGTTCAACTCCATTTTAAGTTCTTTTAAACACATACCCAAAGCAATTGCTTTTTTGGTATCGTTTATAATGAACTCTACATCGAAATCATCCGCAGACGATTTTGATCTCACAGTAAAGTCGATTTTATTTTCAATGCAATATTCGATCAGTGAAGCGATGTTTTTCTTTTTCACTGATACGGTTGGTCTTTCTTCGTTCGTAAAACTCATGGCAAAAAAATTTTTAAATATTTATTTATAATTTATAACCGATAGTAAAGTTAAACCATCGTTCCCCCAAATCAAAGTGAAAAATATTAACAGGTTTTGGCTGCCTGTTGATGAATTGTTGATATTAAAATTGAGCTGTTTTTAGCTGAAAAAGATAAAAAAACGAGCAAAAATTTGTGCTTTTTGCTCGTTTTCGATCAAAATCGTTCTTTTTTAGTTTTTTACCAGGCTCAGGATGGAATCAAAGATCCAGCGTCCGTCGATGTTATTCAATTCGCCATCGGTAGCACGCTCCGGATGCGGCATCATACCAAACACATTTTTGGCTTCGTTACATACACCGGCAATGTTTTCGATAGCGCCATTCGGGTTAGAAGCAGCGGTTACATTTCCTTTTTCATCACAATAGCGGAAAAGAATTTGTCCGTTTGCATTCATTTTTTTAAGGGTATCGGCATCCGCATAGTATTTCCCTTCGCCATGTGCGATAGGGATTTTCAGGGCTTTGCCGGTAGGAACTTCGGATGTGATCAATGTAGAGCTATGTTCTGCTTTGATGTGTACATTTTTGCAGATGAACTTGCGCTCATCATTGTGCAGCAATGCGCCCGGTACCAATCCGGCTTCGCACAGGATCTGGAACCCGTTGCAAACCCCCAGTACATAACCGCCTTTGCCTGCAAATTCAATTACTTTTTCCATGATAGGTGAAAAACGTGCAATTGCTCCGGAGCGCAGGTAATCGCCGTAAGAGAAACCGCCCGGAAGCACAATAAAATCGCATCCCTGCAGGTTGGTATCTTTGTGCCACAGCTCTACAACTTCCTGCCCCATGATGTTGCGTAAAATATAGATCATATCCTGGTCGCAGTTCGACCCCGGAAAAATTACAACTCCAAATTTGCTCATATCTGATGGATTTTTCTGAATTACAGGTTGCAAAGTTAGGAATAAAACCGCTGGTAGAAAACCTTGTGAGCATCTTGTTTAAAAAATAGTTGCGATCAGGTCGACAAAGATCCCAACCATCAGCAGTAAAAACAGGATCTCGCCCCACAATTCCTTTTTTTGCTTTAAAAAATAATTGGAGCAGATAATGGCAGCAGGGATTGCCAGCAGCGAAAAATAAACCGTGGAAACGGCAGGCGCCAGGAAAAGCGAAAGGATAGAAAACAGGAACAGCCACAAGGTGAGCGTGATGGCTTTTTTGGTTTTTTGAGCACCGCCGCCCAAACCGCTGAATAGCTTACCGAAGGATAAAATAACGATGAGCCAGCCAACGGTAACGAGGAAATAAAAAGACTGAGGCAGATCAAACGAAGGGCGTTTGAATACCATCGGGAAAACAAATTTATCGAAAAACAGCTGGTGCAGCTTGTTGTTCCAGAAGTACCAGGTAAACACAAAAATATAGGGAACCAGTACTCCTAAAAAGGAAATGGCCCATTCGCGCCAGTTAAAAGGGCGAAAAATGATAAGAGAAATGCCAATGACCGGAAAAAAAACAATGCATGGGAAATAAAACAGGGTGGCAATGGAAATGAGCAATCCGGCATCAAAAAACTGGGAAAAAGCAAGGTCTTTACGATAGGAATTAAAAATCTTGCTAAAGGCGAATAACAGGAACAGGTTGGAGAAAACAAGCGGGTGAAGGTCCAGCATGGAATTATTATTGCTCATAAAAACGAGGTAAAACAATGCCGTCAGGTTTGTTTTTTTAATGAGCACTTCGTTCTCATTGACAATATAATTAAGGATAAATGCCTCCGCTACTATCAGGATAAGAGCAACGAGGGTACTGAGCCAGGGGATTTTTGCCAGCGGCATGGCCAGCAGATCGTAGAGCGGCATGGCATGATTTACCGTTAAAGGCTGCGGGTGAATAAAGCCGAAAACCCATATAGCTATTGCGATCAGGGGCAACAGAAAGAAGGCGGAAGCTGTATTGGATTTAAAAAAACGGATGATCATAATTTACGTGCCTAAAAATACGTTGAATTTTTTATGCAATTTCAAATTAATTTGTACTTTTGGCGATGTTGAATTAAAAATTCCTGAACTATGAATATGACAGATGTTTTTTACGGTATTGGTGACTTTTTCCAATGGACATTCAAATGCATGAAAGGCTTTGGTAATGGGCCTAATTTGGTATTTTGGCTGATCATTGGCGCATTGATCGTTACGTGGCTGCGCATGCAGTCTAAATTTAACCAGGAAGCAAAAAATAAAGGAACGTTGAAATAAACGTCCGGAATATTTTCTCTAAAAGCCTTGAATTTTAACAAATTCAGGGCTTTTGTCTTTTAAAACCGTTGCCGCTGGTGTATTTTTAACAAAATAAATTTGACTTTTATAAATTTATCACTACCTTTAACATTAGAAATCATCCCCTTCAACACAAAAAGCGGAAAATTAAAAATCCCAGCAGCTTGTAAATGATTTTTGAACGCATGAAAAATTTAGTAAAAATTAGTTTGGTTTGTGTTACGATACTTGCTTTTGCAAGCTGTCGCAAAACCGATTTTGATGATGTTACACCGGGCAATGTGTCGAATCATACAACAAAATTGTATCACGACGGATCAACGGATGACAGCAATGTGGGTGGAACAATGTTTACCGACAGGGACAAATGTAAAAAATGCCATGGCGGTACCACTGCAAGTGGTAAATCGCTGGACATTAACTGGAAGGCACCTTACATGAGCAATGGAGAATATGCAAGCATAGAAGAGCTGGTTAATAATTTTGATTTTGTGAATGATGTGCATTTAAGAAAAAGCGATGCAAATTCACTTGCTTCAAAAACACCAGCAGGCATTACTACAGAACAAAAACAACAATTGATCGATTATCTGAAAAATCTGGCTGCTGCATCTGCAGGAGCTGCAACAAAATAGATAACGGTTTTTTTAAAATATTAAAAACCTCTGCGGATCCCGTAGAGGTTTTTTGTTTTTGATTACTATGTGCAGATGACATACGCTGTGGGGGTTTCACCACGAAGACGCAAAGGTGCGAAGATGATTTGAATGCTTATCGTACTTAGAATGCTTGGTAACACAGATTTTAAATGATTTCTGATGTGCAGATGGTTACCCGATATACTGAAGTGAGATTGCTTTGTTCCTCGCAATGACGCGCTAAATTTGCTGTTGTCTACGCTGGCGCGAGTGTTTCACTCGTGCCTCTTTATTTTATGGCATCCTGCCATTGTAAGAAGTATTAAATAAGGGCGGGACGCCCTTGAATAGTTTGGCACGAGTGGGACACTCGCGCCAGCAGAAGAGCATTTATAATTTATAATTCAGCATTAATAATTATTCTTCATAATAAGCTTCCAGGTCTTTCCCGATATCGCTGCGGTAATATTTTCCCTTGTACTGAATGCGTTCTGCGTTTGCAAATGATTTTTGCAGCGCTTCTTTCATGGTAGCTCCCTGGGAGGTAAGGGCGATCACACGGCCGCCATTGGTAACGGTTTGTCCGTTGGTGGTGGTGGTGCCTGCATGAAATGCGATGCTGCCTTCTACTAATTCGAGGCCGGTAATAATATCTCCTTTTTTATATTCTTCGGGATAACCGCCCGCCACAAGCATTACTGTGGTGGCAAAGTTCGGGTCCACTTCAAATGTTTTTTCGTGCAGGTTTCCATGTGCAACACCTTCAAACAGATCGAGCAGATCGGATTTAATGCGTGGCAATACCACTTCCGTTTCCGGATCGCCCATGCGTACGTTGTATTCGATCACCTGCGGGTCGCTGTTGACATTCATAAGGCCGATAAAAATAAATCCTTTGTATACGATGTTCTCTTTTTTTAATCCGTTGATGGTGGGGATGATCACGCGCTCTTCTACTTTTTTGATGAAGGCTTCGTCTGCAAACGGAACAGGAGAAATGGCACCCATGCCACCTGTGTTAAGCCCGGTATCACCCACGCCGATGCGTTTGTAATCTTTTGCTGCGGGCAAGATCTTGTACGAATTTCCGTCTGTTAATACAAAAACAGAAAGTTCAATTCCTTTTAAAAATTCTTCGATCACCACCTTCGCGGAAGCGTTACCAAACTTAGCATTGGCAAGCATTTCGGAAAGTTCTGCTTTTGCTTCGGGCAATGTATTTGGGATCACAACGCCTTTACCGGCTGCTAATCCATCGGCTTTTAATACGTATGGCGGCTCCAGTGTTTCCAGGAATTTTAATCCTTCGCTGAGTGTTTCTTTGGTAAATGTTTCGTAGCGGGCAGTTGGGATGTTGTGGCGGAACATGAATTGTTTGGAAAAATCCTTGCTGCCTTCCAGTTGTGCGCCGTCCTTTTGCGGCCCGATCACGGGAATGTTTTTCAGTTGTGCATCTGCCAGGAAAAAATCATGAACGCCTTTTACCAGTGGATCTTCGGGACCAACTACTACCATGCTGATATTATTTTCAAGCACAAATTCTTTCACTGCTTCAAAATCCGTTGCCGCGATGTTAACGTTGGTGCCGCAGGTGGAAGTGCCTGCATTTCCGGGTGCTATAAAGAGCTTACCAATTTTTTTGCTTTGAGATAATTTCCATGCATACGCGTGTTCACGTCCGCCGGAGCCAAGAATAAGGAGATTCATACCAGAGAATTTTATGCTGCAAAGTAACAAAAAAGTATGGGTGCCTGGTTGTTGTTTTTAGAAAAATGTGGGGTTATGATTGAGTATGATTCCGGGTTTTCTCAAAGAACATACCCCTAACCCCTCTCAAGAGGGGAATTTGATATTGCTCAATTTAGAAATATATAGTATTAAAGAAAATTATAAAATAATAATGTGCTTATCCATTTTGTCCAGGATGATAAGTTACCCTCTTGAGAGGGGTTAGGGGTGTGTTCGGCATTTAGCAATACACAGATTCGTAATTTTGTTCCTGTTCGTGATCTGTACTTTTTTAACTTTGCAGTATGAACATTCGTCCTGAAATATTTAAGGGCTTGCCTGTAATTGCAGCACAAAGCATGCGTTTGGGCGGCGTAAGCCCGGTTCCATTCGAATCTATGAACCTGGGATTATCGGTAAACGATGATGAGCAAAATGTGTGGAAAAACCGTGAGCTTTTTTTCGGGGGATTGGGAATTGAAATTCTGCAATTGGCAAAAAGCCACCAGGTACACGGAACGAATGTACATGTTGCAAATGCAGCCGGAAGTGTGGAAGGATTTGATGCGCAGATCAGCAACAAGCCGGGCATTTTTTTAATTGCTTCGGTTGCGGATTGTACGCCCATATTGATTTATGATACAAAAAACAAAGCGGTGGCAGCCATCCATGCAGGCTGGAAAGGCACGGTTGGCGGTATTGTGCGCAATACATTATTAAAAATGCAGCAGGAATACGGCACTATTGGAACTGATTGCAAAGCATTTATCGGTGCCTGTATCAGCTATAAAAATTTTGAAGTGGGTGATGATGTGGCACAGCATTTTGATGTTTCTTTAAAGCGCTTTGATGCGGAAAAACAAAAATGGTTTGTGGATCTGAAAGCGGCAAATAAAGCGCAGCTATTGGCATTTGGCCTGAAGGAAGAAAATATTGAAGTATCGGAATATTGCACGGTGGAGAATAATGATCTGTTTTTTTCGCACCGGAAAGAAAAAGGAAAAACAGGGAGGATGATGGTGGTGATTGGGATGATTTGAGGAACGCGGATGCCGCGAATTATGGCGGATTAAACGCGGATAAAAAACTGCGCTCGCTCCTGTGTATTTCCTGTGTAAATAACAACCCCTGTCAGGGTTTCAAACCCGACAGGGGCAAATAAATATCGTCGGTAAAAAAGGCTGTCTGAATTACAACAACCGGATAATATATTCCGGCATTACTCCTAAAGCGATCGTTAACAGAATGGTGATCACAAATAATAATTTGTGATTAAAGCTGATCTCAATTTTTTCTTCAGAACCTTGTTTGAAATACATAGCGATGATGATGCGGAAATAATAATACACCCCGATCAAGGATGCAAGGATAGCGATCAGCACCAGCCAGCCGTAACCTGCCTGGAATGCTGCTGTGAAAATGTAATACTTCGCGAAGAAACCTGCTGTAGGCGGAATTCCGGCCAGTGAAAGCACAGCCACCGTCATGGCAAATGCCAACAACGGATTTGATTTTGCCAGCCCGTTGAATGAATCTACCGCATCGTTGCCTCTTGCAGTTGCTACCGCACTTAGCACACCAAATGATGCAATGGAACCGATCGAATATGCCAGTGTATAAAATAAGATTGAGCTTTGTGAAAATTGGTTAAGCGCTATCAGCGCCAGTAACATATAACCTGCATGCGCAATGCTGGAATAGGCCAGCATGCGTTTTGCGCTGCTTTGTAACACTGCCGTAATGTTTCCCGTCAACAACGTTAATGCGGCCATTACACACAATACTTCTGTCCAGATACCGCCCACACCGGCAAACGTTCCTGCGAACAAACGCAAAAATGCTGCAAACGCTGCGGTTTTTACAACCGTTGCCATAAATGCCGTTACCGGAGTTGGTGCGCCCTGGTAAACATCCGGCGCCCAAAAATGGAATGGTACTGCCGATACTTTAAATCCTAAGCCTACCATCATTAACAACACGCCCACGTAAAACATTGTTGGGATCGTACCCTGGTGCGATGCCACAAAATCAGCGATCGTAGGTAAATCAAAGGATGCAGTAGAACCGTAGATCAATGTGATGCCGAACAATAGAAACCCGGTTGCAAATGCACCCATGATCAGGTATTTGAATCCTGCTTCATTAGAAGCCACATCTTCTTTTTTACTTCCTGCCAATACATACATCGGGATGGAAAGGATCTCGATCCCTAAAAACAACATCGTCATGTTGGTATACGATACCATGATCACACCACCTGCCAATGCAAAAAGGATCAGTGCAAAGTGATCGGTCAGGCTTGTTTCTTCTTTAAAAAATCCTTCCGACATAATAAACCAAAGGAAGGTAATGCCGATGAGTACGGAAGAAAACGCTACTGCGAAATTATCGTAACGCATCATTCCGAAATACAAATGATCGGTATTCCAATCCACCAGGTTTAAAATAAAGGTGGTGATCAATCCCAAAAGCACAACGGGATATAATAATTTCTTGAAGCTGAAGATCTCAGCCAACAAAGCGATAACACCTAATGAAGAAAGTAATATTAATGCTGTCATATTTTATTTTTTTCCAGGCCGTTCGATTTCAAAACGGATCTTCTATTTATGTTTTATGTTTTTAACCGATCCTTACAGAAAGATTATTTTGTAATTGCCATTTGAAAGCTTTCTACCAGGTGTTTTACAGATGGCGCAGCAATGTCCAGTAATGGTTTTGGAAATACTCCAAACACAATGATGGCTGCACAAAGAATGATCAATACTGTTTTTTCTGATGTTGACAAAGGAGCAAATCCCGATGTCAATGCATTGGTTTCGCCCAGCATGATGGATTGATAACTGCGCAGCATATACACCGCGCCAAGGATCACCGATAAACCGGCGAACGCTGCTATCCATGCATTGAACTGGTAAACGCCATTCAGCAATAAAAACTCACCAACAAATCCGTTTGTTAATGGCAATGCCACACTGCCTAATAATACGATCAGGAACAATACGGCAAACTGCGGGTTTACATTGCGGATGCCGCCCAAAACAGCGATCTCGCGCGTGCCGGTGCGGCGCTGAATAATATCTACGATAAAGAACAAGCCAACCACATTTACACCGTGGCTCAGCATCTGGATCATGCCGCCTTGTACACCCTGTTCATTTCCGGCAAGGATCCCGGCTGCGATCAGGCCAACGTGTGCAATGGATGAGTAAGCAATTAAGCGTTTAAAGTCTTTTTGTACGATGGCAATACACGATGCATACACAATCCCGGTCACGGAAAGAATAATTGCTACAGTGCCCCAATGCGCCACACCCAGCGGTGCAATTGGCAACAACCAGCGGATCACGCCATACGTTCCCATTTTCAGCATGATCCCCGAAAGCAGCATGGTTCCTTGTGTTGGAGACGTGGTATAAGTATCCGGCTGCCATGTGTGGAAAGGGAAGATCGGCATTTTAATAGCGAATGCCATGAACATTGCCCAGAATACATATCCCTGGTGCACCATGTCCATGCTTTGCCCGGCTGCATATAATGCCGCAATATCAAATGTATGCGTTGCTGTGTGCTGGTATAAATAGATCAACCCTGCAAGCATTAATAAAGATCCCGCTAACGTGTAAACAAAAAATTTGAAAGTGATGCGCGCACGGTCTTCGCCGCCCCAGAGCAAACAAATAAAGTAGATGGGGATCAGCGCCAATTCCCAGAACACGTAAAACAAAAATCCATCAAGCGATACAAACACACCGATCAGCGCCATTTGCATGGCAAGGATCAGCGAATAAAATGCAGAAGGATTTTTATACTCGTTTTTGAAAGAGGTAAGAATGATCACCGGAACTAAAAAAGTAGTGAGCAATACCATTAATAAAGAAATGCCATCTATCCCCACATGGAAATTAATTCCCAGCGACTGGATCCATGGCAGGTTGATCTCAAATTGTGTAAGTGCATTGTGTTGATATTGCGTGATCGCGAAAAGGGCAATCGCGAATTCGACAACCGCTGCAGCCAGCGCAATTTTTTTCACCTGTTCTCCTTTTACCAGCAACAGCAGCAGTGATGCTGCCAAAGGAAAAAATATCAGTAATAATGTGATCATATGTTTTTAAATTCTAAATCTTAATTTCTATTTCAAAATATTTTACTTCTGTTTCGTCATCCTGAGCTTGTCGAAGGATTTTTTTATTTGCAATCCCACCTTACACACCCCTAGCCCCTCTCAAGAGGGGAATTGATCCTGCTTGCAATATTGTTAGTACACAGATTCGTTATTCGTTCAATTCGTTATTCGCTGGCCACACACAGATTCGTAATGTCATCCTGAGCTTGTCGAAGGACGTTCCTGTTCGCTATCCGTACCTAAAATAACTGTGCAAACAATATCAATACAATACTAATGACCATTACAAATACATAAAAGCCAATGTTACCGGTTTGTGCCCTGCGGATCACGCCGCTTACACCATTTACCACATAACCGCAGCCGTTCACAATCCCATCGATCAATTCATTGTCCACTACTTTATGCAATGCATCACCGATAAAGTTCAATGGTTTGGTGATCAGGAAATCATAAATTTCGTCCACCCAATATTTGTTATACACCAATTTGTGGATTGCAGATTCTTCTTCTCCTTCAGCCGCCGGTACTTGTTTATCCGTGATGTACATTTTGCGTGCATACGCCAGGCCACACAACATTACTGCAACAGCAACACCCATTAAAATTAATTCTGTTGATTCAGGTAAATGATGGATCAAACGGAAAGACGAATCTTCAAACACGGGTTTTAAAAACGCTTCTAAATAATGATGTCCGCCAAACACTTCCGGAATCCCGATCAATCCGCCAACAACTGAAAGGACAGCGAGAATGATTAACGGTATAGTCATTTGAGATGGTGATTCATGTAAATGATGTTCCTGCGCATGTGTGCCTCTGAAGGTATTGCGGAACGTCAGGAAATACAAGCGGAACATGTAAAAGCTGGTCATACCGGCAGTTAACACACCCAGGAACCACAATACAATGCTGTGTTCGTAAGCATTTGCGAGGATCTCATCTTTGGAAAAGAAACCCGAAAAGCCCGGAAAACCAACAATGGCTAATGTTCCCATCAGGAAAGTAGCATGTGTGATCGGGATGTATTTTTTTAAGCCGCCCATTTTGCGGATGTCCTGCTCGCCACCCATTGCGTGGATAACGCTACCGGCACCAAGGAATAACAAGGCTTTGAAAAATGCGTGCGTCATCACATGGAACACACCGCCTGTGTATGCGCCCACACCCAGTGCGAGGAACATGTAACCCAATTGCGAAACGGTGGAATACGCCAGTACTTTTTTAATATCGTTTTGCACGAGCCCGATGGTTGCTGCAAACAAAGCAGTACACACACCGATCACGGCAACTACTTCCATTGTAAATGGAGAGAGTGTGTATAAAATATTGGAACGTGCAATCATGTAGATACCGGCTGTTACCATTGTTGCAGCGTGGATCAGGGCCGATACAGGCGTAGGACCCGCCATGGCATCCGGTAACCAGGTATATAGCGGCAGCTGCGCGCTTTTACCCATTGCTCCTACAAATAATAATAAGGTAATGGTTGTTAATACGGGGGTTCCTGTTGCATAATTTTTTGCCTGTTCAAATACTTCGTGGTACGAAATGCTTCCAAACGTAACGAAGATGAGGATGATCCCTAACAGGAAACCCAAATCCCCGATGCGGTTCATCACGAATGCTTTTTTAGCAGCGTTGTTGTAAGCTGTATTTTTAAACCAAAAACCGATGAGTAAATAAGAGCACAATCCAACGCCTTCCCAGCCTACAAACATGATGAGGTAGTTGGAACCCAACACCAGCAAAAGCATGAAGAAAATAAATAAATTCAGATATGCGAAAAAGCGGGAAAAGCCTTCATCGTCATGCATGTAGCTTACCGAATACAAATGGATCAAAAAGCCAATGCCGGTAATGATCAGTAAAAACAAAGAAGAAAGCGGATCGATCAGGAAGGAGAAATGAACGGATAGTTTTCCGGCAGTGATCCAGTCGAAAAACTCTACCGGAACGGATTTAACAGCCTGGCCATTCAGCTCGATAAAGATGCCAACTGCAATTGCAAATGCTGCCAGCACTACACCGCTGCCAATGAATCCAACAATGCCTTTTGATAATTTTTTTCCAAATAATCCGATGATCAAAAATCCGATCAGGGGAAGAAGCGGAATCAATCCAACTAATTTTATCATACTCTTTTAGTATTTAGTCTTGAGTCGTTAGTATTTAGTACTGTGTACCAAACTGAGTGTTCAAGGCTTTTTAATTTATTAATTTTTAATTTATTTTATTTGTCTTCATTTTTAATCATGCAGTACTAATTACTAACGACTAAAAACTAACGACTCGTTACCATTTAAGTTTATTCAATGTATTGATATCGGTTGATTTTGAATTGCGGTACACGCTCATCAAAATTGCGAGTCCTACCGCTACTTCCGCGGCAGCTACTGCCATAATAAAAAACACAAATACCTGTCCTTTGCTGTCGGATAAATAGGTGGAAAATGCCACCAATAATAAGTTGATCGCGTTCAGCATCAGCTCAACCGACATAAAAATAATAATGGCATTTCTTCTGAAAAGCACGCCCAATACACCTATCGTGAAAAGCACTGCGCTTAACAGGATGTACCAGTTGATCGGAATTGTTTGTACTACTGACATTTTTTTAGATGTTAGATATTAGATTTGAGATGTTAGATTTGATACTGTTCACCTTAAGATCTGATTATTTATTTTTAAATTATTTTTAAATTATTTTAATTTTTTGGCATTCTTTTTTTCATCTGCACATCAGCAATCTGCACATTTGCACATCTATTTGATTGACTTTTTCCCCAGCATTACCGCACCAACCATGGCACCTAATAATAAAATGGAAGCTACTTCAAACGGTAATAAAAAATCGCTGAACAATACTTTTCCTAAATTTTCGATCAGGCCTACATTTGGATTTGCCACATTGGTTGCCGGAATATTGGTTGCATTTTTTAATGCGCCTACAAATACGATCAGTAATGAGCCGGAAGCAACAGCTGCAGAAGCCTTTAACCACAGGCTTTTGTGCGGTTCCGTTTCTTTATTAAGATTCAGGAGCATGATCACAAAGAGGAACAACACCATGATCGCACCAGCGTAAACAATGATGTGAACTGCGGCCAGGAATTGCGCATTCAGTAAAACATAATGCCCCGCAATGGCGAAAAACGTAAGTACGAGGTACAATACGCTATGGATGGGATTTTTTGAAAGTACCACCATTAAGCCAAACATGATGGCTAAAAACGACAGGAAGTAAAACAGGTAAGTTGTAATCATAATTTTATTTTTATTGATGACGATTATTAAAAGACGTTTAATGTCCGCCAGCTTTTATCTTTTGTTTTTTATCAAATGTTTGATTGTGCTGATATTCTGTGTGGTGCTTGAACTCTTTCACTTCCGGTGTCTGACGTTTTGAAAGGTCGATCGGATTATCTTTCGGCTCCACTAAAAGATCTTTGCCGTACACAAAAATGTTACGTTTATAATCGGCCTGCACAATTCTATCAGTTAAGAAAATTGCTTCTTTCGGACACGCTTCTTCGCAATCGCCGCAAAAAATGCAACGCAGCATGTTGATCTCGTATTTCGCAGCGTATTTCTCTTCGCGGTACAATCCTTCTTCACCGGGCTGGCGCTCTGCAGCAGTCATGGTAATGGCTTCGGCCGGACAAGCAACCGCACACAATCCGCATGCAGTGCAGCGTTCCGCACCAATTTCATCACGCTTTAACACGTGCTGTCCGCGGAACACGCCAGCGATCTCGCGCTTTTGCTCCGGGTATTTAATGGTTGGTTTTTTCCTGAAAAAGTGACTTACGGTAATCATCAATCCACCGAAAATAGCCGGAAGGTAAAGCTTCTCAACAAAGGTCATTTCTTTTTTAGAAACTACTTTTGATCTGTTTGTTAATGCCTGCATTTTATATCTGTTAGCAGAACGTGATTGCGTTCCGCGTTTTTTATACTCTATTTATTTAACAAAATAAGCCATGATCTCGTGGCGCATCATAAAAACACCCGTTACCACAATGTTTAAAATTGACAATGGGATCAATACTTTCCAGCCCAGGTTCATCAGCTGATCGTAGCGGAAGCGCGGAATGGTCCAGCGTACCCACATGAAGAAGAAAATGCCGAAGGAGATTTTTGCGAACATGAATACAATTCCCAAAACCGCCAGCCAGTTTGGATCGTGTACAAAACGGCCAACGAACGGCATGTTGTAGCCGCCAAAATAAAATGTGGCAATAACTGCCGATGAAATAAACATGTTGATGTATTCCGCGAATAAAAAGAATCCTAATTTCATGGAGCTGTACTCTGTGTGGTAACCACCGATCAGCTCGGTTTCACATTCCGCCAAATCGAACGGTGCACGGTTGGTCTCCGCGAAAGCACAAATGATAAAGATCAAACAACCCAACGGCTGAATAAAAAAGTTCCAGTGTCCGCCGTGTTGCGCTGCCGCGATGTCTTTTAAGCTCAATGTTCCGGTGGTCATTACCAATGCAATGATGGATAATCCCATGGCCACTTCGTAGCTGATCATTTGTGAAGAAGCGCGGATCCCACCCAGTAATGAATATTTATTGTTGGATGCCCAGCCACCGATCATAATGCCGTACACACCCAGCGATACAACGCCGAATAAATAAAGAATGCCGATGTTTAAATCTGTGATCTGCAATGAATATTCGTGTCCGCCAATGATCAATGATTTTCCCCATGGAATCACCACACCGGTCATACAGGCTGTTAACAAAGCCAATGCAGGTCCAAGGATGAACAACCATTTATTGGAAACGGTTGGGATCATTTCCTCTTTCATGAACATTTTTACGGCATCGGCCAAGGGCTGCAGGATCCCGAAAGGACCAGCCCTGTCCGGACCAATACGATCCTGCAAAAATGCAGCGATCTTACGCTCGGCATACGTGCTGTAAGTGGCTACCAGCAAGGTAATTCCGAACACACACAGTACTAGTATTATTTTAAAAATAATCGGAGTTAAAACCATAATAATTTATTTTTTTGCAGCCAGCTGTTTTTGTTGTTTGCCGATATCTAATTTCAATTGTGCTAAATTTTCGTAGTGATTTTGTGAAATCACCGAGTGACGGTCGATGTGACGCGGCCCTTCGATGGTCCAGTCTTTCGCATCTTTTTTCTCAAAGCGGCAATCATTACAGATCCATTCTTCCACTTCGCCCCAGATATTTTTACGCCCTGTAACGCGCAGCACTTCTTCACCTTTTAACCAGATGGCTACCTTTCCCGAACATTTGGTACAGTTGCGGTGTGCATCCATTGGTTTGGTAAACCATACGCGGCTTTTGAAACGGAACGTCCTGTCTGTTAATGCACCTACCGGGCACACATCGATCACATTTCCTGAAAAATCGTTGTCAATTGCTTTTGAAATATAGGTGCTGATCTCCGATGCATCGCCACGGAACAGCATTCCCTGGTAACGGTTATTGGTGATCTGATCGGCCACTTTGATACAACGGAAACACATAATGCAGCGCGTCATGTGTAATTTAATGTACGGCCCGATGTCGATTAAATTGAAGGTTCTGCGTTTGAAATCGTAACGTGTTTTTGCCAAACCGTGCTCGTAGCCTAAATTTTGCAGGTCGCATTCGCCTGCCTGGTCGCAGATCGGGCAATCCAACGGGTGATTGATCAATAAAAATTCCACGACACCTTTGCGTGCTTCCAGTACTTCCGGCGACGTGATGTTTACCACTTCCATTCCGTCCATTACAGTTGTTCTGCAGGATGCAACCGGTTTTGGCATCGGACGCGGATCTTTCTCCGAACCTTTTGTAACCTTCACAATACAGGTACGGCAGTATCCGCCGCTGGTTTTTAATTTGGAGTAATAGCACATTGTCGGAGGCGCAATGTTTGCACCCACGTAGTTCTCGTCCTGAACAATCATCCGTGCAGCCTGCAGGATGGTTGTTCCGTCTGGAACTTCAATTGTTTGTCCGTCTATTGTTACTTTAGCCATTCTTTATTCAAATTTTTTGATCAATTCTTCTACTTCAGTTTTCAAATTATCAATGTGATTTACTACAACTCCCCAAACAATATCTTCGCTTATTGTGTCGTAAGCATGAATCACCCTGTTTCTTAAACCAATTATTTTTTTCGATTGCGATATTTCTATCGACCCATCTACTTTATTTATTCTTGTTATTGCCTCTGCAATTATCTCAAGCTCTCTTTCAACAGCACGATAAACCAATCTATTTGAAACAAAATCTACAAACTTTTTGATTCCGTTTGTATGAGATTTTATTCCATCAATAGAACCAAGAATGTCCTGCAAATATTTTTTCACATCATGCGGCATAGATCATTTGCTTGCTTGCTTCAATGTTCAATTTCAAATATTTATTTTTGATCGGCCGGTCTGTCAGTAAATCAACTTTCCTTTTAAATAACGCTTCCAGCTTTTCTACCAAGTCAAAAAACAGGTCTGCATGGTCTTCTACCGCAAGTTCCGGATCAAATTTTACGATCAGATCCACATCACTTTCATCATTAAAGTTTTCAGATGCTGCAGAACCAAAAACAAACAAATGCTTCACTCTATACTGTACGCATAAAGCTTCGATTTCGCTTAAATTTTTTGTTATGATCTCTGATACCATCTTCTTATTCTATGCACCTGCTAATTGGTGAACGCTGTAATAGTGTTTTACGTCTTTGATCCGTTCCGGATGATTAATGTATTCTTCAAATTCCGCGCGGAAGTGGCGGATCGCGCTTGCTACCGGCCATGCAGCTGCATCGCCTAAGGGGCAAATTGTATTTCCTTCGATCTTGCGTTGAATATCCCAAAGCAAATCAATGTCGCTTGGTTTGCCGTGTCCTTCCACAATACGGTGCAATATTTTTTCCATCCAGCCGGTTCCTTCGCGGCAAGGCGAACATTGTCCGCAGCTTTCGTGATGATAAAAACGTGCAAATGTGTATAGGTTTTTTACAATGCTGGTTGTTTCATCGTACACAATAAATCCACCGGAACCTAACATGGTTCCTGTTGCAAAACCACCTTCGCTTAACGATTCGTAGGTCATCAAACGCGGTTCGCCTTTATCGTTTTTCAAAATTAATTCCGTTGGTAAAATCGGTACGGAAGAGCCACCGGCCACAACCGCTTTCATTTTCCGTCCGTTGATAATCCCGCCGCAATATTCCTCCGAGTAAATAAATTCTTCTACCGGTAATCCTAATTCTATTTCATAAACACCCGGTTTGTTGATGTGCCCCGATGCTGAAATTAATTTTGTTCCTGTGCTCCTTCCCACACCGATCTTCGCATATTCGTCGCCACCCATGTTGATGATCGGGCAAACCGCTGCAATCGTTTCTACGTTGTTTACCACTGTCGGGCAACCGTACAAACCTGCGATAGCAGGAAATGGCGGTTTGATCCGCGGATTACCGCGCTTGCCTTCCAGCGATTCCAGCAATGCTGTTTCTTCGCCGCAGATGTATGCACCGGCGCCCACTTGTACGTAACAGTCGTGAGAGAAATCGGTACCTAAAATATTTTTTCCTAATAATCCGGCAGCGTATGCTTCTTCAATTGCCTGCTCCAAAATGCGGGCAACATAAAAGTATTCACCGCGAATGTAGATGTACGATGTTTTTGCACCCAATGCATAGCTCGACGTAATCATTCCTTCGATCAGCGCATGTGGAATTTTTTCCATCAGGTAACGGTCTTTGAAGGTTCCTGGCTCCGATTCATCGGCGTTACAAACCAGGTAACGCTCAACGCCTTCGGGCTTGGCCAAAAAGCTCCATTTCATCCCGGTTGGGAAACCCGCGCCACCGCGGCCTCTCAGCCCCGATTTTTTCACTTCTTCTACCACCTCCGCCGGAGTCATTGATTTCAGAGCTTTTTCAACCGAAGCATAACCGCCGTTCTGACGATATACTTCCAGCGTTGCAATGCCCGGAACGTGGTCGTTATGTATTAATAATTTTTTACCCATGAGGCCTATAACGTATTTTTATAATCCATGTCTGTATAACTTCTTTGTTTTCCTGCTGCACGGTATTCGTCCAGTAAGGAATCTACTTTTTCCAATGTCAGATTTTCGTGGAACGATGCGCCACATTGCAGCATTGGTGCAGTTCCGCAGCTACCCAAACATTCCACAGTTTTAATCGTGAACATTCCGTCCTTTGTAGTTTCACCTTCTTTGATCCCTAATTTTTTCTCCAGGTGGTTTACAATGTCTTCTGCTCCGCGTGTCCAGCACGATGATGTACGGCACACTTCCAGCAAACATTTTCCTACCGGCTTTAAATTGTACATGGAGTAGAACGATGCTACTTCGTATACTTCAATCGGTTTGATGTTAAGGATGGAAGCAACGTAATCCATTGTTTCCGGACTTAACCATCCGCCAAATTCCGCTTGTGCAATGTGCAGGATCGGCAGTAATGCCGATTTGTGCTTGCCTTCCGGATAACGCTTAATGGTCTTTTGAACCAGGGCAAGCGTTTCGTCGTTAAATTTTATTTCCACTTAGTTTTATTTTATTTCTCTTAAAGCAAAAACCAAAGAGATTATTTTTTATTTTTTTCAATTGTCGACTGCCAACTGTCTACTTTAATTTAAGCGTCTAATTCGCCCGCAATTACATTCATGCTACTCATGGTCAAAATCGCATCCGACAATAATTGTCCTTTGATCATTTCGGTATAGGCCTGGTAATAAATAAAGCATGGCCTGCGGAAATGCAAGCGGTACGGCGATCTGCCGCCATCGCTGATCAGGTAAAAACCTAATTCGCCATTGCCGCCTTCCACCGCATGGTATACTTCTCCCACCGGAATTTCTGTTTCGCCCATCACAATTTTAAAGTGATAGATCAATGCTTCCATGTTGTTGTACACTTCTTCTTTCGGAGGAAGGAAAAACTCAGGAACATCTGCATGGAAAACGCCTTCCGGTTCTTTTTTAATTTTATCAAGCGCCTGTTGAATGATGCTCAAACTTTGTTTCATCTCTTCATCGCGCACCATAAAACGGTCGTAGGTATCGCCTTGCGTTCCTACCGGAACAATAAAATCAAACTCTTCATATGAAGAATATGGATTCATCACGCGTACATCGTAATCAACCCCTGCTGCACGTAAATTAGGGCCGGTAAAACCGTATTCCAATGCACGCTCGCCTGTAATAGGGCCGCAGTTAATGGTACGGTCCATGAAAATGCGGTTGCGCATTAACAGGTTATTGAACTCCTGTAATTTAGGAGGAAAATCTTTCAAAAATTTATCGATGAGCGCCCATGCTTTCGGAGAAAAATCGCGTTCCAGTCCGCCGATACGGCCAATATTAGTAGTTAAGCGGGCACCGCAGATCTCTTCAAAAACTTCATAAATGCGTTCGCGCCATTGGAACAGATACAGGAAACCGGTTGTTCCGCCTGCATCCTGGCCGATGATAGTATTGCAAATAATATGATCCGAAATGCGGGATAATTCCATGATGATCACGCGCATATATTGCACGCGTTTCGGAATTTCGATCTTTAATAATTTTTCCACTGTCATGTGCCAGCCCATGTTGTTGATGGGAGATGAGCAGTAGTTCATGCGGTCGGTCAGTACGGTGATCTGGTAGTACGGGCGGCGTTCTGCAATTTTTTCAAACGCGCGGTGAATGTATCCCACCGTTGATTCGCCTTCCACGATGATCTCGCCATCCATTTTTAACACGTTCTGAAAAATACCGTGTGTAGCGGGATGCGTAGGCCCAAGATTAAGAGTGGTGTACTCTTTTTCTATGATGTCCGTGTTTGTATTTTTTTCTTTACTCATTTCGTTTATAATTCAAAAGTTATAAGTCAACATTCAAAAGGTGATACGCGTGTTCTTTGTCTGCCTTTTTGATTTTTGACTTTTCTCTCTTTTAACTTTATCTGCCAAACATTTTATCGTCCTTGTCTTCACGGGTTCCGTCTTCCAGCGGATATTCCTTGCGCATCGGATGGTACGTCATTTCATCCATGTTTAAAATGCGTTTTAAATTGGGATGTCCTTTGAAGATGATGCCGTAAAAATCAAACTCCTGGCGCTCCATCCAGTTTGCTGTTTCAAACAAAGTTGTGACGGTAGGAATTTGCGGATCGCTGACCGGGAAAAATGTTTTTAAGCGGATGCGGTTGTTCTTTTGCAGGTTGTGCAGCTGGTACATCACGCCCAGCTCGTGCCCTTTCTGATCGGGATAATGCAAACCGCAAAGTGTGGTTAAAAAAGTATATGCCGATTCTTCGTCTTCTTTCAAAAACTTCATCACGTCAAATATTGCATCTTTCCGGATCACAAACACCGGAAAATCGTAATGCTGCTCGGCAGAAATGATCGCATCTCCGAACTTTGCTTTCAGTTTACCACCAACTGTAGTTAATAACGTAGTGTCCATATTATTCTATACCGTATTTAGCCAGCATTTCTTTGTATTCCGGCGAATCTCTTCTTCTGATGGATTCTGATTCCACCAGTTTTTGAATTTGCATGATGCCATCCAAAACCTGTTCCGGGCGTGGCGGACAACCGGGGATGTAAACATCTACCGGGATGATCCGGTCGATTCCCTGCAATACGCTGTATGTATCAAACACACCTCCGCTGGAAGCGCAGGCTCCCATTGACAATACCCATTTTGGTTCTGCCATTTGCTCATATACCTGGCGTAATACCGGGCCCATTTTTTTAGAAATGGTTCCCATTACCATCAGCAAATCTGCCTGACGTGGGGAAAAGCTCAAACGCTCCATCCCGAAACGCGCCAAATCGTAATCCGATGCCATGGTGGCCATAAATTCGATACCGCAGCAGGAGGTAGCAAAAGGCAATGGCCACAATGAATTTGCTCTTGCCATTCCCACTACTTTATCGATACGGGTAGCAAAAAAGCCCGGCCCTTCAATTCCCGGAGGAGCTGCTGTTACCGCTACTGTTGATTTTTCTTCTTTTTTACTCATTATTTCCTCTTTTTCTTTCCGCCCTGCGGAACTAATTTGTTAATGTGATCACCATTCCGGGAACTTTGCGTGCTTCTTTTCCACTTTCCACTACCTGCACGGCTTCTATCAGCATTTTATTCCCTATCTTTTTGTCTTTGTATAATTTATCTATTGATTCAATTGCCTGTTTGCTGAATGCATTTCCTTTTGATGGATATTCGATCTGGAGTGTGTCCTTTTTTTCGGGTTTCATGATGGTCAATACAAACGAACTTACAGAAACTCCTTTGGTAGTAGAAACCAATTCTTTTTTACACTTCATGAACTCGTCCCAGGTCATGGTGCAATCCCCGGTTTTTCCACACAAATTATATACCGGCGCTGCTTTTTGAGCGTGCAATGATGCCGATGAAATGATGAGTATAAATGCTATTTTGAAAATGTTATTCATATCGTTTTACAAATTCTGCAATCACGTTGGCCATTGTTTTACACACCCCTAACCCCTCTCAAGAGGGGAATTGGTCCTGCACTATTTTAATTATACAGCAAACTTTGAACTTTTCAACTTTAAACTTTGAACTTCCTTATTCCCATTTCAATGCGCCTTTTTTGATGATGTAATAAAAACCCACCAGTAAAAAAGCAACGAATGTGAACATTTCCATGAGGCCGCGTAAGCCTAATTCCTTAAAGTTTACAGCCCATGGATACATGAAGATCACCTCCACATCGAACAATACGAAGAGGATGGCTACTAAAAAATATTTGATGGAAAACGGGATCCGTGCATTTCCCTGCACTTCAATACCGCATTCAAATGTGTCGTCTTTTATTTTTGATTTTCTTTTCGGCCCGAGCATGTGGGTCAATGTCATTGCAAAAATTACAAATCCAAGCGCTGCTATAAACATGAAAACGATTGGAAGGAAATCCTTAGGTGAGCTTGCTGCTGCGTGCATACGTTTCGGTTTTAGTATTTCGACCTCAATTTTAGCTAATTCTTTTGAAATAGCCATAAAATTCGGGACAAATTTAAAGTTTATTAAATACGGAAAGATGCAGCCCGCTTATTTAGATTGATTACAATTAAGGCAAAACAGGCCTAAAATAAAATCGTCCTTCCGTTGAAGCGGAAGGACGATCATTTTATGCGTTTAAGCTATTTTTTAATTTTTTGTGATGCGTTTTGTGATCACGCCGGTAGATGTTTTCAGCTGTATTACATACACGCCTTTTGCAACATCTGCAAGGTTAAACATCAATTTATTGTTACCTGCAACAAGGTTGTGATTTTCATCGATGATGACCTGGCCCAGTGCATTTACAATGCGCAGTTCGGCTTTATCATCCTGGATCATTCCTAATTCCATAGTAAACATTCCTTCTGTCGGGTTTGGATACAAGGCAATGCCGGATACTGTTGCTGCATTGGCAATGCCTGTAGTTGTTACCGGTGTACACGGATCTACATTGATGGTTTGTGCAGCTGTGGAAGTACAACCATTCACATCCGAATACGAATAGGTAATTAGCTGGTTTCCTGTTCCGCTCATCGCAGGATCAAAGGAAGTACCGCTCACACCTGTTCCGGAATAGGTTCCGCCTGCAGGCAAGCCGCCCGACAATGTCACCGCTGCGCCTGTTACACAAAGCGTATCATAAGCAGATACGTAACTCACAACCGGGCTTCCGATGGTTACCGGAACCGCTGTTCTTGTGCTTGTACAAGGGTCGTTTTGGATCTGCCAGTTGTAGTAATAATAGTAATACGCTGATCCGGCAGAAGAACCGGTAATCTTCACCGATCCGGCAAGTGTATACGGATATGCCGCACCGGCACTTTGTCTCCACAGGTTCATACCTGTACCGCCAATACGGTAATTGGTACCGGGTGTAAGGTGGATGTTTACTGTTACGGTACCTGTTCCGTTAGGGAATGTAACCGGAACTGTTTGGAGGATGGCACCGGTGCTGTCCATTACCAATACATTACGGGAACCTGCCGCACCGGAGTTTACCAATACGGTTTGCAGTGTACAAGGCTGTAATACATCAAAGATCAGGTATTGTGTAGAAGTATTGTTGTGGTAACCGCCTGTACCAAATGTGGTGGTGGTTGGCCCTACGTTGCCTGTTGCACCGGCCACCTGGCTGGATACATAATACATAGTGGTTGCACTTATTGAAGGCGTTGTATACGTTGTGCCTGAATGTAAAATAGCGCCGCCACTGGCATTTGCATACCAGTTTAAGGTACCTGTACCGCTTGCGTTTAATGTTACAGTTGCCGGTGAAGTACAGCTGTATGCTGCTGCTGCTGCTGTAGGTGCAGGCGGTGGATTTACAACAATGTAGGACGACTGCACAACTGAATCTGTTCCGCATGCACCGCTTACAGTCATGTGTACATTGTACGTTCCTGCTGTGGTGTAGGAGTGTGTAGGGTTAAATGTAGTGCTTGTTCCGCCGTCACCGAAATTCCAGGTAGCAGCGCTTCCGTTGGTACTTGTATTTACAAAAGCAACGTTGAAAGGCAAGGTACAGCTGGTGGTTGCATTGGATGTAAAATCAGCGTTTACGGTTGCAGAAAAAGCTGCACCCACGCCTACTGCATGCCATGCATTGGTTGTAGCAATTACTTCCGGCGAACATCCGCCGTAAATATCGTTTGCAGCCTGGATCGTGTAGGTGCGTGCATCTGCATAATCCGTGCTTGGTGTAAAATAGTTGGTCAATCCGCGGAAAGCGATCAAACGCGCTTTTGCCATGGTGATGCCTGTAACGGTGTATGCGGCTGCGTTATCGTTTGTTCCGCTACCACCCTGGCACAATAAATAATACCAGAAAATAGAAGGCCCGTTGTTGGTATGAGGTTCGCCGGTGTTGTCCCAGTTTGTTCCCTGGTAGGTATCCGGCTGGGAGAATGCATTCGGGTTGGACATGTTGCGGATCCCTACGTGATTTTGAACTCCGGAACCATTGCAGGTAATGTCCGCACCAATGATCCAGTCGTGTTGTGTAGGGCGTGCATATGCTTCAATAGTAGTACCGAAAATATCGCTGAAACCTTCGTTCAATGCATCCGGCTCACCGTTTCCACCGCCATCCAGTCCGGCAGTATTTCCTGTTAAACCGTGCGTGATCTCGTGTCCGCACACATCCAGCGCTGTCATAATTAAAAAGCCCTGGCTTATTTGTCCGTCACCGTAGGTCATCCGTTGCCCGTCCCAGAAAGCGTTCACGTAATTTACATCGTAATGTACGTAGCTTAATAATTTCATTCCGGCACCATCAATACTGTTGAGTGAATGTACGTTCATGTAATAATCATACGTTGCTTCTGCACCCCAGTGTGCATCTTCGGATGCCTGGTTAGTCCCGGTAAGGTTCCATGTTGCGGAAGTGTTTGTAAAATCGGTGTTGGTGTAGGTTGTTGATGTTGCAAGGTTATACGTTTCAACTCCGTCACCTCTTCCGGTTTCGCGCAAGCGGTATTGTGTTGCTGTACCGTAGTTATCAGAAGTCATTGGCTGCGAGCCGCTGAATTTTGTTGCTGCAGTACCCACTACATCAGCAGTGTGGATGATCTGTTCTTCGGAGATCACTTCGCCGGAATTTGCATCTACAAATATGTAAGCGCGGGATAATGGCTTTTCGGCGTAGATGTTAAATTTATAAGCCAAACGAATGTTTGCAGCCGAATAATCTGCTGTTCTTTTGTGTACAAACACCAGCTCGCCTTTCGGGAAATAACTAAAATCAGGTTGATTGTAAACTACAGCCATTGCTGCGGTTTCTTCTTTATTTTCCCATTTGTATTTTTGTGCATTTACTTTTTTAAGTGCGCTTGCCAATGCGGCTGCTTCGGAAATTCCAACCGACTGGCTTGGGTTGATGGTGGTGTAATAATCGCCGTTAACCATTGTTACGCGGCCATCTTTACTATGTGCGATCAACATGGAGCCGTCTACCGGGATGTTGTTTACATATTCTTTGTAACGGATGTGGGTGTAACCCAACTCGTCTTTATCTGATTTATATTCTTTGAAAGAAACGCCTTCCGGAAGGTTGAATGCAAAATTGGCCCAGTTTGAAAAATCATCGGGCTTAATGTTTTGTCCGGAGCTCAACTTTATAAAGTTAGGCAATGTTGTTCCTTTGCTATAGCTGACAACCGTAGCATCTGCCAGCCGCAGTTTTGTTTGCTGCGAAAACACATTTTGTGTAAGCAGCGTTGCAATGGCTCCGAAGAGCATTACACGTTTAGTAATTGTTGGATTCATTTAGAGAGATTTTATTTAAGTAGCAGCCTTCCCGTGCAGAAGGATTATTTTTTTGTTCTAACGAAGAGAGTGAATTAATTTGATTTTTCCTAGTTAATTTTCAGGCATTTATTAGGATTCGGAACCGCTTATTTACACAATTAATTTTCTTTTAAAAAGATCGTCCTTCCCGCAATGGGAAGGACGATACTTTTTTATTTTTTTTATAATTCCGGTTTAGTACACCATCATTTTTTTAACGGTTTCGTGATTTGCGTTTGTTAAACTGATCATGTAAATTCCTTTACCATATTCCTCCACGCTCAGGTCTTTATTGTATTTACCTGTAAAGTCTTTCACGTCTTCTTTTAATACTACCTGGCCCAATGCATTTGTTATTTCAATGGTGTAGGATTCTTTTTCAGTTGAGCTGAAAGAAACAGTGAAGTTTCCATCATTCGGATTCGGGAAAATGCTTAGCGAATTAGGGTTGCTTCCTTCGGCAATTCCAGTGTTTACAACCACAACTCCTGTAGATGCTGCAGATGTACAGCCTCCGTTTGTTACTTCTACGGTATACGTACCATTTGCAGTGTAAGTATAGCTTTGGTTATTTTCACCCGGAATTGCAACACCATCTACATACCATTGGTTACCTGTTGCAGAACTGGATATTAATGTAGTTCCTGATTGTGTAACTGTTGGCGTTGTTGGGATTGTTCCGGTGTTACCTACAACAGCTGTTGTTGTAAATGAGCAACCGTTTGCATCCTGTACCGACACATTGTAGGTTCCGGCAGCAAATCCGCTGTAGCTGGTTGTGGAAGAGAATGAGCTTCCGTCTACCGAGTACATGTATACTGCTGTTCCGCCGGTGGTTGCACCGATGTCAATTGTTCCGTCGGTTCCTTCACAAGTTGAATTACCGGTTGTGGCAGCCTGCGCTGTAGGACCAGCAGTATTTGCAACTGTTGCCGATGTTGTAAACTGGCAACCGTTTGCATCCTGTACGATCACGGGATAAGTACCTGCTGTAAAGCCGGTGTAAGCTGTTGTTCCGGTAAAGCCGCTTCCATCCACAGAATAAGTATAGGATAGTGCGCCACCAGTGGTTGCACCAATGTTGATGGTTCCGTTAGCATTTCCGCAAGTGGAGTTAACAGCTGTTGCTGCCAAGGCTGTTGGGCCTGCAGTATTTGCCACCGTTGCTGAAGTTGTAAACTGGCAACCGTTTGCATCCTGAACGATCACAGGATAAGTACCTGCTGCAAAACCGGCGTAAGTTGTTGTTGCAGTAAATCCGCTACCATCTACAGCATACGCGTATGCTGCTGTTCCGCCGGTGGTTGCACCAATGTTGATGGCTCCGTTAGCATTTCCACAAGTGGAATTAACAGTTGTAGCTGCCTGCGCTGATGGTCCTGCAATGTCTGTAACAACAGGATTTACTGTAAATGTACATCCGCCTGCATCTTTTACAACTACTGTATACGTACCAGCTGTAAGTCCGGTGTAGCTTGTTGTGGAAGCAAATGCACCTGTGTTGAATGAATACGTGTATGGGCCTACTCCGCCTGTTACAGCTCCAATATTGATGGAACCGTTTGCATTACCACAGGTAGAGCTTGCCGGTGTGGTGCTTAATGCAGTTGGGCCGGATGAACTGCCGATCACGGCAGAAGTTGTGAATGTACAACCGTTTGCATCTTTCACGGTTACGGTGTATGTTCCTGAAGCAAGGCCGGTGTAGCTTGTTGTAGTTGCAAATCCGCTGCCGTTTACAGAATAAGTAAATGGAGCTGTACCGCTGGTAGTTGCTCCAATGGTGATGGAACCGCTTGGCGTGCTGCAACCGGAAGCTGTTGTTGTTGTTGCTAAAGCCGTAGGGCTTGCATTCACCACTAATGCTGTGGTTCCTGTTGCACTTGTACAACCGTTTGCTGTTACCGTTACACTGTATGTTCCACCCATACCTGCTGCTGCACTTGCAATAACAGGGTTTTGAGATGTACTTGTAAATGTAGACGGGCCGGTCCAGCTATAGCTAGCACCTGATACCGTTGGAGCTGTAAAGTTAACGGCCGAACCGATACAAGCTGGGCTGCTGCTGGTAGCTGTTGGCGTGGCAGGGGTTGTGTTTACAACCACTGTTGCTGTTCCTGCCGCACTTGTACAACCTGCGGTTGTTACTGTAATGCTGTAGGTACCAGCCATTGCTACTGTTGCATTGGTTCTGTTTGGGTTACGTGTTGCACTGGTGTATGCAGGAGGGCCGCTCCAGGCATAGGTTGCACCAGTTACTGCCGGTGTGGATAAGCTAATGGTTTGACCTGTACACACCGGTGATGTTGCTGTTGCTGTTGGTGTGGCAGGAGTTGCTTTAATAGTTACTGTTGCTGTTCCTGCTGCACTAGTACAACCATTTGTTGTAACGGTTACGCTGTATGTTCCTCCCATTGCAGCTGTTGCTGTTGGGCGGGTTGGACTTTGAACCGCACTTGTAAATGTTGCAGGGCCCGTCCAGGCGTAGGTTGCACCTGTTACTGCTGTTGTAGATAAGTTAATGGTTGAACCTGCACAAACCGGTGAGTTGGTTGTTACCGTTGGTGTTGCCGGGATCGCATTTACAACCACCGTTGCTGTACCGGCTGCACTTGTACAACCGTTTGTTGTAACAGTTAAGCTGTAAGTACCGGCCATGGCTGCTGTTGATGTTGGGCGTGTTGGATTTTGAACCGCACTTGTGAAAGTCGAAGGGCCTGTCCAGGCATACGTTGCGCCTGTTACTGCTGTTGTAGTTAAGTTAATGGTTGAGCCTGCACAAACCGGTGAATTGGTTGTTACCGTTGGTGTTGCAGGTAATGCGTTTACCACAACCGTTGCCGTACCTGCTACGCTTGTACAACCTGTTTTGGTGATCGTTAAGCTGTAAGTACCGGCCATTGCTACTGTTGCCGTTGGGCGTGTAGGATTTTGAACCGTACTTGTAAATGTTGCAGGACCGGTCCAGGCATAGGTTGCACCGGTTACTGCTGTTGTAGATAAATTAATGGTTGATCCCGCACAAACCGGTGAGTTGGTTGTTACCGTTGGTGTTGCAGGTAATGCATTTACCACAACCGTTGCCGTACCTGCTGCACTTGTACAACCGTTTGTTGTAACAGTTAAGCTGTAAGTACCCGCCATGGCTGCTGTTGATGTTGGGCGTGTTGGATTTTGAACCGCACTTGTAAATGTAGAAGGGCCAGTCCATGCGTATGTTGCACCTGTAACTGCTGTTGTAGTTAAGTTGATGGTTGATC
The DNA here is from genome assembly GCA_025963715.1 of Bacteroidota bacterium. Taxonomy (GTDB): domain Bacteria; phylum Bacteroidota; class Bacteroidia; order 2-12-FULL-35-15; family 2-12-FULL-35-15; genus 2-12-FULL-35-15. The sequence goes on from JAOQAG010000027.1 coordinate 87,086, forward strand.
CTGCACAAACCGGTGAGTTGGTTGTAACGGTTGGCGTTGCAGGAATTGCATTTACAGTCATTGTAATGGCATTGGATGTTGCCGGACTGCCTGTTACTCCTGATAAGTTAGAAGTCATGATACAGGTAACAATCTGACCGTTTGTTAATGTGGCTGTTGTAAAGGTTGCTGCTGTTGCACCGCCAACGTTCACACCATTGATCTGCCACTGATAAGTTGGTGCTGTTCCGCCATTGGTTGGTGTTGCTGTAAATGTTGCGGAAGCACCGGCACACATTGGGTTGGTACCTGTGGTTTCTGCTATTGCAACAGAAGCAACGGTACTACCGGTGGTACTAGCAATGTTAATATTATCCAGGTACATGGCTTGTCCCCAACCTGATTTACATTGGATTTTAATTCCAACATTGGATTGCCCGATGAAGCTGTTCAAGCTCACTGTTTCGGTTCTCCATTGTGTTGCTGTTGGTACAAATAAGCTGGTTCCGTTATCAGGAGCTGTTGCTAATGCTGTGCTTCCTTTTGCATATACGCGGGTCCAGGTGGTACCGCAGTTAGACGATGCCATTACAATTAATGAATCCCACAGGATGGTTCCGCTTGAGGTGTTGTTGTATCTCGCATAAGCGACATCAAACTTCATGGTAGCGGTTGAAGCTGTTGAAAAATTATATTTCGGAGTGAGCAACTCATCGAGCATCCCTACAGTAGAAGTAGTAGGTGTATAATTATCCATGCGTGCCGATGCCGTACTTGTTCCAAATCCACCGGCTGTTGTAACTCTTGTCCAGGTTAGATCAGCGTCCGGGTTATTTAACGTCCAGTTAGCCGGAACAAATGTTGTTCCCTGGAAACCTTCTGTAAATGGCAATGCTACTGTTGTTGGCGGTGCCGTTACGGTAAATGAGTTTGTTTTTGAATCGTTTGCGGTATTTAAATCCGCAGATCCGTTCGGTAAATTTGTTGCAACAGTAATCGTATGTGCTGCAACAGTTAATGTTGGGCTGGTTGGTAAAGTAATATTTGCGGATGAGCCGGAAGCTAAACTTCCTGTCCATGCATAATTGGAAACGGTTCCGCCATCATAGGAATATTTAATGGTAACGGAAGTTAAGGTGCTTGAACCGGAGTTGGTAAGGGTTACCAATGGTGTAACGGTGGTTGCACAACTGGAAGATGCTGCTGCCGGATTAATAATGGCGCTGATGGATGCATCAAGCGTATAAGGCGTGTTACATTTTCCGGAAGTATTTAAACCAATACGGTATGTTCCGTTTGCCATTGTTGTTTGGATACGCGTTGCCTGGTTGGCACTGAACATATACATACAGGCATCATCTACATAATCCATGTAATTCATGAACATCTCACCGGTGGTATTTCCTGTACAAACCCCAACATTATAAGGATGTGTAGGGCAACCGTAGTTAGATGTTTGTGCAGGAGGCGTATCGTTACAATAATCGGTTGCGCAGGTACCGTCGCCCCAGATATGGCGTAAACCCAGCCAGTGGCCGATCTCGTGAGTTGCTGTTCTTCCTTTGTTGTAAGCGCCGGTGGCAGCTGTTCCGATGTTTCCCCATGCTTTTTCGTTGATCACGACACCGGATGTGGTTGCGGTTTCAACGCCGCTAAGCCCGGTTAAGCCGGTTCCTGCAGGGAAGGATGCATATCCTAATAATCCACTGCCATCTACCTGTGCTACCCATACGTTCAAATATTTTGTAGGATCCCAAATGGTGGCAGGTTTGATCGTTCCGTCAAAATAATTCTGAAGGGAAGTTGCATCTGCAAATGTGTTTGGATCTGTCCAGCCGCGTGCAACATAGCTGATCCGCTCCACACCAACCTCTGCCAGTACGGTTCCGGTTGGGCTTACTTTGGCAAGACAAAATTGTACGCCTGTATTTCCTGCTTTTACACCTGTAAAGGCAGAAGGTACGCTTGTTATGTCAGTGTTTGTTCCTGCGTAATCGGCATTTAAGATCGCGATCTCTGATTGTGCCTGTGCAAGAGTAATGTTTGCACCGCTACCAACTGCGGTACCGGCATTGATAATGTGAATGATCACAGGAATGGTATAACTGACAACTTCGGAAGAACGGCCAGCGTTAACATCCGCATCATGTTCTGCAATTTTTGTCGCCATCCACTGCTCGAAAGCAGGATCTGGAATTTGTGTTGCGCACGTCCTGTGAGAAGGAAGTCCGTTAGAACCCGAGGAATTCGGGTCTTTTTGTGCCTGTGCAAACGAGAGAGATGCAACTAGTACTGCGGCAAGTAGTAAGTTTTTTTTCATTAATTTTAATTTAGTTGATTGTATAGCATTTAATTATTCGTATTCAAATTCAAAAAAATCTCAATAAATTAAGAACGGTAAAAACTATCTGTTTAACGAACCTAATCTATAATAAAATGGAAGTCAAGTTTTTACCTTCGTTTTAGACGAACTATCGTTTTTTATAGACAACCATTTTTGCTTTTTACGCTCTTTAAAGTTTTAAATTCCATTTTAAAGACTTTTCTTGTCTTTTTTATCTTCAATAAAAATCGCCGTAATCCTTTGTTTTAGGTACAGGCAGCGATGGAGCAGGAGTGTATTTTTTTTTATCTATACGAATCTATTATAATTAATTTCTAAAAGCGAATTTTCAGAACACTTTGCGGAGAATGCAGCTTTTTTCGCGGTAAATTTTACTCAGAATTGCTACAGAATTGCCTGATTTTTATGGTGTTTTGGGTCTATAAACCCAAAAAATACATCTATCATTTTAATTTCTGTTTTTTATAAAAGAAACACATAAGGCAAGGCGCGTGTTATGCTGCATGATTTTACCGCAAAGACGCAAAGGAGGCGCAAAGAAAAAGGCTTTGTGTTTTTCACCACAAAAGGAACAAAAGAAAACATAAATTGAAGCGTGAAATGCTATACGCTTAATTATGTAAAGCAACAGATTCACAGATTTTTTTCTGAATAAATTACAATAGATTTTTATCGCTTGCGCGATGGATTCCGGATTACACGCAGTAACTGCATTATCAATTGTAAAGGCTCACCACAAAATAAAAACAAAAGACAGGATTCTTAAACTGTCTGTAAACGAAGTACCTGTGATTGTTTCTTAAGCTAAAGCAGATGCAAATAATGGATTGCACATTGGCATTTTACATATCGCCTTTGTTTTTCTTTTGTTCCTTTTGTGGTTCAAAAAGTGGCGGGGGCACATGTTGGCATTCGCCAACACTGTAATTTTGCTGTTATTTAAACAATGCGTTGTTGATTACTTTAAACCGCTGTTTTTGAAACATTATTTTTCTTTTCTAGTTTTAATAACTGAAACTAAACCGCTTTTCATCTGGCACACCCTTTTAATCAGAAAACGGAAATGTTTGGTTTGTAGAATTATCAACCAATTAAAAAAACGTTCTGTTTATGGTGCAAGAGAAAAAGATTTTCGTTCTTGATACGTCTGTAATTATATACGACCACATGGCGGTCAAAAATTTTAAAGAACATGATGTGGTGATCCCGATCACAGTGTTGGAAGAGCTGGATAACTTTAAGAAGGGAAATGATACCAAGAATTTTGCAGCCCGCGAATTTACCCGTTACATCGATAAAATATCTATAGGAAATACCCTGCAGGACTGGATCAATATCAATGGCAAAGGCCATGGGATGATCAAGATCGAGATGAACACCAGCTCCAAAATAGATGCGGAAAAAATATTTGGCGAACGCAAAGGCGATCATCGCATTTTAAATACAGCCTTGTATGTGGCGGAAAAATATCCGAAGCGCAAAGTGGTGATGGTGACCAAGGATATTAACCTGCGCATCAAAGCAAAATCACTGAACCTTACGGCGGAAGATTACGAAACCGGGAAGATCAAGGATGTGAATGAGCAGCTGTATACGGGCCGCAGCGAGCTTCAGAAAATTCCTACGGAAGTGATCAACGAGATCTATGAAAAAGGATTTTGCGAAACTTCCAAATTGCTGAAAAAGCAAAAACCAACTTCCAATCATTTTTATGTATTGAAGAATGGCAGCAAATCAGTGCTGGCATCTTACAGTCCGGCAAAAGATATCATCGAACGTGTAAAAAAGGTAAGCGCTTTTGGCGTGAACCCGCGTAATGCGGAACAGGCGTTTGCACTGGATGCGATCATGAATCCGGATATTAAGCTGGTTTCGATCCAGGGTGTGGCCGGAACAGGAAAAACATTGTTATCGCTGGCCGGTGCGCTGGAGCAGCGCCGCACGTTTCACCAGATCTATTTAGCACGCCCGATCGTACCGCTGAGCAACAAAGACATTGGTTATTTACCGGGCGATATTAAATCGAAGCTGAATCCTTACATGGAACCGTTGTGGGATAATTTAAAATTCATCAAAAACCAGTTCAACGAAAAGGACCGCGAATACAAGCAGATCAGCGAAATGGTGGAGCATGAGAAACTGGTGGTTTGTCCGCTGGCGTACATCCGCGGAAGAAGCTTATCGGATGTGTTTTTTATTGTGGATGAAGCGCAGAATTTAACGCCGCATGAAGTAAAAACAATTATTTCGCGTGCGGGTGAAAACACAAAAATGATCTTTACCGGCGATATTTATCAGATTGATACACCGTACCTGGATTCGCAAAGTAATGGCTTGTCGTACCTGATCGATAAGTTAAAAGATCAGAGTTTGTATGCTCATATTACGCTGGAAAAAGGAGAGCGTTCGGAGCTGGCGAATTTGGCGAATGAATTTTTGTAGGTACAGATAGCAAACAGGAACGTCCTTCGACAGGCTCAGGATGACACGAATCTGTGGATCTACTAAATACAAATCCCGCACGTGCGGGACTAATATACCAATCTGTGTATTTTCTGTGTGTCTAAAATTTATTTATTAATTGCAATTACCCTTCGAAGCTGTCATCCCGGGCCTGACCCGGGATCTCATGAATGTTTGAAGTGACAAAAATAAGTGCGTTTCCTGCATGAACAGTGTGTGATAGGAACGCAGATTTTTTAGGATTGTTAAGATTGAAAAAGATTGCTGTGTGCCGCAACCGGCTATGATTAAAAAGGAGAGCTGTGTGTAAATGAATTTAAAAAAGCGCGTTTCGTTAATTGAAGCGCGCTTTTTTTATTGCAAAAAATGGTATCTTTAAAATTGATCACAAAAAATAAATTGTATGATGGCCACATTCCATAAAAACGTTTTGAAAATCATTCTTCCGGTGTTTATTTTAGTTGCTTTTTATTCCTGCAGCAATTCGTTTGATGGAAAAAACGGTTTAAATACCGTGCATTTTCCAAATTCGGAAAAAGTAATGATGACTGCTGAATTTAAAAACGGAAAAAGAGATGGTGAGCTGAAAGAATATTACAAGAACGGTCATTTGAAAACGCACCAGCATTATGTGAACGACAAGCTGGACGATTCGTCGTTGCTGTATTACGAGAACGGTGTGTTGGGCGAGCTGCAGTATTTTAAAGATCACAAGCGTGAAGGCACCTGGAAAAAATTCAACAAAGAAGGAAAAGTAATTTCGAAAGTTTCGTATAAAAATGATCGGCTTGACGGGCCAAGCGCTTCCTATACATACCGTACTCTCAAATTGCAAAAACGACTGAATTACAGGAACGGCCTACAGGAAGGAAAACAGGAACTCTATTATGATAACGGCAAACCGCAAAGTGTTACGTATTATGCTGCGGATAAACCCTGCAAGGGAACGGAGGAATGGACGGAAACGGGAGAAAAAATAAACAACGATTTTAAGATCACGGTAGTGGAGGAAAATAAATTACTGATGGAAAACCGGCTGCGTTATTTTATAACACTTGAAAATCCACAGCCCGGCGATGAGGTTTGCCTTGTATCGGAAAAGGATACGGGCAATGTGGTAACGCAGATTGAATTTTTACGCGAAAAGGACGGCCGTTACCTGATGGAATACGGGCTGGCAAAGGGCGGATTTATTATGGAAAAAATACGGATCGGGGCATTCAGAAGAACAGGAATGGGAAATACGGTGATCGTAACAAAAGATATTACTGTTGCAGCCAACAATTATTAAAGTTGTTTGATACGCTGGGCAAGTCCAAAACTATCGGGCGCATATTCCAATCCTTTTTTGAGCAATTGTTTTGCTTTGGCGGTATTTCCGCGCTTGTAATAAATGGTGGCTACGGTTGCATAGGCCCGTTCCACAAAGCCTGCAGTAGGCACCACCTCTTTTTTATTGCGGCACAGGTCTTCAAATAGTTTGAGGTAGTTCTCCCCTTTCGCTACATCTTCCAGGTAAAAGCTCTGATACGCAAGATCCAGGTAACAATTGGATTTTACTATATTGATATCGGTATTGTCGTCAGCAAAATCAAACTTCGCAATAAACGCTTTCAGCTCTCCCAATACTTCTTTTGAATCGGTATCGTGCTCCTGACTTTTTACAAAATTGGCCAATATAATCGAACGCAGATCGGCATCCTGCGGATTTAATTTATACGACGCTTCCAGCTGTGGCAACTCATAATCCTGCGGCTTTGAATTGAGATAACCCAATCGCGCCAGCTCATAATGATAATTGAATGCGATTTTGTTTTTTAAAACAGTATCGCTGATCGCATTGTAAATAGCGGCAAACGACTGGTCAAACTGTACGTAATTGGAATTTTTAATGAGCTGGTTCCGAATGATCCGGTTGAACTCCTCTTCCAGCTGCACGGCTTCCACATTTTTATCGCCGCTGTTATTGAGGTGGCAAAGCATGGCAAGGTTACTTACCTGCTCCGGATTTTCGTATTCGTTTTTTGAAACAAGATTGATAAGCGTTGCCCGCAAAATATTTTGATGCCTTTCGGAAGGATAAAGAAAATATGCTTTTTCTATTTGCGGCAATTCATCTTCATAATTTTTATAATCCTGCTTGTATAAGGCGTAATTGCTGTATTGCAGACTGGCTAACTGATTGAATGAAACCTTTTCGGAAGAAAAATAATATTTGTTAAACAGCTGTGTGGTGGTGGTACTGTCGGATTCTGCTTTGGAAATTAATTTTCCTTCCTCGAGGTACTTTAAATATTTTTCTACAAACTTATCGTTAAACTCAAAATAACCGACCTGTGGATTGGTGGTTTCGATCACAATTTTTGTTCCTTCAGGATACGCCACCAGGTAAACGTGTTCGGGCGTTTGCATGATCTGGTGCGGGATCCCCAATTTTAAAAATGCATAGGAATAAAGCGCCGAAGCGGACACGCAATTGTATTCGCCAGCCTCAAAAATATTAGCTAAACTGTTGTGCAGCTTGTATACTTTAAAAAAAGTAGCGTGGATCTGGTCGTACACCAGCTTTACTTTTTTCGCATCCGGCTTACCGTTGATCTGTTGTTGCAGGGAAGCAATGCTCTCGTTTATTTTTTTGTGCGCGGCGGCGGCATCCGTACGGTTTCCTTTATCGTAAGGCGTTAAAAAAAGATCGAATGCATTGTCGATGCTGCTTTGCGCGATGTAGTTCCGGAACGCGGCTTTTTCTTCTTCATCACGAAATGAGAGATCCGAAAATTTTACGATCGAATCCGTTTGTGATCTTAGGGAAGATGCAAACGTTACTAAAAAGAAAAAAACGAAAAATAAAGCCGGGCGTTTCAAATCCTATTCTGCAATAATTATTTTACGGGTTTCTTTTTGAGATGCGGTGGTAATGGTCAGGAAGTAGGTTCCGGCTGCAAGATTTGATTTGCTGAAGAACGTCGTTTGTTTTCCCTGGCCTTGTGTTTCGTCGGCAATGGTTTTTATCAGCGTTCCTTTTATATCAAATAACCGGATGGTTACTTTGCATTCGTTTTGCAGCTCGTAATTTATTTCCGCTGTTTTTACAACCGGGTTAGGGTTTACTGACATGCTAAGATTGCTTTTTGCAACTTCCTCTGTAATGCCCGTTGCACTTCCCATGTAGTGATAGGATGTTTTATTGGTATACGTGCTGGTGCCCGATGTTCCCGAGTTTGGAACTCCAAGTGTATCTGTTAAAGTGTTGTAAAAAATATCAGCCGGGCTGTTTAATCCTGTAATTACCGTGGTTGGTGCGGCACTGAATGTATTATTGAATTTGCTCACGCCATTTAAATTCCAGGAAGAAACAAAATAATTACCTGCTGCATCTTTTGCAATGCCATCGCAATTTCCAAGTGTTGTTGCGGTAAGCGTTGATGTGGTTGAATCCACAAGGCTCACAGCCATAATAGGTGCATTGGTTCCCCAATTCACAAACACACAGCGGTTGTTCGGCTGATCGTAAATAATGCCATTCGGGCTTTTTGCCAGTCCGGTTACAAATACATTGAATTGCTGTGTAACGGAATTGATGCGATAAATTTTCTTTGCTGTAAAATCGGTTGCATATAAATTTCCATTGTTATCATGCGCAAGCCCGTTCAGGAAAGTGGCACCAAGGTTCAGGTTCATCACCTGTGCTGCGGTGGTAAGATCGTATCCTTTCATTTTTCCGCCATCGCATACATACAGCGTATTTCCGATGATCTCGATGCCATGCGGACCGGTAAGTCCGGTTGCAAAAATGGTTAATGCGCCGGTGCTGCTGGAACGTGCCAGGATATTACCTGCATTGTCGTTGGCGATCAGCCAGCGATTGTTTGCATAATCAAATTCGATGCTTTCGGGACTGTTGTATGTTTGGGAAAAGGCTGCTCCTGCCGACAGTACAATTGAGAGAGATAAAAGGATTTTTTTCATGTGTTATTTTATTATTAACTATTAGCTACTTTTTCCAGTTCCATCCCGCATACAGGACACTTTCCGGGCTTATCAAATTTTTCTTCGGTGCATTTCATCGGGCATTGGTATTGCGACTTTACTTCCTGTGTTTCCTTATTATCAGTTTTTTTATTGCTCCCGGTGCAACTTGTGAACGCAAGTCCCGTATATAAACACACGATCAATATTAATCCTGTTTTTTTCATTACACTGCTCTTTTAGGTTTTATTAATGACCAAAATACAGAAATTTATTAACACTTGAAATTTTACAAAACTTATAATTATATTTGTGTTTAATCGCACGATATTAAATAACCACTGGAATGAAGAAAGTTTTACTGTTGACCTTATTTTTTATAGGAATTTCTACCCTATCATTTTCACAATCTGCAGGCAAAGGCAGCAGCGAAAAATCCGGAGGATTTTTTCACCGGTTGTTTCACAAGGATCAAAGTCCGCACGCACAAATGCGCCATTTTGATAAACAGAAAAAAGATCCGAACATTAAAAATAACGGAACATCGTACCGCAGAAACCGCAAAAGCAAATACAAAGTAGACGGCGATGGTTTTGGAACTGCCACACAAGGCAAACAAAAAAGAAGAAAGAAAAAATAATTCCGGCAACGGAAATTGTAATAATAGAAAATCCTTTTCCGGTTGGAAAAGGATTTTTTTTGCGGTAATGCGAAATAAAATAATTGATGTGCATTTGTTATTACACACCTCAGCAGGCGCGAGTGTCCCACTCGTGCCATTATATTTAGTGGCATCTTGCCACTTTTAAACATTAAATATAGGGCGGGACGCCCTAAAATAGTGCGGCACGAGTGGGACACTCGCGCCTGCTAAATTTAGACAATAACAACTTGGAAAATCCTGTGTTTTCTATTACCCCTTCAAGGGTTTGAAACCCCTGAAGGAGTTTTATACGAGAATCGCGCGGGCGCTATCCGTACCTACCTTACTACGGTGATACTACCAATATATCTGTGATCATTATGTAAAAGATCCTTCGTAAAGATCTTGTACACATATACATCCTGTTGTACAGGTTCACCGGAACCATTGTTTACACAACCATTCCAGCCGATATTCATATCGGTGGTTTTAAAGATCTGGTTACCCCAGCGATCAAAGATGTACATCGTGAATTCCGTAATGCCATAAAATTTAGGTGCGAACACATCGTTCAATCCGTTGCTGTTCGGCGTAAACGCATTTGGTATAAACGTGGTTGTTTCGCCGGTAATGCGGATCGGATGTTCCGTAGTATCCCTGCAACCGTATTGATTAATAACAACCTGCGTGATCACGTACGTGCCCGTATCCGGATAGGTATGATAAGGCTCCTGCGCAATGCTGGTTTCGTGATCTCCCAAATCCCAATCCCACATGGTGGCTCCGGTAGATTCATCATGCATCTGAATATTCGGATCATACATCGATGCATCTATCGGTGTGGTTGTGAAACCCGCTGTAGGATGCGGATACACTACTACCGGATAGTTGAGCGTATCACTCATGGAACAACCGTACGTATCGGTTTCTGTTAAGGAAACAAAATAACTTCCCGCAGCATCATAGGTGTGTGTCGGGTTTTGCGTGTATGTTAAATTTCCGTCGCCGAAATTCCAGAGCCAGTTCACGATCGTGCCACCTGCAACGGTAGTGTTATCATGGAAATCTGTTGTGAACTGATCGCAGCCGCTGGTTTGATCAGGGCCGAAATTAAACACCGGCAACGGGTGCGTGGTAACAATTTGCGTTACCGTATCCACACAACCAAAGCTGGTAATGATCGCAAGTGTTACGCTGAATGAATCGTTTGGTGTGTGGAATGTATGTTCTTCGTTTGTTTGTGTATCGGTTGTTCCATCGCCGAAATCCCACCAGGAACCGGTAATGGTGCCACTTCCGGTGGTGGATGTATTTACCAGCGTAGTTACAGCTCCCCAGCATACCACATTACTGGTGAACGATGCATTTGGCTGCGCATATACAATTACCGGGCGTGTTACCGTATCGGCACAACCGAGTGCGGTGGTTACGATGAGTGTTGTATTAAATGTACCGGCAGCTGCGTATGGGTGTGTCGGGTTCTGAATGCTGCTGCTTCCGCCATCACCAAAGTTCCAGCTCCAGGCTGTTGGCGTGCCCGAAGAGTTATCGGTAAAGTTACCCGGTTGTGATTGACATGTATTTGCCGACGTGAATGCCGCTGTTGGCAATGGATTTACGACTACGGTATCTAAAGCGGTACTCACACATCCGCCATCGGAAACCACCACGTGCGTGATCGTATAGGTTCCCGGATTGGGGTATACATGCGTAGTATTCAATGTGTTTGCACCCGGCGAGCCATCGCCAAAATCCCATGTATCGGATAAAATAGTGCCGGTGGTAATTACGGAATTATCATTCAGCGTAAGCGCATTGTCTTCGCAGATGCTATTTGCAGCGCTGATATCCGCATGTACGTCACTACGCACTACAATGATCTGGAAAGCCTGGTCGGTACAACCGGCGCCGCTCGATACCGTCATGGAAGTAACATACGAGCCCGCAGTGGCATACGTATGGGTAGTTACCGGGCCGATGCTATCATTAATCCCATCACCAAAATTCCATTGCCATGATGTAGGTGTGCCGGTGGAATGATCGGTGAATGTGGTAGCCGTACCGATACAAACCGTATCCACACTGTAGCTTGCGGTTGGGAATACATTTACGGTAACCGGAATAGTTACTGTGGTATCGCAGCCATTTACATTGGTAACCGTTAATGAAACATTGTATGTGCCCGCTGCCGCGTAGATATAATTAGGGTTTTGGGAGGTTGAATTATTTCCGTCGCCAAAATCATAGAACCAGTTGCTGATCGCAACTGCATCGGTGGATTGATCGGTAAACGATGTAACCGTTCCCTGGCAGCTTGCATTGGCTGTAAATAAAGGCGTTGGAACGGTGTTCACTATTATCGGTTTTATGATCGTATCGGTACAACCGGATGCATTGCCTGCAATTAAGGTAACGTTGTAATTACCGCCTGTTGCATAAATGTGTGTTGGGTTTTGCGCACTTGCTATTGCTGTACCATCGCCGAAATCCCATGTCCAGTTGGTCATTGCAGCGCCCAATGTTGCGTCTGTAAACTGTACGGATTGGCGTGCACACACTGTGCTGAATGAAAAATCGGCAACCGGTTGCGGCAATACGGTAATCACCTGCGATGATAAATTTGTGCAACCAAATGTATTGGTAACAGTAAGTGAAACGCTGTAATTAGCAGCATTGGCGTAGGTATGCGAGGGCGATTGTGTTGCACTGTTTGCAGTAGCATCACCAAAATCCCAATCCCAGGAGATTGCGGAAGTGGAGTTATCGGTAAATGCAGTTGCGTAGGAATAACAAGCAGTTATTGCCGCATATGCCGCTACAGGATTTGGGTTTACGATCACCGGATGTGAAATGGTATCGGTACAACCGGATGAATTTGTAACGGTTAATAATACGGTGTATGTGCCGCTTGCCGGGAAAATATGTGTTTGTGAATTGCCGGTATTTACCGGGCTGCCATCGTCAAAATTCCATTGCCATGCAACTGCCGATGTGGACTGATCTACAAAAGAGGTAGCTGCATTGGCACACACCGTATCAACTGCAAACGCCGCTGTTGGCAACGGTTTCACAATAACATTGTGTATAATGGAATCTCCGCAGGTGGATCCGTTTGCCACAACAAATGTTACAGCATACGTTCCTGCTGTTGCATACACATGCGTTGGGTTTTGCGTGGTATTAACTGCGCTGCCATCGCCAAAATTCCAGCTCCATTGTGATGGGCTACCTGTGGAAACATCTGCAAATGCTGTTGCTCCGCCAAGGCAAATGGTATCTGAAGTGAATGCTGCAACCGGCACCGGATTAATATTTACCGGCAATGTAATGCTGCTATCGCAACCCGAAATATTGGTAACGGTTAATGTTACGTTGTAATTTCCAGTACTTAAATATTGATAATTGGGACTTTGAGAAGTAGAGTTATTTCCATCGTTAAAATCCCAGAACCAGGTGCTGATCGCAACAGAATCTGTTGACTGATCAATAAAGTTTGTGATAGTTCCGAGGCAACCGGTATTGGCTGTGAACAATGGCGTTGGAACGGTATTCACAATCACCGGTTTCACAATGGTATCGACACAACCGGATGAATTACCAACAATGAGCGTTACATTGTAATTACCACCGAGTGTGTAAACATGTGTTGGATTCTGTAGGCTGCCCGTCGGTGTTGCATCGCCGAAATCCCAATGCCAGCTGGTCATTGCAGCACCTGTGGTGGCATCCATAAATTGCACCGACTGGCGTGCACACACGGTATTAAAATTGAAATCGGCAACCGGTTGCGGCAATACCGTAACGGTTTGCGACGATGAGCTGGTGCAGCCGAACACGTTTGTTACCAGCAGTGAAACGGTGTAATTGCCGGGGTTTACAAAAATATGCGATGGCGATTGTGCTGTATCGTTTGTGGTGGCATCGCCGTAATTCCAATTCCAGCTAATGGCTGCCGTCGATTGATCCGTAAATAATGTAGCATACGTATGGCAAGCCGTAGTGGCGGCATACAACGATACCGGGTTCGGATTCACAATGATGTTATGCGAGATCGTATCGGTACAACCAAATGTATTGGTAACAATTAATGTAACGGTATATGTACCGCTTGATGCGTACATATGCGTTGGCGAATTGCTGCTGCTGGTTGCCGCATCGCCGAAATCCCATGCCCATGCAACTGCTGCCGTGGACTGATCAGTGAACGATGTTGCTGCATTGGCGCATACGGTATCAAATGCAAATACCGCTACCGGCAAGGTATTTACCACAGCGTTGAGCGCGATGGAATCTTTACAGCCAAATGTATTTTGCGTTACGAGTACTACATTGTACGTTCCGGGTGTTGCATACGTATGTGTTGGATTTTGCGTGCTGCCAAATGCGCTGCCATCGCCAAAATTCCAGCTCCACTGTGTTGGAGTGTTAGTAGTAGCATCTGTGAAAGCCGTAGCCACATTCAAACACGGCGTTGTGTTTGTAAAGTTGGGAACCGTAAGCGGATAAGCCGTTACCGGAACGCTTACACTGTTGGTACAACCCGTAACACCATAACCTGCGGTGAGTGTAACGTTGTACGTACCTGCAACACTGTATACATGTGTTGGTGAAGGATTGTTGGCATTATCAGAAAAACCATCGCCAAAATCCCAGATGAATGTATCCGGCGTTCCGAGCGATGTGCTGTTAAAAAACATGGTGTCGTTGGTACATACCGATGCGAATGTAAAGCTGGCGGTTGGTACCGGATTTACGGTAATTGTATTGGTGATCGTATCGGCACAGCCGCTGCCGCCGGATGCAATGAGCGTTACATTGTACGTACCTGCCAATGCATAGGTATGCGCAGGGTTTTGTGTGGCGTTGAGTGCTGTTGCATCGCCAAAATCCCAGCTCCAGTTGATCGGCGCACCGGTGGTTTGATCTGTAAATACCGTTGGCTGGCCTTTACAAACAGTTGTGCCTGCAAATGCCGCTACCGGAATTGGTTTTACCACCACCGGATGTGTTACCACATTGGTACAGCCAAACACATTGGTAACCGTAAGCGCAGCATTGTATGTTCCGGCTGCAGGATAGGTATACGTTGGGTTTGCGGTAGTGATTAATGCCGATCCGTCACCAAAATTCCAGCTCCAGCTTACTGCTGCTGTCGATTGATCCGTAAAAATGCTTGCATACGAAAAACAAGCGGAAGTTGCCGTGTATGCCGCTACCGGGTTCGGGTTTACAATGATGGAATGTGTGATGGTATCGGTACAACCAAGCGATGTTGAAGCAATCAATGTAACGGTATACGTTCCCGGAGATCCATAAACGTGCGTTGGCGAATTGGTTGTATTTGCAGGACTGCCGTCACCAAAATTCCAGTTCCAGGACGCGGATGCAAGCGACTGGTTTATAAATGCCGATGCCGTTCCGTTACAAACCGTATCAAACGCAAATGCCGCTGTTGGCAATGGTTTTACGATCGCATTAGCGGTGATCGAATCTTTACAGCCGAATGTATTTTGCGTTACAAGCGTTACCGGATATGTGCCCGGTGCCGCATATGTGTGCGATGGATTTTGTGTGGTTGCAACTGCGCTGCCATCGCCGAAATGCCAGGTCCATTGTGTTGGCGAATTGGTAGTAACATCCGTAAAGGTTGTTGTAACATTCAAGCACGACGTGCTGCTGGTAAAGTTCGGAACCGTAAGCGGATAAGCCGTTACCGGTTTTGTAATGCTATTGGTACAGCCGGTGGCATAACCTGCAACCAGCGTTACATTGTACGTTCCGGCAATTGTATACACGTGATGCGGAGCAGGATTGTTGGTGTTATCGGAAAAACCGTCACCAAAATTCCAACTGAATGTGGTAGGCCCACCCAGCGAAGTGCTGTTAAAGAACATGGTATCATTCGTACATACCGATGCAAATGTAAAATTAGCCGTTGGGATTGGATTTACAGTAACGGAATGTGAAACGGTATCCGAACAGCCGCTGCCGCCAAATGCTACCAGCGTTACATTGTAGCTGCCTGCTGTTGCATAGGTGTGTGTTGGGTTGTGCGTGTTGCTTACCGGGCTGCCATCGCCAAAATCCCAGATCCAGTTGATCGGCGTTCCCGTGGTTTGATCTGTAAATGCAGTGGCCTGGTTCAAACATGCGGTGGTATTGGCAAATGCCGCAACAGGAACAGGATTCACAATCACCGCATGTATGATGGATTGACTACAGCCAAATGCATTTGTAACAGTAAGCGTTACGTTGTATGTTCCGTTTGCCGGATATAAATGTGTAGGATTGGGCGTTGTTCCTACCGGAGATCCATCGCCGAAATTCCAGTTATAGCTGGTAATGCTGCCGGTGGATGCGTTGGTAAATACCGTAGAAAAGCCCAGGCATTCCGTACTTGCCGTAAATGCTGCCACCGGAACAGAATCCACCACAATGAGCGCCATTGCTGTATCCTTACAGGCAAATGCCGTGGATACGATCAACTGTGAATTGTAATTCCCGGGGGTGATGTATGTATGCGTTGGGCTTGCGGTAGTACTGGTTCCGGCATCGCCAAACGTCCAGCCATAAGTACTTGCTCCGGTAGAGGTATTTGAAAAAGTAATGGCGGCGTTTGCACAGATGGTATCAGAGCTTGGTGTAAACGCAGCAAGAGGATTGGCATGCACGGTTACGTTATGCTGTACACTATCACTGCAGCCAATTGCGCTTGATACTACCAGTTCAATACCATAAATACTATCGGTTCCGGTGGCTGTATATGCAGGCAACGGTGGAAGAGGACTATAGGAGGAAACACCACCCGGCAGATGCCATACAAAGGTATCTCCGGGGCTAATGCCCGTTACCACAGTAACTATGGGTGTTACCGGCGAACACCCGGTTACATTGATCATTGTAAACACAGGCGTTGGCAAGGGCGCAATGTTAATGTAAGCGGTATCACGCATGACGCAGCCGCCAACAGTTACCGTAAGATACACCATGTCGTTCCCTGCCGTTGTAAATGTGACCGCCGGTGGCGAATACACTGCGGATGTTGCCGGTGTGCCACCGTTAAATGTCCAGGCATACGTACCGCCAAGCGTAGAATTATTATTGAAATGCACTACCAAACCGGAGCAGCCGGAGCTTACATCCGGCACAATATCGGCTACCGGAATTGGATTTACGGTTACAGTAACCGGCCTGCGCGGACTGGTACAGCCGCTTACAGTGGTTTGAACATAATAGGTGGTGGTAGCTGTTAAAACAGGTGTTGTATACGGAGTGCCCGTATGTAAAAACGTTCCGCCTGTTAGCGAATCATACCAGTTGTAAGTCCCGCCCGGTGCCGTAGCACTTAATGTGGCGGCAGTACCCGAACAAATGGTTACCGGAGCAGCAGCAGGTGTTGCCGGAATTGGTGTAACCGTTACTGTAACCGGCGTGCGTGTACTGGTACAGCCGCTTACCGTGGTTTGAACGTAATAGGTTGTAGTAGTTGTTAAAACGGGCGTGGTATAGGAAGCACCTGTGTTTAAAAGCGTTCCACCCACCGCTGCATTGTACCAGGTGTATGTTCCACCCGGTGCGGTAGCTGTTAATGTGGCGGTGGTACCCGAACAAATAGTGGCGGGTGCAACCGTTGGTACAACCGGAATTGCAATCACGGTAACGGTTACAGGCGTACGCGGGCCGGTACAACCTAATGAAGTGGATTGTACGTAATAGGTTGTTGTGGTTGATAATACAGGCGTTGTATAAGCTGCGCCGGTAAACAATAAGGTGCCGCCTACTGCAGCGTTATACCAGGTGTACGTACCGCCCGGTGCGGTGGCGGTTAATACCGTGGATGTTCCCGAGCAAATGGTAGCGGGTGCTACCGTTGGCGCTACCGGCACGGGATTTACAGTTACGGTTCCTGTTGCTGTACTTATTCCGCAATAGCCGGTTACTGTTAATGTTACGGTATATGATCCCGGTGCTGGATATGTTTGTGCAGGCGGAGCGGCAGCTGTGGAGGTATTTCCATTGCCAAAATCCCAGGCATACGTGAGCAGGTCTCCTTTGGAAGATTGTGTGAACGTAACACTGCTACCCGCACAAATGGTAGATGTAACCGGTGTAAGAATGGCTGTTACCAATGGATGCACCAGTACAGTAACTGTGGTATCGTCCGCTCCGCAGTGATTGAATACATGCAGGTGAATGCTGTGGTTTACCGCTGTGTTGCCTACGGGTGCTGTAAATGTTTGGTTCGGAATGGTTGGGGTGGTGTATGTAAAAACGCCGTCGATGTACCATTGATAACTTAGATTTCCTCCTACCGATGTATTGGTTGTGGTTACTACCAAAGGCGTACAGCCTACCAGCGGTGTTACTGTCATAGCTGCTGTTGGAATAGTATCCACCACAATGGTACGGTACAATGTATCGGTTCCGCAAGCGTTTCCGGATACCATCATGATCGTCCAGGTACCCTGGTGGTAAATTTGCGGCGGCGGAAATTTAACGCCGTTCAGCGTATTGCCGTTGCCAAAATCCCAGTAAAAATTATTGGTGGGTGATGCACCGGTGGTGGTGTTCCCAAATGTAACCGTTTGTAGCGAACAGCCCAATGTGGGTGTTGCAGAAAAATTGATTACCGGCGGACCTACCACTGTTATCGGGCCAACCGTGGAGGTGGATGAATTACAGCTGTTGGATGCAATTACCGAAATGGTATACGAACCGCCAACGGTATAGGTATGACTTGGCGCTACAAAGCTTGTGGTTGTTACGGTTGGACTGCCATCGCCAAAATTCCAAACAAACATGCTTGCATTTTGTGATGCATTGTTGGGTGTTACCGTATGCGGCACACAGCCCGAAAACTCTGCCAGTGTAACGCTAAAGGAGGCCGATACAAATTTATCGAACACCACAGTTAATGTGGTAGTGGTGGTACAGCCATTGGCGCCGGTGGCAACCATGGTAACCGTATACGTTCCGTAACTGGTATATGTATGTACAAAATTAGCGGTGGATGTGGTATTAAATACCGGGCTGCCGTCGCCAAACGTCCAGCTATAAGACGTTGCACCGGTGGTGGAATTAAAAAATGTAACCGCATCGGTAGTCGTATTATCCACCGGCGATAAGCAATACTGGGTATCTCCGTCGCCATCATCGCCGGAAATGGCCGCAACCGGGCGCGGCATAACTGTAACAGCATGACTGACCGTACTTGTACAACCCGCACCGTTAGTGATGGTAAGCGTTGCATTAAATGTTCCGCCTGCTGCGTATACATGTGTGGGATTTACTGCCGTGGATGTTCCGCCATCGCCAAAAGCCCAGGCATACGTGGTAAATCCGCCTGTTCCGGTAGATGCGTTTGTAAAAGATGTGGTAGATCCCGCACACTGATTGTCGGGTGCAAACGAAAATACGGCAACAGGCAGCGGACGAATGATGACCTGAACGGTGGCACTATCGCGGCAGTGAATGGTGGTATCAAATGCAACCAGTAAATAATTGTACGTACCAACTGTTGAAATGGTGGAGTTGGTTGGCACTGCCAATCCCGATGTGGTGGCAAAAGAAACGCCGTTGAGATACCAGGTATATTGTGCGGCGGCGGCTCCTGCCCCGGTACTGGTGTTTGTAAAGCTAATGCTGGTAGCGCCCGGGCCGCACACAATGGTTTGCGAAGGTGTAAATGCGGTATTGATGCCGGTACAATTGGCATGTAAACGACCTGCAACAAAAGCAGAGAAAACAATGCAGAGCAATGTTAAAAGAACTTTTCGTGCCGGGAGAGAGGCGGTATGTACTGTTGTTTGAAACATTGTTTTAATAATGATGCATTTCCCTGTAATTTAGTTGCAGTGCATCTGGTTTCAGTCAATTTCAAACTGTTGAAAAAGCGTAATTTTATCCAAAACAAAAATAAACTATTTTTTGAGTTCTTGTATTTTCTTTTATTCTAAAAACTTACGGAAGTAAGGATCACTTACTGGATCTCAAATTCCACATCAATATCGTATTGCAGCTTTATGGTTTTATCGCCAATTACCGACGCATCATTCCCGCCTCCGTCTTCCATACGCACATTGCTGAACTCGTTGCTTAAAAAGCTGGAGTTTTGTGCATACCGGTAATTTCTCCGGCTGTCGTCGGTGGTGCCGTCGTCCACAATCACATAACCTGTTTTTTCGGCCACGCTTACAGCTTTTCCGGGCTTCTCACCGATGGCTTCCAGCAGGTAGGCCGCTTTATCTTTCGCTGCTTTGATAGCGGTAATTTTGATCTGCTTTTTGTATTCGTCCATTTTGCTGTGCGAATATTTGCTCACATACGCACTGCTGATCCCCAGGGAATCCATCACCGAATACAATTGATACACCTGCTGTGGGGTTTTAAACTTGATATTATAGCTTTTGCTGATCTGCTCATCTTTGTTTTTTCGCTTGATTTTGATCAAATAACCGCTCATATTGTCCATTTTTATGTCTTTTTTGTCGGTTATTGTCACTTTTTCCAAAAAATTTACCAAATCCTTTTCAAGGTCTTCGATGGTTTGTTTTTTCTTGTCTTTGGTGTATTCTTTTAATGTAACCGACATGTAAATCTCATCCGGCACAATTTCCAACTCGGCTGTTCCGGTTACTTTGATCGTGTGTTCTTTTTTGGTTTCCTGCGCTTTTGCAGCGAATGAGGATGCAAACACAAGTGCAATAAATACGAGTTTCTTTTTCATGGTAAGGTTGGTTAAATTTAAACTTTGCAATTAATTATCTTTTAACTTTTTGAAGGCAAAAAGTTACAAAAACCTTTTCTGGCCTGTAAGGTAATTTGTCTTGCCACTAGCGTGGCCCGACAACCACGGATAAATAATCGCCAGTACACGTCATCCCTTAATTTGATACAGTTAAATGATAATGCTCTCTACTTTGATTACAGGGCGATTTTTTACCGCTATTACTGAACAGGCCGAAAGAGTCTGCAGAATGAATATCGTATTATTTTATGGCTATGGATTTCAATGAACTTTCACTCGTGTATGAAAAAAAGCATTTACTTGTTAATGCTCCATTGATTAGCGTTAAAGTGCGCCTCCAGCCTATTTTCCAGCGAATCCGGCAAAGCGGGAAAAAAATTGATGCCGGTTAAATGCTCCACGGAATCTACTGAAACGGCGTAATCAAAAACCGATTGTTTGCTCGCGGCATTCGGCAGCACAAAGCCAATGGCCTTGTATTCCGGTGGATGCACATCCAGGATTACTTTGTAATAATAATGCGGCACCGCCACTTTATCCTCCCGATGGTTGCTAAATTATCCTCTAAAACACCTGCTGTTACTACATAAATATCTTTATTATCGATCGCCCACTGGCGTACATCGCCTTCCAGGTTTTTCCAGATGCCGCGGTTAAATCCCGGCACCTGCGGGCTCATGTTGCTCATCAAAAACGATTCGCTCATGGTTTGCTCGCTCCAGCCCATATCGCCTGCAGGGCAAAGGTGCCCGCGGTCGTAGCCGGATTTTTTATAATCATCCGGAATGGCGGATCTTGTTTTCACATCCAGATCTTCCCGGAAATTGTTGGTACGTTCTTCCCCATTATTATTGCACATTTCGCCTGTTAAATGATACGCCACCCATTTTGCCTGCTCCTGCTTTTCGCTGTAGCAAAGGGTATACGCGGTGTGCCGGATGAGCTCGTCGGTTGCTGTATGAGCTGGCAGGAAATTTTCAGGGAAGCTGCGTAAGCTGTCCAACGAATGCTGTTTTTGTTTTGTAAATGCAGTGCTCCCGGGTGGAAACAAAAAACAAAAGCAGGAAAAAATAAAAAGTGAAAAGACTATTCTTAAAAACATCTTACATTTATTTTATCATTTGAATGTTTAAATATACTACAATTATGAAAACGCTTTATCTCATACGGCATGCAAAGGCCGACTTAAAAAACGGGGAGGTGCTGGATCTTTACCGGCCGCTGAATGAGCGCGGTTATACCGATGCCGGCAAAATGAGCCGCACATTAAAAGATAAAAAAGTAAGCCCGCAGCTGGTTATTGCAAGTCCGGCCATCCGGACGTATTCTACCGCCATTGTTTTTTGCAACACGCTTGGTTACAATGCTAACGCGATAATGCTTGCACCCGACCTGTATGAATCATCGGCAAAAGAATACCTGCGTGTGATCTCCGAAATTGATAATAAACACGATTGTGTGTTTTTGGTGGGCCATAATCCCACGATCACCGATTGTGCCAACCGGCTTACTGCGCCCTTTACAGAGGAGATTCCTACTTGCGGCATCATCGGGTTAAAATCCGCGGCGGCGGACTGGAAACAATTTTTAAAATTTTCAAATGAGCTTTTTCTGTACGATTATCCCAAGAACAATTCAATTCGACCCGTTAATTAATTGTTAAGGATTTTTTTTAGCGCACCTTTGCATGTATAATTTTCGGATTTTTAACGCACACTAACATAAAAACACAATGAACAAAAAAGAACTCAGAAAAGAGCTTGAAGCTGCAATTGAAAAAAACATTGCGGAAACATTAAATACACGCAATGCTATTGCCGGTAAAAAAATTGCAAAAACAGTTCACGAAGCATCCAAAACAATTGCAAAAAAGTTTTATAAAACATTAAAAGCAATGGCCGAAACCAAAGCCACACCTGCGAAAAAAGCAGTGAAAAAAGTGGCTCCGGCGAAAAAAGCAGCAGCAAAAAAAGCAAGCCCCGTTAAGAAAAAATAATTTTTTGTAATTTGGTGTTGTTATTATTAGTGCTGTATGGCTAAAAAAAACGTTATTTTAATTAACCGTGAGTTAAGCTGGCTTGCTTTTAACGAACGTGTTTTGCAGGAAGCAGAAGATGCAACTGTTCCACTGATCGAACGAATCAAATTCCTGGGAATCTACTCCAATAACCGCGATGAGTTTTTTCGCGTACGTGTGGCGACGCTCAAACGCGCCGTAAAACTTCATAAAAAAGTGGATGAATTCATGGGTGAAAATCCCATTCGTTTGCTGGATAAGATCCAGAAAGCGGTAATTGACCAGCAATTGAAGTTTGAACGCATTTACCAGGATATTACCACGGAACTGCACAAACAAAATATTTCCATCATCAGCGAAAAGCAGCTGAGTACGGAGCAGGGCGGCTTTGTAAAAAATTATTTCCGTGAAAAAGTAATGCCTATACTTTTTCCGATCATGCTCGATAATACTACTACATTTCCTTATTTAAAGGACAAATCGGGTTACCTGATCATCAAGCTCGGCCGGACCGATAAAACAAAAAAAAGCAAATATGCGTTGATAGAAGTACCTACCGATGTGATCTCGCGCTTTGTGGTATTGCCGAAAATAAAGGAGCAGAATTTTATTATCCTGCTGGATGATGTGATCCGGTATTGCCTGGAAGATGTGTTCCCGAATTTTGAACACGATTATATAGAAGCCTACAACATAAAGCTGACAAGGGATGCAGAGATCGATATGGACAACGACCTTTCTAAAAGCTTTGTGGAAAAAATCTCGAAAGGGTTAAAGGACCGTAAAAAAGGACAGCCGGTGCGGTTGGTGTACGACAGCCAGATTGCGCCTGACATGCTTGATTTTATTATGAAAAAAGTAAAACTGGGTAAGGAAGATAATCCGATCCCGGGCGGACGTTATCATAATTTTAAAGATTTTATTTCGTTCCCGAATGTGGGAGCTGCGGAACTGAGCTACAAAAAAACGCCGCCGCTCAAACATCCGGATCTTACCGACCAGATCAGTATTTTTAAAGTGATCAAAAAGAAAGATGTGATGCTTACGTATCCATATCAATCGTACGATCACCTGATCGATTTTTTACGCGAAGCGTCCATTGATCCGAAAGTGCAAAGCATAAAAATTACGTTGTACCGCGTTGCAAAAAATTCGAACGTGGTAAAAGCGCTGATCAATGCCATCAAAAACGGAAAGCAGGTAACTGCCGTGATCGAGCTGCAGGCGCGCTTCGACGAGGAATCCAACATGTACTGGGCCAACAAGCTGCAGGAAGAAGGTGCCAAAGTAATTTACGGTGTGCCCGGATTAAAAGTGCATTCGAAAATGTTTTTGATCACCCGTAAAGAATCCGGTAAAATGGTACATTATGCACACATCGGTACAGGAAATTTTAACGGTGATACGGCAAAAATTTATACCGATCACAGCCTTATCACTGCCAACAAGCACATCGCGGAAGAGGTAGAAAAAGTATTTACGTTTTACTCCGATAATTTTAAAGCCGGTACTTACAAACATTTATTGGTGTCGCCGTTTTTTATGCGCAAGCGGTTGATACAACTTATCAACAAGGAAATTCAACATGCGAAAGCCGGTAAACCTGCCGCTATCACGCTGAAGTTGAACAACCTGGTGGATACCGAAATGATCACCAAATTATACGAAGCCAGCTCCGAAGGCGTACAGATAAAACTGATCGTTCGCGGAATTTGCTCGCTGGTAGCCGGGATCAAAGGATTAAGCGATAATATTGAAGCGATCAGCATCGTGGACAAATTCCTGGAACATAGCAGGGTGTTCATATTTTGTAATAACGGTGATGAAAAATACTTTATATCTTCGGCAGACTGGATGACACGAAATCTCGATCACCGCTCGGAAGTTGCCGTACCTATTTACGATAAGGAAATACAAAAGCAATTACGTGCGAACATCGACACACTCTGGAGCGATAATACAAAAGCGCGCGTATTGGGAAGTAAACAAAATAATGAGTACCGCCAATCGAACCGGAAAGTGAAAGTACGTGCCCAGGAAGCGATCTATAATTTGTTTAAACCTGTTAAGAATTAGCGTACATCCTTGAAATTCGCAGCAATTGATATCGGTTCCAACGCAGTACGATTGCTGTTTTGCAATGTGTACGAAGATAAAGGCGAAGCGTCCTTTAAAAAAGCGGAGCTCATCCGCGTACCTATCCGCTTGGGCGAGGATTCGTTTTTGCAGGGAAGAATTTCTACCAAAAAAGCCGATAAATTAGTAACCGCCATGAAAGCCTTCCGTAATTTAATGGATGTGTATGAAGTGGTGGATTACCGTGCCTGTGCCACTTCCGCGATGCGTGATGCAGAAAACCGTTATGAAGTGGTAGAGCGCATTCGCAAAGAAGCGGATATTAAGATCGAGATCATCGACGGTAAAACCGAAGCGGACATTATTTATTCCAATCACATTGAAGAACATTTAGATCCTAACACCAATTACCTGTATATTGATATTGGCGGCGGAAGCACGGAGATCACGCTGTTCTCAAAAAACAAAGCCATTGTTTCGCAATCTTTCAATGTGGGTACCATCCGCATGCTGCATAACCAGATCGATAAAGATTACTGGAGCTATTTTAAAAACTGGATCAAAGAAATTACTACCGGCTATAAACCTTTAATAGCAATTGGTTCGGGCGGTAATATCAATAAATTATTTAAAATGACCGGCCGGAAACCAAACAAACCGCTGGCCACTTCCAAATTAAAATCGCTTTGCGAACTCGTAGAATCTTACTCTTACGAAGAGCGTGTACAGGTGCTGGGCATGAATCCCGATCGTGCCGATGTAATTATTCCTGCTTCAAAAATTTTAATGAGCGTACTTAAAAAGGCAGAAATCGACAAGATCCTCGTTCCCCAAATTGGCCTCTCAGATGGGATTGTGCACCAACTTTATGAGAAACACAGGGTGAAAATGATCATCGAATAACGAATTTTTCGAATATCGAATCTGTGTTCACCTCAGCCCTTCATCCCCTCTCCACAAGAGGGGGAACTGAAACACTCTACAAATATTTGTGATTATTTTATTATTTAATAATCTTTTTAAAAACTATGATTTCTAAATATTGCAGCGCCAGGTTCCCCTCTTGAGAGGGGTTAGGGGTGTGTTCTGCGCAAAGCCATACCAAGATTTCGCGCAAGCGAAATCCTGCCTCCGCGTTCTCTTACACACAGCAAACGCAGTAAAAACCCAACCTCTGCGAACTCTGCGCCTCTGCGAGAAATAAATACAGCACGAGTATCAAACCAATAAACCAGTGAACTAATGAACACAGCAAACACAGATTAGTATATTAGTACACATTGGTATTTAGTAGATTACACAGATTCGCAAAATTCGTTTCTGTTCGTTATCCGTACTTTGTATATTTGTATTAATTTGTAAAACATTATCATGAAAAAAATAATTTTCCCTTTCTTCGCATTCCTTTTATTTTGCAGCGCTTCCATCGCACAGGTTAAAAAAATCGACAGCAAACCCTTTGTACTCGGTGTAACCGATAAAATAGAATCCCTAGTCCTTTCAGAATCACGCACGCTCAACATTTATCTTCCGGAAGGTTATTCGCCCGATTCTGCTGCTACCTATCCTGTGATTTATTTGCTGGACGGTTCGGCCGATGAAGATTTTATTCACGTTTCGGGATTGGTGCAATACCTGAGTTTTCCCTGGATCAACGCGGTGCCAAAGTCAATTGTGGTAGGCATTGCCAACGTGGATAGAAGAAGGGATTTTACATCTCCTTCCAAAAATCCGGAAGATCTAAAAGCATGTCCGACCAGCGGCGGCTCCGAAAAATTCATTGCTTTCCTGGAAAAAGAAGTACAACCGTATATTCAAAAGAATTACAAAACAAATTCAGAAAAAACATTGATTGGTGAATCGCTCGGCGGCTTATTAGCGACGGAGATCTTATTGAAAAAACCTGCGCTGTTTAACAATTACATCATCATCAGCCCCAGCTTATGGTGGGACAAAGAATCACTATTAAACGATGCAAAAACAATGCTGGATACCAATTTGAAGAACCCTGTAAAAGTGTATGTATCAGTTGGAACGGAAGGAAAACAAATGCAGAATGATGCGGCAAAACTGGCGGGGATCCTTACTTCCATTTCGGATTCGGATTCGAAAATAAAAGCATTTTATGTTCCCATGCCGGATGAAAATCACGGCACCATTATGCACCGCAGTGTTTACAAAGCTTTTGAGCTGTTGTATAAAAAATAAAAAAATCTATTTATAAAGCTGGAGTGGATTTAAATCCGGGTTTGTTCGGTATGCGGTGCTTTACTTTTTTCCGGATTTCCAAATCCGTAAGCCCTGCATCCTTTGGTTACTCTTCTTGCGCAGCCCGCAAACAAAAGCATCAGGGAAATAACGAGCAATGAAAAACGTTTCAATTTTGTTTTTGAAAATGCATTGTCCAGTGCATTTGTGAGCACATATACTTTTTTGGTAGTGCTGGTATGCCGCTCGTGATAATGGCCACAGATCTTTACATCTTTATTTTTTTCAAATACCGTATCAATATCCGCGAAAGAAGCTTTTGAAAAATCATGTACATTTGTTTTACAAGTCGCACAATGACGTGTGCAATCAGCCACTGGCTGCATTTTATTCCAGTTTTCGGAACAGGGTTCGGGTATATGGATCAGGTTGGACATGGGGCAGCAGTTTGAAGATCTAATTTAAAACGATTAAAGCAGAAAAGCAAATCACACATTGCTTTTATCAAATACAATTATGCCGATCCTTTTGCCAGCAATACGTTGTAAGGCTGCTGCGCATTCAGGAAGTTCCATTCCCCATCGTAAATTTTTCCGAAATCTACTTTCAGATCGTATTGCTTTACCGGGTAAATTTCCCAACAGGGATGCTCCACGCGGTTCCCATCAGCACCGGTACAATCACAAAATCCGAATACACAAATACATTCCAAAGCGGGTCGCCTTCCGAAACGATCCATTTACTTAGCCCGATCAGTAGCATTCCCAGTGCATTTGCGGCGCCAATGCCAATAATTATTTTCAATGCTTTTCTGTTAGCATTTTTGTATCCTTCGTTGTTTGTATTTTCCATACTGCTGTGTTTTTATTTTACGGATCTATTTCAATTCTTCTTTCCAGAAATTTTTTGTCGATTGCATTGCTCTTCCGAGGATGCGCTCACTCTCTTTATTATCGCCTACATTGTCGGTTTGCAGCAATGTAAATTCTTCGATGTTTAATAACTTCGGCGCAAGCCTGCTTAAAATACCAAACAGAAAATTAAACATTCCCTGCGGAATAGGAATAAATGTTATTCTTCCATCCATTCCTTTTAACAGCGTGCGAATGCTGAACACTTCTGGCCCGGATAAAATAAAGATCCGGTTATCATCTGCGGCAACGCATAGTTTCGAGATCACAGCCGCCACATCTTCGCCCATTACCGGCTGTATGTTTGATTTTAAAAATCCGGAGGGAAACGGTAAAAGCCCCAACCCGATCCTGCTCATTTTTTTGAGCATCCGGAATTTCCGGACGATCACGGTATTGTGCGTGCACACGATCGAGGGGCGAATGATATACGTATCCGGTTCCGGCAACAGCAAGTCGTCCGCCACCTTTTTTGTATCCAGGAAAGGAGAATTTAATTTTTTTCCAGCGCCCAGCACAGATACATTAATGATCCGCGGATCACCAATTTTACTGCGGTTTTCCAGCATTAATTTTACAAGACCCACATGCGCTTTTTCAAAATCCGTTTCTTTTGTTTGCTGAATGATCCCGATACAATTTACCACTACATCTGCCTTTCCGAGTGCCGACCAATCATCTTTAAAAGGGTCAAACAATATATTTTTTTTAAATTTCGGATCCGGTTTTCGCAAAACAGCGATCACCTCCGCACCGGGATGCTCCTCCGAAATGCCTTTGTACACAGCAATACCTACCTGGCCGCTTGCTCCTAAAATTAGTATTCTCATGATTTATGTAGTAATTAGTTGATGTCCGTAATTTACATTTTGCGGCGGTAACCATTGATAATGGATCGTTTCCGCTACTTTAAAAGCACATTCGACTTGTGCTGTTTTAAAAAAATTGGTTTGAAAATGATAACAATCGATCCATTCTATCGGCCATTTTTCGCGCAGGATCTGCACAAACTGTAATTGTTTCCCATTGAGTGAATATGCCCTGTCGATATTGCCAATGGTGCGTTTCAGCGATTCATTCTTTACCACTGGTGACCTGTCCCTGAATGCATAATTTAAAAAATTGTCTTCCTGTTTCAGCTCCAGCATGTTCTCAAAGCTTTCCAGTTCGGCTGTTTCCAGGTTATAGTTTGTAAACCATTTGCCACCCTGCACGATCAGCGGTTTGTTGGTAAACGACCGCAAAAAATAAATCCCTTTCGGCTCACCGCTGTATTCGCTATCGTCCACCAGCAAACGGAAAGCGATGTGCCGGTAATTAAAACAAAATTGTTCAGGAACAAACGTAGGGTGCATATTTTTTAACTGCACATCTACCATCGAGATCATCGCACGCCCTTCAACATCAAGGATCCTGATGCCTTTCGGAACACTGTTTTTTACCTCTTCCATGTCCACCGAAAAGTTAATGAGCTTTACATCGTGCAATTCGCCTTTGTATTTGATCGGAATGTTTTTTAAAATACTCATGATTAAAATTTATTAAAATAGAAAATGATTGTCCAAAAGACTGCTGTTGCCTGCAATCCAATGAACCAGAAAAATGTCCAAAACTTATTTAACTCCAAATGATTGATCCGTTTGATGTGCTGCCACAGCATCATTCCGCTGCTGATGCAAACACTTACAAGCGGGATCAGCACATAGCGGTAATGTGTGATCGCGCTCAGCACTATCCCCGGGATCAGCAGCAATACGCCAATGATCATGATCGTGGCCAGGTGCCCGGCATAATCAATTGTTTTTTGTTTCATAAAAAAGAATGCTGAAATAAATTGCAGCGCCCAGCCGCTTCCCGCGATGAGCAACATCTTAGTTCCACCTCCATTTGTGTGGATGTAATGCGCTGTGGATGTTCCAAACCACCAGGTGATCAGCGAAGAAAATAAAACCGCGAACACAATGAATGTGCTGCGGTATTTCAAATTAAAATCGGGTGCGCAATCAAACAGGGTTTCCTGTTTTTGCGATGGAACAATGATCCGGCGGTTGTATGAAACCGTGGCGTAAAATCTTTTAAAGAACCAGTATACGGGCTTTACCCGGATCACTTTACCGATCAGCGGCCATTTTCCGGAAAGTATAAAAAGCAGTGCATCCAAACCGTAAATGGTTTCTCCGTTGTTCAGATCCACCAGCGGGATCTCGTGTTTGGAACGCTGCAGATCCATTTGCGCAATAAAGGATTGATCTTTTAATTCTGCAAATGCAATGCGGTTCTGTTGGCCTAAAAAGCCGAATTTTACAAAGCCTTTGGTGTACGCCTGGCACATGGGGCAGGTGTTGTCGTAAATGATGGCCTTTTGCTGAGTGGTTTTCATACGTACTGTTTTTTAATTGATGATGTCCATGAACGTTTTGCGTTTCGGCGTTTTCGCGAAAGCAACCTGCAGCGTAAACACAGCATAAAAAAGAACCGGCAACCAACCGCTGAAAAACCAGGTAACCGGTAAAAGATCGCGCCCTTTGCCGCATACAAAAGCAAAACCCAACAGGTATACAAAAAAGGAGATCATGTAAATTTTCGCTTTTTTGAAGTGGCGATAAGGATATTTTTCATGCCCGCCGATCATCTCCATTGCAGATACTATCTGCCAAAGCGTGATGATGAGCTGCAGGTAAAATATGCAATAACCAAAACCCCGATCCATTGTGATGCTTAACAGCAAAGAAATAAGTGTAAGCAGCAACAGAAACGACTGAACAATGGCATCTGCTTTTTTCATAACATTGAATTTTTATGTAACATTTTTGTTTAATTTTTAAGCGTCCCGTTCATCAATTATCTGCACATCAGTAATCTGCACATATAATTTCAGTACTTTCAATATTTATTGAAACTTTTTTGCAAATTTTTTTACTTCATCATTTTCATAAACGAGCCGATCAGCCAGTTCTCATCGGCTTTGATCATTGTTTCCAGTGTTCTGTCGGCTTTTTTTGTAAAGCGTTCAATGTTCTCGATCGTATTCACAAATTCTTTTACGTTTTTATCGTGCTTATCGCCTTCCACGTTCTTTACCTCTTCCAGCACTTTAAAGATCGGTTCCAGCTCACGTTTGCGGCGTTCTTTGGCAATTTGTTTGAATACTTTCCAGATGTCTTTTTCCGCCACAAAAAACTCTTTGCGTTCTCCCGATTTTATTTCCTTGAATACCAAACCCCAATCGATCAGCGTGCGCACATTCATGTTCGCGTTCCCCCGCGAAATATTCAGCTCTTCCATTATTTCTTCGGCACTCAGCGCATCCGGCGAAACCAGCAGCAAGGCATGTACCTGCGCCATGGTGCGGTTGATGCCCCAACTGGTACCCAGTGTGCCCCAGGCATTGATAAACCGTTCTTTACTTTCTGTTAATTTCATGTTAATGTGCTGATTGCTGCAACAAATATAAAAACATTTTTTAACTTTCAAAAGTTTCTGAAAGTTTATTTTAATGTTTTTAGGCTTGCATTAGAAAAATATAGGCTTTATCTCTATCTTTTACTTTTTGAAGGCAAAAAGTAACAAAAACCTTTTCTGCCTGTAAGGTAATTTTTCCTTCCGCTGGCGCTGCAGGAAAACCGCGGTTAATTTCGCGCACGCGGTTGGTCGCTTCGTAGCGATAATTTTTCTTGCGCTTATTCCCGCTATTACTGGACAGGCTGAAAGAGTCTACAGTATGAGTATCCTATTGTTTTACATCTTGGCAGCAGAATGCTTGAGAAACGGAGCACGGTTTTAATTCTTCCGATCCGAAGGGAGTACGAAAAATAAATTCAGAAGGGCGCGGTGGCCGGAACAAGTAGCGGGGACGCGTCGGATGGTGCGCAGGGCCGATGGCTTGTTCTTGAATTTTTTGTTTCTTTTTGTTTCAAGACAAAAAGAAAAGAGGATGAAATGAAGCAGCATTCGATTTTATCTTCTAAAGGTCCAAACAAAAATCTACATTTTTCTAATGCAAGACTATGTTTTTTACCACTAAAGGCACAAGACTGCTGAGCTTTTTCTCACGGAGCGGTTTTTGTTTCCCGCAAAGTATTGTTGAGTTGCCCGCAGAGACGCAGAGATCGCAGAGCTGCGTGGTTTTCTGTGTGGATGAGGCTCAATTAAAAACTAAAAACATTGTCTTAAATCAAATGCTTCTGTCCTGATACTTACTACCTGATACCCGATACTTAAAAAACAAAAGGCAGCAAATAATTTGCTGCCTTTTGTTTTTATATACTGTTTTATATTCTAGTTGGATAATAACTGTACATATCCTTTTTCTTCGTGATCCTTGCCATCACCGCCGGTTATTTTCAGGATGTAATAGTAGGTTCCGTCTTCCGCTTTATTTCCGTTGATCTTACCATCCCATCCGCTGTTTGCGCTTCCGGTCCAGGAATAAACTTCTTTACCCCATCTGTTGAAGATCTGTCCGCTTAATTCGGCTACACCCGTTGAGTTAGACGTAATACCAAATATCTCGTTTTTACCATCACCGTTTGGTGTAAATACGTTTGGCACCATTACCAGTACATCCTCAAATACGTGGATCGTAAATGTTACCGAATCAATACAAGGAGCGCCGCCGTTTGTTGCATACAACACCACAGTATAGTTTCCGTCCTGGTTATAAGTTGTTGTAGCATTGGTGCTGAATGAATTGTCCCCGTTTCCAAAATCCCATGCAAAATTTGTTGCACCGGTAGATGTATTTGTGAAGCTTACGTTCAGCGGTTTTGTTCCCGATGGAGGTGTTGCTGTAAACGAAGCATTTACGTTAGAGATCTGACCTACAGAAGCTGTTTGTGTAGCCGAACAACCATTTGCATCCGTTACAAGGATGGTATAGAATCCCTGGTTAAGGCCGGTAAATGTTGACGATGGCTGGCTGGCTCCGCCATTTAATGAATACGTGAATGGGCCTGTACCACCTGTAACCGATCCGGTTGTTATTTGTCCGTCGTTATCAGAGCAGGTTTCCGGAGTTGCCGAAGCTGTTGCAAGCACCAGTGCATTGCTAACGGTTACCACTACCGTATCTCTATCGGTACAACCGGCAGCATTGCCAACCAATACCACATACATAGTTGTGGCGGAAGGTGTTGCCGTTGTTGTTGCCGTTGTGCTGCTGCTTAATCCCGTTGGTGGAACCCATGTATAAGTGGTACCGCCGCTTGCTGTTAAAACAGTGGATGCACCACTACAAATGCTCACATCCGGACTTACAGATGCCACCGGTAATGCGTTAACGGTTACAGTTACCTGCGATGTTGCTGTGCAAAAACCGGCACCCATTACCGTAACGGTATAAGTAGTAGTAACTGATGGTGTTGCAATCGGATTGGCAATAACAGTGCTGCTCAAACCTGTTGCAGGGCTCCAGGAATAGGTTCCGCCACCGCTTGCACCCAGTGTTGTAGAGCTGCCCGCACAAATGCCTACGTTAGGGCCTGCATTTGCAACCGGGATCGGATGCACCATTACTGATATGGTATCGGAAGCGGTACAACCGTTTGCATCTGTTCCGTATACTGTATAAAAAGTTGTTACCGTAGCCGATGAAATAGGATTTGAGATCGTAGAATCATTTAACGCTCCGCCCGGTGTCCATACATAACTGGTTGCACCGGTTACCGAAAGATTTGCGGTGGAACCAATACAAATGGATAAAGAAGAACCTGCATTTACAACCGGCAATGGATTTACCGTAACCGTAACAAATGCGGTATCGGAACAGCCGTTTCCTGCTGTACCGATTACCGTATATGTTGTTGTTCCTATTGGAGTAGCAACAGGGTTAGCTAATGTATCGTTGTTAAGAGATGCGGCAGGCGACCAAACATAAGTAAGAGCACCTGTTACGCTTAATGTGGTGCTGTTGCCTGCACAAATGGCTGTATTAGCACTTGCCGTGATCACCAGTCCGTTAAGTGTTACAGATACAGTATCTGTGTTCACACAGCCGTTTACATCGGTACCAACCAAGGTATAGGTGGTTGCTACAGTTGGCGTTGTAACCGGATTAGCAATGGTAGAATCGCTCAATGTTGCACCCGGCGACCAAACATAGTTTGTTGCTCCGGATCCGTTCAGTGTTGCGCTTGATCCGGTACAAAGGCTCAGATCAGGCCCGGCACTAACAGTTGGCAACGGATTTACCGTAACGGTTACAGAATCATGAGAAACACAACCCGAGGCATCGGTTACATTAACCGAATATGTTGTAGTGGTGGTAGGGCTAGCAACAGGATTAAAAATTGTGGAATCACTTATGCCTGATGTTGGAGTCCAAGCATAAATAGTTCCTCCCGATGCCCCTAAGGTTGTGTTAAATCCTTGACAGATACTTGTATTTGTTCCGGCATCTGCTACCGGAAGTGGGTTCACTGTAATGGTTACTGAATCTGTTGCCGAACAACCGGTGCTGCTGTTGGTTACCACCACCGTATAAGTGGTTGTTACCGTTGGCGTTGCTACCGGGTTTGAAATAGTTGTACTGCTTAATCCTGCTGCAGGACTCCAGGAATAATCCGTTCCGCCCGACGCATTTAATGGAGTGCCTGCACCCGCACAAATGGCTGTATCCGCACCGGCATTGGCCGCTGGGTTAAGCACAAATACGGTTGCTGTATCGGAAGCCGAACAGCCTGATGCGTTCGTGATTGTTAATGTATAGGTTGTTGTTACGGTTGGGCTTGCTGTTGGTGTTGCAATGGTTGCATTGTCCAATGATCCGGCAGGCGACCAGGAATAATTTCCGGATCCGTTCCCGTTCAGCTGAATGTTATCGCCGCGGCAAATACCGCCGCCAAAACCGGCATCGGTAAGCGGTGTAGGGCTTACTGCTACTGTTACTGTATCTGTACCGGTACAACCTGCTGCACCTACAACTGTTACAGTGTATGTGGTGGTGGTGGTTGGAGATGCCACCGGATTTGCGATCGAGGGGTTACTTAATCCCGTTGCAGGCGACCACGAATAACTTGTTCCGCCGGATGCATTGAGTGTGGTGGTGTTCCCCTGGCAGACCGGCGTATAATTTCCGGCATCTACTATAAGGTTGGTGGAGTTTACAACTACTGTATCAGTATTGGGAGCGGTAATTGATCCGCAGCCGTTAGGACCTGTTACAGACGCATAATAATATTGCGGTGATGTGGGAGGTGTAACGTTGATAGTAGTGGTATAAGGCAATGTGGTTGGCGGAACGGTAAAAGTGTTTGTTCCGATCAATGTATTTGCAGGCAATATGTACCAGTTAACGGTGTAAGTGGATGCTCCGCTTGGCGTATATCTCCAGCCTTCGTTAGATGCTGTCCATTGGGTGTTGTTTCTTCCCGGAACAACAAAAGCTATGGTTCCTGCTGCATTATGGATCCCTTCGGTTCCCGATCCCGGGCTTGTGGTTGGCCATGATAAACAATTGGGTTTATTGATCAGGTAATTTTCTATGACGTTTGTTGTTTCATAAATAACGATCTGGAATGTTCCGTACGTAGTGGTACAGGAATACATGGGGCAAGCTGTCCAGTTAACAACCAGCTTACGGAATGGAGCAACACCCAGCGTTTGGTAATGAATGTAAGGCGATCCTGATCCTACATCCGGACGCCAATCCTGCCATGGACCCATGACACAGTTTTTAGGAACAGTTGCAGCTGTTGAGGGGATGGTTGCTGCGGTGTAGGTTGTTGGCTGTGATGAAAATGCAATCCAGCCATTGGAACCGATGTAAAAGTTAGTATAACTGTTACCAAAAAAACAAAAGGTAAAACCAATTGGCAAAGCTCCGGTTTGGGAGTCATCCGACATGGATGTACCCGTTCCGCCTGTAAGTGGCGCAGGGCTAAACGGAATAGAGGATACCGTATAACTTGTTGTAGGTAAGCTTCCCGGTACTCCGCCTGTTCCCGGTGGGTTTACGGTAGCTGATAACGTTGTTGATCCGCCGGTACACAATGTTGTTACTTCGGGAGTTACATCTATTAACTGGGCAAACAGGCCGCTTGTTCCAAAAAATAAAAGTGTTGCGAGTATTAGTATCTTTTTCATCCGATCTGATTTTATTATTTATCCAAGCGCAAAAGTACTAAAATGTTATTTATTTCTTAATATAAAAGTTATCTGGTTAGTTTTATGCATCCCTTCTGCTCATATGTTTTACCATCCAGCCCAAGTCCGGTCTGGATAAAATAGTAAATACCGGCCTTTGCTTTCTGCTTTTTGAGATCGTAGCCATCCCATTTTGCATCCAGCTTATCCGATTTGTAAAGGATATTCCTGTCTTTGTCAAAAATCAGCACTTTCATGCTCGCCATGTTCACCGGTTTAAAGCTGAACACATCATCAGTGCCATCTCCGTTTGGAGTAAAGCCTGTGCCTTTTACCGCACTTGAATCGGTGTTACAAAGCGCAATTACTTCCGGTGTTGCATCTGCCTTTTGTGCTAAAAGGCAATTCCCGCTAAACAGTAACAAAATCAACAGGCAGAGCCACATTTTTTTATATTGGCCAATGCCGGATTCCATCACACTATTTTGTCAGTTTGATAGAACCTCTTTGCTCGTATTTTTTGCCATCCAATCCATCTGCTGTCTGGATAAAGAAATAAAGGCCATCTTTTACTTTTTTGCCTTTCATATCATTTCCATCCCATTTTGCATCCAGGTTATCGGATTTATAAAGCACTTTTCCTTTTTTATCAAAAACCACCACATTCATACTCACCATGTTCACCGGTTTAAAGCTGAAGGTGTCCTGAATCTTATCCCCGTTTGGAGAAAACTCTCTCGGGAACAAAGGAATAGATGAATTACCGGTTACTTCCACTTTCAGGCTATCGATAGAAACTTTTCCATCTGCGCCAAGCGATGTTAAGGCAATGGTATAGATACCCGGTACATCAT
Source organism: Bacteroidota bacterium (assembly GCA_025963715.1). Lineage (GTDB taxonomy): Bacteria > Bacteroidota > Bacteroidia > 2-12-FULL-35-15 > 2-12-FULL-35-15 > 2-12-FULL-35-15. Next base: position 123,379 of record JAOQAG010000027.1, read on the forward strand.
ATACGTGAACTGGGTTTACGCCGGATTCTTTCTGGCCATCGCCAAAGTTCCATTTGTTTACTTTTCCTATACCGTTATTGGCAAGGTTTACCACCAATGGAACCGCTCCTCCAACCGGGCTTGCGGAGATAGACGCAACCGGCATTTCGGAATATTCGCTGATGACCTCATCCATTTTATCTTTTTTGATTTTTACACCCACAGAAGCGGCAGGCTCTTCCGATTGATTATCAGGTACCTGGAGCTGATCCGCCATTTTTTTATTGGCGATGCCGGTGGCTGTATTATCAGATAAAAATTCTTTTATTTCTTCTACTTTGGCTGGTTTTGGAACTTCCGCAATTGTTTTTGTGGTGGCAGCCGGTTGTTTTTGTTCCGGTTTGGAACCCCAGTTCATTACCACTACCGTTCCTACAACGGCGGCAGCTGAAGAAACCACAGCTACAAGTGTGTTTGCCCCGATCTTGTTCAGGATTGCTTTTCCCAGCAAGCCAATACCAGCGCCCTTAATAGCGGTTTGCACGTTCTTCCAAACGCTTGGACTTACTTCTGGCTCAAAATTTTCAAAGGAGTCTTTGAAAAGATCTTCTAATTTGTTTTCCTTCATATTTATTCCCTGTCTATAGGTATAATTTTTTGTAAATGAGCTTTCGCCCTTGAATATTGCGACTTAGACGTTCCTTCGGAAATGCCGAGCATATCACCAATTTCTTTGTGAGAATACCCTTCAATTGCATAAAGGTTAAAAACCGTCTTAAATCCTGTTGGCAGCGTTTGGATTATTTTCAGCAAATCTTTTGCAGCAAAACTTTCGCTCATGTAATTTGTTGAGGGTAGCATAAACTCAACACTGTCCAACTCTATGTTCTGTTTTAGTTTTTTATTTTTCCTAATATTTGTCAGTGCCGTATTTACCATAATTTTACGGATCCAACCTTCCAGCGAACCCGATCCTCTGTAGGTTTCAATGTTTTGAAAAACATTTACAAACCCATTTTGCAACACATCTTCGGCTTCCTCTGTATTTTCGCAGTAACGAAGGCATACACCCATCATTTTACGCGAAAATTTTTCGTACAAATGCTTTTGAGCAATCGCATTTTTCTGAATGCATCCTTGTACTATTTGCTCATCGGTCATAACATTTATCTTACTCAAAGACGCAAAGTTGCAACTTTTGGTTGCACATGGAATAAAATTTTTAGATTTTATTAACAAAGCTTTCTAATGCCATAAAACAGTAGCACATTTGAAACATGGGAAAACAATTCAGAAGTAAAAAGCAGGGACCGAAAAAAAGTTATTTTTTTGAAGAAATACTTAATTTTTTAAGCAAAAACCCGAATAAAACGTTCAATTATAAGCAAATTGCCTCGGAATTAAACATAACAGATCAGTCGCAACGGATCATGATCAACACGATTTTGGCCGAATTAAAGGCCAATGATTCGGTTACAGAACCGGAACGCGGGAAATTCAAGGTAAAAAACACCGAACAATTCATTTCCGGCAAGGTAGATATGACCGCCTCGGGCGTTGCTTACATCACTTCCGAAGAAATGGAAGAAGATGTGCTGATCCCTCAGAAAAAAACATTTAATGCCATGCACGGCGACATGGTGCGTGTGCTCCTCTATCCCAAACGAAAAGGGAAACAGGAAGGCGAAATTGTGGAAATTTTGCAACGTGCCAAAACCGAGTTTGTGGGCACGATCCAGCTGTCTGCACGTTTTGCATTTTTGGTGCCGAGCAGCAACAAAGCCAATGTGGATATTTACATTCCGCTGGATAAATTAAACGGTGCCAAGGACGGGCAAAAAGCAATCGCTAAAATTATTGAATGGCCGAAAGGTGGCGTGAATCCTATCGGGGAGATCATTGATGTGCTGGGGAATGTGGGAGAAAACAATACGGAGATGCATGCTATTCTTGCTGAATACGGCTTGCCATACGAGTTTCCGAAGGATGTGGAACGTGCTGCCGACCTGATCCCGGTGGAGATCACTGCAGAAGAAATTGCCAAACGCCGCGATTTCAGGAAGATTACCACGTTTACGATCGATCCGGTGGATGCAAAAGATTTTGATGATGCACTTTCTATTCAGAAATTAAAAAATGGAAACTGGGAAATAGGCGTACACATTGCAGATGTGAGCCATTATGTAAAACCGGGCTCAATGATTGACAAGGAAGGAGTTGCACGTGCAACGTCTGTATACCTTGTGGATAGGGTTGTTCCGATGTTGCCCGAGGTCTTGTCCAACAATGTTTGCTCGCTGCGCCCGCACGAAGAAAAACTGTGTTTCTCCGCTGTGTTTGAAATGACGGATGATGCAGAGGTGGTGACCGAATGGTTTGGACGCACGATCATCAACTCCGACCGCCGCTTTACTTATGAAGAAGCCCAACTGGTAATTGAAACAGAGGAAGGCGATTTTAAAGACGAGATCCTGACACTGAACCGCCTTGCAAAAATTTTACGTGCCAACCGTTTCAAAAAAGGAAGTATTGCCTTCGAAAAAATGGAAGTGAAATTTCATTTGGATGAAGCTGGAAACCCAACCGGCGTTTATTTTAAAGTGGCAAAGGATTCCAATCAGCTGATCGAGGATTTTATGTTGCTGGCTAACCGGAAAGTGGCAGAATTTGTGGGTAAAACAAAAGAAGATACAGGAAACAAGACACAAGAGCCAAGACAAAAAATACAAGGACAAAACAGGGCATTTGTATACCGTGTGCATGATAAGCCCAACCCGGATAAACTGACTGATTTTGCTGAATTTGTTTCTAAATTCGGGTATAAGCTGAACATTAAAAATGAAAAAGCGGTTGCCGATTCGATGAACAGTTTACTGAAAGAAGTAAGTGAAAAAAAGGAAGCGGGAGTAATTGAATTGCTGGCGATCCGCACGATGGCAAAAGCGATCTACACGACTAAAAACATCGGGCATTACGGTTTAGGTTTTGATTATTACACCCACTTTACTTCTCCTATCCGCCGTTACCCGGATGTAATGGTACACCGCCTGTTGCAGCATTACCTGGATGGTGGAAAAAGTCCGGATGTGGAAACACTGGAAGCACAATGCAAGCATTCATCCGACATGGAAAAACTGGCGGCAGATGCGGAACGTGCTTCTATTAAATACAAGCAGGTACAATTCTTAAAAGATAAGATCGGGCAGGAATTTGACGGCCGCATTTCGGGTGTTACCGAATGGGGAATTTTTGTGGAGATCATTGAAAACCATTGTGAGGGAATGATCCGCCAGCGCGACATGACGGATGATAATTATTATTTTGATGAAGATAATTATTGTATGCGCGGTAAAAAATACGGCAAGGTGTTAACGCTTGGCGATGAGGTGCGCATTGAAGTAAAACGCGCGGACCTGGTAAAGAAACAACTGGATTTTGCACTGGTGGAAGTGGCAGATAAACCGGGGAACAAAAATACTGCTGCTGCTAAAAACGTTGCTGCATCCAGATCTCCGAAAGGGAAAAAACAAGAGCCAAAAAAGGAAGAACCTAAAAATACAGAACCGGATAACCGTCCGCGGAATGAGCGTTTCCAAAAAAAAACAACGGATAAGAAAAAGCCGGGTGAGGAAGGGAAAGCGTTTAATGATGACTGGGGATTTGAAATTTAAAGTACGGATAACAAACAGGAACGAATTTTACGAATCTGTGTGGTGCTGAGTGTTCATTGGATTGGTTCATTTGTTAACTGGTTCATTGGTGTGCTAACCCATGCTGTGTGTTTTAACCGCAGAGTGCGCGAAGAAGGCGCAGAGTTCGCAGAGGCTATGTTATTACTCGCGTTTACTGTGTGCAAGAGAACGCAGAGGTTTTATTTCGCTTGCGCGAAATCTTAATGGTTTGGTTATTTGCTTTTCGCAGAACACACCCCTGGCCCCTCTCAAGAGGGGAATTGATCCTGCAAGCATAAAAAATTTAGTATAATTCGAAAACTAATACATCCATAAAAACTCAAAATAAAAAAATTGTAGAATGTTTCGATTCCCCTCTTGAGAGGGCTTAGAGGTGTGTAATACACAGATGTGTTAAAACCCAAAAACTGTATAAAGTATACGGTTCCAAAAGATTTTAAAAAGTGTTCTAATGAACAGATCCCGTGTCGGAGCACGGGATGACAGTCTTAAATAATGATTTGATTTCTTTGCGGCCTCTGCGCCTTCTTCGCGCGCTTTGCGGTAAAAATACACAGCAAACTTTGAACAAAAAACCCGCCATCTATGATTATAGATGGCGGGTTTAATTTCAATGCGGTTTTTTTTCTAAACCATGTTTAGTCTTTTCGAAAGATCGTCCTTGTAAGAACCACCGATCGGGATTAGTTTTTTATCTTCTTCTAAAATCAGGTTTGGTTGTTCGATCGCTACAATTTTATCGATACGCACAATAAAAGAACGATGTACACGGATAAAATCGCTGGTAGGCAATTTTTTCTCAATGTCTTTCATCGTGGAATGGATCGTGTAACGTGCGTTTGCCGTGTTGATCACTACATAATCTTTTAATGCTTCTACAAAATAAATATCGCTGGTTTTTACTTTTACCAAACGGGAATTTGATTTCACGAAAATAATGTCTTTCGACTCTTTGTTCTCTACAATTGAATACAGAAAATCGCGTTCTTTTTTAACGTCGGTTTCTTTTTCATGTTTGTAGATGGCCATTTCAATGGAGGTGTGCAGGTCAATTTCTTTGAAAGGCTTGATGATGTATCCGTAAGGCTCCGAAACTTTTGCTTTACTTAATGTACTTTCATCTGCGTAAGCGGTAAGATAGATCACCGGGATGTTAAATTTTTCACGGATCTGTCCGGCTGCCTCAATCCCGCTCATATCGCCTTTTAGCATAATGTCCATTAATACCAGGTCGGGCTTCACCTCTTCTGCTGTTCTGATCGCATCTTCCCCGGTAGAGCACATTCCAACCACGGTATATCCGAGTTTTTTTAAACTGTGTTGAATATCTTTTGCAACAATGCTTTCGTCTTCAACAATTAAGATATTGGTTTTTGACATTTTTATATTCTGTTTTTTACTTGGTTCTGTTTAAATATGATGGTGTATTTCGTTCCATTGTCGGAATTCATTTCAATATTTCCGTTCAATTGATCGGTCAAAGTTACAACTAATTGTAATCCGAGCGACTGTGTGTTTCTGTAATCGATCTCTTTTGGTAACCCGATTCCGTTATCGGCAATAAAAAGAACTAAGCTTTCATCCTTCAAAACCATTTGTATGGTAATCTCGCAATCATCCTTTTTATCGACGAAGGCATACTTTAACGCGTTGGAGATTATCTCATTGATGATTAATCCACATGGAATTGCAAGGTCTAAATTAAGAAAAACATTTTGAATGTCAAGATTTAATTTTATTTCATTTTCGAAATTGGAATAGGATTGAATCAGGTTTTGCGAAAGATTGACCACATACTCTGAAAAATTGATGCTCGAAAAATCTTTTGTCTGGTATAAACTCTCGTGAATAAAGGCCATGGATTTTATCCTGTTCTGGCTTTCTTTCAGGATGTTGAGCGTGCCCGGATCTTTTACATACGATGATTGCAGGTTAAGGATGCTGGAGATCACCTGCAGGTTATTTTTTACGCGGTGATGCACTTCCTTGAGCAACACTTCTTTTTCTTTCAGCGACTGGCGGATCTTTTCTTCTGCAAATTTTTTCTCCGTTACATCATGTCCAATGCCGGATACTCCCACCACATTGTTCAGCTCATCGTAAATAGGGTTTAAAAAGATCTCGCGCCACACTGTCCGTGCATTAGGATCAACAAATTTTGTTTCAAAATGCTGCGGATCGCCTTTGAATGCACTCTCGTATTTTTTTATCCAGAAGGAGTTGTATTCCTTGGTAGAAACGGTTTCGCCGCTTACCATTGAAATTCCAATGTATACATTCACACCGTAATTTTTCTTTAAAAATATTGCATGGTTTTTATTGTACGAGGTAAGGTCGATGTTCCTGTCCACCGTCCAGATCATGTGCGAGCTGCTTTCAAATACGGCATTGAGCTTTGCTGATTGCGCATACAGGCGCTCTTCCGCTTTTTTTACTTCCGAAATATCCCTGGAAACGCCCATCGCACCAATGATCTCACCTTCCTCGTTTTTTAAAATGGAAGCTGACAAAAAGGACGTGAACAGCTCACCGTTCTTTCTCACATTGTATACTTCGCCTGCGTATGCTCCTTTCCGGTACAGCTCATCATCGGTAATAGTAATGCGTTGTTCGGCATTTTCAAACAGCATGCTCATGTGTTTGCCAATCACTTCCTGGCTGGTATAACCGAATGTGCGTTGTGCGGCGGCATTAAATTCGGTAATAAAACCTTGTTTGTCGGATGCGCAGATCATATCAATGGAACCGTTGATGATCAGGCGCGTATATTTTTGCGATTCCTGCAATTGCAGCTGGATCACTTTCCGCTTGGTAATTTCCTGCTCCAGCAGCTCGTTGGTTTCCTCTGCAATCTGCGCACGCATTTGCTCTTTCACCAATTGTTTTTGTGTGGAGATATCGTGTACCACAGTAAGTACAGCGTTTTTTCCATTAAATTTGATCAGGATCGGTTTTGTTTCCACTTCCCTGATCTCGCCGTCGAGCGATCTTATTTTCAATTCAATAAAATCCTGCGGCTTACCATTCATGGCGCTTTCAATGCGTTGGGTAATTTTTTCTTTGTATTCGGGCAGTAAAAAATCATACAGGGAATACGTTATGTCTTCCGGTACAGCTGCCATTCCGGCCAGTTTAAGCGCGCTTGGGTTTGCAAAAACCACTTTGCCGTCGATGTGAATAAAAACACCGTCGGGCGAATAATCCACCAGGCTTTTGTAATTTTCGCGACTGCGCGTGATCTCTAATTCGTATTCTTTTTTGTGTGTTACATCACTGATAAACCCTTCCAGGAAAAGCAGTTCGCCGCTTTCCGAAAAAACACCTTCTCCTTTTTCCCATACCCATTTTGTTTCTCCTTTTGCAGTAATAATGCGGTATTCGATCTCAAAAAATGTTTTATTTTTAATGGCTTGCCTGATCTGTTCTTTACCCACATTTTTATCTTCGGGAAGCACAATGCCTGCAAAGGATTTTTTATGGTTGCCGATCAGATCTTTCGGCAAATAACCGGTAAGCTCAAAGCAACCTTCGCTTACAAATTCCATGGTCCATTCGCTGTCTTTATCACAACGGTAGGCCATTCCGGGAAGATTGTTCATCAGCGTGGACAGCTTGCGCTCGCTTTCCCTTAAATTAAATTCGTATTCTTTGCGGTCGGTAATGTTATAAATTACAGTGGCGCGAATGGTTTTTCCAAAGTAAGGAATGTTTTGTGCTTTGGTTTCAACGGTAATCAGGGTGCCGTCCTTCCGGATCGTTTGCACCTCATACGGATCGGATTTTGGCAGACGCAAAAATTTAAACGCCATTGCTTTCTGATCTTCCACAATAAAATCCTCGATCATGTCCTTGCCAATCACTTCCTGCACGGAATCGTATCCGTACATTTTTACAAACTGGTCGTTTGCATCAATTATTTTTCCGCTTTCCGAAAACACAATGCCTTCAAACGTAGCGTTGGAAAGGATCTTGAAGCGCTCTTCACTGTCGCGTAATTGTTCTTCACTTTGTTTCTGATGGGTTACATCGCGTGAAATTCCTTCTACCGCAATTTTATTCCCGTCCTTATCGTAAATATTTTGCGTACGTGTGGCGGTCCAGATCACGCTGCCATCTTTTTTGATCCAACGCAATACAATTTCGGGATCTTTTACACTGGAAATCCGGTTTTCCTTTTTTAGCGTTTCTTCCGAATCGCCCAATAAATAAAGATCGTCCGGGTGGATGATCTTAAAGGCAATGTAAGGATCGCGGTAAAAATCCTCGGGTGTATAGCCGGACATTTTAAACAACGAAGGGCTCACATATTCGTACCTGGCTTCGGGCACAATGGTATAGCGGTAGATCACATCCATTGCATTTTCGGCAAGCATGCGGAAACGTTCTTCGCTTTTCTTTAATTTTTGTTCCGCGTTGATGTGCTCGGTTACATCGCGTGTGATCCCAAAATTGCCAACGTGTTTGCCTTTTTCATCTATCTGCGGTGTTACATGTTCTTCCAGCCAAACGTATTCTCCTTTTTCGCGGTGTAAAAACCGGTAGGTAAATTTTTGCGGTTTCAGGTTGTCTTTTACTTTCTGAACGGCTTCCAGCACTTTGCCAACATCGTCCGGATGACAAAGCTTTACCAGGATCTTCAAGTCTTCTTCGTATTCTTTTTTGGTAATACCAAACAGACTTTCGATCTGGCGGCCAAGGTATTTTACCTGCCGGTTGCGTTCTGGCAAAAACTCCACATAATACACCAATTCTTTGATGTTGTTGAGTACCTGCGACAGGTTTTCCTCGCTATGTTTGAGTTTCTCTTCTGCCCGTTTCCGCTCTGTAATGTCTCTTCCAATCCCTTCAATGGCAATCAGTTTGCCTTTTTTATCATAGATGGGTTTACTCGAGGTTTCTGTCCAGATCACTTTTCCGTCCTTGCGGATCCAACGTGCAATTATTGGTTTTTTAGAAATGTTGCGCTCCAGGTTAATGGCATTTTCGCGGTCATCGGGATGAATTATTTTTGTTCCCAAAAAAGGGTCGCGGTAATACTCTTCAGGAGAATAACCGGTAATTTCTTTAACGGAGGGACTGATGTATTCGCACTCGTACGTCGGGCTGATTTTATAACGATACAGAATATCGGCGGCATTTTGCGCCAGCATCCTGAATTTTTCTTCGTTTTGTTTTAGTTTATTTTGCGCAACAATTTCTTTGGTAATGTCGGTTGCTTCCACAATTACGGCAATTACTTTTTTATCTTCCAGCAATGGCGATGCTTTGCATGAAAAATAAGCCGTTTCGCCTTTTGGCGACAATGAACTGATGATGTATTGCTGGGATTTTGCTGTTTTGAAAACAATGGAAAGTGCTTTTTTGATCACTGGTTTTGATTCTTCCGAACCAAAATCATAAGCGCTCCTGCCCAATACGGTTTTTTTTGTCCAGCCACCCTTTGCCACCCGGTTAATGTCGAGTACTTTAAAACCTTTATCAATAACAATAACGGTATTTGCGGAATGCTTAAAAACGGAGTCCCATTTTTTTTTGTCCTGCTTTGCCGGTTGCACTGCTTTTTTAGTCAATTGCTCAACCTTTCGCTGAAGCTTTTTTACTTCCGCGATCAGCTCTTCTTTTGTTTTTCTGGAAAGAGACATGGATTGAGTTCTTGGTGTGTATTATTTATTTGATACTTGGTTCCGATGCAACGGTTTCGGGAACCACTTTTATACCGTCGAAACGGACCTCGATGTCGTTTTTATATAAAATGGTGAGAAATAAAGCGCCGCTTTCATCGTAGAATTTCCATTCGCCTTCTTTTAATCCGCCAGCATATTTTCCGCTCTGGCGTTCTCTCCCGTCAGGATAATAAAACACCTGTAATCCATCGGGCACACCGTCCAGGAACTTGCCGGTGAAGCGTGGTTTGTTGGTAAGGGTGTAATAGTGTTTCCATTCGCCATCGCGCAAATCGCCCTTGTAGCTTCCTTCTTCCCTGTAATCGGGTAATTCCAGTGTCCAGGGGCCTTCTTTCAGGCCGTCGACATACTCGCCTTTGGTAATTATTTTTACACTGTCGGGCCCGTTATCACTGTATTCTGTCATTACACCATCCTGCAGATCGTTCCTGTATATTTCCTCGCGCCATAAATTGCCGCTTTCATAATACCATTTCCAGGGACCCTGGGCTTTTCCTTTTTTATCGTATTTTCCTTTTTGCTCTACTTTTCCGTTGGCGTAATAAAAGATCCAGTCGCCGATACGTTTTCCGTTCAAGTATTCGCCTTTGGATTTTATTTGTCCGTTAGGATGGTATTCCACCCAGGCGCCTTGCTGGCGACCGGCGGTATCTAAAATTCCTTCGCCGGTAAGCACGCCTTCCACAAATACTTTTGCAGCAATTACTTTTCCTTCCGGAGAAAATTCGCGCTGAATTCCTTCTGCTACGCCATCTTTATACGTTGCTGTAAATTTAACCGCTCCGTTATCGTAATACGTTGTTTTTACATCCAGCTTTGCCAGTTCGGGCACATTGGTTTGCAGTACGCCGTTGATGTATTTGGTGGTGTTTAACAAGCTGCCTTTTGCGGAATATTCTTTATAATACCCGTTCATTTTATCATCTGAATAGTTCACTTCCGTCTTCAGCATCCCGGAAGGGTAAAACTCCTGCCACATGCCTTGTTTTAAGCCAGCAGCATCCTTGCGGTTGATCTTTTGCTCTTTTTGCACAAAGCCCATTTTGTACTGGGTGATGGTGGTAATGACACTATCGGGTGAATATTCATAACCGGTGCCTTCTTCTTTTCCGGCTACAAACGGAACGGTTTGTTTTACTTTTCCATTTTTGTAATAATTGGTAGTATTTCCCTGTTTTACATCATTTTCATAACGTTCTGATGTAAGCAACAAACCGTCTTTGGTATCGTAGGCGTTTTTAGGGCCGTTCTTTTTTCCGTCTTTATAACTGAACGAAAAAGCGAGCTTTCCCATTTCGTTGTAAAATTTCCAGGTGCTGTCGAGCTGAAAATTCTTACGGTTTCCTTCTGATTTTATTTTTCCGTTCTGGGAATATGTTTTCCAGTAACCGTCCGGCTTTCCGTCGCGCATGGTGCCTTCGCTGGAAACAACGCCGTTATCGTAATAGAATTTATTGTATCCGTTGGGGGTTCCGTTTTGTTGTGGCTGGGCATACAAACATACCGGCAAAAGCAACAACATGAATTTTATAATACTTCGCATAATTTTTTCTTCTTTACAAATTTAAACAAAATGCCCTAGTTTCAAAACGAAAGCAACAAAGGCTTTGTTTTACGTACTTCAATGATTTTTACGAATTTACGAGTGTTTTAAAATAAAAGCATTACTTTTAATTGACTAATATTAATTTAATATGTTTAAATTTTTTGCTGTTATTCCTGCATTATTTGTTCCGGTTGCTTTATCCGCACAAATAACAATCCATTCCAGTGATTTTCCAAATGCGGGAGATTCCGTTCTCACAAGCGTTACTCTCACTACCAGTAACGATCCCACATTAACAGGGGCTTCCTACAACTGGGATTATTCCACGTTAACACCAGCTTTTCAGCGCTACGATAAATTTGATTCGCCGTTGACATTCTCCTCCATTTACAGCCTGTTGTTCAGTGTTTTTACCACCTCGTACGGGCAGGACAATTACACGATCACTTCGCTTCCATTACCCGCCGTAACGGTGGATGCGGCTTACGATTTTTACAAAAAAAGCAGCAGCGATCTTCGTCAAACCGGCTCTGGATATGCGATCAGCGGCACTCCGCTTCCATTTATTTATACTTCGCCGGATATTCAATACCGTTTCCCGGTTACCTACCTGGATACAGATTCCTGTGATTACAAATTCGGTTTACCGATCCCTTCCGTTGGTTATTACGGACAAACGGGACACCGCGTAAATTACACTGATGGTTGGGGAACATTAACAACACCTTTTGGAACATTTTCAACATTGCGGGTAAAATCGGTGGTTACTTCGGTTGATACGGCTTACGTGGATGCGGTTTCATTTGGCGGTAACTTGCCTGCACAGCAACGCAATGAATACAAATGGTTTGCGACTGGAATGAAGGTTCCTGTTTTAGAAATTGACGGGCAAATGATTGCGGGTAACGAAGTTATTACCGGTGTAACATATATTGACAGCAGCCGTGCGGGCGTTCCACAGGTAGGAATTGCCGAAAATACAAATGTTGCAAATTTTAATGTATTCCCAAATCCAGCCAGGGATAAGGTTTTTATCAATTACAGCCTTACAGCGGATGCCAAAATAAAAATCAGCATCAGCAATGTGCTTGGAAAAACAGTGCAGGTAATTGCGGAGGAAAACCAGGCTGCAGGCCAAAGATCGGTGATCGTGGATGTGAAAGAACTGAATCTTTCTCCGGGGATTTATTTTGTAACGCTGGAAAGTAATGGGCTGCGCGAAGTGAAGAAGATGGTGGTGAGCAGGTAAAACTGTATTGTTGCCACAGATTCACAGATTTTTTCCCGATAAATTAATTTTCACAGATTGTCTCAAACTTTATATTTATACCCAATCGCGAAAACGATAAAAAAATCCTTTCTAATTTATTTTAACAGAAAAATCTGTGAATCTGTGGCAGAAAAACATCCGGGTGTTCTTTTATGAGATCCCGTGTCAAGCACGGGATGACTTTTCAGGGGAAAATAGTACTTCTTTTTAAAGATTTCAGAAGCACTTTACACCCGCACCCCAATCACCAATATATCATCCACCTGCTCGGTTCCGGCTTTCCACTCGTCAATAAAAGCGGACAGGCGCTGTTCCTGCTCAGTCATTGATGTATTGCTGATCTCAATCAGCATTTCTTTGAACCGTTTGGTCATTAATTTTTTTCCGTGCTTGCCGCTGAACTGGTCGGCATACCCATCTGTACAAATGTAAAACGTATCGCCGGTTTCCAGTTTTATTTCCTGCTGATCAAACATTTGTTCGTCGGGCGTAAGCCCACCAATTGCGGTTTTTGTGGCTTTTATTTCTTCCACCAGTGTTTGTCCTTTCCGGATGATCCACAAAGGGCGGTTGGCTCCGGCATAGTGTAAAATTTGATCAACGGTGTTAAACACACACAGCGCAATGTCCATTCCGTCTCTTGTGGAACCTTCTTCTTCGGATTGGCGGAGCGCAATCTTTATTCCTTTGTTGAGCTGACTCAGGATCTTGGACGGATCCAGTGTTTGAGAAACAGCATCTTCCAACCGTTCCGACCCGATCATGCTCATAAATGCTCCCGGAACACCGTGCCCGGTACAATCCGCAGCCGCGATCACAATCCTATTTTCGCTTTTATGGAAAAAATAAAAATCGCCGCTCACAATGTCCTTGGGTTTAAACAGCACAAAACTCTGCGGAAGCGCTGCATAAATTTCTTCTTTCTTTGGCAGCTTCGCCTGCTGGATCCTTTTTGCGTAATTGATACTATCGGTAATGTCTTTATTTTTTTCTTCGATGATCTTTTTTTGCTGCTCTGTTTCCCGGTTTTTGATCTCGATGATCTCCTTTTGTTTGCGGGTGATCCGGAAGCGTTTATAAAGCGATAAGGAGAAAAATACGACCAGCAAAAGCCCGCCGATCACCGCAAATAAAATTATTTTTTGCTTTTGTTTTTCTGCACCTGCACGCACATTTTTTTTCTCCTGTTCCTGTTGCTGTCCCAGTTCTTTTTTATCAAAATCAAACTGCATCTGGCTTTCCACGATCTTCTTTGTGTTTACTGCGCTGGTGAGGCTGTCCCTGCATTTAATAAATTGCTTGTAATTTTGTAACGCGCTTTTGTAATCGCCAGCCATGCTATCGGCAATCGCCAGGCCTTCATAGCTGTATTTCATATCATCGGTACTGCCTGTTGTAAATGCTGCTTTCAGGCCTTTTTGCAGATATTCTTTGCCCGCCGCGGCTTTATTTAAATATAGATACATCAAACCCACATTGTTCATCGCCATAGCGATATGCGCCTTATCATCCGTTTCTTCAATAATGGTTAATGCTTTTGTAAAATAGTCGAGTGCTTTGCTGTAATTTTTTTGAATGTTATAGAGATATCCCAAATTGCTGTAGCAAATCCCAACGCCTCTTTTATCACCCAACTTTTGCTTGATTTCCAGGGAGGCGGAATAATTTTTTACCGCCTCGGGATAGTTCCCCGAACGGGTATAGATAAGCCCCAGGTTATTGCAGGCTTTCGCGATGCCTTTTTCATCTTTCAATAACGTGTATATTTTAAACGCTGCCAGCTGATTTTGCAATGCTTTCGGAAAATCATTCTGATCCTGGTATACCAGGCCGATGTTGAGATGTGATGCGGCAATGCCCTTTTGATCCTCCAGGCTTTCACGGATCTTTAGCGCGCGCAGATGGATTTTCAGCGCTTCGGGATAATTACCCTGATCGTAATAAATACCACCGAGATTGTTATATGCTTGTGCAACGCCGCTGCTATCGCCAATAGCGCGACTACCATTTAAAAACAAACTGTAATTTTTAATGGCATCCGGAAAATTTCCCTGGAAATAATAAATACTTCCGTAATTGTTGCAGGCTGCAGCAATACCCTTTTGGTCGTTTAATTTCTCTGCAAGGATTTTTGCCTGGTTGGCACATAATATTGCAGAATCAAGCGTTCCGGCACGCCAGTAATTTTCGCTCAGATCGTTGAGCGCTTTTACTTTAGCGGTGCTGTGAGGCGATCTTGAAATAAATTCAGACAGGGAATCGTTTTTATTCTGCTGCGAAAAGCTGAATATCGTGGCAACACAAAATGCAAAAATCAAAGAAAAAGTTCGTCCCGGTTTAAATTGCATTCGTGTTTTACTGGTTTAGTAAACGGTTGTTTTATTTGCTCCCACTCGAAAAAGTAGAGATCGCAATGATCTGGATCTTTCGTTCCAGCGCAGCTGCCGGACTGTATACCGAATTTTTTGTGTCGTAATAATCATCGCTTACATTCGGGCGTGCTTTTAATTCGCCAATGTCCTCATCCATAAACGTAATGCTGCCTTCCAGCGGATTGGGATTGTTCACATATTTCACAAAAATCCCGTTCTGATACTCCATAAAATAATTCCGAAGGCTGGAGATCCGGCGTTTGGCAAGGTTAATATTATAATCGGTAGAGGCCAGCGGGCTGCAAAACCCTTTCATGGTAATGGTTACTTTTTCACTGTCTCTCAGCACTTTTACCAGCAGCTGCGCAAACTTTTCGAGGTCCTGCATTCCGGCATCCACGCTATCATCAAACAGGTTATCAATATCGCCGACAGCGCGGTCTACATTATCGCCGGTAGCGCCTTTCGAATATTCTTTTTTATACTGATCGCGCATGGCGGAATAATCCTCGTACGTTTTTTTGTAATTTTTTGTGGTGGTGACCGCCAGTGTTTTTTTATCGGGTTCATCGTTGTGAAAATACAAGGTAAGCGGTACCAGCAATTTCATTTGTGTGACAAAGATCTTAGTACTGTCAACCTTTACAGGCGGCTCATTGATCCGCGGAATTTTAAATGTGTAGATGTCGTTGCAGCAGCTTTCTTTTTCCTCAAAATAAGAACCTATGCGGTTGGACGATAAAAACGCCGCTGTTTTTTTTGAGTTGATGCTAAAATAAATGTCGTTGTAATTGCTGTTGATAGGGTAACCCAGATTTTTCGGCTCCGAAAATTTACTGTCCTTGTACTCACTTTTAAAAATATCGAAACCGCCCAAACCCTTATGCCATGTGGAGCTAAAGAATAATTCCTGGCAGGGTTTGCAGTAAAACGGCGTAATGTCGTCCTCGATGGTATTTACCGCTTTGCCTGCGTTTGTTGCTTTTCCGAAGGTTCCATCCTTATTTATTTTGCTGTACCAAATGTCCATTTTACCTTCACCTCCGCTTCGGTTGGATGCAAAAAACAATACTTCCTGATCGCCCAAAAAGCCGATGGCAGGCTGCGTGTTGGTGCTTCCCTTCTGGTTGATCTCATCCGGCAATAGCTGTAACGCGGTCCAGTGCCCGTTTTTAAAATCGGATGTGTAAATTTCACAATTAAATTCCAGCGCGTTCTTTTGTTTGCAGCGCGTGATGTACACTTTCGTGAAATCGTTGTTGAATGCTGTATTTGCATTGTGAATCCCATTGCGGTTAAAAAGCGTATCCAGCTCCACTGCTTTTTCCCATTTTAATCCTTTTTGTCCGGCCCGTACCGTATCCTGAATGGCGGTGTAAATTTTATTGTAGCTGACATTGTTTTTTTTGTCGCGGTCTTTTTTATCCCGCAGCGACGAAAAATACAACAGGCTGTCTACTTCTATTGGCGCGTATTCCGACACTTTACTATTCACCGCACTATCAAGGTGGATCATGTTGATCGACTTATCTGGTGTGGCCATCAGCAGCTGTGCATAATCACAGGCGGCGACCTCCTGGATGGCTTTTTTTACAAAATAACTGTCTTTTTTCTTCTTGTTCTTCTTCGCATATTTATCGAACATTTTTTTTGCATCCTTGTACTTGCCTTTGTTTTTCTTAATGGTAGCAATCCAAAACGAGCATTCGGGATATAATTTCCCCTGCGAATCTTTTTTAAAAACTTTAGCATACCAATGATCGGCAATATCGTAATCGTAGTTAAGGCGACTGGCTTCCGCGTAGCGGTACTGGATGGTAATATCGGTTGAATCCTGCAAAATTGCCTGGTTGTAGTAAATCGCCGCGCCAAAAAAATCATTGTCGGCAAAAGCTTTATCACCATCGGCGAGGACTTGTTTTAGTTTTTGTGCCTGAAGGGAAGAAGATGCAAGAAGTAGGAAACAAGAGACAAGACAGATCGCAATTCGCCGAATGCTTCTGTTTACTGATTTATAGTTGAAAAATGAAATTTCCTGATCCACGCTACATCTTGATTCTTGTGTCTTGATTCCTGATTCCTCATCAAAAAAAGCAAGATCTATATTATTTCTTTTGCGCATAATTAGCATTTACCAGCATCCTACATGTATATTGGACAAACACGTTTTTTCGCAATAAACGGTACTGTTTTTTTGAAAATATAAATAATGGAGATCTCGAAACCGCCTCTGCGATTGGTTGCTGCAATAAGTTTCGATGTGTTAACATCATAACTCAAACCAACATTAAAGTTCCGGTAATCTACATTTGCCGACATGATGAAAGCATCTTTCAAACGGTAATATGCGCCGAGGGAAAGAGCGGTTTCTATTCCGTTTACCGGTTTTAAATAATACTTGCCGGAAGCGCCCAAAATGGTTTCATGAAACTTGCCTTGTCCTTCGTACATGAATGTTGGCAATACATCCAGCTTTTCAGAAACCGGAAATTCTCCCAAGCCGCTTACTACAAATTTGCGATCAAGGGTAATATCGTCGTTGTTAAAAAACGATTGTTTGGGTGCATTTAAATGGAATGCAGAAACACCGAAGTTTAATTTGGTACGGCTGTTTTTCCGCCATAGATAAGCCAATCCGCCACCCAAATCAAAATAGGTAATGCGCGTTTTACTAAAATTTTCACCGCTTGCCAGGTTGGGATTAAACTGATCACCGTCGTATTGATTATCAAATGTAAGCGCGTTGATATCAAAACTTTTGGTGGAAATGCCCGGCTGTAGAGCGATTGACAAAAAGTGCGTGGAATCTTTATTTAGTTTTTTGATGTAACATGCCGAAATAAAAACCTGCGTGGTGGTAAATTTTGAATCGCCCGAACGGTCATTGTTCACAATCAAACCAAACGCCGGTACATCGTTTTGTAATTTTGTTTTTAAGCGTGTATCTGCAGCAATGGAAAATGTTTTGTAGGGCACAGGAATAGCCGACCACTGACTGCGGTAATTTCCGGCAAAGCGCCAATCGCCATTAAATAAGCCTGTTTGGGCCGGATTTAAATTTTGCGTGGTGGCGTTGAACTGCGAATAATGAATGTCCTGCGCAACAACTAACGTTGATAAACATAAAAACACAATGCCCGCTCCCACCCTTTTTATAAGGGAAGCAGAAGGATTTATTTTTTTATGGTTTGTAATTATCATTTCGTTTTCACGATTTTTATTTTGTTCTGTTTATTACCTGATCAATGTGGTATTGCCTTTTTTATTCAGCTCATCACCATTAAAACATTTTGCATGCAGGTACCACGCAAACACAGCAGGATCGGCTTTCATGCCATTGTACACGCCATCCCAGCCTTTTTTAATATCATTGGTTTCAAATACCATTTGTCCCCAGCGGTTATACACTGCAAAATATAGTTCCTCCACGGCATTACTGCGCACATACAGCACATCGTTTTGCCCGTCGGCATTGGGTGTAAACGTATTTGGCACAAACACCTCATCCGTATTGCAATGGCTGTTGAGCACGTAAATAGTAATGCTCACATGTTTCGGGCAACCGGCAGAATCCAGTATCGATGCGGTATACGTGGTCGTTTGGCTGGGCGATGCAACCGGGTTGTGCGAATGTGAGTTACTCAATCCGGTAGCCGGTGTCCATATAACGGTAAAATTTGTATCCGTTACAGCGTGGAGGATCGTAGTTGCTCCTTCTATAATGGAATCATGATCGGCGGTAACGCTCAGCGGATAAATAGACGGGTCCAGCACGTTTATAACAGTAGAAAGCGTTTGCAGGCAGGTATCACCCTGCGAGTTGAGCGTACTGATCACCACCGTATACGTGGTGGTAGACAACGGATGTGCAAAGGGATTGGAAACATTTGCCGCGCTTAGCGACCCGGTAGGCGACCAGCTATAAGCAAAACCGCCGCTTGCAGAAAGGTACACGCCGGAAGAGTTGATACAAATAGTATCTCTCGGGCTGATGGTGCAGATCGCATCGTGATAATCTATTTGTACTGTGGCTGTATCGCGGCAGCCATGAATGTTTGTGGTAATCAGGTCCACGTTGTACAAACCGTTAAATGAATAGGTGTGGGTTGGATTTTCAGTTGCAGAAGTTATGCCGTCATCAAAATTCCAAAGCCAGGAAACCGGGGCTGTGTGCGACGAATCGCTGAACGTGAATTGTCCCGTACACGGCAGGGAAACAAAATCAAAATCGGCAGTAATGCCGGGATAAACCGTAATGGTTTCCGCCACGGTGTCCCAGATGCCACAGCTGGCGGTGTCTTTCGAATATAAATGCACGGTATACGTTCCCGGCGTGGTGTAAATTTCTGTCGGATTAAAAGAGGTGGACGATGTATGTCCATCGCCGAAATCCCATAAATACAGGGAAGTTGGGGCACTGTTGTTATGAAACTGCACCGAAAAAGGCGTACAGCCCGCAGCTGTATCCGTTGCAAAAGTTGCATGATCACTGATCACGTTTATAGTAGTAGAAAGGAATTGCGGGCAGGTATCATTCGCCGAATTTACCGATTGGATGGTAACGGTATACGTGGTGGTGGAATCCGGACTGGCAATTGGATTAGCAATATTCGGATTGCTTAAATGAGTTGCCGGACTCCAGCTGTAGGAAAAACCACCGTTGGCATTCAGCTGGATCGTGGTTCCTTTACAGATCGTATCGTTGTTGTTGATGGTTACCGGCGCCAAACCAACAAGGTTGTACGGGATCGTGATCGTATCCCTGCAACCATTCACAGTAATGGAGATCAACTGCACATTGTAAACGCCGGTTGTATCAAAAACGTGTGAAGGATTTTGTACAATGGATGTATCGCCATCGCCAAAATGCCAGTTCCAGGAAACCGGGCCTACTGCAGATGAATCATGAAAATTAACCTGGTTGCTGCAATGCACCGGTGTGGAGCTAAAATTGGCGGTGATACCCGGATATACAATAATGCTTTGCGCTACGGTATCCCAGACGTTACAGCGCGATGGATCTTTCACATACAAATGCACCACGTAGGTTCCCGGTGTGGTGTACGTTACAATGGGGCTGTAGATCACGGAAGTGGTATCGCCGTTACCAAAATCCCATTCGTAATTGGCAGTTGGCGAACTTTGGTTTTGCAGCTGTACAGTAAAGGGGCTGCAGCCACCGGTGGTATCTACCGTGAAAACGGCATCTGCCAGGGGAACCTGGAAATCAAATTTAAATGTTCCGTTGTTACAATTGCTTGACATGTTGATCCCGCTGGAAGGCACGCCCGGGGTTACCGGCGTATACGATGGCGATGTGTAGGGCCATGCGCCGGGGGTTACCGGAAAATCATCGTTGCCGCCGCAACCGGCGCAAACCGACTGGTAGATGATCCCTTTTTTATCAAATCGGCTAGTACCGCCATCCACGTGCTCCCAACTACTGGCGCCACCAAAATACGTTGCGTACAGCAAGGATGAAACGCCGGAAGAAAGCACCATCAGGTAAAAATTATGTCCGTCGGTAGAGGATTGATAGGCATCCGGTGTAAGCGGCATGGAAAAAGTGGTGGTGGTAGGCGGCACAATTTTTCCTCCCCAACCCGATAAATAAACGTTCTTGCAATTGTCCACCAAAAATGCAGAAGGCGAAATATCCACCTGCGATGAGCCTCGTCCAACTGTAGTGGAAAACAATACAGTGGTCAATGTATTGTCGAGCTTGGTTACAAATTGTTTTGCGCTGGCATTAAAATACGGCGCGTTAATTACCGGCATGGCGCCAAGGCTTTGCCCGAACACATACACATCGTTATTATCATCGCCCTGGATAAAATAAGACTGGTCGTAATTGTTGGTGCCGATGTACGTAGCGTGTAAAATGGCTGTGCCCGAAGGATTGATGTGTGCAATGTAGCCATCGGCTTTTCCACCGCCGTATGTGGTATGATAAGCGCCTGCCGTTGTCGGAAAATTGCTGCTGCGGGTTCCGCCGGTAACGTAGATCTCCTGCGCACTGTTCAGGATCAGTGAATAACCGGCATCGTTATCCGAACCGCCCAGGTAGGAGCTCCAGATAAGTGTTGAAAAATCGGGATTTAATTTGAATACCACGGCATCCTGTTTTCCGCCCAGCGTGTTATCAAAACCGCCCACGATCGGGAAATCCCCGGAACGCGTGGAACTGGCAATGTAACAGTTTCCGGCAGGATCCACCTGGATCTCGCCACGGTACTGATCCCCGTAATTGTATTGCAGCGAATCGGCCGGAAATTCATAGGTTCCCAAACTGGCAATCAAAACACTATCGTTGTTCACATTTACACCATCGTTTTGCGATCCGCCGATGTAAGTAGACGCCAGCAAGGATGATCCGGTGGCGTTTAGTTTTGCCACATAAATATCGGTACCGTTATCAAAAAAAGATCCGTTGTAAATAAAATGCAGCAGGATCCCACCGTTGAATGTGGTGTCGTAAGCATTGGACGTGACGGGAAAATCGGACGATCCGGTGGCGCCGTACAACAATAAATTGTCCTGTGCATCCACGATCAGGCTGGTTACAATTTCGGTGCTTGTTGCGCCGCCAATGTAGGTGGAATATAACAGGGAAGTACCGTTGCTGCTGTATTTGGTGATTACCACATCGGTTTTACCGTAAGCGGGAGTTCCATTAAATGTTTGATCGTAAGCGCCCAGTGTTACCGGAAATCCAATATCAAAACAGGTTCCGCCGGAATATAAATTTCCGAGTGAATCGTAGGTGGCCGTCATCCCGAAATTATCGGCCGTGGAGCCGGAAGAGCAGGCAAACACCAGCACCGGATCGATTACCAGTTCTTTGGTTTTATCGTAATCGTCGGGGAATTTAAAATGAACGGTATTGTTTTTCAATACAAATTTGCAGGGCACTTCTACCTTTTGCCCGTTGATGATCTGGTACGCATACGGCTTTTGCTCCACCAGTTCGTTGATACTGGTTTTCATTACCAGCATGCCTTTTACGAGGTTGATCTTATCCAGTCCTTCGTAAAATAATTCAATATTTTCGGTGTTTCCTCCCGGTGCAACAATAAAATTATATTTTACGTTATTCTCCTGTCCCAGCACCTGCAGGTCGACCCCGGGGTATAGCTGCTCGTAATTTATTTCCCTGAAATTTTGCACATTGCCCGCCCATTTGCTTTTATCCTTCCCGATAAAATAATTACAATAATCGGGAGTGACTTGCCTGGCGGAGGATTGCACGGTTGGTAATGCGTTTACAAACGTCATGCGAAATGCATGTGAACGGATGTTGTACTTGCCGGATGTATTTTTCCCCAGGTGGTTTTTACGCAATGTTTCTTTGTCGTAAAAATTATAAACGAAGGCGTTTTTTTCGAGGAAGAGTAAACCGCCATCCAGCTGGGCGCGGTAGAGAATATCTTTATTCCATTGTTTTTTATTCTCGGCAAACTTGATGAGATTTTGCGGCTGCGGGGTACTAAAATCGCGTGCAAACGCTGCAACAACAAACGAGCACAACACTGCTGTAAGCCAGTATGTTTTTGCTGTTTGTTTCATTTTTGGAAAGGGGTTTATTTGCTGCGTTTCAATGCTACTACCAAAAATAAGGATTTTTATTTAAAAAGCAAGGGGTGTTATTTTCCCTGTATCGCTGCCAATCCTTGTTTTGCCTGCTCATAATCCTGTTTCAACACCAGGGTTTGTGTCCATGCTTCGCGGGCACGCTGATAGTTTTGTACGGTATAGCATGCTCCGCCTAAGTTGTACCACAGATCAGGGTTTGAAGGATCACAAGCTACTGCTTTTTCGAGAAATGTGATGGCTTTTTGAGGGTCTTTTCCACCAATCTTCAATGCTTCATTCATGTATACCGTGCCTAACAATGCAAAGTTGCGCTTCAACAAAGGATTGTTCGGGAAGATCACTTTTGCAGTATCCCAGTACGCTTTTGCCCTGTCGAAATCGCCCAGCTTGTAATAACAAACGCCTAAATTGAGATAGCCGTTCACATATTTTTTGTGAATGGAAACGGATTTAGCCAAATGATACATGGCTTTGCTGAGCAATTCTTTTTCCTGTGCTTTGTTTTCCGGCATGTCGCTCAGGTCGACATACGCTTTACCGGCATTTCCATTTACCAGTGCACTGTTCGGAACGGTTTCAGCATCGGTGATAAAAAGTGTATTGTCATTTTTCCAATTGGCATTACGCGGAATAACAACCGCTGCCGATCCTACAACTAACACTACGGTTAACACCGTCAGGATCATTTTTCTACTGTTTTCCTCCTGTTGTTTTTGCAGCAGCCAATTGATGAACAGAGCCAGGCAGATGGCAAATCCGAAGGAGGAGTGATATACCAAACGCTCGCCCATGGTTGCCCCGATATCAAATTTTAAATTGGAGATCAGGAACAAATGCACGAGGTAAAACGTGATCGCGAAAGAGATAATGTTGCGTTTGAAAAACAATACCACCGCGGTAACGATCAGCGATAAATGGATCGCAATGGACAGCCACACTTTCCAGTTTCCGAAATTTACAAACGGAATGGTGTTGTAGGAATAATCGCTGGAAAGCGGGTACGGCGCAAACATCAGGCGCAGGTAATGATCCAGCACCTCTATTTTTGTAGCCAGCTTTTCGGGCCTGGTAGCAAACATGTACGGGTTGTTGAGCACATCGGTATTTTCAACGGTAGCGCCTGCTCCTACAATTTTATAACGGATCGCCAAATAAATAAACGCGACCACAAAATAAGGTGCAGCAGCCAGCAGGCTTTTCATAAAATCGTCGCCTTTTACGATGTACAGCAGCATGGGGATAAATAGTAAAAGCGATACGGCGTATTCCTTGGAAAGCAGCGCCAGGAAATAAAATACAAGTCCGGAGATGATGTGCCGCAGCTTTTTTTCTTCTGCATATTTAAACACGGAGGTAAATGTCAGGACGATAAAAAGAAAGGAAAAAATTTCATCACGGCTTTTTACATTCGCCACCACTTCCGTATGCATCGGGTGGATCAGGAAGATCAGCGCGGTTAAAAAGGCAACATCCGGCCTGTCCTTAAACACAAAATGTAGCAGGAAATAAAACAACGCTACGATGGATAAAATATACAATACCACATTTCCGAAATGCCGGATGCCCGAAAGTTCCCTGCTGGGCTTAGGATTGACGATGGTGTCCTTTACTTTTTCTTTTTCCCTGCTTCCGAAAAGCTGCTGCTCTATCGCAAAAGTTACCAGTGAAAACGGACGATACCTTCCGCCGGAAAGCTGTTGCTTGGCATTCATTTGTTTGTAATAACTTTCGTAAGCATCGGTGCTTAAAATTTTCGGGATGCCTTTAAAACCGTTCTGTACATAAGCATTCTTTTCAATTACAATTCCATCATCCAGCGCATATTCATTCATGATCGAGTTGGAATACAAGATCAGCCCGACGATTACCAGCACCAGTGCGCGCAGGTTAAAGCTGTTGAACGCAAATTTGCTTCCTTCGGTAATCGGCGGAAGCGTTACTTCTTTCTTTTTTGATTTTTGCTTAACCATGGATTTGGTATGGTTTATGAGGCCGGAAGCCGTTCTTTTTCTAATTTGTTTTTACGCTGATAAGCAGAGAAAGCCTACTTTTATCGTTCAAATATAATAAACTGTTGCTTGAATTTTTTGAATAAAAATAAATTTATCCTGCTTGCCCTTGCAGCGCTCCTGTTTGTTGCCGCTCATTTTTTGCACCGTCCGCTCTCCGATGGTGAGTCGCTTACCGTTAAAGACTTTGAGACCGTTTTACATGAAAAAGAAAAGCGCCTCGACGACGAAATGAAAGCGCTTGCCAAACGCGCCGAAACACAAAATTACTATCAGCTGTTTGCTCAAAAACCCGCGTATTACAATACATTGATGGAGAATGAGGGTTTTGCCCTGCTCATCTATGAAAATGATACGCTTAAATTCTGGAGCGATAATTCAATTGCGGTGGAAAATTGGGTGAAAGAAGTATGCCTTGATTCCAAGACCGCAAAGCTGCGCAACGGTTGGTTTGAGGTGGTGCATCCTCAAACCAATTCCACAACTACAAAAACCATTGTAGGTTTACTCTTGATCAAAAATGAATATCCTTACCAGAACAAATATTTAGTAAACGAATTTCAAAAAGATTTTTCCGTTCCGGCCGAAACCAAGCTGATTACCGACAATCCCAATGCGGCAAACGGCGTGAAGAACATTAACGGCGATTATCTTTTTTCGCTCAAATTCAATCCCGCTAATAATTCCATTTCTTTCTATTCCTACATTTCGGTATTGCTGAATATTCTCGGTTTTATGTTGCTGATCGTTTTCATGAAAAACCGCTGCTGGGAGCTTTCGCGGAAGATCGGTAAAAATTACGCGATCCTGCTTTTTGCTTTTTTGCTGGTGCTGATCCGGTATTTGCTCATTCGTTTTTCGTTACCGCAAGGCTTTTACATTTTTGATCTGTTCAACCCGAAGATCTATGCCGATGCGGGTTCTGTGTGGCTCACGTCACTCGGCGACCTGTTGATCAACGTGATCTTACTGTTTTACATTTCATACCTGATCTTCAGCGAATTCGAATTTGACGTGCTGCTTTTTCACATCAAAAAATGGAACAAGCAACTGGTATCGCTCATTGCTTTCCTCGGCTATTTCTGGTTTTCCTGGCTAATTACCAAATTATTTTCCGGGATCATCAACAATTCCAACATTCCGTTTGGGATCAATAATTTATTCAGCCTTAACCAGTACAGCTGCATCGGCATTGTGATCTTTGGCTTGCTGCTGTTTGTTTATTTCCTGTTTGCCGATAAAATGGTAACAATACTCAAGCAACTAAAGCTTGCCGACAGGCAATACATTGTTGTCTTTTTAATTGCTTCCGCCATCCACATTTTATTATCGCAATGGCTCGGCATCCTTGATCTGATCATCGTTCTGTGGCCCTTTGTGGTGGTGATTTCCATTGCGCTTATTAAAAAAAATCAAACAACTTATCCGTTTTCCGGGATTGTGCTGCTGGTGTTTTTATTTTCACTTTTCGCCGTTCACCTCCTCGTAAAACATACCGACAGTAAAGAAAAAGAAAGCAGGAAAGTATATGCCGAAAAACTGGCCGCCGAGCAGGATCCAGTTGCAGAGCTACTGTTCCAGGATGTAGAGAAAAAGATCAACGCCGATTCGCTGCTGGTTTCTTTTGTGAGCGGTCCGGTAAAATTACCCGCCGAGTTTGAAAAGCGAGTGAAACAACAGTATTTCAGCGGTTTCTGGGAAAAGTATGATGTGCATGTAGCGTTGTTTGACAGCATGTGTGTACCCATCATTAAATCGCAGAACGCCGTATTTGATAATACCATTTATTTTGATGACCTGATCGCAAACGGCGCGAAGCAAACCACTTGTGAGCATTTTTATTTCCTGAACAATACTTCCGGAAAGGTGAGTTATTTGGCAAAATTGCCGCTGTATAAAAACATCCGCACGCAGCGGAAATTTGGAACGTTGTATGTAGAATTAGATGCAAAATTTATTTCGGATGAGATCGGTTTTCCGGAATTACTGCTCGATCGCAACATTGGTTTGTCGCAGGAATTGACCAATTATTCCTATGCAAAATACAAGCACGGACAGCTGATCAGCCAGTACGGAAAATTCCCGTACAATATGACCGCCGGGGTTTTCGGCACTACGCATTCTGAATTTACCTTCCTGGATTCCGACGGTTTTAATCACTTGTTATATGTTGCCGATCCGCAAACATTGATCGTGTTAAGCAAGCGCAACGACGGCACCATCGGGCAAGTTACCACCTTCTCGTATTTATTTTCATTCTTTAGTTTGTTATTGCTCGCCATTTTATTTTTCCGGCAAATTTCGCTCGGGCGATTGCTCGAAAATTTCAGCTTTAAATACCGGATCCAAATTTTACTTGTGTTCATTGTATTGCTTTCCCTGGCACTGTTTGGCGGTGGAACTATCTATTACATCAACCAGCAGTTCGAAACCAAGAACGAAGAAAACATCAGCGAAAAGATCCATTCTGTTTTAATAGATACAGAAGATAAGCTCGTGTCGGAAAACAAGCTCAGCTCCAGCTTTGCAGAGTATGCTGCCTTTGTATTAAAAAAATCTTCTTCCGTTTTTTTTACCGATATCAACTTGTACGACACGCACGGAAACCTTTATGCGTCGTCCAGTTCCAAGGTTTTCGATGAAGGATTAACATCAAAAAAAATGAACCCGGAAGCATATCTGCAAATGGCTGTTTTAGGAAAAACGGAATTTGTACACGACGAGCGCATTGGAAAATTAGAATATTTATCGGCCTACATTCCGTTTAAAAACAAAGAAGGAAAATTACTGGCCTACCTCAATCTCCCTTATTTTGCAAAGCAAAGCGAGCTGGAGAAAGAAATTTCCGGCTTCCTCGTTGCACTCATCAACATCTATGTGTTGTTGTTTGTATTATCAATTATCACCGCGATCTTAATTTCCAATTACGTTACAAAACCACTCAAGCTGATCCAGGATAAACTGAGTAATATCCGTTTGGGAAAAACCAACGAACCGATCGAATGGAAAGAGAATGACGAGATCGGAAGCCTTGTAAGCGAGTACAACCGCATGATCCAGGAGCTTTCGAAAAGCGCGGAGCTACTGGCAAAATCGGAACGCGAAAGCGCCTGGCGCGAAATGGCCAAACAGGTGGCGCACGAAATTAAAAATCCGCTTACGCCGATGAAGCTGAGCGTGCAGCATTTACAACGCACCTACAAGGATCATGCGCCGGATATGGACGAGAAAATGGAACGCCTTACCAAAACCATTGTGGAGCAAATCGACACCCTTTCAACCATCGCAACGGAATTTTCCAACTTCGCGAAAATGCCGAAAGCCAACCTCGAAAAAATTGACATCCGGGAAATTATTTCTAATTCCATTGCGCTGTTCCGCGATACGGAAGATTGTCACATTCACTTCAAAAACAACACCTCCACGCAAGCCTTTGTCCTCGCCGATAAAGAACAATTGTTGCGTGTGTTCAATAACTTATTAAAAAATGCCATCCAGTCGATTCCGGAAGGGCGCGACGGAAACATCGTGGTAACGCTCAACAAAGAACAAAATCATTTTGTGACCAGCGTTTCCGACAATGGAAATGGCATTGCGGATGAAGTGCTCGACAAGATCTTTATGCCGAATTTTACCACCAAAACCGGCGGCATGGGACTGGGCCTTGCCATGGTAAAAAACATTGTGGAAACAGCAAACGGTCGCATTTGGTTCGAAACAAAATCGAATGTGGGAAGTACGTTTTATGTGGCGTTGCCGTGCGCAAATGAAGAGTAAGTTTTCAAATCATTCTATTTACTAAAAACACAAAATAAAACTGTCATCCCGTGCCTGACACGGGATCTCGTGAATGTTTGCAGTGCCTGCTGTGTGGGATGGAAAACCGTAATCTTTCATTTACTATAATCATCATTCAAAACTGTCATCCCGGGCCTGACCCGGGATCTCATAAATGCTTGCAGCGCCTGCTGTGTGTGATAGGAACGCGGATTTTTTAAGATTTTTATGTTTAAAAATTAGGATCGCCTTCGGCGGATTATGATAAAATATGATTTGATTCTGCTCCAAATCATGATTCTACTGTTATTCTAAAAAAGTACTGTCATCCCACACCTGTTGCGGGATCTCGTAAAATTTTGCAGTATTTCGGTGCATAAGTTTTGTTGACTTTGTAGGAAAATTGGAGGATGTTTGCATTCAAAATAACTACACATTATAATGAGCACTGATAGGCTTACAAAGCATATTAAGAATAATAAAAATAAAATTCCCTTGGCATTGGGTACATTTATTTTAACCCAACCAATCGGACAAGGCGGAAATGGTCTTGTATATGAGGCAACTCTTTTTGATAAAAGTGTTGCTTTAAAATTTCTAATAACGGATGCAAAAGGAAAAACAAAACAGAAAAAAGTAGATCGTTTTCTTGCAGAATATTTTAATATAATAACGGTTAATGATTTGACCAATATTGTTAGATATATAGATTACGATTTATTAAAAATAATTGATGAAAAAGGAGAATTAGAGGTTCCAATTATTATAATGAAGCGGTATGACTGCTCCTTAATGAAACATCAAGAAACCTCAAATGAAAAAGAATTTATTAACCTATTTGGTTTTCTTATCAATACAGCGGAACGCATCCATAAAGCCGGAATAATCCACCGAGATATAAAGCCAGAAAACATCTTGGTTGATTCTGGCGAGTTTGTTCTTGCTGATTTTGGAATTGCCAGTTACAACCCGGAAATTTTTCAAATAAGGGCAGAAACAGATAAAAAAGAAAGACTCGGTAACAGATTGTTTTCTGCCCCAGAGCAAGAAGAAAGTGGAATCGAACCACATCCAACAATGGACATATATGCTATTGGCCAAGTTCTGCATTGGTATGTAACGGGTAAAACACACCGGGGCACGGGAAGAAAACCCGTTCCAACAACATTTAACGAATCTACTATGTATGATAAGATTATTGATAAGTGCCTGGAGAATGATCCAATAAGAAGATTTAAAACAATAAATGAAATTAAAACATTTATTAATGAATACAGGAATCAGGAAAATTCTGATAATAACAAAGCGCAAAAGGATCCTTTTTATTATTTACATCTTTTTAATAATATATGCAGGCGCTCTTTTCCAAAAAACGAATCAGGAATTGTTCATTCCTCAGATATCAATAAAATTGATCGGTTGTTTAATAATTTTAAAGAAAAATTTGATTTGTTCGATAAAAACCTTTGGTGGCATAATGGAACAGGAAATCTCGATTTTGAATTAAAACAAGCAAACATAGGAGTTTGGAGATTTGATCATACGGAATATAAAATACAGGAAATCTGGATTCACTATGACAATCGTGCCTACAATGACTTTATTTTGATTCATTACGTCCCTTTAGAACCATTTATTATTAATGGAGAAGAAACTGATCATACTGTTATTCTTGATGGAAATAATCACATAAGTTATGCTGAATACAACAATGGATATGCTGAAGTTGATGATATGGTTATCGATCTTTCAGAACACTCTGTTGAATATATAGATAGAGAACGCGAAGAAGGTTATATGTTTATTGGTACTTTTTTTCATTGTGTTATACGGCCTGAAAATGACGAGATTGTTTACCGTTTCATCGAACAA
The DNA here is from genome assembly GCA_025963715.1 of Bacteroidota bacterium. Lineage (GTDB taxonomy): Bacteria > Bacteroidota > Bacteroidia > 2-12-FULL-35-15 > 2-12-FULL-35-15 > 2-12-FULL-35-15. The sequence continues at coordinate 153,173 of JAOQAG010000027.1, forward strand.
TTATTAAATTCAAAGGTTGATGTTGATAAATTAAAAATGTTTGAAAGAGAAATTCGAAAAAACAAACACAAAGAGGTTTTAATGCGATTATAATAATCGTAGATGGAAGCAAATTATGTTTACCGCAAACACATCGTAAATACACAGCTATCTTTTTTTATCTTAACTGATCCTAAAAAATCCGCGTTCCCATTCCACACAGCTACCACGCAGATTTTGCCACCTCCCCTTTTAACCGTTCCTTTGTCCTCATCCCATGAGCACAAAAACACTCCATAAAATCCTCACATTCTGCATCACCTTTGTATGGCTCGCAAACGGATTATTCTGCAAGATCCTCAACCTCGTCCCGCGCCACCAGCAAATAGTTGCACGCATTTTAGGAAACGAGCATGCACGCACTTTCACCATCCTGATCGGCATTTCCGAAACCCTCATGGCCATCTGGATCATCAGCGGCATCAAGTCGCGCTTCAATGCGGTTGCGCAAATTATTGTTGTTGCTACTATGAACACCATCGAATTTCTTTTAGCCCCCAACTTATTACTCTGGGGAAAATTCAACGCTGCATTTGCATTCCTGTTTATTCTTGTTGTATCTTACAATGAATTTTACCTGAATAAAAAGATCGCATAAACTATGCTCTCATTTCTAAAAGATCACCCTTTTTCTGTCAACGCTTTTTTCGAAAGCTCCACCGTTTTAACCTTTGCTGTACCGAAAGAACAATTGCTGCATCTCCTTCCCGAATGTCTGGAACTGGATATCTTTAACGATAAATATGGATTTGTTGCAATGGCCATGGTGCAAACCAAAAACCTGCGGCCAAAAGGATTTCCGGAATTTATGGGCAACGATTTTTTCCTGATCGGTTATCGCATTTTTGTGCGTTACACCACCAGCGCAGGCAAGCGGTTACGCGGCTTGTACATTTTAAAATCGGAAACCGACAAACGCAAAATGCAATTCCTCGGAAATATATTTACGCATTACAACTACACCACCACCGATATTACAAAAACGATTTTAGCCGGTAGCACAGAAATAAAATCCGAAAAATCCAACTTCCGGATCGTGGTAGAGCATCCGCAGGAATATGTGGCCCTGCCAGCCGGTTCGCCCTTTGTCGACTGGAAAGAAGCGCGCCGCTTTGCCGGTCCGCTCCCATTTACGTTTACCTATAATAAAGGAAAAAAAGAAGTACTCATCATCGAAGGCGTTCGTGAAAACTGGCAGCCAAAACCAATTAAAATCCTCGATTATAAAATTGCATTCCTCGATTCGCTGCAGCTCGAAAACCCAATATTGGCAAATGCTTTCATGATCACAGACACTCCCTACTTTTGGAAAAAAGGAAAAATCGACAAATGGAAAAAGTAAGAAAACCTTTCCAGGGAGTTGGAAACATTGTACGCTTCAACTGGCATTTTTATGTACTTTCAATTGCTGGTTTAATTGTGTTGCTTTTGCTTGGCAGCAGGCTTTCGTCGACATTTCATTTCTATTTAAATATTGGTTGTCTGTTGATTTCCGCCAGCATTTTTATTTCATTACTGGTTTCATTTTACATTTACGATCTGTCCGGCTTGTACCATTTTAATTGGTTAAATAAACTTTCCTGCGATGGTGAAATTATAAATATCAACGCCGGTTTTGATGAAACAAGCGATCTGTTAACTCAGCGTTTTAAAAACGCAAAGCTCAGGGTCCTCGATTTTTATGACCCCGTAAAACATACTGAAGTTTCCATCAAACGCGCAAGAAAAGCTTATCCTCCGTTTCCGGGAACGTTGCAGATAAATACTACAGATCTTCAATTACAAAGCGAAACAACGGACCTTATCTTCCTTATTTTTGCCGCGCACGAGATCCGCGATGAACAGGAACGCATCCAATTTTTTAAAACGCTGCACGCCGCTCTCCGCCCCGGCGGACAAATTTATATCACCGAACATTTGCGCGATGTTCCTAATTTTCTGGCCTACAATATTGGCTTTTTTCATTTTCATTCAAAGGCGACCTGGCGTAAAACAATTGCTGCAGCAGATTTGCAAATTCATAAAGAATTAAAACATACACCTTTCATCTCCACCTTTATTCTTCATAAAAATGGAAATTCATTTTAAGATCATCGGTATCATTTTAATTGTGCTTGCATTTATTCACGCCATTTTTCCGCGTTATTTCAACTGGAAAGAAGAGTTCTGCAACGTAAGCCTCATGAACCGGCAAATGATGTACATCCATACTTTTTTTATTGCCATTACGGTATTTCTTATCGGTTTGCTGTGCATTACCTCAGCAACGGAGCTTGCCGGAACGGTTTTAGGAAAACGGGTTTGCCTCGGGATCGGTTTTTTCTGGACCGTCCGGCTCTTCGTCCAATTCATCGGTTATTCCTCCGCACTCTGGAAAGGCAAGCGCTTCGAAACCATTATTCACATTCTATTTTCCCTCCTGTGGCTGTATTTAAGCATTGTGTTTTTAGCTGCGTATTTTAATTAACGCAACTCTTACCAGCAACCGTAACAACGTTTTCGCGTCTTTTCAAAAAACACAATGAAAAAATTTCTCTTGCTCCTTTTGTTTATTCCATTCATCTCCCTTGCGCAAACCGACAGTATCGCCAGTAAACCAAATAAGGATATATTCGACCGTATTTTCGGTTGCGACAGCATTCTCGTTTATGGCACCGCAACGATTTATCCCGGCAACGATCATAAGATTGTTTATTCCCGGGAGCAATGCTCCATTACTTGTTCCGGCAGCAACAACAACAAATTATGGAATCGCGATCTGACCAGTCTCAACTGCAAATTAATTGGCTTTTCCTATCGTCCCCAATACAAAAAAAAGCTCAAAGGCTGCGACATCTGGTTCCAGCTGGATAATAAAAAGTTGTATGGATTAAAATCCAAAAACGGCCGCATTAAATACCTTAAAAAGTTAAACCGGGTTGAGAATCAAAAAGCAAAACACCACTAAGCTTTACTTTAAACCTCCGCGAACTTTGCGCCTTCTTTCCGCCCTCCGCGGTTAAAACACACAGCACCTACACAGATTCGCTGTCATCCTGAGCTTGTCGAAGGACGCTCCTGTTCCTGCCCGAATTGTTCAGGCGGGCGTTATCCGTAATATTCGTATATTCGTACCCGTAATTTATCATACAAGCGCCAACAATTATGACCTACGAAAACCTGCTCACCGCAACCGATAACGGTGTATTGACCATCACCATCAACCGTCCGGATAAACTTAACGCACTCAACAAAAAAACCGTTTCCGAGATTTCCGAAGCCATCAAAGCGGCAAAAGATAATGCAGATGTTAAAGCCATTATCATTACCGGCTCGGGCCCAAAATCATTTGTAGCCGGTGCTGATATTGCCGAATTTGTGGGCCTTTCCGTAGAACAGGGAAAAGCACTTGCAAAAATGGGACAGGATGCTTTCCGCTCCATCGAAACCTGCCCGAAACCAGTTATTGCGGCCGTAAACGGATTTGCACTTGGCGGCGGATGCGAGCTTTCTATGGCTTGTCATTTACGTGTTGCCAGCGAGAATGCAAAATTCGGGCAACCGGAAGTAAACCTGGGGCTAATTGCCGGATACGGCGGCACACAACGTTTGATCCAATACATCGGAAAAACAAAAGCAGCGGAATTACACATGACCGCAGACATGATCAATGCGGAACAAGCCCTGACTTTAGGTTTGGTAAACTACGTTGTTCCAGCCGATCAGCTCATCGCAAAATGCCTCGAGATCATTGAAAAAATAAAATCCAAATCGCCAAAAGCCATTACCGGTGTGATCAACAGCGTCAACGCTTATTTCGAAAACGGCATGGACGGTTTTAACGCCGAGATTGAAGAATTCGGCAAATGCTTCGCTACCGAAGATTTTAAAGAAGGCACCTCCGCATTTTTAGAAAAACGCAAAGCAAATTTTACCGGAAAATAAAAGGGTTCAAAGTTTAAGGTTAGAAAGTTCAAAGTTTGCTGTGTGCAGATTTAGTTCTCAACTTTGAACTTTGAACTTTCTAACTTTAAACTAAAATTGAGCAACCCCCTTAAAAAACTCGCATCACAAACGGCAATTTATGGTTTACCCACCATCATCGGCCGCCTGCTGAGTTATTTGCTCACGCCGCTTTACACGTACAATTTCTCTACCGGCGAATACGGTGTTGTTACCTCCGCGTATGCCTACGTTTCTTTTTTGTTGGTGCTGTTAACCTACGGAATGGAAACGGCCCTGTTCCGCTTTTCGCAAAGCGAACCGGATAAGCAGAAAGTATACACGACTTCACTGATCTCGCTTTTTTTCAGCTCCACTTCATTCATTCTCCTGGTTTTTATTTTTGCGACACCCATTGCCGGAAGCATTCGTTTTACAGGGCATCCCGAATATGTGATCTGGTTCGCCATCATCCTCGGCACCGATGCATTTGCCGCCGTGCCTTTTGCAAAGCTGCGCGAACAGGGAAAAGCCAAGCGTTTTGCATTTGTAAAAACAGTAAACATTTGCGTGTACGTCGGGCTTAATTTATTTTTCATTTTATTCTGCCGCAACGTTTCTCCCGATTCGTTTTTAAAACCTTTTGTCGACCTGGTGTACAATCCAAAGATCGGTATCGGCTATATTTTTATTTCCAACCTTATTGCCAGCATTGTCACGCTCGTACTGCTTTCTCCGGAGATTTTAAAAGTGCGTTACGTTTTTGATTCTCCGCTTTGGAAAAAAATGATGCGCTATGCACTTCCTTTATTAATTGCCGGTTTGGCCGGAATGGTAAACGAAACACTCGACAGGATCCTGCTTACACACATGCTTCCGGAAAAAGAAGCCATGTCGCAAACCGGTATCTACGGCGCCTGTTACAAGGTTTCCATCATCATGACCATTTTTATTCAAACATTCCGTTTCGCCGCCGAACCTTTCTTTTTCAGTCATTCAACAGAAAAGGATGCTACAAAAACCTACGCCGACATCATGAAATATTTTGTGATCGTTTGCTCTCTTATTTTCCTTGGCACCATGCTCAACATCCACTGGATCCAGTATTTTGCCGGTTCTGCTGCATTCCGTACCGGTATTTCAGTTGTGCCGATTTTATTGATGGCCAACTTTTGCCTGGGTATTTATTACAACCAGTCCATCTGGTACAAGCTTACCGGGCAAACCCATTACGGTGCGCTGCTCGCTATTTTTGGCGCGGTTATCACAATCGTGCTCAATATCTACTGGATCCCGCGTATCGGCTACATGGGCTGCGCATGGGCCACGCTCATCTGCTACGCCAGCATGATGGTGGCTTCCTATTTTATGGGTAATAAACATTACCCTGTTAATTACGATTTAAAACGCATCCTTGGGTACATGGGTTTATCTGTAACTTTGTATGGGTTGAGTACTTTTATTCATACCGGGTCTGCTGGGCTTAACCTTGTGTTAAACAACCTGTTACTGCTTGGATTTATTGCATTGGTGCTTAAAATAGAAGTGAAAAATTTCCGGAAATTAACATAAATGAAGATCAAAATAATCAACCGCTCAAAACACGAATTACCCGGTTATGCAACGCTGGCTGCAGCCGGAATGGATTTACGCGCTAACCTGGATCAACCCATTGTTTTAAAATCGCTGGAAAGAACGCTGGTTCCTACCGGCCTTTTCATGGAAATCCCTGTTGGTTACGAAGCACAGGTGCGCCCGCGCAGTGGATTAGCCGCCAAACACGGATTAACCGTATTAAACTCTCCCGGCACCATTGATGCCGATTACAGAGGCGAAATAAAAGTGATCCTCGTGAATTTATCCAACGAGGAATTTACCATCAACGATGGCGAACGCGTAGCACAAATGGTGATTGCCCAACATGAGCAGGCCCAATGGATAGAAGTAGAACAGCTGGAGGAAAGCGCGCGTGGCGAAGGCGGATTTGGCAGCACAGGGAAACAGTAGACAATTGGCAAAAAACTAAATAAACCCAAAACAGCAAATACGAAACTCTTTTTATGAAAATAATCATCCCAATGGCAGGAATGGGCAAGCGGATGCGCCCACACACACTTACAACACCAAAACCGCTGATCCCGATTGCAGGAAAACCAATGGTACAGCGAATTGTAGAAGACATCACCAAAGTATGCGACGAAAAAGTAGATGAGATCGCCTTCGTGGTGGGCCGTTTTGGAAAAGAAGCCGAGCAAAATTTGGTAAAAGTGGCGGAAAGCCTGGGTGCCAAAGGAAGTATTTTTTACCAGGATACACCACAGGGAACCGCTCACGCCATCATGTGCGCCAGGGAATGTGTAACCGGAAAAGTGGTGGTTGCTTTCGCAGATACACTTTTTAAAGCCGATTTTAAAATGGATTCATCACAGGAAGGCATTATCTGGGTGCAAAAAGTGGATGATCCAAAACCCTTTGGTGTAGTAAAGATCGATGCAAACAATGTAATTACGGATTTTGTGGAAAAACCGCAGGAATTTGTTTCCGACCTGGCGATCATCGGCATTTATTATTTTAAAGACGGCGATTACCTGCGCAACGAGCTGCAATACCTGCTGGATAACGATATCAAGGAAAAAGGAGAATACCAACTGACCAATGCGCTGGAAAACATGAAAGCAAAAGGCACAAAGTTTTCTCCGGGAAAAGTAACCGAATGGCTCGATTGTGGAAATAAAGACGCTACCGTTTACACCAATTCGCGCATTTTAGAGTTTAACAAAGCAAACGCAAGAACCACCAAATTCGTAAATCAAAACTCCACCATCATCGAGCCTTGTTTTATCGGGGAAGGTGTTCAGCTGATCAATTCAACTGTAGGCCCGCATGCATCCATCGGGGAAAACACTGTAATTGAAGGATCAACCGTTAAAAACAGCATTATCCAAACCAACAGCAAAATTAAAAATGCTGAACTGAGCAATTCAATGGTTGGTAATTTTGCTGAATATACCGGAAAATCAAGCGATGCAAGCATTAGTGATTACAGTACCATAAGATAATTTTTCTTGGAAAAAAACCGCCAATACCGCATTTCTTTTTTATTCATCGGCCTTACCGTGCTGCTGTTCGCTTCCTGTAAAGTAAAGCAATCCGGCAGCTCTTCTTCTAAAAAAGGCGCAGCCAGTGAGCTCAACGATCGTGACCGTGTTAATTTCGAGCGCGTTTTTTTCGATGCCAATAAAGAAAAGATCCTTGCCAATTACGACCTTGCGGAAACCTTGTTTTTACAGGCGCTGCACATTGATCCCAACAGCACTGCGACCATGTACGAGCTGGCCAATATTTATGCGTTCCAAAGCAATAAAAACCAGGCCTTGTATTACAGTAAAAAAGCCGCTTTGGGCGATCCTTCCAACATTTATTACCAGGAAATGTATGCCGATTGCCTGAACGATAATAAAATGCCGGAAGAAGCTGCAAAAGTGTATGAAAAAGCCGTCAAAAATTACCCGCAGCGCATTGAGTATTATTTTTCGCTGGCAAACGATTACCTGGCTGCAAACAAGCCCAACGAAGCCTTGAAAGTATACGACCGCGCCGAGTTGCAGTTTGGTGTTATGGAAGATGCTTCCATGGCAAAATTGAAGATCTACAAGGCACAAAAGAATTTCGACAAATCCGTGGAAGAAGTGCAAAAGCTGATCAAAGCCTATCCGAAAGAAGCCAAATATTACGGCATGCTGGGCGAGCTTTACCAGGATAAAGGCATGAACGATAAGGCATTAGCTGCTTACAACGATCTGCTGAAAATTGATCCCAACAACGCGTATGTACATTTATCACTGGCAGATTATTACCGCAATTTAAAACAAAACGACAAAGCCTTTGACGAGATCAAAGCCGCATTCCGCAGCAAGGATCTGGACATCGACACGAAAGTAAAGATTCTCCTCTCCTATTACGATATCACTGAAAATTATCCGGAGCTTAAATCCGATGCTGATACACTTTGCAAAATAATTGTGCAGGTACATCCCACCGAAGCAAAAGCATTCTCTATTTACGGCGACTTTTTGTACCGCGATAAAAAGCTGGAAGAAGCCCGTGTTCAGTACCGCAAAGCGATTGACCTGGATAAGGAAAAATATGCATTGTGGAACCAGTTGCTGATCATCGAATCGGATCTGAATGACATTACCGCGCTTGAAAAAGAAAGCAAAGAAACGATCGAACTGTTCCCAAACCAGCCGCTGGCGTACTTTTTCAACGGCGCAGCAAATATTCAATTGAAAAATTACAAGGAAGCGATTGATGTGTTGACGGAAGGAAAAGAGTTTGTGTTCGACAATAAACCGCTGTTAGCGCAGTTTTATGCCAACATCGGAGATGCAAAAAATCAAATGGGAGATCACCCCGGTTCCGATGAAGCATACGATAAAGCGCTGGATACCGACCCAAACAACGTGTATGTATTGAACAATTACGCTTATTATTTGTCGTTGCGCAACACCAATCTCGAGAAAGCGGAGGCCATGTCGAAAAAAAGCAACGACCTGGCGCCCAATAATAGTTCTTACCAGGATACTTACGGCTGGATCCTTTTCCAGATGAAAAAATACGAAGACGCAAAGACCTGGATCTGGAAAGCACTCGATAACGGCGGCCGCTCAAACGGTACACTGCTGGAGCATTACGGCGATGTGCTGTACATGCTCAACGATAAAGATAACGCCGTGCAATACTGGATGGATGCCAAAAAAGCCGGTAATGCTACCAACCTGATCGATAAAAAAATTGCTGATAAAAAATTGTATGAATAAACGCATAACCGGTTCTTTTTCTTCTTCCCGCGCGTTCGCTTGTTGCCGGATGATGGTGTTGCTGCTCGCTGCCGCAATCGCTTTCTCCTCCTGTAAAAATCAGAAAAAAATCACACTCAATAATGGTAAATGCATCCTCGATTTTAAAAATGCACGCACCCTTACCACCAATTTAAAAGCAAAAGAATTTAAATTCGACCGCCTCAACGCAAAAATGAACGTGGAGGCCACAATAGACAGTGCCGATAATTCGTTTACTATCAACTTGCGGATGAAAAAAGACAGCGTGATCTGGATGACCATTTCCAAACTAGGCATTGAAGGTGCCCGCATATTGATTACAAAAGATTCGGTTAAGTTTATCCAGCGTGCTTTAGGCGGCGGCAATGGTAAATTTTTTAAAGGCGATTACGCATACATCAGCAAGTTATTAAATACGGAGCTGGATTTTGAAATGCTGCAATCATTGCTCGTCGGCAACAGCGTGGAGTTTTATGATGACGATGAAAAGATCAAGCCCGGCGTGGATAATTGCCAGTACACACTCGGAACCATTCGTAAATACAAGCTTCGCCGCGTCATGGGTGGAAAAGAGTTGAAAGAATCGGCACAGAGTATTTACATGATCCCGGAAACGTTTAAAATTGCACGCATCCTGTTTTATGATTTTAATCCGGATCGTAGTTTTGACGCTCGTTTTAGTGATTTTAAAGCACCCGATTCCGATTCCACCAAACAGCTTTTTCCGCACAAAATGAATTACGCGATCAAAGCACAAAAAAATGTTACCATCGATATCGATTACAGTAAAGTTTCATTGAACGAAGATCAAACATTCCCTTTTAAAATCCCTGCCAGCTATGAGCAAATCATTTATAAAGGCAAATAAAAACATTCGTTTTTCTTTTCTGGTTATGTGCTTGTTTTTACTGAGCACAGGCGCTTCCTTCGCTCAAAAACAAACCAAAAAAGACCTGGAAAATAAAAAGAAACAGATCCAGAAAGAGATCGATTATACCAATCAGCTGCTTGCAGAAACCAAGAACAAGAAAAAACATTCGCTTACCGAGCTAGTGGCGCTCAATAAGAAAATTTCGCAGCGCGAGGAGCTCATCGCCAACATCAATAGCCAGATCTCCCTGCTGGATCAGCAGATCAAAGACAATAACGAATCCATCAACCACCTGCAAACCGATCTTACCAAGCTGAAAGAAGAGTATGCAAAAATGATCTATTACGCCTACAAAAATCAGGATGCCTATAACCGTTTAGCCTTTGTGTTCGCTTCCGGCGATTTTGAACAGGCCTATATGCGTTTGAAATACCTGCAGCAATACAGTGATTATCGCCACAAACAAGCCGAAAAGATCATCAATACCAAAAAATCCCTGAACGAAAAAGTACAGGATCTGGAAACAAAAAAATCAGATAAACGCGTGTTGCTCACCGGCCAGGAAAGTGAAAAACAAAACCTTACTTCCGAAAAAGGCGAAAAAGAACAAGTGTTTTCACAGCTGCAGGATCAGGAAGGGAAATTGAAAAAAGACCTGGAAAAAAAGAAAAAAGATGCCAATAACCTCGAACAAGCCATTCAGCGTGTGATCCAGAAGGAGTTGGAAAAAGAGATCGCAGATGCGCCAAAAAACCCAAAACCCGGGGAAAAGGACAAACCGAAAAAACTAACACTTACACCCGAATCGCAAAAGCTTTCCAACTCTTTTGCCAGTAATAAGGGTAAATTACCATGGCCGGTTGCAAAAGGCATTATCAGCGAGCATTTTGGCGTGCATCCGCATCCCTTGATGCATGATATTGAAGTAAATAACAACGGCGTGGACATTACCACCAATACCGGATCCATTGCCCGTGCGGTATTCGACGGTGAAATTAAAGCCGTAGGCAATATGCCGGGCGCCGGGCAGTTTGTGCTGATCCGCCATGGTGAGTTCCTGACGATCTACGCCAATTTAAAAGATGTATATGTGAAGACTGGTGATAAAGTAACCACCAAACAAAACCTGGGGTCGATTCTCTACGACGATGACGAAAACAAAACCGTGCTACAGTTCCAGATCTGGAAAGGACAAACAAAATTAGATCCCGAAGTTTGGATCTTCGGGAATAATTAAAATGGAATCACTATCGGAAAGTTTATACCAAGCTTATAACTGTTTTATTAAAAAGTTTTAATTTGCAATACAAAAGGTTATGTTGTAGTAACATGTTTTTTTTACAATATTCACAAATAATACTGTCATCCCGGGTCAAGCCCGGGATGACAGCTTAAGAAAGTATTTCTGTTTCCATAAACAATAATGTTCTGCAACATAACCATACAAAATAAAAGCATTTAGTATAAACTTTCGGATACTCACTTAAAATTTATACCCCTATTCTCTTTTTATTTACTGATGATTAGTTTTTTTATTTCTATTCCGTTTTCCGTTTTAAGGTTCAGGAAATAAACTCCGTTGCACTGATTGCTTAAATCAATTTCGGATGAAATAGAATTTATTTTCGAAGAATAAATTTTTTCCCCGGTCACATTGTAAACTTCTGCTTCTATTATGCCTCCCGGCTGCAGCCCGTTTTGCAGTTGAAATATGCCATCCGAAGGATTGGGAAACACATCAAAATTCTCTTTTGCACTGTTTTCCACTATCCCTGTAGTAAGACCATATTTGAAGACCGTTCCGTAATTGTTCAGGCCACCGGCAGATGTCATTCCATACAAAAAGCTTCCGTCAGAAATAAGGTTTCCCCGGATAGGATGGCTTCCGTTAGTCGCACCCACAAAATCAAGAAGCTTTGTATAACCGCTTCCGTCAGGCATTATTTTAAACAGGGTCCCATTATCGCTTGCGCCGCCGGAATAAGTCATTCCATACAAAAAAGCCCCGTCGGAAATAAGAGAGCCCAGCGGGGAGCTTCCGTTTGACGCTCCTGCGAAGTCAAGCAACCTGACGTAACCGCTACCATCGGGCATTATTTTAAAGAGAGCTCCGTCATCATTTACTCCTCCGTACTGTGTCATTCCATATAGAAACGTTCCGTCGGAAACAAGGGAACCAAGGGGCTGACTTGCATCCGGAAAGCTTGAAAAATCAAGTAGCTTCACATAACCACTGCCATCGGGCATTATTTTAAAAATAGTTCCCAGGCCATTTGCACCGCCCAACCTTGTCATTCCATATAAAAAAGTTCCGTCAGTAACAAGAGATCCGTGAGGAGTATTTCCATTTGCTGCACCTGTAAAGTCAAGCAACTTGACGTAACCGCTGCCATCGGGCATTATTTTAAAGAGCGTTCCAAAATTGCCCGTGCCACCGGCGGAAGTCATTCCATACAAAAAGCTTCCTTCAAAAATAAGGGAGCCATACGGATTACGGCCGTTTGCCGTACCTGAAAAGTCAAGCAGCTTCACATAGCCGCTGCCATCGGGCATTATTTTAAAAACGGTGCCCATATTGTTCGCACCACCGGTATTTGTCATTCCATAAAGAAAAGTCCCATCCGAAACGAGAGCTCCGGCAGGGCTACTTCCGTTTACCGTACCCGTAAAATCGAGCAGCTTCAAATAGCCGCTTCCGTCAGGCATCATTTTAAAGACGGTTCCAAAGTTACTTGTTCCGCCTGAAAAAGTCATTCCATACAGAAAGGAACCTTCAGATACAAGAGAGCCCCAGGGCATATTTCCATTTGTTGCACCTGCAAAATCAAGAAGCCTGGTATATTGGGCATTTGTCCTGCCGCAAATAGCTATTAATAAAAAGAGTATGAATTTTTTCATTGTACTTTGTTTTGTTTAAAAAAGGGGGGTACATGACTAAATATTTGCAATTGTCCTAAAGGTAGCTATTGTTTTTCGTTTTTTCCTCCGGATCGGCCCTTTGTACCATAAATACTACTAAAGGAGTAGGTATAAACAGTCCTGATCAAATCGCCAAATTTTCAAATTATCAAATCCTTTAACACTTCCTAATCAATATTTTCTTTATCTTTGTATGTATTATTTAAAACAAAACAACATGTTAAACAGTGTATTAATTGGTTTCATGGGCTTAGGTGGCTCCGAAATGATAATTATTTTAGTGATCGTTCTTTTGCTTTTCGGTGGTAAAAAAATCCCTGAACTGATGAAAGGACTAGGTAAAGGCGTTAAAGAATTTAAAGACGCTTCCAAAGGAGCTGATGACAATTCCGTAGAAAAAAGAGACTAATCATTTTTTATCATAAAACAATTCCTCCTAAAAAATTAGGGGGTTTTTGTTTTTATATTTAATTCTATTTTGTGAAAACATACACATCCATTGCCCAGGTACAATCCGATTTAAATAACAACACCATTTCCTGTGTTGACCTTACCAAATCTTACATTCAGCGCATTGAAGAAAACAAGCACCTGAATGCATTTTTGGAAGTTTTTGAAAAATCGGCATTGGAAAAAGCAACCGAAGTGGACGACAAAATAAAAAACAAAACAGCCGGAAAGCTTGCCGGGCTTGTGATTGCGCTTAAAGACAATATTTGTTACAAAGGCCATCATGTTTCTGCTTCCTCAAAAATTCTGGAAAAATTCGAATCGCTTTACAATGCTACCGTGGTAGAGCGCCTGTTGGCCGAAGATGCCATTATTCTTGGAAGAACCAATTGCGACGAGTTTGCAATGGGAAGCTCCAACGAAAATTCCGCTTTCGGAAATGTATTGAACCCACATAACAACAAATGCGTTCCCGGTGGTTCCTCCGGTGGTTCTGCCGCTGCAGTTGCTGCTGATCTGTGCATGGCAACACTTGGAACAGATACCGGCGGCTCCATTCGTCAGCCCGCTTCGTTTTGCGGTGTGGTTGGCTTTAAACCGACGTATGGCCGTGTGTCGCGCTACGGCGCTATTGCTTATGCCTCATCCTTCGACCAGATCGGCCCGCTTACAAAAAATGTAGACGATGCCGCACTCATCATGGAAGTGATGGCCGGAAAAGATAATTACGACAGCACTGCTTCTTCCCGCCCCGTTCCTGCTTTTTCAAAGGAGTTGAACACCGGCGCAAAAAAATTTAAAATTGCCTATCTCAAAGATTGTTTTGAAAACCCGGGCTTAAACCCGGAAATAAAAAACCGCATGAGCGCTATCATCGACAAGCTTAAAGCTGACGGACATACCGTGGATGCTGTTGATTTCCCCTACCTGGATTACCTGGTGCCAACGTATTACGTGCTCACCACAGCAGAAGCATCCTCCAACCTGGCGCGTTTCGACGGTATAACCTACGGCTACAGAAGCCCGAATGCAACCGATCTCGAATCCACTTATAAAAAGTCGCGCAGCGAAGGATTTGGCGCAGAAGTACAGCGCCGCATCATGCTCGGCACATTTGTACTGAGCGCCGGTTATTACGATGCGTATTACTCAAAAGGGCAGCGCGTCCGTAAATTGTTACAAAATAAAACCAACGAAATTTTAAGCACATACGATTTTATCCTTTCGCCTACAACACCCGGAACCGCTTTTGAATTCGGGCAAAAAGGCGCAGATCCTATCGCGATGTATCTCGAAGATATTTTTACCGTGCTGGCAAACATCACCGGCCATCCTGCTATTTCTATCCCCGTAGGCAAACATTCCAATGGATTACCATTTGGCATCCAGTTCATCGGCAAAGCCTTTGAAGATGGCCAATTAATGGCCTTTTCAAAAGACGTGCTGGAAAAATATTAGTTGTTATTCTAAGATTTCGCGCAAGCGAAATACTGCCTTTGCGAACTCTGCGCCTCCTCCGCGTCTTTGCGGTTAGAACGCATAGCATGGTTAGCGAATAAACCTAAAAGCACACAGAATCACACAAATTCGTAAAATTCGTTCCTGTTCGTTATCCGTAAATATCTGTATTCACAATTTTTCGTTGATAAATACGCTTTACTCGTCTAATCTTTCTTGATATTTTAAAGTATCATTGTTAAGTTTGTAATGGCGGTTAATTTTATATATGAACAGGGCGGGCAATATTTTCTTTACTTTTCTTTTTTTCATCCTGGCTGTAAGCCCGCGCTTACATGCACAAGTTCCTGTGCCCTACGCTCCCGACTTAATGCAGGACGACCCCATCGCAGCAGCGCTCGACAGCCTCGATAAATTAAATTTATTTGAAAAAGGATACGCACACATCAACTATCCGAAAAATCCGAAATACAACTTTCCGAAAGATTCCGTTCCGCGTTACGACGACATGGTGTATGAATCGCGCCTGGCAAAGATCGATGCGGCTTCTCCTTTTGATCTGCAGTACAACAGCGTGGTGAAAGGCTATATCGAAATGTACACACTCCGCAAACGCGAGCTGGTTTCGCGCATGATGGCGCTTTCCCAGTTTTATTTCCCGATGTTTGAAGAGCAGCTCGACAAATACAACTTACCGCTTGAATTAAAATACCTTGCTATTTGCGAATCGGCTTTAAATCCAATGGCAAAAAGCCGTGCAGGAGCGATGGGGCTTTGGCAGTTCATGTATCCTACCGGAAAAATTTACGGATTAAAAGTTTCGTCCTATGTGGACGACCGCTGCGATCCATATAAATCAACCATTGCAGCCTGTGAGTATTTTAAATATTTATACGGCCTGTTCGGCGATTGGCAAATGGTGCTTGCCGCTTACAATGGCGGTCCGGGAACGGTGAACAGGGCCATTCGCAGAAGCGGTGGGAAAAAAACATACTGGGAGATCCGCCCCTTTCTTCCGAAAGAAACACAGGGATATGTTCCTGCTTTTATTGCCGTAAACTATGTGATGAGCTACACTTCGGAGCACAACATGTATTCTGCCATTCCTAAAAAAACGTTTTTAACGGTGGATACCGTAAACGTAAAAAAACAGATCTCTTTCACGCAGATCTCCGCCATTCTTGATATTCCGGTGGAAGAGCTGGAATATTTAAATCCATCTTACCGTAAAGATGTAATTCCCGTGTTGCCCGAAGAAGCAAGTTATTTAACGCTTCCGGCAAACAAGATCGGCACATTTGTAACCAACGAAAATGCGATCTACAATTATTACAAAAAAGATACGCTCAGCAGCCAGCAGGTGCTTGCATCGCAGGAAGTAATGAAAACCTACGTGGTAAAAAACGGCGAGCATTTAAGCACCATTGCGAAGAAATACGGCTGCACTGTTGCAGATCTCAAACAATGGAACGGCATCAAAAGCAGCACCGTAAAACCGGGTAAAAAACTGGTGATCTACGTATACGAAAAACCAAAAACAGAAAGCAAGACCACACCGGTAATTGCAAAAATTACAACGCCCACTCCGGAAAAACCTGCCGTTACCGTTTCCGGAAAATTCAAATATTACACCGTAAAACAAGGCGACTCCCTGTACAAGATAGCACGGGAAAATGCCACCACTGTTGACGAATTGAAGCGCCTGAATGGTTTTGGTGCAAAATTCAGCCTCGTTCCCGGCAAAAAAATAAAGGTCGGCACCTTGTAAAAACGCATTGCTGCTTCTACTTTTAATCGTACCTTTGTTACTCATACTCCAGAATAATTTCTCCTTCTCTAATGAAGGCAAGGATTTTTAAATCCTATTTTTCTGCTTAAAAACATATAAATGCAATTTGAATCATTAAACATTATTGAGCCTATTCTTAAATCATTAAAAGAAGAAGGTTACACCACACCCACACCCATCCAGGCGCAAGCCATACCAATAGTTTTACAGGGAACCGACCTGCTCGGATGTGCACAAACAGGAACAGGAAAAACAGCAGCATTTGCCATTCCAATCCTTCAATTACTAAGCGCAAATAAAAGCTACGATAAAAAAAGAAAGATCAGAAGCCTTATCGTTACACCAACACGTGAATTAGCGATCCAGATCGGCGAAAGTTTTAAAAATTACGGACGCCATACCGGTTTGACCTGCACGGTTATTTTCGGCGGCGTTAATCAAAGCCAGCAAACATCGGCATTACAGAATGGCGTGGACATTTTGGTTGCAACACCGGGAAGATTATTGGACCTGATGAACCAGCGCCATATCAGCTTAAAGGATATTGAGATTTTTGTACTCGATGAAGCGGATCGTATGCTGGACATGGGTTTTATCCATGATGTAAAAAAATTATTGGTGGCGCTTCCGGCAAAACGCCAGTCGCTTTTTTTCTCGGCAACCATGCCGCCGGAAATTGTGAAACTTTCCAACACCATCCTCCACAACCCTTCAAAAGTAGAGGTTACACCGGTTTCATCCACGGCAGATACCATCAAACAATTTATTTATTTTGTGGACAAAGGCAATAAAAATGCATTGCTGATCGATGTACTGAAAGATTCAAAAATTAAAACAGCCTTGGTGTTCACACGTACCAAACACGGTGCGGATAAGGCTGTAAAGATCCTGATCAAACACAACATCAAAGCGGAAGCCATTCACGGAAATAAAAGCCAGAATGCCCGTCAGCGTGCACTTACCAACTTTAAAGCGCAAACCACCAGGATCCTTGTTGCCACAGATATTGCCGCACGCGGTATTGATGTGGACGATCTTGAATTTGTGATCAATTACGAAATGCCGAATGTGGCGGAAACATACGTTCACCGGATCGGCAGAACCGGGCGTGCGGGTGCAAAAGGCACAGCGCTTTCATTTTGCGATGCAGAAGAAAAAGAATATTTACGCGACATTGAAAAACTGATCGCGAAAAAAATTCCGGCCATTAGCGACCATCCTTTTCCATTGGTGGACCACAACCCTGTTGCAGCTCCCAAACAGCAGCAGCGAAGGCATACGACCCACGCAGGGCCAGCAAATTCGCAGGCAAAAAAACCGGTACGCACCAGTCAGAATAGCGCACCCGGAAAAAAGAAATGGTTCGGGAAGCCGCGCGCAGCAAGGTAATTTTATAAATTAATTTTAAAATAGCATTCAAAAAGCATCCGGGAACGGGTGCTTTTTGAGTTTATAACCGACTGGTAATTTTTTTCTACTTTTAGAAAAATTTAACGCTAACATTTTAAAATTACGGCTTTCGCTTTTATACGAAAGCTTTCAAAAAGCCTATGAATACTACACCATACGTCCATCACATCCCCGGGTTATTAAATCCCGAAATGCTCAATGCCGTTCATCAACTGCTGCAACAGGCACCGTTTGTGGATGGCAGAACCACCGCCACCGAAGCTGCCCGCGAAGTAAAACGCAACCTGCAGGTAGATGGCAACGATCGCCAGGTAATGCCCCAACTGCAGCAATTAATGGGCATGGCGCTCATGAACGAACAAAAATTTCAGATGGAATTTTATGCCGCGCGCGTGTATCCTTTTTTGTTCAGCCGCAGCGAAACCGGTATGGGTTATGGCTGGCATGTGGATAGCCCCGTAATGGGCGTTCCGCCGGTACGTACGGATCTGGCAATGACTGTTTTTTTGAGCGATCCTTCCACTTATGAAGGCGGCGAGCTGGTGATCCGCACGGATGCTGGCGAAACCGCATACAAACCGGCAATGGGCGATGCAATTGTATATCCCTGCCAGTATGTGCATTGTGTAAACGATGTGCGCAGTGGCGTACGGATGGCTGCCGTCAGCTGGATCCAGTCTTCCGTCCGATCGATGGAACAGCGTTCGCTGCTTGCGGAGTTAAAACGCGTACACAACGGGCTGGCTGCACGTGATCCCCAATCTGCAGAAACACAGGGCGTACTCCAGGCCTGGAGCAACCTCTTGCGGATGTGGGCAGAAGTGTAATGTGAACACGATCATCAACAAAGTAAAAACGCAGCAAAAGCCATAAATGGATTTGCTGCGTTTTTATTGATTTGAGAATTTTAGTTAACTGTGCAGGTTTTTCCAAAATCCGAATCCGGTGCTGTTGCATCGCACTCGCTTTGTTTCTTCTTTTTGCTTGCAGTAATGTTCGTTTCGTAAGTATTTTTAGTTCCGCTGCTGTCAGTTACAACGCAGGTACAGTTGTATTCCTTACGGCAGGAAGTCATTGTTATTCCTGCAAAAATAATGAATGCCAAAAATAAAGTTTGTTTTTTCATGGTTGTGTTTTTTAGGTTATTTCACAAACATAAATCAATTTCGGCCCGGGAAAGCTTTAAACATGGCTATTTCATTAAAAATACACCTTTTCGGGTAGACGCAGCGCATTAAAAACCGGCATCTTCCTCTGTACAGGTCTTCCCATAAGAAGATTCCGGTGCAGTGGCTTCACAGGCTTTTGCCCTGTTCTTCTTTTTTGCTTTTACGTAAGTTTGGTACTTCTGCTGGATTCCCGCACTATTTGTGACATAGCAGGTGCAGGTATAATCTTTTTTGCAGGATGTTATTGAACACACAGCCAATAAGAACACAATTAAAAATTTATTTTTCATTTTTTATTTTTTTTAAACCTTATCCAATGCTTGTTTCAGATCTTCGATCAGCAGGTCTGCATCTTCCAAACCAATGTATAAACGCACCATGTTCCAGGGCAATGGATTCTCAAAGCTTTTGCTTGCCGCCAGTGCGCACAGCGGGAAGATCAGCGATTCATAACCACCCCAGGATGTCGCCATAATAAAACGTTTCAGGCTATCGCAAAAGCGCTCTACGCCTGCCACATCTTGTGCATCGATCACGATAGAAAGCAGGCCTCCGCCCTGTTTCATTTGCTTTTTCGCCAAAGCAAGCTGCGGATTTTTGGAAGAGAACGGGTAATGTACTTGTTTTATTTTAGGGTGGTTTTCGGCAAAATCAGCCACTTTTTTAGCGCTTATGGCACTTTGGTTTACCCGAAGCTCAATTGTTCTTAAACCGCGTAAAACCAAGCCTGCATCGTGTGCCGAAATACAGCTTCCGATCGTCATGTATTCTTCCGCCATCATTTTCATAATCCGTTCGTGCGTTCCACATACCACACCGCACACCACATCGCTGTGGCCGTTGATATACTTGGTTCCGGAGTGTACCACCAGGTCGATCCCCATCGTTACTGGTTGCTGGTTTATGGGTGAATTATAGCTGTTGTCAATGATTGTGGTGATGTTTTTACGTTTCGCCAATTGTCCGATCGCTTCAATGTCCTGCAGCTCAAATGTCAGTGAATTCGGGCTTTCCAGGTATATCAATTTTGTGTTTTCCTGTATCGCTTTTTCAAAAGCAGCAACTTCGCCACCCACTACAAATGTGGTTGTAACACCATATTTTGCAAGGTATTTCGAGAGTAAATTGTTGGTCCAGCTGTATGGTTTTTGTACACACACCACATGGTCGCCGCCCTTTACCACGCTCATTACCGCTGCCGCGACAGCTGCACTTCCGCTCGAAAAAACAAGTGCATCCTCTGCCTGCTCCAATGCGGCCAGCTTTTTGCGAAGCATTGCTACTGTTGGGTTATAGCCTCTTGTGTAGAATGGTGTTTCCAATTCACGGGTCAGTTTTTCGCGCATCTCCCCCACTGTTTTAAAGCAGAAATTTGTGCTTTGAAAAATTGGTGGTGCCACGGAACCGTAGTATTCTTCGCGTTCTTCGCCAAGCTGGTTTAAAATATGAGAGATGTCCATTCTTATTTTTGAAGTTTAATTTTTATCAGAAACTGTGTTATTTTTTAAACATAAAATAGACCGCCAGCACCAGGAAAGCAAAGCCTATCAAGTGATTCCAGCGGAACTGTTCACCTTTAAAAAACACGATGGAAAAGATCACAAAAATGGTAAGCGTAATTACTTCCTGGATCACTTTTAGCTGCATCAGCGTGAACGGCCCGCCATTTTCCCTGAATCCAAGCCGGTTTGCTGGCACCTGGAACATGTATTCGAACAATGCAATTCCCCAGCTGATCAGGATGATTGCAATTAAACCAAGGCTTTCGAAGCCTTTCATTTCTTTAAATTTCAAGTGTCCGTACCAAGCAAGTGTCATGAATGTATTCGACAACACCAGTAAACCAATCGTCATTAATCCTCTTACCATCGTATTAAATATTTCTCAAAAATAATTTCCTTTTCCAGATATTCCGGTCTTTCTTTAAAATTTCGCGCCTTTTCCTTATTTATTTATACTTTAAATCGCTGTAATGCCTGCTGTTATTACATCATAGAAGCATGCCATTTTCATTTGATTTAAACTCGTTTCTCCTGTTTTTCGGGGCCGAATACCAGCGAGGGCATAAAAGGCAAACAGTGGCCTGAATTAGCTTCTCCAATGCCATTATTTTACTATTTGAACATTCGGGGACCCCGTTTTTGTTTTTTTTAGAGTAAAATAATATTTTTTGTAATCTAGAATTGTAATGAGCAGAAAATGATTCAGAACAAATATGTAATTCCTGGATCTTAATTTACGGCGCAACAATTCTTAAAATCATGTTTAAAAAAGATCAAATTAAGGTTTGAGATTTTAATCTGTTTTTCTGTACGGTAAAAAACATTTACTTTAAGAACGTCATTGCGAGGGCGAAAGGCCCTCGCAATGACGTATTGATCAAATTTTTTTTAATAAAATCGCTTAGTATAAATTTTCCAATAATAATTTAAATTAAGCAAGATTCGTTCTTCCATAATAATTTCTTTTTCAAACATCTCCCAATTATTCATCAATTATTTTCTTTAGTAAATTATTTATAAAATTAAACTCCATTTCGATCTGAAGAAATTTTAGCTGATGATGGATTGTATGAAATAAAAAGGCAGATCATTTTATAAAATGATCTGCCTTTTCATCTATTATTTATCTTAAGAGAACACCTATGCTTTTCGAATCAGATAAATTTGACTAGAGGAAGTTCTTCCGGATTTAAGTGCAGCAATATTTGAGCGCAAACCGTTCCACGTGGAACGAATTATATTTGTCTTGCCTGTTTTAATTTTTTCACTCAGCATAGAAACATAAAATGAATCGAAGATCATTGGCATGATCCGGAATACTTTCATCTCATGATTTTTAAAAAGAGTTTCCATGTCGTTTGGAGTAAAGTGATAAAGATGTCGGGGTACATCATAAGCTGCCCAATTTTCTTTATAAACTTTTGCATCCAGGGAATTGCAATTAGGTACCGCGATAATGATAACGCCTTTCGATTTGATCAAACGTTTCAATTCGTCAATTCGTTCGTTTAATTTAGGCACATGCTCTAATACATGCCACATGGTAATAATATCAAAACTGGCATCCGGTAAATTCTTTAACTCCTCTTCTCCTTTCACATCTAAACCATAATTTTGAATTGCCATTTCACGTGCGTCATCATCCGGTTCTATTCCCAGGGTTTGCCATTTTGCGTTTTTGCAGGTATTTAAAAACTCTCCGGTTCCACATCCAATATCCAATATTTTTCCGGTCTTATAAAACTTGGAGATGAGTTGCAATTTTTTCAATAAAGTGTATTTCCGTACAGATTGATAAGTAGAGTTAATGAATCCTTTTTTTGTGTTTGAGTGGGATACATATTCTTCGGATTTATAATACTTTCCTAACTCTTTCTCTTCGGGACGGGGATTTGTAAATTTAAAACCACATGAGTTACATTGTATAATTTGGAATGTTTCACGTGAAACAGTATTGTCTATACAGACCAAAAAAGGGTTAAAGTGGGTTAAATTACAAATCGGACAATTAGTTAATGTTTCCATAAATGGTTTCGTGTTCCACGTGGAACGTATATGTTTTATTTATCTTACTTGATTTAATATTTAAATTATAACGCTTCTGTTTTATAAGCTAATTAATATATACCGTTCCACGTGGAACAATACACATCAAAAGTACATTCTCAATAGATCAAAACAACCGGAAAGAAATATTATACTACCAAGGGCTATACTATAGCTACTCTTCTTTTGTTTATGCCTTCTATAATCTAAAGCAAATATAATTATTCAAGCCGGGCCACAAACAAATTTAAGAGTTGCGAAAATAATATTACTATTTGATATCACGATCTAAATGGTGATGTTTCACGTGAAACAATATATAATTATCTACCTAAATACACCATCAAAATAGAAATGTCTGATGGTGTAATTCCAGAAATCCGTGATGCCTGACCAATGGTTCTTGGTTTCACTTTAGTTAACTTCTCCCGGGCTTCCATTGATAAAGAAGTCAATCGCTTGTAATCAAAATCATCATGTAAAACCAAATCTTCTAAGCGGGTTTGCTTATCTGCCAGCTCATGTTCTTTAGAAATATATCCTTCATACTTCATTAAAATTTCGGCTTGTTCAATACTTTCTAAATCGTAGTTGGAAATGAATTCTTTTACTTTTGGAGAGTATAAAGCAAAGTCTAAAAGGGTAATAATTGGACGCGTCAATACACCAAACATTTTTACTTTTTGAGTAATGGGAGCAGAGCTAATTGCTTCTAAAGCTGGATTAATTTCTGTTGGCTCAATGCTTTCTTTTTTGAAATAAGAGATGATCTCCTGGGTAAATTTCATCTTTTCATTTACACGATCCAAACGTTCTTTTGATGCCAAACCAAGCTCATGTGATTTTGGAGTAAGGCGAATATCTGCATTATCCTGGCGCAATAAGATCCTGTATTCAGCGCGTGAAGTAAACATACGATATGGTTCTTCAGTACCTTTTGTTACAAGGTCATCAATCAAAACTCCAATATATGCTTCCGAACGCTGAAGGATAAATGGCTCCCGATTATTAATTTTTAAGTGCGCATTGATCCCTGCCATTAATCCCTGGCAAGCTGCTTCTTCATATCCGGTTGTGCCGTTAATCTGGCCAGCAAAATATAAATTTTGAATAAGCTTTGTTTCTAATGTCAGAGCTAATTGTTGAGGCGGGAAATAATCATATTCGATCGCGTAACCCGGACGGAACATTTTTACATTTTCGAAACCTGGAATTTTTTTCAGTGCTTTGTATTGAACATCTTCCGGAAGGGAAGTAGAAAAACCATTTACATAGATCTCCACCGTATTCCAACCTTCCGGCTCTACAAAAATCTGGTGACGTTCGCGTTCAGCAAAACGCGTAATTTTATCTTCAATACTTGGACAATATCTTGGTCCTAAACCTTGAATCCGACCTGAGAACATGGGTGATTTTTCGAAACCTGTTCTTAAAATCTCATGAACATCTTCATTTGTGTAAGTAATATAACATGGAATTTGTCCTTCCGGTCCAGCTAAAAAAGCATCCTTACGATCCGTTTTAAATGCAAATTGTTTTACATCCAGGTAAGAGAATTTGTTAGGATTTTCATCACCATGCTGCACTTCCATTTTTGAATAATCAAGAGAGCGGCCATCAATACGTGGCGGAGTTCCTGTTTTCATCCGGCCAGCTTCAAATCCTAATTGAACCAATTGTTCAGTAATTCCTTTAGAAGATTTTTCACCCGCACGACCTCCGCCATATTGTTTTTCACCTAAATGGATCAAACCATTTAAAAAAGTTCCGTTGGTTAAGATCACAGATTTTGAACGAATTTCAATATCCATTCCGGTAATAATTCCACATGCTTTTCCATCTTCCACTATTAAACCCTTTACCATGTCCTGCCAGAAATCTAAATTCGGAGTCGCTTCTAACATCAATCTCCATTCTTCAGCAAATTTCCAGCGATCACTTTGAGCACGCGGACTCCACATCGCAGGACCTTTAGAACGATTTAACATTCTGAACTGAACAGCAGTTTTATCGGTTACAATTCCGGAATAACCACCAAGCGCATCAATCTCACGAACGATCTGTCCTTTTGCAATTCCGCCCATGGCAGGGTTACAGCTCATCTGTGCAATCGTTTGCATATTCATGGTTACCAGTAATGTGGACGAACCCATATTTGCAGCAGCAGCGGCAGCTTCACATCCCGCATGACCGGCACCAACCACTATAACATCGTATTCTTTAAACATTTTATTTTTTAATAAGGTAGCGTAATTTCGAAAATTGATAAGAAAAAAGTCTGCAAAAATAGTGAATTTTGCAGACTTTTATACTAATAAATTATTTATATATTTGATAATCAAATGATTATAATAATTACAAACCTAATTGTGCAGATAAATCAAGCATTCTGACGATTGGTTTCTTTGCTTTTTCAATTAAATCAGCTGGCAATATGATCTCCGGTTGTTCGTATTTAAGGCAATTATAGAGCTTCTCCAGCGTGTTTAACTTCATGTGAGGGCAATCGTTGCAAGCGCAGGAATTATTCGGTGGAGCAGGTATAAATGTCTTTCCCGGATTGGCTTTTTGCATCTGGTGAATGATCCCGGCTTCGGTTGCAACAATAAATTCGGTTGCAGAAGATTTACCGGCGTAATTTAAGATCCCGGTTGTACTGCCAATGTAATCAGCTATTTCAAGCAAATTGGCTTCACATTCAGGATGCGCTAAAAGTTTAGCATTGGGATGTTGGTTCTTCAACTTTGTGATTTTCTCCAGTGAAAAAATTTCGTGAACCATGCAGGCACCATCCCACAAAACCATATCACGACCCGTTTTTTTCTTAATGTAAGCACCTAAATTCTTGTCAGGGGCAAAGATGATCTTTTGATCTTTCGGTAAGCTCTCAACAATTTGTACGGCGTTGGTTGATGTACAAACAATATCGGTCAATGTTTTCAGCTCAGCTGTGCAGTTGATGTACGAGATCACGAGGTGATCGGGATATTGCTTTTTAAATTCGGCAAACTTATCTGCAGGACAGGAATCGGCTAGTGAACAACCTGCACGGAGATCCGGCAATAAAACTTTTTTACCGGGGCATAAAATTTTTGCAGTTTCGGCCATGAAGTGAACTCCTGCAAAAACGATGATATCAGCTTCCGTGGCGGCTGCCTGTTGTGATAATCCCAAACTATCGCCGATGTAGTCTGCAACATCCTGGATGTCGGCATCCTGGTAATAGTGGGCAAGTATGATGGCATTTTTTTCTTTTTTTAGTTTGTTTATTTCCGAAAACAAATCTACGGATAAATCCACCGGAATATCGAGGAAACCTTTTTTGAGCAAGTCAGCACCCATATCAATATTATATATTTTAATTAAAATTTAATAAAAAATGTTGTTGTTGTTGGTCTGTTAGTGGAGTGTATAAAAACATTACAAAAGTATTGATTTTATCAGTTCTCACATTTAAGTAACAGGTATTAAGAAGTTGTTACGCATTAAGTGGCTGAATAATAGAACTATCAAGGTTTATAAACAATGTGTTAATTACATTACCATTGAATAACTATTGTGTTAAGTTATTAGCTTTTGCGTTAAAATAATGTTCATTTGTTTTGTGAAAATGTGGTAAGTTTTTCTTTTTTATTCCGATTAAAAACATAATGAAGTATTAAACCGGAGGAACCTAGAAAAACTTTACAGAGATTGATAACAAAGAACTTTATTATCAACAAAGATACTGTTAATAAAATAAAAATTAGAGTGCTAGTTATCAAGCATTTATTTTTCAATTTTACATAGGTGTTAATTCACGGTTAATAACCGTAAACGGCTTTGCAAAAAGATGCATTTTCAGGTATTTTGAACAATTTCAAAATTAACATTGGCTTTATTTTTTAATTCTAAAATTTTTTCCCCTAAAAGGGACAATCAAACAACAAACAAATGAAGATAGCAATTGGTTGTGATCATGCTGCATTTCAATTAAAAGAAAAATTGAAAGTGTATTTACAGGAAAAAGGATTTGAAATTAAGGATTTCGGAACCTATTCGGAGGAGCGTGCCGATTATGCGGATTATGGACATCCGGTGGCAACGGCAGTTGAAAACAAGGAATTTGATTTTGGCTTGCTGATGTGCGGAAGCGGAAACGGGATCAACATGACGGCAAACAAGCACAAGGGAATTCGTGCAGCTTTGTGTTGGAATGCAGAAATTGCGGAACTGGCGCGCCTGCACAACGATGCGAACATTTTAACATTACCGGCACGTTACATCAGCGAGGAAGAAGCAAAAAAATGTGTGGATGTGTTTTACTCGACGGCGTTTGAGGGCGGGAGACATACAGAGAGGGTGAAAAAGATTTCGGAATTCTAAATTGTTGGAATCAACGAAAAACGAAAATTTCCGAAAAGAACGAAATGTAGGGTCCGCAAAATACTTAAGGTATCGAAACATATTATTGATGCAAAATAACAATCGGCTATATCTATTACTCGTTTTACTTTTTCCTTCTGCTGTTTTTGCGCAACAAAAGGATACGATGGCGGTGCATTATGCGAATACGGTAACAGCTGCAGGAATGAGCAAAAATCTGCATGTGATCGCGTCTGATGAATATGAAGGAAGGGAAACGGGAAAGAAAGGACAGAAGATGGCGGCAGAATATATTTCCGCCCGGTTTAAAGCCGCGGGAATTCCACCGTATAAAGAAAACACATATTACCAGGAATATCCATTAAATATGGTAATGCCCGGTCCGGCCGAGATTACTATTGACAGTAAAAAATACACCGGTAATAAGGACTATTACAATTTTCCGGGACTGAGCGAGCAAACAATTGAAACAAAAGACATTTTGTTTTTGGGTTATGGCATTGACCAGGAAAATTACAGTGATTATAAAGGAGCGGATGTAAAAGGAAAAACAGTGATGATCCTTCCGGGAGAACCATATTCAAAGGATTCGATTTCATATGCTTCCGGAAAAAAAACAGCATCGTTATGGTCGACTTACGGCCGCTTAAAAATAGAAACGGCTCGCGAGAAAGGTGTTGGCGCCTTACTGATAGTGGTTGACAACATTGAAAAGGAAATGCTGAATAACAAAAAACGCCTGGAAGCACCGTCGTTAAAGTTGGATCTGGATAAAAAAGAAATGCCGGTGATTTACATTTCGAGGGAAATGGCGAATGAAATTTTGAAAAAGAAAACGATCGATAAGACCAAAAAGAAAATTTCGAAAACAGGGAAAAGCCAGCAAACAGTGGTGAAGAAAGACATTGTGATAGCGATGAGAAACACGGTGCAAAAAATTGATGCGGAAAATGTATTGGGTTATATAGAAGGAACGGATCTTAAAAATGAGCTGGTGGTGGTAACGGCGCATTATGATCATCTTGGAAAAGACGGGAATATTGTGTTTAACGGAGCAGACGATGACGGATCGGGAACGGTTGCTGTGATTGAGATGGCGCAGGCTTTCGCGAAAGCAAAACGGGAAGGGCACGGACCGAGAAGAAGCATGTTGTTCATGACGGTTTCCGGAGAAGAAAAAGGATTGCTGGGATCATCGTATTATACGGAACACCCGGTTTATCCGCTGGCGAGCACGGTGTGCGATCTGAACATTGACATGATCGGCAGGGTGGATGAAAAACATACCGGAAACCCCAATTATATTTACCTGATCGGATCTGATAAGCTAAGCTCGGAATTGCACGCTATTAGCGAAAAATCGAACAAAACGTATGAGAATTTAGAGCTGGATTATACGTATAATGATGAGAAGGATAAGAACCGGTTTTACTACCGGTCGGACCATTATAATTTTGCAAAAAACGGCATTCCGGTGATCTTTTATTTTAACGGTGTGCATGCGGATTATCATAAGGAAACGGACGAAGTGGAGAAAATAGATTTTAATAAAATGGAAAAAATAACACGGCTGGTGTTTTTTACGGCATGGGAAGTGGCGAACAGGACGGACAGGATTGTGGTGGATTCCAACAAGAAGTAGGATTTTGGATTTATCTACTAAATACCAATTTGTACTAATATACTAATCTGTGTGTGATTTAAATTTGAGTAGGATCAAATTCCTCTCTTGAGAGGGGTTAGGGGTGTGTTGGTGCAGATAATGAATGTACCAATCTGGTGAAAAGAAAATTAAATAAGTAAAAAAATCGCGGAAAAGAGATGTCAAAAAGACTGGAAGTGTTTTTAGAAGCAGCGGAAAAAAAGGCGTTTGACGTGGATCATCGTAAAACGATTGGTTTTAATATTGCGCAGTACGATAAAAAAGTAGCGGAAGGAAAATTGCAATTCGCAAATTTAGATCTGGCGAAAAGCCGCGCCAGCATTACCAAACAAAAGGCAATTGACAATCTTGAAAAATACCTGGTGGAGTTTGAAGCAAATTTTATCAAGCGGGGCGGAAAGGTGATCTGGGCGCAGGACGGAGAAGAAGCGGTGAAAGAAGCACTGCAGATCATGAAAAAAGCGGAAGCAAAAACGGTGGTAAAATCGAAGTCGATGACCACGGAAGAAATAAATTTTAACGGCGAGCTGGAGAAACAAGGCATCGAAAGCATTGAAACCGACCTGGGCGAATACATTGTGCAGCTGCGGAAAGAGGCGCCTTATCATATTGTTACACCGGCGATGCATTTATCGAAGGAAGATGTTGCGAAAACATTTAATGAATTAAAAGGCACGCCGATCGGCTGGACGCCGGAACAAATTACGACTTACGTGCGCTTGCAATTGCGCGAAAAATATGCACAGGCGGAAGTTGGTGTGAGCGGTGCCAATTTTTTAATTGCGGATGCGGGCGCCATCGCGGTAACGGAGAACGAAGGGAATGGCCTGTTATCATCGGCTTTTCCAAAGGTACAGATTGTGATCGTGGGGATCGAAAAAATAATTCCTTCTATTTTAGATCTTGATCTTTTTTGGCCATTGCTTGCTACTTACGGCACGGGACAGGAGATTGCGGCTTACAATACTATTTACAGCGGCCCGAAACAGGCGGGAGAAACAGACGGTCCGGAAGAGATGTACGTGATCTTGCTGGATAATGGACGCACAACGGTGCTGGCGGAAACGGAGCAACGGCGGGCGCTTTCGTGTATCCGCTGCGGTGCGTGTTTGAATGCGGATCCGGTATACCAGACCATTGGCGGACACACGTATGGAACCACTTACAGCGGCCCGATCGGATCCGTGATCACACCATATATGAAGGATCTGGACGAGTGGAAACACCTGAGCTTTGCATCGCCGGTATGCGGCAAAGCAACGGAAGTGTGCCCTGTAAAGATTGATATTGATAAATTGATTTTACTGAATCGTAGAGACATTGTTTCGAAAGGATTTACGAGCAAATCGGAAAACTGGATGTGGTATATCTGGAAAGGCGCCATGATGAAACGTAGTAAAATGGACAAAGGCGGCCCGAAAGTGAAAAATTTTATGCTGAAACAATTCTTTAAAAAATCCTGGGGAGAACGCCGGGAATTGCCGCAGGTGGCGCCAAAATCGTTTAACCAGATGTGGCGGGAACGGAAAGGGATCAAATAATTTGAAGATGAATTAATTTGAAAATTTGAAAGTGATTGCTAATGCGTAAAAAGGATGTGCAGATGAGGGCAATGCCAAAATGCATTCATTCTTCGAAAAGGGGAATACAGAGCCAATTAAACGGCGTTATTTATATAAAAAAACAATGATCACTTTTAATAACCAGGATGTAAAATTTACTTTAAAGGAGAAAGCGCTTTTGAAAAAATGGATCGTTTCCACGATTGAGAAAAAGAAGCGGAAAGTGGGGGAATTGAATTTTATTTTTTGCCCGGATGAGCACTTGCTGGGGATCAACAAGCAGTATTTAAATCACGATACATATACCGATATTATTACGTTTGATTATTCGAAGGAAGATGTGAATTTGCCTGTTTCGGGCGATATTTTCATTAGTATTGACCGTGTTAAGGAAAACGCAGAAAAATTCGGAAAAACGTTTGAAAACGAGCTGCATCGGGTGCTGATCCACGGCACATTGCATTTGCTTGGTTATGCCGATAAAACCAAATCCGCAAAGGCAGAAATGACAAAACAAGAAGATCTTGCGCTGAAGGCGTTTGCGAAGACTTAAAATACAGCACTTCATCTGCACATCAGAAATCTGCACATTATTTTTCCACTGCTTCTACGCCCGGAAGGCTTCCGCTTTCAATGTATTCGAGCAATGCGCCACCGCCGGTGGAAACATAAGAAACTTCGTTTGCAAAATTATATTTGTTGACCGCAGCAACCGAATCGCCACCGCCAATTAATGAATAGGCGCCTTTTTTGGTTGCTGCAACAATCGCTTCTGCAACGGATTTTGTTCCGTGCTCAAAAGAGCTCATTTCGAAAACGCCCATTGGCCCATTCCACAAAATGGTTTTGGAGTTGGCGATCACATCTGCGTATGTTTTTTCTGTTTCCGGCCCAATGTCGAGTCCCATCCATCCATCCGGAATGGCTTTGATATCAACTGTTTGCTTGTTGGCATCGTTTGCAAAATTATCAGCGATCACCGCATCTACGGGAATATAAATGTTCACGCCTTTTGCTTTTGCGTCTTTTAAAATCGCAAGTGCCGTGTCTAATTTATCTTCTTCCACCAGGGATTTACCGATGTTTCCGCCTTGTGCTTTTACGAATGTAAATGCCATTCCGCCGCCAATGATAATATTATCTGCTTTGTTGATGAGCTGCTGCAGGATCAGGATTTTATCCGATACTTTTGCTCCGCCCATGATGGCCGTAAACGGTTTTTCTGCGCTGGTAAGCACCTTGTTCACACTTTCCAGCTCGCCGCTCATAACGTAGCCGAAACATTTATTATTTGGAAAAAATTGCGCGATGATGGCCGTGGAAGCATGCGCACGGTGTGCCGTTCCAAAGGCATCGTTTACGTAAAACGTTCCTAATTCCGAAAGCTGTTTTGCAAAATTCACATCTCCTTTTTCTTCTTCTTTGTGAAAACGTAAATTTTCGAGCAAAAGCACTTCGCCGGATTTTAAAGCGTTTGCTGCATTTTTTGCCACATCGCCAATACAATCTGCAGCAAACGCAACAGGCTTGTTCAGCAGTTTACTCAGATGAGCAAGCACATGTTTCAGAGAATATTTTTCAGCCGGACCATCTTTTGGGCGGCCCAGGTGCGACATTAAAATAACGGCACCGCCATCGTTCAGGATTTTATTGATCGTGGGTAATGCTGCGCGCATGCGGGTGTCGTCGGTCACATTATATCCGGCATCCAGCGGTACGTTAAAGTCCACACGGACCAAGGCTTTTTGTCCTGAAAAATTATAATCTTTTACTGTTTTCATAAGCTGTTAAATGATAAAAGGTGTTTGATGTTCGGATTGCAAAAATAACTTTTCTGACCACACCTGAAAATGATTTTTTACAGAAATGGATTAAAAAATTTTGCCATGTCGGAAAGTATTTAGACATTTGTCTAAATATCTAAATAAATGAATCTCTTATTTAAAGCATTGGGCGACCCGACCCGCAGGCAGATCATAGAATTGCTGCGGAAAAAGGACATGACGGCCGGAGAGATCGCCGATTATTTTTCGATCAGTAAGCCGAGTATTTCGCATCACCTGGATTTATTGAAACAGGCAAATGTTGTATTATCCATTAAAGAAGGACAATTTATAACGTACTCGCTGAACACTACCGTTTTTGATGAGATGGTAAAATGGATGCTGGATCTTACGGACAAACAAAGCAAAAAAACAAAACCACGTAAATAATTTCAAATGAAAACATTAAAAAAAGATTGGCTTACCTGGATCATTATCCTTTCGCCGCTTGTATTGATCATTGGCTGCTGGGATAAATTTCCCGACCAGATCCCGACGCACTTCGGAATGAACGGGCAGCCGGACGATTACAGCGGCAAAGCATTCGGGCTTTTAATGCTGCCCGCAATAAATGTGCTGACATACCTGTTGTTCCTGGTGCTTCCGAAGATCGATCCGCGCGGGAAAAACTATAAATTGTTTGCGGATAAATACAAGATCATCAGGATCATATTCCATGCGTTTTTTACATTTATCTTTTTTCTAACGGCATTTTATGCATTGGGAAACCATTTTAATTTATCGCTGATCATGTTTTATGGTTTGCTTACTTTGTTTTTGCTGTTGGGAAATTACATAGGAAATGTGCGACCGAATTTTTTTATCGGGGTACGCACAGCCTGGACTTTATCGAATGAAGAAGTGTGGGTAAAAACACACCGCTTAACCGCTAAGATCTGGGTTTTCGGCTCACTGATCATGATGGTGATCCTGCCTTTTGTGCCGCAGCCGGATTATATTATTCTGCCTTTTATAATTATCATTTCCATTATCCCGATCGTTTATTCTTACCTCATTTTTAGAAAAATTAAATCTTCCAACCATGAATTGTAAAAACATTTTTTTGCTGATCTGCACAGGCATGCTCAGCAGCACTTTAGTTGCACAAAATAATCCTGTTGTTCAGGGAAAAGACATTGTGCTTGAAACAAAAACCGGAAAAATAAAAGGAACTATTTTGTGTCCCGAAGGAAAAACACAAGTTTCGGTTGTATTGCTGATCGCAGGTTCCGGCCCGACCGACCGGAATGGGAACAACCAGATGATGACCAACAATTCCTTGAAAATGCTGGCGGAGGAATTGTTGAAAAACAACATCGCATCGTTGCGTTATGACAAAAGAGGAATCGGCGAAAGTAAGGATGCGGGCCTGCAGGAAAAGGATTTGCGCTTTGATAATTATGTAAGCGATGCTACGGATTGGATAAAATTACTGAAATCCGACAAGCGCTTTTCCAAAGTGATCATCGCGGGACACAGCGAGGGATCGTTGATAGGAATGATCGCCGCAAACCAGGTAAATGTGGATGGCTATATTTCCATTGCAGGAGCGGGCCATGCGGCAGATGTGATCCTGAAAGAACAGCTAAAATCACAACCGGAAGCAATTACCAATTTGTGTTATCCAATCCTGGACAGTTTGAAAAAAGGAAAAACGGTGGACAGTGTTCCGCAAATGCTGTACGCACTTTTCCGCCCGGATGTGCAGCCTTACATGATCTCCTGGTTTAAATACGACCCGCAAACGGAAATAAAAAAATTAACAATTCCCGTGTTGATCCTGCAGGGAACAACAGACATACAGGTAAGCACTGCGGATGCACAGGCGCTGTTTAATGCAAATATGAAATCGGAATTGCACATCATCAAAGGAATGAACCACGTTTTGAAAGATGCGCCGGAAGACAAACAAAAAAACATAGCGACCTATTCCGATCCGGCTTTGCCAATAAAATCAGAGTTGATGATCGATATTGTGAATTTTATAACGGCGATAAAGTAGATTGTGACGTTGTGCCTGTTGCCGCAGATTCACAGACTGTTGCCACAGATTCACAGATTAAAAAGGAATTCAAAAAATTGCACAAATCATTTCAAATCGCTTTGCGATTTATATTTCCGTGAAATTTTTAGTCAATAAAAAATCTGTGAATCTGTGGCTTTATTTTTTCGCCCTCAGCTTATTCCCAGAACAGCCGGTAAATTTTATCGTCGCCAGCTAATGGTGGCGGACTGGCTGTTCCCACATTTGAAGAAGAAAACAGCAGGGAGCCATCCGGCGCTTCAATCACGTTGCGTAAGCGCTGATACGTGCCGGTAAGCGTATCGGCGCGGTTAAGCACAGTGGTGCCGTCGGCGCTGATATCGAGGTGTACCAGTTTCTGCGCTTTGAGTGCGCCAAAAATAAAGTCGTTTTCCCAGCTGCCCCATTGTTTTCCATGGATGAAGGTACAGCCCGAAGGCGCCCATACTTCAAACCCGGTTTGATAAATAGCGGGCGTCAGCGAATCGGTTTCCATTCCGCCCATGGTAATGGGCCAGCCGTAATTTTTTCCCGGCTCTATCAGGTTAATTTCATCGTGGCAACACCAGCCAAACTCAGAGGTAGGGCCATGTTCGGTAGAGATCATTTTTCCTTCATTGTTCCAGTCGAAACCCTGCACGTTCCTGTGACCGTAGGTCCAGATGCGCGTACCAAAAGGATTTCCCGGAGCGGCGTTTCCATCGCGGTCGAGCCGGAGAATTTTTCCTGCCAGCGAGGTTTTGCTTTGCGCAGAATCCGGATGTAATGCATCGCCGGTACCGAGGTATAAATAACCATCCGGGCCGAATTTGAGTGCGCCGCCATCGTGGTTATTTGCGGCAGGAATACCCGTGATCAGGATCTGGTCCTGCGTAAGCACATCGTTCACCATGGTAAGCCTCACCAGCTGGTTATAACCAACAACGGTTTCGTAGATGTAGATAAAATGGTTGGTTTCAAACAAGGGATCGATGGCAAGCCCGAGCAATCCGCCTTCTGAAGGCTGCACATTGCGGAACATAATGAGGTTGTAATCGGGCGCACCGTATTTTTTAAGGTTGATCTCGCCGTTACGCTCGCAAAAAAGAAAATCGTTGTTCGGCAAAAATGCCATTCCCCAGGGAACCTGCAGGTCTTTTACAAAAACTTCGATCTTGAGATGTTTCCCGTTGTGGGTGATCTCCGGGTCTTTTTTGCAGGTGGTAAAAACCAAAAGCAGCGCGAAAAAAAGTAGTTTTCTGATCATTTTCTTACAGGGTTAAAAATAACAGGGAAGAACGCAAATTTCGGAAAAAAATTGCCCGGATGATTTATTAAAAATCCAACGTTCATAAAATCTAATGGCAGCGTGGCTTCATCCCAAATTAGTTGCTATCTTTGAGATCGTTAAAAAAATATGCCGGAAACCGGTGTTGAAAAGCCGGGAAAAAAATGCTATTCAGGGACATCATAGGGCAACAAGCGATAAAAGAACGACTTTTACGTTCCGTTTCTGACGGGCGCATCAGCCATGCGCAATTGTTCCTTGGCCCGCAGGGAAGCGGCAACCTGGCGCTTGCTACGGGCTATGCACAATACATTTCCTGCCTGAATAAACAGCCGGATGATTCCTGCGGAACATGCTCGTCCTGTGTAAAATACAATAAATTAATTCACCCCGATCTTCATTTTGTTTACCCGGTGGCGCTTTCCAAGGATGTGCGCACGAGTACCGATGTAATGCCGAAATTCAGGGAAGCCTTTTTGGACAACCCTTACATTACGCTGTTTAACTGGTTTGAGCAGCTGGATGCGGAAAACAAGCAGGCGGTGATTGGTGTGGAGGAAAGCGGCGAGATCCTGCGAAAGCTGAGCTTAACCACGTACGAAGCGGAATACAAGATCATGATCATCTGGCAGGCGGAAAAAATGAACCAGGCCGCCGCCAATAAATTATTAAAAATTTTAGAAGAGCCACCGGATAAAACATTGTTTTTACTGGTGTGTGAGAGCGAAGATCAATTGTTGCGCACGATCGTTTCGCGAACGCAACTGATCAAAATCCCGAAAATGACAGATGCAGATCTGACAAATGCATTGGTGGAGCAAAAAGGATTATCGGCGGAAGCAGCAGAAAAAATGGCACACCTGGCGGATGGCAATTATGCAGAAGCACTTTTGCTGATCAATGAAAACGAAAATGCAGCACAAAATTTAGCGAGCTTTCAAAAACTGATGCGGGCCAGTTTAAAATTTAATCCGCAAGGTGTTTTTGCCTGGATCGATGAGGTGAATGCGGCGGGAAGGGAACGCCAAAAGAATTTTATCAATTATGCTTTGCACATTATCCGCGAAAGCATGGTGCTGAATTATGGCGATCCAAGCCTTGTAAAACTGGGTGCGGACGAGCAGGATTTTGTAAAAAAGTTTTCACCTTTCATTCATGCCCGAAACATTGAGCGTTTTATGGACGAGCTGAACAAGGCGTATTTTCACATGGAACGGAATGCAAATGCAAAGATCTTATTCATGGATCTGGCATTTAAATTCAACGAATTACTGAACATTCCGAAGCAGGAAATGGTTCAATAGTTTATTGGTTCATCCGTTCATTAGTTTGCTGTGTGTGAGAAGGGTTTACTGGTTCAGCTGTTCATTGGTTCACTAGTATGCTGTGTGTGAGTAACCGAAATGTGTAAAGAAAAGAAGTATAAAAATTAAATGCAATAAGGCTCATAACAGGTTTATCTAAGCGTTTAGAACGGGTATAGCCCCAATAAACCAGTAAACTAATGAACCAATAAACGAATCAACAACTAACAATTAAATCGGCTTTATTAAGCGGTTAGAACGGGCACAACCCCAATAAACCAATGAACTTAATGAACCAATAAACGAAAATATATGGGATGTAGCGGATGTTCAACCGGCAGAGGATGCAGTACTGCAAGTACGGGTTTACCGGGAGGATGCAAAAATAACGGCTCGTGCGGCTCTGGCGGATGTAATAAATTAAACGTGTTCAACTGGCTTGCCAATATGGAATTGCCAAGCGGCCAGCCGGAATTTGATATCGTAGAGATCCGGTTTAAAAACAGCCGGAAAGAATTTTTTAGGAATGTAAACAACCTGCAATTGTTTGTAGGAGATGTGGTAGCGGTGGAAGCATCGCCGGGGCACGATATTGGAATTATTTCCATTTCGGGCGAACTGGTGCGTTTGCAGATGAAAAAACACAAAGCAGATCCAACTTCACAAGAGATCAAAAAAGTATACCGCAAAGCAAAACAAACAGACATTGAAAAATGGCAGGAAGCGCAGGGATTGGAGCAGGCAACGATGTATCGTGCACGCACCTTTGCAGTAAAGCTGGGCTTGCAGATGAAGATCAGTGATGTGGAATACCAGGGCGACAGGACAAAAGCGATTTTTTATTACACAGCGGAAGACCGCGTGGATTTCCGCGAGCTGATCAAAGTATTGGCGGAAGAATTTAAAGTGCGGATCGAAATGCGCCAGATTGGTGCGCGCCAGGAAGCAAGCCGCCTGGGTGCAATTGGCTCCTGCGGGCGCGAGTTATGCTGCTCCACATGGCTAACGGATTTCCGTTCGGTATCCACCAGTGCGGCGCGCTATCAGCAACTTTCGCTGAATCCGCTAAAACTGGCCGGACAATGCGGAAAATTAAAATGCTGCTTGAATTACGAGCTGGATAGCTACATGGATGCCCTGAAAGACATTCCGGAAGTAAACAACGTGAAGCTGGAAACAGAAAAAGGAAGGGCATTTCACCAGAAAACAGATATTTTCAGAAGAAGAATGTTTTTCTCTTACACACATGAGCCGGATAATTTTATTCAGCTTACGGTAGATCGTGTGAAGGAAGTGATGGAGATGAACAAAGAAGGTAACAAGCCCGCAGATTTACTGGTGCATGTGGAGAAAAAACACGTGGAGAAAACACCGGATTATGAAAACGTGGTAGGGCAGGACAGCTTAACGCGTTTTGATAAAAGCAAAAAACCGAAATTCAAAAACAACAATAAAAAACGGAATCCGGCAGGCCCGAACAGCAATGCGGCGCAACCGGAAGGACAACAAAAAGCGCGTCCGAATAACGAGAACAAACCGGCAAATACCAACCGGCCCAACCGTCGCCCGAACGACA
Source organism: Bacteroidota bacterium (assembly GCA_025963715.1). GTDB lineage: Bacteria > Bacteroidota > Bacteroidia > 2-12-FULL-35-15 > 2-12-FULL-35-15 > 2-12-FULL-35-15. The sequence continues at coordinate 191,171 of JAOQAG010000027.1, forward strand.
AGCCCAATCCAAACACCAACCGCCAGCCGAATGAAAAGCAGGCGAATCCAAATGCAAACACCGATCGCCCGGTAAACGATAAGCCGAATCCAAATCCAAACCGTCCGGCAACCGATAAACCAAACAACAATAATCGTCCGCGGCCAAACAGGCCGAATAACCGTCCGAAACCGCGGCCGAACAATAACAATCCGAACACAAACAATCCGCCTCCGCCTCCGGCACCACCGGCGTCATAGTTAAAAAACGGAAAGAAAAACAAATATAAAATCAGCCAATCGCGCTCCGGAAGATCAGGAGCAATGTGTGTAAAAAATGAAACGCAACTCATCACTTATTTTCCCGCTCATGCTCATCACTGCATGTGCGCTGTTTTTTACCTCCTGCGACCGCAACCGGATCTTTGAAAACAACAAGGACATTCCGGAAACGGGCTGGGACAGCAGCAATGTGGTAAAATTTAATGTGGAGATCAAAGACCCGTCAACGCCCGCAAATTTTTACATCAATGTGCGCAATGCCGACGGTTACCCTTACAGCAATTTATTTTTATTCATAAAAACACGTTTTCCGAACGGCAAGCAATCGAATGATACATTGGAGTGTTTCCTGGCGGATGACAAAGGGAAATGGACAGGAAAAGGGATTGGGGATATTTACGACAACCAGATACCATTTAAGCGAAATGTGCGTTTTCCCTTAGCGGGATTGTACACGTTTGAGATCGCGCAGGGAATGAGGCAGCAGCTGATCCCACTGATCATAGATGTGGGCTTGCGGATAGAGAAAGCAGAATAAACGGAACGACGAATTAAAAAACAATACAGCAGAGCACCAACAATAAAAATGGCCACAGAGAAAACAGAGAAAAAAGAAAAGCAAAATTATAAAAAGTACATCCTTTGGTTTTGGATCCTTTTTGCAGGTCCGGTAGTGGGTTTGTTCCTGTTTGTGCTGGGCGTGCGCCTGTTTGCCGATCTGCCAAATACGGAAGAGCTGCAAAACCCGAAAACACTTCTGGCAACGGAAGTGTATTCGAGCGACATGAAGGTGATCGGGAAATATTACGCCGAAAACCGTACCAACGTTAAGTTTAAAGACATTTCGCCCAATGTGGTAAATGCGCTGGTGGCAACGGAAGATGCCCGTTTTTTTGAGCATTCCGGAGTGGATGTGCGTGCATTGCTGCGTGCTATTTCCGGAGCAGCGCTTGGCAGATCCGCTTCAGGCGGAGGAAGTACCATTTCGCAACAGTTGGCAAAAATGCTTTTTCCGAGGGAAGATCTTCACGGAATAAAACTGATCGTGCGTAAAATAAAAGAATGGATCATCGCGGTAAAGCTGGAAAAAGAATACACCAAGCAGGAGATCATTGCGCTGTACCTCAACAAGTTTGATTACCTGAACAATGCGGTAGGTATAAAATCGGCAGCGCAAATTTATTTCAATACCAGCCCCGATTCTCTCAAAATAGAACAAGCGGCAATGCTGGTTGGTTTGGCAAAAAACCCATCGTATTTTAATCCCAACCGCTTCCGCGAACGTGCCGAAGGCAGAAGAAACACGGTGCTGGCGCAGATGAATAAATACAATTACCTGACCAACGCACAGCTGGATTCACTTCAGAAAATCCCGCTGAAATTAATTTTCCGCCCGGAAGACCACAATGATGGACTGGCGCCTTATTTCAGAGAATATTTGCGGGATGTGTTCATGAAAAAATGGTGTGATGAAAACCCAAAACCCGACGGGACAAAATACGATGTGTACCGCGACGGATTAAAGATCTACACCACCATCGACTCGCGCCTGCAGCGATATGCAGAAGAAGCTGTAAGCGAGCATTTGAAAGAATTGCAGGGCACATTTGACAAAGAGCTGAAAGTAAAACGCAATGCACCTTTTGCACGCAACGTAAACAAGGAAGAGATCAAAAGCATTTTAGAACAGGGAATGAAGCGCTCCGACCGTTACCGCGCGCTGAAAAAAGCAGGAATCGACGACGCAACGATCGAAAAGATCTTCGGTACAAAAACACAAATGACTGTCTTCAACTGGCGCGGAGAGATCGATACGCTGATGTCGCCGTTTGATTCCATCCGTTATTACAAAGGTTTTCTGCAAACCGGCTTCATGTCGATTGAGCCGCAAACCGGTTACATCAAAGCCTGGGTGGGCGGAATCAACCATAAATTTTTTCAGTACGATCACGTTCAGATCGGGCATGCGCGCCAGGTAGGATCAACATTTAAAACCTTTGTGTATGCGCTGGCTATCCAGGAAGGCTACTCGCCGTGTTACCGCCTGCCAAACGTACGAACCTGTATTGATATGCCTGCCGGGCAGCCGCAATATTGTCCGGATAACGCCGCCGGAGAAGAAAAATACAATGGAAAAATTATTACGCTGCGTTTTGCACTGGCACAATCCATCAACTATGTTTCCGCTTACCTGATCAAACAATTTGGCGCACAGGCTGTGGCCGATCTGGCGCACAGGATGGGTGTGGTAAGCAGGATCGATCCAACGCCGTCTATTTGTCTTGGAACACCCGAAATATCAGTATTTGAGATGGTGGGTGCAGAAGCCACATTTGCCAACAAAGGCACCTGGATCCAACCCACATTTATTACCCGCATTGAGGACAAAAACGGAAAAGTGCTGGCCGATTTTTCGCCGAAAACACAAGAAGTGATGAGCGAAGAAAAAGCGTATGTGATGCTGCAGCTTATGAAAGGCGTGGTGGATATTGGTACCGGGCACAGGATCCAGTATCGTTATAAACTGATGAACCCGATTGCGGGAAAAACAGGCACTACTCAAAATAATTCCGACGGCTGGTTCATGGGGATTACACCGGATTTGGTTTCGGGGTGCTGGGTAGGTGCAGAAGATCGTTCAGTGCATTTTGACCATGGCGACCAGGGACAGGGAGCACAAATGGCATTGCCGGTTTGGGCCAAATACATGCAAAAAGTGTATGCAGATAAAACGCTGAAAATATCGCAGGGAGATTTTGAAAGACCGGCGAAAAAACTAGAGATAGAGCTGGATTGCAGAGCATACGATCAGGAAATGGAAAAGAACGGTGGCGATGATGGGGGAACAGACGATTCCAGCGGATTTTAACAAAACAAAATAAAAGCAAACTTATTTTTTATGAATAAAATTGTAGCAAATGCGGATGAAGCGCTCAAAGATGTGATGGACAATGCCACCATTATGCTCGGCGGATTTGGTTTGTGCGGCATTCCGGAAAACAGCATTGCCGCCCTGGTAAAAAAAGGAGTGAAAGGATTGACCTGTATTTCCAATAATGCGGGCGTGGATGATTTCGGGATCGGGCTGATGCTGAAAACGCGCCAGGTAAAAAAAATGATCTCGTCATACGTAGGCGAAAATGCTGAGTTTGAGCGCCAGTTGCTGAGTGGCGAACTGGAAGTGGAGCTGATCCCGCAAGGAACATTGGCAACGCGTTGCCTGGCTGCAGGATATGGAATGCCCGCTATTTTTACACCGGCAGGTGTTGGTACGGAAGTGGCCATTGGCAAAGAAACCCGCAAGTTTATGGTGGATGGTGCCGAAAAAGAATTTTTAATGGAAATGGCGTTTGATGCCGATTTTGCCATTGTAAAAGCCTGGAAGGGCGATGCGCATGGTAATTTAATTTTCCGCGAAACGGCGCGCAACTTTAACCCGATGATGGCCATGGCCGGAAAAATAACCATTGCGGAGGTGGAAGAATTGGTGCCTGCAGGCGAACTGGATCCGGACCAGATCCACACACCGGGAATTTATGTACACCGGATTTTTAAGGGAGAGAAGTACGAGAAACGGATTGAGCAGCGGACGGTTAGGAAGAAATAATTTGAAAATTTGAAGATGTGCCAATTTGAAAATGAATATGCTAGCCGCAGAAATTAAAGGGAATTAAAAAAATGTATGCAGGATAATAAGCCGAATTTAATTGTAGATAAGACGTTTGAATTTGCTCTTTTAATTATTGAATTTGTTGAAAGTTTGGACGCGGGGAGAAAATACGTTGTGGCAAATCAGCTTTTAAAATCAGGAACATCAATTGGCGCAAACGTAAGGGAAGCCCAAAACTCCGAAAGCAAAGCAGATTTCATTCACAAAATGAAAATTGCTGCCAAAGAAGCAGATGAAACAGAGTATTGGTTGTTGTTATGCAAACAGTCTAAAAATTATCCCGATCCGGCAGAGCTTCAAAACAAAATAACAGAAATTGTTAAAATACTTTCTAAAATTATTTCATCATCAAAAAGCAAAATATATTCGAATTAAACGTTAAAAAACAATACACACAGCGCATTAATTCAACACAGAGCAGGCACAGCACATTAATTAATTTTGACATACAGTAAACACCCAGTACATTTTCAAATTAGCGCATCTTCAAATTTTCAAATTAATTAACACAGCAAAACACCCAGTACATTTTCAAATTAGCACATCTTCAAATTTTCAAATTAATTAACACAGCAAACACCCAGTACATTTTCAAATTGGCACATCTTCAAATTTTCAAATTATGTTGGATAAAGTAGGAATCGCAAAACGCATTGCAAAAGAAATAAAAGACGGCTATTACGTTAATTTAGGGATCGGAATCCCAACGTTGGTGGCAAACTATATACCTATGGGAATGAACGTTGTTCTGCAGTCGGAAAATGGGCTTTTAGGCATGGGTCCTTTCCCGTTTGAAGGTGAAGAAGATGCCGATCTGATCAATGCGGGTAAACAAACAATTACCACGGTTCCCGGCTCTTCCTTTTTTGATTCGGCCATGAGCTTCGGAATGATCCGTTCACGCAAAGTGGACCTTACCATCCTTGGTGCTATGGAAGTAGCGGATAACGGAGACATTGCCAACTGGAAAATTCCGGGTAAAATGGTAAAAGGAATGGGCGGCGCGATGGACCTGGTGGCATCTGCAAAAAATATTATTGTGGCCATGCAGCATGTGAACAAAGCCAATGAATCCAAGCTTTTGACCCAATGCACCTTACCGCTGACGGGCGTAAAATGTGTGAAAAAAATTGTTACCGAACTGGCCGTGCTGGATGTAACTCCGGAAGGATTTAAGCTGCTGGAGCGGGCTCCGGGCATCAGCGTGGAGCAGATAAAAAATGCAACGGAAGGAAAGCTGATCATTGAAGGGGAAATTCCTGAAATGAAAATCGAATAAATGACAGCATGAAAAAGCAGCAGTTTTTGTGGAGATCCGAAAAGTATTTTTTCGCATTAATTGTTATTTTAACAGCCATACCGGTACTTTGCTGTAAGTTTTTTCCAACGGTGGACGGCCCGGCACATTTGTACAATGGCAATTTGCTGAAGCAGCTTTGGTTTTGCAAACAATCCTTTGCGCGTGATTTTTTCGATATCAACACACACTTAAATTCTAACTTTATTGATCACGTTTGGTTTGCCCTTGCAGGCACTTTTCTGCCATCTTACCTCGTGGAAAAAAGCATTCTCCTGTTTTATGTCGTTACGCTTCCCTATTCGTTTCGTTTTCTGGCAAAACGCCTTGTGAACGATCAGCATTCGGCGCGCATTGCCTCATATCTTATTTTTTCGTTTGTTTATTCTTTCACGTTCCAGATCGGATTTTTCAATTTCAGCATTGGGATCCCCCTGGTTTTCTGGACATTGGGATTGTGGGTGCAGCACCGCGAACAGCTTACGGCGAAAAGGATTGCGCTGCTTTGTTTTTTAACAACAGCAATTTATGTATCGCATATTTTTAATTTCCTGTTATTGGGAATTGTCGTTTTTGTGAACGAGCTGCAATACCTTATCCGCTTTAAAACATTCAGCAGCATCTCAAAAAAGTTGCTGGCGCTTACCGCGATATTTATTCCCGGACTGATCCTTTCCGGTTTGTTTTTTATCTCCAATAATAATTTCCGGCACGATCCGCCAAGCTATCTTTCCAAACACGACCTGATCCATACCATTATTGAGTTTAAGCCAATAATCACATTGAGCTATGATAAAGAAAGAACCTTTGCGCTCGTGATCGGCTTATCTGTTTGCGCATTGCTGGTGCTGGTAATCCTTGATTATCTGAAAAAACGAAACACAGCAAAAACACAGGAAACCCACAGCACACCAATCAACCAGTTAACCAATGAACCAATGAACAAGGAGTTCAAGCCGTTCTGGATCATTTCCACACTGATCGTTCTGCTGTTGTTTTTTATTTTTCCCGATTGGGTGGTTTCCGGCGGGTTTATTTCCATACGCTGGGCCTTGTTCTTTTTTTACATGCTGCTGATCGTGATCGCCGCAAAAGGGTTACCGGTAAAATGGCTGCTGTTGCCGGTTGCAACCATGCTTGTTACCCATTTTTTATTTTTGAGATATCATGCCGAACAAACAAAATCGCTGAGCGCCGATGCAGAAATGCTGGTGGAGGCAGAACAGCACATGGACAACAATTCGGTGCTTTTGCCGTTGAACTTTTCAACCAACTGGCTGCAGATCAATTTTGCAAATTACATGGCAACACAAAAAAACATTATTAACCTGGATAATTACGAGCCAACAAAACCGCATTTTCCACTCATGTGGAAGCAGGGAGAAGCCGTGTACGACCTTATGCCGGGCTATGGCAATAAAAACCCGCCTTGCATTAATATTGAAGCGTATGAGAAAAAAACGCATCACCGGATCAATTATCTGAGCACGTTTTATTTTACCGGCGATCTCAGCGATTCCTGCGCGGCAAACACTGAAAAAGTGATCAAAGAAAATTTTGATTTGATATACGAATCAAAAAACAAGCGCCTGCAATTGTACGAGCGAAAGCAACACTTACCCCTGTGATTAATTAAACAAGCGAAATGGGAGAGCTGTACAAACACGAAGAACAAAAAAAAATAAACACCGCGCTGTTTGTTATTGCCGCACTGGTATTTGCATATACCGCCACCCGTGCTTATTTGCTGGCCATTACCTGGGATGAAGCGTATACCTACATTGAGTTTGTACGCAACAGGATCATCCTTCCGAAAACGTTCGAGATCATGTCGGCAAACAATCATTTGCTGAACACCTCGCTGATGCTGTTCTTTACCCGCATGTTTGGTGTGAGCGAGATCGTGATGCGCATACACATCCTGATCGCGCATTTGCTGTTCCTTTTTTATTCAGCGCGCCTGCTGAAAAATCTCAATAATAAATGGCTGATCATTACCGCTTTTATTATTGTGAATGTAAATCCGTACATGCTCGATTTCTTTTCTGTTGCCCGCGGATACGGGCTTTCCATTGGCCTGATGATGGTAAGCATTTATTATTTTTATTTGCTTCACAAAAAAGAAAAGAAAAATACCAACGCTATTATCTCCATTATTTTTGCCGGTTTGGCAGCACTTGCCAATTTTGTTTTACTTAATTATTGTATGGTGTTGTTTGGGTTGATCGTGTTGTTGTACGTCTACACGGCAGTAAAATCAGCCAAACCCGGGAAACAAAAAACAGTAACGGTTATAAAAGGATTGGCCGTACCCACCCTGTTGATGGGATTGCTGCTGCTTTTTGTAGTACCCATTGCCATGAAATTAAAAACAGCCGGAGCTTTATTTTTTGGCGGAGAAAGAGGTTTTTGGGCCGATACGATGAGCACGATTACCGACCGTTGTTTTTATGAAACAAGCTATAATGTGTGGCTGCAGCGACTGGCAAAAGGATTTGTGTTTTTGATCCTGATCGCGTCCATCATCATTGTTGCCGGACGGGTTATAAAAAAACAAATTTCTGCGAACACACTTTTTTTAACATCGCTTTTATTGCTGATCGGTTTGTGTTGCTTCTCCACAGTGGTGCAGCACCACCTGCTGAAAACGCCTTATTTACTGGACCGAACGGCCTTGTTCCTTGTTGTTTTATTTAACCTGATCCTTGTTTTTTTTATTTCGGAACTCGCCCTAAAAAAACCGGCAGCATCCTGGGTTTCACATATAGCAGCAGTTGCGGCACTTTTTCACTTTTTCACGGTATTTAATTTCAGCTATGTACTGGAGTGGAAGCTGGATTGCAACACCAAAGAAATGCTCAGCGACCTGGCAAAAATAAAACAAGTGCCTGCTGCGAAAGAGACCGTGAGTATTGGCATTCCGCTGATCTTTGATCCTGCGATTAATTTTTACCGGGAAAAAGACAACCTGCTTTGGCTGAATACCGCCTGGAGGGAAGAAACAACCAGTATGCAGCAGGATTATTTTTTTCTCTCGCAGGATGCATTGCAAAAAATAAACAAGGATTCCATTACCATCCTGAAAACATACCCGGTAACAGGCAATGTACTGGCAAAACCCAAATATCCGCCAACCGAAATAAAGGCGGCATTTGTAAAAGAAATGAACTTTGATGACAAACCGGAAAAACGCTTTACGGTAGATGCTTCGGTAGAATATGCGCCGGGTTTTTCCTACATTGTAAACGATAGTATTACGCCGGGCAGAACTGCCGTGATTGATTTTAACGCGGAGGTGATGGGCCCGGAGGCCAAAAAGAATAATCTGGTGATGGTACTATCTTTTCAAAATGCAAAAGGTGAACTGTATTCCTGGCAAAAAGCCTATGTAAAGGATTTTTTGAAAGACCGGAATCATTGGTTTAAAGCAACATTTACCTGCATTGTTCCCGAAAAAGCGCAGGCTGGCGATGAAATAAAAGCATATATTTGGAACCCCCACCAACACTTGTTATATATAAAACACATGGATTTTAAGTGGCTGGATTACAATTATTAACCACATTTATGAGCCTTATGAAATTGAAAATAAACAACAACGTTTACTAGATACTGTTAAGTGCATTACTGTTGATGGGAGCAGCACTTTATAATAGCTTTCCATTTGTAACATCCGACTCGGGCACTTATATTGCCAGTGGTTTTCTTGGTTTTGTGCCTTACGACCGGCCCATTGTTTATGGATTATTTATCCGGTTTTCCAGCATGGCATCCAGCCTGTGGTTTACCATCATTTTCCAGGCAATTATTTTATCGTTTATTGTTTGGCAGGTAATCAATAAATTTTCGATTGCAACACTTACAAATGTTGAAAAATTCAGCATTGTTATTTTGATCTCTATGCTCAGCAGTATTAGTTGGTATGCCAGCCAGATCATGCCGGATATCTTTACACCGGTTGGAATCCTCGCATTTTTATTATTGCTGTTCAGTACAAAAAATAAATTCACATTCTTTTTTAATTCCATTATTTTATTGTTGAGCTGCCTGGTGCACAATTCAAATTTGGTAATCTTTTCAATGCTTACGGTGGGCCTGATATTGTATGGGATCTTTTCAAAATCATTCAAACAACAATTGCTTTCTTTCCGGAGAAGCGCTTTTGTTTTTATGCTGGTTGCATCTGCGTGGATCATTGCTCCCGGGATTAATTATGCCGTTGACGGAAATTACCGGCTTACCGGCAGTCCGGGTGTATTTTTAATGGCAAAAAATGTGGAAAACGGGATCATGGATAAATACCTGGCCAGAAATTGCGGGAAGTATTTAATGAAAACATTACCGGACTCCGGGACATACCTGATCCTGGCAAAAAACAGCAAAAAAGTGGTGGATGTAGAAGGGGTAAGCAAAGCCGATAATGCCGCGCTGCACATCTGGCAATACATGGCGCAGCCCAACCAGCAATTTAAGATCATCAGGGTAAAGGATAAATGGTATAAGATCATTTCCTTAAACAGCGATAAATGTGTGCAGCTTAATCCGGCAGATACCAGTAACACCGGCTATCCGGTGCAAGGCTCTTATACCGGCGCCGACAATCAGTTGTATACATTTATAACGGCGGCAACTCCGGGACATTTTAACATCGTAAACAAACAAAGCGGAAAAATGTGGGGAACAGCATCCGGTAATTTGGAAGATGGCACGCCTATACAGCAGTATGTTGCAGATTTGGGAGATCAGCAGGAATTCCAGATCATACAAACCGGCCATTGTTTGTGTATGTATAAAGACGAATTGCCCAATTCGGCGATCGGATTTTTATGGGACGATCATTCCGTGTTTTCACAAACAGGTAACTGGAAGCATGCGAACGAAGAGTACAGCCCGATGTTACACGACATCTTTTTTTCCCCCAACTATTTCGGTCCAAACGTTGGTGAAGCACTTAGCGCCCTGTTGCAGCAGTTAACACGAAATGATATTGGGGACGGAATCGTTGCCTATGATGGAAACAGTTCTCCCTTTTTTGCGATCAGGCAAAACCTGCCTTATGAAATAAAATCATTTAGCCGCAGCAGGCAAAACCTCGGGCAGGTGCGTTTTACGGAAGTCAATAAGCGTAATTTCTGGCTGCTGATCTTTTCCACGATCATCATCCTTTTCTTTTTTCAGAACAAAACATTGCGAAGCACAGTTTCTGCAGAGTTTAGCATTTTTATAAAACTTTGCCTGCTGGCGATCGTTATAAACGCTTTTGTAACAGGTGCAATGGCCAATGTGCTGGATCGCCTGCAATCGCGCGTAAGCTGGTGTATTCCGCTAATGGCGGCAATTTTAGTTTTTAACACTTTTTTTCCGGTCTTGAAAAAGCGGTTAAAAACCACTTTTTCAAGGGAATAATTCGTTTTACCCAAGGAAAAGATTTGATATATTTGATGCGCTTTGAAAACCAGGGAATTGAATACCGGCAGACCGGAGAAATTTAAAAATCAACCACAGAAAGAACAATGCTCATAAAAAAATTATCCATTGTGATCCCGGCCTATAATGAAGCCAGAACGATCCATTTGATCTTAAACAAAGTAATTGCCGTTAAGCTGGTAAATGATATTGAAAAAGAAATTATCATCGTAAACGATTGCTCGAAAGATAACACCAAAGAGGTAATTGAAACTTACATTGCTGAGCATCCGGGCAGCAATATCCGCCTGTTTAACCAGGAATACAACCAGGGAAAAGGCGCAGCGCTGCACAAAGGCATTTCGCTTTCTACGGGCGAATATTTAATTATACAGGATGCCGATCTGGAATACGATCCGGAAGAATACAACATTCTTTTAAAACCGGTGATCAATGGTTTTGCCGATGTGGTATTCGGGTCGCGCTTTGCAGGTGGTGAGCCGCACAGGATCTTGTTCTTCTGGCACACGATCGGGAATAAAATGCTTACGTTTTTATCCAACATGTTTACCAATCTGAACCTGTCGGATATGGAAACCTGCTACAAACTGTTTAAAACAGAAACGATCCAGAGCATAAAATTGAAAGAGAACCGCTTTGGTTTTGAGCCGGAAGTAACGGCAAAAATCTCGCGCGTTCCCAATATCCGCATTTACGAAGTGGGAATTTCCTATTACGGAAGAACGTACGAAGAGGGTAAAAAAATTGGCTGGAAAGACGGATTCAGAGCCATCTGGTGTATTATGAAATACAACCTGTTTTCGAAATAGTACAACAGGAGCTTTCCCGAACCCCGGAATAAAAAAAATCGTCGAGTACTATGCAACGAAGAGCCGGTCTTATTTTTTTATTTCTGGTTGTTGTTTTGTCTCTGGTTTTTGAGTATGGCGAAACGACATTAATGTTGCCACAATCGGTTCATGATTGGAGGCAGGCAGACTGCGCATCATTTGCAATGATGTATTACGATCATGGGATGCATTTTTTTGAGCCAAGGGTTTATAATATCCTCATGAGTGAAGGAAATGCGGTAGGAGAATGCCCGATTCTTTATTACGTGGTTGCATGTTTGTACAAAGTATTTGGCCCTCACGAAGTTGTTTTCCGCCTTCTGTTTTTATTTATTTTTTATGCCGGACTTTTCTCTCTTTTTAAGATAGTCCAACGCCTTACCCAAAATTTATTTATTTCCATTTTTATTCCTTTGTTGCTTTTTTGCAGCCCACTGATTATGCTGTTTGCGAATAGTTTTTTATGCGATTCGCCCTCATTGGCAATGATCTTTATTGCATGGAATTTTATTTTTAAATACCGCGAAACCTCAAAAGAAAAACATTTTTGGCTTGGAATGTTCTTTTTTGCTTTTGCTTCATTACTAAAGCTAAATGCAGCAATAAGTATTATCGCTTTAGCTGTAATGTTCTTTTTAGAGCTTGCTGGCTGGATCCGCTTAAATAAAGACAAGAAGATGTTTATAAATGTGAAAAGCAACATCCCGGGTTTCCTAATGGTATTAATTATTGTATGCGCGTGGTATTTGTGGGCAATAACTATAATGCAAAATACAACACCTCATTTTTAGGAACACAGTCATGGCCGGGCTGGCCTATATGGGAAGCCAGCAAAAGGGATTTTCTAAGAACCATCAATCTTTTTTTCTTTCACATGGGCCATATTTATTCCTATGTTACTATTCTTGTTTTTTGCTTCTTGTTATGTTTTTCTCTTTTAAATAGAAAGCATTTGGATCCTTTGATCTATGGCATTCTTATCTTATTATTACTGGGTGTCGTTCTGTTTGTTTGTATGTTTTTTGTAGGTGTTGGAGATAATATTTATTACATCATTAACCTGATGGTTTTACCAGTATTTATTTTGATCGCATCAGCATTAATATTTAAAAACCGCTTCCCCGGGAGTCTTGATTCAAAAAGGTTTAAAATCGTGCTCTCTGCGTTTTTAATATTTAATGTTTTTTATGCAAAAGGAAAGCTTAAAGAATATTATCATGAAGGGAAACTCCACTGGCACTCTAACATCAGTTTTTATAAACCAGCATTCAGATCTTTTGTTGACAGCATCGGGATAAAAAAAACAGATAAAATAATTAGTTTTCCGGACGCAACTCCGGATGTAACCTTATATATGATCGGGCGACAGGGTTGGAGTGGTTTTGACGCACAAATAGAGGAGGGCAGCATTAACAATTGTATTAGGAACGGGGCGAAATACTTATTTATTAACGATCCATCGATTTTATCAAATCCGGTATTAATGAATTATACCGGGGATTATGTCGCCAATTTTGATAATATCTTTATTTATAGATTATCCAGCCCATCAAAAAAAACAATTTTGCTGAAAGGAATACTTAAGAATAGCAAAAATCAATTTTTAACAATTACGGAGGATAGCGAAAAACAGCTTCAGATAACACCGGATTCTCTAAAGGCAACTATTTTTAAAATAGTGCCTTTAGGAAAAGACTTTGTTGCTATTAGAACAGAAAACAATAAATCATTATCTTGCGATGTAGAAAATAAAGGAAAAATATCTGCATCCCACGAATGGGTTGGCTCATGGGAAATATTCAAAATGATTAAAAACGACGATAAAACAATAAATATCAAGGGCGTAAACGGCAGCTATTTTTCTGTCGAAGGAATTAACATTAAGGCAAAAACAATTGAAAAAAACCTTTCTGAAAGGTTCCAGCTTATTTATAAATAAATTTTCTAAAAGCAATGAACAACTATCGTAAAAAGCTAGTCCGGGCGGTGAACGTTTCATCCCTTCTTTTATTATTATTTTTAATGGCTTGCGGATCTTCTTCCGATCAAAAAAATCCGAAGGACCAAACGGCTGAAACCTCTTCTCCCAACGAAAAATTCATTATCAGGGCTTCCAACAGCCAGTTCTTATCATTAACACCCAACAATACATTTGTGTCCAACCAGGTGGATCCGACCAAGGCTGCCATTTTTGAAAAAATAAACCTCGGCAACGGAAAATGCGCACTGAAAGCGCCGAATGGCAAATATGTTTCTGCCGACAAATCCCAAAGATCTTTACTGTATGCAACCAAAGATAGTTGTGGCGAATCCGAAACATTTGAGATCATTGCGGTGGATGAGTCAAGAACACAGATCAGATCATCTGCCGGAAAATATGTTTGTGCCGACAGGACCAAAGGTGATACGCTGGTTGTAAACCGCGATACGGCAGGCAATTGGGAAACCTTTGATTTTCAAAAACAAAACTAAGCCGCAGTATGAAGATCAGGTACACCTTTTTCCTTTTATTATTAATGGTATGCGCATGCGGACCAGCTAACCAGCCGGGCGATGATGATGAAACGCCTCTTTTGCCGGAAACGCAAACTACCCGGTTTATTTTAAAGGCATCCAACGGCAATTATTTTGTGATCGGAAATGAATTTTGCCTGACCGCAAATCAACCTGATGCAGCAAGAGCGGAAGAATTTGAAAAAACGGAAATGCCCAATGGAAAATTTGCATTAAAAGCTTCTAACGGAAAGTTTATTTGCTCCGACCGGGAAAAGAACGGACTTTTGATTGTGAACCGTGATTTTCCGGGTGAATGGGAAACGTTTGATATCACTGTCAACCAAGGGAAAGCAACGATAAAGTCATCTGCCGGAAAGTTTGCATGTGCGGATCAGAGCAAAGGCGATATTGTTATTGCAAATCGTGATTCTGCAGGCGAGTGGGAAACGTTTACGTTAGAATTCAGCAAAAAATAAATAACCACACGCTCATAAAATCCGGGCACAAATCGTTATCAATGCGTTCAAAAAATTTTTCTTTCAGCAGGTTTGCCATCATCCAGATTTTTATGGTTTGGATGTTTTTGTTTTTATATACCTGGAACGATCGCAGAGACCTTATTCACAATGATTCGCTGGAATATTACAGCTATATTCCGGCAACGTTCATTTGCGGCGATATTTCACTTGAATTTAAAAACGGGGAGTGTTATGGCAGGTATTGGCCAAAAATAGCACCCAATGGCGGAAAAGTGATTAAAATGTCGATGGGAATGGCCATTGTCTACACACCGTTTTTTTTGATCGGGCATGCCACAGCGTATTTTTTAAACGAATCGATGACCGGCTACACCCCAACCTATCAGCGGGCATTGGCGCTCGGGAGCTTGTTTTACCTGATCTTGGGCTTTGTTTATCTGCGAAAGCTGTTGCTCAATTATTTCGATGATACCGTAACTGGCATTGTGATCCTGCTGCTTTATTTTGCAACCAATTTATTTTATTACTCTACCTGGGACATGCTTATGCCGCATGCATTCCTGTTCAGCTTCATCAGCATCTTTCTCTACCTGGTCCATAAATTTTACCAATCGCCCACTAAAAAAACGGTGATAGCCGCTGGGCTTTTGCTGGGGCTGATGGCGCTCATGCGGCCCACCATGATCTTATTGTTTTTAGTACCCGCGCTGTTTGGCATCGGAAGTATAAAAGAGCTGAGAGAGCGGATACAGTTTTTTCTTAAAAATAAAATATACCTCATTTTATTTGCTGCCGCCTTTATTTTACCATGGATCCCCCAGTTTATTTATTGGAAATATGTGACCGGCAACTGGATGTTTTATTCTTATATCGGCGAACGGTTTTATTTCCTGAAATCGCATATCCGTGAAGGGCTTTTTAGTTACAGGAAAGGATGGTTTGTATACACGCCGGTAATGTTCATTGCCCTGTTTGGCTTTTTTAAGATCAGGAAGTACTGTAAAGATTTTGCCTTGCCTTTTTTGATCATTGTGCCTTTGTTTGTTTACGTCACACTCAGCTGGTGGTGCTGGTGGTACGGAGGTTCTTTCGGGCAGCGCCCGTTTGTGGATCTATACGGGATCATGGCATTTCCGTTGGCGATTGTTGTGAGCTGGATCTTAAAGCTCAAACGCGTCCGCCTGTTTGGAATGGTTGTTATGCAGCTGTTGATCGTGTTAAATGTGTTCCAGAGCTGGCAGAGTGAAACCGGGATGATCCATTATGAAGCCATGACAAAAGAAGCGTACTGGGATCTATTTGGTCAAACGACCGTTCCGCCCGGGTTTTATGACCTGCTTTTATCGCCCAATAGTTACAGGGCGCATTCCGGATTACCGGAGCGGATCCGTCTTAGTGATGTTGAGCTTACGCGGCAAAATATCAAAGCATGCAACGGTAAATTTTTGAAAACAGAAAACGCCGAAGGCACATTGCTGATCGCGGATAAAGAAAATATAGAAGAGGGAGAAGCCTTTACCATCAAGCATTTGGAAGGAGACAAGGTAATATTGCTTGGGGAAAATCATAAATATGCAGACATAGATGTTGCTTCCGGCAATGCATTGCGATTTATAAAAACCAATCCGGCAGAAGCCGCCGTTTTTTCAATGAAGATCGATTACCGGAATGTGATGTGTTTAAAAGCCGCCACCAATAATTATGTAAACGTTGATCCCGGTAATTCACGTATTGTTGTGAATTCGCCGATACGGAGCAGGGCAGCATTGTTTCAGCTTATTTCAACAGAGTAGAAACAAAAAATTTAAAATACTTTTGTAAGTACCTTACAACGATTTAATCATTTTACACATTGAAGCTCATCGGCAAATTAAAGTTTTTTACAGGCGAACTCCTCCTCATTTTTGCCCTTCTGTTCTCCATCAATAATTATTTTGGGAGAAACAACGAGCAGATCAAAGCGGATGGAGCGGGCTATTACGACTATCTTCCATCTGTTTTTATATACGGCGATCTTCCAAAGGCAGGGGATAAAACAGTTTCGGAGCGTGTGGATAAAAGAGGAGTTTATGTTTCGTATAAAAATCACCGGCTGAATAAATACCCCTGCGGCGTTTCTGTTTTAGTGTTCCCGTTTTTTGTATATGCCCACCTTACCGCTCCAATGCAGGGATTTGCCAACGATGGATTTTCGCAGCCGTACCAGGATGCGGTTTTTTATGCAGCTATTTTTTATTTATTTATTTCACTCTTTTTTTTAAAACGGCTCCTGCTTTTTTATACCGATTCCCGCGCGTCTGTATTTTTGATCCAATGCCTGGTGGTGTTCTCTACTTCCATGATCAGTTATGTATATTACGATGCCGCTTTTAGCCACGTCTATTCATTTTTTGCGATCACCACATTTCTCTATTTTGTGAAAAAGTATTTTGCAGATAAAAAGCCGGTTGATTTTTTATGGGCCTGTGCATTCTTTGGATTGGTCATTATTTTGCGCCAGGTAAATGTGATCGTTTTGTTCTTTGTTCCTTTCCTTGCGGGATCTGCAGCGGCGTTAAAAGAAAACGTGAGCGCTATCTGGAAAAACAAGGGAATGTTGGCCAAAGGTATTTTACTGGTAGTTGCACTCTTTTGCTTACAGGTATATTTCTGGCACCGGCAAACCGGCGAGTGCGTGGTGTTCTCCTACCAGGGCGAATCGTTCAATTTTTTAAAGCCCGCTTTTTCTGATATTTTATTCAGCTATAAAAAAGGATTGTTTGTGTACACACCCGTTTTTTTTGTGGCGCTATTCGGTTTGTTCCTCTACATCAGAAAAAAACAATTCTACTTATTTTTTTCCTGGCTGTTGTTCTTCGTCCTCTTAACATATATCCTTTCATCGTGGTGGTGTTGGTGGTATGGCTGCAGTTATGGGTTGCGGGCGTATGTAGATTTTTACGCCATTTTTTGCATTCTGCTGGCCGTATTGCTGGATATAAAAAAGTGGTTGAAAGCTGTTCTTGTTTCCTTGTTGCTGCTTACGGTTCCTGTAAATATGATCCAGACCTGGCAATACAAAAGGTATATCCTTGATTGGGAGAATATGGACAAACAAAAATACTGGTCGGTTTTTTTAAGAACAGCCGACCGTTTCAAAGGACTTGTTTGGAAAAAAGAGTTTAAATTGGATGATCAGCATTCAAAAAAAGTATACACATCTTCTATAAGCAATAAACAAGTTCCGGAAATGGCTGCAGCAGAAGTGTATTCAGAAAATGTAGCATTTACAGATGCAAACATCGTGCAGGTACATTTCGAAAATCAGTTTTTATCTTCAGACAATGCATACATAGAGCTTTGGATCATCAACCCGGAAAACGGGGCTGTAGTATATAACAGCAATGTTCCGCTAATCCACTTCTCTGAAAAAGGTCTGAACCAGCAGCAGGCAGGAGTTTATAATTTCGAAGTGCCGCCATTCCCTCATGAATACCAGAAAGTGATCCTGAAAGTGAATGCAAAAACAAACAGCGAAGAGCTGAAAAACCTGCAGGTAAGCTATTTTATTTACAAGCAATAAACAAGCAGCTGGTCCAGCAGCCTGCAATAAAATTTATTGCTTCGGGCCGAGATAATCGATCTCCAAATCATCCACATAAAACTCTTTTTTGGCTTTGTTCCAGATGTAAAGTTTTAGGGTGTTCCCGTTTTTCAAAAGATCGCTGCCAATTAAAAAATTAGCCGTGGTCAGCTTCCAGGAGCTTGTATCTGTATCGCTTATTTTGGTTGCATCTATTGCCAGTCCTGTCCAATAAAGGCTTTTGCCATCTTTATCATCAACTGACGCCACCATCAATGCATCTTTATAATTATCCGGATCACCGGAAATTTTTGCCTGGAAACCAATGCGTTTTACTTTTGAAGCAACAGCAAGCGTGTCAGCCATTTTTTTAATGGTAGCACTGTACTCGTTTTTTGCCGAAAGCTTGCTGCTTGTTTTTCCTGAATACGCTTTTTCTGTGCTGGAAGTTGTGGCATTGTCCACAGAGCCCACATTCTGTTCAAGATCAAACAGCTCGTGGCGCAATGATACCGGCCGCCTGGAAGGATCTGTTTTCATAAAAACATAGATTTCGAAAAAATACCCGCCCAATACTTTAAAAGGTTCCTTTGGCTTAAATGATTTCACAAACTCAAAATTGGGATCATTCAGCATCCTGTCAATCGGGATCCGGCATTCGTTTGGTCCAAAATGCGCGTCCCAGATCACGATCGTACTGTCCGGCACAGCATCTATGCCCCAGGTTTTAATCGTTGGATACAGGCTCCACAATTCCTCCACCTTTTTACTGTCAAACGGATCCACATCCAGTACATGAGCAAAATAAGGATATAAATAATATACTTTTTTACTGGTAAATACAGTCGTTTTATACCAGTCGCCCGCTTCTTTTACCAGCGCTTGTTCCTGGTCGGGCCGATACGGATAATAGTCATGCTGAAAAGGGCTGGCAACAACAAAAAACAGCAGCACGGGAATGATGATGTACTGGAGGAAAGCCAGTCGTTTGAACAGCGGTTTGGTGATCAGGTCGAATCCGCGCAGGCAAATAAGTGCCGAACAGGGGATTACAGCAGCAACCACCCTTAGCAGACCCAACGAGCCGACAATGCCTTTCCACCAGAAAATGGAATGTGCCACAAAATAAAGAATGAAAGATCCGTAAACGAGGATCAGCTCTTCCGGCAGGAATGATTCTTCGGGAGTTTCTTCCTGTTGTTTTTTGTTGGGGATCAATTTAAAAAGAATGGCGAGGCATCCGATAATGAACAATACGCCGAGGCAGGTGCCCCAGATAAAATCATGATTGTTTACAAAGTGAAGCAGCTCTCCGTGTCCGTACAAGTCGGAATTGATACCGGTATAAGGATTTTGATTTTTCACCCAAAAAAGATCTTTGTAATAAAAACTGCCGACAATGCTGTAAAACACCGTTCCGAAAGCGAGCAGTAGACTGTACCAGAATTTTTTCCTGTAAAGCAGGATGATAAAAAACAGGGGTAAAAGTAAATTGCCTTCTGATCTTACAAAAGGTAAAAAAGAGATCAGGACGGTGCCCCAAAAGAATTTTTTTTCGGTAAACAGAAAAATGGAGCAGATCAGCACAAACCCAAAGAAAGGCTCAGTTAAGCCGCTATTCAAAGTTGGGAAATAACAAGGTGTGAAAAACAAAAACGGGATTACCAGCAGCGGATATTGCAGCTTAAATTTTTTGGCAAGGCCAAAACACATCCACGCTGAAAAGGCGGCGCACAGAATGTTAAACGCATTTACACCAATCAATCCGAATTGGGAAAAGGGAGAGCTGATGATCGTAAAAAAAGGTTTCCCCCAGCTATACAGCAGCTGTGCCGGATGTTTCCAGGAATAGCGCGACACCAGGTAATGACGGATGCCATCACCGGCATCAAAAGTTACATCTGCGGTATATGCAATGTAAAAGAAAAGAATGCAAAGTATCGCCAGCAGCGGAAAAACCAGTTTTTTATTGTTCAGAAAGTTTAGCATAAATAATTAATTATTCGATTGTTAGATCATACACTTCTCCAAAAATATCATTTAAGGGAAAAGGAATATTGTCCTGTGAATACGGCGCGCCGGGCCACCATTTTGTATTATGATATTCCTGTGTGATGATCAGCAGCATCTGGTTATTTGGAATGGAAGTAATTTCATCATTCATATAACCCACCACGCGCATTTTATCCGGCTCCGGCCCGATGCGCCAGATGATCTCTGTTGGGCGCCAGTCGATCTCAAAATAAAAATAGTTGGATTGGAACAATTCATCATCGCTTTCCAGTTTTTTCTCCGTAAGGGCCCTATACCAATGATCCCAGCGGTGTGTATAAAAAGTATTTCCTTCATACGTAAGCGGGTTACAACCAACGCCGAATTTTTTTGGTTCGCGGCAAGCCATGTCCCAGTTGGTGCAGGCAACAGTAATATCATCATTATTATTTACGATCTCATCCGGAAACGGAACGTTCCATTTTTTCAGATCCCGGCTATTATCAAGGGGATTTTTATAGATCGGCGGAAACGTATTTTCCGGGCAATACGGCGGCGTTTTCAGGATCTCAAAATCGATCTCGGAGTAATCGATAGCGGGAACACGCTTATCATCTCTTCCACCCCAATAGGTTTCCATATAACCTTCGTTATTACAATTCCTGCGGTAGTTCCATTTTCCGCCACCCTGGGTGATCAGCCAAATGGCATTTGTTAAGCCGTTCCACACGCCGTTTTTATTCAGCAGCTCGGTCATTTTTACTTTTACACGGTACTTTCCATAGGTAAGCCCCTGGCGGGTAATGATTCCCACACTTTCTTTTTTCCAGTCGCCAAACGTTGTTTTTGGATTTTTGATCACGATCTTTTTATTGGCCGAATCAGAAAAAACAGTTTGGCAGGGATGGTCTTTTGCTGTGCGGATATAGGTTGGAATAAGCTCATCTTTCTGATAAAAATTTTTATTCCAGTTGTAATCCAGTTTGGAATAATTATCCTTTATCACATCTCCGATCACCGGAATGTTATACATTTTGGTGGATGCATCCACATAATCTATAAACTGCTGAAAAGGCGCGCTTTGAAAAAGCTCCGGACTTTGCCCGCAGGAAGAGCAATACGAAGATTTATCGGCCGGGTTTGGGAAAAAATAATCGCTGATATAAACGCCGGAACCAAGATTGGGCTGTGCAGTTACTTTTAATGTATAATCAGATTTTTGTACAACGGAACTTTTAAGATCTTTTCCGGCATCAAACAAAAAATAATAATATGGATTTGCAAAATGATCTTTATTTTTCTGATGGATGTTTTGAATGTAAGTCGGAATATTTTTCAAATCCTCTTCTGTGGAAACAACCAGTAAAAAACTATAATTACCTACACGTGGATTCCGCTTCCATCGGTTGTTCTGGCCGTTCTCCGAATACCGTTCTTCCGCGCGCGGATTCCCAACAATGCGGAAATAATCTTTTACCTGGTGAAAAGTATTGTCTGCCGGAATTTGTTCGGTTTGCTTAAAGGATTGTGTGATGTCCTCCCAGGAGCCATAAAAATTTTCTTCGGCAAAAGGATGTTCTTTGTGCGTGGAATCATCCTGCTCGGGAAACTTATAACTTTCGTTCTGATAATATATTTTGTAATAAAATTTTTTGGTGCTGGCAGAAGTATTTTTCAGATCAAAGCTTAAAAAAAACACGCCGTCCTTTACCTGTTTAACGGTGGGGATTGTAAAGCCATCAACGGAATTTACATAATCTAAAAAAATAGTTTTTTGTTTTGCGCTGTCCGTCTGCCAGTTGGCAACAGGATTAAAATTTTGTATGCAAAAATCGTTACAGCTCAATGCCGCCGCTTCCGGCTGCGGATCTTTTGTTTTACAGCTTTGCAACAAAAACGCTGCGAAGGCAAAACAAAAAAACAGGCGGCAGGCAAAAAAACAATTTTTATGTGTGAACATTTTCATGCGGATCATTTAATAAAATATAATTGAGTGCTGTTTGGCAGTGCTGTTGAATTTTCATACTCACTGCAGTCGATGCCATTAAAATTACTGTCGGAGCAATTCCGCATCATTACTAATAAAGCGGTGTTTTCGCGACTTATAAAATTACCGGCAACAAGTTTCACAAACTCGTAATATTTTGGATTGTGATCAGCCGGATAACCTTTAAAATCAACGGTGTTGGCAATATACAAGCCTTGCGCATCCGCATCTACCAATTTAAGATCAAATCTCCAGCTGCTGTTGAGGCTTAGAAATTCCTGCTGAGGATCGTCATCAAAATTACCGACAAAACAGGAATTATCTTTTCCAAATAAAAGCCCTGTTGCCACTTCCGGATCGATCTGTTGTTGTTCAAAGGATTTGTGCGCAATGTTAAATTCGAAAGCAGCATACTCCTGTTTTTTATCTGTTTTATTCATCCGGGAAGCAAAGAGAATGTCGTTTTGTTTGTCGGAATAAAAATGCCCCGCAACGGTTTTGCTGTTGTTTATATCAAAAAATGTTGGGTCCAGTTTATTGGAAGCATTGCTGCGTGCATAGGCGCTCCATTTTTTATCTGCAGAAAACTGGTAAATCCCCCATTCGCCGTTTGCTGCATTCACGATCAACAAATCCTTTTTGCGATCGCCCGAAAAATCAGCAGTAATAAACTGGTCGTTTTCCGATAAGGCCCAGTTTGTAAAAACATCCCCGGTTCCTTTCCAGGACGAAACCGGTGTTAATTTATTTCCGGAAGTACAGTTTACCTCGCTGGTAAAAGAGATCATCTCCGCTTTCTTCTCTTTTTTATTGATCATCAAAAGATCGTCGGTACCGTTGTTATCAAAATCGGCCACCATTTTATCAGGGTAATTTTTCCCGGAAAAAAAGGTATTGAGATTTCCTGTAAGGGAAATAAATTTGGATTGCCCGGAACAATAACCATAAAGTGCAATATCATTTTTACTGATCTGCAGTACTTCATCGAGGTGTTCCTTGTCAGCACCAAAATCGCCTACCATAAACTCATCTGCAGGAGCAAAATCGGCAGTATTTGATATGCCGGGAAGCAGGTACGTGCTGTTATTATTGCCGATCTCTTTTTTGTTAAACAAGAAAGGAATAAAAGGCGGTTTGTTTCTTTCGGCAGAAAACTGTTTGTTATAAATAACATCCGGATCCATGCCGGAGTTGTTGCCTCTGCGGTCGTTTTCTTCGCCATAAACAATTTCGAGATCGTCCATCAGCAATTCTGTTTTTCCTTTGTTCAACAGGTCAACAGCAATAAAATCATCCAGCGAAAGCTCTTCATACGGCAGCTTTACGAGGCAATTGATCTTTGTCCATTTATTTTTTGGAAGCAATTTGCCATTGATGATCTGTCCTTCCGAGAACAAGGTATCCTGTTTTTCATTTACAATAATCGCCTCGAGCGCAACAACGGCGCTATCCACCAATGGATACACCCATACGCTGGCACATAC
This sequence comes from Bacteroidota bacterium, assembly GCA_025963715.1. Lineage (GTDB taxonomy): Bacteria > Bacteroidota > Bacteroidia > 2-12-FULL-35-15 > 2-12-FULL-35-15 > 2-12-FULL-35-15. The sequence goes on from JAOQAG010000027.1 coordinate 214,655, forward strand.
TTTTTTAACCGGTTCGGTACAAAATTCGCCGATTTGTTTTACAACAGCGGGGCTGTGCAGCTGTTCACTTCCAATGCTGCAGGACGTTTTTCCGGAATGCGCAATGCCTTCTTCAATCCCTTGTGTATTGATAACATCGGGTTGAGGTGTTTCAAAATCATAAAAAAAGTTGGTGTTAAAACGCTGTAGGCCAACGGTGGAATCAATGGCTTTGTTTCCATTGTAGGTAATGGAAATATCGTCGATATAAAAATTCTTTTTCTCTTTGTTCCAGGGATAAAATTTCAGGGTGTATTCGGGATTAATCGCTTCCGGTTTCACGCCGAATGTCATGCGGATGGTCACCCATTCATTTCTCTTAGAGCTGGCAATGGGTTTAAACGCCCAGGAGATATTTTTTCCATCCGGCGCATCAATCGAAAGCACATATTCCGCATCGTTTACATCCGGTTCCATCCAGCACTTGAGCTCCACCTGTATTGTCTTCAGCTTTTCGTAGGATGGAATGTCCTTCATTTTTTTTAGGACGGTGTAACCATACTCCATTTCTTTTGATAGTTTGGAGCTTTTAGTGCCCGAAAATGCTTTTTCGGAAGTAAGGGATTTGTCGTTAGTTTCGTTTTCAATGTTAAAAAACTCTGTACCCAGTGGTAAACGGGAGGAATATGTTTTCTTTTTCAGATCGGCAAATAAATGAGTGTTTTGAGAAGCGAAAGAGTTTTTGATCTTCGGATAAAAAACAGCAGAAAGTCCCAGCAGGATCAGCAAAAAAGAAAGGGTGATCCTGGTTTTCTTTTTTGTTGCCGGACGAATGATCATTCCAATAATGAAAAGGATGCTAATTGAAAAAAAGACGATCAAAAGAGGGGAGTGAAAAAACATCAGATCATTTCAGGGTTTAGTTCTAAAGGCATTTAAGCAATAAAAATACGCGATTTAATTCTGACCCAAATATAGCAAATAAAGTTCCTTTGACGATTGATTTTTCTTAATCAGCGGCAATTAAAATACGCAGGGAAAATACCGGAGAGCCCGATCGGTAAACGGCCGCACACAAATTTTATTAAAACAGAATTATAAAATGTAAATTTATCCGGAATTCATATTCGCTTTTTTGATATTGAAGCGAAAAAAATCCGCATGTTGTATGTTCAAAAAAGTGATTTCGTTTTTTTTTAAAAGTAAAAACATCCTTTGCATTATTGCCTTTTTTTGGCTGGTGGTGATTGGAACGTACAAGCCCTGGAAGCAAAACCTGGTGGTGAACGATGTTGTTTCTTATTACGGTTATTTGCCTGCAAAATTTATTTTCAATGACATTAAGCTGGAAAATAAAGAACACCGGGTGGCGGGGAATGATTTCCCTTTTTGGCCGGAAATAGCACCGAATGGCGGAAAAGTAATAAAAACAACGATGGGGTTGTCGTTTTTATATGCGCCTTTCTTTTTTATCGGGCATGTTTTAGCTCCTGCTTTTCATCAGCCGCAGGACGGGTTATCACCACCCTACCAGATTTCACTCGTTTTTGGCTGCTTGTTTTATGTGCTGCTGGGCTTTTACTTTCTGCGGAAATTATTACGGAGCTATTTTTCGGAAAAAGTAAGCAGCCTTACAATGATCTCCGTTTTTTTCGGTACTAACCTGTTGTGGTATTCTTCGATCAATGGCTTGATGTCGCATGGTTATCTTTTTTCGATGCTCACGGTTTTTATTTACCTGGTTGTAAAATGGCACCGGAAACCGAAGGTCAAAACTGCTGTTTTTATTGGCTTAGCAGGTGGTTTGATCACATTGATCCGCCCGACGATGCTCATTGCGTTCTTTATTTTTGTTTTGTTTGATGTGTACAATAAACAATCGCTTACTGAAAAGATAAAGCTGTTTCAAAAACATTTTTTGCATTTGATCGTGATCGGTATTTGTACGGTGCTGATGATCTTTCCGCAGCTGCTATACTGGAAATACATTACCGGTAACTGGCTGTTTTTTTCGTACCAGGGAGAGCGCTTTTATTTTAATCAACCGCATCTTGTGCAGGGATTGTTTGGTTTTAGAAAAGGCTGGCTGCTATATACGCCGGTGATGGCATTTGCTGTAATTGGAATTTTTTATGTGAGGAAACACCTCCGTTCTTTTTTTCTGCCGGTGATCATTATTTTTCCGCTGATGGTTTATGTTCTTTTGTCGTGGTGGGCCTGGTGGTATGGTGGTGGTTTCGGATTAAGGGCTTTTGTTGATTTTTACGGTTTGTTTGCATTGCCAATGGCTTGTTTTTATAAGCAGATTTTGGAAAGCGCCAATTCAAAGATCAGGAAGGGATTGTATGCAATTGTTGCCTTGTTCATCTATTTAAATTTGTTTCAAACATGGCAGTATAACAAAGGAATTATTCATTATGATGCCATGACAAAAGAAGCATATTTTTCTGTTTTCCTGAGCAAAAATTCGGAACATTTGTTCGAATATTTATCGGATCCCAACTATAAAAAAGCAAAAGCCGGATTGCCGGAAATTTATACCCAGGAAGAGATCCGGGAGATCAGGCCGGAAGACAGGATAAATTTAAAAGGAAGTAATTTTAAAATAACCGGTTACGATAACTCAACGGAAGTGATGGCTAACTTTTACGAGATGGTGCAGCCGGAAACATTTTCTATTGCCTTTTCAGGAAATGGAAATAAAATAACGATAAAAGCAGGGAACGGAAAATTTGTATGTGCCGATCATTCGATTGGAGAAAAGCTGATTGCAAACCGCGATCAGGCAGGCGCCTGGGAAACATTTGAGCTCATCTATCTTGGTGATAATAAAGTAGCGCTGAAAGCGTATAACAATAAATACGTGAGCATACATCCGGAGGAGCCATTCGGTTTATTTGCGGATGGCGATACCATTTCTTACCCGCAAACGTTCCGGATCTTTATCAATGAATTTTAGTTGCGAAGACGAAAGATCTTTGATTTCGCCAACCCCATCTTATTAAAAAAGTAATTGAAAGAAACGCCCAGAACCCCCATTCCATAAACAGCGCTGCGTTTGAAGTTAATGGAAGAGGCCTCATCAAAATACTTGGTAGGGCAGGTTATTTCCGCGATCTCATAACCGGCATAAAAAACCTGCGCTGCCATTTGATTATCAAAAACAAAATCGTTGGAGTTAGCGTGGTAATCAATTTTTTCGAGCACTTCGCGTGAAAAAGCACGGTAACCGGTATGGTATTCCGAAAGTTTTTGACCCATCAGGATGTTTTGTGAAAGCGTCAGCACCCGGTTAAAAAAATATTTGTATTTGGGCATTCCACCTTTGAGTGCGCCTTTTCCAAGGATGCGGGATCCGAACACGGCAGGGTATAAATCCTGTGCGATGAGGTTGGCCATGGACGGAATTAATTTTGGCGTGTATTGATAATCGGGGTGAAGCATGATCACAATCTCAGCGCCAAGCGATAAGGCTTTATCGTAACAGCTTTTTTGATTGCCACCGTAGCCTTTATTTTTTTCATGTTTGATAATGTGTTTGATTCCAATGCGGGTAGCCACTTCAACAGTATTGTCTTTGCTGGCATCATCCACAAGGATCACTTCATCAACAATATCAAATGGAATTTCGCTGTAGGTTTTTTCTATGGTTAATCCGGCGTTGTAGGCAGGCAGAACGATCACTAATTTTTTACCGAGAATCATAATTTACTCTTTTTGTAAAGGTAAATATTATTTTAAAAAGGAGGATTGAGGCCGCTGTTTAAATTTATTCGATCGTCAGATCAAAGATCTGTCCGGTAATATCGTTGAGCGGAAACGGAATTTTATCCTGTGCATACGGTGCACCCGGCCACCAGCTGGTGTTGTGGTATTCCTGCGTGATCACCAGCAGCATCTGGTTATTTGGAATGGACGTTACCGCATCGTTCATATAACCCACCACGCGCATGTTGTTTAATTCTTTGCCAATCCGCCAGGTAATCTGGGTTGGCTGCCAGTCGATCTCAAAATAAAAATAATCCGACCGGAACAATTCATCGTCGCTTTCTTCTTTCTTTTCGGTAAGTGCGCGGTAATTGCTATCCCAGCGATGCGTATAAAACGATTGTCCGTTGTGCTGAATTTCATTGCAATCCACGCTGAAATTTTTTGGCTCATGGCAGGCCATGTCCCAATTGGTGCAGGCTACCGTGATCTTATCATTGTTATTACCGGCTACATCTTCGGGCAGCGACACATTCCATGCACATACATTTTTACTGTTCATTTGTGCATTTTTATACACCGGTGGAAAAACATTTTCCGGGCAATACGGCGGGGTTTTCAGGATCTCAAAATCAATTTCGGAATACCCCACCACCGGTACGCGCTTATCACCGGCACCGCCCCAATACGTTGCCATGTAGCCATCCTTACTGCAATTGCGCCTGCTGTTCCATTCCGCCTGTTGCTGCGTCAGCAGCCATATCGCATTGGTAATACCATTCCACACACCGTTCTTATTCAGGAGCTCTGTCATCTTTACTTTTACGCGGTATTTGCCGTATGTAAATCCGTGACGGGTGGTAATCCCCACACTTTCTTTTTTCCATTCACCGAATTTTGTTCCGGGATTTTTAATAATGATCTTTTTTTCTTTCGGATTCGAAACTACCGTTTTACAAGGCGTTTTGGAGGTTTGAACCACGATCGGGATCAGCTCGTTTTTTTTATAAAAACTCTTGTTCCAGTTGTAATCCATTTGCGAATAATTATCTTTCAGCACATCGGCAATCACCGGAATATTGTCCATTTTGGTGGACGAATCCACATAATTCATAAACTGCTGTACCGGCGCAATGTTGTATAAATTTGTATCCTTGCCGCAGGTGGCGCAATAGCTGGTGCGATCGGCGCTGCGCCCTTCATCTATGTAAATGCCCTTACCGAGATCTGGTTTTGCCACCACTTTCAGCTGCATGGGCGCTTTTGCCGCGATGCTGTTGCTTAGGTTTTTACCATCGCCGTATAAATAATAATAGTAAGGATTTACAAAGTGATCTTCGCTTTTTTTGCTGATGTATTTAATGTGTTCCGGAATAGCGGAAAGGTCTTTTCCGGTGCACACCACCAGTAAAAAACTGTAATTACCCACGCGCGGGTTCCTCTCCCAACGGTTGTTCTCACCGTTCTGAATATAGCGCTCTTCGTTGCGCGGATTACCAACAATGCTGATCGTGCCTTCTATTTTGTGATAGGCATTATCGGCGGGCACAGCTGGAATTTCCTTAAATCCCGTTCCTGTATTTTCCCAGCTGCCGTAAAAATTTTCTTCTGCAAATTCATGTTCCTTTTTTGTAAGCGAATCAAATTCCGGAAATTTATAACTCTCGTTCTGATAATAAATTTTGTAAAATAATTTTTCAGTCGCAGAGGTGTTGTTCTTTAATTCGAAGCGGAATGTAAATTCTCCACCGGCTGTTTGCCTTACGGTTGGGACCCTGAAGCCATCCATCGCATGATCGTAATCCAGGTAAATGATTTTATGTGCGGTACTATCGGGCTGGTAATTGGCAATAGGTACAATATTTTGAATGCTGAACGCAGCACAAGCCAGTTCTTTTTTTTCTTTTTCCTCTACCGGCTTATTGCCCGAACAGGCTTGCAGCAATAAAAGCAAGCCGGTGCAACACAGGCACAGATAAAAAAAGTAAGTGGATAAAAAGCGTTTCATGCTCATTGTTCAAATTGATACAGCTGTGTGCTGTTGGGTAAATAATCAAGGTTCTCGTATTGTTTGCAGGCATCGCCGTTAAAATTTTTATCAGCGCAATTCCGCATGATCACAATAAAAGCAGTCTTCTCTTTCGATATAAAATGTCCCGGGATCATTTTTACAAATTCATAATATTTTGGATTGTGATCGGCCGGATAACCTTTAAAATCAACATTTCCCATAATATTAAATCCTGCGGCATCTGTTTTTATTAATTTCAGATCGAAGCGCCAGTCGGTATTCAAATTGACAAATTCCTGCGCCGCGTTACTCTCAAAATCACCGGCAAAGGTATTGTTCGCGTGTTTAAAAAATATTTCATCCGTATCACCGGGCGTAATATTTTTTACATCAAATTGTTTGCGTGCGGAGTTAAATTCCAGCAGTGTGTAAGTTTGTTTTTCCTTTTCGGTAACAGAAATAAAAACGACATCTTTGTTCTTATCCGCATAAAAATGCCCGCTGGTGTGCTTGCTTGTTTGTGCATTAAAATAAGCCGGATCCATTTTATTTGCCGCTACATTTTTCCAGCCAGCCGCATCGTGTTGAAACATGCCCCAATTGCCGATTTTAGAGTTAACGATCAGCAATTCTGTTTTATGATCGCCGTTAAAATCGCCGCTCATAAATATATCATCAGCCGTTATGTTCCAGTTTTCAAACGTTTGTTCTTGCTGCACCGTGTAAGCAATATTCAGGATCACGGAGCAATTGCTCAGTGGCGAAAAAGAAACCAATTGTACTATTTTCCTTTTTTTATTGATGAGCAACAGATCGTCCGTGTGGTTATTATCAAAATCGCCGGTTATTTTTTCGGAAGCAACAAACGCTTTTTCATTGCTTTTCCACAGCTGTAAAAATTGTTTTTTATCAGGGCAATAGCCGTACATAGCTATTTCTGCTGCTTTGATCTGGATTACCTGGTCGGTGTTTTCCGCATTGCCGCAAAAGTGTCCGCTTGCATATTCATCGCCCGGGGTAAAATCTCCCAGTTGGGTATTCCCCGCATTAATAATGAACGGGCTGTTTGCATTGCCGATCTCCTGCTTATTCAAATACATTGTTTTAAACGGCGGCTTGTTCCGCTGAGGTGTAAAATCGCTTGCATTTATCATGGAAGGATCACCCGGCGCTTGTTTTACATCATCGTACACAATTTCAAAATCATCCAGTAAAAGTTTTGTTTTTCCTTTATTCAGCACAAGCACCTGGATCAGATCCTCCGGGGTTGTTCCATCCTGCGGCAGGGGAAATGTTGCATTTATTTTTGTCCATTTATTTTTTGGCAGCAGCGTTGCCGCGATTTTCTTTGTTTGTATAAAATATTTTTCATCTGCTGCATTAAACAAAGCCACGTCCAGCTCTACCGATGCATTTTCCTCCAGCGGATACACCCAAATGCGGGTATTCACTTTTTTAACCGGCAGAAGACAAACATCGCCCAATTGTTTGTTAACCACCGGGCCGTATTCACCCGCATCGCTCAGGTCAAACACCATTTTGCCGGAATGTGCCGCAGCTTCCCGGATATCGTTTTTTTGCACCATCAGGGCACTGTCCACCGTTTCAAAATCATATAAAAAGTTGGAAGTAAAATCTGAACTTTCGTTTTTCTGTTTTTTATCTTCAGCAAAAAAAGAAACACGGATATCATCCACGTAAAGCTCCCGGAGCTGGTTTTGTTCCTTGTTCCAGGCGTACAGCCGGATCATGTTTTCCGGATCCAGCAATTTCGGATCAATGCTGTACGAATATTGTAAATCGTTCCACTCGTATTTAGTAGCGCAAATTATTTGTCGCGATTGCTGGTAAATATTTTTCCCATCCTTGTCTTCTACGGAAAGTACATAAAGCGCGCTTACAATATCGTTCCTCATCCAGCATTTGAATTGAAGCTGAATGCTGTTCAGGCTTTGATAAGAAGGAATGTCGCTTATTTTTTTTGTAAACGTAAAACCGTACTGTGTGGCCATGGAAAGCTTCGAGCTTTTAATGCCGGAGAATGATTTTTCGGAAGTAATAGATTTGTCGCTTACATTTTCCAGGTCGGTAAATCCGGAAAACAACAACGTGCCCGTTTGAAAAGCTTTTCGTTTAAAAAGAGAAGGTAAGGCAGGGTTGGCTTTGGCTATTACAGGCTGGTGCCGATGCCTTTTGGCCCTGAAAATAAAAAATCCTGAAAAACAAAAAACAAAAACGGCAGCAGTAAGAACACGCTTTTTAAGATCACTGCTAGTCGGCATTTTGGAATGTTATTTTTTTGTTTTAATAAAATCTAACAACAGGTCATCAAAATAAAAGGTGTTTTTCCCTTTGTTCCAAATGTACAGCTTAATGGTATAATCGCGCACAATAAAAAGTTTATTGATCTTGAAATTAATATGTACATCGTCCCAGTCATTGAGTTTTGAAGTTACAATGGGCTTGCCTTCCCACATAATATTTTTATTTGGAATGCTGTTGTAATTATCGATCGATAAAACAAAAACGGCATCCGGATCTTTTTTATTCATCCAGCATTTAAAAGAAACATTTACTTCTTCCACACTTTTGAAAGAGGAAATTTCTCCTAAAAACTTTTCCATTCCAAAGCCATATTCTATTTTGGGGCTCAATGCGCCGGAACGTTTTCCTGAAAATGCTTTTGTGGAATCTATCTGCGCATCGGGCACGCTTTCGAAATCGTGAAACTCGGAATATAAAACAGAAACAGAATCCTTTTTTGCTGCTGAAGATCCGTTTGCGGCAATATTTTGGCCACAACCCCACAAAAGAAATTCTATCCTGACTGCAACAATAAAAACTAAAAAACGGGGCATGGATCAGTTGATCTGTATGATTTGTTTCTTGCGTTCGATGGATGCTTTGATATCTTCCAGCTGTCCTTTCGGAATAGCGCCGATCAGGTTTTTGGTGTATTCGGTTTGCGGATTGTTGTAGATCTCATCTGCATCGCCCATCTCTTCTACCTTGCCTTTGTTCATTACCACCATGCGGTCGCTCATAAATTTTACAACCGACAGATCATGAGAAATAAAAATATAGGTAAAATCAAATTCGCGTTTTAATTCGTTCAGCAAATTCAATACCTGCGCCTGTACGGAAACGTCGAGTGCCGAAACCGATTCATCACAAATAATGAATTTCGGCTTTAATGCCAGTGCACGTGCAATACAGATCCGCTGGCGCTGCCCGCCCGAAAACTCGTGCGGATACCGGTAAAAATGTCCTTCGTTCATGTTTACGCGTTGCAGCAATTCGATCACACGTGCTTTGCGCGCTTTGTCGTCTTTTAAAATGCCGTGTACCTGCATAGGCTCCATAATGGCCTGCCCGATAGTGATACGCGGGTTCAGCGAAGAATACGGATCCTGGAAAATGATCTGGATATCTTTCCGCAAATTACGCATTTCGCTGTTGCGAAGATGCGTGATATTGGTTCCGTTAAAAATAATTTCGCCGGAAGTGGGTTCCACCAAACGCAAAACCGTGCGTCCGAGCGTGGTTTTACCGCAGCCGGATTCTCCCACCAATCCAAGCGTTTCACCGGGATATACATCAAAGCTCACATCATCTACGGCGCGCACATAATCTTTTGCTTTGCCAAATAAGCCTTTGTTAATGGGGAAATATGTTTTTAAATTCCGGATCTCGAGGATCGGTTTTTTAGAATATAAAATTTTGTGTGCCGCTTCCCGTTCGGATTGGGTTACTTCCAAACGGCCGGTTACTTCGGCAACGGAATGTTTACTTTCCACCATTTCGCCGGTTTCGCTGGTACTCATAAAATCACTTACGGTAGGGAGCCATTGCAGGCGTTTATTCAATGGCGGGCGGCAGGCCAGTAATCCTTTTGTATACGGGTGCTGCGGATTTGAGAAGATCTCATAAACAGTGCCCTGCTCTACAATTTTTCCTTTGTACATCACCACCACTTTATCGGCCAGCTCGGCAATTACGCCCAGGTCGTGAGTGATGAAGAGGATCCCCATATCATGCTCCCGCTGCAGTTTCAGCATCAGGTCAAGAATAGTGGCTTGTACGGTTACATCCAGCGCTGTAGTTGGCTCATCTGCAATCAGGATGTTGGGATTGCAGCTCATGGCCATCGCAATCATTACGCGCTGTTTTTGTCCACCCGAGATCTGGTGCGGATAGCTGTCAAATATGGCTTCCGGACGCGGCAGCTGTACAATTTTAAATAAGCTGATGGTACGCTCCTTTGCTTCTTTTTTGCTGCATTTCTGGTGCAGTAAAATGGCTTCCATTACCTGGTCGCCGCAAGTGTACACGGGATTTAAAGAGGTCATTGGCTCCTGGAAGATCATCGCGATCTCGTTGCCACGGAGCGAGCGCATTTCTTTTTCGCTCAGTTTTACAATATCAACAGGGCCTTTGGTTTTGGAGTGATAAATGATCTCGCCCCCGGTAATTTTTCCGGGAGGGTTGGGGATCAGGCGCATTACGGAAAGGGAGGTCACCGATTTTCCGGAACCCGATTCGCCAACAATACCAACAGTTTCGCCACGCGAAAGCGTAAAAGAAATGTTGTTTACCGCTTTTACCGTTTCCTCTTCGGTACGGAATTCGGTTACTAAATTTTTAATTTCCAGGAGTATTTCTTTTGCCATCTTTCCAAGCCGGATTTTTCAAGAGTGCTAAAAGTACATTTTGTTCTTGAAATATGCAAAGGATTGGTCGATCAGTTCACTGGTTCACTGGTTCACTGGTTCATTGGTGTGCTGTGTTTATTCTGGGTGGATATTGTGTGTGATCGGAACGCGGATGAGGCAGATGAATCGGATTTAACGGATCAAACACACAGCACGGGTTGGCACACTAATGAACCAATGAACTGATGAACCAGTGAACGAATTAGTCTTGATCAGGATAGATCCAGATGGAAATTTTACCGGGTGCTTTATCGGTAGTAAGATTGGGGCTTTGGTCGGTAAGGTTGATTTTTACATCCCCGAATTTATCAGACTTTACAGACCATACGTTGTAACCCATATCGGTTTCTTCTTTGCCAAAATGGTCGTCGAAATAGGATTTAAAGGCATTAAAAACGCTGTCGGTTTGATTGGCGTCGGTCACAAAAATATCCGACTGGATCTCGTTCAGTCCTTTATCATCAAAATCGTAGGTAATATTGAATGAGCCGGTCGTGTTTATTTTGTATTCGTAATACAAATATCCTTCATCTGCTTCGGCAGCAGGTGCCGTTTCTTTTGCAGTAACGCTGTCGATCTTTTCACCGAAATTAAATCCGCGGAAAGCGCCATTTTCATTACGCATCACGGTTTCCACAAACGGACCGTATTTTTTCAAGGGATCTTTTTCGTGTTTACAGGAGGAGCAAACAAGCACAAATAAAACGATGGCGAGAGAAGAAAGATTTTTGGTGGTGCCCGAAAAGTGCATTTTTTGATAGAATTATAGTGCAAAGATAGATAATTTATAATGCGTTCACCATCACCGTTGTGGATTACGCAACAACCACATTTTTGCTTTCGATGAGGGGTTCGCCCTTAAAGCGAAGAAAAAGTTGTGCCACCGTTAATACATCTTTCTGGCAATAGACCACAATGCGGGGCAGGTTTTTTTCTTCCCAGTACACACGGGCCACATCACTTCCGTCGATGTCGTCCTTGGGTGTTGGGATGTTAAAAATAGCAGCAAGCAGGTTCAGTGAGGTGTAATTTTTATAATCGCCGAATTTCCATAATTCCAGTGTGTCCAAATGCGGCACTTCCCATGGTTTTTTACCGGCAAGATTCAGGGTTTTCGGCAATTTAATTCCGTTAATGAGCATACGGCGGCATAAAAACGGAAAATCAAATTCCTTACCATTGTGCGCGCAGAGCAAATGTTCCTTGCGGTTAAAATGTTTGTTCAATAAAGCGGTAAAATCCTGCAAAATTTGTTTTTCGTCTTCGCCGTAAAACGATTTTACACGAAAGGTTTGTTCGTTAAAAAAGCCAACGGAAATGCATACCACTCTTGCAAATTCGGCATACACACCGGCTTTCTGGTACAACTTTTCCGGTGTTTCTGTGGGGTGAAAACGGAATTTTGAATCCCACAATTCCCGCATGTTCCTTGGTAGTTTTTTATAATCGTATACCACGGGAACGGTTTCTACGTCCAGGAATAAAATATTTGAGATCTTGAGGTTGTCGAGCATATAACGTATTAAGTTCTTAGTGTAAACTCACTTTTAAGAGAGATTTTTATTTTTGTTTTTCACGATGAATGTCAGTAGATAATACAAAATGATCGCAGAAATGATCATTATCGGATCAAGCCCACCGATCATTGGTTTGTTCTGTTCGCCTATTGAAATAAACAGCCATTCTGAGAATAATGCGCCGCCAAATAAACTTACAAAAATGCGCACCCACTTATTCGTCAAAAAAGCCATTGTGTATAATTGTTTTTGAAATTTATTTGATCATCACTCCCTTTTTATTGATGTAGGGAACCAGTACAAAATTTTCTTCTTTGATCGTCTCCGGAAGGAAAATGTATTTTTTATCATGCATCACACTTTCTACAAAAAAACTTACCCAAAATTCATTGTTCAAACCAAAAACGGTTTCTACTATGGGTTCTATTTTTACAAAATTCTTTGCTTTTACCACATCTAAAAAATGGCGCAGTGTGGATGTTTTTACTTCTTCATTGTTGTACATTCCATACCCGTGCGATGAAACCAATACTCCTTCAATGTCCTCTGTTTTCAGATTTACCAGGTAAACGTTCCATTCTGTTTCTGCTAATTCGTTCTGTTCTTTTACAATGGCAACGGCAATGTCTTTTACTTCAGGCGGTGTAATGTCTTTTTTCATATATAAGGCTGCGAAAATAAGAATCTATATGGAGCGACACATAAATCCGGAGGTTTATTTTTATAGTAAAGTGTATTAAATGTGTTGCCTTTGTTCTCGATTTTATTCGGATTACTCCATCGAAGCAGAATTTTGTGCGTTGTCATGTTGAGCCTGTCGAAACATGTGTGCAGGCCCATGAATGCTCTTCAACAAGCTCAGAGCAACCTCCCAACCTGTAATAAAAACGCAAAATTATTTACTACCGTACATTTGCAATGCTGCATCCAGATAATAATACACATCGGCCGGATGATCTGTTCCGCTTGGTTTTTCGCGTTTGCTGCCCAGGCGTACCACGATCATTTTCTGATCAGGGATGCAAAAAATATACTGGCCTAAAATACCGCGTGCATAAAAAATACGGTGTCCTTTGTAATCCGGGATCAGCCACCATGCGTAGCCGTAGCGATCATTTTTGTTCTCATCTCCGGTATTGGTCAACTCAGCAGGTTTAACAGAATTCAGTACATAATCCTTGCTCACCAACTGATTGCCATTCCATTTTCCCGTATCGAGGTACAGCTCGCCGATGCGTGCAAAATCAAGAGCATTGGAATTAAAGCAGCAATATGCTTTTTCAACTCCGTCGGAATGGTCGAGGCTCCAATAGGCGTCGTTCTTCGCGCCCAGCGGTTTCCATAATTTTTCCGACATGTAATCGCTCAGTTTCATGCCGGTTGCTTTTTCAAGAATAAAAGCCAGCAGCTCGGAATTACCGCTCAGGTATTTGAATTTTTTCCCGGGCTCTTCCGTCACCTTATATCCGTACGTTAATTTTTTCAGGTCGCTTCCATAATACGCAGCAGCAGGGTATGCGAGCGGACTTACATAATTTTCATCAAAATTAATTCCGGAGCTCATGGTCAACAAATGTTTGATCGTTAATTTTGCATTGTCGCCGTCTTTAAATTCAGGAAGAAAATCACCAACCGGTTCATCAATACTTTTTATTTTTCCTTCATCAATGGCAATCCCAACCATAATGCTCACAAAACTTTTTGCCATGGAAAAAGAATTGGAATGCGAATCGGCACCGTAGCCATCCCAGTATTGCTCATGTAAAAGCGAATCGTTTTTAACAACTACAAATGCAATGGTTTTCATAGCATCAAAATGCGCCTGTAATTCCGGCGAAATTTTTCCGCTGTTGTAATTTTTTGCAGTATGCCATTTTTGTTCCGTTCCGGCTTTTACGGTACGGTTGTCAAAAATTTCATATTCGCTGATGCTTGGCCCGGAGCGGCCTTTCAGATAAGTGTTTGCAACGCCTTTGTAAATGTATGTTTTTCCGGAAATAAGGATGGCAAGGTTCAGGATCACTAAAATGATCAGCAGCCATTTTCCGATTTTTTTCAATACTTTCATGAATGTGGTTTTTTAAATGTGTGGTATACAAAGATAAAAGATTACGGATAACTAATCTATACGAATTTACGAATCTGTGTATCTACTAAATACCAATTTGTACCAATATACTAATCTGGGTGTGAGCAGTGTGTTATTTGAACCATAAAAGAAAACAAAAGGCGAGGCAAAACAAAATGTATGTCTATGATTTTTTAGCGGCCTATGCACCTTCTCTGCGATCTCTGCGTAAAACACACACAGAAACTTTGAACTTTAAACTTTGAACTCTTTTTATAAATAAAAAACCGCTCCCTCTCTCCAAGGAACGGCCTTTCATCAATTAAACCCCCCAACCCCCCAATGAAAAACTAAAAAAAACTAAACTATAAGAATTTTGATTTTGAGCTTGATTTTGCAAACGCACCCGGCGTAATAAAACGCAGGGAAATTTCGAAACCGCCGCGTGTGCTGGTCACTGTTTTTAATTTTGATAAGTTCACATCATAGCTAAATCCGATCGCATAATTGGCATATTCAAATTTTATCACAGCAATGGCTGCATCCTGCAAACGGTAATAACCACCGATGGTTAATGCTGCCGGTTTTTTGTTGCTGGTGTATTTGGAACCTTCCTGTAAAATGTACTGGAAGCTCATGCCCGGCGTGATTTCCTGCGTGGCGCCCTGCTTAAAAATAATATAGGACGGCTTTACTACGAGGTTGGTATTTTTGATCCCGATGGCAGCATCGCCATGCAATACAAGCTTCATGTGCAGGATGTCGGATTTGTTTCCGTAAAAGGAATACGCCGGTTGTTGCGGATGAAAAACAGCTACACCAATATTTATTTTGCGTGCATCGTTTGCCGAGATGTACATTTCATCAGTCCCGTAGCTGAACTGCGCACCCGCAGCAAAATCGGCATACGTAAAGCTTCCCGGTGTTCCGGTTTCGCCGGTTGGCAAGCTGGCATCGTAAGCCATTCCGTTGTATTGATTTCCCCAGGTAAGGTTATCGCCTTTCATGCTGCGTTGCGCAAAACCTGCCATTAACCCGGCGGAGATCAAGCTTTTTTTGTTGATGTTGATGATCCCCGATAAGGAAATATTTCCCTGCGTGGACGCCATATCGGCATCACCGGCTTTATCCGAAAAAAAATCGACGCCCAATCCCATCTGGTGCTTTTTACTTTTTAACAACTTAAAATCCGCCGACATTGCAAATGTTTTGTACGGTGAGCCAACAGCTTTCCATTGGTTTTTATAATTGGCAATAACCCGTACGTCGTGGTGCACACCGGTATTTGCCGGGTTCAATTGCAAAGGCGTTTCGTCAAATTGCGAAAAGTGAATGTCCTGTGCTTTTGCAGCATAACCAAAAACCAAACTCATTCCGCAAACCCAAACAATTGTTTTTGCAAAAGAAGAGAAACCAAAGTGTTCTGTCGTTTTCATGTTTGTGTTTTTATTGGCTTATTTTACTAAAGTGATATTTCCGTGTTTTTTTACCTGGATGCCATCCACTGTAGCCTGTAGATAATAAGCAAACACAGCCGCATCCAGTTTTTTTCCTTTGTAAGTACCGTTCCACACTTTTGTAGGATCGGTGGTTTGGAATACAGCTTCGCCCCAGCGGTCGTACACTGTAAAAACTAACTCTTCAATACAATTTCCCATTACCTGGATCACATCGTTTTCTCCATCGTCGTTTGGTGAAAAAGCTGTAGGGACAAATAATTCCCCGCATTTAATATCCACGATCACCGTTACTTCGTCCGTTGCCGTACAGCCGCTTTGTGTTACCGTTAAAGTATAAGTGGTGGTTTGTGCAGGTGTTGCTACCGGGTTGGCGCATCCGGTGCAGCTGAGCGTAGCGCCAGGCGACCAGTTAAAAACAGCGCCGCTTGTGCCTGTTCCGTTCAAAATAGTATTTTCTCCGGCAATGATGATTACATCCGATCCGGCATTTGCAGTTGGCCCGCCAATGCTGCTAACAATGCCCGATGCTGTATGCGTACAACCTGCAGCATCGGTGATCACTACGGAATAAGCGCCTGCTGCTAAATTACTGATGCTTGCCGCTGTCCCGCCGCTGTTCCATGCGTAGGAAAGTGTTCCCGTTCCGCCTGTTGCAGTTACACTGGCTGTTCCGGTTGTGTTTCCGCAGGTGGTAGGTGTGGTGCTAACGCTTCCGCTGATGGCGTTGGGTTGTGTGATGATTACAATCGTAGAGTTAGGGCAGGCGCCGTCAGATACCGTTACTGTGTAGGTCCCTGCTGCCAGGTTGCTTGCTGTGGCTGCAGTTCCGGCACCTCCGCTCCAGGAATACGTGTATGTTCCGCTGCCGCCGGTGGCATTTACAGTGGCGCTGCCGGTAGTTGATCCGTTGCAGTTTACATTGGTTTGTGATGCCAGCGTAACCGTTGGCCCGCCGGTGTTGTTAATGATCACAGGTGTTGTAGTGATACAGCCGTTTGCATCTGTAACCGTAACGGTGTATGTTCCTGCAACCAGGCTGCTTGCTGTTGGCGCTGTTCCGCCGCCCGGCAACCAGTTGTATGTATACCCCGCAGTACCGCCGCTTGCCGCGATGGTTGCTGCGCCATTGGCGGAACCGCAGGTGGCGTTGGTTACCACAGGTGTGCTTACGCTTACCGCAGATGCCGGTTGTGTAATAGTGATTGTTTGTGTGGAAATGCATCCGGAATTATCAGTAACGCTTACCGTGTAAGTACCGGCTGTTAATCCGCCTGCCGTACTTGGTGTGGTAATGTTATTATCGGTGTGTACTGTGCCGCTTGTGCCGGTCCATACAAAATCATAGGGGCTGGAACCGGCGCTTGCTGTTACAGCTGCGCTGCCGTTAGCTGTACCGAAACATAAAATATTGCTTTGTGCCGAAACAGCCAGTGTGGAGCCGTCGCTGTTGGAAATGGTTGCTGTAGAAGTAAGCGAGCAGCTTCCGTCGGAGATGGTAACAGTATACGTTCCGGCTCCTAAATTGCTTGCTGTTGCTGTTGTTTGTGCCGGTGTGGTGCTCCAGGAATACGTATATGTTCCGCTTCCGCCGGTTGGTGCGGCCGTTGCGCTTCCGTTATTGCTGCCGCATGTGGCGGGAATGTTGGTGGTATTTGCAGCCAGTGTGGATGTGGAAGTTACCGTAACAATTGCCGTTACCGCGCAGGATCCGGCACCCGCGCTTTCCAGCGAAATATCATCAATGGCAAACGGCGAATCATTTCCGTTGTTATCGCTGTTATTGATCCATCGGAAAGCAATCTTAAAATTAGCAATGTTTTCATACAGCGCCGGGATGGCAATGGATGCCAGTGTACATGTAGTTACGCCCGAATATTGTGTTGGCAGGTCGGTCCAGGTGCTGCCGCCATCGTTGCTCAAACGCACCAGGCCATAATCGCTGCCTGCAACTCCGTTACACTGATACGTGAATTTTAGCGTAATTCCACTTCTTCCCAATGTGGAAATAACAGGAGAGGAAGCAAATTTATCGGTTGAATTGTCTACAAAAAATGGAACGCCGGTTTCATAATGTGCATCGGTTTGTGTACAGTTAACAGGAAAACCACCACCGAGGCAGGAAACATGCAGGTAATTGCCGCCCGATCCGCCAATACACAAAGGATTGCTGTTGTTTACGATCCACTTATTAGCTGATGCGCCGTTTGTTCCCGGGCCGCTATTAGCCAGGTTCCAGGTGCTTCCGCCGCTTGTAAAATCTTCGGTGTAAAACGAAGTAACCGAACCACCAACATCTGTAACAGCTACGGTATATGTTCCCGGAGTTAATCCTGTTGCAGTTGCGGTGGTTTGGGGAGGTGTAGTGCTCCACGAATAATTAAAAGTTCCTGATCCGCCGGAAATCGTGGCGGTTGCTGTTCCGTTGCTGGCCCCGCAGGTAGCGGTGGTGGCATTTGCATTTATGGAGAATGTAGCAGCCGATCCGGTACCAACCGTTCCGTTGGCAAGTACGCTGCAGCCGTTATTATCTGTTACCGTTGCTGTGTAGGTTCCTGCTGCCAGTCCGTTTACAATGGCTGTGGTGGCACCGCCCGGCGACCAGCTATAGGTATATGGCGCTGTTCCGCCGCTTACTACTGCTGCGGCAATACCGCTGCTGCTGCCGCTGCAGGTTGGTGTGGTGGTTACCGTTGCGCTAAGCGGAGTATACGTGCCAACGGTTAAAGAAGTATCCTGGGTGCAGCCGGTATTGTCGGTAACGCTTACCGTATAGGTTCCGGGTGCTAATCCGGTAATGGTTTGCGTAGTGGCTCCTGTAGACCAGTTATAGGTATAGGGTGCGCTTGCGCCGGATGCATTTAGTGTAATGGATGCATTGCCCGAACAGTCTGTTGCCTGAGAGCTTGCTACGTTAATGGTGCAGCAGGGACCGGGTGCAATGGAAACATCGTCAATAAAATAATAGGCAAAGGGATTCATAAATGATCCGCCAGCGCTGCTGGTGGTAGTAGCGCTGCTCATGAAAAAATTACCGATCACAAAAAACTTTTCGCCGCCGGTTGCGGTATAATTCCATTGTAATTTTACCCAGTTTATTTTGTCGGTCATAAGCACCAGCGGCGCTTGCAGCTGTGGTGTATACGGCAACGGAACCTGGCTTACACAATGGCTTACCGGGAATTGTACCTGCGCGTTTGCAAAATAAACACCAATACGGTCGCAGCTGTACAGTACATTATCTGCCAATGAAATGTAAAATTTAACGCAATAGGTTTGCCCTGCTACCATTGGCGTGGAAAGCTCTCCTTCCACGTATTCGCGGTAGTTATCAAGGTTTCCTTCGCTCGGAATAAAGCCCGCGTAGGCTTGTCCCGTTCTTGGATTTTGATTTCCCAATGCGCTGTTTGGGGCGTGTGTCGGGAAAAAAGAAGACAGGCAGGTAGAGAACCAATCCGGTGTGGAGCAGGTGTCCGTAGGATCAGGATTATACCAGTTATTGAGGTTCACGTATCCCGCGCCGGTAAGCCCGGAGCAGGTCACATTTATATTTTCGAAGCTGGGGTTCAGCACCAGGTTTTGCCCTTTGACTGTACTTACTGCAAATGCAGTTAAGAAAATAAGAATGGATGTACGGATCGTTTTCATTTTGTTTTTAGGATCGCTGTTATTTACCAATGTGATATTGCCGGAATGATCATGCGGAAAATAAAAAAAAAGCAGGAATGATTTTTTCATGTTTGGGAGATCCTGTATATTTAATTTTTAAATAAAAAAATTAAATATACAGGATCTGATCTTTAAACTATTGTGATAACAGGCATTATAGCACATGCCGCTATCGCAATAATTAGAACATGATGACGCAGATAAATTGTTTTGTTTTCATGAGAGTAAATTTTTGGTTAGTAAATGTTTAAATCAAAAATAGACGAGGTTCTTCCCCTGGCAAGTAAAAAAACAAAACATTATTGGAAGTCTGATTTGGATATAAACTTGTTTATCTCCCGCTAATACTCTATTTTAGTTTCCTCATTATTAGAAATCATGACACCATCAGAGGAACTCCACCAGCTCATTCAGAGCATGAATATGTCGGAAAAAAGATACTTCAAGATCTATTCGTCCCGGCATGTGATCGGAAAAAAGAACAATTACATCCGCCTGTTTAGCGCAGTAGAAAAGCAAACAGGATACGATGAGGTGCAGATAAAAAAAACGTTTGAAGGAGAAACGTTTATCAAACATCTTCCTTCGGAGAAAAATTACCTGTACCAGAATGTACTGGAAAGCCTTAACTTTTTTCACAAGGAAAAAACCTTCCTGACGCGTTACTGCAACATCATCATTTCCATAGAGGTGTTGTATAACAAAGGATTGTTCGACCAGTGTAAAAAGCTTCTCAACAAAGCAAAGAAAGAAGCCTACAGCCTCGAAAAATTTTCGATCCTCACTATTCTTCTGCGTTTGGAAACACTGATCTACATCAAGGATGAAGATGAAAAAATGCTGTTCCGGAATTTTGATGAAGAGCTGCGCATCCAGGATAAGCTGCGTACACAGGCGGCATTTATGCAGCTGGCATTCCGGATCCAGATCCGGATCGACAAAGGAGAAGCGTTGCCGGAATTTATAAAAGATGCTGAAAAACGCATTGAGGAATTGTATCCGAAGGAAAAAAGCAAGACCAGTTTCTGGATCAATTATTATTATCAATCCTGTCGCGGTTTGATCTATTCAGTGACCAACGACCTGGCGCAGCGCTCGGCCAGCTACCGCGAAATAAAGAAGATCATGGATGAAGCGCCGCAGTTTATAAAGGATCTGCCGATGATCTATCATACCAATTATAACAACCTGGTAAACGGGATGTTTGTAATGAAAAAATATGAAGTAGCCGAAGGACTGATCCGGAAACAACGGTTGTTTTTGCAGATCTACGGGATCAAAAACCAGACGGCGCAAAAAATAAATTTCCTGAACACGGCCGAAAATGAATTGTACCTGCATTATAAAACCGGTGGAGTGGAGGAAGGTGTGGCGATTTTAAAACGGATAGAATCGGAAGTAAAAAAAATGAAACCATCATTCAGCCCGATCCTGTACGATCTGCTTTTTTTTATGGCGGTGACTGATTTTGTGGCGGGCAATTACAGCGCTGCGATCAAGTGGCTGAACAGGATCCTGAATGCGCAGCATGCGATCTATTTCCGGAAAGAGCTGCAGCTGAACACGCGCTTGTTATACCTGGTTGTATTGCATGAATCCAACGACTGGCTGTTTGAAAACCGCCTGAATGCTACCAAGCGTGTATTGGCACAGGAAAA
Source organism: Bacteroidota bacterium (assembly GCA_025963715.1). Classification (GTDB taxonomy): domain Bacteria; phylum Bacteroidota; class Bacteroidia; order 2-12-FULL-35-15; family 2-12-FULL-35-15; genus 2-12-FULL-35-15. Next base: position 235,434 of record JAOQAG010000027.1, read on the forward strand.
AGGTTTTAAATTGCAAAGCATGATTTTGGAAGCGCTGCGTATTTTATTTGAAGATCATCCGACCAAAAAAAATAAGGAAGCATTGAAAAAACAGATCAATGAAATTAAAAAACAGCAAAAATTATCGAATGAGGAATTGCTGAATAAGACATTTGATTTCCTGGAATGGATCGAGGAAAAGCGTAGAGAAGGAAAAGAAAAATGGGTGTAGCCGGTATTATTTTAGGTGTTGTTGTAGGAAAATGTTGTTTTTCTGCAATATTCATAAATAATACTGTCATCCCGTCCGCCGCGGCGGATTGCGGGATCGGCTAATTAAATACTGCAAACATTTACGGGA
>JAOQAG010000032.1 GCA_025963715.1 Bacteroidota bacterium
TTATCCGCGGTTGGTCTTCGCGCCAGCAGAAGAGCAAATTACATTACAAGATCGTCCCGCACGTGCGGGATTGTTAATTTTGCCCGCCCGAATGAACGAATTCATTCGTTCGGGCGGGCCTTCAAAATTTAAAAGATAAATAATTGCAAAATTAAAAATGGTGTCTGTTGGTACAAAATTCCCGACACTCATTTAATATTAAAAGAAACTAACCAATTTTTTTATCATGAAAAAAAGCCACTACTCTACCCTCGTTCTTTGTATGTTCTTTTTATTTGTTGTAAGCAGTGCAAGCGCTCAACGCAACAAAAAGATCCCGAAAGTGCTCAAAACCGGTGAAACATTCAAATGCGTGGATTTTGAGCCGCAAAGCGATAATGGCATTCCCAATTACCTGCTTATTAAAGCCAGTCGTAATACCGATGCAGTGATCAGGCTGATCGATGCAAAAACCGATAAATGCATCCGCTACGTGTTTATCAACCAGGGCGAATCCTACAAGATCGAGCACATTCCGGAAGGCAAATATTATGTAAAAGTGGGATTGGGTAAGGACTGGGCTTTTACAGACAGCACACAGCAATGCGCCGGTGGTTTCCGCCAGTATCCCATTTACAAAAAAATGACCAAAACGTTTGTTTTTGAAATGAAGCAACACCGCAACAGCACAGATGTTCCTTCTTATGAACTCGATCTGGACATGACCGTTACAAAAGGAAAAGAAGTAAAAGAAACGCTGATCTCCGAAAAGGAATTTAATAAATAATTACATCGTCATTCAGAGTTAAAAAGGTATCTTTGCATCTGAAAATGAAAACGATATTTTATAAAACAACGCATTGAAATAAAAGATCAATGCGTTTTTTATTTCCGACTGGAAAACAAGCGTTTACCGGCACAAATTCAACAGAAGCCGAAATCATACAAGGCTGATGTTACAAAGGAATTGCACATATAAAATATTAGTTTATTTTTGTAACCTCTTTAAATTATTATAATTCATTAACATTCAATTACAATGGCACAAGTAGAGTTGATCATGCCTAAAATGGGCGAAAGTGTTGCGGAAGCAACAATCATTAAATGGTTAAAAAAAGAAGGTGATAAAATTGCGGCAGATGAAACAGTGCTGGAGATCGCAACTGATAAAGTAGATTCCGAAATCCCTTCCACTGCTGAAGGTACACTTATAAAACGTTTGTTTAATGAAGGTGATGTCGTGCAGGTGGGTAAAGCAATTGCCATCATCAGCACCGATGCAAACGCAACCGTTGAAACTACCGAAGTAAAAGCGCCTGCTGCCACACAAACCGCAGCAAAAGAAGTAAGCACAGCACCGGTAAAAGAAGTGGTTTCTGTTGAAAAAAATTCGGCTTCCGGAAAATTCTTTTCCCCATTGGTACGCAACATCGCCAAAGAAGAAGGCATTTCTGCTACAGAGCTGGAATCTATTTCCGGCACCGGCGCAAATGGCCGCGTGACTAAAAATGACATTCTTGCATTTATCCCGAACAAAGGAAAACAAACAGCTGCACCGGTTACAACTACGACAACAGTAAAAGAAACAGCAGCTCCGGCAACTACCAGTACTCCGGCACACAACAAACCGGCGATTGCTGTTGGCGCAGGCGACGAGATCATTGAAATGGACCGGATGCGCAAGCTGATCGCGGATCACATGGTGATGAGCGTACAAACATCTCCACACGTAACTTCCTTTGTGGAAGCGGATGTGACCAATATCGTATTGTGGAGAGAAAAAGTAAAAAAGAATTTCGAAAAACGCGAAGGCGAAAAATTAACCTTCACGCCTATCTTCATTGAAGCCTTAGTGAAAGCGATCAAGGATTTCCCGATGATCAACATTTCACTCGACGGTACAAAGATCATTAAACGCAAAAACATCAACATTGGAATGGCAGCCGCATTGCCTTCCGGTAATTTAATTGTCCCGGTAATTAAAAATGCTGATAACCTCAACTTAGTGGGGATCACCAAACAGGTGAACGATCTTGCTGCACGCGCACGTGCAGGCAAACTTTCTCCGGACGATATCCAGGGCGGCACCTACACGATCTCCAACGTAGGTTCCTTCGGAAACGTAATGGGTACGCCTATCATCAACCAACCGCAGGTAGCTATCATGGCCGTTGGCGCGATCAAGAAAAAACCGGCAGTGATCGAAACCGAACACGGCGACCTGATCGGTATCCGTCACTTTATGTTCCTTTCTCACTCCTACGATCACCGTGTGGTGGATGGCTCATTGGGCGGACAGTTTGTGAGACGCGTAGCGGATTACCTGGAACAATGGGACATCAACCGGGAGTTTTAACCTTTAAAAAGCGTAATGAAAAAATTCATTCTTCTACTTAGCTTCATTTCAATTGTATCTGTAACTCTCTCCATTGCCGCTCCTCCTATACTGGATGGCGATTATAAGAAAATGTATGCTGATGCAGAAGTGTATTTTACAAACGAAAATTACACGGCAGCATTGCCGCTTTACATCACGTTGGATTCGATGAAAAGCAATGCCAACCTGCAATTTAAGATCGGTTTCTGCTACCTGAACGCCGCTACCTACAAAACAAAATCGATCCCGTATTTTGAAGAAGCGATTAAAAACATTGCCAAACAATACGCAGAAGGCGAGATCAACGAAAAGAAAGCGCCGCTATCTACCTTGTATTATTTAGCAAAAGCGTATCACCTCAACTATGAGTTTGATAAAGCCATTGCCATGTACGAGCGCTACAAAACCGAGCTGGGAACTGATCCGAAAATGGCGGAAGAAGTTGCCGATATCGATCACGATATTGAAACCTGCAACAACGGAAAAGAGCTGATCAAAGATCCCAAAAAAGTAATTGTGACCAACCTGGGCGAAGGCGTAAATACACCGTATCCCGATTATTCACCGGTGGTATCGCTGGATGAGCAAACATTAATTTTTACCAGCCGCAGAGCTGGCGGATACAGTAATGAAAAAGAACTAAACGGCCAATATTTTGAAGACATTTATACGGCTGAATTTTCAAGTGATAAATGGCAAAAAGCAAAATCCATCGGTAACAATATCAATACTGCCGGGCACGAAGCCACCATCAATCTATCGGCCGACGGATTAAAATTATTGATCTACCGCGATCACAAAGGAAATGGCGATCTTTTCCTGAGCGAATACAAAGACAAAACCTGGGGTGTGCCCGAAGAAATTGCAGCGCCCATCAATTCCGGAGCATGGGAATCACACGCTTGTTTTAGCGCCGATAACCGCATTCTTTATTTTGTAAGTAACCGTCCGGGCGGATACGGTGGCCGCGATATTTACAAATGCCTGCGCTTACCCAACGGCGACTGGGGCCCTGCACAAAACCTCGGCCCGGTGATCAATACAAAATACGATGAGGACGGGGTGTTTATTCATCCTGACGGAAAACAAATTTTCTTTTCTTCAAAAGGACATAAATCCATGGGAGGTTTTGATATTTTCAGCTCCATCATTGACGATGAGAATGGCAATTGGTCGGATCCCGTGAATATTGGTTATCCTGTAAATACTCCTGATGACGATATTTTTTATGTAACCACTGCAGATGGAAAAAGAGCATTCTTCTCTTCCGATAAAGCAGGCGGGTACGGCGAAAAAGACATTTACATGATCACATCGCCCGACCTGGAACCAAGGGACATTACTATTTTGGTTGGAAAGATCATCAACAAAAGTGTTGACCCCCTCAGCATAAAGGTAGTATTGATAAATGCCAAAACCAACGACACATTACAAGTATTAAACGGCAATCCGACCACTGGAAAATTCGGGACCAACCTGCCAACTGGCAATTCCTACAAAGTTATTTATACAGTAAACGGAGAATTGCTATTAGCTGAGGTGCTTGAGTCTAAAAAAGGAGCCGGATACCAGGTGATCAAACGTGAAATCCCTTATAATGGATACAATGGCGTTCCTACACCAAATGACAGCGCTGCTATAAAAGATTCACTTGCACGTTTAGCCGGAGCCTGCGATCCGAAAGCATCTTCCTTTGAATTGTATTTCGGTTACAATCAAAAAACGATCGATGTGAATTCGAAAAATTACAACGCATTTATTGATGCCATCGCTAATTGCATGAGCAAAGATCCGTCGCTGGAAATCACCATCGAATCGAGCGCATCCACTGTTCCTACAAAAACATTCAGAAGCAACGAAAACCTTGCGTCACTAAGAGCAAAAGAAGCGAAAGAAAAAATAATCAATTCGCTGCAAAATAAAGGGTTGAAAAAATCAGCCATTCATTTTGCAGATCCCAAAACAATGGTACAGGGCCCTGAATACAAAGATGATTTTGTACAAAACCGCACCACGTACGAACAATACCAATACATCAAAGTGAAAGTGAAACAACGGAAATAAAACTGTACAAAAATTAAACAAAAAAGGCGTGGAGAGTTTTTCCACGCCTTTTTTTATTCAGAATAAATTGCTGCTTTCTTTATTATTATTGAAATCGGAAAGTTTATACCAAGCTTATAACTATTTTAATTGAAAAATATTGATTTTGCGTCATTGCGAGGGCTTTTCGCCCGAAGCAATCTCACACCAGCATATAATCTAGAATGAGATTGCTTCGGGCGAAAAGCCCTCGCAATGACGTTCTTAAAATAATTTCTTTTCATGGTGCAAAGTTCCGGATACTCA
>JAOQAG010000041.1 GCA_025963715.1 Bacteroidota bacterium
CCCGGGATCTGCCAATTAAGAACTGTGTAGGCGCTGCAAGTATTTAACAGATCCCGGGTCAAGCCCGGGATGACAATATTATTTGTGAACATTGTAAAAAAACAACATTTTACTACAACATAACCAATTGAAATAGAAAAAATCTGTGAATCTGTGGCTGATTACGTGCTTATTCACAAAATGTTTTTGCACTCAATCTCTATTTCATTTACCTTTATCAAACAAACAACTACGCAAGCATGTATCTCGTACGGCCACCATATCTGCTCAAGAAGCTTTACCCAAAGGCAGTATGGAGAATGAGCGCTACACAGAAAATAATTTACCTGACATTTGACGATGGCCCTGTTTCGGAAATCACGCCATGGGTGCTGGACCTGTTAAAAGAAAAAAACATCAACGCCACTTTTTTTTGTGTGGGAGAAAATGTGCAGAAAAACCCGGAGATCTTCCAGCGCATCAAAGAGGAAAAACATACCACCGGCAATCACACTTTCAATCATGTGAATGGCTGGAATACGCATACTGCGGATTACCTGGAGAATGTGGAAAAATGTGCAGCAGATAATCCAACTTCGTTATTTCGTCCGCCTTACGGAAAATTAAAAAAATCGCAGTACCACATGTTAGGTGCGCAATATTCTATCATTATGTGGGATGTGCTAAGCGGCGATTATGATAAAGATACAACACCCGAAAAATGTTTGGAAAATGTATTGAAACACGTGAGAAACGGCTCTGTGATTGTGTTTCACGATAGCTATAAAGCGCAGAAAAAATTAAAATATGCATTGCCGCGTTTCATTGATTGGGCGTTGAGCAGGGAGTATGAGTTTGCGGTGCTCTGATCAGATCTTACGAAGCGGAATGTAGGTTTTTTCATTCTCTATCACAATGTGTCCCTGTTCTGCTAAGCCTTTAATGATCTCAAAAAATAATTCTTTTACCAGCACATTGTCTTCTTTCCAGAAATGATTCACGGTGGCTTTTACGGTTTCTTCGATCCGTTCGATCTTGTGAAAACCCATGCGCCCGATGTAAAAAATAAGAATATCCGATTTTAATTCCAGGCGCTTGTTCCCGAATACGGTTGCATTTTGTTCGGCAATACTATTTGCTGCTGCCGGATCAATGCGTTTTACCGCCCAGCCTTTATCGCCTTCAATGGCGCCGCAGGTAAATTTCATGTTTTGTGTTTTCTCAATATAGCGTACCAGCGTACCCGGACCGGCCTTGCGTTTCCAATCCTTTTTTTCGATCAGTACCGCTTCGCCGATCTTTAAATTAATGATGGAATTGAACACTAGGGAACTTCTGCCTTTGCCTTTTATAGGCAGCTGATCGAATTCTTCATTGCTCAGTTTTTTCATTTAAAACGTGTTTTTGCAGGTTGGATGAATCAAAAATAAGGAAAATTTACAAAAATACATCCTAAAATAGATTTAACTGATCATTTAAGTGTATTAAAATTTAATTAAAAGATCTTTAATTATCGTTTAAAAGCTGTTTGATTTATTAAATTCGATTTGCCGCACCCAAATGGATTGTGCAGTCATTGATGAGGTGAAATTAGCCTTGGAAAGGCTTTTAGGAACTGTCTATTTTTGTAACAGCATAGCAGTATAGAGTTCGGGTACTACCAACTCCTGTGTGCAATATTGCAGCTTGTTTTTAATAGAAGCGGGGTAATTTTGCACAACGACGAGGCCAAAAGGCTGAAAATAATCGGGAATGATGCACACAAGGTAAAGCATGGCGGGTGCACGCCGGATCAGCTCTGCTACAATGGCTTTTCCGATGCCCTGCTTGCGGTGATCCGTTACTACGCCAAGCGAGCACAGCTCGGTACAATCAGCATGCAGGCGCAGGCGTCCGAAACCAACCAGCTCATCATCGCGGTAAGCGGCGGTAAACTCCTGTTGCTGCAAGTTGCGGTTATCCAGCTCAAACTCGCGGATGTAACCGCAAATTTGTTGGAACTCTTTTTCGTTGGGCGTTTTCAGCAGCAGGTTCATTTTTTCCGGTAATTAAACTTCAACTCTGCTTACTAACATCCGTAAAGGCTGCTAATGAAGCGGAGTTAAAGGAGTACAGCTTTCCGGCTGTATTTATAAATGCTTAGTGCTGATGTCCGTGTTCGCCGTGTACGTGCCCGTGTGCGATCTCATCTGCAGTAGCAGGGCGGATCTCCAACACTTCTCCTGCAAAATGAAGATCCTGGCCAGCCAAAGGATGGTTAAAATCCATTTTTACAAATTCGGAGTTGATCTCCAATACTTGTCCGTACATACGGTTTCCTTCATTATCCACCATTGGAAGCGTAACGCCCACTTTTACATTTTCGTCATCCAGCTTTCCTTCTTCGTCCTGGAATGCACCGATAGGGATCATTACAACGTGATCTTCGTGACGGTTTCCGTAACCGTTTGCAGCATCAATGAAAAAATCAAATGTATCGCCTACTTTTTTACCTGATAAATTTGCTTCAAAATCAGGCAACAGTCCACCCGTTCCGAAAATGAATACGAACGGATGCTCTTTGCTGGTTTGTTCTACTTGTTCGCCGGTTCCTTTGTTTTTTAAGGTATAATTTACCGAAACCACTTTGTTTTGTTCTATCGTCATCGTTAATAGTTTTTAAATTTTAATAATTTGCGCGCAAAATTAAGTTAATCAAACAAGTAAACCATAAAAATTAAGGTTTATTTTCAGGAGTGCTGTTCATTAATCCGGAAATTTTAACTTTAAGGCACAAAACTGAACGTATGAACTATCCTAATTTAATTATAAGCAAGTTGCCGAATGTGGGGACTACCATTTTTGCAGTGATGAGCAAGCTTGCCGCCGATCACAATGCTATTAACCTTTCGCAGGGTTTCCCCGATTTTAATTGTCATGAAGACCTGGTGTCGCTGGTAAACAAGCACATGAAGAACGGCAACAATCAGTACGCGCCAATGCCCGGATTGATAGGGCTGCGGGAGGCGATCGCTGAAAAAACGGAATTGTTATACACCGCAAAATACGATCCGGAAACGGAAATTACGGTAACAGCTGGCGCTACACAAGCCATTTTTACAGCCATTACAGCGCTGATCCGCGAAGGCGATGAAGTGATTGTGTTTGAACCGGCGTATGATTGTTACCAGCCTGCAATTGAGCTGAACGGTGGAAAAACCGTGTATTTACAGCTAAAAGCGCCGGATTATACGATCGATTGGGAAGAGGTGAAAAAAATGATCAGCCATCATACAAAAATGATCATCATCAATACACCGCACAATCCAACGGGGAGCATTATGTCGAAGGACGATCTGAAAATGCTGGAGAAGCTGACGAAGGATACCGACATTGTGATCATCAGCGATGAGGTGTATGAGCACATTATTTTTGATAAGAACGAGCACCAGAGTGTGGCGCGTTATCCGAAACTGGCGGAACGCAGCTTTATTATTTCTTCGTTCGGCAAAACGTATCATACAACAGGATGGAAGACCGGGTATTGCCTGGCGCCTAAAATTTTAATGACCGAGTTCCGGAAAGTACATCAGTTCCTGGTGTTCTCCGCCAATACGCCGATCCAGTATGCGCTGGCGGAATTTTTAAAACAGAAGGAGCAGTACCTGGAGCTGGGTGATTTTTATCAGAAAAAACGTGATTATTTTATCCGGCAGATCAGCAATTCGAAATTTACATTTACACCTGCTGCCGGTACGTATTTTCAATTGCTGAACTATGAAAAGATCAGCAAGGAAAAAGATACGGAATTTGCGATCCGCTTAACAAAGGAATTTGGTTTGGCGAGCATTCCGGTTTCGGTATTTTATCATGAAAATGTAGATAATAATGTGCTGCGTTTTTGTTTTGCCAAAAAAGAAGAAACGCTGGAAAAGGCTGCTGCGATTATTAATAAGATCTAGTTTCACCACTAAGGCACAAAATTTTACCACTAAGCGCACTAAGAAAAAAGAGAGGAAGTTTTTTTGGATAGTGTTGTTGCGAGGTCTTTTCGCCCGAAGCAATCTCATTAACTATTCGTGTATCTACTAAATACCAATATTTACTAATATACCAATCTGTGTGTGATTAAAAATACGTGCAGGATCCATTCCCCTCTTGAGAGGGGCTAGGGGTGTGTTATACGGATAACAAACAGAAATGCCCGCCTGAACATTTCGGCCAGGAAACTACGAATCTGTGTATCTACTAAATACCAAATTTTACTTATGTACTAATCTGTGTTTATTAGTTTGTGACCAAAGTCTGCTAAAATTAATTAACTTTTTTCTTCTTCGTGCCTTCGTGGTAAAAAACGCTTCGAAGGAGCATCGCAAACACGGTCTAATATCTAACATCCAATATCCAACAGCTGATTACCTGATCGTTTTCGAATATTCTTCGAGTGTTTCTTTTTCTTTCGGCGTAAGGCTGTTCATTCCTTTCTTTCCGATCTTATCCAGCAGGCGGTCTACTTCCTGTTGTTTGCTTAATCGTTCCTCGTTGTATTTATAATCAATGGGTTCGTACTTTTTATGTTTCCTGAAAAAGAAATTATCTATCAGTAAAATATGCGGACGTGTGATGATCAGGTAGATGAAAATAAATGTGGGAATTAAAATGAGCGCTATCGGTAAATAATTTTGCAGCAATGCAGAAGGCACGATAATGATGGCGGCGACCATTCCGATCAATGCACCACCTAGATGTGCTTCATGCCCGATATTGTCGCGTTTGGAGTGGATCCCGTAAATGGAATACGCAATGTAAACAATGCCGTACAACCAGCTGGGAATATAAATGGGCAGAAAGAAAAAGCCAATACCCATTCCCGGATACAATGCAATGCTTGCGAAGATAATGCCGCAGACAGCGCCGGATGCACCCACGGAACTATAATCGCCATGATGCTTGTGTACGAGCAATGCCAGCAGATCCCCGCCGATGAGACTGGCAAAATAAACGATCAGAAAATAAATCTCACCCAATTGATGCTCCACCATACCTGAGAAAAGATAAAGGCTGATCATGTTAAAGATAAGGTGTTGCCAGTTGATGTGCAGGAAACCCGAGGAAATAAGGCGGTAATATTGTTTTTCGATCAGAATTTTATCGACCTCGAATTTATACTTATCAAAAAATACAAAATCAGTAAATCCTTTATAGGAAAATGCAATGTTTGCGATGATGATGAGGATGCCAATGATGCCAGTCATAATAATGTTTAATTTTCAGAAAATTTGATTTTCTGGTGCTGAAAACAGTTCTTAAATTTACTAAAAAGGCATAAACTAAAATTGATTTTGCGTTTTTTAACAGATGCGGACGAGCATTTATTTTTTGTGCCGCTCTTCCTGTGATAAGATCTTTACTGTAATGGTTTTACTATTGTTTTTTACTTTCTGTTAACTCCCCGTTTTTATAAATCTCAATCAGAAGCAGCTTTCCGCTTTGGTCCCAGTATTTCCATTCGCCATCTTTTTTTGTTTTTACATAGTTCCCTTCGTTTTCCTTTTGCCCGTTTTCGTACCAGGCCGTATACAATCCTTCCCAATACATTCCGATGAATGTAAATTCGTTTTTCTTTTTTCCATTGCAATAATAATTGATGATGTGCTCTGTTCCTGTATTATTCAAGTGTCCTTTGCGGATCAGCTGGCCGTTCTCACAATAAAATTCCTGGTAATCTGCCACATAAAAATCTTCATTTGGAAGCTTGTAACTTGTTTGCAATCTTTTCAGCTTTCCATTACTTCGCCAGTAATCATTGGTAATGGTGGTATCGCCTTTGATGATCACTTCAAAAGCAAGCCTTGTTTTTTTCTGATCGAAATACACCTTCCGGGGAACGGTATTGTAATCCTTATCACTTATTAAAACAATTGTATCCAGCTCTGGTTCTGTGCTTAGAAATTTCACGACATGAGCAGAATCCGAATATAAAAAAACCTGTTGCGCTTTCAGCGAAAGCGATACTAAACAGATGAATGCGAGAAAGATTTGTTTCATTATTTTAAAATTTTTATTTACAACAAAAATTTGGAAAGTCCTTTTACAAAGAACAGCAGCCCGCTTACAGCAAGTCCCCACAATACATAATGTACAGGAGAATCTTTTAAAAACGACAGGAGCGTAAACACAAATCCTACGGCGATAAAAGAAAGCCCGTAGATTATTTGTTTCATGCCGTTGTTTCGTTGCCCCGATTTTCTTAAATGTTTTATCTCCACACTGATTTTATCAATTGTTGTGTCGTCAATGCCTTTGTCGGCAAGCTGCAGTTCAATGTAGGTATTGTCGTGCCCCATCGCATACATTGTTTTTGCTTCACTTAATAAGCTTTCGTAATCTGTTACCATTCCTTTTGTTTTTTAGTAAACGCTGTTGGCCGTTATTTATTTTTTAATCTTGCTGCGTTATCGCGATCGAGCTTTGCATTTTTTGCATCTCCCAGTTTTTCATACGCATCTGCCCGGGCCGAATAAAATTCATAACAGCTAAAAGCGGGCTGCAATTCAATTGCTTTGTTATAATCGGCAATGGCGCCGGCAAAATCACCCAGGTTGTATTTTGCAAAACCGCGGTTAAAATACACTTCTTCGTAGTGCGGGTTCAGTTCAATCGCTTTGTTATAATCTTCGATCGCTTCTTTGTCAAATCCCATTTTTTTCTTTGTAAATCCCCTGTTGGCGTATGCTTTGGCATAATCCGGTTTTAAAAAAATGGCTTTTGTAAGATGCAGAATGGCATTTTCATATTGTTCGTATTCACTTTCTGCGTAAGCCAGATTGAGGTAATGAATGGCATCATCCGGTTTTAATTTTAAGGCTGTTTTTAAAGCATCCAGCGATTTTTCATATTCTTTCAAAAAACAATAACACATGCCAATATTGCTGTAAGCATCGCCACTATTTGGCTGGAGCCGGATGATCTCATAGCTGTCTTTGATACAGGCGCCATAATCCGCAATCTCGTATTCCTGTACAGAACGTTTGATGTATGCCTCCACATTGTTGGTATCAAATTTCAGAAAAAATGTTTGGTCTTTGATGCGGCTACGGGCATTGGAATAATTCGATGTATCTTTTGCAAAATTGGCGGTGATCTGCGCCCGTACTGCATTTAAATGCAACAGGAAAAGAAGCGGGAGCAGCAGTTTTTTCATAGGGATCACATCAGAATACCTGTTGGTATTTACCACATAAATGTAGGAAAAATTTATGCTTTTAAATTCAATTGCCAGGAAACACCATACGTATCGGCCAGCCAGCCGAATTTTTTGCTGAAGCCATAATTATTTAACGGCATCAGCACGTTTCCATTTGTTGAAAGCTGTTGAAAAAGGGAATTAATTTCTTCTTCGTTTTCACAATTCACGTAAATAGAGATGGCGGGTGTAAATGTAAACTGGTGTACAGGTGGGCTGTCTATCGCCATGTATTCCTGGCCGTCAAGCGTAAATGTGGCAAGTTTTACATCGCCTTCTTTTCCGCCTGCCTCACCGGCTTTAAAATGTTGAATGCTTTTTATCCCGGAATTTTTAAAAAGCGAAATATAAAAAGCAATCGCTTCTGCGGCTTTGCCGTATTGAGCGCCGGTGAACATGAGGAAGGTGGTTGTTTTTTGCATGTGAAAAACGTTTTTTGATTCTTGTTTTTATTTAGCCGTTACCTGTTTTTTGTATTATAACGAAACATCGTTAGCTTTACATAAAGATAAATAAAACTCCACATCTGCGATATGTCTGATCTAAAAATTACTCTTATTCAATCCGATTTACACTGGGAAAATAAAGCTGAAAACTTAAAAATGCTTTCGCAGAAAATAGAAGCGATTACCGAAGCAACCGATCTGATCATCCTTCCGGAAATGTTCAGCACCGGTTTTAGCATGCAACCCGAAAAGCTGGCGGAAACAATGAGCGGCGAAACCGTAAAATGGATGCAGGAAGAAGCGAAGAAAAAAAATGCAGTGATTACCGGCAGTTTTATTTGTGGCGAAAAGGGGAAACATTTTAACCGGTTGGTGTGGATGAAACCCGACGGGACTTATAACATTTATGACAAGCGCCATCTGTTCAGCATGGGCGACGAAAACAATCATTATACATCCGGCAGCGGACGGATCATCGAGGAAATAAAAGGCTGGAAAATTTGTCCGCTCATTTGTTACGACCTGCGTTTTCCGGTTTATGCCCGCAATTCAAAAACAAATCCATACGACCTGCTGATCTATGTTGCCAACTGGCCGGAGCGTCGTGCACATCCATGGAAAACATTATTGCTGGCCCGCGCCATCGAAAATCAGGCGTATGTGGCCGGTGTAAACAGGGTGGGTACGGATGCAAACGAATTATATTATTCCGGCGATTCGGCGATGATCAATTACAAAGGCGAGATCATGAGTAAAATTCCTTCTGAAAAAGAATTTACAGAAACAATTACATTGAGTTATGCGGAGCTGCAGGAATTCAGAAAACAATTCCCGGCATTAAATGATGCGGATGACTTTGAGTTACGGGATACGAATTAATACAAATCTTTAAAACGAATTTTTACGAATCTGTGTTTGATTGTTGTGAGTCGTGTTGTCACTCTGAGCTGGTCAAAGAGTATGCTGTAAGATGTTTCGACAAGCTCAACATGACCTCGCATGAACTAAAATGAAACCTACGAATTTGCCGGGCACTTTTTACAGCGCTTATCGGTTTTAGAGCTTTTGCAGCATTTTTTCTTTTTCTTCATTTCCATCACTTCCGGATAAAAGCTCCAGAGGCTCCAGGCGGTAGCTTCGGTGATAGCTTGTGATGTACAGTTCTCTTTTTGCATTGCATTACAAAATTGCGGCAAAAGTGGGGGAGCCGCAATACCTAAAACAAGGTATAATTTACCAAAAATCACCCCGGGTACTGAGGTATTAAAAATAAAAACCCGGATTGAAATTTTTTGACAAACCTTCGTGTTCTCAGTGTCTTAGTGGTAAAACACAAATTATCAACATGTGTAAAAACGTGATCGAATTGACTAATTTTGTACACTATAAAAAGCAGGTATGGAAAAACGTTGGGTGATAAAACCGAAAGCAGATGAAGTGGTGGTGAGTTCTTTGGCCTCTGAGCTGAAGATTGATAAGGTGTTGGCAAATTTGCTGGTTCAGCGCGGCGTAACTTCTTACGATGAAGCAAAAAAATTTTTCCGGCCAGGCTTTGACGAGTTACACGATCCTTTCCTGATGAAGGACATGGACAAAGCGATCATCCGCCTGGAGCGGGCGATCAAAAACAATGAAAAAATATTGGTATACGGCGATTACGATGTAGATGGAACTACAGCTGTTTCGCTGGTGTATTCTTTTTTGCTCAACCTTCCGGAGATCGCGGATAAAGGACAAATTGAATTTTACATTCCCGATCGTTATTCCGAAGGTTACGGCATTTCTTTCCAGGGAATTGATTATGCGCAGGCCAATAACTTTACACTGATCATTGCACTGGATTGCGGAATTAAAGCCATTGATAAAGTAGCGTATGCCAATGAGCGTGCTGTTGATTTTATCATCTGCGATCATCACCGTCCCGGCGATACATTGCCGGATGCAGTTGCTGTGCTTGATCCGAAGCGCGATGATTGTTTTTATCCTTTTGATGAATTGTGTGGTTGTGGTGTAGGATTTAAACTGGTGCAGGCATATTCGCAAAAAAATAACATTGCTTTTTCGGAGCTGGAACAATACCTGGATCTGACTGCTATTTCTATCGCTTCCGACTTAGTGCCGATCGTTGGAGAAAACCGGATCCTGTGTTATTTTGGCTTGCAGCAAATAAATAAAACGCCACGCAAAGGAATCAAAGCCATTCTTGAATTAGCGAATATCAAAAAAGAAGTGACGATGAACGAGCTGGTGTTTACCATCGGGCCGCGCATTAATGCGGCGGGAAGATTGGAAACCGGGCGCAATGCGGTGGACCTGCTGATTTCCGATAACCTGGCGGATGCTGCCATGAACGGAAAAAATATCAACATCACCAATACGGAACGCAGAAGCATTGATGTAACCATCACACAACATGCGCTGAGCATGGTGGAAGAAAATGTGGAATTGATCAAACGTAAAACCACCGTTCTTTTTTATCCGGAATGGCATAAAGGCGTGGTGGGAATTGTGGCATCGCGGATGATCGAAAAATATTACCGCCCTACGATTATCTTAACAGAGTCGAATGGTAAAGCAACCGGCTCTGCGCGCAGTGTAAAAGATTTTGATGTGTACGATGCAATTGAAGCCTGCAGCGATCTGCTGGAGCAATTCGGCGGACATAAATACGCAGCGGGATTAACGTTGAAATTAGAAAACCTGGAAGCGTTCCAGCAAAAATTTGAAGAAGTGGTAAGCGCTACCATTCAGGACCACATGCTGATCCCGGAGATCGAGATCGATGAGGAAATTGAATTGAGCGACATTACCCCGAAATTTTTTCGCGTGCTCAACCAGTTCTCACCGTTTGGGCCGGGAAACATGTCGCCGGTATTTATGTCGAAAAGCCTCGTGGACAAAGGCGCTGTTCGCATTGTTGGAAACAACCATTTAAAAATGGACATTCACAGCAATGATAAAGAAACGGAAGTTTTTCCGGCTATTGCATTCGGACAGGCCAAACATTTTGATGATGTGTTGCGCCAAAAAACATTCTGCGCCTGTTATGCCATTGAAGAAAATGTGTTTAACGGAACCGTTTCTTTGCAGCTGAATGTGAAGGATATGAGGATCGAATAATTTTTTGAGTATCCAGAATTTTCCACCATAAAAAAGAATTCAATTCTTTTAAGAACGTCATTGCTTCGGGCGAAAAGCCTTGTGCCACTGCTAAAGCTATGGCGACACGCGGTCGCAATGACGCAGTAATTAAAAAAATTTCAATAAAAATAAAATAGGCTTGGCATAAACTTTCCGATAGCCATTTAATTTTTTTTATTTCAATAAAAAGCAGGATATTTGAGGCTGAGCATTTGCAAACATTTCCGCTGTTACTCCGGCTTTTTTTCAAAGACCTCTCTTACATTTAACCAATATTTTATGAAACTACTCCTGCGTTCCGTTTTGCCGTTTATTTTTTTTAGTATTCTTTATCCTGCTGCTGTTTCTGCACAAACAAAGCAATATCCTTCCCTGTTATGGGAAATTACAGGAAACGGATTAACAAAACCATCGTACCTGTACGGCACCATGCATGTGAGTAAAAAAGTGGCATTCCACCTGAGCGATGCATTTTTTGACGATCTGAAAAGTGTTGATATCGTAGCGCTGGAAAGCAATCCGGAAACATGGTTGTCGGAATTAATGTCTGAAAGCACCTCCATGCTTACCAATAGCTATTTTCGCAATTATTTCGGAAAAAATGCATCGGGCTTTTACGACAAGGCATTTGATTTTACTATTCCTTCCAATAAATATTTGAAAAATCAAATTGCGGTAGAACCCGAAAATGTAAACGGCTTGTTGTATCGCTTTAATGGAAGCAGTTCCGAAAATTTTGAAGAATACACTTATCTTGATCTGTTTATTTTTCAGTCGGCACGCAAATCCGGAAAAGATGTACTGGCTCTCGAAAACTTCCGCGCCAGTATGGAAATGCTGGTGAAAGCTTCTATGCCGGACGAGGATAAAAGCACGCAGATAAAACACAAAGCGCCATCGTACCACATTGGCGAACAAATTGAGGATGCATACCGCAATGCCGATCTGGATGCATTGGATTCACTGAATAAATATTCCTACACATCAAAGAATTTTGAGAAATACATGATTGTCGACCGCAATGTGATCATGGCCAATCACATGGATAGCATCATGAAAAAACAAAGCTTGTTCACAGCCATTGGTGCGGCGCATTTGCCCGGAAATGATGGTGTGATCAGTCTGTTGCGCAAAATGGGATATACCGTAAAACCGGTGATCAGCAATGTTTCTAAAAAAAGCATCAAAACAATGGACCAGCTGGAAGAAGCACACACGCCGCTGGTATTTACCACACAATATGCAAGCGATTCGTCTTTCCAGGTGGATGCACCGGGGCATTTGTTTGCCATGGTTGGTTTTGACCCGATCGATACGTATTTGTACACCGATATGGTAAACGGATCGTATTACCTGGTGAAACGCATTCATACCTACGGCGTGCTGAAAGGCCAGGATGCTGCGTATCAGCAGCGTCGCGTAGATAGTATTTTATACGAAAGCATTCCCGGAAAGATCATGCACAAGGAAGCGATAAAAGCAAACAATGGCGATCCCGGTTTTGATATTGTAAACAAAACAAGAAGAGGCGATTTGCAGCGTTACCGCATTTATGTTTCGCCGGAGTACATTACTATTTTCAGAGTGGCCGGAGATGATGATTACATTGAAAAATCGGATGTAGATAAATTTTTTAAATCCATTACGTTTAAAACAGTTACAGGAAAAGGCAGCTGGGCAACGTATACACCTGCATACGGCGGATACCAGGTAAAACTTCCATCCGGTTACACTGCTGTAAAGCCAGGCGCATCGCAATATCAGAAAGAGCGCATTACGGCCAGTGAAGGAGCTGATTTTTACATGGTGGGCCGCTCTGTTTTGAATGATAATTATTACATCGAAGAAGATACATTTGAACTGTCACAACTGGCGAAAAATTTTTATGAATCGCTGGATTTTCAATTGCAAAGCAAACAATTTATTACCTACGCTTCTTTTCCGGGCATCGATGTAAATGCAAAGAAAAAGAACAGTGACAATTACATACACCTGCGCATTGTTTTGAAAGATCAGCAATATTTTTTGCTCAGCTGCATCAACACAAAAAAAGAAATGCCGGATAATTTTTTTAGTTCCCTGAAATTTATGGATTTCAAGCATGAAAAAATGGAAACGTATACCGATACCTCGCTTTATTTTAGTGTAAAAACGGATTATACCGAAGCAAAAAAATCGTTCATGCAAAGCCTTGCCGATCCGGAAAGCTATTATTATGCAAAGCTGATGAAAAAGCCTGCGGCGTATAATAACTGGACGAGGGACAAAACAGTTGAATCGCCAACGACATCGGAAGCAGTGGATGTGGAAGTAATGAAATGCAGTGATTACCGCATGGATAAATCGCCGGATGAATTCTGGAAAACCCGCACCGATTATTATAAATACAATACATCGTTACGGATTAAAGAGCAAAAGCGCTACGACAAGAACGGAATGCAGGTAATGGACCTTATGTTGTGCGATACCAACTCGATCCGCGAGATCAAAACCCGCATGATCCTGAACAATGGGCTTTTATATACATTGAATACAACCATTGATTCTGTTACCGGACCGGGCGAATGGGTAAAAACATTTTATGAAACATTTAAACCGGCAGATACCGTGATCGGCAGATCGATCTTCGAAAATAAGGTGGCCGAATTTTTAACTGCTGCAGCATCTAAGGATAGCACAACACGTGATAAGGTAAATTCGCTTTACAACAGCATTGATTTTGAAAACAAAAATGCACCGGTCTTAATAAAATTTATCGGTGGCCCGGATTTTAATACTGCTGCATTGCCGCTGAAAACATACCTGATCCTGCAATTAGGCGAATTGAAAGACCCGGGTGTTGTCGGATTTTTGAAAAACCAATATCCGAAATATGCCGATTCGGCTTCCATTCAGCTTGCTATTCTGGAAGCGCTTTCGAGCCAGAAAACAGTGGAAGGAAATAGTGTTTTTTTACAATCATTGTTAATGGATAGCCCGTTATCGAATTCGGATGATGATGTGACCGATATTTTTACGGCATTTTATGATACGCTGAAACTGGCGCCTGCATTGTTTCCGCAGTTATTGCAGATCACAAAATACGATGAATACAAATCAGGGATCTACGACCTGATGAGTACGCTGCTGGATTCGGCGCTGATAAAAACAACATCGTATGAAGCAACTAAAAAAGATCTGTTGAGGGAAGCAAACGATGAGTTAAAACGACAGATCGCAAGCGAAGAAAATTCGGGCTCAAACAATTATCAAAACGATTACGGCAATTACGGTGGTGATCGTAGTGGTGGCGGAGATGCAGCTACCGAGCAGGCGATAGCCGATGCCATGGCTGTAGCAAAAGCTGCCCAGGATTATAAAAGCAGCGGACAATCCAGTCCGGACGATGTGTTGGTAAATTATTGCAATTTACTTGCTCCTTTTTATACAGATCCTGCTGTAAAAAACTTTTTTGGCAAAGCGCTGAAAACAAAAAGTGATGATTTTAAAATTTCACTAGTAAGCATTCTGCTAAAAAATAACCAGGTTATTCCGGATACCATGATCGATCATCTTGCAAAAGACCTGAACACAAGAGTGGATCTTTACACGGCATTGAAAAAAATAAACAAGCTGGATAAAATGAAACCGGAATACCGCAGCCAGGAAAGTCTTGCAAGAGCATTGCTTTTTTCGGGCAATGATATTCCGGCTGACAGCATCAAATTAGTTACATCAAAATTTGTTCAGAGCAAAGAACATTCCGGTACTGTTTATTTTTACACCTCTACCAGCAAAGACGGCGGCAGAAAATTCCTTCGCCTTATTGGTTTTCAGCCAACCGATAGCACAAAGGTGGAAATGAATGTGGTCAAAGATTTAAAAATTGTGTATGAAAAAGATAATATAGATGAAATGATTAACAAGGCATGTTACGAGTTGAGTTTAACGGGAAGAAAACGTGCATCAACCTACAGTTATGGAGGTGAAGATGATTTTTCGTATGGGGATTATTAAAGGAAGATGAATGTATAAATCATAATACTACAATCTAAATTGTTTAGTAAATGATAATTTCGAAGCGCGTCCCCCTTGTGCGTTTGTAATAGTGCGCAAGAGAAGTGGAACGAAGGATGAAAAGGGGCGGGGAAACAATGAACAGCGATGATGCAAGGAGATTGTTAAGAAAATGAATTTATAAATTATAATACTACAATCTAAATTGTTTAGTAAATGATAATTTCGAAGCGCGTCCCCCTTGTGCGTTTGCAATAGTGCGCAAGGGAAGGGGAGCGAGGGGATGAAAAGGGGCGGGGAAATCATGAACAACAACTACAATCACTACAATAAAAACCTAAGACCATTTGCTGTACAACACCGGAACGGTTCTACACAATCAGAAATTCGTGCGTGGTGCGAGTTGTTCAGAAACAAAAAAATGCTAGGCTATCCATTTCTTCGCCAACGGCCGGTTGGTAACTACATTGCCGATTTTATGTGTAAGGAATTAAAACTGATCATCGAAATAGATGGTCCGTATCATCAGTTCAGATATAAAGAAGATCTGCAACGCGAACTGAATTTAAATAAATTAGGCTTTACTGTTTTACGGTTTACAAATGAGGAAATAAGGACGCAGATCAATAATGTAGAGCGTGCAATTGTTTTGTGGATAGAGGAAAACAAAAAGCATTCGTTATCCCGCGCACCATCCCCCAGCCCCCTTCGCTAGCGCGCTACCTTCCATACAAGGGGGACGCGCTTCGAAATTATTATAGCGTAAAAAATAAACTTTATCGCGGTGTGATTTATTACTAATTAGCATCCCGAGGCGGCATTCTTCTTATCGCATCCCTCGCAACTTCATTATTTGTTTGCGCTATTTTTACAGAATCCGTTTTTGTCTGTTTTCTTTCGGTGTTTATTTTTTTTCCGAATTCGAATAACGCTTTGATTTGTGCCGACGGTTTGGTAAAATGAACAATGTGTTTGTTTTTATTTGTGTAGTAGACCAATGCATAGTCGGGGCCATCATATATGCTGTATTTATCACGTGTTCTTTCTAATCCATCTAAGGAAGGTATACTATCCATGATCTTATTTAATGCAATAATATCATTTGCATCCAGATCTTTGGAATGACGGATTTCCTCAGTAGGGCTTGATGAAGTTGCTTCCGATCCATCCGTGGCTGAATAATAAAAAACAGAACTGTCGATCATAAAGCTTTCAAATATTTTAAAGGTAATTTTTTCTTTTGCAGGATCTGCATCATCTGGTTTTGATCTCAACAAATATTCGGAAACACTAAAATTGTATTTCAGCTTCGGTGGTTCTTGTTTGCAGGCAGAAATGAAAAAAGAAAAGCCAATAAAAAGGATGAGTATATTTTTCATGTTTTGAATTTTTATTGCTAAGAAAAATGTTGAAAATGCTTTCTGATTAACAGATCCCGGGTCAGGCCCGGGATGACAGTTTGCAATAATGAACCAGCTTTTTAGAAAACACAGATTTGTAAATTCGTATTCATTCGCTGTACCCAGCAAAACTTTAAACTTTTGAACTTTAAACTTTGAACTATTTTACAACGATCCTGCCCAGCAACGCATTCAACATTTTTTTCGCCTGTAGCAACTGCACCTGTGTTTGCATGAGCATCAGTAATTCTTCTTCCGGTGGATCTTCCTTCAAACGTTTTTGGTTATCATGGATCATGATCTCCAGCTTGCGGCTTTTCAACGAATAGATCGCGTTATAAATGCTTTTTTTCAGCACATCCTCTTCCATGGTAATAAAAATATCGTGCTGTTCCCAGTTGGAAAGGTTGTAAGGTGAGCTGAGCAGATCCACTGTGAGTGAGCAGATCGCGATGTTCTCGTGATTGATAAAAAATTTCTGATCGGGTACCGTTTGGTGTTTTTCAATACAGGCCACAAACTCATTGAACACACTGTTGTACACTAAATTTTCGAGTTGGATCGCATCGTGCTGCAATTCATGAATGATCAGCTCCGCCGTGGTGATCTCCACATCAATGGGTTTACCTTCCTCATCCTCGCTCGCAATCGTCACCATCTTATCGCCAAAATTGATCATGATCCGGATAATATCGCGTTCCTGGTGTTCCGCATCCGCAACCGATACCTCCTTGCGGGTTTCCACCACCGGCTCCTCCGGCGGCGCTTCCATGTTTCCGTTATCGGAATAAGGAGTTGGCTGATTTCTTTTTTCGTTAAATTTTTTACTGCGGATCTTGTTCAGCTCGCTCAATAAGATCTGTTCTTCCACATCCATAATGCGGCTGCATTCCTTGATGTATACCGAGCGGTAGATCGCTTCCGGGATCAATGCAATGCTCTCCACAATGTTCACGATCGCAGCAGCTTTTTTCAGCGGGTCGTTTTGGGTGCCTTTGGTCAGGATCTCGGCCTTATAGGAAATAAAATTCTGCGCTTTGTCTTTGATAAAGGTTTTTAATTCCTCCGTTGTTACCAGCTTCGAATACGAATCCGGGTCATGCCCGTCCGGGAACGAAAGCACTTTCACATTCATGCCTTCTTCCAGCAGCAAATCAATTCCTTTTAATGCAGCATTGATTCCGGCCTGGTCGCCATCGTACGAAACAATAATATCATTGGTATACCGCTGGATCAGCTTTATTTGTCCGCCCGTTAATGCCGTTCCGCTGCTTGATACCACATTTTCCACGCCAGCCTGGTGCAGCGCGATCACATCCATGTAGCCTTCCACCAAAAAGCAGAATTTTTCCTGGCTGATCGCATTTTTGGAATGGAACAAACCATACAGCACATTGCTTTTATGATAAATATCCGTTTCCGGAGAATTTACATACTTCGATGTTTTTTTATCCGTGCGCAGCGTTCGTCCGCCAAAACCGATCACCCTGCCACTCTGGTTGTGGATCGGGAACATCACGCGCCCCCAGAACCTGTCCACGTAACGCGCTTCCGCTTTTGCAGGTGGATTTTGAGGAGCTGCGCCCGGTTCCGGCTCGTTGCGGTACTCGATCGTTAATCCCGCTTTTACAAGATATTCGGTTTTGTACCCCGTAGCAATGGCAATATCCGTAAAGGCAGTACGGTGGTTGATGCTGTAACCCAGCTGAAATTTCTGGATAATGTCTTCGCGCAAGCCACGCTCTTTGAAATAACCCAGCCCAACGGATTTTCCTTCGTCGGTATTGTATAGATTTTCGGAAAAATGTTTTTGTGCATACGAAGAAACAACGTACAGGCTTTCACGCTCGTTCTGATGAACACTTTCTTCCGGCGTTAATTCCTTTTCAACAATTTCGATGTTGTATTTCTTTGCCAGATAACGCAATGCATCCGGGTACGAGAGCTTATCGTGCTCCATGATAAAATTCACGGCATGCCCGCCTTTACCGCAGCCAAAACATTTGTAAATGCCTTTTACCGGCGATACATAAAATGATGGCGTTTTTTCATTGTGGAATGGGCAACAGCCGATCAGGTTAACGCCGCGTTTTTTTAATGACACGTAATCGCCAACCACTTCCTCTATCCGGACGGTTTCAAAAATCTTATCTATATCCTCTTTCTTTATCACGCAGCTGATTTTTTTTGGAATGCTAATTTACAAAAAAAGACGATAAAGTCAGGAGCGTGGCGACAGGAAATCGCGGATCATCGGCAGGCAGCCGGATACAGCCGCTGAGGGATAATGCCATCCGGAATAAACACAGCAAAGGAATGAACCAATGAACAAGTCGACCAATGAACAAACAGCAGGTTATGCTAATTCTACCAGGATCAGCAGTGTGGTATCTGCTGCATTTTTAATATAATAACGGTTGCGTGCCGATAAATAGATCTCGTGAGGTGTTTTTGCACTTCCGCTCATTATATCTCCGCTCATGTACAGCGAAAACAGCTCCAGGGCTTCTTTATCGCTTGCGGGATGCATGTATTTGTATTTATGAAAGGCATTTGGCTTTTCAGCATTTACCATAAAATGAAATATTCGTTCCGGCGATTCGAAACAAACAGATTTATCACCACTTTGATATCGGAGATTGAAAATTTCTTCCATGACATCATTTTTAAAATCCATCAGATCTTTCATTTTAATTCCAAGCCCTTCTGTAATCTGAAATAAATAATAAGAGGAAGCGTTGATTTGGCCCTGTTCGAGCCGGGTAATGGACTGCTTGTCCTTGTCACAATTTCTGGCAAGCTCTGCCTGCGACCAGCCTTTTTCCTTACGTAACTTCACTACTTGTCTTCCCAATTTCTGTAGAAATTCGGCTTTGGCCCTGTCCATCTTAATAAAGTAAAAACCTTAATAAAGTAAAAACTTATGGCAAGTATCTATAAAATGTTAAAGAATAAGGTAAACGGATCGGTTTACCCGCGGTGATTTTTTAGGTTTGCTTAGTAATTTAAGCAAAAAAATGCAGGAATGCCTGATATTATTGGTGTTTGCTGTGATTTGCCTTCTCCATAATGGGAATTTGATGCTGGGCCTGGAGAGTAGAGTGGGGTAATATTTATGATTTTATAAAATGATCAACCAGCCAAAATATTGCCGGTTTAAGTTTTTGCATGAAATAGAATTTAAGGTGTTAAGTCATTACTTCACACCCAATCGTGCCATTTCGCGCATGCTGTCCTCGTTATTCGGGTTCAGCTTCAGCGATTTTTTGTAGTATTCGATCGCCTGTTCCTTTTTTCCCATCATGCGGCAGGTTTCTCCTAAACCATGGCACACCGCATCCGATTCAGGATATTGTGCCTCATTCAGTTTAAAAACTTTATAGGCTTCTTCCGGTTTTTTTGCACGCAGCAGCATGTAGGCAATATCGTTGTAATGACCATCACTGTATGGGAATGCAGCCGGGCTTAAACCGCTGAGCTCCGTTTGTACCGCTTTCACTTTCGTGATAAAATAATCAAACGGGATCACACCTTCCACCAGGTCGGTTTCGTATTTAGCGATGCAATTCCCTAAATAATGACAGGCATCGTACGGTGCACATTTACATTGAGCGTACTGGTAATACATGCGGTCGCCATCGATCAGGTAAACCGAGTCCATTGGCATCACCATCGCATCAAAATTGCTGAATGCAGCCAATACCAACTGCGAATAATTTTGCGACGCATTTTTAAATCCGCCGTAAGTTGTTTGCCATACCTGCTGGATCAAAGGCATTCCGCCTTCACACGGATTTATTTTCCGGATCACACCAGCCACATTGCCTGCTCCTGCATGGTAACTGTGCATCACCAGCAAGCGGAACCAAAGGTCGGTTTCGTTGTATGGCACGTGCGCACTGTCCAGCATTGCTTTGGTATAAGGAATGCAAATTCTGCTCAGCAACCGGGATGCACCGTAAGCAGCGCGTTCCACGTCTGTACGTTCATCTGTATTTTTATTCACGATCAGCCCCTGCGCCCTTGCAACCGATTTCATCAGCTGGAATGGCCCGTTGGCGCCAACCCCTGATTTTGTATTGCTTTTGCCCGGACTTTCGATCAATAAGATCGCCTGTGCATACCACGGATCCACGCCATTTTGTTTAAACACATCAATAGCTTTGCTGATGGTAGGCATTACTTTTTTAAACTCGTAAAAATCTTTTTTTCCGGTGGTTACCAGTAATGAAACACTGTCCGGAATGCCGTTGAATTTTCGTACACTGTCTTTATAAAGTGCACGCTGCACATCGCTTAATTTATTCCAGTTCTTTAAATAAATTTTATCCAGGATCTGGCGGCTTGCTCCTAAATTCACAATGGCCGAATCCGGCGGAAGCGACATGATCTGCTGCCAGAAGCGGGGCTGCGGTAAATTATTCCAGCCTTCTTTGTACAACACTTCATCGTTCATGAATTGCATTGCGGAAACGCTGTTGTATCCTACCACATACCGGTCGATGGTAGTAGCGCTTTGCTGTGCATTACCTGTAAGGTAAATAAACACAAAGCCCATTACAAACAGGCTTTTCAATAGAAGAGATGATATGTTGTTTTGTTTTTTCAATACAAGAGGAAATTAATTTTTATAAAAGTAATTCTCTAAATTTAGTATTCAAACGCGTTACTGTCAAACTTTTTAACAAACGTTTTCAACAGCCGGTTGGGCTTTATAACGAGTATTATTTCAGGATGTTGCATTATTGGCTTCTTTCACAAGGCAATTTCGCCGGAAGAGGCGTAAAGAATGCTGAACATAGCGTTTATAACGATTTTTTCTTAGGAACGCGATACGCAGATTTGTAATTTAGCAGCAATTCGTATTACACACCCCTAACCCCTCTCAATGGCTCCTACGCTGAAGCTTCGGTGCAAGCGCAAGGAGAATTGATCCTGCATATTTTATAATTATAGTCTAACATGCAGGTTAGTATATTGGTACAGATTGGTATTTAGCAGATCCGTTTAAATCTGCTAGACCTGCGTCATCTGCGTTCCGTTACACACAGCACCACACAGATTGGTATATTGGTACAAATTAGTATTTAGCAGATCCACAGATTCGTAGTTTCCTGCCCGAAATGTTCAGGCGGGCGTTTCTGTTCGTTATCTGTAATTTATTTCATTACTTTTGTCACGCAAAAAATTTTAAAACTTTTAACAAATGGCAACAGACAGATTTGAAGCTCACGATTATTATTTAATGGATGAGTTGTTAACTGATGAACATAAATTGATCCGTGAAACAGCGCGTGCATGGGTAAAAAAAGAAGTTTCCCCGATCGTGGAAGAAGCTTGTCAAACCACCACTTTCCCAAAACAATGGATCAAAGGATTAGCAGAGATCGGTGCCTTCGGGCCTTATATTCCTGCTGAATACGGCGGCCCGGGCCTGGATCAGATCTCTTACGGGATCATCATGCAGGAGCTGGAGCGCGGCGATAGCGGCTTACGCTCTACCGCATCCGTACAAAGCTCGCTGGTAATGTACCCTATTTTTACATACGGCACCGAAGAACAAAAACGTAAATACCTTCCAAAGCTGGCTTCCGGCGATCTGATGGGCTGTTTCGGCTTAACAGAGCCGGATCACGGTTCCAATCCTTCCGGAATGATCACCAATATTAAAGATAAAGGCGACCATTATTTATTGAACGGCGCTAAAATGTGGATCTCCAATGCACCTTTCGCTGATATTGCAGTGGTTTGGGCAAAGGATGAAGCAGGCGATATCCGCGGATTGGTTGTGGAACGCGGTATGGAAGGCTTTACAACACCCGAAACACACGGTAAATGGAGCTTACGTGCCAGTGCTACCGGCGAATTGGTGTTCGACAATGTAAAAGTGCCGAAAGAAAATTTATTTCCTACCATCAAAGGCTTGAAAGGCCCATTGGGATGTTTGAACAGCGCGCGTTACGGAATTGCCTGGGGCGCTATCGGCGCAGCAATGGATTGTTACGATTCGGCTTTGCGTTATTCGAAAGAACGCATCCAGTTCGGGAAACCGATCGGAGGCTTTCAATTAACACAAAAAAAATTAGCGGAAATGATCACCGAGATCACCAAAGCACAATTATTAACCTGGAGATTAGGTGTTTTGAAAAACGAACACCGTGCAACACCTTCACAAATTTCTATGGCAAAACGCAATAACGTGAACATGGCATTGCAGATTGCACGTGAAGCACGCCAGATCCATGGCGGAATGGGCATCACCGGCGAATACCCGATCATGCGCCACATGATGAACTTGGAATCCGTGATCACTTACGAAGGAACACATGATATCCACTTGCTGATCACCGGAATGGATGTAACAGGGATCAATGCATTCCAGTAGATAAAATTTTTAATGAACTGTTTAAAAGCGCTTTTCTGAAAAGAAGGGCGCTTTTTTGTTGCCCGCAGGCTCGCTGTATTTTCTCGCAGAGACGCGGAGCTACACGCTTAAAAAGCGTCTCGCAAAGACGCAAAGTTCGCAAAGACTGTGTGTAAAATACTACGGCTTGCATTGTTTATTTTTTGTTTTCTTTGCGGGCTTTGCGTCTTTGCGAGAAAATATAAGCCTCACATGCACAGCTCCGCGTTCTCTGCGCCTCTGCGAGAAAATAATTTTACGCAACATTTCACACCACGCCTTATGCGTTCTTTTGTTTTCTTTTGTGGTTCAAAAACATACAGCTCCGCGTTCTCCGCGCCTCTGCGAGAAATATATACAGCGTCTCCGCGAGAAACGATACGTTCAAAACCGGTTGATAACTATCAAGCCCCCGAAAACCAACATTTGCAAAAAAAGCGCACATTCGTTGAATGGATTATTTGGGCTACATCGCGGCAGTACTGATCGGCATTTCGCTGGGACTTATTGGCGCCGGTGGCTCCATTCTCACCATCCCCGTATTGGTTTACCTGATTGGCATTTCCGCTGTGGATGCTACCTCCTATTCGCTCTTTATTGTCGGTGTTTCTGCATTTATAGGCGTTTTGCGTTATGTCCGGAGCGGTTTGGTATGTTTCCGCACCGTCATGGTATTCGGGATCCCTTCCGTGGTCAGCATTTTCCTCACCCGTAAATTCCTGCTCCACGCCATTCCCACGCATTTGTTTGCTATTGGCGGCATGGAAGTTACCAAGAATGGTTTATTGATGATCCTGCTGGCCGTTTTGATGATCATTGCCGCTTTTTCCATGATCCGTAAAACTCCTGCCATCCGTATCGACGGAGAAAAAAACAATGAACAATACCGTTATTTCCTCATTTTTCAACAGGGCATCATTGTTGGGCTTTTAGTTGGATTGGTAGGCGCTGGCGGCGGTTTTTTAATCATTCCGGCGCTGGTGGTGCTGGCAAAACTACCTATGAAAAAAGCCATTGGTACATCCCTGGCAATCATTGCGTTGAACTCCACCATTGGCTTTCTCAGCGATTTTGGCGTACATCAGTTCAACTGGTCCTTTTTATTCAAATTCTCCGCATTTGCCGTTACCGGGATCATCCTTGGCAGCTACCTGGCCAAATACATCAGCAGCGTTAAATTAAAGCCCGCATTTGGCTGGTTTGTACTGATAATGGGTATCTACATCATTACCAAAGAGCTGTTTTTCGGCATCACAGTCTGATTTTTCCTTTTTTCCCGTTTTAATAAGTCGCAGGATTGTTGTAATTTTGCATAAATATTCAATTTATGTACATCGAACAACTTTATACTTCCTGTCTTGCGGAAGCCGCTTATTACATTGAATCGGATGGCGAAGCTGCCATCATTGATCCCCTGCGTGAAACCGAACCATACCAATTGCTGGCAACCAAGCGCAATGCAAAAATCAAATACGTTTTCGAAACGCATTTTCATGCTGATTTTGTTTCCGGCCACGTGGACCTGGCGCGTAAAACAGGTGCCGTGATCGTATACGGGCCTACTGCCGAAACCGGTTACGAAACACTGGTAGCGCACGATGAGGAAATATTTACACTTGGAAAAATAAAATTAAAAGTGTTGCACACCCCCGGTCATACATTGGAATCATCCTGTTATTTACTGATCGATGAAAACGGGAAAGAACATGCCGTGTTTACCGGGGATACCCTGTTTGTAGGCGATGTAGGCCGACCTGACCTGGCTATAAAAAGCGATCTGACAGTTGATGACCTTGCCGGAATGATGTACGATTCGCTGAATGCCAAGATCAAGCCTTTAGGCGATGATGTGATCGTGTATCCTGCACACGGTGCGGGTTCTGCCTGCGGAAAAAATATTGGCAAAGAAACATTTTCAACGATCGGGCATCAGAAAAAAATGAATTACGCCTTGCAGCCAATGGACAAAAAAACGTTCATTCAGCAGGTAACGGATGGTTTGACAGATGCACCTAATTATTTCGCGCTCGACGCAACACTCAACAAACATGGTTATTCCAGCATTGATGAGGTGCTGGTAAAAAATACAAAAGCACTTTCTGTTGCTGAATTTGAGAATGAAATCAGTAAAGGCGCAGTGGTGCTGGATGTACGCAATCCCGATGATTTTGAAAAAGGATTTGTGCCGCATGCAGTAAACATTGGGCTTAACGGGCAATATGCGCCCTGGGTAGGCGAACTATTGGATGCAAATGTACCATTGGTGCTGATCACCGATGCAGGAAAAGAAACCGAAGCAGTATTGCGTTTGGCGCGTGTTGGTTACGAAAACGTAAACGGTTATTTGAACGGCGGCATCGCAGCATGGATCGCAGCCGGAAAAAAAGTAGATACAGTAGAAAGCATTTCTGCAAACAACCTCGCCGCAAGGATCAACAGCAATCCCGAACTGAATGTGCTGGATGTGCGCAAGCCCGGTGAAATAGAAGGTGGGATGGTAGCAGGTGCACAACACATTTGTTTATCAAAGCTGAAAAAAGAATTACACACGCTGGATCAAAGTCAGCACTATTTTGTGCATTGCGCCGGTGGTTACCGCTCCATGATGGCAGCATCTATTATGAAACGCAATGGATTTGAAAAAGTAACCAATATTTTAGGAGGCATGGGTAAGATCAAAGAAGCCGGAATTGCTTTGGTACAGCCGGTTGCGGTTGTATAAGCTTAAGTCAAAAGAGAAGAAGTTTAAAAGTCAAAAAAAATAAAAATTGCCACGAATTCTATTCATAGAATTCGTGGCAATTTTTTTAGCACCTTGGCATTTATAATTTATAATTCCTAATTTATAATTCCCTTTTGGGTAACTTTTACATCAAAGAATTTTACATCGCCAAATTTAATGCGGTTTACCGGGTTCTTGCTTAAGCGCGATAGCGGCCCGGTCCAGTAACCAAGCCCATCATCTTTTGAAAGATAATCGTGGTCATATACACCGATGCCGATACTATCAGCAGCATAATAATGATACAGATTAAACGTATCATGCGCCGTGTATTTATCGGTGGATTTTTCATAAACCGTTTTGGTGTAATACAGATCCGTAGGATAATAGATTATCCAGTAAATATCCGGATAGCTGCTGTTCCAAAGCGTATTATCCATTCCCGCAGGCGAAAATGCCGAATCATTGCGCAGCTCCAAACCATAGCCATACACCATGCTTTTATAAACAGGCGGAACATTCAGATCAAATTTTACACGTGCATTCAACAAGAGTTTGTTCTCCTGCAAATGTATTTCGTTCGTACTGTTTTCAATGGAAACATTATCCGTGAAAACGTTTTGTGAAATATTGAGCTCAATACTTTGTTTTCCTTTTTTTAAATTATGAAAAGCATACATCGGGATCTGAAAATTGATCGGGCCGGAGCTTCTCAGATCCACGGTATCCGAGTAAATGCTTAAATGGTCAATGTTTCGGGACGAATCGGTTTCCCATGCGGAATTATGCAACGGAATATAATCCGACAATAATGGTTTTCCCTGGTAATAAAAATCAAAAATAAAAGAGGTATTCGTTAAGGTGTCCTTGTATTGTGCATTAACCGGGAACGGAAATTTTTTAAATCCTTTAATGTTTAATGTAAAATACACGAGGTGATCAACGGAATCGATCGTCAGCAACATGTTTTTATCATTAAAAAATGCAGAATGATTTACCACTGTATATGCTACCGGTTGTGGAATTGGTTTCTCTTTATAATGCAAGTTGAGGCAGCCATACAGGCAGCAGCTTAAAAGCAGGATCAAAGCAAGCGTAGTGGTTTTCATGTATGTCAAAGATAAACTATTAAAACAAAAAATCAATTTCACTTTGTATAAGTGTTTTTGCCACAGATTCACAGATTAAAAAATAATAAAGGAATTGCATGGATTAGTAAAAATCGCTTCGCGGTTTTTATCTGTGTAATTTTAATTGACTATCCGAAAGTTTATACCAAGCTTATACTATTTTAATTGAAAAAATCTTAATTTGTGCGTCATTGCGAGGGCTTTTCGCCCGAAGCAATCTCACACCAGTATATAATCTAGAATGAGATTGCTTCGGGCGAAAAGCCCTCGCAATGACGTTCTTAAAATAATTTCTTTTCATGGTGCAAAGTTCCGGGTACTCAATTAATTTTAATTTGAAAATCTGTGAATCTGTGGCTTTTTAGATTCACAGCGTGATGGCAGGATGCCATCAAATAAACGGTACGAGCGGGACGCTCGCGCCAGCGCTGAAAAAAGAAAAGCCCCTGACAGGGTTTCAAACCCTGTCAGGGGTATAGTAATAACCTTCGCAGGCGCGAGTGTCCCACTCGTGCCAAACTATTTTATGGCATCTTGCCATTTCTAAAATACATAAGAGCGGGACGCTCTAAAAATAAAAAGGCACGAGTGGGACACTCGCGCCTGCGCACAAAAAACCCCTGACAGGGGTATAGTAATAACACACAGATTTAGTATATTCGTACTAATTCGTATTTAGTAGAATTATTCTTTAATGTTCGCTGCAAAAAATTCACGATTCATTCTTGCAATGTTTTCCAATGAAATCCCTTTCGGACATTCCACTTCGCAGGCACCGGTGTTGGAACAATTTCCAAACCCTTCTTCGTCCATTTGCGCTACCATGCTTTTTGCACGGGTGGTGCGTTCCACTTGTCCCTGTGGTAATAACGCCAATTGCGAAATTTTTGCAGATACAAACAACATCGCGGAAGAGTTTTTACAGGTAGCAACACAAGCACCGCAACCGATACAAGCTGCTGCGCTGAAAGCCGCATCTGCATCCGGTTTGGGGATCGGTAAATTATTTGCATCCTGTGCATTTCCTGTGTTTACAGAAATGTAACCGCCTTTTGCAATGATGCGGTCAAATGCCGAACGGTCTACCGTTAGATCTTTGATCACCGGGAAAGCCGCAGCTCTCCAAGGTTCTACCACAATCGTGTCGCCGTCTTTGAACGACCGCATGTGCAATTGGCAGGTGGTTACTTTGCTTTTTGGACCGTGCGGACGGCCATTGATGAACATACTGCACATTCCGCAAATTCCTTCTCGGCAATCATGGTCAAATGCAACCGGCTCTTCGCCTTTCACGATCAGCTGTTCGTTCAGTACATCAAACATTTCCAGGAACGACATATCCGGGGAAATATCCTTTAACTGGTAGGTTACCAACTGTCCGTTTGTTTTTGAATTTTTCTGACGCCAAACTTTTAATGTCAGATTCATATTTCCTTGACTCATATCTGTATGATTTGAAAATTAATTAATTTGAAAATGTTTCGAACCAATTAATGTTTTGTTTTTTATTTCAATATTTAGTTGTCAGATGAAAGAATTTAAGTAGAATCAAATCTTGATTCCTCCTGGCTCTTACATCCTGCTTCTTATTTGTAAGAACGTGCAGCAATTTTAATTACTTCAAAATTTAACTCTTCTTTATGCAATTCATACGTGTTATTGCCTTTGTTTTCCCATGCAGCAACGTATTTGTAATTCTCATCATCGCGTTTTGCTTCACCGTCTTCCGTTTGGTATTCTTCACGGAAGTGGCCGCCGCATGATTCATTACGGTTCAATGCATCAATACACATCAATTCACCCAGTTCCAGGAAATCGGCCACGCGGCCTGCTTTTTCCAGTTCAGGATTAAACTCATCTGCAGTACCCGTTACACGCACATCTTTCCAGAATTCGCTGCGCAAAATTTTGATCTCTTCGATCGCTTCTTTTAATCCTTTTTCGTTACGCGCCATACCGCATTTTTCCCACATGATCTTTCCTAATGCTTTGTGGAAATGGTCTACCGATTTGGTTCCTTTGATGGCAAAAAACTGATCGATCTGTGCCTGTACCGCTTTTTCAGCTTCCACAAAAGCTTCATGATCCGTTGGGATCGCTTTGGTGCGGATCTCGTTGGCAAGGTAAGAACCGATGGTGTAAGGGATCACAAAATAGCCGTCTGCCAATCCCTGCATCAATGCAGATGCACCAAGGCGGTTAGCACCGTGATCGGAGAAGTTGGCTTCACCCAGTGCGTACATTCCCGGAACGGTCGTCATCAGGTTATAATCCACCCATAATCCGCCCATGGTATAATGCACTGCAGGGTAAATGCGCATTGGCACTTCGTACGGATTTTCACCCGTGATCTGCTCATACATCTCAAATAAATTTCCGTATTTTTCTTCTACCACTTCTTTTCCGAATGTTCTCAATTGCTCGGCAGTAGGGTTGTGCACGCCATTTTTAATAGCTTGTGTATGTCCATAACGATCGATTGCCGCTTTGTAATCCAGGTATACTGCCATTTTAGAAGCACCCACGCCGTAACCGGCATCGCAGCGCTCTTTGGCAGCACGTGAAGCCACATCGCGCGGCACTAAATTCCCGAATGCAGGGTATCTGCGCTCCAGGTAATAATCTCTTTCTTCTTCCGGAATTTCATTCGCTTTGCGTGTATCGTTCTGTTTTTTAGGAACCCAGATCCGTCCGTCGTTACGCAGTGATTCGCTCATCAGCGTTAATTTCGACTGGTGATCTCCCGATACAGGGATACAGGTCGGGTGAATCTGCGTATAACAAGGATTTCCGAAGAATGCACCTTTTTTATGTGCTTTCCATGCCGCAGTAACGTTGCTTCCCATGGCATTGGTAGATAAATAAAATACGTTTCCGTAACCGCCGGTACACAATAAAACCGCGTGTCCGAAATGGCGCTCCAGCTTACCGGTAATTAAATCGCGGGCAATGATGCCGCGTGCTACTCCATCGATGGTCACCACTTCCAGCATTTCGTGACGGGAGCACATTTCAACCGTTCCCATTCCCACCTGGCGCTCCAGGGCACTGTAAGCACCCAATAATAATTGCTGGCCTGTTTGTCCGGCTGCATAAAACGTACGTTGTACCTGTGTACCGCCAAATGAGCGGTTACTCAGCATTCCGCCGTATTCACGCGCCAATGGAACACCTTGTGCCACACACTGATCGATGATGTTGGCACTAACTTCTGCCAAACGGTGAACATTTCCTTCGCGTGCACGGTAATCGCCGCCTTTGATCGTATCATAAAATAAACGGTAGGTGCTGTCACCATCGTTCTGATAATTTTTTGCTGCATTGATCCCTCCCTGCGCCGCAATAGAATGTGCTCTGCGGGGTGAATCCTGGAAACAAAATACTTTTACCTTGTAGCCCATTTCGGCTAATGAAGCTGCTGCAGAGGAGCCTGCAAGT
Organism: Bacteroidota bacterium; assembly: GCA_025963715.1. Taxonomy (GTDB): domain Bacteria; phylum Bacteroidota; class Bacteroidia; order 2-12-FULL-35-15; family 2-12-FULL-35-15; genus 2-12-FULL-35-15. The sequence goes on from JAOQAG010000041.1 coordinate 29,881, forward strand.
CCCGAACCAACAACGATGATCTCGATGCTGCGTTTGTTTGCAGGGTTTACAAGAGCAACGGAAGATTTGTATTTACTCCATTTCTGATCAATGCTTCCTTCAGGTATTTTTGAATCTAATTTTGACATAATGCTATATTCTAAATGTGTTCAATATGATTATTTAATAAGTCCGCAAAAAATAGAGATCGGCATGGCTGCAAAAAGCAGGCACACAATGATCGTAAACCAAAAGCCCAGGCCTTTGATCAGCGGATTGTATTTTTTGTGATTTAAGCCCAATGACTGGAATGCGGATGGGAAGCCGTGTAATAAGTGAAAGGCCAATGAAAAAACGCCCAGCATGTAAACCGCTACAAACAATGGATTTTTAAATACTTCCAGCATCACCAGGTACAAATTCTCATTTCCGTTGGCATCCACACCCGGTAAGCCCGTAAAGCGCGATTTAACCCAGAAATTTGCTAAATGGATCACTAAAAAAAGCAATAATAAGGATCCTAAAATACCCATGGAGCGGGAATACCATTTGCTGTTGGCAGCGCCGTTTGTAAATGCATATTTTACCGGGCGTGCTTTGCTGTTTTGCATGGTCAGGATCAGGGCCTGCACCATGTGAAGGATCAATCCGGCAAACAGCACATATTCCATTACACGGATAATAGGGTTGGTGGCCATGAATTTGGCTCCCTGGTTAAACATCAGCCCGCCGTCATTAAAAAAGATAAATGAATTTAAGAAACAGTGAACCAGCAGAAAAGAAACCAGGAAAAGGCCTGTTAAGCCCATCAACAGCTTTTTTCCGAGTGAGGATTGTAAAAATTTTCCAGAAGTGTTACTCATAACGTATAGAATTATTTTGATCGGTTTTGTGATTTTGCGTCACAAATGTAAAACTCAAAACGGTTTCTATCAAGTAAATGAAAGCCGGATTGATCTGTTTGCAGTAGATCCCCTCTAAAAAGCCCTGTTTCAGTGAAAAAAAACTCTAATTTATAACGATTTTAAATTAAGTGAACGGCTGGGAAAAGTTAACCCCTGTTTTACGATCAACTGCCATTGTTTCCGGACAAACTATTAAATGAAGCAGACGGGAAAAATAAAAAAACAGGCTACATGTTAAATTTTTAATAAATTTGAACCTGGATTTAAGGCACAGGAAACTACTTCATTACGCTTCAGAATAAATTTTACTACTGATTTTTTTCGTTTTTATGCAACCATTCGTTGCAAAAAAACATCTTACAATATAGATTTAATAATGATTTCTTGACGGTCAGCTTATAAATCGCACTTGAAAAATAAACCACGTAAATACAAAAACAGAATGAGAAATGTTGCATTGTTTTTAATGCTTTGCTTCTTGCAAACAGCGTCGTACGCGCAATTAGTGGGCCCCGACGCCTATTTGAAAGGAACCAGTGTGGAGGTAGGAATAAATGGCGGCGGCGGATACGAAGGAGTAAATACCACCACTTCACCACCACTTCCCGGTATGCATTTCAGGGCTGGAGGATCCAGCTTTTTTGGATTTGTGGCCAATCCGCAGGTAAACGCCTGGTCAACTTTTAACGGCGATTTTTTTACACCGGGTTCTTCCGAGAACGGCTGGGGATTTGAAGTCGGTACCGTATCTGCAGAGATAGGCTCCAACAATTGTAACGGTGACCTGGACATGCCGGGATCATTAAACTTCGGGCAAACATTCAATTGTTATACTTCCGATTGGCAAGGCGCTACTTCCTCAGGCGACCTTAGTTTTAGAGTGAGCTACCTGTTGCAGCAAAACGATCTGTATTACACCACTACCATTTCCGTTACCAACAATACTACCGCAGTTATTCCTGAAATGTACTATTACCGCAACCTGGATCCGGATAATAACGAATCTGTGAGCGGCGATTTCAGCACTATGAATAAAATTGAAAGTCAGCCTGCATCCGGTTGCAACCTTGCATTTGTAAGCGCAAAACAGGGAGCAAGCTCCGGTTCCGATCCTTCTTTCCTTGGACTGGCAGCCATCGGTACTAACTGGAGAGCCTGCTACGGCGGATTTTCCAACAGGGACGGTTCCGATCTTTGGAGCGGTATCGGGCCATCGTATTCTCCTGCTTTGGATGGTACAGTTAACGATTCATTACAGTGGGATTGCGGAATTGCACTGGCATACAAGATCTCAAACCTTGCTCCCGGAGCAACCGAGACCTTTAAATTTGTAACCATCCTGGATGCCGCTTCGGCAACCAATGCGATCAATAACTTATTGTATTTCTCATACCCGGGTTCGGCAAGTGCGCCACCTGCCGTATGTACACCTTATACAGATACCGTTAGAACCTGCGGTGTGGCTGTTCCTATTTCCGTAGGCGGATCCATTGTGGGTGATTTTAACTGGACCTGGAGTCCCGGCACAGGCTTATCCTCTACAACAGGATCAAGCGTTACTGCGGCGCCTCCTGTAACAACAACCTATACCATTACCGGAACACCGATCACTCCTTGTGTTGCACCTGTTACATTATTTGTAGTAGTACAGGTTACACCGGGTGCAGGTGTACCACCAACCATTGCAGCGGTTACACCGATGTGCGTGGGTGCTCCGCCATTTAACCTTTCGGTGGATAGTGCCGGAGGAACGTGGAGCGGGCCGGGTATTACCAGCCCGACGCTGGGAACATTTAATCCTGCTACAGCCGGTGTAGGCTCACATATAATAAGCTATACGATTCCCGCCGCGGGTTGTCCGCGAACGGATACAGTGCTGATCACGGTATTGAACGGAACCAGCGCCAATATTACACAAGCGGATACCACGGTATGTAACGGATCCAGTCCGTTTAACATTGCTGCCGCTACTTCGGGCGGTACATGGTCGGGAACGGGTATTACCAATGCCAGCAGCGGAACATTTGATCCGTCAACAGCAGGGCCGGGTACATATACCATTCATTATAACTTTACAGGAAGCTGCGCTTCTACCGATTCCGTAAGGATCACAGTAGGAACAATCACTACGCCGATCACCACGTTCTCGTATCCTGCAAGTCCGGTTTGTACAGCCGGTATTAATCCGATACCGCAGGGAGATCCGGGCTTTACAACCGGTGGTACGTATACATCCACTCCGGGCTTATCGGTAAACAGCAGTACGGGAGTTGTGAATTTAGGATTGAGCGCTGCGGGTACATATACCGTAACGTATCATGTGAATGCAACGGGCTGCGGCCCGGCAGGCAGCAGTACAGCTACAGTCACGATCATCCCGTTAACACCTGCAATTACCAATTTCTCATACAATACACCTGTGTGTACCAATGATACTAACCAGGCGCCACAGCATGTTGCTGGCTTTACAGCGGGTGGTGTATATTCTTCTACTGCCGGATTGATCATCAACGACAGTACAGGTGTGATCAATATTGCAGGAAGCACACCGGGAACATATACAATAACGTACCATGTGAACGGATCAAATGCATTGTGTACGGCATCCGGCACCAATACTACCAGTGTTACCATCAATCCGTTGCCTGCGATCACGATCAGCTCGGATGTGAGCATCTACATCGGCGAAAGCACTAATTTGTTTGCAACCGGCGGTACCGTTTACAACTGGAACCCGGGAATTGACCTGGTGTGTTTGAATACAAATTGCGACAGTATTAAAGCAAGCCCGACTGAAAGCACTAAATACTGTGTAATCGTAGTAGACTCGGTAGGTTGTATCGACAGCTCCTGCGTGAAAGTATTGGTAGAGATTCCTTGTTTAACCAACAGGAATTTAATTGTACCAAATGCCTTTACGCCGAATGCGGATGGTGTGAACGACGAATTGTGCCTGAATGGTTGGGGTGATTGTGTGGCTACTTTCCAGATCTTTATTTACGACCGCTGGGGTGAAAAAGTATTTGAATCGGTAGATCCTAAATTCTGTTGGGATGGCGTTTACAAAGGTAAATTAATGGATCCTGCTGTGTTTGTATACTACATAAAAGCAACGTATCTCACGGAAGGTGCAACCATTACTGCTCCTAAGAAAACGATCGAGATCAATAAAAAAGGAAATATTTCACTGGTCAGATAAGCGGAAACGAACATGAAAAAATATCTATTTCTTTTAGCGGGTATTGCAGCGGGAACATCTGTTTATTCACAGGATATCCACTTTTCTCAATATCTTGAAACGCCTGCATTGATCAATCCTGCATTGGTAGGATCGCAATATGTGATGCGTGCATCCGTCAATTATAAAGATCAGTGGGGAAGCATTTCGGCTCCGTACCGCACCTTTGGTGCATCGTACGATATGAAGTTCAAGGCGAGCAACTGGGAAAAAACGGATCCGTTTAAAACCAAAACATATAAAAAAGCATTCAGCCGCTTAGCCGGTGGTTTGGCTTTTTTCAGCGATAAAGCAGGCGACGGACAAATGGGAACCAACCAGGTGCTTTTGTCGCTGGCGTCGTTCATCAAGACCGGAACAAACAGTACGCTTTCATTGGGTTTACAGGGCGGTGTTGTTCAAAAATCAGTAAATTTCAGCAAGTTTATTTTTTCCAATCAATACAATGGCAGCACCTACGATCCCAATATTTCCAACCAGGAAATGGAAGGTTCGCGCAGTAAAATATATGCGGATGTATCGGCAGGTTTATTGTGGAATTATGTGAAAGAAGAATCTGCGATCGGTTTGAATGATCAGCTGAGCGGAAATGCGGGTGTGGCAATGTTCCACATCAACAAGCCTAATGATAACTTTTCGGGAAATTCCAGCAATCAACTGGATTCGCGTTATGTGGTGCATGGAATGGCATTGATTGGGATCCGGCATACCAGTTTAGGTATTGTACCGAGCTTTATGCTGGAATTCCAGGGCAAACAAAAAGAATTACTGGCAGGTGCAATGGTGCGTTATTACCTCAAATACGATTCGAAATACACCGGCTTTGTAAAACGTTCGTCGTTTTCTTTAGGCGCGTATTACAGAAATAAAGATGCAGCAATTATATCGGCTTTGTTTGAATTGGCGTCGTATGCGATCGGCATCAGCTATGATGTAAACACATCGGGCTTATCAAAGATCAGCGGTTTCAGAGGCGGACCGGAGATTACGCTACGTTACAATTCGGCGAACAGGTATTTGTTCCAGAAAAAAGGATAATCTACGAAATGCCAATTAATACGAATCTACCAATCTGTGTATTTTCTGTGTGTTAAAAATTATACCCCTGTCAGGGTTTTAAACCCTGACAGGGGTTTTTGTTTTTTTGCAGCGTTGGCGCGAGTGTCCCAACGTGCCTTTTATTTATAGAGCGTCCCGCTCTTTTGCTTAAAATAGGGCGAGACGCCCTGAAATAGTTCGGCACGTTGGGACACTCGCGCCTGTTGCGTATAAAATCGCAAAGCAATTTTGAAACAGCCTGCGTAATTCTTTTCCATTATTTTTTAATCTGTGAATCTGTGGCAACCGGGCTTAATAAATTAAATCTGGGACTTTTTGCTTTTGCAACAAATCCGCAATTAACTATTTCCTGAATAAGTAAATTGCTAACTTTGAAATTCCATTTTAAAACAACATTCACATGAAATATTCCGCTATTGATTCCGCCTTATTTATTGAGAACCGCAAACGTTTTGCTGCCAGCTTAAAACCAAATTCCATTGCACTTTTTGTAAGCAATGATATTTTGCCAACCAATGCAGATGGCGCTATGGGCTTCGTTCAGAACTCCGACCTGTTTTATTTAACAGGCGTTGACCAGGAAGAAACCATTTTGCTGATCTATCCGGATGCAAAAACAGGATCGCACAAGGAAGTATTGTTTGTGCGTGAAACCAGCGAGCTGATCGCTACCTGGGAGGGTGCAAAATTAAACCAGGCGGAAGCAACAAAAGTATCGGGAATTAAAACGGTTTTGTGGGCAAATGGTTTTGATGCGTTTTTAAAATCGCTGATCTTCCAGGCGGAGCATGTGTATCTGAACAGCAATGAGCATACCCGCAGATACATTGAAACGGAGACAGCAGAAATGCGCTTCAATAAAAACATCATGGCAAAATTTCCGCTGCATAAATACGAGCGTTCGGCGCCAATCATGCACTCGTTGCGTGCGATCAAATCCGGCTACGAAGTGGAACTGATCCAGCAGGCATGTAACATCACCGAAAAAGGCTTTCGCAGGTTGCTTGGTTTTGTAAAACCGGGCGTGATGGAATATCAGATCGAAGCAGAATTAATTCATGAGTTTGTACGCAACCGCTCCCGCGGATTTGCATACGGGCCGATCATTGCATCGGGTGCAAGCGCTTGTGTGCTGCATTATATTGAGAACAACAAAGAATGTAAATCCGGCGATGTGATCTTATTGGACGTTGCTGCAGAATACGGAAATTATGCAAGCGATATGACACGCTGCCTGCCTGTAAACGGAAAGTTTACTCCGCGTCAGCGCCAGGTATACGATGCAGTTTTGAGAGTGATGAAAGCGGCAACAGCCATGCTGACCGTTGGAAATGTGATCCCGGAATATCAAAAAGCAGTGGGCTTGCTGATGGAAAAAGAGCTGGTCGATCTTGGATTATTGACAATGGATGATATCAAAAATCAGAAGCCGGAATGGCCTGCATATAAAAAATATTTTATGCACGGCACTTCTCACTTTTTAGGTTTGGATGTGCATGATGTTGGAGATTTCAACCGCAAGATCGAAGCTGGAATGATATTTACATGCGAACCTGGAATTTATATTCCACAGGAAAATTTAGGGATCCGTTTGGAAAATAATATTTTAGTAACAGCAAAAGGCCCGCAGGATCTGATGAAAAATATTCCACTGGAAGCCGATGAGATCGAAGCATTGATGGCGAAGTAGTCTTGAGTAATTAGTCCTTAGTTTTTAGACTGTGTGTTAAAACTAATTACTTTAACGTCATTGCTAGGGCTTTTCGCCCGAAGCAATCTCACACCAGTTTATGAGCTAGAATGAGATTGCTTCGGGCGAAAAGCCCTAGCAATGACGCGCCAAACATCTAAACACTAAAACTATAATTCTCAATTTTTTTCTCTTTGCGCTCTCTGCGCCTCCTCTGCGCTCTTTGCGGTTAAATATTTTTGTACACAGCATCTAAAGACTAACGACTCCGGACTAACGACTATCTACTAACCTTCTCTTCCACAATTTCCCTGAACGATGTTTTCCTGATCTTGCTGTCCACCCAGGAAATAAAATCAAAATTTTCAAAAACAGTTTTTTCGAAGGGGTCTTTCTCCAGCGGCAACAGTGCAGCTTTCAGCTCCTTGTAATATTTTGTTTGCTCTTCGCGATTTTTTGTTTTCAAAATTTTTCCTACGAAATCGAGGAACACATTCTCAAATTTGTACACCCTGTTCCTGGAACTTAAATAACGGTAAGTCGATTTAAATGCATGCGGTACAAAATCATCGTGCTTTAATTCAATGTGAATGATCAGGCTCAGGATCTGCGCATAACAGTGCAGGTCCATGCTTTCGTCGATGGAAACATCGTTCAGCAATTTGTTGGTCCATTTTAATGCAGCCGTGTATTTTTCCGCACCAAAATAAGCAGCGGCAACATTCAAACAAAAAGAAGCGATCCGTAATTTGGAAAATTTACCCGGATATTTATTCAGTTTGTCTTCGATCTTCGGCGCCAGTTCAATTGCTTTTTCAAATTCGGCAGTCATTAAATAAATATTTAGCTCGATGCTCATCGCAGTAGAAAAAAGCTTCACTTCCAGATCCTCATTCTTGCTGCTTTCCAGCTCCTGCCAGGTGGAACGTAATTTTTTTAAGCTGGCAAATACTTCATCAAATTTTTTGAGCTGACTGCCTACATAAATTGTATTTGTTAATACAGAAAAATAAATATTTGGCTCTTCACGGAAAATATCCGGGTTGGTTTCGATCAGCGCCACATTTTTAACGAGGTTACTATAACTTTTTTCATAATCGCCGATCCCAAAATAATACGCGCTGTAAATGTGGTAGAATAAATATTTTGTTTCGCGCGACAGTGCTTTCTCTTCACCTTTTAAAAGTGTGTTGTCGATTATTTTTTTGAACTTCGCTAATTCCGAGTCATTCCGCACTTTTCCCTGTTTGTTGAGGATCATGAAAAAGCGACTTTTGATGTTCCAGTATTCGTTAAAATTTTTAATTTTTTCACTCGTTAAGCTATCTTCTTTTAAGATATTGATGATCATCTCATCTGTTTTTCCTGCATAATTTTCCGTTTCGATCAATCGTTTTTCCCACAAGCTGATCTCCAGCAACGAGGAATGACGCTCGAAACGTGTGGCTGTTTTTTTTGCACTCAGTAATATTTTTGCGCATTGATCATACAATGTTTTTTTGTAGAGGATCTCCGCGCAATGCAAATCTTTTTTTAACTGCGCATCAATAGAACTGTTGGAGTGGAAGGCATCCAGGCTGTCGAGGATCGTATCATACAAGCGTGCTTTGGCGATCGAGAATTTATTGACGAATGCTTCTTTCCGGAATTGTTTCAGGATCGCTTCTTCATCGTATTCCGTTTGTTTATCAATGCCTTCAAATAATTTCAGATAATTATTGGTTTCGCCCGCTGTATGGCGCGAAGCATAAATGCTGAAATACCTTTTTTCTGACTTGCTGAGTGATTTTATGAGTCGGTGAAGTTGCCCGGATACTTTGTTAGACATGTATATTTTTTAATGTTTTTTATGAAGGGGACGCTTTTGTATTATTCCTGTTTTTGCATTAGAACACTATTGAATTTATTTTTTTATTCAATGCCGGTCTATGGAAACTCAATAGTAAAGGGTTTTTCATAAGAAAGTAGTAGATGGTTTAAACTAAAGATAGTTATAAAGTTTTGTAATTCATAGGATCAGCACTGTTAATTTGAGTGTAATAATGACTATTAGAGATGTATATATTTAAAAAAGCGTGAAAATGCATTTGAGATGTATCGCGGAAGCGGGTGAAATGCCCTTAAAATAAGGAGTTTGGTACGGAATGAATATTTAAAAGACAACTTTGAGATGTATAGAATTGGAAAATCTTGTTTTATAATGTAAAGTAAGTTGAATTACATTTGACCAAGTTTAAATGCTACAGTCAACCTGCCGGAGGCTAAACATGGGGATGTTGTAATCCGGCAGGTGGCTAAAGCAAAAACTAAATGCGTCCCCGCAACCGTTTAAGCAATAAATGTGACCACACGTTAAGTCAGCAGCGCCATTTGAATGTTTATTAGATTCTTTGAATAATAACAGGCGTACATTTCCATTGCAGAAAGCCACTACTTATGAAAAAAATAATCACTCTCCTATTTATACTGACCGCTTTTTTAAATGTTGGTATTGCACAGCACAACTGGCTGCAAGGCGCCGGTAGTAATGCAAATGATGAAGCATTGGATGTAACGCACGATGCGCAGGGAAATATTTATGCGACAGGTTATTTCAGCCAGTCGGCACGTTTTGATAATATGATCAGCAGCTCCGCAGGACTTAGCGATGTATTTGTGAGTAAGCAGGATTCGCTCGGAACGTTCCTGTGGGTTGCAAAAGCAGGCGGAACGCAGGATGATAAAGCAGTAGCATTAACGGTTGCTCTTTCCGGCGAGATCTACATTACCGGTAATTATAAAGGAACAGCACATTTCGGATCGTACACGCTTACATCTACCGGTGGCTCGCAGGATATTTTTGTTGCGAAGCTTGATAACAGCGGAAACTTTGTGTGGGCGCACAGTTACGGCGGAGGTGATGTAGACATTGCCACAGATCTTGTGGTGGATGTGAATGGAAATGTAACCGTTGCCGGACAATTTAAAGGCGTATCCAATTTTGGAACGTTTTCATTTACCTCCGTCAATTATCCCTTGACCATGCCTGTAAATGGCGGTCAGCCTTCGTTTGATGCCTTCATTTTTAAAATGAATACATCGGGAACGGTAAGCTGGGCAAAACAGGGAGCTGCGGTGTATGATGATCGTGTTTTAAAATTAGGCGTGGATGATCAATCCAATATTTATGTATGCGGACAATTTTCAGACACACTTTCATTTACAAATCACTACAATAACAATGCGTTTAATGCCGGTTTCCTGATGAAGCTGGACAGTAACGGAACGGAAAACTGGTTTCGCCGTATGATCGCTACACAGTTCATGGTGTACGACATGGCAGTGGAAGGCAATGATGTATGGCTTACCGGCGATTTTAAAGGAACGATGGTGTACATCGGGCCACCGAACAGTTACATAAACGGAACATCCGCCAACAAAACATTTGTATTAAAAGCGGATGCAAGCAGCGGAAATTATTCGGCAGGTACCAGTGAAAGCAGCGATAATGAAGTGTCTTCGCGCGGGATTGCGGTGGATGCGCATAACAATGTATACACAACGGGATATTTTAAATGCTCGTTCACACCTTTTTCGCACACACATGGCAACGGCGTTTTTTACAGTGTGGGCTACCGCGATGTGTATGTGATCAAATATGACAACACGCTGTCACGCCAGTGGGAGAAGCAATACGGCGGTATTGGCGATGATTACCCGACTGCAATGACGGTGCTGAATGATGACAAGCCGATTGTTGCCGGAAGTTATACCAAAAATTTTAATGCTACAGATGGTAATCATTTTACCACGCATGTGAATAACCTTACCACCATCAATTCAAATATTGGCAATGTGATCTGCGGTAATAATTTGTATGGAAAATTTATCACACAAAAAGGATTTGGCAATAAAGATATTTTACTGGCGCAACCGGTGGATGCAGCGTGCCCGCTGTACGATTATTTTAAAAGGATAAGCGGAACCTGCACGCTGGATACATTGATGCCGCAGCGTTTTCCGCTGGGCGATACCATGATGGCCTGCGACCGTTTGCTGGCGTATGTAACTACACCGACCACCACGGATAGTTTACAGGCACCGGAATGGTCGTATCACTGGACTGGTGGCGGAACAAATGACAGTATTTATTTTACCACTTCCGGATGGAAAACCATTACTTACGGTTATGCCGATAATTGCCGCAACTTTGTAGATTCATTTTATGTACAGATAGATCCAACACCATCTGTACCAATGATCAATGTATACGGAGTTCAATCGATGGAAGCGATCCCGGTTGCGGGCTGTTTGAAAAAAGCGCTGCTATATACCGGCGATACGGCTACGCTTGTTGCATCGGGTATTGCACCCGGTAACACATATCACTGGACATTACCCGATGGAACAATTGTAAGTTCTGTTGATACCATCCGTGCCGGTGCTCCGGGTGTTTATTCTTTGTCGGTAACCAGCCCGAATGGTTTTTGCAGCAACGAAAATTGTGTAACGGTTTATCAATGGAATGCGGCAGGAATCGGTGGCAGCCTTTCTGCATTTGTTCCGCAGATTATTTTTACAAACAATACATTTAATACCAGCGATACGGTAAGGATCTGTAAAAATGATCTTTTTGAAATGCAATTGGTAGATAGTACTATTCATGCTTCCGGAAGCACAACCACACTTTTTGCATTTACAACCTGGAATTTATCGGGTGGTTACGAATTTCATCCCTACGATTCATTTGTGAATACATTTGGAACACACACGCAAAATTTTCAGGCAGATTCCACTACCAATTGTACGGTTACCGCCACCGTTTTAGATCCGGCAACGGGAGCGCCTTTGCTCACGATCAGTCGTAATTTTTTCCTGGAAGTGCATGAAGCACCATCCAATGTGCCTGTAATTTCGGGGCTTTCGTTCTTTTGCCCGGGTGATACCGTTTTATTAACTGCCAGCGGCGGCGATAATTATATCTGGAACGGGCCGGGAATAGTGCAGTCCTCGCACGATTCGGCGTTTGTAAATTTATTGGGAACGTACGGCATCTCATCCACCACGCTTGATCCTGTACTGGGTTGCCCGAAACATGCCAGCACAACATTTAACCTGGGTTCCATGCCAGCACCGTTGATCACGATGTACCCGGCGCATGGCGTTATTTGTCCGCTCGATTCGGTATTGCTTACCGCAGAAACCGGTGGAACGTATATGTGGTACGGGCCTACGGGAACTGTTATTGCAACAACACAATCGGTTTACGTACACACACCCGGTATTTATTATTATACATTTATATCAGCAACCGGTTGTTCCTTAGTATCGGAAATGGCGGAAGTAAAACAATACAGCACGCCGTACATTGATGCATTTCCGGGAACGAGCCTGTGTGCCACCGGTACGGTTTTAATTACTGCATTAACAGATCCAAGCACCATTTTAAACTGGTCGGCGCCTTTGAGCGGATCCGCTTTCACGCAAGTGATCAGCTCAGCAGGAACGTATACGGTGAGTGCAAATTTTTGCAACATCACTACCATTGCCAATATTACCATTACCAATGCAGCAGGCACTCCGGTGGATCTTATTTATACCGGCCGCGATACTATCTGCGCGCAGGATACGCTGGTGCTGCTTGCTTCCAACGGATATTCCAATTACACGTGGTATCCTGCATTCCAGGAATCACAATCGTATTCGACCACTGGCGGTGGAACGTTTTATGTGCAGGCCCAAAATGCGGAAGGTTGTTTGAGCAGCGACAGCATTACCGTGTATACACTTCCGGCAGTTGTAGCGCCTGTTACTGCAGATACGATAGTATGTGCCGGAAGCAGCGTTTCGCTTACCGCTTCGGCTACAGGAACATTGTTATGGTATTCCGATCTGTATGGCGGAAGCTTAGTAGCTACCGGTACTTCCATCACAGCCAATGCGGGCCAGAGCGATACTACTTTTTATGTGGCAGCATCCAACGGAACGTGTTCGAGCGCGCGTACTCCATTAACGGTAAATATTATCAACGGGTCGCAGATCCCTGTGATCACTGGGAATGCAACCGCATGTGTAGGCGATACATTATCGCTGAGCGTGAATGCGCCGGTGAGCGGTGTAAGTTATACCTGGAACGGCCCGGCAACAAGTGCAGTAACAACTACACAATTGATTATTTATCCTGTTACAGCCGCACAGGCAGGCAATTACACCGTGTATGCAAGCAACGGTGTGTGTACAAGCGGTACGGATAGTATTACCGTTAATGTAAATACGATCCATCTGCAAGCCTTTGCTACCAATAGTTACACCATTTGCCAGTATGATTCCGTACAATTACAAACGGACACGCTTACAGGAACGTACCTCTGGAATACAGGCGCAACAGGTAATTCGGTGTATGCCAATCAAAATACGAGCAATTATTTTTATACCTATACCAATTCATTCGGATGTACTGCAACATCAGATACCGTGCATTTGAATTTGATCCCGGCGCCGGTGTTGCTTACAATGGCAGATACAACAGTATGTACAAGCAGTCCGCTTAATTTTATTGCCACAACCGATTCTTCACTGATGTTAACCTGGTATGATGAGTTGCATAATTTATTAAGTGTGGGCACTTCTTATGCGATCAGCTCCGTAAATCAGGCCACTGTAATTGCCGTGCAGGCAACAGGTGCCAATGGTTGCGCCAGTGCATGGGACAGCATTCATATTGCGATACAAACACCAATTACAGCGCCGTTGCTGAGTGTGAACGATACCGTGTGTGAAGGTGGCACATTGAATTTATCGGCTACCGGTTTGCCTGGATATTCATATTACTGGAACGGCCCCAACGATTTTTCATCTACGGATGTAAACCCTGTAATTCCAATGCTTGCTGCAAATGCAAACGGAACATACACCTTGTACGTTGTAAATGGTTATTGCTCCAGCGATACAGGGCATGTTGATATTGCATTGTTCCCGATGCCGCTGATCACTGCCAGTGCAGATACCGCTATTTGTATTGGAGCGGAGGCAACATTAACAGCCAGCAGCAGCGAAGGAAATTTATTGTGGAATACCGGTGATACAACTGTAGGAATTACAGTTGCGCCAACAACGAGCACAAATTATGTGGTGCAAACCACCAACGCCTGTGCAACGGTAACGCACACGGTACATGTATCTATAAATGCATTGCCGGATGTAAGCGCCGGATCGGACGTTACTATTTTACTGGGAGAAACGGCCGCGCTAAATGCAAGTGGTGGCGCAACTTATAGCTGGTCGCCGGATAACGGTTTGAGCTGCAGCGAATGCCCGAACCCGGGAGCAACCATTACCGCTTCGCAATATTATTATGTGACGGTAACAGATAGCAACAATTGTTCGAGCGGCGATAGCGTATCTGTAAATGTACTGAACGTAAATGCCATTTATATTCCAACAGCATTTTCGCCAAACGGCGATGGATTGAACGATGAATTTAAAGTGCAGGGAAATAACATCAGCGAATTTAAAATGCTGATCTACGACCGCTGGGGCACAAAAGTATTTGAATCAAGTGATGTAAACGTTGGCTGGAACGGGCAATACAAAGGAAAACCGTCGGACCTGGAAACGTATGTCTACAAAATAAATGTAACCATGGATAACGGAGAGTCGCGCAAATACAGTGGTGCGCTTACGGTACTCAAATAAAAATAAACAAATCATCCCCGAAATGTTTAATCTTAAAACGCTACGATCATGAAAAAAAAATTACTCAGCCTCTGTTGCATTATTGGGTTTGCAGCAGCAAATGCACAAATTGTTCCGGGACAATTTCTGGATCTCAATAATATAAAAGCACGTGTAAATGCCGATGGATCATTATTTACGAATTATACCAACGCACAATTTGAGGCTCCGAAAGGCAGCGGAAAAAATACCATTTTTGCCGATAACCTTTGGATCGGTGGTTTTGATGCAGGAAATCAGTTAAAGATGGCGGCGCAAACGTACCGTCAAACCGGAACAGATTTTTTTCCGGGACCGCTCAATTCCCTCGGTCAGGCCGATACAAGCGCAGCATGGAACCAGGTTTGGAAATTAAATAAATGCGATATCGATGCATTTCATGTTTGGGTGCTTAGCGGTGCGCCGGGGCCACTTCCTATTGATTCATTTGCATTGAATGAGATCGTCACATGGCCAACAATAGGAAATGAGGGCCAGCGTTTAGCGCCTTATTTTGATTATAACGGCGATAATTTTTATGATCCCTATGTTGGGGATTATCCTTTGATCAAAGGCGACCAGGCTATTTATTTTGTATACAACGATAAAGGAGGCATACATACCGAAACCGGTGGCGCTGCTATCGGCGTGGAGATCCAGGGAATGGCGTATGTATTTAATTGCCCGGATTCCGCTTTGTACAATACTGTTTTTGTAAATTACAAGATCACCAATAAAAGTTCCAATGCACTCAACCATGCTTATATTGGTAAATGGACCGATTTTGATATTGGAACCTACAGCGATGATTACATTGGAAGCGATGTAACACGCGGCGCTTACTACGCATACAACGGAGCTGTGAATGATGCAACTTATGGTGCAAATCCACCGGCACAGGCAGCTGTATTTTTGCGCGGGCCGTATGCCGATGCTGATGGAATGGCTGATCCGGCCGACAGCACAGTAAATGGTACAGGTTATGGCGATGCTGTTGTGGACAATGAACGGTTGGGAATGTCAAAATTCATTGCCTACAATAACAGCTCATCTGCCAGCGTAGGAAACCCAACTACTGCAGCGCAATATTATGATTACCTGACAGGGACATGGAGAGATGGAGGTACGTTAACATACGGTGGAACCGGCTATGGTATAGGTTGCTCCTGCGATTATATGTATCCTGGAGATTCTGATCCAACAGGTGCGGGGATCAACTGTGGTACGATACAGGCACCCTGGAGCGAATGGATGGCGGGTAATACTCCCGGCGACAGAAGAGGAGTTGGCGCCAGCGGCCCGTTTACATTTAATCCCGGAGCAGTGGAAGAAGTGGACATGGCTTATATTTTTGCAAAAGCAACAAGCGGCGGAAACCTGGCTTCGGTAACCACCATGCAGGAACGCATTGATAGCGTGAGATCACAATTCAACAGAGGCATGAGTACTTGTGGCTGTAATTTAATTGTAACCGGAATCCAGAATAATTCAACTCCGGATGCTGAATTATCGGTATATCCGAATCCTGCAACCAACATGATTTCTATTGGTTACAAATCACCATCTAAAAATGTAATTGTTGGAATTTACGATGTAACCGGGCAACTGGTGAAACAGGAAATAATGAATTTTTCATCTGCACAAACAATGGATGTAAGCAACCTGGTAACTGGTTTATATCTTCTTAAAATTCAGGATGGCAAGAATATTTCGTCAAAAAAATTCTTGAAGCAGTAACCTGTTTTTTGTTATAAATCTTTATAAATAAACCGATCATGAAAAAAATATTTTTACTCAGCATTTTAATTCTATTGGGGATTAATTTGATGGCACAAAATGGCTTTACTACCTGGCCAAACAGCATTGCCATTACTGCACCGGAATTCAGAACAACACTTAAAATTGATCACACCGGGAACAAATGGTACAGTACAACCAAAGGCCTTTATAAATTTGATGGTACCAGCTGGTTGGTTTACAATATCAGTAATTCAGCAATCCCGGGCAATACTGTAAACGGACTGACAATTGATCCCGCAAACAATGTATGGGTGGCAACGCAAAATGGTATTGCAAAATTTGATGGCATCAGCTGGACTACTTACAACGTTTCCAATTCCGGGCTTGTAAATGATACGGTTAATTGCATTCATGCAGAATCGTCGAACATTTGGGCAGGAACGAAACAAGGCCTTTCAAAATTTGACGGTGCATCCTGGACGCTTTATAACACAGCTAATTCGGGCATCATTAATAATAATATCAACGCGGTAAATGTAAATAGCGGGGGAGATGTATGGGTGGCAGCAGTGGGTGGCCTTTCTGTAAAAACAGCCAGTAGCTGGACTCATCATTATGAAATATATAATCCAATAACTATTTATTTTGAAAACGCAGGCACAACATGGGTTGGGAATACCAACGGACTATATAAGTATGATAATGCAGGCTTTTCATCTTACGCTTCCATGATAATGGGAATGGCTGCTCCGGCTACGGGCCCTGTTCAAAGTATTACAAAAGGCCCGCAGGGTGGAGTGCTTGTTGCAGGAGTGATGTCTTCGAATGGAGGCTTTATTGAGATCCTGGGATCAGCTGTTTATTTTTATGCCTTTCCTCCTTCCTCTTCCTACAATTCTTATGTAAGTGATTTTGACCCGGCAACCAATATGGCATGGTTTACAAGCAAAACAGGTACGAGCACTAACAACAGGATTTTTTCATTTGACTATTCCCTTTTCACCGGTACATTCACTGCTCATCTGGAAACAGGTTTGAACATACTGGACGTGAACCAGGTGCGCGCTGTAATTCTTGATCGCGGGGATATGCACTGGGATCTTACTTCTGCAGGTTATGAAGTTCCAAAAAATTTAGGTGTCAAAGCTATTTTTGCTTCTTCCTTATGGATCGGCGGATTGGATAATGGCGGCACGTTGCACCAGGCTGCTATGACCTATCGCCAAACCGGTAACGATTACTGGCCTGGCCCGCTGGATACGATTACCGGAACAACCGATTCAACAGCGTCCGCAGCATTTGATAAGATCTGGAAACTCGACCGCTGGAAAATTGATGAGTTCCGTACTAATTTTGCGAACGGAAATGTGACTTCCGGAGCCTACATTCCTGATCCTGATCTTATCAACTGGCCTGCTGTAGGAAGCGGTAATTATGGAAAAGACATGGCGCCGTTTGTAGATGTGAACGGCGACGGATTATACAACCCAATGGTTGACGGCGATTATCCGAAAATAAAAGGCGATCAGATGTGTTACTGGATCTTCAATGATAATTTGCATGCACATACCGAAACAGGTGGTGCCGCATTTAAAGTAGAAGTGCATGCATCTGCTTATGCTTATAACTGCGATAGTATCAGCGATAGCTTGAAAGCATTGAATTATACTACTTTTTACGATTATGAAATTTATAACCGCAGTGCCTCAAACTATCACAATATGTATGTGGGTTTGTGGGAAGATTCCGATCTGGGCGCTTATAATGATGATTATGTAGGTTGTAATCCCGCCAACAATTATTCCTTTACCTACAATGGCGATTCAATTGATGAAGGAACCGGCGGCATACTCGGTTACGGCGCCAATCCTCCGATGCTCAGCAATGTGATCCTCAATGGCCCGCTTGCCGTTCCCGGAGATGGCATTGATAATAACAATAACGGAACAATTGATGAAGCAGGAGAAAAAAATTTAATGACCAACGTGTTGAATTATAACAACAATACCAATCCGGTAAACGGAAACCCGGCTACAGCAGCTAATTTTTATAGTTACATGCAGAACAAATGGAAGGATGGTAGTGATGTAACGTATGGAGGTGATGGAGTAGGAGCCGGAACACCGGTAAGGTATATGTACGATGGTGTTCCAACAGCACCGGGCTGGTCGGAAGCAACGTTGAACAATCCTTTCGTAGACAGGCGGATTGTGATGAGCTGCGGACCGTTTAACCTGGATGCAGCACAGCATGTTAATTTTAATTACGCAATTGTATACACGCGGGATAATCAACCGGCGTATAACATCGTAAGCTTATACAACAGGAACAAAGCAGATGTGGAGCAAATTCGTCAATGGTACACCCTGGATAATTTCCCATCCTGCGATCCTGTTACTACCGGAATTGCAACACATACCACACCTGTTGATAATAGCATGCTGTTGTATCCGAATCCGGCTAACGAGCAGCTGTACATCCGTTACGAAACAACGGAAAAAAATACGCTTGTGGAAATTTATGATGTAACCGGGCAATTGGTAAAACAGCGAAAAATGAACTTTTCATCTACGCAACAAATCGATATCAGCAATTTATCCGCAGGATTGTATGTGTTAAAAATTACTGATGGAAAAAAAGTAAATGCACAGCGGTTTGTAAAACAATAGTTTTAAATTTGGGTAATTCATATTACCTGATGATCCACACCGCCGATTTTAAAAAAATAAAAGTTGCATATACCGATGCAGGCAAAGGCCGTGTAATAGTTTTATTACACGGCTTTTTAGGTTCGCACGAGATCTGGTCGGAATTCAGCAAAAAACTTTCCAAACGCTTTCGCGTGATCGCCATTGATCTGCCCGGGCATGGCAAAACGCCCAGCATTGGTTATTACCACAGCATGGAACTGCTCGCGCAAAGCGTAAAAGCGGTACTGGATAAAATAGGAGTGAGGCGGTACGTGGTGGCGGGGCATTCCATGGGAGGTTATGCAGCGCTGGCTTTCGCCGAATTGTATCCCGAAAATGTAAGCGGGCTTTGCCTGTTCAATTCCACTTCGTATGCTGATACAGATGAAAAAAAACGCGACCGCGATCGTGTGATCCGGCTTGTGAAAAAAGAACACCGGCATTATGTTTCGGAAGTGGTAAGCTCGTTGTTTGCGCCCGAAAATCTTGAAAAATTAACAACAGAAGTGGAAAAAGCCCGGCAGATAGCTGCGGGAACTTCCCAGCAATCCATCATCAATAGCCTGGAAGGAATGAAGGAGCGTAAAAGCCGCGACCTGATCCTGCGTTTTTCGGAAGCGCCTGTATTGTTCATCATCGGGAAAAAAGACGGGGTGATCAATTACGAAACGATGTATGCTCAAATGGCCTTATGTAAATACCCTGTCGTACTGATGCTCGAAAATGCAGGACACATGGCATTTTATGAAGCGCCAAAAGAAACAGTAAAAGAGCTGGCTTCGTTTGCAGAAAGATGCTTCCGCAAAAATTATTAATCCTTCTGAAAGTGTGTTCTCACAAGCGATCCGCCATCCACAATGTAAAGGATAAAAAATCCGCGCGGTAATTTTTCAATCGGGATCCTGGTTGGTTTTTCACAATTATAAAGCCCTTTCAATATAATACTTCCTGTAAGATCGGCAATAGAATAGGTCACACGAGTAGTTCTGCAGGAATAATTAAGTTCCAGCACCTTATTGTCCGTTACAGAAACAAGTTCGGTCATCGTTGTTGTTATATATGGTATGTGAACGGCCTTAAAATGAGGAAGTTAAATGTTTTAGACGAAGGCCGGATTTTTTATCGACAAACCACCGATAAGAAATCAAGAATTAAAGCAGCAGCAAAAATTACAGGGTTTATAAAAGTAGAAACGGCACTTGCTTTCAACAAGTGCCGTTTCCGGATCTAAACTAAAACTAAACAAACAAACTAAAACAAACTAAAATGAGTTATATAGCTGCGCAATAGATACTGTAAAAAATAAATGCTACTGTAACAATTGCAAGTAAAATGGTTCCGGTTCCGATACCTTCTTCGTGGTAATTGTGTCCGTGGCGGATCGCTGATTTTCTGTTCATGGCTGTTGGATTTAAAGTGTTAAACTTGAGTAGTGTTGTTGCCATACTTTTAGAAATTATATTATTAGAAACTGAATCTTTAGAAAGGAATAAGAAGTAAAAGTAAGGTGTGGGTTTTTGCCAATTAATTTAAACAACATCCCCATGTGCCAATTAATTTTTAGTGCAATCCCCCAACACCTGCTCTTTTATTCTTAGAATTATAGTGTATCAATGAACTACACAATATTACGGCGTAATTGAACAGAAGTAAACCCACAATGAGTAAATGGCAGGGTTAATTATTTAACGGTGGTAAATGGAAGGTAAACGGTAAGCTGATTTTGGCGGATTACTGATTTCTGATGTGCAGATGTGCAGATTTGCTTTGCGCAGAAAGGTTTCCCATTGATTGAAGAATCTCTATAGGAACGCTCCCTTTCAGGGCTTTTTTGTCCCTGGAAGGGGTAGATCAGCGTTTAGTACTTCAGTTTTAGCAGAAATAAAGAAACAGGTTAAACATATAGGAATGGCAGGATGCCATAAAATAAACGGACACGAGCGGAACGCTCGCACCTGCAGAAACAAAAAAGCCCTGAAAGGGCTAATCTTTCAGGGCTTTCAAAAATCTTTTTCTGCATCCGGTACATCAGCAATCTGCACATCAGTAATCAGCAATCCTTTCCACACAGTACGTCCATCTGCACATCAGCAATCAGCACATCAGTAATCTATTGATGCGACAGCTTTTCCAGGAATTCATTCTTATTCCTCCTGGAAACCTCTACCTGTGAGTTATCCGACATGATCACATAACCGCCTTCGCCTTTAATGTATTTTTTTACATGCTCCAGGTTGATCAGGTGGGAGCGGTGTACTCTGAAAAAATTATCGTCCGCAAACATTTGCTCATACTCGCCCAACGTGCGCGATGCAATGATCTTTTTACCCGTAGTCAATAAAAAATACGTGTAATTTCCGTCAGAGTCGCAGCGGATAATATCCGCCAGGTTGATAAAGATCAGCCCATCTCCATCCGGGATCCCCACTTTTTTTAATTTATTTTCGGGTTTCACATTGGAAAGCAGCGTTTTGAATTTTTTATCCAGCGAATTTTTATTTTCCAGCTGGCTTTCAAAGCGCGAAACCGCTTTTACCAGCTCTTCCGGATCCACCGGTTTCAGGATGTAATCAATCGCGCTGAACTTGATGGCCTTGATCGCATAATGATCGTACGCCGTTACAAAAATAATGTTGAAATTTATTTCCTTGAAACGCTCCAGCAGATCAAAGGCATTGCCATTCGGCATTTCAATATCCAGGAAAACCAGGTCGGGCTGGTGATTGGTAATTTCAATAAATGCATTCATCATCGAATCTGCTTTTGCAACCACTTCAATGTTCTTGCAATTTTTCTCGATCATTTTCGATAACGATTCACGTGCACCCAGCTCATCGTCTACAATTACAGCTTTTATTCCCATAGCATTATGTCTTCTTAAATTCGTAATTAATCTTCGTTACTGTCCATCGGGATCATGATCTGCACCTTTGTTCCCGCCGGTTCCCCGTTTTCATATAAATCCAGGATCTGCGCATTCAGGTTTTGGTTCAGGCTCGAATTTAAAATATCCAGCCGTTCCTGTGTAATGCTCATTCCCACCGATTTATGCTGTTGTACCCGGTTCTTTTTAAATTCATTGGAGCGTTCGCGGCCAATCCCGTTATCCTCTATCGTGCACAAAATGCTGTCACCCTGTTTTTGTAAATGTATTAAAATTTTCCCATGTCCCTGCTTCGGCAATAAGCCGTGGATAATGGCATTTTCCACATATGGCTGGATCAGCATCGATGGGATCCGGTCGTAATTCTGATCAATGTTCGGGTCCACCTCAATCTTGTATTCGAATTTATCGGTAAACCGCATGATTTCCAGCTCCAGGTATAGGTTCAGGGCATTCAGCTCTTCCGCGATCGAGATCATCTGCTGCTTGGAATTGCCAATGATGCTGCGCATTAATTTGGCAAATTTCGACAGGTATTTTAATGCCGCATCCGTATCATTATTGGAAATGTAATGCTGGATGGAAGCCATGGTATTAAAAATAAAATGCGGGTTCATCTGCGCACGCAAAGCCTGCAGCTCAATGTTCGCTATTTTTTTATTCAGCTCCGTTTTTCCTTTTTCTTTTGTTTTAATATTGCGGATCCGTAAGCGGATGGAAAAGATCAATGCCGTTATAAAAAACAGCGAAAATAAAATGTAGAACCAGGCTGTTTTCCAAAATGGCGCTTTGATCGTGAAAGCAAATTCAGCGGGTAATTCCGTCCAGATTCCCTCATTATTGGTACATTTTACCTTAAATATATACTTTCCGGGAGGCAGATTAGAATATGTTACCGTGCGCTCGTAACCAACCGGCGACCACTTTTTTTCAAAACCTTCCAGGATGTGTGAGTATTTTACTTTTTGTGGATTCGTCAGACAAATTCCGCTGTAGTTGAACGAAATATTATTCATATCATAACTCAGCGATGTATTTGGCTGCAGCAATGTATCCGTATAAAACAGGCGGATGTTTGTAATGTTGATCTTCGCTAACGTGTTGTTTTCGATGTATTCCTGCGGCGCATATTTTATCAGGCCGTTTACAGTACCAAACCAGATCGCACCGTCCTTATCATTGTAAATCCCATTGGTATTACATTCCACGCCGCTGAATCCTTCGTCTTTTCCGTACGTGGTAATTATTTTTTCACCCGTTTTTTTATAACGGGCAATGTCAATTTTACTCAAGCCCTGGTTGGTACCCACCCACAATTCGGTTTTATCATTGTTAAAAGCCATGGTGTATACCAGCTCCGAGCTAATACCTTCCGCCTTCCCGAAATTATCCGTTTGTTTTGTTTTTGTATTGTAAACGTATACACCGTTAAACGACGAAAAATAAAGTACACCGTCATTGTCTGCCAAAATCGTAAAAAACGAATCGCTTTTAAAACCTAATTTTCTGCTCTGCTCCGTAAAATTTTTACCGTCAAATAAAAACAATCCGCCCAAATACGTTCCAAACCAAATGTTGCCGTTAATGTCTTCGTAAATCCCGTCTACCGTGTAGGAATTTACCGGCGATACCGGTTTGTATTTCGTCACCGAATCCTTGTAATACTTATACACCGCATCGTTCACACCAATCCACAAATTGCCTTTGCTATCCTTGTAAAATACGTTTACCGATTCGGCCCTTAAGTCATCAAACCGTTTGTCGACCCTGAATTTTTTTCCATCATACACACTCACACCGTTGGATGTACCCAATAAAATAGTGCCGTCATCCTCTTTAAAACACGCTTTAATATCCTTATCGGGTAAACCGTCCTTGGTACTGTAATTAATAAATTTTTCTTCACCTTCCTTGTAAACCCCGCCATCCTTGGTTCCCACGATCAGTCGGTCCTGGTTATCGCGCGTGATCGTGTACACAAAATTATTCGTCAGCCCTTCATTGTCCGAATACACCTCAAACAGATCACTACGGTATTTATACAAACCGTTGTACGTACCAATCCAAATGTTTTGCTCATAATCCTGGTAAATGCAGTTCACCAGGTTGCTGTTCACTTCCTTGCGGATGGTATAATTTTTAAATTCAAAGCGTTTTACCCGCGCAATCCCTTTGTTGGTCCCCAGCCAGATGTTGTTGCGCTTATCGCAGATCACGGTGGTGATCTCATTATCCAGCAAACCTTCTTCCACCGTATGGTTGATGAATTTCTCATTCTTCAGCTTGCTCAATCCTTCCGAAGTGGCTATCCACACACCGCCTGCGCTATCCTGCGTAATTGCATTCACTGTATTTCCGGCCAGCCCGTTGATGATCGAATAGTTTTTAAACGTTTCCCCGTTAAACATACTCATGCCCGATTCCGTTCCGATCCAGATATTGTTGTGACGATCTTCATACAAACAGCGGATCTTATTACCGGCCAATCCTTTTTGCATGGTGTAATTTTTAAACATGCCATCCTGCAACAGGCTCAATCCATCGCTGGTGCCAAACCATAAATTGCCTTTCGAATCGCGGAGAATACAGGTAATATTATTGTTTATCAATCCCTGTTTGGTAGTAAAACTTGTAAATTTTTTTCCGTCGTATTTGTTGATCCCGCTAATAGTACCAATCCAGATATTACTGTTTTCGTCTTCCGTAATGGAGGTTACGGAATAGTTCAGCAAACCGTCGTGCGGAGTATAATTTTTAAACGTGTAGCCGTCAAACTTACTCAATCCGCCATAACCGCCGGTCCATAAATTTCCTTTGCTATCCTGGTAAATCGCGGATACCTGTACAAAAGGCAAACCATCGTCTACCGAATAATTTTTAAAAAAATAGGATTGCGCAGCGCTTTGAAAAGAGAGCGTTGAAAAAATAAAAAATAAAAGAAGAAAAAAGGTATTCCTGATTTTTTGCATGGAGCAAAATAGATTTACTCAAAGATAAAAAATTAAATCAGGAAAGGAAAGCAAGGGAAGCCACAGATGCACAGATTAGAAATTCATTACTGTGTGACCAAAAAAATCTACCACATAAGGCACAAAGAAACACATAAGACTAAATGCAACATGCCAATGTGTAGTTCTTACCAATATATTCTTTTTTAACACGCTACGCCTTATGTGTTTCTTTGTGCCTTATGTGGTGGAAAAAAAACGCAGCTTTGCGAACTTTGCGTCTTTGCGAGAAAAAACATGCGAGCCTGCGAGCCTTCAGGTTGGCAGGTCACACATTTCTCTTTTGATTCTTTTGTTTTCTTTTGTGGTTCAAAAAACGCGAGTCGGCGAGCTTTTACTCCGGTTTTTTCAGCAATGCATCCCAGCCCTGCGCCGTAAGCGGATGCTGCGTTCCACCTTTGGTGATCAAATTCACGCCGTCTTTTTTATTTGTCATGTGACCAATTACCGTAATATCCGGGTTGGCTTTTATTTTAGGAAAATCCGCCTGGTCGATCGTAAACAACAACTCATAATCCTCGCCGCCATTTAATGCACATACCGTTGGATCAAGGTTAAACTCCCGTGCCGTATTATATGCGGATGGATCGATCGGAATTTTTTCCTCGTATAAATTACAACCCGTATCCGAATCCGTACACAGGTGCAGGATCTCACTTGCAAGCCCGTCCGATACATCGATCATCGCCGTAGGTTTCACTTCCAGTTTTTCCAGTAATACCGGAATATCTTTTCGGGCTTCCGGTTTCAGCTGGCGTTCAATAATGTAATCATTTCCTTCCAGGTCGGGCTGTACACCCGGACTTTCCAAAAAGATCTGTTTTTCGCGTTCCAGCAATTGCAAACCTACATAAGCAGCGCCCAGGTCGCCGGTAACGCATAGCAGATCGCCTTCTTTAGCCGTGCTGCGGTACACGATCTTATCGGCATCCGCTTCCCCGATCGCAGTAATGCTGATCACCAGCCCGCTTTTGCTGGAGGTAGTATCGCCACCTACAATGTCCACTTTATGTTTTGCACAGGCAAGCATCATTCCTGCATACAGCTCTTCCATGGCTTCTACCGAAAACCGGCTGGAGATCGCCAGGGAGATCGTTACCTGTTTTGGCATTGCATTCATCGCATAAATATCCGATACATTTACCGAAATGGCTTTGTATCCCAGGTGTTTCAGCGGCATGTAGGCCAGGTCGAAATGTACGCCTTCCACCAGCATATCCGTAGAAACAACCATTTGTTTGCCTTTGTAATCGATCACGGCAGCATCATCACCAATCCCTTTTAACGTGCTTTCATTTTTTATTTCCACAAACTGGGTCAGGTGTTTTATCAATCCAAACTCACCTAAAGTGCTTAATTCCGTACGATCCGTATTTTCTAACATAATGGTTCCTGTATTTTTTGCAAAGATAAGGGAATCTGTACCGAAATGCGAATTTTTAACGGTTTCGCGATTGTTAACAGATCATAAACTTATACGGGAATGCTTTGCGATGTGGTAATTTTATATAATTTTAACCTGCTTAATTTTTACGATCACATGGCAAAAAAAGATAAACATCAGCATCAGCATAAACCACAGCAAAAGGCGCAAACTATAAAAACAGTTTCCGCAGAGGAAGGCATTTTTGTAAAGCTTGATACCTGGTTTGAAAAACACAGCACCAAATTATTCTACATCCTGTTATTGTTATCCACGCTGTTTTCGCTGTTGCTTTTCGATTCAAAAGTATCCGAAGGCGGTGATGATTCCAGCTACATCCAGCGCGCATGGTCGTTGCTGCACGAGCATACATTCCCTTATTTTCAGGGACCCGCTTATCCCGTTTTTTTATCAGTGTTTGTTAAAATGTTCGGGTTAAATGTGATCGCACTTAAATTTTTCTCCGTGATCTGCCAGATCGGATTTGTGTGGTTTACCTATAAAACATTTGTAAAACGCATCCCGTACACGGTATTGTTTGCGCTTATTTCCTTTATCTCGTTCAATGCATTTATCCAGTATTATGCAAGTCAAACGTTTACCGAAACGTTTTTCCTCTTTGTACAATCCATTTGCCTGTATGTTACATTTAATATCATCGATAGCATTGATGCCGATGCGGGTTGGATCGACGGGATAAAAAAAGATTATAAAAAATGGCTGCTTTTCGGGTTCATGTTCATGTTGCTTACCATCTCAAAAAGTATAGCATTTGTAACCATTGCAGGAGTATTGTTATATTTTGTCCTGAAAAAAAATTACAAGCAGGTCGTGTACGCCATTGTTTTTTTCCTGATCATGCGGATCATTTATCAACTGCTGACCACTGCTATTTATGGCGCAAATGATAGCAACCAGCTGGAGATGATGTTGCGCAAAGATCTGTACAAGCCCGAGTTGGGACACGAAGGTTTTGGCGGAATGATCGACCGCTTTTTTACCAATTTTTATACGTACATGTCCATGCAGATGTACCGGATCTTAAATATCCGGAATGTAGAGAATGATGCAAAATACATTCTTCCCGGATTATCATACATTACAGCCATCATCATGGGAGTATTTACATTCCTGAGCTACAAAAAAAATAAATATGTATTTTTTTCCTGTTTATACATGCTTGTTTTATGCGGAGGTGTTTTTTTCGGTGTTCAGGCAAATAACATGCAGGACAGGCTTATTATTATTGCAATGCCGCTGATCTTCCTTGTGCTGTTTTATGGTGCGTACGAGCTTGCAAAACGTTCTGGCATATTGCAATTCCTGGTACTTGCTTTTGCTGCGGTTATGCTGCTCGTTACCATTGGCAAATCGAGCATTATTGCAGAGAAAAATATTACGGCTTTAAAGAAAAATTTAAACGGTGATGTGTATTACGGTTATACTCCCGATTGGGTAAATTTCCTGAAAATGAGCAAATACTGTGCGGATAGCCTGCCGGACAGCGCACAGGTATTGTCGCGCAAACCCAATATGAGCTTTATTTACGGAAATGGTAAAAAATTTGCCGGACAATATTGGGTAACCACTACCAATGCCGACAGTATAAAAATGGAATGGCAGACAAAAAAGATCCAATATATTTTATTGCCGAACCTGCGGATGATCCCAGGTAAAAACAACGGCCGCATCGTTAATACGATCCACCGCATGTTAGGGCCTTACGCCGAAAAATATCCTCAGAATGTAAAGCTGGTAAAAACCATCGGCACCATCGAAAAATGTGAGCTGTATGAGATCACGTACGGACCGGCAACAATACCGTTAAAATAAAACCAGGTGTTTTGCCACAGCCCCGATAGCTATCGGGACACAGATTAAAAAAATAAATAAAACGATTCGCACAAATTGTTTCAAAATCGCAAAGCGATTTTATCTGTGTAAATTAATTTAAGTGAAAAAATTTGTGAATCTGTGGTTTTTTTTTCGGGTTCCTGTACAAAATAAAAATCCCTGCCAGGGTTTCAAACCCTGGCAGGAATACTTTTTATAAGACATAGCAACAAAATATTTAAGCGAAGCACTAACCGCTTATTCTAACCTTGTCAGGGGCAAAAAAGCCCTAACAGGGGATACAGAAGAAACAATACGGTTAAAAAAATATCCGTTTTAAATCCGTTTTATCCGCAGCATCCGCGTTCCATCACACACAGATTAGTATATTGGTATAAATTGGTATTTAGTAGATTAATTTAGAAAGATCAGCAATCCACGCTTTCAGCAAAACCATTTCCTCTTTTCCGATCACTTCAATATCGATCAGTTTTTGATAGCACGTCAGTAAATTTTCTGTCATATTTTCCTGTCCGGATTTTAACTGCAGCTCCTGCAACTCTTTGCAGATCCTGAAATTATTAGAATATCCCGGGATCTCATCTTCAAAATCTTTCATCAGGTTATGCGCATTACGCTCCTGCCAAACCGTAGGCTCGTGATACAAAATGCTCCAGCCGCATTCCCAGGCAATGCGCTGCGCCACGTAACTGCGCCAGATATCCGTCATGCGGAAACTGCAATACGAAGGCAGGTACATCAGTGCAAATGCTTCTTTGAACCAGTGTGTATTCTGGCTGTTGAACGGGCTCCAGGCATTTTTACCCAAGGCAAGTTTCGCTTTTAATTCAAAGTTCAATGGCAACGGATACGTTAAGCGGTACACCGCATCCACATCCGGGTTTTCATCTGCCAAGCCTTGCTGGATCGGGCAATTGATAGATTCCTGCTTTAGAGCAGCAAGCTCCGTTTGTTTATTTTGTAGTTCTTCCAGCGGAAAACCGCGTGGCCAGATCATGTTTTTAGTAAAATAATGATAAACGTTTACCCAGCCCGTATTTTCAAATACATGGCTTTTTACTTCGCGTTGTTTCTCTGTCCAGAATTCTGCACGCGGAATATTATCATCATCCGTTTCCACCAGCTCAGTTGCGCCGTTTTTAATTGCCAGCAAATACCCTAAATTTTTACGGGAATAATGGCGTGTAGGAGTGATCTTCGCCAATTCAAAAGGTAATGTTTGCTGCCGGTCCACGCTCCAGAAATCACACCCTTCCAGCTTAAATTCCGCAGACGATTTGGTATCGCCGATCACAATAAACGGGACGTCATGTGTTTTACATTCAGTAGCAAATTGTTTTAAGATCGGGTGCTGGTCGTTGGCAATGGAAGTAATAATAAGCGTTTTTTTCATAGATGCTTTTGATTATGCTTTCGCTTTTTACAGGAATAAAAAAGGTTTTTTTGTATTTATAAGGTTGGTTTTTTTCCGGATAATCTCAAAAAGAAATAATAAAAAAGCGTTTGATACGCATTTTTGATCGCATTTTTCGAAACCCTTGGAGATGGCGCCTGGTAATGGATAGGCACTTCAAAAATCCGGCGTTTGCGCAATAAATAGCGCAATTCGGTTTGGTAAAAATGGGCTTTTGATTTAAAATCGTGCGTAATAATTTTTTCTACCACATCGCGGTGAAATCCCTGGAAGCCCGATGTCATATCGCGCAATTTTGTTCCCAGCAATAGATTGGCAAGTGTGGTTCCTGTTTTCGAAAGCATTCTGCGTTTGAACGGCGAATCTCCCATAGAGCCGCCATTAATAAACCGGCTGCCGAAAGCACATTCATTCCCTTCGTTCAATACGCGTAAAAACATCGGGATCGCTCTCGGGTCGTGAGAAAGTCCGGCATCCATCTCAATAATGATCTCATGCCCGGCTTCATACGCCACCCGCAATCCTCTTACATAAGCATCCACCACATTTTTATTTTCCGGCGCCCATACAGTAATATAGCGCGGGTCTTTTGCTGAAACCTCCTGGCACAATTCCAGTGTGCGGTCGTTGGATGCCTTATCCACTATAAAATACACATTACCCGGGTTTAGCGTATCGATCACAAAATTTACCATATCAATAAAGGGCTTAAAATCAGCCTCTTCATTTGCCATAGGAACCACAATGGCCCATTTTTTATAGTAAAACATTCTTTTTCCGGTTATTTTGGTGTAAAAATAATCTTTCCTGACAAATGAGATTCAAATTCAGGCAATTTTATTGCTATTGCCTTATTCAGCAGCAGAAAGCCTGGATTTGTAGCGTAAAAACGGCTTTTCAATAAACCGGTAGCTGAGCCATGCAACCAGCAGTGTCATTGCAAATGCAAGTGCCGATTCGGAAGCAAAAAGTAAAGGTCCGGGAGCTCCCGTACTGAATTTATATACCGTAAGCCTGTTCATCACAATGTAAATCACGATCATGTGAAAGCAGTACAATCCATAACTGATGGTTCCCAGCTTTGTAAGGAAAGGGATGCGGCCGACTTTAAACAGCGAGCGTTCCGCAAACACTTGTTCCATGATCACAAAAGCAAAAAAGAAGGCGTAGAATAAAGGCAAAACCGCTTCGATATAGTGCGAGTCTTTATCCTGCAGCTGCAAAATATCTTTTTGTATCACGATCAGTGCGATCCCTGCAATGTAAACACAAATGATCAGCAGCCTGCTCATCTTTTTAATTTTTTCAATGGCCTGCTCATTCATCGTCAGGTAAGCAATAATGCCGCCTACCGCTAAATTGTAAATGCAGGAGAGCGTATGGTAGGAAAGCATCAGGTTCATTGATTTGCCGGTATGTGCAAAAAGCCGGAAACTGATGGAAAGGATCACCACCAGTGTCAGAAATTTTACCATGTGTTTCATCGGCACAATTAACAGTAAAAGCGGCCAGAATAAATAAAATTGTTCTTCAATGGAAACCGACCATAATACACTTACCAGGAAATTGCCTACGCCATGTTTTACGAGATCAAAATTACCCATAAACAAAAAATACAAACCATGGTTGATCTTTGGATTTCCTTTGTAGCCGCCGCAAGCAGGGATAATATAAAATGAGATCAGCAATACTAAAAAATACAATGGCCAGATCCGCAATCCTCTCCGCAGATAAAACTTATTGATAACAATAGTGTCTGTGGATTCTTTTTCTTTCAGCAGCAAATAAGTGATCAGGAACCCGCTCAGTACAAAAAAGAAATTTACACCCAGGTTACCGTTCATCATGCATCGGCTTATAAATTCATTTGCCCACACACTCTCCGGTTTAAAATACAATACGCTGAAAATGTGATGGAGAAATACAACCAGGAAGGCAATAAAGCGCAGCGCATCCAGGTTTTCAAAATAAACAGAAGACAGCTTTTTTGTTTTTATTTTTTTCATACATGAAGTAGTGAAGTGGTTATGGGGACACGCAAAAATATCAGTTATTTTCAGAAATCCACATTTTTTATTCAGGTAGATGCATTCAATTAATCCCTACATTTGATAAATATATACTAACCTAAAATAAATTCATGAAAAGGATCTCTACCCTGCTTCTCTTTACATTCTCTGTTTTCATCGTAAATGCGCAGCCTGTTATTAACTCATTTTTGCCTGTTTCCGGCGCTATTGGCAGCACTGTAACTATTTCCGGAACAAATTTCGGCGCTACGGCTGCTAACAATACCGTTTATTTTGGCGGTGTAAAAGCGGCTATTTCTGCAGCAAGCACTACCTCGTTAACTGTTACCGTTCCGGTAGGAGCCAATTTTGGCAGTATTACGGTTACCAATCTTACTTCTCATTTAACAGCGTATTCCGCCACTCCTTATCATGTAACGTTTGGCTGTAATGCTATCATCTCCCTTTCGTCTTTTGCACCCAAAGTGGATTTTGTACCGGGCTCACATCCGGTTGGGATCGCAACGGGTGATATTGATGGCGACGGTAAACTCGATATGGTGGTTACAAATGCCTATGATAATAGTATTTCCGTATTTTTAAATACCAGTACAGCGGGTAGCATCTCTTTTGCTGCAAAAGTTGATTTCACTGTGGGTGATTACCCGTACGGCCTGGCATTGGGCGACCTGGATGGAGATGGAAAGCTGGATGTTGCCGTAGCAAACGGAAGTTCAATCGATATGTCCGTATTAAGAAACACATCCACCATAGGAGCCGTTTCCTTTGCTGCAAAAACAGATTATCCGGCAGTAGGAGAGCCTTATGCGGTAGCGATCGGCGATTTGGATGCCGATGGAAAACCGGACATTGCACTTGCAAATTTCAGTACTCCCGGATACGTTTCAGTATTTAAAAACACAAGCGTAACCGGTACGATAGCATTGAATGCAAAAATCGATTTTTCAACCGGTGGAAACCCTAAAAGTGTTGCCATTTATGATATTGACAGGGATGGAAAACCGGATCTTACATTAGCAAATTATAATTCATCCTCCAATAGCATTTCCATTTTGAGAAATACTTCCCCAACAGGGAGCATTGCGTTTGCAGCTAAAGTGGATTTTACAACCGGTGCAAACCCTTATGCTATTGCAGTTGGCGATCTGGATGGCGATTCAAAGCCGGATATTGCTGTGCCAAATAACAGTGATAACACGTTCTCGATCTTCAGAAACACATCTACCGTTGGAACCATCTCTATGGCTGCCAGGGTAAACTATACAACCGGTAGTAGCCCGGTAACGGTTGTTATCGACGACCTGGATGGGAATGGAAAGCTGGATGTAGCTGTTTCAAACCAGTTTTCAAATTCTGTTTCTTTGTATGAAAACAATTCCACAACAGGCCTTATTTCTTTTGCTGCAAAAGTAGATTTTACAACAGCAGCAGTTCCGTACAGCCTTGCCATTGGCGATCTGGATGGTGATCAGCGCCCCGATCTTGCCACAGCAAATGCAAGCGCCAATTCCGTTTCAACACTCAGAGATCTGGAATGCCCGGTAGGAATCCTCTCTTACGATAAACCTTCATCAGAAGTGAAAATTTATCCAAACCCTGCTATCTCACAAATAACAGTGGAGATTGCCGAATTTAAAAAAGAAAATACGTATGAGGTATTGGTATATGATGTGTTAGGAAAAGTTGTTTTAACTGTAGGTGTAAACAACCAGTTAACAACCATCGATCGTGGAGCATTACCTGCAGGTATTTATTTTATCCAGGTACTTTCTAAAAAAGAAGTGGTCGCCAACGAAAAGGTGATCATTCAGAATTAACGCTTTTCAACTTTCAAAAAATGATGCCTGATCTATAGATCAGGCATCATTTTTTTATTTAATTCCATCTGAAAAAACATTTCAATCATTAATGCAGCACGGCTACTTTTGAGTAATAAAGCCTGTTTCCGGTGATGATCCGGAGGGAGTAAAACCCATTTGCAAGCGGAGCAGTATCCAGCTGGATTATCGCATCACTTGTTTTTTCCTGCCGGATGATGCGCCCTGTTTCATCCATGATCTCAATGGTTACAAGCGTATTGTTGCGCTGTTCCAATGCGATCGTTAGTATTCCGTTGGCCGGATTCGGATATGCATTTATTTTTTCAATGCTGCTGTATTCCTCAATTCCTGTCGGGTTTTCCACTTTCCAGCTTTGTTTCAGCCGCGTGTTGGTCTGGTCGATGCCGGTAGTATAATACAAGGCAGATCCGTTTGTAAAACACATCCCGCCTTTGCGTCCCTGTGCCGGAATGCTGCCTAATTGCTGCCATACGGATGTGGTGATGGTATAGCGCCACATATCGTTGTAATACGTGTTGAGCGTATCCAACCCGGCCGTCACCAGCAGGTCGCCCGCAACCGCTTTCATTGCCGCGTAGCTTCTGCCCCTGTCGGGAAACGTGCTGATCTGCGTCCACGAATCCATTACCGGATCGTATTCAAATAATTCGTTGCAAAAACGGTTGTGTTCATCAATCCCGAATGCTAAATATCCTTTGTTTGCCAATGCTGTGGCAGATGCACGCCAACGCGACCCAAAAGGCAGGTCGTTTTTCCGCTGCCATGTATCGTTGGTCATGTCATAGGCCCATACTTCATTGATAGAAAGGCTGGTGGAGGTCCTGCCGCCAATGATGTAAGCAATCCCGTTGATCACAAAGGAAGCGCAGCCCATCCGCCCCGCCGAAGGCAATGGGGTTTTTGAGCTCCAGCTGTTGCTAACGGTGTCGTACATCCACACATCATTCAGGTAGCCGCTGCCCAGTCCGCCCACAATAAAACCAAAACCGGCATTTGAAAATCCCGAGGAATACTGGCGCTGGTTACCGGTTGGTAATGCTGCAATACTGCTCCAGGTATCATTATTCATGTTCAGCGCGTAAAAATCGCTGGCATACACAAAACCCGGTTCGCCGCCGGTGCCGCAATACGCTTTGTTTCCGATCACAAAGCTCACACCATCATCCCGCTCCGTAGCCGGAAAATCGGCGAGGGATTGCCATACCTGGCAAAAAGCCACATGTGAAAAGAGAATAAAAAGCAGAAGTAATTGTTTTTTCATAAAATGGAAAATATAAATTTTATTTTTTTTTTTGTGTTCTAATAAAATGTTGTTTTTTTACGATACTCATGAACAATACTGTCATCCCGCACCTGTTGCGGGATCCCGTGAATGTTTGTAGTATTAATTAACCGATCCCGCAACAGGTGCGGGATGACAGATCAGAAAGGTGTTTCTGTTTCCATAACAACATTATTCTACAACATAACCAATTTTTTAAATCCTTAATCCTCCCTCTCAAATCCTTAATTTCTTAAAAATTACAAGGAAAATCATACTTAAAACCATTCGTGCGCTTAAAACTCTTTTTCGGCTAAAATATTTGTTACAATACCTTATTTTAGGTATTTTTGTATTCGATTTAGATTCAATCTAAATAAGCATAACACTCAATTAGTTCATATTCAAATAGATATAAAAATGATAACAGTTTCAGAAAATGCAAAACAACATGCATTAAATCTCATAAAAAGCGAAAATCGTCCGGAAGGAACATTTATCCGCGTAGGTGTTGATGGTGGCGGATGTTCAGGATTATCCTACAAGCTGGAGTTCGATAGTGTTTCCAAAGACGGCGACCAGGTGTTTGAGGACAAAGGGATCAAAATCGCGGTAGATAAAAAAAGTTTTTTATACCTCGTAGGAACCGAGCTGGATTACACCGGCGGCTTAAACGGAAAAGGGTTTGTGTTCAACAACCCGAATGCTTCCCGTACCTGTGGCTGCGGAGAAAGTTTTAGTGTATAATTTTAGCGGTTAGCATTAAGCGGTTAGCAATTTGCCAACTGCCTGTTGCCAACTGCCTACTAAAAATAGTATGGCAAACGAGATATTAGAAGAGCACATTAACAGTGATTATAAATACGGTTTTGTTACCGACATTGAAGCTGATAGTGCGCCAAAAGGATTAAGTGAAGAGATTGTTCGCTTTATATCAAAGAAAAAAAACGAACCGGAATGGATGCTGGAGTACCGATTAAAAGCATACCGTTACTGGCTTACACTTGAAGAACCAAACTGGGCACACGTTTCTTACAAAAAGCCCGATTTTCAGGACATCATTTATTATTCCGCTCCCAAACAGCAAAAAAAGCTCGACAGCCTGGATGAAGTGGATCCGGAGCTTTTAAAAACATTCGAAAAGCTGGGGATTTCTCTCGAAGAGCAAAAACGCCTGTCCGGTGTTGAAAGCCGGATTGCCGTGGATGCGGTCATCGACAGCGTTTCCGTAAAAACCACCTTCAAAGAAACACTTTCCGAAAAAGGAATTATTTTTTGTTCGTTCAGCGAAGCCGTTCAGGAACACCCCGATTTAATTCGTAAATACATGGGTTCCGTGGTGCCGCACACCGATAATTTTTATGCAGCATTGAACGCCGCTGTTTTCAGTGATGGATCCTTCTGCTATATTCCAAAAGGCGTTCGCTGCCCGATGGAGCTTTCCACCTATTTCCGCATCAATGCATCCGGTACCGGTCAGTTTGAGCGTACCTTGCTCATCGCCGATGAAGGCGCCTATGTGAGTTACCTCGAAGGATGTACCGCTCCCATGCGGGATGAAAATCAATTGCATGCAGCCGTAGTGGAAATTATAGCGCATAAAAACGGGGAAGTAAAATACAGCACCGTGCAAAACTGGTATCCCGGCGATAAGAATGGAAAAGGCGGAATTTTTAATTTTGTGACCAAACGCGGAATTTGTTTGGGAGACAATTCAAAGATCTCTTGGACACAGGTAGAAACCGGATCAGCAGTGACCTGGAAATATCCTTCCGTAATTTTAAAAGGTGATAATTCCGTTGGCGAATTTTATTCTGTTGCGGTAACCAACAATTACCAGCAAGCCGATACAGGTACAAAAATGATGCACCTCGGAAAAAACACACGCAGCACCATCATTTCCAAAGGAATCTCGGCAGGCTTCAGCAACAATAGTTACAGAGGTTTGGTACGTGTTGCAAAAGGCGCTTCCAATGCCCGCAACTTTTCGCAATGCGATAGTTTGCTCATGGGTGATAAATGCGGCGCACACACGTTTCCATACATCGAGATAAAAGATAAAACAGCCATCGTAGAACACGAAGCAACCACTTCCAAGATCGGCGAAGACCAGTTGTTTTATTGCAAACAACGCGGCATCGATAATGAAAAAGCAATCGGTTTAATTGTAAACGGTTATTGCAAAGAAGTATTGAATCAATTACCGATGGAGTTTGCAGTGGAAGCGCAGAAATTATTGGCTGTGAGTTTGGAAGGAAGCGTTGGATAAATAAGTTCAAAGTTCAAGGTTCAAAGTTTGCTGTGTTTGAAGGACTGGATGTAATAGATTTAAAAGGAGATGAGTAAGATAGAGAAGTTTGAAGATTTAAAGGTTTGGCAGAAAGCACGTGAAGTAAATCTCCATATTTATAAGCTGTCAAACAAGGGAACCTTTTCCAAAGATTTTGGATTAAGAGATCAGATTAGAAGAGCGAGCGTTTCGACACTATCAAATATTGCAGAAGGATTTGAGAGGAATGGGAATAAAGAGTTTAGTCAATTCTTATCTATTGCAAAAGCTTCTGCAGGTGAAGTAAGATCGCAGCTGTATATTGCAAAAGATCTGGAATATATAACTGAAGAAGAATTTTCGTCAATCATAGAAGGCCTGCTTTCAATCAGTAGAATGATCAATGGTTTAATGAGCTATATAAAAACAACAGAAATGAAAGGCACAAAGTTTATGGAAGATGTTGTGCCTTATGGAATAATAGAAGAATAATTAATCAAAAGGGAAAATTTAAGTTTTGCAAACACAGTATCTGCGTACAGCAAAACCTTGAACCTTGAATCTTGAACCTTGAACTTTAAACTTTGAACTTATAATGTTATCAATTAAGAATCTACACGCATCCATCGACGGAAAAGAAATTTTAAGAGGAATAAACTTAGAAATAAAAGCAGGCGAAGTGCATGCGATTATGGGGCCGAATGGTTCCGGAAAAAGTACCTTATCAGCCGTACTTGCCGGTCGGGAAGAATACGAAGTAACAGAAGGCGAAGTGATCTTTAACGGAAAAAATTTACTGGAGCTTGCTCCGGAAGACCGCGCAAGAGAAGGTGTTTTTCTTGCATTCCAATATCCGGTAGAAATTCCGGGTGTGAGCAATATCAACTTTTTGAAAACTGCGCTGAACGAAATTCGTGCTTACAAAGGCTTACCGCCGATGGAAGCAAAGGATTTTTTAGCCTTGGTAAAAGAAAAACAAAAACTGGTGGAGCTGGATGGTAAACTGGCAAACCGCAGTGTAAATGAAGGATTCAGCGGAGGTGAAAAAAAACGCAACGAGATTTTCCAAATGGCAATGCTTTCTCCAAAGCTGGCAATCCTGGATGAAACCGATAGCGGGCTGGACATTGATGCTTTGCGTATTGTTGCCGGTGGCGTAAATACATTAAAATCAAAAGAGAATGCAACCATTGTGATCACACACTATCAGCGCCTGTTGGATTACATTATTCCGGATATGGTACACATTCTTTACAAAGGACAGATCGTAAAATCGGGCCCGAAAGAATTAGCATTGGAGCTGGAAGAAAAGGGATACGATTTTATCAAAGAAGAAATAGGAGCATAAAATTAAATACAGCGCACAGTCTTCGACAAGCTCAGACTGACCATGCGCGCTGTCATATTGAGCCTGTCGAAATATTTGTGCAGCAGCATTGAAGGATCATTCAACATGGAAACCATTACAAAAATAAATACAACAGAAAAGTTGATCAACGCATTCGAATCCTCAAAAAATTCGTTGTTCGGTGATCTTGAGTTGCGTGAACAGGCGATCGAAAGCTTTTCAAAACAAGGCATTCCAAACCGCAAACACGAAGAATACAAATACGTGAATGTGGAATTACTTTTAAAACGTGATTTTGCAATATCTACCGCAACTACTGTAACGGCGGAGCAAATGGCAAATGTACAAATGCTGAAAGACGCTTTTGTTGTGGTGATCGAAAACGGGAATTTTTCAAAAAACTTATCTTCTATTGCTTCACTTCCAAAAGGAATTAATATTCAAAACATCGCGGAAGCAACCGGTAATGCAGCATTTCAAAAGCATTATGCAAAATATGCAGATGTAAATAACGATGCTTTTATTGCAATGAACACGGCATTTACAAGCGGCGGCGTGTTTATTCACATCGAAAAAAATACAGTGATCGAAAAGCCAATTCACATTTTGCATGTTTCATCTGCTGCTGAAAACGCGATCATCAATCCGCGTAATTTAATGGTGGTGGAAGAAAATGCGCAGGCAAAAATTGTTGAATCGTTTGCAACTGTGGCATCAGCCGGTAAAGTGTTTAACAATGCACTGACAGAAATTTTTATCGGCGCAAATGCAAACCTTCAGCACTATAAAATTCAGGATGAAAATGAAGCAGGCATGCTGCTGAATACAACGCAGGCATACCAGGAAAAACAAAGCGTATTTTCTACCAATAATTTTACATTGAGCGGTTTATTTGTACGTAACAATTTAAACATTGTGCTCGATGATGAATTTATTGAAACACATCTGAACGGATTGTATTTAACAAGAGGAAACCAGGTGGTGGATAATCATACACTGGTAGATCACCGCAAGCCAAACTGCAACAGCAACGAGCTTTACAAAGGAATCATCGAAGATAAGTCAGCAGCGACTTTTAATGGAAAAATTTTCGTCCGTAAAGACGCACAAAAAACAAATGCATTTCAATCCAACAAAAATATTCTCCTGAGTGATGATGGAACCATTAACACAAAACCACAATTGGAGATCTATGCCGATGATGTAAAATGTTCGCATGGAACGTCTACCGGAAAACTGGATGAAGATAAAATATTTTATCTCCGTGCCCGCGGATTAAGCGAAACCAGCGCGAAAAAATTATTGATGCATGCCTTCGCTTCCGAAGTGGTGGAAAATATTAAAATTGAAGAATTGCGCGATTACGTGGAAGAAAAAATTACCGGGCGTTTCGCTTAATACATTACGAATAACGAACAGAAACGAATTTTACGAATCCGTGTGTGACAGAACGCGGATGAGGCTGATAACGCGGATTCAAACGGATTTAATCTTGCTTAAGTTTTTACACAGCACTTTTTTTCTTTGCGCTTCCTTTGCGCCTTTGCGGTTAAATACACACAGCAAACACAGATTGGTATATTAGTAAAAATTAGCATTTAGTAAATTACTTTCCACTCCAGATCCAGATCCCAGTTCGAGCGAACATTCATCTGTTCCGGATCATACAACACATTTTCCGGTTGGATATTTTTTAGGTAATTTCCCGTGTCCCATTTGCCATTGCCGTTTTCATCCACAATGATCTTCAAAATATATTTTCTCGGAAGTACATAATCATAGAGCAGGGTTTCAGAGCCGCGGATAATATCTTCCCGGTAAAAATTTTCTTTATCATCCAGCAGCTGCACAATATAACGTGGTATTCTTCCATTTGCACCGGGCTTTTGCAGCGAATCCGGAATGGTGATCTTTAGCTTGATCGTGCCGTAATATTTTTGTTCCTGCGTTTTAAAATCAATTTTGATCGTATCATTTGTTAAACCAAAAATATCTGTGAACGTTCCCGGAGGAATAAATAAATGATACTTCGTACTTTCTTTCAGTGCAAATCTTATGTCTTTTATAGGTGCAGATATAAATGTTCCCGGATTATTTGGATCTTCGGCCATGGACGTTGAATCCCATTTTGCAATAAAAACAGTAGGCGTAGGATACATTTCTACGTCGGGAACAAGCTCCGTGCTGCGGATAAATGTTCCCGGATTATTCGGGTCTTCCGCCGCCTTGGAATCATACCGGAAACCATTGGCAGAAGCTATATACTGCAAGTCATATTTCCAGCCTTTTATCAGGATCGAATCTTCTTTCAGATCTACTGCCGGTAGATTTATTTTTTCGATTGGTTGCGAAAAGATCAGCCTTATAGGTGCATCGAGATCGTATGTCTGAAAGCCGTTAAAGTTATTTGTAAGCCTTAAATGCAAGGGATTTTTTTTACTTTTTAGCGCATCCTCTTTTTTGATCAGCTTAAATTCCAGCGTGTCGATCACTGTGTGGCCATTGCTGATCTGCAGTTTCAGCGAATCTTTGTTGTAATCTTTCAGCCAGTAAATAAGCGTGTCTGCATTTTTCGAGAAAACAGGTAACGCCTGATCGTTTGTAAAATCCGGTGCTAAATTTTTTACCTGCACACTATCGGAGTGCTGACTGAATATGACCATTACTTTCCCGTATTCCGAGTGCACGTATTTTTTTACATAAAATTTTGTGTTCGGCTCCTGGAACATATCGATCAGGATGCTTTTATTTTCCGATGCATCAATGGTTCCGGCAACAAAACCAAGGCTTTCGCCCACATCGTATTTGTAATTGGTGTTGTCATCTTTCAGCGCAAAGATCCTGTATTTCCCCGGCCGCACATTGCCGATCTGGAAGGTGCCGTCGCTGGTGGTTTTTGCAAAAAAATCGGGTTGTGTTTTGTAAACCACGCTGTCGTTTGTATCGCTGTAAAGCATTACCAGGATCCCTTTGTCGGTTTTATGATCAAACGCGGTGCGCACTTTCCCTTTCACATTCAGCGAATCAATATAATCGCCGGTAGAGAAAATATATTTAAAATTTTCGATCGGGTTTCCTTCGTTCAGATCCTGCAGCGCGTTGCCAAAGCTAATGGAATAAGTAGTATTGGGTTTTAATTTGGAATCGCTTAGGTCGATCGTCAGCGATTTGTTTTTTATTTTAATATCCGGTGTTTTTTCCATCGGCGGCGAAATGATCAATTGATTATTCAGATCTTTCAGCTGCACATATTCATCAAAATCCAGCTCCACTTTTTTGGAATTAAAATTAAGCTGGGCGCTATCGGGTGTGTATTTCAGGATCTTCGGAGCGCGAGTGTCTTTTGGCCCTCCGCCGGGAGCCACTATCTGGGCACAGGAAGCAACAAACAACAACAAAACAAGCCAGTGCGCATTGCTGTACAACAATTTTAAAAAAGTATATGTTTTTTCTCTTGTGTTCATTCTTACTGACCCGCACATTTGCTGATGATCATCATCACTTGTTCCAAATAAAATTTATCGGTTTCATCAAACGTTGCCAACTGTTCGCTGTCCACATCCAGCACCAGCATTACTTTTTCATTTTTATCAAATGCGGGCAGTACAATTTCCGACCGCGATAAACTGCTGCAGGCAATGTGCCCCGGAAACTGTTTCACATCTTCCACAATGATCGTTTGTTGCTGTTCCCAGGATGCTCCGCAAACGCCTTTCCCAAAACCAATGCGTGTACAGGCAACAGGTCCCTGGAAAGGCCCTAAAACCAGTTCTTCTTTTGCCGGATTAATAGCCGGGCTTACAAAATAAACACCTACCCAAAAAAAGTCCATCCCGAACTTCAGCGCCGAAATAATATTGGAAATATTGGCAATAAAATCAGGTTCGCCTGCTACCAGCGCATGAATTTGTGGTAAAAGCGATTCGTATTTTTCTTTTTTACTGGTTCCCGAAACAACTAAAGATTCCGCCATTGTTCAAATTTTTGTGCTGTAAAGATAAATAAATGATGTGGATTTAAACGGCTTTATCCACTAAAACGAGGAGTAAAATCCGGCAGGCGGATAACAAATAACCTGCCGTTAATTATTGGCAAAAGCAATGGTGGCAATGCTCACTTTTACATCCGGGATCTGCAGCAGCATTTGTGCGCAGGCTTCCAGCGTAGCGCCCGTGGTAATCACATCATCCACCAGTAAAATGTGTTGTCCCCGCAGCGCTTCCGGGTTTTTCAGCCGAAATACCGTTTCCACGTTTTTCCAGCGGCTGAAACGCGATTTTTTTGTTTGCGTTTCCGATTCAAATTCCCTGTAAAGGGTTGTAAAATCAGTAGCTACATTCATGCTTTGCGACAATCCCGTGGCAAAAAATTCGCTCTGGTTATACCCGCGCCTTTTTTTCTTTTTTGGATGCAAAGGCACGGGAACAATGGTATTCACGGTATTAAATGCCTCGCTTTTGCGAAGGTCGTACCCGTAAAATTTTCCGATCGTGATCCCGATATCTTTCTGGCCGCGGTATTTCAGCTGATGTACAAGATGCTGCACCTTGCCGCCTTTCCCAAAGTTGTAATAGGCAGAAGCAGAGAAAATATTTGTGCGTCCCCAGAAAATTTTTGCCACCGGATTTGCGTTATCCGTGTGATAGTTGGTTTTTGGCAGGTGATAAGCGCAATACGTGCAAATGCTTTGCTCGTTTTTATACAGGCTTTTGCCGCAGGAAACACATATTTGAGGAAATATCAGTGAAATAAAATCGTTTAGCATACCTTGCAGCGTAAAACTAAAATGTATTAACTTTACGGCGCGAAAATATAACATTCAATGACAATGGAAAACAATCAGGCAGAAAAAAAATCAAACAACAAAATCTTAATTATCTTATTGCTCCTTTTACTCGGAGGAAATGGCGTTTTCGCTTGGTTATGGCTTCAGGAACGTGGCCGTGCCAATACTGTAGTGGTTGAAAAACAGGAAGTGGTTGTGGAGCGCGACAATGTGAAAAAAGATTTGCTGGACCTGCAGCAGGAATATGCAACCCTGCAAACAAATGATGTGGGTGTACAAAAAGATCTGGAAGAAAAACGCGCGCAGATCGCAGATTTACTGGAACAGGCAGAGAAACACAAGGACGATAAATACATTATTTCCCAATTGCGCAAAGAAACGGAAACCCTGCGTAAGATCATGAAACATTTTGTGGTGGAGATCGATTCATTGAACACGCTGAACAAAACCATCATCGCTGAAAAAGATAAAGTGTCGGCCGATTTAACTTCCGAAAAAGATAAAACATCCAAACTTTCCAAAGATAAAGATGCATTGCAAAGCACGGTTAATTTAGGTTCGGTATTAAAAGCCGAAAACCCTACTGTGAAAGGTGTAAAATTTAAATCCGGTGGAAAAAAAGAGATCGAAACTACCAAAGCATCCCGTGTGGAACGCATCAAAGTTTCCTTTGTACTGGGTGAAAATAAAATTGCTAAAAAAGGCACAAAATCAGTTTACGTGCGCATTGTAACGCCGGATGGAAAAGAGCTGACCAAATCCATGGACGACATGAACATGGTGAAATTTAACGGTGGAAAAGGCTATTTTGCTGCAAAACAGGATGTGAGTTACAACAATGAAGATGTGGCCGTGGATATTTTCTGCGCAAGTCCTGCCGAATTTGTTCCGGGCAAATACCTGATAAATATCATCTGCGACGATGTTGTAGTAGGAGAATCCAGCATTACGCTGAAATAATTACAGAGCACGGGTATTGCTACTAATGAACCAATGAACAGGTAAACCAATGAACTAAAAAACCGAATGAATCCTAATATAGATCCTGAATCAGAAAATTTAAGTTCAGCTGAAAAAGAGTTTGAGAAAGTGCTGCGCCCTGCCGAATTTGGCGATTTTACAGGGCAGCATGAAGTGGTAGAGAATTTAAAAATATTTGTGCAGGCAGCCAAACAACGTGGCGAAGCACTCGATCATATTTTATTGCATGGCCCTCCCGGCCTGGGGAAAACCACGCTTGCCAATATTGTTGCTGCCGAGCTGGGCGTAAATATCAAGATCACATCCGGTCCTGTGCTTGATAAACCGGGCGATCTGGC
Source organism: Bacteroidota bacterium (assembly GCA_025963715.1). Lineage (GTDB taxonomy): Bacteria > Bacteroidota > Bacteroidia > 2-12-FULL-35-15 > 2-12-FULL-35-15 > 2-12-FULL-35-15. Next base: position 74,311 of record JAOQAG010000041.1, read on the forward strand.
GGGTTTGCTTACCAACCTGGAAGAGCACGACGTATTATTCATTGATGAGATCCACCGTTTAAGTCCGATCGTGGAAGAATACCTGTATTCGGCCATGGAAGATTACAAGATCGACATCATGATCGATAGCGGCCCGAATGCACGCAGCGTGCAGATCAAATTAAACCCGTTTACACTGGTAGGCGCTACCACTCGCAGCGGCTTGCTCACAGCACCTTTACGTGCCCGTTTCGGGATCAATTCCCGTTTGAATTATTACGATTCCAAATTATTGAAAAAGATCATCGTGCGCGCTTCCGGCATTTTAAATGTACCGATCAATGAAGAAGCAGCGTTCGAAATTGCCCGCAGGAGCAGGGGAACACCCCGGATCGCCAATGCATTGCTGCGCCGGATCCGCGATTTTGCACAGATCAAAGGCGACGGGCACATCGACATGGACATTGCACACATGGGACTTACCGCACTGAACGTGGATAAGAACGGTTTGGATGAAATGGACATCCGCATCCTTTCCACACTGATCGATAAATTTAAAGGCGGACCGGTTGGGATCACTACCATCTCAACAGCAGTAGGAGAAGAATCCGGCACCATTGAAGAAGTATATGAACCATTCCTGATCCAGGAAGGTTACCTCGTGCGCACGCCACGCGGCCGTGAAGCCACGGAGCTGGCCTACAAACATCTCGGACGCATTCCGCGTTCCTTCAAAGGAAGTTTGTTCGACACTGAATAAAATAATGGACAATTGAGAGTGGACAATTGATAATGCTCTACTGCCTACAATCCAGTCGCGAAAGCGATAAAAATCTGTTATAATTTATTTTCCGGAAAAAATCTGTGAATCTGTGGCTTTATTTGAACACACAGTATTACACTTCATCTTTTGAGATCTTTTGTTTTCTTTTGTGGTAAAAGTACACAGCTTCACACTTCGCCTTATGTGTTTTTTTGTGCCTTATGTCGTAGAAAAGCACGCAGCAAAATTTCTCAGTGTTCTTAGTGCCTTAGTGGTTAAACAACACAGTACTCCTTTTTCTTTGCGGTTAAACCTTTATTCGTCCTGTGTAAATTTTTTCGAGTAAATAAAAGGCACACCCAATTCCAGCACCGTCATTTTCTTTTTCTTCGGTGCAGCCGGATTTTGATATTCCGCATAGTAAATTTTCAGCAAAATAATAAAATAAGAAATGATCAGCGGGCCGAAGATCAAGCCTGTGATTCCTAAAAATTCCAACCCGAAAATAATTCCGAGGACGGTCACTACCGGATGAACATCCGCCATTCTTTTTGCGAGCATGAACCGGATCACATTGTCCATACTGCCCATGATCAGCGCGCACCAGGCGATCAGCACCACGCCCTGCCAGGTATGCCCGGTAATAAAAAGATACAAAGCCGCCGGGAGCCAGATAATGCCCGTTCCCACGATCGGGATTACCGAGCTGAAACCCGTTAATACCGCCCAGAATGCAGCTTCCGGCAAACCGGTGATCAGGTAAATGATAAAGCCAAAAATTCCCTGCACCACCGCGATCAGCGGAACACCAATGGCATTACTGAATGTTTGCGCTTTTAATTCGGAGCCGAACATTTTTATTTTGCTTCTGCTGAAAGGCAATGATAGCAATATAGACGCTTCCAGGCGATTAAAATTGATCAGTAAAAAGTAAAGGAAAAAATACATCATCGTGATCGTGGTAAATGCTTCCAATCCCTGGTTTACAATGCCCGAAACCAGCGTGGTGCTCATGGATTGAATGTCAGCAATATTTTTTTCGGACAGGATCCTGATCCCGAATTTATCCATGACAGTTGCATCCAGCTGATTTAAATACGCTAACAAATCATCGGGATGCGAGATCACCGGCGCCACTTTGTTGTATACCATCGAAATAAAAAGCGTGACCGGCAACAGGATGATAAAAAAGGAAACAACAATGATCAATATTGCAGCGCGGCCTTTTTTCCATTTATATTTTTTTACAAGCGTTTCCATCCAGCCTTTAAACAGTACATAAAACATTACACTGCTCAGGAATGCCGTAAAATAATCGCGGAGCGAGAACAGCAGCAATAAACCAAACGTAACGATCACGATCAGGAAAATAATTTTATTGGGCTTGTTTTCAGGATTTGTCTGCATGGCTAAAATTTGAAGGATTGACAATCGGTAAATATTTAGTAATTTTAGTGTAAATATTTTAAACCAACAACTAATTAGTTCAGCGGTTCATTAGTTTACTGGTTCATTAGTGTACTGTGTTTAATAGCACACACAGAAAATACACAGATTCGTATATTTGTATTGATTTGTGATTTGTAACTACCCAGATTCGTAGTTTCGTTTCTGTTCGATATCTGTACCGCACAAAGATTGGTATATTTAGTAATAATTAGTATTTAGTAGATGGAAGAAAAAGAAGATTATTTTAATGAAACATACGAGTTACTGAAAAAATATTCGGATGACCGCCTGTTATTACTGAAAATTCAAACGGCACAAAAAACCGGGAAGCTGATCAGCAAGCTGGTATTGATCTCTGTTTCGGCGCTGCTGCTGTTTTTCCTGTTATTTTTTGTAAGCATTATGCTCGGCTATTTTTTTGCAGCCGTTACCGGAAGTTTGTTTATAGGTTTTAGTATCGTTGCCGGAATTTATTTATTGCTCTTCATTTTATTTATCCTGTTATTTAAAAATTTTATTTCTAAAAAGATCATGGACATGATCGCGGTTATTTTCTTTGAAAATAATAATGCAGGGGAGGACGACGATGAAGAATAGCCCTAAAATTACCTGTTATGCCGATCTGGAACGTGAAGAAATGCGCGTGAAAAAACGCATTAAAAAACACGAAGAAGAATTGCAGGAACGCCTGAAAAAATTGCCGGAAGAAATAGTAACCATCGGTGTTACAAAAGTGATCACCGGCATTGTAAGCGGTAACTGGAAAAGAACCATTGTTTCGATCTTTAAAGGCGTTTTCTCTTACTTTTTTGGTAAAAAAGAACGCTCTTCCGGCGATGGCACATTGAAAAATATTCTTTCGAATGTTTTCGAAAGCTTTACAAACAAAGACGAAGAGAAATAAAATTTATACCATAAAAAAATACTTTAAGAACGTCATTGCGAGGGCTTTTCGCCCGAAGCAATCTCATACCAGAGTATAAACCAGAATGAGATTGCTTCGGGCGAAAAGCCCTCGCAATGACGTTATGATTAAAGTTTTCGATAAAAAAAATAGGTCTGATAAACTTTCCAACAGTTATTTAAATTTTTGTAAAGTCCGAATCATCATTTATACTTACCTGATTGTTCCCGCCTGTAAATGAATACTGCACAACATACGCTCTTAATTAAATCGGAAGCCAAACGGCTGGGATTTGATTATTGCGGTATTTCAAAAGCAGACTTTTTAGAAGAAGAAGCACCCCGGCTCGAGAACTGGCTCAATAAAAATATGCAGGGGCAAATGAGCTACATGCAAAATCATTTTGATAAGCGTTTGGATCCGCGTATCCTTGTTCCCGGGGCAAAATCAGTGGTTTCCATGCTGCTCAATTATTATCCTTCGCAGGAACAGCAGGACAAAGCTGCACCAAAAATTTCCAAATATGCATACGGCGAAGATTACCATTTTGTGATCAAAGAAAAGCTGGCGCAATTACTTGAATTTATAAAAGAACAGATCGGCGATGTGGATGGAAGAGCCTTTGTGGATTCGGCGCCGGTGATGGACAAAGCCTGGGCGAAAAAAAGCGGGCTGGGCTGGATCGGCAAACACAGTAATCTCATTAATAAAAGCAGCGGTTCCTTTTTTTTTATTGCAGAAATTATCATCGACCTGGAGCTTGAATACGACGGACCGGTAAAAGATTATTGCGGTACCTGTACACGCTGTATTGATGCCTGCCCCACGGAAGCCATCGTAGAGCCAAACATTGTGGATGGCAGCAAATGCATCTCGTATTTTACCATCGAATTAAAAGAAAGCATTCCCGATTCCGTGAAAGGAAAAATGGATAACTGGATGTTCGGTTGCGATGTGTGCCAGGATGTATGTCCCTGGAACCGTTTCTCCAAGCCGCATTCCGAGCCTCATTTTAATCCAAACGGCGAATTGCTGCACATGACCCAAAAAGACTGGCAGGAAATAACCGAAGAAACATTTAAGCGCGTGTTTAAAAATTCCGCTGTAAAGCGTACCAAATTCAGCGGCTTAAAAAGGAATATTGAGTTTTTGAAATGAATTATCCCTCTAAATCTAATTTTAGATTTTACTGTCATCCCGGGCTTGACCCGGGATTTCATAGAATGTTAGCAGTATTTAATTAACCGATCTTTTCCGCCATCGCGGTCATGACTGATTCAATCAAAGCAGAATTTTGCGCGTTGTCATGTTGAGCCTGTCGAAACATGTGGGTTGGCCTGCGCACATTCTTCGACAGGCTCAGAACGACCAGCGCACTTCAACTCGAGCGGATTCGGAAACTTTGTACTACTAAAATAAATGTTGATTTTCTGAAATCGCGAATTACGACTTCGTTACATTCTTAAAAACTTCCATGATCTCATTCTTGTACTGATGGCCGAAAGTGGCAAGGCACCAAACTTTCAATAATGTTTTTTCATCAGGTTTAAGCCATTTAACGGCTTTCGTAAGCTCCTTGCGGAAAAGTGTCTTGTCAAAGCTCACTTTTTCCAGTATGTTTTTACTTAATTCGAACATGTATGCGTTGTATTAAGGGATGTTGTTTTCAATTAATCGTTGCGACAATCTAAGATACTTATTCTTAAACGAAAAGTCAAGGGCAAAGTTACTTTTCAGGCCCCGAAATTACATCACAAATTGTGTTAAATTTTTGTGCCTGTTTTGTTAAAAATATTACTTGTTTTCGCCCCAGCGGTAGCTGTTTTGCTGTAAGCCGCATAAATCAATGGCTCTGTCTACGACGGTTGCTGCAAGCTGTTCAAAACTTTGCGGTTTGCTGTAAAAAGAAGGGCTGGCCGGGCAAATAATTCCACCCGCTTCGGTTACCGTTTTCATATTGTTGATGTGGATCAAACTCAGGGGAGTGTCACGTGCGATCAGCACCAGCTTTCTGCGTTCCTTCAACATTACATCGGCAGCGCGGGTAGTAAGGTCGTTGCTTACGCCGGTAGCGATCCGCGCCAGCGTTCCCATCGAACACGGGCAAATGATCATACTGTTGTACCTGGCCGAGCCGGATGCAAAGGGTGCATAAAAATCATTTTTACTGTAGATCTTAAACGGAAATTTTTCATAATCGGTATTATCCAGCTCAAATTTCCACACGTCTTTTGCATTGTCCGACATCACAATACTCACCGTTTCTATCTGCTCCTGCAGCGCCTGCAGCTTCTCCAATAATACTTTCGCATAAATGGCGCCACTTGCTCCTGTGATAGCTACAACAATTTTTTGCTTATTCTGATTTTGCATCTGTACCAAATTGGTAAGTTAAAGTAAATGAAAGTACGTTGTTCCGCTGTCCCGGATTGTACCATCTCCATTCGCCTGATTTAAATGCGCGGATCGGAAACAATGAATTTGAATAGCGCCAGTCGATGGAAAAATTTTTAAAAATAGTATAACATATTCCCGATTGTCCGCTGAATTCCATTTTGTGAAACGGGAGTGCAGCGTACACTGCACCATTCTCATCAAACTCTTTGCTGTTGATCAGGAAACCAAAACCCGGGCCTGCTTCAAACGTAAATTTTTGTAAATGATATTGTAATAACACCGGAACTTCCACATAGTTTAAACCGAGGTAATAATATCTCAGATCATTTTTATCGGGATTGGAATTGTGCTTGCTGCCTTTCTGGATAAAGATCATCTCAAATTGCGCCGTCCATTTTTCATTGAATTTTGCATTTAAAAAAATCCCGCCGTCAAATCCCGCTTTGTTAAAACCGCTGTACGAATCACCTTCCACCTGGCTGGTGCTGATGCCCGCTTTCAGTCCTACGTTAAAGCGTTTTTGTGCAACTCCGTTCAGGGCGATCAGCAAAACAAGAAAGAGGAAAATGTATTTTTTCATGCTTCACAAAGTTACGGATTTGCCATCAAGGTAAATGTTAAAAATGTTAATTTGAAGGATGTCGTATAAAAACAAAAGCGCCCTGTTGAGAGCGCTTTGTTTGATTGGAATTTATTTATTGAAATGCTAATTTATGTATGATGCAATTCGAACCAGGCAGTTACCTTTTCTATGCTTCCCCTTTCGGAGCTGTCATCCCGTGCTTGACACGGGATCTCATAAATGTTAGCAGAATCCATCACAATAGTTCTTAATTAACAGATCCCGGGTCAGGCCCGGGATGACAGTTAAAATTGAGATTTGATTTCTTTTACAGATTGCGCAGTCTGAAATATAAATCAAAAATTGCAATTTTCAAACATCACAACTTTCAAACCTTCCAACCTTCCAACCTTCCAGCAATTTTCCTACTGCACCACCTTGGCTTCCGCAGCCTGCAGCACCTCATAATTTGCCGTATTATAAATAAATGCTACCACGTGGCAATGGTTCTCATTGCAGGTAATTCCAAGATACGCGCCTGGCAATGTATACGTGTAATTTTTTGTGATCGATGCATTTGGTGTTACCGTTCCTGTTGTAAGCGCTTCGCCCCAGGTTCCGTTCACGTTGTCACGAAGCACATGCCTGTGTACGTAATTCGGGATGTGAGTAGTGCCATCCAGCTGCCAGTCAAGGATACTGTCCTGCGTGATCATCACGATCAAACTGTAAGAACCCGTTACTAACGTATCGGCAATAAATTCTGATGATGTGTTGATGCTGATGCTTCTTGTGGAAGCATTATACGTATTGGTAATTTTAAGATCGGCCACCGCTGGCAATGCAAGCAACCCGGCAACTTCCGTATTCCAGCTGCCGTAGGATTTAATGTGTGTGGTAGTGGTGGGCGTGTAGTCTTTCCGGTTGATCATCCCGTTGGGGTTCCCCTGGTTGGAAATCCCGAAATACGTTGGACTGTCGTACGCAGTACCGGCAGTCGTTCTGAAATCCGCGAGGTAAGAACCCGCCGGAGCGCCAGCAGGTGTAGTTGGTGTTGCAAAAAAACCGGCATGTACGCCCACTACCACTACTTTTTCGCCGTACGTTGCCAGCAGCTGGTTCGCTTCAATTGCTGCCTGAGGACAAGCTGTGCATTTGTGGCCGGTGTAATCTTCTACCAGCACTACACGTTGGTGTACTGTGGAATCGCCTGATCCGCCGGAAGTAATCGCTTCATTCGGATTGGATACATAATCGCAGGATTGAGCCAATACTGCAATGGAAAATAAAAGAATATAAAATAACTTTTTCATGATATTAAAATATTAAAAACTGCTGGTAATCGTCAGCGTTACTCCGTTAGATGCAGGCACTGTGCGGCAAACACCGCCTACACAAAAAATTCCTTCGCGTTGTTTTCCGTACATCAGCTCAATGCGGTTTGCATTTTTAATAAAGCCTGCGCTGATGTTGTAATAATGTAAACGATCTGCCACAATTTCATTGCCATAATTGTACTGGTCGCCCACGGCAATGTACCAGCTCGGGCTAATCGTGTATTCCATCAGAGCATACGCCCAATCCTGGTGATCCTGGCGCGTGGCAAGGTTTTGTACTTCCAGGCGGATCGCACTTTCCGGTTTAAATTTATAGGTAACATCCACCACACCAATGTGGGAATAGATCATCCCGCCGCCCGGTTTCTGGATCACATCTTTATTGTACACCTGGTACGAATAAATAAATGTTGCTTTCCATTTTTTACTGAATTTTTTATTGATCTCCACATACACATCCCTGAAATATACCTGCTTACCGATCCCAAAATAATTGGTGCTGTACTGGTAATGGCGCGCATCCGTTACCGGATTCAGGTTGGTGGTGTCAATTGCATTTGATCCCGAATAATTGATCGTTAATTCGGTCCCGTATTTTCCTCCGAGGAATGTTTCCTTTTTAAATTTATAGATCAGCTCACTTGCATATTCCATTTCCCCTTTTGATTGGGAAGCGTAAGGATAAAATGCCAGCAAGCTATACGTGTGTTGCTTGTTCAGCGCGGGAATGTAATTGATCAGCAAGTTGGTCAATTGCGCATTCCGGTCGGAACGGTAACTCATATTATCAATGCGGGAGCCGGAAAGCGAAAAGGCAAATCCTTTTTTAGCATAGCTGGCCTGTAATAAAGTGGCGTCGCCCGCTTTGTAATTGTATTTGTTATCCAGCGAGGGATCGTTGATTTTGTAAGCATATTCCCCGTTGATGGTAAAATTATTCCTGGAGATCTGGAAGCGTCCTGCCGATGTACCCACATTTTCAGGCAATACCAGCGTTGGATCCTGATCCGCCTGGTATTTACTCACAAAGCTTCCGCCGATGGAAACCACTAATTTTTTATCTGCCAGCTTTTTAAATGCTTCATTCAGCTGGATCTCGCCGTCGAAACCGCGTACAAGCCCCGGTCCTGTTGTAAAATACGAACGCTGTTTTCCGATCAGTCCTTTCAGGTAAACACCCTTGATTGGTTCTGCTTTGATGCGTACACCATCCAGCGCATTGTCCAAACCGAGTGTCCGTTCCTCATAACTTCTCAGCGTAAGCCCGCTTCCGAATTGTTCGTAAAAGCTTCCTACGGTCACTTCCAGGAAATCCGTTTTATACGTAGCGTAACGGTACGGAATACCCGTGCCTTTGTAGCCGGTAGGATATCCCTGCAAGGCGCTCAGGTAACTTTCGTAACGGATCCCCGCCGAAAATTTTCCTCTCGTATAAATAATATTTGCATACCCGTTAAAGCCCAGTTTTTCCGGCACATTTGCAGCACCGATCGTGGAATCAGGAATGTAATATTGTGCCACCGCCTGAAAATTGCCGTGTACACTTCCCAGTTCCAGGTTGCTTAAATTGCTTAATGGATTGTTTTGAGCAGTGGTAGTGTTGCTATATAGTAAACCGCCAATAAATGCGGTAGTTGTAATCGTTTTTAAAAAAATATTTTTCACAATAGATCGCGCTGTTTGATTATTCTATTTTTTCTCCTTTAGCTACTTTTTTGATGATCTCGTACAAATGCTCTTCCGAACCATCCGTGTATCCATCATGTTTCCACACAATTTCACCCTTTCCGTTGATCACAAAAGTAAAAGGAACCGTACTGATGTTCATCGCGCGTTTAAAATCCGAATTTTCATCAATGTACACTTCATATTCCCAGCCTTTGCTTTTTACATCTGTTACCACTTTTGACGAGCTTTTTGAATCATCAATAGAGATAGCAATTAATTTTACACCTGTTTCTTTTTGCCAGTCGGCATATTCTTCTGCAATTGCATCCAGTTCTTTTTTACATGGTTTGCACCACGTAGCCCAAAAACTGATGATCATTGGCTTCCCGTCGTTCGAAAATGTAGCGGTATTTACCGTTTTTCCATCCATTGTTTTTACATCTACGGAGGGAAGAGTATTTCCTCCATTGTTTTGAGCTGTAGCTGAAACAATCATTGATAGAGCGATTGCAGCCGATAAAAAGATTTTTTTCATAATTTTTGGTAGTAGTAAGGATTGGTTTAGAAAAAATAAATCAGCAGTGGGTTGTCAAAAAAACATACCTGAACTGCTGATTTATTTTTAGTAATTAAGATCTATTATTTGCTGATAGATACTTTTTTAGTGATAGTGCTTGTGCCTACTTTAATGTTTAAGAAATATAAACCGTTGCTTAAAGATTCAGCATTCAGCGCATATTTTTGTTCACCTGCAGTCATTGTACCAAGGTCTTCATTGATCACAACCTGTCCAAGTTCATTTACCAATGTAACAGTTACTTTGTTTGATTCAACCATGTTGAAATCTACAGTAGCGTTGTTTGTCATTGGGTTTGGATAAACACTGATGTTGTTCACAGCATTGTTTTCTACAATACCTGTAGCAGCAGCATTTGCAATGTTGATATTGTCGATGTACACGTTATTTCCATAAGCGCTCATTCCAACAAATTTGATCATTACACTTGCATTGCCTGTAAATGAATTTAAGCCTACAGTTTCTGTTCGCCATTGTGTAGCAGTTGGTGTATACGCAGCAGTAACAATTGTTCCGCCGTTAGTTACCAATGCAGCACCAGCTTTTGAATAAACAGTGTTCCATGTTGCACCGCAATCAGTGGAAACCATAACATCCAGCTCATCAGCAACAGACGCATCGTACTGAGCGTAAGCAACGTCAAATTTCAAATTAGCAGTAGTCATACCAGTAAGGTCAACATTTTTTGCATAGAAATCATCTTCAGCTCCGTCCGGAGAATTATAGAAATCTAATTTAGCGCAAGCAGTTGAAGTTCCGAATCCGCCCGCACCTGTTTTACGTGCCCATGTAGCAGCGCCATCAGGGTTATCGATAAACCATCCGGCAGGAGGGAATGTAGTTGCAGTGTAACCTTCGATCAATGGAGCAGCAGCAGCAGTACCAACGATTGCGAAGTTTCTCACAGTCTGGTTGTTTGCAGCATCGTCATCCAAACCACCATTAGGAGCGCTTGTATAGCTTGTGAATGTGTGTCCGCCTGCAGTTGCAGTTTGCATTGGCAACGCAACTACCTGTGAAGCACCTGTAGCTAAAGAACCAGTCCATGGCTGTGTCATAACAGTACCAGCATCAGTTTTGTAATTGATCGTACAGCTGGTTAATGAAGTTGTACCGAAGTTTTTGATAGTCACGCTGGGAGTGAATGATGTAGCGCACTGATACAAAGGAACACCAGCTAAATTTGTTGTTCCGATATCAGAAGGCAATGCTTGTGGTTGGCTGAATGCAGCTTGTTGCACTTGTTTGTCAACATCGCTTTGGATAAATGCAACCACACCAATTTGTGCTTTGCTGTAAATGTAAGAAGGGATCGGAGCAGCAAACGTGATTGTTTGTGTTTGTCCGCTTGTCCATGTAGCACCAAGTGTTGTACCTGCTGCAGATGGGTACATTTTACGCATTACATTGTAAAAAGTAGTTTCCCCGTTTGTTCCCGGTGCAGATGGAAAAGAAACTGTTTTCTCCACCATTGCAACATGTGCTTTCAAAGCGCCGGTTGTAGTAAAATTTTGAGAAGCAGTAATCACACACGTGATAAAAATAGAATCGTAATCAGAAGAGAAAGTGTGACTTACGTTGATCGTAAACGGTGCAGGTACTGCATACTCCGTGTTGATCTTTGTCTGCGTGTAATTTGCAGGAGCGCCTAAATAAGCAGAACCGGACTGTTCCGTACCATCCATTGGCGAATCAGGAACACCCGATACGTTATAATAAGTAACGCGGGTAGCAACATCCGAAGGGTTTTGAAGATTCATCGGATCGTATCCAGGCCAGCTGGTTTGATACTTAATAGATACAACTTTAGTAGTATTTACATTTAATAATGCATTGTATGCCGGATTTTGAGCAGCGCAGGGAGGGCACGATGCCTGCGTAAATTCTTCGGCAAGAACCATACGCTGGGATTGCCCGAAAGCAACAGTTCCCAGTGCCAGCATGCCGACTAATAAGGTAGATTTTTTCATTTCAGTTGGGTTTTGGTTATTAATTTTTTTTAGCAATAACGAATTTACTTTAAAATAAACACTTTAACAAGTATTGAGAGGCATTTTCGAAAATTGTTATTTCAAATGTAGTTTCCAGTTGAGATAAATCAATAGCGAATTAAATTTATAATTAGTATTCGGAACCTTAATTTTATGTTATTATTTAATAAAATTAATATATTTGGACGGTTTTAAATTTAGTACTCGATGAAAACATCTGACAACCTTTTTAAGCTGATAAAGTCGTTAAATAAGTCCGAAAAGGGTTATTTTAAGAAGTATGCAAATTTCCATGTGCGGAATGAGCAGAACAATTACACCAAGATTTTTGATGCTATCGATCTGCAAAAAGAATACGATGAAAAAAAGGTGCTGAAAAAATTCAGGAACGAGCGCTTTATCAATCAATTTGCGGTTGCCAAGAACTATTTGTACGAGATGATCCTGGAAAGCCTGGAAGCATACCACAAGAATTCCACCACCGAGATCCGCAGTATTTTAAACCGGATCGAGATCCTGGTGGATAAAGGATTAAGCACACAGGCAAAAAAGCTTCTGAAAAAAGTCAAGGAAATGGCCATCACGCACGAAAAACTCACGTATATCCCGGAGATCAACCTGATGGAGCAAAGCATTTACAGGATGCAGTACGATGTTGGCGATCTGAAGGATAACTCCGATAATTTAATTGAAGAGATCGAGATCTGCGCCATGAAAATCAAAAATATGGCGGAATACGAAAGCATGAAGAACCGTTTGTACGTGCAGCGGATCGAAATGGGCGTATTGCGGAATGAAAAAGAAATAAAGAGTTACGATTGGGTGCTGCGCTCGCCGTTAATGAAAAATGATAAGCAGGCGCTTTCCATTAATGCGAAGATCCTGTATTATGAAATGTTTACCAGCTACTATAATTATGTAGACGATTCTGAAAAATGTTATGAATTTTCGTCCAAGCTCATCGAGCTGATCGAGGAGCATACCGATGTGATCGAAACCAACGTGAACTTTCCGACCCACTTTTTATACCGCCACAGCATCCAGTGTTATAACATGGGAAAATACCACGAGGCGCTCGAATATATTTCCAAGATGGAGATTCTGAAAGTAAAAAGCGATGTGCAAAAGCTCAACATTCTTTTAAAAGCATACAATACAAAACTGAACGTGTATTTCCGAATGGGAAACATGAAAAAATGTTTGCAACTGATCCCGCAGATCGAATTGCTGCTGGAGAAAAACAAGGATTCTGACAAACATTTAAAAGAAATCATTTACTGGCAGGTTACTTCCCTGCTGATGATCTCGGAACAATACAAGCTGGCGCTGAAATGGCTGGTAAAAGCCAACATTGCGGAGGATTCTACCATCCGGCACGATCTGGAATGCATCGGCCGTATCATGGAAATTGTATTGCATTACGAATTAGGCAAATTTGATGTGATGGAATACCGGATCAAGTCCACTTACCGTTTTTTGGCATCGAAACAAAAGATGTATCAGCTGGAAAAGATCATCCTGACCTCCATCCGGAAACTGATCCATGTAAATTCAAAAACCGAATCCATTCAGTTTTTCAAACAATTGCAGGCATCGCTGGAACCCATTGTAAAAGACCCTTTGGAGAGTAAATTCCTGGTTTATTTTGATATTATGTCCTGGCTGGAAAGCAAGATCGAAAAGAAAAAATTTGAAGAAGTGGTAAAAAGCAAATTAAAGCCGCTGAGTATATAATTCCCCTTCGAATCCTAATAATATTTTATAATTTACCTTGGAATAATTGTAACATAATTGTATATTTGAAGTACAAAATAAAAATTACGTCCCTTACAATTTAAATTTTATATACAATGAAAAAAATCTTTACTACTGTTTTTGCATTAACTCTTACTTCGTTTGGCTTTAGCCAAAGCTTACACATCATTAATGATGGTACAGACGTTACAAACGGTACTTTTACCGTTGAGATCGACGCTTCTACGCCGTATGTGAACGAACTGGAATTATTAAATACCACTTCCAGTTCTGTGAATTACCAGGTAAACCGTACCGTATTGAGCGGCCCTTTGGATGCTGATGCGATGTTGTATTTCTGTACAGGCACACAATGCTACAGCCCGCAAACAGCTATTACCTGGACACCTACCAGCTTACCTTCAGCATTAGGCCCTAATGCAAGCTTACCAAGCGGTTCCGGAACATACGGGATCTCTGCGCATTACGATGTGGGTGCTGTAAACAACAACATGACGGTAATGTACCGCGTATACAATACCGCTGCAAGCACTGTGGATACTGCCTATGTAACTATCCATTATGTATCATCAACAGCTGGGATCGAAGAAAATCAGCTTCCTTCCGGAAATGTTTCTGCAGCATATCCAAACCCTGCAAGCTCTGTAGCTTCCATTAAATATGATATGAATGAATTTTCCTCAAAAGGAAAGATCACTTTCTATGATATGCTGGGTAAAAAAATGAAAGACATCGTATTAACTGATAAACAAGGCGTTGCGAAAATTGATGTTTCCGATCTTACACCGGGAATTTACTTTTATTCCTTTATTGTAAACGATAAAGTAATGGCAACAAAAAAACTGATCGTTAGCAAATAATCCCTGATATTTAGTATTTAAAGCCAGCTTTTCTATTATTGAAAAGCTGGCTTTTTGTTTCATCCCGTTTTCGAAATGTTCAGATTCACATTTATATTTTTGCTTCTTCCCTTTTCAATACTGTCCCAAAACACGTATTACGAGAAAGTATTCGGAACCTCCGGTAATGATGCGGCACGCTCTGTAAAACAGTTGAGCAGCGGCAGTATTTATGTGCTTGGCAGCTCCGATACGCTTGGAGGAGGAGACATAACGCTCAGTAAGCTCGACAGAAACGGAAATTTGTTGTGGACCAATTATTACGGGACACCCAATCCCGACAATGGTTTTTATCTGAACCTAACATCCGATGGAAACCTTGTGTTTACAGGTGAAAGCCAAACAGCTTCTAATAATATGGATGTATTGATCTACAAAGTAGATACAACCGGTGCTGTGATCTGGAACAAGACATACGCCACTGCCGTGAATGAAACGCCTAAATACATTGAGCAAACAGCCGATGGAGGTTATATCATTGCAGGATCGCAAAATGATGTGTTTGGCTTTTACGACATGCTGGTGCTAAAGTTGGATGGTAACGGGGATTACCAATGGAATCAAACGTTTGGACGGAACAACAACGATGTCGCAGACATGGTACGCCAGGTAAACGGTACGTATATTTTAACAGGCGATACAAAAAGTTACGGTGCCGGAGGCAATGATGTAATGCTCTATGATCTTGATTCGCTGGGAAATGAGATCTGGTCGCACACGTATGGCGATTCGCTGCAAAACGGCTGCCAGGGGGTGTTTGTAACATCCGACACAAACCTGATTTCATACGGTGAAACAGAAATTTATTCTTCTTCTGCATTTGATTTTTATCTGCAAAAAATTGATCTGAACGGAAATAGTGTGTGGCGTTACACGTATGGTGGAACCGGTGCGGATGCCGTTTTTTCTGTCAGGGAAGATGCCGATGGCGGTTTTGTGTGTACCGGCTACAGCAATAGTTACAACGGTTTTAATCCATTGGATCTGGTGATCTTTAAAGTGGATCGTGACGGGCATTTTTTATGGGAGCAAACGTATGGCGGCCCCGGGATCGATATTGGTTATGAACTCATCAAATCGGTGGACAATGATGGTTTTATTATTGCCGGACAAACATTTTCCAACAACAATGATTATTATTTATTGAAGCTCAATAATGCAGGTGTGATCAGTGGAATTACCAATTATGAAAATCAATCCGGGTCATTATCCGATGCATTTCCAAATCCTGCTAATGATGTGATGTCTATCAATTACAAATTAAATGATCCTGCAAAAAAATACACGATGGTGATTCGCGATGTGTGTGGAAAAATGCAGCAGCAAAAAACAATTGATGCTTCTGAGAATACAGTTAAAATGGATGTTTCGGCGCTAAGCCCCGGAATGTATTTTTATACGTTGATGATGAATGATGCTGCAATTGTTACGAAGAAATTTGTTGTGAATTGAGAATTTTTTTGAGTAAAGAGATTTTAATTTATAAAATTAACATCGCAATTACACACCCCTAGCCCCTCTCAAGAGGGGAATTTGGCGCTTCAGGCATAAAAATCAGTACACCTGAAAATTAATTACCAATAAAAACTATAAATATGAATGTTGCAGAATGATTCGGTTCCCCTCTTGAGAGGGGTCAGGGGTGTGTCCCACCCAGCAAACCAATGAACCATTGAACACAGCACCACACAGATTAGTATATTCGTAAAAATTAGTATTTAGTAGATTAGTAGATTAGTAGATCCACAGATTCGTTTTTCGTTCCTGTTTGTTATCTGTACAAAGGAAAAATTATTTTAGCAGTTCTTTCACCAACGTTGGCAATCCAACACTCGCCTTTTCCCTGATCACGTTAAGATTTTCAATCCCGTTTACTTTTACTTCGCTCGGGTCGATCAGGTATTTTTGAATGTTTGCAGGAGTAAAATCAATCAATCCCGCTGCAGGATAAACTACCATAGAAGTGCCTACCACCATAAAAATTTCGGCGCTTTCCGCGATCACATATGCATTGTCCATGAGCGGCACCATTTCGCCAAACCATACAATGTGCGGACGCAGCTGCGATCCTTTTTCACATTTATCGCCAAGCTTCAAATCAGCGCCTTTTATTTTATAGATCAGCGCAGGATCAACCGTGCTACGGCTTTTGATGATCTCGCCATGCAGGTGCAACACCTTTTTTGAACCGGCACGTTCATGCAGATCGTCAATGTTCTGGGTAATGATCTGCACATCGTATTTTTTCTCCAGCTCAACCAATGCAAAATGAGCCGCATTTGGCAGTGCTTCCAACACCTGTTTTCGCCTTTTATTGTAAAATTCCAGTACCAGTGATTTGTTTCTTTCCCAGGCTTGCGGAGTCGCAACCTCATTTATGTCATATTCTTCCCACAATCCATTACTGTCGCGAAAGGTTTTGATCCCACTTTCAGCACTGATTCCGGCACCTGTAAATACAACTAATTTAGGCTTCATTTTCGGGGTCTATTTTGACAGATAATCCATAAAAATAGAAATTTAAATTCATTGCGCAATTTTACCCTCCAAAATTCATTCTTTGGCTTATGTTGACTGATAAATTGTTATATTCGCAATTCAAAAATTTTTAAAGAAGATGGCAAAGTTCAGAAAGCAGGATGCACTCGATTATCACTCACAGGGAAGGCCTGGAAAAATTGAAGTTATACCAACAAAACCACACAGCTCGCAACGGGACCTGTCGCTGGCATATTCACCGGGCGTTGCAGAACCTTGCCTGGAAATTGAAAAAAATCCGGAAGACGCTTACAAATACACCGCAAAAGGAAACCTGGTAGCGGTGATCTCCAATGGTACCGCCGTATTAGGGCTGGGCAACATCGGGGCACTGGCTTCCAAGCCGGTAATGGAAGGAAAAGGCTTGTTGTTCAAGATCTTCGCGGATATTGATGTATTTGACATAGAAGTGGATGCAACCGATATTGATACCTTTGTAAACACTGTAAAGGCTATTTCTCCCACGTTTGGCGGGATCAACCTGGAAGATATAAAAGCACCGGAATGTTTTGAGATCGAACGCCGCTTAAAAGAAGAATTGAAAATTCCGTTAATGCACGATGATCAGCATGGAACGGCCATCATCTCCTCTGCGGCTTTGCTGAATGCCTGCGAAGTAGCGAAGAAAAAAATTGAAAAAGTGAAGATTGTTGTCAATGGTGCCGGTGCTTCCGCGATCTCCTGCGCAAAGCTGTACATTGCAGTGGGCGCAAAAAAAGAGAACATTGTGATGCTCGATAGCAAAGGTGTTTTATCGCCCGGCAGGACCGACCTTGATGAACAAAAAACATATTTTGCCAACGCCGGTACAAAAGCAAAAACGCTGGAAGAAGCCATGAAAGATGCCGATGTTTTTGTCGGGCTTTCCAAAGGAAATGTGGTAACCCCGGCAATGGTGCAATCCATGGCAAAAAATCCGATCGTGTTTGCACTCGCCAATCCTGATCCGGAAATTCCGTATGCCGATGCAATGGCTGCGCGTAAAGATATCATCATGGCAACAGGCCGCAGCGATCATCCTAACCAGGTGAACAATGTGCTGGGCTTTCCGTTTATTTTCCGTGGAGCACTGGATGTACGTGCCACGCAGATCAACGAAGCAATGAAGCTGGCTGCAGTATATGCGATTGCAAATCTTGCAAAAGAGCCGGTGCCTGATACCGTGAACTTAGCATACGATTCCAAAAATATTTTCTTCGGTCCGGAATACATCATTCCAAAACCGATCGATCCGCGTTTGATCTATACTGTTGCACCGGCAGTAGCCAAAGCAGCAATGGAATCGGGCGTTGCACAGCATCACATCACAAACTGGGATGGGTATGTGAATGAGCTGATCAACCGCCTTGGTTTGGATAATAAGCTGATCAGGAACGTTACCAACAAAGCAAAACAAAACCCGAAACGCGTAGTATTCACCGAAGCGGATCATTATAAAATTTTAAAAGCAGCGCAGCAGGTAGCGGATGAAGGCATCGCAAAACCAATCCTGTTGGGTGATGTAGAGAAGATCAGGAAACTGATCGCAGAAAATAATCTGGATCTTGGTGATATTCCGATCATTGATCCGCGCAGCAAAGAAGAAGAAGAAAGACGTTATGCATTTGGCGACCTGTTCTTTAAAAAGCGCCAGCGCCGCGGATTTACGCTGTATGAAGCGCGTAAGATCATGAAAGAGCGCAATCACTTTGGCGCAATGATGGTGGAAACCGGCGCTGCAGATGCAATGATCTCGGGCTTAACGCGCAAGTATGCCGATCCGATCCGCCCTGCATTGCAGATCATCGGTGTGCAGGAAGGCGTGAGCCGTGTAGCCGGGATGTATATTTTAAACACCAAACAAGGCCCGTACTTTTTTGCAGATACCACCATGAACGTAAATCCTACGGCTCAGGAACTGGTTGATATTACTGTGCTTACAGCCAATAGCGTAAAACAATTTAACATTACGCCGCGCATTGCCATGTTGTCGTATTCCAATTTCGGTTCGGCCGAAGGAGAATTACCGAACAAAGTGCGTGATGCCGTAGAGCTATTGCACAAAAATTATCCGGGAATGATCGTGGATGGCGAGATGCAGGCCAACTTTGCATTGAACAATGAATTGTTAAAAGAACAATTTCCGTTCTCCGATCTGGTAGATAAAAAAGTAAACACATTAATTTTTCCTAACCTGGCTTCCGGAAACATCGCGTACAAGCTGATGCAGGAAATGGGCAATGCCGAAGCGATAGGTCCGGTATTGATCGGGATGAAAAAACCGGTGCATATTTTACAGCTGGGCAGTTCCGTGCGCGAGATCGTGAACATGGTGACCATTGCGGTAATTGATGCACAGGCAAAAAAATAACCTTCTTCCTCCCTTGTGGAGAGGGCGAGGGGAGGGGTACAAGCAACCATTTAAAAAATAAGCGTCTAAAAAAAGCAGCGTATGATCAATCACATTGACGGGAAATTAGTTGAGAAAACACCCACGTATGCCGTAATTGAAGCAGCAGGAGTGGGTTACATCATGCAGATCTCGTTGAATACATTTACGAAGATCGGTGATGCCGAACATTGTAAATTATACACAGAGCAAATGTATGTGCGGGATGATATGCCGCGTTTTTTCGGGTTTGCAGATATAGCGGAACGTACATTGTTCCGTCATTTGGTATCTGTTTCAGGAGTAGGTGGAACCAGCGCATTGCTGATGTTGTCATCCTTGAGTGCTATTGAAATTCAGACAGCAATTGCAACCGGAAATGTAGCATTAATTAAAAGCGTAAAAGGCATTGGCGAAAAAACAGCACAGCGTATAATCGTTGATTTAAAAGGGAAACTGGGCAAGGAAGAATTATCATCCGACTTTTTTGTAGGAGCAGGCAATACTTTAAAAGAAGAAGCGTTATCTGCACTCGTGATGTTAGGCTTCAATAAATTAGCAGCAGAAAAAGTACTGGATAAGATCATTAGAACAGAAGGTGCAGGACAAACAGTAGAACAATTAATAAAAGGCGCATTAAAGAATTTGTAAAACCAAACCATTTACAATTTAAAAATTGAGTTTTAAAGTATCAAAATATATAGTTGTTGGTGTAGTTTCTGCGGCATTGTTATCAATGATTGTGGGGTCTGATGCAAAAGTTCCCGGCTATTCGCATGCTTCGAGAAGTGATGTAGAGATGCCAATGATGGCTGTGGATACACCAGATCCGGAGGATGCTACGCCTATCATACTGCCTTATCATTTTTCCGACCAATCCACCGGTGACCCGCTCAATTACCCTAACGGCGGTGGTTTAATGCTGAACAATCCGGCTAACGTAAATACAAATGTAGAATACGATCCTACAACCGGTAATTACAACATCAATCAAAAAATGGGAAACATGGACTATCGCCCGCCAACATACATGGAGAGCGAAGAGTACCAGGATTACCAATTTAAAAAACAAACCAAAAATTACTGGAACCAGCGTGCTCATGCCGAATCGGCCAACAGTCAGAATAATGCGGTGATCCCGAAGCTGCGTGTAGGTGGTGAGATCTTCGATAGGATCTTTGGTGGAAACACCGTGGATATCCGCCCGAATGGTTCTGCCGAATTGATCTTCGCGTACCAGGGAACAAAAACAGAAAACCCTGCTTTACCTGAAAAACAAAGGAAGATCAGCACATTCGACTTTAACGAAAAAATTCAGCTGAACGTAGTCGGTAAGATCGGTGATAAATTAAAATTAACAACCAGCTACAATACCGAAGCAACATTTGATTATGAAAATCAAATGAAGCTGGAATATACCGGTTATGAAGATGAGATCATTAAAAAGATAGAAGCCGGTAACGTAAGCATGCCGCTAAACGGAACGCTGATCACCGGTAGCCAGACCTTGTTTGGGGTGAAAACACAATTGCAGTTCGGACGATTAACGGTAACCAGTATCTTATCACAACAAAAAGGAAAAAAATCGGAAGTAGATGTAACCGGTGGTGCGCAGGTGAGCAGGTATGAAATTGCAGGTGACGCTTATGAAGCTAACAAACACTTTTTCCTTGGCCAGTTTTTCCGCGATCATTTTAATGATGCGTTAGCGGGTTTGCCGTTCATCAATTCTTCTGCAAACATTAACAGGATAGAGGTATGGGTTTCTAATACAACCGGCGCTACCAACGATGTACGTTATGCAGCATCATTTGCCGATCTGGCTGAGGATGGAAGCCACATTGTGGGCACAGCTTCCACTTACATTGCAGATATGAGCACGGCCGTGCCTGCATTGCCTTTTAATGATCAGAACAATTTGTATTCACAGATGGTGGCGTTGGGTACAGCTACAGGTGGTGGTACGAGGGGAATAACGACCGCAAGTACCACTATTGATAATGCCAGTACGCATCGTATGCAATCTTCCATAAATTACCTCACGGGAAATATGCGAAAGCTGCAGCCATCGGAATACACGCTGAATGCGCAATTAGGATTTATTTCCCTGAACCAGCAGCTGAATCCGGAGCAGGTGCTTGCCGTTGCATACCAGTATACGTATTTGGGACAAACCTATACGGTGGGTGAGTTTTCAGACGGCGGGATCAGCGCGCCACAAATGCTGTTCCTGAAAATGCTGAAAGCAGATGCGCCGAACACCAAGTTCCCGATCTGGAATTTGATGATGAAAAACGTATATTCCATTGGTGCATACCAGGTAAGTGCAAAAGATTTTAAGCTGGATGTGTATTATACCAATGCCGCAACCGGTACGGATATTAATTACCTGCCTGTTACCGGCGAGCCATTGTTAACTTCCAAACCATTGATCCAGGTGTTAAACCTTGATAGGTTGAACAAACAAAACGACCAATCGCCGGATGGAGTGTTCGATTACGTGGATGGAGTAACGATCAATTCCAACAACGGGCGCGTTATTTTCCCGGTAGTAGAGCCTTTCGGAGATTTTTTACGAACGAAATTTGTTAATAATCCCACACTTGCAAACGATTACGTATTTGATCAGTTGTACGATTCCACAAAAGTGTCAGCGCAGCAAACGGGTTTGCGGCTCAACCGCTTTAAACTCAAAGGACAATACCAGTCGGCATCCGGCTCCGATATTTCCCTTGGTGCGCCAAATGTACCGCAGGGTTCTGTAACGGTTACTGCCGGTGGTGTTCAGCTTACGGAGAATGTGGATTATACCGTGGATTATACGCTCGGCCGTTTGAAGATCATCAACGAAGGGATCCTGAATTCCGGTACACCGATCAAGATCTCGCTCGAAAGTAATGCCTTGTTTGCGATCCAGTCCAAAACACTTTTTGGGACGCATTTGGATTACAAGATCAATAAAGATTTTAATATCGGTGCCACCATCATGAATTTAACCGAACGGCCGCTGACCAAAAAAGTAAACATCGGTGATGAGCCGGTAAGCAATACCATTTGGGGATTGGATGGAAACTACAGGACCGATGCGCCTTTCCTGACGCGTTTGGTGGACAAGATCCCATTGATCGAAACGAAGGAGATGAGTACGATTACTGCCGCCGGTGAGTTTGCATATTTAATTCCCGGTCACAGCAAGGCGATCGGTAAGGATGGAAACTCCTACATCGACGATTTTGAAGGCAGCCAGTCTACAATTGATATGCGTTCACAAGGCTCCTGGAGCATTGCGAGTACGCCGCAGGGGCAGCGTGCGCTTTTCCCGGAAGCAGATTCGGTGAACAGCCTGGCATTTGGCTATAACAGGGCACGATTGAACTGGTATGTGATCGATAACATTTTATTACGTCCGCAAACTGGAACTCCCGGGAATGACAATAGCACCATGATGTCGAATAACTTCATGCGTGAAATTCCGGAAACGGAGGTATTTCCGAACAAACAATCGCCATCCGGGCAAACCGCCAATATTGCCACGCTGGATCTTGCCTATTACCCATCGGAGCGTGGGCCTTATAATTACAACGTGGATCCAACTGCAACTGCCGCCGGGTTAACACCTGCCGGAAAGCTTGCAAATCCTGCATCACGCTGGGGTGGAGTTATGCGTGCCATTACCACCAACGATTTTGAAGCAGCAAATATTGAATACATCCAGTTTTGGGTAATGGATCCGTTCAATTCGGATCTGCCTGCAGCCAGCCGTAACTCTACCGGTGACTTGTATTTCAACTTAGGAAACGTATCGGAAGATGTACTGCATGACGGTTTTAAAAGTGCAGAAAACGTATTGCCTGCGCCAAGTACAGCGGATCAGAATTCAGGACAGAATTTACCGACCGATACTACCATTTGGGGACGTGTACCATTGGTGCAGCCATTGGTAAATGCGTTTAACAGCTCCAATGGCGACAGGGCATCACAGGATGTGGGGCTTGATGGATTTAACGATGCACAGGAAGCAGGTTTTTTTAATCAGTACGTGAGCAGGGTGCAAACAGTTGTAACAAATACTGCTGCACGTGATAGTATTGTAACCGATCCGTCGGGAGATGATTTCCATTATTTCAAAGGAAGCTCTTATGATGGTGCTGCAAATTTTACTACGCTTGACCGCTATAAAGAATGGAACGGGATGGAAGGAAATTCCAGGACAACGGAACAATCGCCGGAAAGTTACCCGACTCCGGGACCAACTTCGGGAACACCAAACGTAGAGGACATTAACAGGGATAATAACTTAAGTACATCCGAAAGTTATTTCCAGTATCACATCAGCTTAAAGCCAAGCGATTTTGGTGCAGTGGGTAGTAATTACATTACGGATATTTATGAAACTACCGGCCAGAATATCAAAGACGGAAGTACAAAACCGATCAAATGGTACCAGTTTAAAATTCCAATTAAAGTTCCGGAAGCCAGGGTTGGTACGATCGAAAATTTTCAGTCGATACGCTTCATGCGTATGTTCTTTAAAAATGTGGACAAACCGATCGTAATGCGTTTTGCACGATTGGAGCTGGTGCGTGGAGAATGGCGTAAATACGGCTTTGACCTGGAATCGCCGGGCTTGTATATTCCGAATGATGACAACACCACACAATTTGATATCGGCGCGGTGAACATTGAAGAGAACGGAAGTAAAACACCGGTAAACTATGTATTGCCTCCGGGTATTGAGCGTGAGGTAAGTGCGGCATCTGCGGCATTGATCAAACAAAATGAGCAGGCCATGTCGCTTACCGTTTGTAACCTGAAAGACGGTAATTCGCGTGCTGCATATAAAAATACCGACCTGGATGTACGTTCCTACAAAAAAATGAAAATGTACATTCACGGTGAAGCATCCGCAAACACAAGTGATCAGCTGCATGATAACGATCTTCGTGTATTCATTCGTTTGGGTACCGATTACACGGATAATTATTACGAGTATGAAATTCCATTAGCGATTACACCTCCCGGAAATTATAACGGAACCAATTCCGACGACCAGTACAAAGTATGGCCGGAAGGAAATGAAATGATCCTGGAATTTGCAAAATTACAGGCGGCGAAACAGAAGCGGAATATTGATATGGCCGGAAACCCTGCCATTACACTGGCTTCGGAATATACGGTGGCGGATGCTAACCGTGTGATCACGATCAAGGGGAACCCGAATTTAAGTGCGATCAAAACGATCATGATCGGGGTGCGCAATCCGAAAAAGAACAGCCCGGGTGATGTAGCGGACGATGGACGCTCGAAATGTGCGCAGGTGTGGGTAAACGAACTTCGTTTGAGTGATTTTGACCAGTCGGGCGGCTGGGCTGCAAACGCACGTGTAACTGCTAAATTAGCAGATTTTGGAACCGTTTCCGTTTCCGGGAACATGTATACGCCGGGGTTTGGAAGTATTGAAGATAAAGTGGGCGAGCGTAAAAAAGAAACGCTCAAACAATACGATCTGTCATCGAGCCTGGAGCTTGGTAAATTTATTCCGCAGGAGTACAATGTTCACATCCCAATGTACGTAGGCTATTCCGAAACATTTATCACGCCGCAGTATAATCCGCTTGACCCGGACATTTTACTGGCGCCTACGTTGAAGGATCCGTCGATTCCGAAAGCACAGCGCGATTCGATCAAGCGTGTAACCGAAGATTATACGAAACGGAAGAGCATCAACTTTACCAATGTGAAAAAAGACAAAGGAAAGAATGCAAAGAAACCGCACATTTATGATGTAGAGAATTTTGCTGCCTCGTATTCTTACAACGAGATCTACAAACGGAATGTAAGCATTGAATACAACTCAGAAAAAACGTATCATGGCGGATTGAATTATAATTATTCGCCGCAGCCGAAGAACATTAAACCGTTTGCAAAAACAAAAATTTTCCAGTCGAAATATTTAACGCTCATCAAGGATATTAACTTTTATCCGTATCCGAACAAGTTAGGATTCTCAACGGATGTCAACCGCGATTACAGCTTATCGAAAAGCAGGAATACTACCGGCGATGACATTATTATTTTACCGACGTTCAGTAAAACGTTCAATGTAAACCGTAATTACGACCTGAAATACGACATTACGAAAAACCTGAAACTGGATTTTGTAGCCACTAACCAGGAACGCTTACTGGAGCCGGATGGAGAAATAACCGGCGCTATCAGGGATACTGTGAAAAAAGAATTTTTTGAAAGGTTGAAAAAAACACAGTACAACCAGCAAATCAATTTAAATTACACGATCCCGATCAATAAAATTCCATTGCTGGATTTTACCACTGCAAGTGTGCGTTATTCGGGAACGTATAACTGGACCCATTCTCCGTTGTACAATACGGAGAAGGATGCTGAAGGAAAATGGATCGGTAAGGATTCGATTGGAAACACGATCCAGAACTCGCGTAATATTTCCTGGACGGGACAAGCGAACATGGTAACGCTGTACAATAAGATTCCGTACCTGAAAAAGATCAACCAGAAACAGAATAAAAACAGCACCGGCAAGGGTGGAAGAGGATTGCCACCGCCAAGAACATCCGCCAGTGCAAAACCGGCTGCGGATTCTACAAAAAAGAAGAATGATAATTTTGAGATCCTGGAATATGTAGCGCGGGTCGTCATGAGCTTAAAGACCGTGAATGTAACTTACTCAGATAATGCGGGGACCTTGCTGAACGGCTACAAGCAAACCACGCAGATGATGGGAATGGATGAGAATTTCCAGGGACCTACACCGGGCTTTGTGATTGGAAGTCAGAAAGACATCCGGGAAACCGCGATAAAGAACGACTGGCTTGTCAAGACGGGATCGCTCAATACGCCGTACACCACGATCAGCTCAAAAAACCTGAATATACGTGCAAATGCGGAGCCTTTGCCGGATCTGAAAATTGAGTTGACGGCAACACGAACGCAATCGCGGAGCAATAATGAATTTTTCCGCTGGAGCGACGGAGCGCAGCGTTATGTACACGATGCGCCAACGGAAACGGGTACGTTCAGCATGTCGTATTTAACATTTAAAACATCGTTCAAAAACGGAGATAAAACATTTCAGCAATTTTTGGATGCCCGTCCGAACGTATCAGCGCGGTTGGGTGCGGAGAATAGAAACTCGGTGGGTACCGTAAACGGTTATGCTGAAGGCTATAACTCCACTTCACAGGATGTATTGATCCCTTCATTTCTTGCAGCGTATTCGGGTAAAAATCCAAACAGCGTGAGCTTAAATCCGTTCCCGAAAGTTCCGAAACCGAACTGGCGTGTAACGTACGATGGGTTATCGAAACTGGAAAAAGTAAAAAAATATTTCAAATCATTTACATTAAGTCATGCTTACCGCTCCACGTATAGTGTGGGAGGTTATGCTTCCAACTTATTGTTTATGGATGAGGGCGATGGTTACACGGCTGTAAGAGAAGCGGTTTCCAGTGTGGCAAATAATCCTAACTTTTTAACGCATAACCAGATCAATTCCATTTCTATATCGGAACAGTGGAGCCCCTTGATAAAACTGGAAATGACCATGAACAACAGTATTCTTGTGAATTTTGAATACAAAAAAGACAGAACGCTGGCGCTTGGCTTAACGAGTAAAACAATTACGGAGCTTACCGGCCGCGAGATCATCGGCGGATTGGGCTACAGGATCAGGGAACTGCCGTTGGGTAAGCTCAAGATCAAGGGTAAACAGATCAAGAGCGACCTTAACTTAAAAGGAGATCTTTCGTTCCGTAAGAATGAAACCATCATTCGCCAGATTGTTGAACAGGTAAGTCAGTCGACAGGTGGAACCAACATTATCTCCATCAAATTATCGGCGGATTATGTGATCAGCGAGCGGATCAATATCCGGATCTTCTATGACAGGATCATTAACAAGCCTGTTATTTCCACATCGTTCCCGACAACAAACACCAACGCGGGTGTAAGTTTGAGGCTGACGCTTTCGAATTAACCGGCTGTTTTTTATAAACGTTTTTCCGACGACGGGCGCCAACACGGGCGCAGGCCGGAAGAAACATTTTCAAAGATCCTTACATCACATTTTAAAACTTTGTGCCAGCTTAGTTGGGGAAATTAATTTTCCCAATTTGTTTTCCGGCAAAAATGTATCACACAAAGAAATTTACTTTAAGAACATCATTGCGAGGGCTTTTCGCCCGAAGCAATCTCAAGGCAGGCGTGAGTGTCTCACTCGTGCCATTTATTCTGAGAGCGTCCCGCTCTTATTTCACTATGGCAAGATGCCATAAAATAGTTTGGCACGAGTGAGACACCCGCGCCTGCATTAACCATTAATTTTTATAACAATATTTTGTGGTTATAGAATTAACTATAAATTTGTGCTACTAAAATTTAAAACACTATTTAAGATGAATTTTCCTGAAAATTTAAAGTACACAAAAGATCACGAATGGGTTCGTGTGGAAGGCAATGTAGCATTTATCGGTATTACAGAATTCGCCCAGGGCGAATTAGGTGATATTGTGTATGTTGATATTCAGACAGAAGGCGAAGAGCTTGCTCACGAAGAAGTTTTCGGAACAGTAGAAGCCGTAAAAACAGTATCTGACCTGTTTATGCCGGTATCCGGTAAAATAGCAGAAGTAAATAAAGGCCTGGATTCAAATCCTGAGGCTGTAAATAAAGATCCTTACGGAGCAGGCTGGATGGTAAAAGTAGAAATGAAAAATGCTTCGGAAGCGGATGCTTTATTAAGCGCTGCAGATTACAAAGCATTGATCGGACATTAGTAATCCATCTTTTCCGGAAGGGAAAGAACAACAATGTTTTTCAACTATACTAAATGGGCAATGCTGTGGGCATTGATCATTCTTATCTTATGCGGAATTCCCGGAAGGGATATTCCGCATATTTCTTTTTTGGAGCTGCTGAGTTTTGATAAGTTTGTGCATACCGGAATTTTCTTTGTGCTGATCTTATTAACGGTTCGCGGGTTTATACTGCAAACCCGTTTTGAAGCTTTGCAGAAAAAAGCAAAGCTAACTGCTTTTGTGTTGTGCGTAGTATACGGCGGTTCATTGGAGATTTTGCAGGGAACTGTATTTGAAGGCAGAAGTGCGGATATTTTTGATTTTATCGCGAATAGCTTTGGCTGTACGATGGGTTTGATCCTGTACAAACAGGCGGAGCGTTTGGCGCTGGCAAAATTTATAAAGTAAGTGTACATTTATAAAAAAAGGAAATGATTATTTTTTGGAAATTAAAAAAGTTTGAGGCACTTTCTGTAAAGGAATTGTACACGATCATGCAGCTGCGGAGCGAAGTATTTGTGGTAGAGCAAAATTGCCCTTATCAGGATGCGGATGGAAAGGATCTGAAAGGATTTCATTTAATGGGTTACGATCAGGATGGTTTGCTGGTAGGGTATTGCAGGTTGCTGCCGCAGCATGTTTCTTACGATGAAGTATCGATCGGGCGGGTGGTTTCGTCACCAAAAGTGCGTGGAACCGGCGTGGGAAAAGCATTGCTGGAGCAGTCGCTGCTGGAGATCGAAAAATTATTCGGGAATGTGCCGGTACGCATCGGAGCGCAATTATACCTTGAAAAATTTTACGAAAGCTTTGATTTTGTAACAGAAGGAGAGCAATATCTTGAAGATAATATTCCGCATGTGATCATGCTCCGGAAAGCCACACCGGCAAATGATGAATAGAAGAAATTATAAATTATAAATTATAAATTATAAATGCTGAATTATAAATGGCGCTGGTATTTTCTGCGCTGTTTTTGTTTGCTGGCCGCGAGCGTTGCGCTCTTGCCTGATTTATTAAAAAACATAAAAAAATCCTCCTTACAAATCGCAAGGAGGATTTTTTATTGTGTGAATGCTGCTTACTGGATCACCAGTTTTTTCATCCGGATATTTTTACCGGTATTTAATTTTATGTAGTAAATACCTTTCGCTAATCCTTCGGTACTGATCGTTTTACGGTATTCAGCCGAATTATTTTTGTCATAAAAGCTATACACTTCTTTTCCTTGTATATCAGTGATACTGATGATGAGGTGATCAAAATCCGCATTTGTAAATACAATGTTAAACATGCCCTTGGCCGGATTTGGATAAACGTCTAATTCGCTTGCATTGCTGCTTGCAATTCCTGTACAAATGTCCACCATGATGCTGGTGCTATCCATGCTGGTACAGCTGTTACTATCGGTAACAGTATACGTTACAACAAAAGTTCCTGTACCTGCCATCGCAGGATCAAATGTGGAAGCGCTTACACCTGTTCCTGTATATGTTCCGCCTGCGGGAGTTCCTGTTAATGTAAATGCAGGATAATTTTCACATACAGTGGATACAGGATCGATGGTAACCGTTGGAATAGCATTGATCGTTACGTTGATGCTGCTACTCGCGGTGCAGCTTCCATTTGTAACCGTTACGGCATACATTCCGCTTGTTGCAGAAGTTAATGTTTGCGTTGTTGTTCCATCGTTCCATAAATACATCAGGCCGGTATTTCCTGCATCAAGCACAATTGTTCCGCCGCATTGCGTGGTGTCCATTCCCAGGTTTACTACCGGGATGCTGTCGATGGTAACCTGTATGCTATCTGCTGCATGGCAAGATGTAACCGGGTTGGTAACAGCTATATAATACATTCCGCTGGTGGAAGCCGTTAATGTCTGCATCATGGTAGAATCGTTCCACAGGTAGTTGGATCCGGCGTTACCGGCGTCCAGTACAATTGTTCCGGTACATTGTGTGGTATCCATTCCCAGGTTCACAACCGGGATCGTATTGATTGTTACCTGAACAGTATCGCTGTTGATACAACCATTCGCATTTGTTACGGTAACGGAATATTGTTGAGTGGAACCGACAGACAACGTTTGCGCAGTGGTACTATTGTTCCATAAATAAGCAGCGCCTGCATTTCCTGCATTCAGCAGCACCATGCCGCCGCATTGCGCGGTATCATTACCTAAATTACGTGTTGGTACAGGATAAGCTGTTACTACTAATGTATCGCGCACAGGGCAATTGTTTGCATCTTTCACAAGCAATATGAACGATGTGGTAGTGTCGATTGTTGCTGTTGGCTCAACCAATGAGGTATCGTTGAGGTTAGCGGTTGGCATCCACATATATCTGTACGGAGGAGTGCCGCTGCTTACCGTGGTTGAATCACCGATCACTACCGGGATTCCCGGGCAGGTTGCCGTATCGTGTAAAGCAGTAATTGTTGGCAGAGGACCTGGCGCGCTGTTCATGCTCATGGTAACTGTTGCAGTTAATCCGCTTCCGTTGCAGGAGTATTGCATCAGGATGACGCGTACATATCCACAAACAGGCGGAGTAAAGGAGGTGTTGGATTGTAGTCCGCAATAATCATCGTTGTAAGCATAAAATGCCCCGGAAGCATCGTCATACACTGTTAGCTGTGTATCATAAGAGCTGCTGCCGCAGGTAGTAACGCTGTAGTTTGCACCTGCCTGTACATAGGCCAGTACATACTGTCCGGCACCGTAAGTAACTGCTGTTGGGGAGCCAACGCCCGAAGGAGTAAGATTACCGGGAGTAAATGCTGCAGAGTTAGCACACTGAGCGAACGCATTTGTTGCTGTTAGTGAGGTAACAGCAATCAACAAAAAGAGTAATTTTTTTTTCATGGAGATGTGAGAGTATAAGTTAAATTGTTCGAGACGCAAACATAAAACTTTCTCCTCAATTTATCCAAAAGTCAGAAAAAAAATTACTTTAGTTGATCATTCCTGCACCAACCGTTACGTTGGTGGCTTCATCTATAAGAATAATGCTGCCGGTGTTCCTGTTTATATTGTATTTATCAACTGCCAGCGGTGCAGTGGTGCGCAATGTAATGCGCGCAATGTCGTTCAGGCCGATGGTTTTATCATCTTCCATTTTTTCGAGCGTGCTGATGTTTACTTTGTATTGAATGTCTTTTACAATGCAGCGCACATCTTTCGAAGTATGTTTTAAAAGATATTTTCCGTTGGGTTGTAATTTTTTTTCTGTAAGCCAGCAAATCATCACATCAATTTCCTGTGTCGCTTCAATTACATTGGTTGATTTCACGATCAGGTCGCCGCGTGAAATATCAATTTCATCCTGCAAGGTAAGAGTTACACTCATCGGTGCAAATGCTTCTTCGAGTGAAGCGCCAGCAAAATCAATGGATTTGATGGTGCTGGATGATCCGCCGGGCAATACCGTAACAGCATCTCCCTTTTTGAAAATACCTCCCGCCACTCTTCCTGCATATCCCCTGTAATCGTGATATTCGTTATTCATTGGCCGGATCACATACTGCACCGGAAAACGTGCATCATTCAAATTCTGATCATTTGTAATGTCAATGCTTTCCAGTGAATTCAACAATGCAGGCCCTTTGTACCAGTTCATTTTCTTTGATGCATCTACCACATTATCGCCGTTCAGGGCGCTGATAGGAATAAACTTTACATCAATAGGATCAAGCTTTGCAGCGAATGCTTCGTAATCCTTTTTTATTTTTTTGAATACCTCTTCCTTGTATTCTACCAGGTCCATTTTATTGACACATACAATGATGTGTGGAATTTTTAATAAAGATGCAATGTAAGTATGTCGCATCGTTTGCTCGATCACGCCTTTGCGTGCATCTATCAGGATAAGCGCTACATTGGCTGTGCTGGCGCCTGTTACCATGTTGCGTGTGTACTGGATATGTCCGGGCGTATCCGCGATGATGAACTTCCGTTTTGGCGTAGCAAAATAGCGATAAGCCACATCAATGGTAATTCCCTGTTCGCGCTCCGCACGCAAACCATCCGTAAGTAAAGCAAGATTCACATATTCTTCGCCGCGCTTTTCGCTGGTTGCCCTGATGGCTTCATACTGGTCTTCAAAAATCGATTTTGAATCGTACAGTAAACGTCCGATCAACGTGCTTTTGCCATCATCGACAGAACCGGCTGTGGTAAAGCGAAGTAAGTCCATATTCAAATATCCTTGTGTAGAGAAATCGGTCATAATTAAATTGTTTTTAATCAACGAAAAACGAAAACATGCGAAATGAACGAAAGAAATGATCTCGTTTCAATTTAGGTTTTTTAGTCAATCTTTATTGTTGTTATACATTTAGTAAAAAAATTAATCAACGAAAAACGAAAACATGCGAAATGAACGAAAGGAATGATCTCGTTTCAATTTAGGTTTTTTAGTCAATATTTTGTTGTTATACATTTAGTAAAAAAATTAATCAACGAAAGATGAACGTTTAAGAAATGAAATTCCGTTTCATAATCTAAGTTTTTAAGTCGAAATTTATTATTCTTTTACACGTTGCGCCTTCTTTCCCGAAATTAATGAGCAACGCAAGCTTTAAGTTCGATACTTTTAAATAATTCAATACCTGGTCAATGTGTGCTTTTGAAAAGTGCATGTCTTTTTTTAGTTCAACCACAATTTTATCATCGATCAAAAAATCAAAAAAATTCTTTCCAATGGTTTTATTCATAAACCGAACCGGATAATACACCTGTTCTTTAAAATTTATATTGTTTTCTTTTAATAACATCGCGTAAGCCCTCTGATATATCACTTCTTTATGACCGCTTCCGATCTGTTTGAAAATCTCAAACGAAAATCCGACTATCCTATAACTCAACTCCGCATACACCAAATCATCCCTTCTCAACTCCGTCATATTTTATTATAATATTTTTATTTTTTATTGGTTAAAATTAATAGCACTTCGTTTTTTCTGCGTACAGCATCCACACAGTTTCGTTCATTTCGCATGTTTTCGTTTTTCGCTGATTTTCTGCATACAGCATTTACACAGTTTCGTTCATTTCGAACACTTTCGTTTTTCGCTGATTTAAAAATACCCTGCTTTTTTTCTGTCTTCCATCGCTGCTTCCGAGCGTTTATCATCAATCCTGCTGCCGCGTTCCGTTACACGCGTTGAAGCCACTTCATCCACAATTTCTTCCAGCGTAGTTGCTTTTGAAAGTACGGCTCCTGTACAGCTGATGTCACCAATGGTACGGAAACGCACCTGCATCTTTTCTACTTTTTCCGTTGGTTTTAACGGGATCACATTGGAGTGCGCGTAAATAACGCCATCCCTCATAAAACATTCGCGCTCATGCGTAAAATAAATACTTGGGATCTCAATTTTTTCCTGCAGGATGTATTGCCATACGTCCATTTCCGTCCAGTTGCTGATCGGAAATACACGGAAATGTTCGCCCAAATGTTTTTTACCATTGAATAAATTCCAAAGTTCGGGGCGTTGATTTTTCGGGTCCCATTGTCCGAATTCATCCCGGTGCGAAAAGAAACGCTCTTTTGCACGCGCTTTTTCCTCATCCCTGCGGGCACCGCCAATACAGGCATCAAATTTATAATTCTCGATCGTGTCCAGTAATGTTACTGTTTGTAGGGCATTCCGGCTGGCATTAAATCCTTTTTCTTCCGTTACCCTTCCCGTATCAATACTGTCCTGTACGGAGCTGACAATTAAATGAGCGCCGTATTTTGCCGCCAGATCATCGCGGAAAGTAAGCGTTTCCTCAAAATTATGGCCGGTATCGATGTGTACCAATGGGAATGGGATTTTGGCCGGTGCAAATGCTTTACGCGCCAGGTGGAAACAAACTATGCTGTCTTTTCCGCCCGAAAAAAGCAATGCCGGTTTTTCGAACTGTGCCGCTACTTCGCGCAGGATGTAGATGCTCTCGCTTTCCAGCTCTTTTAAATGGGTAAGGTTATGATTTTTCATACTTTAATTTGTAATGTCGATTTTTTATGCGCGCTGCACTTTTATATTTTCTAAAATTATTCCCACACAATCATCCACCGTCCACTCGTTTGCTTTTAGTTCTATATCCGGATTTGCAGGCGTTTCAAACGGTGCGTTGATGCCTGTAAAATCTTTGATTTCTCCTTTTCGTGCTTTTGCGTACAAGCCTTTTACATCGCGTTGTTCGCAAATAGCGATGGGAGTGTTTACAAAAATCTCTACAAAATCAGCGGCACCAATAATGTTTTTTGCCGTGTTCCGGATCTCTTCCGTAGGGCTAACAAAGCAGCAAATAGTGATGATGCCGGTATTTACAAACAATTTTGTGACTTCCGCAATGCGGCGGATATTTTCAATCCGGTCGCTTTCGCTGAAACCCAAATTATTGTTGATCCCAGCACGGATATTATCCCCGTCCAGCACTTGTGTGAGCAATCCTTTTTTATGCAATTCCTTTTCCAGCGCAATGGCAATCGTTGTTTTGCCGGAACCGCTCAGACCGGTAAACCAGATGGCAATACCTTTTTGCTCCAGCAATTTTTCTTTGTCGGTACGTTGTAAGATCTGATCTGTCGGAAAAATATTATCCATTTTTTATTCGTTTTTTCATCCGGTAAACGGACGGGAAATATTCATTTTTCAATCATTAAAAGTACTAAAACTATTCTGCATTTTCAGCATCTGTTGATACAAAGCAAAAAAGGGTTTTTCCTACCCGGAAAGACCCTTTTATAAATAAGTTCAGATTAAATATACAGTCTTCCGATAATTTAAATGCAACACATCATGCAGCACATCATTGTGCAGCAGCTGTTCATTGTTTTATGGAAGTTATTTGTGTTCATTTTATGTTGCAAATGTAATCCTATTTTTTTTAAAATGAAAGAAGAAATTTTTGAATACCTTTGTTATCCATTTATTTTACAGCAGATAATGACTACAAAAATAACAATACCTGATTTTAGGAACACACCTACTGTAGACCAGGTAGGGATTGAAGAACGAGTGGCAAGGTTCAGCACCCGGAGCATCAAAAAAGGATCGAAAATGGAGGGGCTTAAAATGGCTTTGAACATGATCGACCTGACCACGCTGGAAGGAAAAGATACACCGGGAAAAGTAAAACAAATGTGTTACAAAGCCATGCATTTGCATGACGTTATTCCCGGGTTGCCAACCGTGGCAGCAGTTTGTGTATATCCATCGATGGTAAAAACGGCAAAAGAAGCGCTGAAGGGCAGTAATGTAAAAATTGCCTCTGTTTCCACGGCTTTTCCAAGCGGGCAATCCACCCACGAAATAAAAATTGCGGATACAAAATTTGCGATCGATAATGGTGCTGATGAAATTGACATGGTGATTTCACGCGGTGAATTTTTAAGCGGGAATTACAATTTTGTATTTGATGAAATTGCTTCCATAAAAGAAGCATGCGGAAAAATACGGTTAAAGGTGATCTTCGAAACGGGCGAGCTTTCCACGCTGGACAATGTGCGCAAAGTGAGTGATATAGCGATGTATGCAGGTGCCGATTTTATAAAAACATCCACGGGAAAAATTTCCCCGGCTGCAACTATGCCGGTTACATTGGTAATGCTGGAAGCGATCCGCGATTATTATTACGCTACCGGAAGAATGGTGGGAATGAAGCCTGCAGGCGGGATCTCCACTTCGAAGCTGGCATTACAATACCTGATCATGCTCAATGAAACGCTGGGTGCGGATTGGCTGAGCAACGAATGGTTCCGCTTTGGCGCGAGCAGCCTGGCGAATGATATTTTATTACAGATCGCGAAAGAAACGTATGGCGTTTATCAGAGCGGGGATTATTTTTCGAAAGACTAAATTTTTTTAAGAACAGGGGTAAAATAAGCGTTTAGCACGATAAGCAAAAAAGAGAACTAAAATTAAGGAAAGATAATGGCAGTAGGCACAACACATTTATTACCCAATAAATTTTATCACATTTATAATCACGCAAACAGCGATCAGAATATTTTTTCAGAAGAAAGCAATTATATTTATTTTTTAAAAAAGTACAAAGAATATATTTCTCCAATTGCTGATACGTATGCATATTGCCTGATGCCGAATCATTTTCATTTTTTAATCCGGATCAAATCTGAAGAAACGATCTTTGAATTTTTAAAACAAAATAATAAGTTGCCGGAACCTAAAATGACGCTGGAAGAATTTGAATTGTTGTTTAAAGACAATGATGCGATCAATCTTTTCAGCTTGCATATCAGTAAACAGTTCTCGAATTTTTTTAACGGGTATACGCAGGCGTTGAATAAGCAGGAATCAAAAAAAGGAAGTTTGTTTCTTCATTCATTTAAAAGGAAAGAAATTGAGTCAACAGATTATTTAAAATCACTGATTCTATACATTCATTTAAATCCTGTTCGTCATGGTTTTGTAGAAAAAATTACTGGCTGGAAATATTTATCCTATCATTCTTTTGTTTCTGAACAGGAAACCATGTTGAAACGAAAAGAAGTGATTGGATTATTTGAGAATGTGGAAAATTTTAAATTTTCACATGAACAAATCAATCAACATGTAATGAATGAAATAGAATCACAATTTAACTAAATGTTATTTTAAAAATACCCCTTCAAGGGTTTCAAACCCTTGAAGGGGTGCTAAGTGTTAAGTACTTAATTATTATAGAATCTCAATTGAACTGAATGTTATTTAGAAAGCCCCTTCAAGGGTTTTTAATCCCTTGATGGGGTAGATAAGCGTTTAGTACTTCAACTTAAAAAGGACAATATTACAAGATGAGCAAAAAAGAACCGAAATTAAAATTTAACGCTGCATGGGAATTAGCACCAGCACCGGAAGATACAAAGCATATCTCCATCAAAAAACAATATGACCTGTTTATTAATGGTGAGTTTGTAAAACCCAACAGCAAAAAATATTTTGCAACCTATAATCCTGCTACCGAAGAAAAGATTGCGGAAGTGGCAGATGCGGATGAAAGAGATGTTGACAAAGCGGTAAAAGCAGCACGTGTTGCATTTAACAGCTGGAGCAAATTATCGGGTGCCGAACGCGGAAAATACATTTACCGCATTGCGCGCCTGATGCAGGAACGTGCACGCGAATTTGCCGTGATCGAAACAATGGATGGCGGTAAGCCTATCCGCGAAAGCCGTGACATTGATGTACCACTGGCTGCCAATCACTTTTTTTATTATGCCGGTTGGGCCGATAAATTAGAATATGCTTTTCCAAACCGTAATCCAAAACCTTTGGGTGTAGCCGGACAGATCATTCCATGGAATTTTCCATTGCTGATGGCTGCCTGGAAAATTGCGCCTGCATTGGCTGCCGGAAATACTGTAGTATTAAAACCTGCTGAAACAACGCCATTAACAGCATTAAAATTAGCAGAATTAATTCGCGATAGCGGATTGCCGAAAGGCGTGGTAAACATTATTACCGGTGCAGGCAAAACCGGTGCTGCCATTGTCAATCATCCTGATATCAATAAAATTGCATTTACCGGTTCTACCGATGTTGGAAAGCTGATCCAGAAATCCATCGCGGGAAGCAACAAAAAATTAACGCTGGAGTTGGGCGGAAAAGCAGCGAATATTATTTTTGAAGATGCGCCGTTAGATCAGGCGGTGGAAGGAATTATTAACGGGATCTTTTTTAACCAGGGACATGTTTGTTGTGCAGGTTCGCGTTTGTTCATCCAGGAAAGTGTTGCTGATGTAGTGATCCGCAAATTGAAAGACCGTATGGAAACATTACGCGTGGGTGATCCGATGGATAAAAATACAGATGTGGGCGCGATCAATTCGAAAGAGCAATTGATGAAAATTTCGGAATATATTAAGATCGGAAAAAATGAAGGTGCCGAGATGTATCAATCATCGTGCAGCATTCCGAAGAAAGGATATTTTTGCAAGCCAACACTTTTTCTGAATACATCACAGTCGCACCGCATTGTACAGGAAGAAATTTTTGGGCCGGTGCTTGCCATCCAAACATTCCGCACCATCGAGGAAGTGATCGAAAAAGCCAACAACATTCCCTACGGTTTATCCGCAGGAGTGTGGACGGATAAAGGATCGAAAATATTTAACCTCACAACTAAATTGCGTGCAGGAGTAGTGTGGGCGAATACGTATAACAAGTTTGATCCTACGTCACCATTTGGAGGATACAAGGAAAGCGGATTTGGAAGAGAAGGCGGATTGCATGGGTTGGCGGCTTATTTGGAGCTGTAGTTTAACCGCAAAGGGCGCTAAGAAGACGCAAAGATCGCAGAGGAAATAAAAAGAAGGAAAGAAGAGTATGAAAGAGAATGAAATTGCAAAAAAAGTGATAGGTTGCGCGATCAATGTGCATAAAACTTTGGGGCCGGGTTTATTAGAATCGTCGTATGAAGAATGCCTTGTATATGAAATTAAAAAAGCGGGAATGCAGGTGGAACGACAAAAACCGTTACCGCTGATCTACCAGGAAATAAAAATGGAGATAGGTTATCGGATCGATTTGTTAGTGGAAAACAAAGTAATAATTGAAATAAAAGCTGTGGAAGGATTGAATGATATTCACCTGGCTCAGATTTTAACATATTTAAAATTATCAGATTGTAAATTAGGATTACTAATGAATTTCAATGTTACAAAAGTAGTCGATGGTATAAAAAGGGTAGTAAATAATTTATAAAATCTCCGCGAAGCGGCTTAGCGTTCTTAGTATTTAAAAAAGCATAACATTCGTAATAAAATTTATAATAATTTAACCTCCGCGACCTTTGCGCCTTCTTAGCGCCCTTTGCGGTTAAAAAACACAACATGTCAAGATTGGAAATATTGAAAACATACAAGATCTACATCGGCGGACAATTCCCACGAACCGAATCCGGAAGATATTATCCATTGAAAAATAAAAAAGGAGAAATAACAGCCAACATCTGCTTATCCTCCCGCAAGGATTTTAGAAATGCAGAAGTAGCTGCGCGCGGTGCTTTTGGCGGATGGAGCGGAAAAACGGCGTTCAACCGCGGACAAATTTTGTACCGCATTGCCGAAATGCTGGAAGGTCGTAAAGAACAATTTATTGCCGAGCTGATACTGCAAGGCGCTACCACGGCTGCGGCAAAACAGGAAGTGGAATTGTCCATCGACCGCATGGTATATTATTCCGGCTGGTGCGATAAATTCATGCAGGTATACAGCTCTGTGAATCCTGTAGCGTCTTCGCATTTTAACTTTTCGGTTCCCGAGCCAACCGGCGTTGTTGCCATCATTGCAGATGAAAATTCTTCCCTGCTTGGTTTGGTAACAGCCATTGCGCCGGTAATTGCCGGTGGAAATACCTGCATAGTGCTGGCATCGGAAAGCAAACCTTTGTGTGCGGTTACGTTCGCGGAAGTATTAAATACATCGGATCTTCCGGGCGGCGTGGTAAATATTCTTACCGGCGCTTCCGCAGAATTGCATCCGCATTTTTCGTCCCACATGGATGTAAATGCAATGATCTATTACCGCAACAATAAAGCGGAAATAAAAACGATCAAAGAAAACGCATCTCTGAATGTAAAACGCATTTTTGTATACGATCAGTTAAATCTGAATGCTGCATCGGCGCAAAGCCCGTATTTTATTTTGGATACACAGGAAACAAAAACCACCTGGCATCCGATCGAAAATATCGGTGCTGCAAAAGCGGGGTATTAGCATTTAATTTTTACCGGTATTTTTTAATTCCGGCATATAAATTTACCGGAAATTAAAAAAGACAAAATGATAATGAACGATCTGTTGCTTAGCGCGATCAAAGCTTCTTTAGAAGCCGGTGATGCAATACTCAATGTATACGATTCCGGGGATTTCGGGATCGAGAAAAAAGAAGATGCATCGCCGCTGACACGTGCGGATAAAAATGCACACACGGTGATTTGTGATGTGTTAAAATCAACCGATTACCCGGTATTGAGCGAGGAAGGAAAAAGCATCGCCTACGCCGAGCGCAGCAAATGGGATTATTTCTGGATGGTGGATCCGCTCGACGGCACCAAAGAATTTGTAAAACGCAATGGTGAATTTACCGTAAACATTGCGCTCATTCACCAACAAAGATCCATACTGGGCGTGATCTACGTTCCGGTTACCAAAACACTTTATTTCGCAGCGCAGGGCATTGGCTGTTTTAAATTCCAGATCAATGAATCCGTAGCCGATAACCTGGACGGGATCCTCCTGCAATCCGTAAAATTACCAATTGAAATCCCGCATAAAAAATTTACCGTGGTTGCCAGCCGTTCGCACCTTTCGGAAGAAACCGAAATGTTTATCGACGGGTTAAAAACCAAACACAAAGACCTTGATTTTCTTTCCTCCGGGAGTTCCATTAAATTATGCCTGGTAGCAGAAGGAAGTGCCGATGTATATCCGCGTTTTGCGCCCACCATGGAATGGGATACCGCTGCAGGCCAGGCCATCTGCGAAATTGCCGGAAAACAGGTTATTGACTACACCACCAACAAACAACTGCTGTACAACAAAGAAAACCTTCTAAATAATTGGTTTATAGTGCAATAGTTGCTTAAACCTGCTTTTTTTGCTACCTTCACGATCCCTTAAAAAAGAGGGAATTAAAATATTTTTAAAATAAACCATTAATAAAAAATAAAACATGAAAAAACAATTACTTATTGCGTCGTTGATGCTTGCTGCAGGTACAGGTGTATTTGCACAAACTTCCGGACGCAATTTTACTCCCGTAACAGTAAATAACATCACACGCCCCGTAACTAACCACGACCGTAATACCACTTGTACTGCGGATACATTAAGATATGCGCTTATAAAAGAGTACGCTCTGAATGCAACTCCTGCTTTTAATGCAGCACCAATCAATCCGGGAGAGGAACAATCGCAGGCTTTTATTTCTCCGGGAACAGTAAATGTAACCGGTATTGACTTTCGCGCAAGGGTAAACTCTGCAAATGCAGCAGCTATCGTTCCGGTTAAAGTTTATCTTTATTCGGTAGATGCTGCCTACAAACCATTGGCACGCCTGGATTCTGCTTCTTTAACCGTAGCAACCACGGTAGCAAAATATTACCACGCAAATTTCAGCTCAGCTCATGCTATCAGCGGAAATTACGCGGTGGCGGTAGCTTCAACTGCAACCGGAACGATCAAATTTGATTTCATTGCAAATGACCGTGATGCCGGTACAGGCGGAGAAGGCTTATCCTATAACAGATGGAACCCGGGAACCGGATTAACCTGGTTTGCAAATGCTGACGCAACCAGCGGCTGGGGACAGGATTTTGATGCAGACATCAGCCCAATTGTTTCTTACGCGATCAACACAAATTACACAGTAAGCGCAACAACCGTTTGTACCGGTACTGCATTAACATTTACCAACACTACCACTCCAATGAATACGCTTTCAAGCAAAATGTATAACTACAATACGTTTGTTTATTCTCTTGGAGGAAGTACACAGGATTCTACTTTTGCATGGGATATGGACGATGCTTCTCCAATTATCTGGAGCCCGGCTACAACAACGTATACATACGCTGCTGCAGGAACTTATAACGCTACATTGTATACCCTGAGTGGATTCTGGAACTCTTGTACAGACACCAAAGTAAGCACCATTACTGTATTGGCAGCACCGGTTCTTGCAATCACATCTCCTGCTGCTGTTTGTTCTCCGGCAACGGTTGACATCACTGCATCCGGAGTTACTGCAGGAAGCACAGGCGGCGGAACATTGTCATACTATACTAACGCTGCCGCAACAATGGCTTTATCAACTCCAAATGCAGTTTCAGCAAGCGGAACTTATTATATCAAAGCTGATAACGGAACCTGCTCTGATCTTGAAGCGGTTATCGTAACCATCAATGCTACAAGCGATGCAACGATCACAACTGCTCCGGCATCCATTTGTGCTAACGCTACTGCTGTTACCCTTAACGCTGCAACAAGCGGCGGAACATGGAGCGGAACAGGCATTACCAATTCATCCACAGGAGTATTTGATCCTTCGGTTGCAGGTGCAGGCACATACGTGATTTCTTATACAACCAGCGGAACATGTACAAGCACAGGAACAGCTACTATTGCTGTAACTGCTGCTGATAATGCTACCATCACCCAACCGGGAATGATCTGCAGCAATGCAGCAGCGTTTACCTTAACTGCAGCAACAGCTGGCGGAACATGGAGCGGAACAGGTATTACTGATGTTTCAGCCGGAACATTTGATCCTGCAACAGCAACAGTAGGTGCAAACACAATCACTTACACTACAGCAGGTGCTTGTCCTGATGCAGATGCAATTACAATTACTGTAAGCGTTTGTACCGGGATCCAGAACTACGACAATGCTTCGGCAGTAAACGTATATCCAAATCCTTCTTCAACAGGAGTATTTACAGTGGATTTAGGAACAGCTGAAAAATCAATACTGGAAGTATACAATGTGGTTGGTGCCAGCGTATTTGCAAAACAATTTAATACACAGGTGATTTCACTTGAACTGAATGATTTTAAAACAGGAGTTTACTTCTTAAAAGTAACAACTGACAAAGGGCAGATCACTAAAAAAATCACGATTACAAAGTAATTTTTAGTATCCCATAAAAAATCCCGCTTCGGATCATTCCGGAGCGGGATTTTTGCTTTTTAAACGCTTTTATTTCGTATTATTGCATACGTTAAAATAATACTAAAACATGAGTAAAGTAGCATTAATCACAGGAATTACAGGGCAGGATGGCGCTTATCTGGCCGAACTACTTTTGAGCAAAGGTTACACCGTGCATGGCGTAAAGCGCAGAAGCTCATTATTCAATACCGATCGTATCGATCATTTATACAAAGATCAGCATGAAAAGCA
This sequence comes from Bacteroidota bacterium, assembly GCA_025963715.1. Classification (GTDB taxonomy): domain Bacteria; phylum Bacteroidota; class Bacteroidia; order 2-12-FULL-35-15; family 2-12-FULL-35-15; genus 2-12-FULL-35-15. The sequence goes on from JAOQAG010000041.1 coordinate 117,230, forward strand.
GGTGAAATTTTTCCTGCATTACGGCGATCTTACCGATTCCACCAACCTGATCCGCATCATCCAGGAAACACAACCGGATGAAATTTATAACCTTGCGGCACAATCGCATGTAAAAGTTTCGTTTGAAACTCCGGAATATACTGCTAATGCCGATGGAATTGGGACATTGCGCATCTTAGAAGCGATCCGTATCCTCGGGATGGAAAAAAAGGCCCGCTTTTACCAGGCATCCACTTCCGAAATGTACGGATACGTGCAGGAGATCCCACAAAAAGAAACCACACCGTTTTACCCGCGTTCGCCATACGGCGTTGCAAAGGTATACGGTTTCTGGATCACTAAAAATTACCGCGAAGCATACGGAATGTATGCCTGCAACGGAATTTTATTTAACCACGAAAGCCCTTTGCGCGGCGAAACCTTTGTAACCCGTAAAATTACCCGCGCAGCAGCAAAAATACATTTGAATTTGCAGGAAAAATTATTCCTTGGTAACCTGGATGCAGAGCGCGATTGGGGTCACGCCAAAGATTATGTGGAAGGCATGTGGATGATGCTGCAGCAGGAAGAAGCGGATGATTTTGTACTGGCTACCGGTAAAAAAATTACCGTGCGTAAGTTTGTGGAGCTTGCTTTCGCAGAAGTGGGAATAACCCTTAAATGGGAAGGAAAAGGAGTGGACGAAAAAGGAATTGACCCGGTTACCGGTAAAACCCTGGTAGAAGTTGATCCTGCTTATTTCCGCCCGACGGAAGTTGATTTGCTGGTTGGCGATGCCACCAAAGCCAAAGAAAAAATGGGATGGGAGCCAAAACATACGCTGGAACAACTGGTAAAAGAAATGATGGCAAGTGATCTTAAGATCTTCAAAAAAGACAAGTATCTGCTGGATGGTGGACACGATGTGTTGAATTTTCACGAATAACAACAAGCTGTGCTTGCCGTTCTCAGGCAAAAGAAGCACAATAGATGACGATATAATTACAACCTGCTCTTGCCGGTAAAAGAGTAAAATTCAAAATGAATAAAACAGATAAAATATACATTGCCGGTCACCGCGGAATGGTGGGTTCTGCAATTATCCGCCGCTTACAAACCGATGGTTTCACCAATATAATCACCCGTGTTTCCACTGAACTTGATTTAAGAAATCAGCAAGCAGTTGCTGATTTTTTTGCATCCGAAAAACCGGATCACGTTTTTTTAGCAGCAGCCAAAGTGGGCGGTATTGTTGCAAATAATACCTATCGTGCCGATTTTATATATGAGAACATTATGATCCAGAGCAACGTGATCCATCATGCGTATCTGAACGGCGTAAAAAAATTAATGTTCCTCGGTTCCTCCTGCATCTACCCGAAAATGGCGCCACAGCCATTAAAGGAAGATTATTTGCTTACGGGATTATTGGAACCAACCAACGAACCGTATGCGATCGCGAAGATTGCCGGAATAAAAATGTGTGACGCGTACCGCAGTCAGTACGGTTGTAATTTTATTTCTGTAATGCCTACAAACCTGTATGGTCCCAACGATAATTACGATCTGAAAAACTCGCATGTATTGCCCGCATTGATCCGCAAATTCCATACAGCCCAAAAAGAAAATGCAGCAAGCGTGGAGATCTGGGGAACCGGCTCACCCATGCGCGAATTTTTGCATGCAGATGATCTGGCAGATGCCTGCTTTTACCTGATGCAAAATTACAATGAACCCGGCTTGGTAAACATCGGCGTAGGTGATGATGTAAGCATCAAAGACCTGGCATTGCTGGTAAAAAAGATCGTTGGTTTTGAAGGCGGGCTTACATTTGATACCACCAAGCCCGACGGAACACCCCGTAAATTAATGGATGTAAGCAAGCTGCACTCATTCGGCTGGAAACATAAAATTAATTTGGAAGAAGGCATTACAAGCGTTTACGCCGAAGTAAAAGATAAATTGTAATTGATGAAGAACAGCTACACGAAACACTTTAACAAAAGCAGCAGGACAAAGATCCTCGTTTTTGTGCTTTGTGTTTTGTGTATGAATGCAGCTTTCTCACAACAAAATGTGCAGCTTAACCGCGAGTGGGGATTGAATTTTGAAAGCCAAAAAGATCGCATTTTTTTGCTGCCGGAGAAACCAGACACGATTATTAATTCAATGACGGGAGATCCAACTGTTTTAGTAATGCAGCATTTGTCAACCGACCCTTCCTGTTTTAAGCCTTACATTGTTGAACCAACCTACCGGCAAAAAGATAAATCCGTTAATTGGTTCATTCGCAAGTTAAAAAAGGAAAGCCTCATTCTGGTTAACGATACCGCTGATAAATTCCATTTCACGATCGATCCGCTTTTTAATTTTCAATACGGGAAAGACCTTGCCGACAAAACCGGTGAAAAGCTCTACACCAATACCCGTGGAGCGATTGTGCGGGGAAGCATCGGCAAAAAATTTGCATTCGAATCTTCATTTTATGAAAATCAGGCTACGTTTCCTAAATACATGGATAATTATATTGCCGCTACCAATAAATTATTTCCACAGCGGGCAAATTATATTTACAATGTAATTCCCGGGCAGGGCCGCTCCAAAGCCTTTCGTGTCCACGGCTACGATTACGCAATGGCATCGGGATACATTTCCTATTCTCCAAATAAAATCCTGAACATTCAGTTAGGCAACGGTAAAAATTTTGTAGGGGATGGCTATCGTTCGCTGTTATTATCCGACAATGCATTCAATTATCCCTATGCGCGCATTACCACTACGTATAAAAATTTCCAATACACCAATTTATACACTTCCTTTATGAATCTTACGAATGGCGGCGTACAAACACCACCGCATACCGAGCGTTTGTTTCAGAAAAAAGTGGGAAGTTTCCAGTTTGCCAGCATCAATTTATTTCATCGTTTGCAATTGGGTTTGTTCCAGGGAATGATCTGGGAAGCAGCCGATTCTACCAACAAACAACATGTGAATTTTAACACGTTTGATCCTGTGATTGGCGTTAACACTGCTGTGTATGGTTTACATAGTACCAATAACATTTTGTGGGGACTTACCGGCAAATTAAAGATCACCAATTCCATCTCGTTATACGGACAATACATGCTGGACGATGTGTATTCGAAAAGCAATGGCGGCGATGTCAGTAAAAAAAGCGGTTACCAGCTTGGCTTTAAATATTATAATTTATTTACCGTCAAAAATTTACACCTGCAGGTGGAATACAATACTGTTCGTCCGTACGCGTATTCCTCCGAAAATCAGTACCAGAGCTACACGCATTACAACCAGCCGTTGGCACATCCTTTGGGTGCAAACTTCCAGGAACTGGTGGGTTTTATCAATTACAGGATCGCGGATTTTTTTATCCAGATCCAGGGAAATTACATCATCAAAGGCAATGATAGTGCAGCGTTTAATTATGGCGGCGACGTGTTCAGATCTTCCGGTAGTTTTCCCATTGCACAACAACAGCAATTACAGGATATAAAAACAACGCAAGGTGTAAAAAGCACCATCATGTATGAAGATATACATATCGGTTATTTGGTAAATGCTGCGGCTAATTTTAATGTAATAGCAGGCCTGACCAACAGAACCGAACAAACATACAAAGGCACAACAAATTCGCAGGTAGTTTATTTGGGGATCCGTACCTCGCTTGCTAATTTGTATTACGATTTTTAAATCAGTTGATAATAAACATTATTTGTAATTAAGAAAATGGAATTTTTAATACTTGTTTTTATAACTTCTTTTTTTGTGGTGCTGCTCTCAACACCATCACTGATTAAAGTAGCTATTTTAAAGCGCCTGTTTGATGCGCCGGGCGATACACGTAAGCTGCATACACGCATGATCCCTACGATTGGCGGGATCATTATTTTTGCAGGCACTGTGTTTTCGTATTCGCTGTGGTTTCCTACAGCGCGTATCAACGAGCAGCACAATACAGCATTGCTCATGAAAGCCATGGACGATTATAAATTTATTTTGTCCACATTGCTCGTTATGTTTTTTGTAGGTGTAAAAGATGATATCATCGGAACAGCACCGGTAAAAAAACTGGTAGCGCATGTATTGGTGGGTATGGTGCTGGTGCTCATGGCAGATATCCGCATCGTAAGCATGCACGGTATTTTCGGGATCGAAGTATTGCCGTATTGGGCAAGCGTATTTTTATCACTCTTTACCTACATCGTTGTTGTGAATGCGTTCAATTTAATTGACGGAGTTGATGGGCTTGCCGGTGGTGTCGGATTTATTGCATCCTCTGCATTCGGTGCCTGGTTTGCACTTGCCGGTGATTATGCAATGGCAGGATTGGCAATTGCATTATCTGGTTCACTGTTCGGATTTTTATTTTTTAATTTTTCCCCTGCAAAAATATTCATGGGCGATTCCGGTTCGCTTACCATCGGGCTTATTATTTCCATTCTTGCCATTAAGCTTATCAGCTATGACGTAAGCGCCATTCACAACGAATTTATTTTGAACGTTTCCAAACCTATTTTTGCAATGGCTGTGCTCGTGTATCCACTGATCGATACGCTGCGTATTTTTATTTACCGCGCTGTGCAGGGCGTATCGCCGTTTTCAGCAGATCGTAATCACCTGCATCACCGTTTGATCGACATCGGCTGCAGCCATAAAAAAGCAGTGATCATTATTTACACGGTAAATATTTTTATGATCGGCTTAACGCTTGCATTGTCAGCGATCAGCTACATGAACGCAAATTATTCCTTGATAATTGTTGCTGTTACCGCTTTGTTTATTGCACAAATTCCATTTTTTATCAGCAAAAAGAAAAACCGCGGCGCTTCAGAAAATGATTAAAAAAAATCTATATAGAATCGTCTGCTCATCTGTCTTAATGGTGTTGCTGCTGCTGAATATTTCTGCATCGGCACAGCAGACGAACTATACACTCAGTCGTGATTTTTTGTGGGGACTTGATAATTATTACAATAGCAAAGACATCAATTTTCAAACATTTGTAAAGCCGTACCGTTTTGCAGACGTTGCAAAAGTAACTGATTCCACCGCCACATTCCCGCGCCTGCTTGCCGGAACAAAAGCCGAAGAATACGATAAAAAGAAAAAAGGATTTACATTCGATGCCTTCCCGCTCATCTCGGCGCAGGCCGGATACCAGGCCACTTCGCCCTCGCGTTTCACCAATGACCTGGCAATCGGCGGTATGCTCACCGGTAATATCGGCAATAAATTTTCATTCAATTTTAAAATGCTTGCCGGAAAAGAAACGTTCAACAGCTACCAGGATTCTGTGGTGAAACAAACGCAGGTGATTCCGGGTATTGGTCGTGCTTACCGCGATAATAACGATCCAACGCTGACGCGTTATTCATACCAGTATTATTCCGGATACTTATCGTATTCCCCCAATAAAATTTTTAATGTGCAGGTGGGGCAGGATAAGCATTTCTGGGGAGATGGTTATCGCTCCTTGTTCTTGTCGGATGTTTCAGCGCCGTATCCGTACATGAAGATCACCACCAACGTATGGCATTTTACTTACGTAAATTTATACACCATCATGAAGGATGCAACCAATCCTTCCGGCTTGAAAAAAGATGAATTAACCAAATATGCCACCTTTCATTATTTGGGATGGAATGCTACCAAACGCATCAATATCGGGCTTTTCGAATCCATCGTTTGGCAGGGTTCCGATAGCACCCGTCACCGCGGATACGACGTGAATTATCTGAACCCGGTTATGTTCTTCCGCCCGACGGAATATTCGCTTGGCTCCAGTGATAATGCTTTTCTGGGTTTTTCATTCAAGATAAAACTGTTTAAGAAACAACAGTTGTACGGACAATTATTACTGGATGAATTTTTGTTAAAAGAGATCGTAGCACAAAACGGTTGGTGGGGCAATAAACAAGCGTACCAGGTAGGATTCAAAAGCTTCGATCTGTTTAAGATTAAACATCTTAATTTTCAAACCGAATTTAATTATGTGCGGCCATACACCTATTCGCATGGAAGTGTTCAGCAGAATTATTCCAACATGAACGAGCCGCTGGCAGCTCCACTGGGTGCAAACTTTATTGAATCGGCTTCGTTCCTGAATTATCGTTACAAACGCTTGTTTATTGAGGCAAAATTTGTGTATGCTATTTACGGCGGCGACAGCGCCGGAACAGATTACGGGAAAAATATTTTTATTTCCTATGTGAACCGTCCTGCGGAATACGGAAATTTTACCGGACAGGGTTTTCAAACAAAATTAATTACTGCTTCGCTGCGTGGCGCTTACATGCTGGATACGCACATGAATTTAAAAATAGAACTGGGTTTTGCCGACAGGATCGAGCAAACCAGCTATGCGACAAAACAAACTCCTTACATTTTTGTCGGGATCCGCAGTGATCTCAGCAATTTGTACAGCGACTACTGATTTGTCTGACTACGTTCCACTTTGATGTGATATGCTTTCACATTACGCTCACTCTTAAAAATAATTAAATGGCTAAAAAAGCTGCACTGGTGATTCCTGATGAGATCATCATGAACAAAATTTATTACATCCGTGGACACAAGATCATGCTGGACAAAGATCTGGCAGAACTTTACGGAGTAGAGACAAAACGCTTGAAAGAACAAGTGAAAAGAAACATGGAGCGCTTCCCGCCTCATTTTATGTTTGAGCTAACCAAAGAAGAAGATGAAATTCTAAGGTCGCAAAATGCGACCTTAGAATTAGAACAAGGCAGATTTTCAAAATACCTCTCTTTTGCATTTACGGAGCATGGTATTTTAATGCTGTCCAACGTATTGAAAAGCCAGCAGGCAGTAAAAGTGAGTATCAAGATTATTGACGTTTTTGTAAAAATAAGGCAAATGCTGATGGATAATACCGAACTGCGCCTGGCGATAGAAGAGATCAGCAAAAGCAGCAATATCAATTCGAGGAATATTGAACGGATCTTTAAATACCTGGATGAGTTGAATGAGAAAAAAGAAAAGGAAGAAAAGGAAGAACCTCGAATATTAATTGGGTATAAAATCCCTAAGAAAAAGATCCTCAAGAAGAAGATCCCAAAGAAGAAGATAAGAAGATGAAATCTTAAGGTCGCATTTTGCGACCTTAAGATTTTACTTATATTTAGTTAGAGTTTACAGCGCTTATGAAACAGTTTGGAATCATATTATTTTGCGTTACCGGTTTATTTGCTTGTAAAAAAAGCAAAAAGGAACAATTCATTTACAACCTTACCGGCGGTTCTTATAAATATTGGGATGTAGTGGAAGATCATAATTATAATAAAAAGAAAGCAAACCGTTTTCCCACAATGAGTTATTATTTTGATGTGAACGGAACTTACCAATTCTATTTATATTATAAAAAAGACAGAAGTCAGCGGTTGCCATCTCCTTACGATGATGTAATAGAGTACCACAACTGGAAATATAAATCCTGTTCTTCCATTGAAATAGAACGCAACGATTTTTATGTGGAAAAGCTTACGGAAGATAGCCTGATCATTAGAGATCTGAAATACCGGGGCGGGCGATCGGTATACGTAAAAAGCGAAAAGCAATAAATAAGTTGTATGAACTGCTTGAGGTCACAAATCGTGACCTCAAGCAGTTTCTTTAATCTTCAGCAAGTACGATCACTTTATCGTTTTCGCCCAATGTGATTTTTGCAGATTTTACAGGATTTACCACCACGCCATACGCTTTCTCCGGATTTTTTGCCTGCGAATGAATTCGGTAACCGATAGCGGTTTCTCCCCTGTTGGCAGCAGATTCCATGATGGTATAAAAATTCAGCGCATTACCCGGTTGTACATAATCTTTGGCCGGGCGTAAATAAATCTCCGATCCTTCGGCAGCAAATAACGTAGAAAATACTTTTTGTAAATGCTTGTTTTCCGATAATTGCGAAAGCATCAGGCTGATCAGTTTATCGCTTACAATAAAATCATCGGCCTTTGTAACCTCTGCCAGTTCACGGTTTCGTACATCCAGCATTTCGCTTACAATACTGATGTCTTTTTTATTCGTATCCGAAATGTTGCGTAAATGCAGCAGTGTGATCAGCGTTTTTGCATCCGCATCCTGCATTTCCATGTTGGTATAACATAAAATAATAATGTGATTGTATGTTGCAATATCCAGTGATAACAACACCGCTTTCTCCGTAGTGTTGGCCTTTTTGAATGTTACACCAATATTTGTAAGCGTTTTTTTTAATTCGTTCAGCTCCTCGCCGATCGTTGCATTCTCCGCAACAACAAGCACTTCCGAACCGGCAGAAACATAATTGTCCAGTTCCTTAATGATCGAATTTCCTTTTTCATTCCAGCCCAGGATCAGTGTTTTTTCTTTTTCGGATGTTTTTTCGGTCTTCGCCAGCACCGCTTTCAGCTCCAGCTCAAATGTGCTTTTCCCGGATAACCGGATCGTATCATCGTCCTCCGAAATAGCAATCACCTGGTCGCCTTTATCCAGTATTTTATTCATTGCCGGATTGATCGACACATCGCCGTTTGCATGAAAAAGGCCCATGATCGCAGAATTTTCGTACGCAAACAACGCGTCTTTATACGTTTTGCCGTAGAGAGATGGCTCGTCTCTAAAATAAATTTCGGCGCCGTCAAAATCAAGCAGCTCGGTGTATACCACGCTCAAGCCCGACTGGCGGCATGTTTGCGCGGTAACACGTGCGATCAGATCGCCGGCAAGCACCAATACCGCTTCATCTCCACCAACCAGCTCAGCTGCTTCCATATTTTCTTCATTGCGGATCTCAGCCACAATGTGGTATTTTTCTTTTTTACGTTTCGGATTATTCGTGATCGCCAGAATGGATTTGATCACATGCGTATCTGCATTTCCTTCCTCCGGCGATAAAATAATGATCGATCGTGCATCATGCGGGCTTACCACTTCTAGGTCGGTTAAGTCCAGCGGACTACCAGTGCGGCAAATGATCTTCGTGTTTTTTGTATGTGGGAATTTGGAGCGGATCTCATCTTCCATTTCCACTTTATCGCGATCAGCCATGATCACAATGCGTGCTTTTTTCTGGTTCTCATTAGCAATGATCAGCTCCGAAATGATCGAAAATACCTTTGGTGACCAGCCCAAAATCAGGGTGTGCTCTTTTTCCAATACCTGGGAACGGCCTTTGCGCATTTCATCCAGCGTACTTTCCAGTCCGGATGTAAGCGTACCGATCAAGCTACTCAGAATGAAGATCCCGCCAACGGTCACAAAAAACATCACGATCCTGAAACTCCAGCCATTATCGCCCCCGAGCGTACCCGAATCCATGGTATGCATTAAGCTTTGCCAGGCAGCTTCAATAAAATTAAGGTCGTTGCCATCCGTTTGTTTGATGCCGGTCATGGCTAAAAAACCGGCTGCAACTATCACGATCAGCAACGAAAGAATGGCCAGCCACATAATAATGGCCGGTGTTCCTTTCGACAAGGTATTTTCGAACGCGTAGCGTATTTTTTGGGAAAGAGGAGGTTTCGTCTTCATAAAGCGGGTTAAAATTATGGAAGCAAATTTATTTTAATCTGCCGGATTTCCAATAATTTTATGTGTTTTCCCTGTTTAATAATCCCTTTCGTGCAAAGGAAAAAGCCCGGGGCGGACGGCTCATCCCCCGTAATTTAAAAATGGTCTAAATTTTAGCAAAAAACGCGGCTGCTTTCAGAATAATTTGGTAAAATTGTACCCGCTTACAAAAAGCATCTGAAATTGATCACAAAGGAATTAGATACAGCTGAAAAACAGGTTACTTTAATGAGTAAGATCCGCGATTATGCGCAATTCATTAAATTGCGCCTGGCTTCATTAGTGGTTTTTTCAGCAGCCATTTGTTTTGTGATCGCCTCGGAGCAGGTGGATTGGACCAAAATGCTGCTGCTCGTGCTGGGCGGCTTCCTGGTAACAGGTTCTGCCAATGGTTTTAACCAGATCATCGAACGCAACCTCGATAAATTAATGACCCGCACCCAAAACCGTCCGCTTCCGCAAGGGCGCATGAGTGTAAACGAAGCGTTCATTGTGGCTTCCCTTTGTGGAATGGCCGGAGTAACCATCCTTACTATTTTTATGAACCCATTAAGCGGCATCCTTGGCATGCTTGCGCTGATCCTGTATACAGTTGTATATACGCCGCTGAAACGTGTCACGCCGTTTGCTGTTTTTGTAGGTGCCATACCGGGTGCTATTCCGCCATTATTGGGCTGCGTAGCTGCTACTCAGGGTTTTGGCGAGATCAAACTGGTAGGCTGGATCATGTTTGCAGGCCAGTTCATGTGGCAATTCCCCCATTTCTGGGGCATTGCATGGGTGCTTGATGATGATTACAAAAAAGCAGGCTTTCAAATGCTGCCTTCACGCGGTGGGCGCGATAAAAGCAGCGCTTACCAGGCATTGGTTTACACTTTATTCCTGTACCCGATCAGCTTAATGCCGGTGATGTTCCATATTTCCGGGTTTATTTCTTCCCTCGTTATTTCTTTTTGCAGCATCTGTTTTTTATACCAGGCATATACCTTATACAAAGAGTGTACAGTAGCAGCAGCACGCAGGCTTATGTTCGGCTCTTTCTTTTACCTGCCTGCCATTCAGCTGGCTGTAATGGTTGGAAAATAGATCATGATTTTTGAAAATACACAGTACTTAGTACATTAATAAATGGAAACAATTTCAGTAGAAGAAAAGCGCGTAACCCGCGAAAAGGTAGCAAAACCAATGCTTTACCTTGCAATGGGCAGTATGTTCATGATCTTTGCCGCCTTTACAAGCGCATACATTGTGCGTCAGCAAAAAGGCGACTGGTTGAAATTTGATGTGCCGCAGATCTTTTACATCAGCACTGCCGTGATTTTATTGAGCAGCGTAACAATGAACTGGGCAGTAACTTCCGCTAAAAAAAATGACCTTGTCAATCTTAAACGTGCTTCCCTTATTACTTTATTACTGGGTTGTGGATTTGTGATCTGCCAGTTTTTTGGATGGAGTGTATTGTTTCACGAAAGAATTGTGTTTGCAGGCAAAATCAGTAATGCTTCCGGTTCTTTTTTCTATGTAATTACCGGCATCCATTTAGCGCATTTATTGGGTGGGATTATTGCACTTTTTGTAGTTTGGATTAAGTCTACACAACAAAAATACAACTCCGAAAACCTTTTAGGAGTAAGCCTTTGCGCTATCTTCTGGCATTTTTTAGATCTCCTGTGGATAGGTTTGTTTTTATTTTTATTATTTGAGCGTTAAAAATTGAAGTAAAATTTGCATATTAGCACCCGAAAATCAGTCAAAAAACCATAATTTTTTATAAAGTATGTCAAGTCACGCAGTAGAAACAGAAGATTCAGGCTCACCGTGGAGCGGTGGTAAATCCCCATTTAATGTCAGTTATGGAAAGATGTTTATGTGGTTTTTCCTTGTATCCGATGCATTAACATTCTCAGGATTATTATGTGCTTATGGCTTTATGCGTCATAAACATCCGGAAGTTTGGCCGAATCCGGGCGATGTATTTACCCACTTTCCTTTTTACCACGGGCATATTCCTTTGGCCTATGTAGGTTTGATGACGCTGATCCTCATCATGTCGTCGGTAACGATGGTACTTGCGGTAGAAGCGGGGCACAGGAACGATAAACGAAAAGTAATTATCTGGATGTTGCTGACCATTATCGGTGGTGCAATGTTCGTTGGTTCCCAAGCATGGGAGTGGTACCACTTCATTGAAGGAACCGATCACGGTGCAGTACGTAATTTTATTAATAAAGACGGCGTTTGGGTAAAAGACATATTCCATGGAGCCAATATGCAAACCAATGAGTACGGCTTACCGGTTTTTGCGAATTTCTTCTTCTTTATTACAGGATTCCACGGATTCCACGTATTCAGCGGTGTGATCATCAATTGCGTGATCTTTATCAACGTTGTTAAAGGAACATACGAAAGACGCGGACATTACGAAATGGTTGAAAAAGTAGGTTTATACTGGCACTTTGTGGATTTGGTATGGGTGTTTGTATTTACATTCTTCTATTTATTGTAACAGTTAAAAAGCATCAGGTTTTAATTCAGGTATTCAAGAAAACAAATAAAAAAAGTAGTAGTATATGTCAGAATTTCACGATGATTATCCACAGTATGAGTTTATGGCTCATCATAGCGAAGAAGAAGGAAAGAAAAAACGCAGAGCACTCTGGAATGTATTCTGGATCATGCTGGCGATCACGATCGTTGAGCTTTTCATCGGTTTAAATGCACACAAATGGGGATTGCTTGATCCTGTGAACAGGACGTCTAAAGTATCGTTGAAATTCATCTTCATCGGCCTGACCCTTGTAAAAGCATTTTACATTGTGTTCAAATTTATGCACTTAGGTGATGAGAAAAAATGGTTGAAATACACTATTCTTGGGCCATACATGGTTTTTATCACGTATTTGATCTTCATTATTGTAGGTGAAGCAACCTACTCTAAAGATCACAAAGCAAAAATGGACCAGGTGATCGTGGATCAGAAAATAAAACTGAACGAAAAAGCAAATTCCGGCAAGCACGAAGAAGAAGCTGCTCCGGCTGCTGAAGGCACTGAAAAACACGAATAATTTCAAATCGTTTTAAAATATATAAAATGGCTCCATTCAAAACGGAGCCATTTTTATTTTATGGAAAATTGCCCGAAAAAAGATAAAAATTCCCGCTGTCCTAATTGATTTAACAGTATTTTTGTAGCTCTTATTAGAATTCCCACATCGTGAAAAAAAGAAGTACCGTACTGATCATTTTGTTGTTCATCTTAACATTCCCATCGGTGTTATATGTGATCCTGGCAACAGGAAAAACCAATTTTATCCATTTACCTTATATCGGCGAACGCTCAGTAGCCACTAACGGAAAGGATACGATCTACCATGCCGTTGCACCTTTTAGCTTTATCAACCAGGATGGAAAAATGGTAACGGATAAAGATTACGAAGGAAAAATTTACGTAGCCGATTATTTTTTTACCACCTGTAAAACCATCTGCCCGAAAATGGCGACCGAATTATTGCGTGTGCAGGAAAAATTTGAATACACCAAAGGTTTGGTAAAGATCCTTTCACATACGGTAGACCCGGAAGATGATTCGGTACCGGTTTTAAAAGCATACGCCGACATGATCCATGCGGATAACGGTATGTGGGATTTTGTGACCGGCGATAAAAAACAATTGTACGACATGGCACGCGATTCCTACCTGGTAAACGCCATGCAGGGCGATGGAGGCAAGGATGATTTTATTCACAGCGAATTATTTGTGCTGGTGGATAAAGAAAAACACATCCGCGGAATCTATGACGGCACCGATATTAAAGCAGTGAATGATCTGCTGGATGATATTAAAGTATTGATCGCGGAATACACGATCAAAGAAAATAAAAACAAAAAAAGTGATGAGTGATAAATTCGTTTTCAGGCTGGTAATGGCAGTATCCGTAGTGATAACTGTTGCAGTAGTGATCCTTAATAAAAAAATATTGCCGGTGCCGGAAGTCGTTCCCGGTTTTGTGTACAAGCTGCCAAAGCTGAACGCCTTTTTGAACGGGACTTGCAGCCTGCTGCTGCTTTTGTCGCTTTATTTTATCCGTCAGAAAAATGTTGCCGTGCATAAAAAGCTTAACCTGATCACGTTTGCATTATCCTCTGTTTTTTTATTGTGCTACATTACCTACCACTGGATGGCGCAGGAAACTACTTATCCTGAAGGACCTTTGCGCACGCCTTATTTGCTGATCCTGATCACGCACATTATTTTAGCAGCGGCAGTATTGCCAATGGTATTGCTGTCGTTGTATTACGGATTAAAAAGCCAGCAGGAAGGCGGCATTGTGTATATAAAAAAACACCGTAAAATTGCGCGTTGGACCTACCCGATCTGGTTGTATGTAACAATTACAGGCGTAGTGGTTTATTTAATGATCTCCCCGTTCTATGTTGCGCATCCTTAAGTTCGGCAGTATTCTCTGCATGGTAGTGCTTGCCACGTCCTGTAAAAGGGAAGGCTATGTGCAACTGCGCAACGGGTTGTATGAATTAACAGACAGTATTTCGGGCAAACGGGTGGCACCGTTCAAAACCTTTGATTACGGTGAAACTGAATTTGTAGATACAGCCTGCATCCTGTCGTTGCAAAACGTTGAAATGGCTATGGATTACGATTCGATGATGTATGCAGATACGTTTGCCGTGATCCGGATAAAGTTGAATGAAGCAAACAAAAATACCTGGAAGCAGAAAACTGCCGGTGCGCAGCGTAAAAAAATAGCGCTGATCTTAAACAGTCAGTTTATTCAGTGGATGGTAATTCCGGATACCTATGTGCCGCCGGTGTTTACACTTTGCTATTGCGATTACAACAAAGCGGAGCTGAAAAAAATAGAGGAATTGCTTCCTGGTAGTCCACCGTCAATAAAGTAAGATTTAATTTTTTGTAAATTTAGAGACATGAAATTCAAAAAATACATTACCGCTTTATTATTGCTGTTGTTTGTTGTTGCAGGCAACACACAAAGCTTTGCACAATGCGCTATGTGCAGAACTACCGCAGAAAGTGATCTGAACAATGGCGGATCAATTGCCAATGGCTTAAATACAGGAATTTTGTATTTAATGGCTATACCGTATGTGATCCTGATGACAGGCGGTTATTTTTTCTTCAAAAAACAAGTGGATGCCAAACTAAAAGAATGGCGAAATAAGTTTTTTCCTTCCAAAACCAAAACGGTAAACTAGCTGAAAGCTTTTTCTGTTCAGGCAAAATAGTTGCCACAGATTCACAGATTTTCACTTAAATTATGTTGAAATCGGAAAGTTTATACCAAACCTATTTATTTTTATTAAAAAAATTTAATTAATTCGTCATTGCGAGGGCTTTTCGCCCGAAGCAATCTCACACCAGAGTGTAAAGCTAGAATGAGATTGCTTCGGGCGAAAAGCCCTCGCAATGACGTTCTTAAAATAATTTCTTTTCATGGTATAAACTTCCCAAT
>JAOQAG010000042.1 GCA_025963715.1 Bacteroidota bacterium
CCCGGGATCTGCCAATTAAGAACTGTGTAGGCGCTGCAAGTATTTAACAGATCCCGGGTCAAGCCCGGGATGACAATATTATTTGTGAACATTGTAAAAAAACAACATTTTACTACAACATAACCAAATAAAATAGCTTTGGTATAAACTTTCCAATAGTTATTCTATCACAACAAAACGCCCCCTGAATTTCAGGAGGCGTTTTTATTTTGGTGTAACAATACGTTAACTTTTTTGTTTCGCTCTTTGTACTTTAATTACCTGCACAACCACTGCAAAAATAAAAGAGAAGATCAATCGGCTGTAAATGGGTTTCGGCTCAAATTCCGGATATTTTAATGACACAAGGTAACTGATCGCGATCACAGCAAAAAAGAATTGAACCCATGTGAAAAAAATTTGTTTGATCATGATCTGAGATTTTAATGTAGTAATGATTCCTGTATCAAATATAGGTTGAAAATCATTACATGCCAACGTTTGTTATTATCCCTGTCAGGGTTTTAAACCCTGACAGGAATTTTTTGTGCGCAGGCGCGAGTGTCCCACTCGTGGCGGTTTATTTTTAGATCGTCCCGCTCTTATGTATTTTAGTAATGGCAAGATGCCATAGAATAGTTTGGCACGAGTGGGACACTCGCGCCTGCGAAGTTGAAAATCATTACATGCCAACGTTTGTTATTATCCCTTCAAGGGTTCCAAACCCTTGAAGGGCTTGTTCTTTTTTTACATACAGCAAACATAGAGATTCGTTGTCATCCTGAGCTTGTCGAAGGACGTTCCTGCTCATTATCCGTACTTACAATGAAGCAATATCGATCACAAAACGATACTTCACATCGCCCGCCAGCATCCGCTCATACGCAGTATTGATATAATCCATATTGATCACTTCCACGTCCGATACAATGCTATGTTCCGCGCAATAATCCAGCATTTCCTGTGTTTCCGGCAATCCGCCGATGGACGATCCCGCAATGCTTCTGCGGTTTTTCAATAAATTAAAGCCGGTAATTTCCATTGGGGTAGGAGGTACGCCTACGCAGATCATCACACCGTTTACATTCAGCATGTTTAAATATTGATTGTAATCGTGCGGTGCCGAAACGGTATCCACAATAAAATCAAATGTGCTGTTAAGTGCTTTTACCTGTTCCGCGTCTTTGGTAAGCGCAAAGTGGTGAGCGCCCAGGCGGCGTGCATCTTCTTCTTTACTGGCCGAAGTACTCAGCATGGTTACTTCCGCACCAAATGATGCTGCAAATTTTACCGCCATGTGACCCAGTCCGCCAAGCCCTACAACGCCCACTTTATGGCCTTTGCCTACTTTCCAGTGACGGAGCGGTGAGTACGTAGTTATGCCTGCACAAAGCAATGGCGCTACATTTTGTAAGGGTAATTTTTCAGAAACTTTCAATACAAAACTCTCATCCACCACAATCTGGTTGGAATAACCGCCGTAGGTAATACCGCCGTGTTTTTTATCTTTTGCATTGTAAGTACCGGTAGCGCCGTTGCGGCAAAATTGCTCCAAACCGTTTTTGCAGTTGTCGCATTCGCGGCACGAATCCACCAGGCAGCCTACACCGGCAAGATCACCGGTTTTGAATTTTGTAACTGCCGCTCCCACTTTTGTAACGCGTCCCACAATCTCGTGTCCCGGTACGATCGGGTAAGTGGTACCTTTCCATTCGTTGCGCACTTGGTGTAAGTCGGAGTGACAAACACCACAATATAATATTTCGAATTGTACATCATGTGCACCGGCTTCACGCCTGTCGAATGTAAACGGGCCAAGTGGCGCTGTGGCATTTTGCGCGGCATATCCTTTAGTTGCTGTCATGTTCATTTTTGTTTTTATATTAGTTTAATAGTTTATTTGTTCAATGGTTCATTGGTGTGCTATGTGTGAACTGTTATACCGGCTTGTGACCAAACAGTATTATGTCTTTAATCAAATCCTTTTTCTTTGCGCCTTCGCGTCTTCGTGGCAAAAAAACGCTCCGAAGGAGCACACACAGCAATTAAATTTTTCTCTTTTATTTCTCCTTTATTTCTTAGTGTCTTAGTGGTAAAAAACAATCGCACAGCGATTCACGCAGCAAAACTTTAAACTTTTGAACTTTGAACTAATTCAAATGCTTCAGCCAATAATTCAAACGATCTCAATCTATCTTCCTGCGAATACGTCATCGTGGTCACAATAATTTCATCCACTTCAAATTCTTCTGCCAGCGCCGTTAATTGCGCTTTTACTTTTTCCGGTGTTCCCGATACAATGCGGCCTTTATTATTTTCAATGCGTGCCAGCTCATCCGGTGTAAACGTATAATCTGCAATTTCTTCCGCGCTGCTCATCGGCTCAAAGCGGCCCTGTTCAAATTTCAATAAATTATGATCGCTTAATTTTCGCATCATTGCTGCTTTTTCTTCCGTGTCGGCGCACAATACAGCTATTGCAAGCATCACATGCGGTTTCGGAAATTGTTCGGAAGGTTTAAAATGTTCCCGGTACTGCTTCGCGATCAGCGGGCCAGCATGTCCGTTTATAAAACGCGCGATCACCATTCCCAGGCCATGCTTTGCAGCGATAAGGCTGCTGCCACCGGTGCTGCTCCCCAGGATCCATTGCTGTGGCATGCCATTACTTTGGGGCACGGCCAGCAGCGGGCCGTATTTTGTTCCGGCTTCATCACGAAAATAGGCTTGTAAATGTTCCAGCTGCGTATGATAACTTTGTTCGTCGAATGTGTTGGCAGGATTCAGCATACTAGCTGTAACCCTGTCGCCTCCCGGTGCGCGGCCCATACCCAAATCGATGCGGCCGGGAAAAAGCGTTTCCAGCATCCTGAAATTTTCCGCCACTTTTAATGCGCTGTGATTGGGTAGCATGATGCCGCCGGAACCAATGCGAATGGTGCTGGTTTCATCGGCAAGCTTTACCATCAGCACTTCCGGCGCCGATCCGGCGATCATCGTGGAGTTGTGATGCTCCGATACCCAAAAGCGATGATATCCTAATTGTTCCGCCAGCTTTACCGTTTCAATAGTTTCAGCAATAGCCTGTGTGGCGTTACCGCCTTTGCGTACCACCGATTGATCAAGTATACTGAGCTTTAATTTTTGTTGTGTCATGTTCTTCTGTCCTTTAAATTTCGTGCCCGCGGGTTTGTGTTTATTTATTCTGTTTCTACATCCAGGTGTTGCAGCATTACATCCAACTGTGCTTTCAATTGTTTATATTCCAGCTCATTCAGCGAAAGGCATTTTCCTACCGTTGCCGGGATCTTTTTCGCTTTTTGCTGTAATTTTTTTCCATTTGCACTTAGCGTGATGATCACACTGCGCTCATCGGCAGGATCGCGCCTGCGCACTAAAAATGTTTTTTGCTCCAGCCGTTTCAATAAAGGCGTAAGTGTGCCGCTATCCAGGTAAAGCCGCTGCCCCAGTTCTTTTACCGTAATTGATCTTTCTTTCCAGAGCACCAGCATTACCAGGTATTGCGGATAAGTAATATCCAGCTCCTCCAGCAATGGCCGGTAATGAGCGGTTACCTGGCGGGAGATCGCATAGAATTTAAAACACAATTGATTTTCGAGGCAGAGCTGTTCCATTTTGTAAAATTTAATTGTGCAAAATTAATTATTTTAGTAATCAGTACCTAGTAAATAGTTATTAGATGTTAGTTTTTAGTAAAAAAATGAATAAAATAGGATTTTGTATAAGTAAAATGTAGGTTTTTGTTTGAACCTTTAGACATATAAAATCGAATGCTGCTTCATTTGATCTTCTTTTCTTTTTGTCTTGAAACAAAAAGAAACAATCCCGCACCTGCGGGACAAGAACAATCCGCCGCGGCGGACCACGCACCATCCGACGCGTCCCCGCTACTTGTTCGGGCCACCGCGCCCTTCTAAATTTATTTTTCTTACTCCCTTCGGATCGGTTGAATTAAAATCGTGCTCCGCTTCTCAAACATTCTGCTGCCAAGATGTAAAATAATAAGATACTCATTCTGCAGACTCTTTCGGCCTGTACAGTAATAGCGGGAATAAGCGCCGGAAAAATCATAGCTACGAAGCGATCAACCGCATGCGCGAAATTAACCGCGGTTTTCCTGGAGCGCCAGCGGAAGGAAAAATTACCTTACAGGCAGTCCGCCGCGGCGGATTGTTACTTTTTGCCTTCAAAAAGTAAAAGATAGAAATAAAACCTACATTTTTCTAATGCAAAATCCACATCAGTAATCTGCACATCAATACCCATTACCGTTAAAAACATTTTTTACACATCCTGTTTTTTGCTGAAAAACCGGCGCATAAAACTATTATATTGGGCGTATGAAGGGTTGCAATAAGCTTAGCTATCTGTTTTTATTCCTGTTTACCTGTTGTGCTTTTTATACAAATGCGCAGCAAATGAGCTTTGCCAATATTGGCAATTCGCTTAACCTGCCTTCCGAAGAATGCTACAATGTGTTCAATGATTCAAAAGGATACATGTGGATCTGTACCGAAAACGGCTTGTGTCGCTACAACGGGAAAAATCTGAAAATTTTTAATAAAGACAATGGTTTGCCGGAAGGTGCCGTGTATTATATCAGCGAAGATACCAGCGGAATCATTCATGTGATCACTTCGCAGAACAGGATCCTGAAGATCGATATTTCAATTGAATTGAATTTATTGAAAATTGTGATCGAAGACAACGGTATTGGCAGGGCACGTTCCAATGAATACAAAAAAGTGAACTTGCACAACCCGGTTGGAATGAAGCTTACAGAGCAACGCTTATCCATTATTCAGAAAATACAGGATTACGAAGAAATAAAAGTGAGCGTATCGGATTTGCATGATCCGGCAGGTAATGCATGCGGCACATGCGTGGAATTATTTTTACCATTAAGCATTTATAAATAATGACAGCACGAATAAAAACTATTTTGGTGGATGATGAAAAAGACAGTCGGGAAGTATTGTCGAAGCTCATCGGAAATTATTTTCCGGACATCGGGATCCTGGGGGAAGCTTCCAATGTGGAAGAAGCCAGCCGCCTGATCGAACAGGTAAAACCGCAGCTCGTATTTTTAGACATTCAAATGCCGCGTGCCAGCGGGTTTAATTTATTGCAAAAATATGAGGAGGTACCGTTTGAAGTGATCTTTGTGACCAGCTACGACCAGTATGCGATCACCGCCATTAAATTTAATGCGCTGGATTATATTTTAAAACCGGTAGAGATCACCGATCTGAGATCTGCGATCAAAAAAGCGACGCACAATATTGAAAAAAAAATAGATACTAATTCGCGGATCGTAAATCTGCTGCACAGTTTGGATACCGACGTCAAAGACCGGAAATTTGCAGTACACAGCGGCGAAAAAGTAAAAATGCTGAGTGTGCAAAATGTAGTTTGCATTGAAGCCGACGGTCGTTATTGTCATTTATCCATGAACAACCGCGAAAATTACACAACCTCCAAATACCTGAAAGAATTTGAAGATTATCTCGAACACGATCCTGCGTTTATCCGCGTAAGTAAAAGTTTGATGATCAATGTTAATTACATCAAAGAATATTCAAAAGGCGAATATTGCATCATTGAAATGGAAAACGGGAAAAGCGTGGAAGTGGCGCGCCGTAAGAAACAGGAAGTATTGGAGCGCTTAAAGGAAATAAAATGATCATGATAAAAAGCAATAACCGGAAATTTAAATTCATGTTTAATAGGTATATGTATACTGATTTGTTTTTTTATTTAACGCTCAACAAATATAAAAAACATCAGGTCATTTATTTGTCCTTCGCTTAGCGAGTCCTTAAATACATGATCGTAATTGCCCGGAAATTCTTTCAGGAATTTTTTTGATTTCGCACTTTCCCTGCCTTTGAACGGTCGACTGTCTTTTACATAATTTAAATACCATTGCAGGGAATCGGGTGATAATTCATCCATTACATTTGGGCCCGGAATGTCGTTTTGCTGGTGTGGCGGTGTATGGCAAGATGCACATTGATGCCTGAAAACCTGTATTCCATTGTTATAAGCTGTTTTGTATTTCTGTAACGAATCGGTGCTTATTTGCTTGTTTCCGTTGCCGGAAGCAGGAGTATTGTCCGGATGATCGCTGCAGGAAATAAATAAAATGATCAGTAATGCCGTGGTTAAAAAAATGATTTGTTTCTGCATTTTATCTTATTTTATAGATTGAAAACATTAAATGGAATTGGAAAGCTTATACCAGGTTTACTTTTTTTATAGAAAACGTTTTAATTAACACGTCATTATTGCGAGGAACGAAGCAATGACGTTCTTAAAGTAATTTCTTTTTTATCATACAAAGTTCCGGGTACTTATTAACTGTTATTTAAAAAACGAGATCAGTTCTTTTGCTAATTCATCTACTTTTTCTTCCGGAGAATAATGATCAAAACCTTCCATTGTTTTTAATGTGGACTGCGAAATGCAAACATTCAATGCTTTTGTTCCTTCGTGGAAATATGCCGGACTTTTTGATCCCTGCATTAGTAATGCAGGAATGGAAATTGCGGAATAACGTTCCTGTTTTGAATCCAGCAGCATCGCCATTTTCATATCCGGAATAAGCGTCGGTAGCAGCTCCAGCATTTTAGTGCCTTTCTCCTTTTTTCGTTCCAATATCGAAATCACATTGATCAATAACAATACTACCCAAAAAGGCATCTTTTCAATTCCTTCCATCACTCTTAATCCTTTGAGTGAGATGGCCATTGCTTTTTTGAACTGTTTTTTTTCGATCGCTTTTTCGAAATTACCCAGCCAATCCGAAGGAAGCGAATGTGCAATGGAAATGGGGGTTTCATACACCGCCAGTTTTTTTACAGGAAATAACAGTGCTGTTTCCAGGGCAATTAAACCTCCGGCACTGTGCCCGAAAACAAAACCGGCTTGTGTGGCTTCCATCACAGCGTTCAGATCTTCCACCGCTTTTTGCATGTTGTAGTTTTCACCGGCAGGCCCGCTAAACCGCGTCCCCTGCGATCGGGGATGTACACCGTAAAATTACCGGAAAGCGCAGTCGCCAGTTTTTCATAATTCTGGGAAATACGTCCGCCACCGTGACAAATGATCAGCCCCGGTCCGCTTCCAAACTGGCGGCAACCAATGACAGTGCCGTCTTTTGAGATCACAGATTTAGTAACAATGCTCTGCATATTTGTGTGATGATTGTATTTTATAAAGTTAAATAATCCGGGGAATAACCGGAATACAAAACGCATTAAAATTGAGCGGCCACCTGATTTCTACCACATAAGGCACAAAGAAACACATAAGGTAAGGTGTGCCATACCAACATGCCCGTCCCCTTTTTTTAACCACAAAAGAAACAAAAGAAAATAAAAGACCGGGTTGTTAAACTGTATGTAAATACACGTTGGTATTTCTAAGAATTGCCTTTGTTTTCTTTTGTTTCTTTTGTGGTGAACCTTTTCGCGTTACGCCTTATGTGTTTCTTTGTGCCTTATGTGGTAGATAAGGCGGGTTGACTTTAATGAGATCGCTTTAGTGCAAAGTAACCGCCACTCCTTTTAAAATTATGTTTTAGAAATGTTCTTTTCCATTATCTTTAGCGCAAATAAATAAGACAATGACACATAAGCAGGAACCGAAAAATCACATTGAGCTGCAGTTTTTAAGTGAGCCATCCGACATTAATTACGGTGGAAAAGTACACGGTGGAATGGTAATGAAATGGATCGACCAGGCCGGTTATGCCTGCGCTATTCAATGGAGCGAATCGTATTGTGTGACTGTATATGTGGGCGGTATCCGTTTTTTTAATCCCATTCACATCGGGCATTTGGTAAAACTGCAGGCCCGGATGATCTATACCGGTACTTCCAGCATGCACATTGCGGTGGATGTTTATTCAAAAGCACTGGGAAAAGATAAGTTCGTGAAAAATACGCATTGCATCATCGTATTTGTGGCAATGGATGAGAACAATAAGCCAAAACAGGTTCCTGCTTTTGTTCCCCGCTCGGAACGCGAATTAGCCATGCGCGATTATGCAGTACGCTTAATGGAGCTTCGCAAACAGATCGATGAAGAAATGAAACCTTATATTTCCGATCATATTTAAACAACAAAAGTTTTAGTACTGACACAGGAATTTTCGCCAGAAGCAATCTCACACCAGCATCTATCATCTGATAAAGCCACAGATTCACTGATTTCTAGATAGAAATTTAATTTCACAGACAAAACCGCAAAGTGATCTTTGCAAATCCTTGCAATCTTTTTGTGATTTTTTAATCCGTGAATCTGTGGCAAAAAAGCGAATCTTATAATACTAATACAAGTTATAAATGAGATTACCTGTTTTCTAAATTCCGTTTCAGATTTGCCGAATTTTCATCCATGTCTTTTGTCAGCATGCCTTTGATCATTGGGATCATAAAACTCATTGGAAAAGGCGTGCGGGTATCAAAACGCGTGGTTACTTTTGTTTTAGCACCATCCGCTTCAAGCGTAACATGTGCCTGGCTGATTCCTTTAAAAGGTTTTTCAAAACGTACTTCCGCATCGTAACCGTTTTCACGGATGTTCTTAATTTCCTGTTCGCCAACGCCTACATTTTTCACGTCGCTTTTCCAGGCCGCAATAAAACCAACGGTGCCGTCTGTTCCTTTATAATCCAGCTTTACATTCGGATCCTGCATTACCCATTTGCTGTATTTTTCCTGGTTGCGCAGTAATTTCACATAATTCAATACGTCCTCTTTCGGGCGGTTGATCACAATTTCCGATTGGATGAAATAATCCTTTTTCATGATTATCGCCAGCAATAAAATAAGAACGATGATTCCGATGAGCAGACCTGAAATAATGGTGATCGCACTAAAAAAAATTCCTGATAAAATCATATTTTTTCTTTTTTAGATGAATAAATGAAAGGCATACAAACGCCGGAAAGAAATATTTTTTCCGGCGAATTGCAATTACATTTTTGGCATTTTGCTCATGTCCATAAACAGGGAATTCCAGCGGTGTCCGTCAGGATCTGCGAAAGCGCAACCGTACATCCAGCCCTGGTTATCGGCAGGCTTACTAAATACATTTCCACCGGCATCCGCAACTTTTTTTGCCAGCTCGTCTACTTCCGCGCGGCTTTCCGCACTAATGGAAATTAACAGCTCCGATGATTTTGAAGTGTCTGTAACTTCATTGCCTACAAAACCTTTGAAAGCAGATTGTTCGAACAGCATGAATACGATGTTCTTATCTCCGGCAAGCAGGCAGGCAGAAATGTCGGGATTGCCGCCAAATTGCTCGTTGAATGTAAACCCGATTTTTGTGAAAAAATCTTTTGATCTTTTAATGTCCTTTACAGGAAGGTTGAACCAGATGTCTTTTGTCATGATCGTTTGTTTTTTATGGTTTATTATTTAAAAATATTTTTATACGGTGCTTCTTTCTTCGTAGCTTGTATTGTTTTCCGCTGCAGGCTGATAACACAGCAAGGTAATGCCGCAATCAAATGCTTTTACAGTTACCGGTTTAAAATTTGTTTTTCCGCTGAAGATCGGCATACCTTTTCCAATAGCAGTTGGATTTATAAATAAATTAAATTCATCGATCAGTCCGGCCCCGATCAGGCTGGAAACAAAACCTGCACCACCATACACAATAATATCTTTCCCGGTTTTTGCTTTCAGTTTTTTTACTTCTTCCACCATATCGCCATTCATAATTTCGGTATTTTCCCAGCCCGGATTTTTTGTTACGGTTTTTGAAAAAACAAATTTTTGGTAGTCGTGCATATAATGTGCAAATGGATGCTCCGGATGATTCGGATTTTTTGTAGCATCCGTCCAGTAAGGAATAAAACCTTCTGCCAGTTTTCTACCCAAAATGATCGTATCGGTTGTGGCCGTCATTTCAGTTACATGTGCTTTTAACTGGTCGTCCCAGCTCCAGGTCAGCCAGTCCATTTCACCGGCCGGGCCGCAGATAAATCCATCTACGGAAATTTGTACCTGCAATTTTAATTTTCTCATGATGCATCGTTTTTTACTATTTATAAATGCTTCCAGCTACTAATTTACTGATTCTTACCGGAGCAAAACTAATGACATTTTAAGAAGATCAGGGAGTGTAAAAACGACATTTTAACGGGGCAATCACGACATTACGATATTACGAACAGGAACGAATTTTACGAATCTGTGTATCTACTAAATATCAATTCATACTAATGTACCAATCTGTACAGTAGATTATAATACCAGCTCCTGAAACAATCTCTGTGCAGTTTCTTCGAGGTCGTCGCACAATCCCGGGTGCGGGCGCGATGTTTGGATCGCCGAGCTGCGTACCGCTGTCAGCCAGCGAAAGCGGGAAGGAAGATCCATGAGTGCAATAGGGCCGGAATCTTTTGCGCCCATTGCTATTTTTTCAAACGATTGCAGGTTGAACCGGATCTGTTCCACATCCAGATCCTTGCAAAACAAATGCAATTTTGTTTCATTTACCGTATACAGCATTTTAATGAATTTCGCTTTTTTACAAAACAGAACAATTCCCGTATTCAGGAATTCTTCCCGTTCTACTACCGGTAAAACGCGAATGATGGCATACTCATATAAGTGTTTTTCTTGCATCTTGCGCTTCTTTTGTGAAAATATCGGAATGATTCAATCGGATCATTAAAAACTGAAAGTATACATCGCGGAGCATGTCGGGTGTTTCCTCCATGCCTTCCCAATGTAGCCATTCATCGGGTATCAGCGCCACAATGGAGCGGAGCTTTTCTTCCGTTAGGATCTTTTTTAATTCGGTATTGGCTTCCTCCAGCAAGGATGCCTGCGGTAACAATACGTGATCTTTGATAAATGCGAACGGACTTTTTGCATGATTTTCCCAGTTGGTCCAGGAGTGATGAAAATACAAACACGCACCATGATCGATCAGCCACAATTCCTTGTGAAAGATAAGCATGTTGGTATTCCTGAAAGTACGATCAACATTGGTAATAAATGCATCCAGCCACACAATTTGCGATGCCAGCTTTGCATCTGTTTTTGTAACAACAGGATCAAATGTAATGGCGCCGGATAAAAAATGCAGCGCCAAATTCAAGCCCTGACTGCCTTGTAGCAGATCCTGAATTTCTTCATCAGCTTCGGTACGCCCGAATGCTTCATCCAGGTTGGCAAATACCAGCTCCGGAATTTTTAATCCAAGGCAACGTGCAATTTCACCACCGATCAGTTCTGCGATCAATGCTTTTACACCGTGGCCGTTTCCTTTGAATTTTAATACATATTTAAAACCATCGTCGGCTTCCGCCAAAGCAGGCAACGAGCCTCCTTCGCGCAAAGGCTGGATGTAACGGGTTACATTTACTGTTCTTAAAAAAGGTTGTTCTGTCATTGCATCCCGGTTACCCGGATATAAAATTTATGTAACAAATGTACTAAAATCCATTGCCCGATCTGTCGAACGGACATTTTTAGATGATTGTTTCTTTTCAGATTTTCCAGGCATCATTCCTGGTAAAATGCAGACGATTTTCTTTCTGCCTTTTTATTTTAATTGAGTATTCTGAACTTTGCACCATAAAAAGAATTTACTTTAAGAACGTCATTGCGAGGGCTTTTCGCCCGAAGCAATCTCACACCAGATTATAAAACCAGAATGAGATTGCTTCGGGCGAAAAGCCCTCGCAATGACGTATTAATTAATATTTTTCAATAAAATGACTATCCTTTGGTATAAACTTTCCGATAATCATTTTATTTTATAACGCTTCCAATTTGTAAATTCAAGGATCGTTCAGGTATCCGGATCTATTATTTTCATAAAATTAATAAATTGATTATCAGTAAATTACAACTGGTTTGTAATCTTTTTCCCCGAAAGGCTGTTACCTTTTTACCTTTTACCCATTAAACGTACAAAACCAATAACATGAGCGACAAAGAAATAATAGACCTGATCCGTAAGAGAGAGCATTCTGCTTCTGTTCAGAAACTGTACGATCATTTTCCGAAAATTAAATCCCTGATCCGTTTAAAAGGCGGCAGTACTGATGATGCACGTGATGTGTTTCAGGAAAGCCTCGTGATCTTCTGCCGGAAAGCAGCTGATCCCGGGTTTCAGCTAACTTCCTCCATTGGCACTTACCTGTACAGCATTTGCTGGCATTTGTGGAAAGATGCGCTTGAAAAACGCAACCGGAATGTGCCGGTAGAATGGAAAGAGGTGGATCATGCCACTTCTGCTGATGCGCAGGAATACATGGAAAAGGAAGAACGTTTTGCACACATTGATAAAGTGTTGATAACGATTGGTGACAAGTGCAGGCAGATCTTTCAATTGTATTATTTCCAAAAACAATCCATGGCCGCAATTGCCGGACAAATGGGATTTGGAAGTGAACAAACGGCAAAGAACCAGAAATATAAATGCCTGGAAAGAGCAAAGGAGCTTGCAAAAGAAATGGTATCCATTCATTAAAAAACAATTGTCATGAGAAACGAATTAACACAAATCGAATATATAGAACTTTACCTGGAAGGTAAGTTAAGCGCTGCAGAAAAAGCAACATTTGAACAGCGCATTCAATCGGATGCAGCGCTGAAAGAAGCGGTGGATCTGCAAAAAATAATTACAGAGAGAATAGAAATAAACGCTTTAAAAAACATTGTACAGCAGGTACACCGTGATAAATACAGCAGTGGTTTTAATTTAAATTCATGGCTGATAATCCTGCTGGTCTGCATTGGGATTGCTTTTGCTGGCTGGAGCTATTTCCGGAAAGGCGATGCGGAAACAGTATCAGCAACACGGAAAATTGGCGCAGCAACAATACCTGTGGAACAAGGCGCTGCAATTGATACTACTGCGCTTCACACACAACAGCAAAGCCAACAGCAGGTGCAGCCGTTAAAAGAAACAAGTGTTGTGCAAAAAAAACATGCGGGAACTAATGCGCAGGGAACGCTGGCAGCTGCCAGTACTCAGGCAGATCCGGCAACGAAAAAAGCAGAAGCAACGGCTGATAAAAAGCAGGAACCGCCGGTTAAAAATTCGCCAACATTGCAATTTAACAACAAAAAATTTGCAGTGCCATTTGCCGTGTATGCCTTCAAAGCAGAGAATGGCGGTACGTTCACCGATAAGCGATCGGGAAGCACCATTACTGTGCCAGCAGGAATCTTAACAGATACAGATGGAAAACCGGTGAAAGGCGATGTTAAATTATATTACCGCGAATTCAGGGATGCCGCTGATATGGCTTATTCCGGCATCCCAATGATCTATAAAACGGATGCAGGTGATTTCAGATTTAATTCCGCGGGAATGTTTGAATTACATGTGTTGAAAAACAATGATTCGCTTGCCATGAGAAAAGGAAAGGGAGTGCGGGTTGATTTTATGATGACGCAAACAATTCCGGGAACGGTTTTTTACAAGCTGAATGACAAAAGGAAAAACTGGTCTGAAATAGGAAAGATCGAAGCGCTGCTTAAAGAGAGCGATCATCAACCGGTTGCGGGTAAACAGGTTATTCAACTAGTTGGCAAGCCTGTCGGAAATGGAGTTTTTGCTGAGGACATAGCAGTTGGGCTGGATTCCAGTGTTGCACCTGCTCCTGTGTTTTATACGTCAAGCGACAGAAGAGTATCTTCCCTGCTGGCTGCCGGAGCCAACAAAGGGCATTCGTATCCTGCACTTGTATCGGGATTGGTATGTAAAGATTTTGGAGTGTACAACTGCGATCAGATCTATCGCATTGGATCGGCGCTAAGCATACAACCTGTATTTAAAGATGCTTCCGGCAATGTGATTGGCCAGCAAAATATTTTAACAATGATCGATCTGAATTACAACGGTTCGTTTAGCTTTGATCCTTATGCTTATTTTCAAATAAACCCGGCAGCTAAAAATGTGCTGCTGCTTTTTACAAGCGACAATAAAATATTTTCTTATACAGCTGAAGATTTCAAAAAACAACCGCTGCAAAATGGCCCCTGCACATTTATTATGGGAGATATTACTGAACGGGTAAAAAACACGGAAGACCTGAGAAGCTACCTGGGACTGGAAAAATAAGCGGTAAAAAAATGTATTTATGAAAAAGATAATCATCATTGCAATCGTTTTATTTTTTGTTCAGCACTCATTCGGACAGTTCCGGAGAGAGCGGATGCCAAAAACAGGTAAATGGAAAGTTGATAAAGAAATATTTGTATCGGGAGATACGCTCATCTTTACTTTTCAGAATAAAAGGCGCATTCCGCTTTATTGTTACACGGATGCCGACTATTATAACGTGTATAAGCTTGTTGATGAAAAGGAAATATTGACAGAGGATACCACATTTCGTGGAATAAAAGAACCGGTACGGTTGCGTTACAACGAAAAAATAATTGTAAAAAAAGTGGTGACAGATCTCGGTAGCTATACTCTGAAGTACGACGTTTTTATTGAGCAGGAAAGAAACAAGTTTCGTGTGGCAATGCAGCAGCGGTTTACAGTGGAGATTAAAAATTGAATAAGCAATATCGCTCCACCACAATTACCCAAAATTAAACCAGATACCGCACAAAGAAACACATAAGGCTTAACGCAAAAAAAGGTTTTACCACAAAAGGAACAAAAGAAAACAAAAGACCGGATGGCCAAATTATTAAACTGTGTGTCAAGGTTATGCTGATTGGAATTACTTCTTTCTGAAGCAAATAAAATAATGCACTACATATTGGCATGTTACATCTTCATCTTTTGTTTTCTTTTGTGGTTCAATTACACGTTGGTATATTACAAGCGGGTCTTATGTGTTTCTTTGTGCGGTATGTGGTGGAAATACTGAGTCGATTAACTGAAATGGAGAATGACGTAAATAAGCAACCTTGTTTAAAATTTATAATACACATTCATCTCCATGTACATCGGGAAATTAAAAAAGCCATCCCAGGCGGGCGAATCATGATAGTAGTAAGTTGTGGCATCGATCACTTTGCTGGTTTTTAAGTGATCAGGATAAAAATAATATTGGAATCCAAGACCTATATCCCACACCCAGCGGTAGGAATTACCCATAAAAAAGCCGCAACCGCCACCGGATTGAATGCCAAATGCATTCACTGTTTTATACATGGTTTGTACTTTATTGGAAGGATCCAGTGATAAAAACGAGATCCCGGTAGTGTCCTTTGGAACGCCGCTCACATTAAAATAATTTGCCTTTACCTGCGTAGATAAATACGAGCCCTGCACCTTCACATAAAATGTCATGGGCGCATTGTTATAGATATAATATTTTATTTGCGGGGCAATGGAATATGCATTTTTGAAGTTAAAATAATCATCCGTGTACGTCCGCTCTGTTCTTTTTCCACCGTTGGCAAAAAAATTGGCTTCATGAAAAGGGTCAAAATATACCGTTCCGGTTAAACCGATGGCGAATTTTTTCCAAACAATGCGCTGATAGGCCAGCTCCATTTTTGACAGTGGCAATGTGGTTAAACCAATCATATTGTTGTGCGGCTTAAAATGATACGTATCCAGGTCAACAGGATAATTGAGCAGCAGAATGGGCTTGTCCGGATTTTTTGTATTGTAAGCTGCTTTGAATTTACGCCCCCTGGTGATATCAGGACGCAGGTTATACAAAAAATTATTGTTGATGAGATCCTGTGCTTTTATACTATCGGAATTGTTAAGCACATATTTGAACCGCACCTCCGTGCCCCAGGCATCAATGGAGCTTACCGTTACAATTGTTGTGTCGATCCTGCTGCCGGGATCCAGCTGTGGCTCGCTGGTAACGATCCTGAAATGATGCGGCTGCACACTGTCGTACAGCACCGTAAAACGGTCGCCTTTGGAAGAGGAAAAATATAAAAATCCATCTTCCACTTCATCGCGTACCTCTATGTCATTGGCCAGGAAGCCCATGTATGAAATATAATGTGTGGTGTGGTGCTTTCCGTAACCGGTGGTGTATTGCCTGTAATCAGGCGTGATCACTGCCGCAACAGCTTTTTTATAGCGGGTCGAATCTTTGAGTGAGAAATCTGTAAAATCCATATTGTGGATTTTTTCTGCATCACGCGTTTGCGCTTTAACTGAAAAAAAGCAAGTGGTAAAAAATAAAAACAGCGTTGCCGCGATTATCTTTTTCATAAGTGGTTAGCTTGAATGATTAAATTTCGAAATTATCCGGGAATAATCAAATGGTAAACTGTTTTTTAACAACCGTTAACTGTTGTTACCTGGTTTTGCAGTGATACAGTTTATCAAATTTTTCTATGAAAATTTGATAGAATCAAACCGCTCATCTGTGTTTTTACTTTTTGAAGGCAAAAAGTAACAATCCGCCGCGGCGGACTGCCTGAAAGGTAATTTTTCCTTCCGCTGGCGCTACAGGAAAACCGCGGTTAATTTCGCGCATGCGGTTGATCGCTTCGTAGTTTTAATACTTTCTGGCGCTTATTCCCGCTATTACTGCACAGGCCGAAAAAGTCTGCAGAATGAGTATTCTATTGTTCTTACAAATTGGCAGTAGAATATTTGAGAAACAAAGTGCGATTTCAATTTCATTATCTAAGATGATGGAATGAAAAAATGCTATCCCCATCTCCGGAAATAGCATTTTTTAATCGTTTAAATATTCCTAATACTCCGTGTACCAGTTCCGCAAACGCACATCAATCTTATCATTGCCTGCATTTACCAGTTTCTTAAATTCGTTGGTATCACTCATGCCGTCTTTTCCACGATAGTGATACGCATATACAATGGCAGGTTTAAATTCCAGCACTGCCGAAGCCGCTTGTTTTACATCCATTGTATATGGTAAATTCATACATACAAAAGCAACATCAATTTTTTTCAGGCTGCGCATTTCCGGAATATCTTCCGTGTCGCCGGAGATGTAAATTATTTTTTCACCGAAGTTAATGATGTAACCGTTCCCGCGGCCTTTGGTATGCATGGCATCCGCAGCTTCCGGTAAATTATACATCGGGATCGCTGAAATAAAAATTCCTTTTTGCGTTGTTTTTTCACCGTTGCCAATGATCACACATTTGCTTTTTAAATTGGCAGGCATCTGGTCGGCTACCGCTTTCGGTACAATAAAAGTAGCTTTGCTTGTTTCGATCGCTTTCAGCGTTTCCAGATCCATGTGATCGGGATGAATATCCGTGATCAGGATCAGGTCCGGCGCTGCAAGTCCGGCAAAGGCTTTTGCGCCGCCATACGGATCCACATAAACGGTTTTGTTATCCCAGGTAAATACAATCGCCGCATGGAATACCGGCTGGATCGTTAAATTTCCTTTTGTGGTCTGGAGCTGGTCGGCAGCCGGATGCTCTGCAAATGCAGTGCTGAGCAAGCTGCATAAGAATAACAGTATTATAGGTTTTTTCATGAGATGTTTTTTTTATTGTTTAAACGAATGTATGAATTTTCTATTATTTTCTCAATTTCGATGCCACTACATGTTGCTCCATTCGTTCACAGTAATTACATCCGCCTGACGGGCAAATACTTTTGTGATCAATACCTGGTGTACCTCCGGATCACGGTCTGCGCAGCAATCCGACAATACCGTCATGTTATAATCCTTATCTGATGCTTCCCTTACGGTGGACAATACCACGCCGCTGGTGGCAATTCCTGTAAGCACCAGGTGTTTGATGTTTTGTGCCCGTAAGATCACTTCCAGGTCGCTGCCCGTAAATGCACTGGTCCTGCGTTTGATGATGGTCGGCTCGCCTGGTAAAGGCACTATAAATGCATCAATTTTCATCCATGCATCCAGGTCAGCATCCGCCAGCAGAACCCTCATGTTCTGGCCGCTTTTGGTGCTGGTGCTTACTTCGGGCAAGCCTGCACGGAATCCTACGACGATGTACAGTACCGGGATTTTTTTTGCACGTGCATGTGCAATGGCTTTTGCCACATTGGTTTTGATCGCTGCCGGATCTGCGATCATGGCAAGCATAGGACTTTGCATGTCCATTACAAGTAGTGCGGTGTGTTGATTGTTTTCTTCCATTTTTATTTTTTTAATTGATTACTCTCGAAAATTAAATTCGCTTGATTGCTTCATTTTCCGCTTCTTCCAGTTCTCTTATTCCTTTTTTGCCAAGCCTGTCTTTTCTCAGGAAATTAGAAAATACCATGGCAATGATCAGCGCAATAACGCCCTGGAAAAGCAATGTGTCCGGTGCCCCGATGTGCTGCGAAATAAAACCGGTAAGCAGGCAGCCCAATGGCAGCATTCCAAAAAACGCCATGGCCACATAGCTCATCACTTTGCCCCGCATTTTTGCATCTGCATTTACCTGTACGATCGTGAGGCAAATGGTGGTTTGCGACATGGCGCCAAATCCAAACAGCGCTGCAAATGCCATGGCTGCCGGGAAATAACTCATGTGAGAAAAAAGGATCAGGCCAACTCCAAGGATCACGCTGTTGATCAGTAAAATAAATTTAAGATCAGCGCCTGGTTTTAAGGATGCCAAAAAGAAAGCACAGGTAATTGCTCCCAGGCCTACGGCGCTGTTGATGTAACCGAATGTGGCTGCGTTGCCGCGAAAGGTTACTTCCGCAAATGCTGGCAAAAGCGTGTCATACGGTAAAACCAATAAGCTCACAAAGCTCAGCATCAGCAGGATCATACTGATAGCGGGAGTGCGTTTTAAATAAGCAAAACCTTCGGAAAGCTCCGACACAACTTTCTTTTTTACAGCCGGAGGAATATGTACCGGGCGTGTCATTAATAAAAGCGAAATGAGCACCGCTACAAAACTTATTGCATTTAAAAGAAAGCAGATGCCAGCACCCAGTGTAACAAGTACTAATCCCGACAGGGAAGGGCCAACCAGCCTTGCGAGGTTGTTCATCGACGAATTGAGTGCAAGCGCATTGGGAAGATCTTCTTTATTATTGATCATTTCGTGCACCAGCGGTTGCCGCGCGGGCATATCAAATGCATTGACCACACCCAGCACCACGCTTAGTGTAAGGATCTGCCAAACATGGTAATGATTGCTGAGCGTTAAAATAGCAAGCAGGATGGCCTGCACCATGGAAGCCGTTTGCGTGATCAGTAATATTTTATAGCGGTTGTACCTGTCGGATACAATGCCGCCGAACAACGAAAACAGGAAGGACGGAAACTGCGATGCAAAAGCTGTAAGCCCCAGCATGAACAGGGAATGCGTCATGGTATATACCACCCAGGTTACACCGGTACGCTGCATCCAGGTGCCTATCTGGGAAATGGATTGGCCGCTGAAAAATAATACGTAATTACGGTTGTTAAATGCCCTGAATGTATTTTTTGCTTTTGTTGTGTTCACGATAAAATGCGGATGCTTATTCTTTGTCCTTTGTACTAAAACGTTTGCTCAGGTAGATGCTCATGCAGGTAATTCCTGCTAAAAAAATGATCAGTGAAAGTGTGTTGTCCGAAGATACTTTGCCTGCGCGAAAAAGTATGTATCCCAGCACGAGATTAAACAAAGCCCAGATGATGTTTAATGTAGGGGAGGAGAGTCCTTTGCCCGGTGGCTTTGCAAAAGGCGACGGGAAACGGTTGCCCATAGCGCCGCTCACAAAATGAGGAACAAAGTTGGCGAGGAACATGCCCGCCCAAAATCCACTGAAGTAATGATACCATTCCATAGTTTTTTTATTTATTCGGTTTCTATTAATTTGGTTAATACCGGCAATACTTTTGCAAGCAGCTCTGTTTCTTTTGCTGTCAGCACTCTTTCGATGAGCGACCGCAGCCATTCATCCCGCTCATATTTGATTTTCTCTATCATTTTTTTTCCGGAAGCGCTGAGTGAAATAAATACTTTGCGCTTATCTTCTTTGGAAGGCACGCGTTTGATAATGCCCTGCGCCTCCATTTTTTTCAGGATCTGCGACATGGATTGTGTTTTTATCCTTGTGAGCGCTGCCAGCTCCGTAGCCAGCATTGCGGGGTTTCGCATCAGGAGCCCGATGGTTTCCATCTCCGTCATGGAGTAGGAATTTACCGAATACATTTGCTTGCGTAACCGTTTGTGCAGGCCCGAAACATTTATTCGTAAGGAAGATGATAATTCTTTAAGATCCATGTATGTATTGTAACTTGGTTTTAAAACTTGTAAGTTTACCTTACAAAATTACTATTTATTTTGATTGGAAATTAATTTTATGGAAAATATTTTTTTGAGAGATACAAAGAAGGAGTGTCCGGGACTTTATAGTATAAAAGGAATTACTTTAAAACACGTCATTGCGACCGCGTGTCGCCATAGCTTTAGTGGTGGCACAGGGCTTTTCGCCCGAAGCAATCTCATTCTAGCTTTACACTCTGGTGTGAGATTGCTTCGGGCGAAAAGCCCTCGCAATGACGCGTTAATTAAATTTCTTCAATAAAAAAAACAAGGTTGGTATAAACTTTCCGATAGTAAATAAAAAAGCCTCTCATTACTGAGAGGCTTTTTATCTTACAATCCGATATAAACACCTGTTGTATGGTAATACTTAACTTCCGTAATAAGTGTAACCATATTTTGCTGTTCTTCCACCGGCAAGAGCTGGTACCTGTTCAAACAATACGCCTGTAAGGTCATACGTATTTTGGAGAGACTGTACATTGTCCATTGAAAGTACCGTATATTGCGGCTCGTTGGTTGGGTACATCCAGTATTCGCTGCCTGATTGCATGATCTTGGCAGTTACCAGCATTACACCAATTTGATTTGGAAGAATATTGGTTTCCACAGTAAGGGCAGTGGTAAGCTTATTCTGGATCTCACTTTTAATGGTTTCCGTATTGGTATTCTGGAATGTTAACTTGGTAGAGGCCGATGCTTTAACGCCGTAATCAACTTCTGCGCTGGCACTGTATTCCTGCATGTTCATAGTGCTGCTGACCTTTTCATAACTGTTAAGCGTGTTCATTTCCGCTGCCTGGTATTGGATCATTTTGCTGTTCTGAGGAGTCCAGTCAAGAATAAAGATCGAATCGGCCGTAAATGAAGAAGGTTGGTAACCATCAATATACGTCAGCGTGATCTTGTCAAGATACCTGTCGGCTTTTCCATCGATGGAAAGCAACCGGATGTTTGTAAGTTCGGTTGTCGTACCTTTTGAGCTATTACCAATTTCAAGTGAATGATTAAGGTTGGTCGAGATCTTTAAATAGTAAACGTACTCGTTGTTGTCGTAAGCGATCTTAACATAGTTAATGTATTCGTTGTCAGCGAGTGTTATGCTGCCCGGTGATGATGGATCTCCGCCGCCACCGCCGAATCTGGTATTATTAATAACGATTGCATCTACATCCTGGCAACCGAATAATCCAATAGAATTTACAGTACCAGCAGAAAATGCATTACCGCCATTGCCGCCGTACGAGTTAGTGATTTGTTGTGACATAATAATTTTGTTTTTAGTTTTCCCTTTCGGGATGTTCCTACTCTTGAAAGGCTTTTCGGATACCGCCTGTCTATTCGAATATTGACAGGGCAAAGGAACATCAGTTGGATCTGATCTTTTAGAGTAGAATTACCCTAAATAAAAATGAGGGGATTTTACCTGCCGGAGGCGGCCGCTTTTTTTACTTCTTCATTTAATCTGTCGGGATGCTTGAATTTATTGAAGTAGGGCGGATTCTTCGTCATAATTGCAAGCTCCATACATTCTGTAGGTGTGAGCGCTTCAATGCTTTTATTGTAATATACTTTTGCTGCTTTTTTTAATCCCCGTGCATTGTTGTCAAAATCATAATTCAGCAGGTACGCATAAATGCATTGTTTGTGGGTTAATTTATTATCGAGTTGATTTGCTACGGAAATCAATTGGAACCTGCTTGTCGATGAAATCTCATACGCATAATTTATTTGAACATGGGTATCATCATGTATGCGGGTACTTATATACCAGATGAGGTCGGGATAAATTTTATTGGTAAGTGAACCCGGAAATATTTTTTCGTAACCATTTATAATGTTATCCGGAATGCTATCATCCGGAATGCCAGAATTTGCCCGTGTTACCCAGGTCAGGGCTTCTATAGAGTTCTTATCCTTATAACAGAAATAAATATAAACGTCAAATGAAAGATAAATAATAAGGGCACTAAGGAGTATAGGTTTAATGATTTTCCATGCCATGGTTTATTGTTATTAATGGTTGTGTTGTAGGGGATTTTTTTTACAATGTTCACAGACAATACTGTCATCCCGGGCTTGACCCGGGATCTCATGAATGCTTGTAGTATTTAATTAACCGATCCCGCAACAGGTGCGGGATGACAGATCAAAAAGGTGTTTCTGTTTCCATAGCAACATTATTCTACAACATAACCTTTATTTTCAATCACATTTTTTAATGCTGCAAGGATCGGCTGAAGACTAACCGGCGTGAAACCATCCGGCCGGTTATCTTCCTGGATGATTTCAACATTTGTTTGCCCGTTTTTGTCTGTCAGTATGTAACTCGTTACAGCGTAATTTTCAATCTTATCTGCAAGATCGGGACGTGGTGTAAACAAATTATATTTTACAAGCTCATTCTTTTTTACTTCCAGAACGGTTCCCCATTGCTCTGATATTTTTCCTTCTGTTTCTGTCCTGAATTTTATTTCACTCCCCGTTTTCCAGTCGGTAAGCAGCATCCTGTTAAATTGCCAGCGTTGTATTAATTCCGGTTTGGTGAGTGCATCAAAAACCGTATCTGCGGCAGCGTTAATGGTGATTTCCGCAATGTGTGTTGCCATTTGTAATGTCTGTTTATTGTTAAAATTGGTTATGTTGTAGTAAAATGTTTTTTTTACAATGTTCACAAATAATATTGTCATCCCGGGCTTGACTCGGGATGACAGCTTAAGAAAGTATTTCTGTTTCCATAAACAACAATGTTCTACAACATAACCTTAAAATTTAATGACGTTCTTAAAGTAAATTCTTTTCATGGTGCAAAGTTGCGGGTACTCATTTAAAGTTAACTGTTTTATTTTTTTAAGTATCTGTTGATACATCATCCCAGTCCTGATCCATATATTTTATAAGCCAGTTCAGGGAATAATGCCGTTCATAAACAACCTCACTGTTAAGCTTGCCCGGCGCTTGTTTTTTTTTAACTCTTGCGTCAACACAAGCCCAATCAAGCCGGTAGACCAGGTCTGCCTGATCGAGGATCTCTTTCTCTGATCTTAATTTTGCTTTTTCTCTGAACTGTTTTTCGGTAAGGCTGTGAATTATTTTTACATCATTAGCAACATTACACATTTCGCCAGGGTAACTTAAGCTGTCAATATATCCCAATGCCCACAGCATCACATGCAGGCTTTCGTATCTCCAGTTGGCATCGGCAGTTTGTTGTTCCGATGGCTTTTTTGCATCAGCATATTCTTTTTCTTTTGCACTAAACTTTGCTGAAATATTAAAGTCCTTGTCCAGTTTGTCTAAATGCTCCTGTTCAAGTCCTTCGCTTTTTAACCCCATGTAACAAAGCGCTAATGCCCTGTCCACGATTTCGTCCCTGGTTCTTATTGTTATTGCTGCTTCCGGATCCACAAACATAGCGTTGGGATTGCTATAAACAGGTATGTTATTCCGTTTGCAATATTCTTCGGATTGTTTTCTCCGTTCCTGTTGATCTTTTGTGGCTGTTATATTTTCCACTGGCTTTGTGATCGCCGCCGTTGTTGCGGGATCGCTATTTGTATTGCAAGAACATAAAATAACGACTGAAACAAGTATTAAAATTTTATTCATTTGGATAGAAATTTTTATTGAATATAATAAAAAGCCCTCATCTCTGAAAGGCTTATCTCTGAAAGGATATAAAGGTTAAGAAAAATTCAGCTCCGTTTGTTTATTTACCTGTTGCTGTTCGCTTTTAAAATCTTTATTTTCCAACTTGAGCAAAAATGCTTTATTTTCCAGTCCTCCGGCAAATCCTGTCAGGCTGCCCGATGCGCCGATCACACGATGACAGGGTGCAATAATGGAAATAGGATTTTTTCCGTTTGCAGCGCCAACTGCCCGTACCGCTTTTAAATTATTCAGCTGTAATGCAATTTGGCTGTACGTGCGTGTTTCTCCATACGGAATGGTTAGTAACGCTTCCCATACTTGCTTTTGAAAATCAGTTCCCACAAAATCCAGTTTTACGGAAAATTGTTTCCGCTTTCCGTTAAAATAGTCGAGCAATTGTTGTTCTGTTTCTAAAATCACCGGATGACCGGGCTTTTCAATGGAAGTATTTATCCGTACCCGTTTTGGATCATCGTTTTCCCAAAGTATCGCCGCCAGCCCATTATCGTTGGCTATTAATTTAAGTTTCCCGACAGGGGAATCCATGATTTTAAAATAATAATCCAATTTTGTTTATGTTTTATAAATGATGGTTGCTTTAACCTAAAGGTACTATTTTTTCAAAAATTATAGTATGTATAAATATAAATGAGTACCCGGAGCTTTGCACCATGAAAATTACTTTAAAAACGTCATTGCGAGGGCATGTCGCAATGACGTAAAATTAAAAAATTCCAATAAAAACAGAATTGACTTGGTATAAACTTTTCGATACTCATTTAAGATTACTTTATATTATTGGTGCCTAAACGCTGCAGCCATCATCTCCTGCTCTGACCTTGCAATTCCAATTTTCTCTGCTTCCTTTTTCCAGTTTTTAACTGCAGTCTTTACTTCTTTCAAGATCTGGTTCATCTGGATATTATTCAACTGAAAATATTCACCCACACTTTTTGCCAGATCAAAATCCAGTGAATTATCATTTGTATCTATGTTCAGGGCCAGTCCATCTTTATCAGTAGAAGGATTAATATCGTACGCCGGTGAAAGCTTCCAGCCATTTTCGTGTAAAAGAAAACCGTGATTTCTTAGATGATCATCGGTATTAGATACGGCAATATTAAATACGATCCTTCGCCAAAGCTGATGCAGCTCCTTTGTGTTATCAAGAGCATTGAACTGAATAAATTCTGCTATATCAAGATAACCGGCAGGGTTCTCTTTGATCGTATCTTCATTATTACCGGTCATCGTCATGGCCGATGCAAAATGGATGCGTTTGCTTTTTAGCCGGTCAAAACGTTTTGTAAAAAAAGTATGATGCTTCCCGGTAATTTTCTGGATCTTGCACTCAGACATTTCCACACCTGCTTTTAAAGCAAGCTTATATGCCAGGTATTCCCAGGCAGCTTTATCGATGACATCATCCTTTGAAGGAAATTTAGCGATCCACAATGCTCCTTTTTCATCAACAATATTAGCTTTCGGCCTTGCGCCTCCCAAAGAAGATCCGGGAGCAAGCAGTACGGCCAGCCATTTTTTTACTTCCTTATCATTTTTATTTGATTCGATCAAAGAAACCCCCTGCTGTAACTCCCGCACAGAAGCCCATGGAGGAGTTGGCATTTGGTTATCATCATTTAGAAACGGGCCGTTTTTATCCGCTTTAAAACGCAATCCTCCCATTCTGCTTTCATCATTTACACCCAGCAGAAAATCAATATCGTGGAGCGTTTTTGCAGCTCGTTTTTCATCTTTAGCAAGCTGTGCCTCTCTTCGCTTCATCAGTGTACGCCCCCAGGTATCGGGCATCGCATCATTAAACACTCCAAAATTTTCTTTCCTGCCAGAAAATTGCTGCCCGTTATTCCACGTAATATCAGGATCAAGCAGGTGAAATTTCTCTGTTCGTATCCATTCCGGATCATATTCGAAACTAATGCTTTTTCTTCCCTTCCCGTGATGAGCCGAAAGAATTCCTATGAGCTTAGGTTCCGCCATTTCCAACCAATGCGCATACACAAATATGTCTGTTTTACCAATTGCCATTATTTACCTCCTATCAGATCTAAATCCTGTAATTTTCTTCCCTGGTCATCATCTGCTGCCAGCATTAAAAAATCATCCTGCAAACCCAGCACCCTCAATACATTAAAATAAGCGCCCATGGAAACACCCGGATTTCCTTTCTCAATATGGTACAAAGTAGTTCTGTCAATACCTGCCCTTTCTGCAACCTGCAGGGCTGTATACTTTCTTCTCTTTCTTGCCAATTTTATGTTTTCACCCAAAACTTCCAAAATTTTCTGATGTTTTGGAAATAAGATACGTTTCTTTGATTTCATTAAATGTTGTATATTATCCACAAATATAGCCAAAATGTTGATAATACACAACATAATTTAAAAATATTGATTTCAACCAGGATTATTTAAAATGAAAAATTCCGCTCCCTAAGAATTGTAACCCGGCATTATTTTCATTGGCAATGAAGCAGTATAAACATTAAATTCGCATCTATAAAAAACAAAGCACATGAAACAACAGGAAAAAATATCCGGTCAACGATTAAAATCCATTATCGGGGGCTCTATCGGCAACCTGGTTGAATGGTACGACTGGTATGCCTATTCTGCATTTGCATTGTATTTTTCCGCTGCTTTTTTTCCGGAGCAAAATAGCACTGCACAATTATTAAATACGGCAGGTATCTTTGCTGTTGGCTTTTTAATGCGGCCTATCGGCGGATGGATGTTTGGCGGGATCGCCGACAGGATCGGGCGAAAACGATCAATGACCTTATCGGTTTTGTTAATGTCCTTTGGATCATTGTTAATTGCGCTCACACCTACATACAAAACAATTGGAGTAATGGCACCCGTTATGCTGCTGCTTGCAAGGCTTATTCAGGGACTGAGCGTGGGTGGCGAATATGGAGTTTCGGCAACCTATTTAAGCGAAATGGCCACCAAAAACAGGAGAGGTTTTTATTCCAGTTTTCAGTATGTAACACTTGTTGGTGGCCAGTTGATCGCACTTGGCATTCAGCTGCTTTTACAAAAATTTTTATTGACCGAAGAGCAGCTGCACGAATGGGGATGGCGGATCCCGTTTGTAATAGGCGCTATTCTGGCACTGATCGCCTTGTACCTGCGCAGGAACCTGCACGAAACGGATGCATTTGAAGCGCAAAAGGCCCGCCAACCTGATAAAAAAGGATCGGTAAAGGAATTGCTGAAACATCCAAAAGCCATTTTAGTGGTAATGGGACTGACGCTGGGCGGAACACTCGCGTTTTATACGTATACCAATTACATGCAAAAATTTTTGGTGAACACGGTACATCTTACAAAAGGCGAATCAACTATGATCTCCTTTATTTCCCTGCTGATCTTTGTGATACTGCAGCCGATTTTCGGCGCTTTATCGGATAGGATCGGGCGAAAACCTTTATTGATCGGCTTTGGTATTTTGGGAGTTGCTTTTACTGTTCCTTTATTAACGGCATTGGGTAATACACATTCGCTCTGGATGGCGTTTTTCTTATTAATGGCAGGCCTGCTCATTGTGAGCGGATATACCAGTATCAATGCGGTGGTAAAAGCTGAATTATTTCCGGCGGAAGTACGTGCACTGGGTGTAGGTTTGCCTTATGCGCTCACCGTAGCCATCTTTGGCGGAACAGCAGAATACATTGCGCTATGGTTTAAAAATGCGGGGCATGAATCTTATTTTTATTGGTACATCACGATCTGCATCTCCATTTCATTACTGGTGTATTTGTTTATGAAGGATACGCAGAAAACATCGGAGATCGATCATGATCCGAAATTAAAAAACAGCAATGAAGGAAAAGTTTAAATGAAATCGGAAGTTTATACCAGCCTATTTTATTTTCTACCACATAAGACCATCTCCATTGCTAAATCCATGTTACGAACTGTCGCAATGACGCGTTGATTAAAATTTAACATTATTTTTCCTGATCCAATGTTAAAAATCTTTTAGAAATAAAAGCTTTTTATTACTTTCATAAAGGATTAAAACCAACAGCATGGATCAACAAACACCAAACATTTAAAACAATATGAATTCAAACCCCGCAGTCATTAACGAAATGACAAAATGGATCGAACATCCAATGGAATTTAACAAAAGTCCGGAGCACATCGAAATTGTTGCTGAGGCAAAACTAATGTGGATCACACAGGAAATTGAAGATTGCTACCTGCTTAAATTTACTGTGAAGGGTCATGAACAGGAATACATTGGTTTTACAGGGCCAATCACCTGGTGTTTTATCGGCATTGATTTTTCCAAACTTTCACATGAAGAATTATTTTTAAGATATACCGGGTGGCATCTTGCCTTTTGCTCACAAGATTCAAAACCAGAAGCCGATGAGCTTCAAACATTAGAAGAAGTTGAAAAGAAAATGCTGAAGAAGTTGGAAAAATACCAGGCCAATATTAGCATTCAGTCAAAAGTGTACCTCGGCGACGATTATTATTATTCCATTAAATGCTATTTGAAAAACACAGTCAAAAAAACAATCTCAGAAGAAGCATCCATATTTGTTGGCCCCGCTAACGACCTGCAGTACTCAAATTCCAGCGCAATACTTCCTTTCTTTAGGTATTTGGGTAAAATGTGGGACCCGTTCAATATCTGATTCTTGATTTCGGGTTTTGCCGGTCGTGCCGAAAAACAAAACAGGATTGGCATTACCGGAATTTTTCTTTCCACCGGGCATGCCAACAGAATTT
Source organism: Bacteroidota bacterium (assembly GCA_025963715.1). Classification (GTDB taxonomy): domain Bacteria; phylum Bacteroidota; class Bacteroidia; order 2-12-FULL-35-15; family 2-12-FULL-35-15; genus 2-12-FULL-35-15. Next base: position 28,589 of record JAOQAG010000042.1, read on the forward strand.
CCATTGCAGGGGTCTCAATTTTTTATAGAAAAAATCGATTTATTTAATCTCAGCTTCCAGCTCGGATATTTTGGTAGCCAGTTTTTTAATCTCTCCAACTATCTGTTTTTCTATTCCTACGGCTTTTATCAGTTTATAAAATTCGCTTTTTTGCATTTCATTTGCCATATCTAAAACATATTGTTCACTGGACTTTTTATAACAGTTGTTTTTAATGTAAGCAAATAATTGAAGGTAACCGTCCTTTTTGGATGTAAATTCTGTAGCATCTATATAGTCCATGCTGAAACTGGATCCCAAATTAAACCAGCTATATTCTAGCTGTAACAAATTAATCAAATCTTCTTCAAAAGCACAGGAGCACGATGCTGATACTTCAGTAAAATATCCCGACTCATCAATAGTATAAGAAGAACTAATTTCGGTTATTTTACAATAAGATAATATAAGTTCCTTCGCAGTGGAAAAATTGAGTTGTTCTAGGAATTTTTTTAATTGTGGTACAACGCAATATTTCAAAAAATCTGAACGGTCAATCTCAAATAAAAATTCCCAAAGCTCAACAGAGTGGTCGCACAATTCATTACCTATGTAATCTCTGTATGTTTGAAAAAAATCTTTTTTTGCTTTGTCATTAAGATTTTTAATCCATTGGGAAGCCAAATAAACTTGAGTATCTATATTGATGAACTGGCTCCATTTTCCTTTTTTTGTAATTATCGGAAGTAAAGCACGTGTTATTTCTGTAAGAGATGACTCATTTGTAAACTCTTCTGGTAATTTCCATGAGGCATTTTTTAATGTAGTTTCATTAAATTCATTGAGATTTGACATAAAAAGAACAATCGCCGTATTTTGTAGTAAACATTCTAATTCTGTTTGAGAAACAGGATGCGGTCGATTCATCTTCTTATGCATCAGCTCATACATTCTCTTCCAGAATATTCCTTTTTGCTCTGGAATTGAGTCGTATTGCTTAAAATAATCCAATGCCAGGGTTACTGAAACTTCATCTTTTAAAAATAGTTCTATATAAGAATATCTGTTTTGTTTTATTCGTTTTATGGTTGCAGCTCCGTAAACAATAGAGAATTGATCGAGGGATGCATATAATTCATCGTTATTAGTGCTTATTCACACCCAAATATAAGTAGTTTTTAATTGTCCGGGTAACGTCTGGAACATCAGTATTGACTGCTATTGTATATTTCAATAATTTTGCGTATCTTAAAAAGTAAAAAACGCCAAAATCGTGAAATATGCCTCAAAATAACGACTTACTCTATTTCGTAGAGAAATTCCCCGATGAATTATCGTGCAGGAAGTATCTCGAAAACCAGTTGTGGAAGAATGGGCCTGTATGTCCGCACTGTAAACACAAGAAGGTTTATAAGTACAAAGATGGTAGATTGTATAAATGCGCCTCTAAAACTTGTAGAAAGCAATTTCAAGTAACTACTGGTACAATCTATCAGGATTCCAATATCAAATTACGTAAATGGTTTCTTGCGCTTTATTTAATCTCCACGCACAAGAAAGGTATTAGTTCCGTCCAGTTAGGTAAACAATTAGGAATTACCCAACGAGCCGCCTGGTATATGGCGCATAAAATACGGTATATGCTACAAAATAAAACTGCATTCAGACCGCTAAGTAATGTAGTTGAAGTAGATGAAACTTACGTAGGTGGTAAATTCAAGGGCGGTAAACGTGGTAGAGGATCTGAAAATAAAACTCCTGTATTCGGTATGCTGGAAAGAAAAGGCAAATTAATTATCATGGTTGTACCGAATACAAGACGTGTAACACTGCAACCGATTATCCTGCAAAATGTAGCGAAGGGTACGCAGATAATGTCTGATGAATGGTGGGCGTACACGAAATTAAGTAGTCACGGTTATAAGCATGGTGTAGTTAAACACAAAGCCAAAGAATATGTACGTGGTGATATACATTCTAATTCACTTGAAGGAGCATGGTCATTATTGAAACGCTCCATTCGAGGAATCTATCACCGCCCAAGCAGAGAACACCTTGATAAGTACTGTGCAGAGTTCCAGTTTAAATACAATACACGTAATGATACGGAGATTACACGGTTTACAAAAACAGTCGCAAAGAGCCGTATCAGTGTAAAGTACAGTAACATTACAAAGAATATTGCGAAAAATAATTCGTATCTTAGTACCAATGAAAAAGAAGTCCAAATCCAAAAAGGAAAAAGAGGAAATCGTAATTCAAACTGATCTCTCATTTGAAGAACTACTTGAATTAGCTGTCAATACGCCTCCTTTAAAAAAAGACAAAAAATTAAAGGAAACTGACCGTAAAGTAAAAGAACCACTTACTAAGTTAAAAGATACTGGTTCCAAATTAAAGGATAGCGATTCTAAACTATAAAATTAAAGATCAATCTCTACGTTTGAACTGTTTACCATATCCGGCTGAAACTGAACTTTTACTGGTTTCGCATCTTTCGGGATCTCAAATGTGATCCACCCTTTTAATTTATTGCCCGGATTAATAGATGCCATTTTTAATTCCGGTTCCTTACTATCAGCGATTGCCATTTCATAGGCATATCCTTCTGAATCATACAATTTCCACTGCAAAGGGTTTGCATCCAGTATTAAATCACTGGTAGGATTACTGTATTCTACATTGATACAGTAAAAGCGCATTCCCTCTGATGGTTGGGTGTATTCATTGTTGGTTTTGTATTCAGAAGATTTTGCGAGTGTAACAATGAAAGCGCCTAATTGCATTGGCTGGCTCACTGTAAATTTAATTGGTGCAGCTTCTTTCTCTACTTCTGCACTTGCAGCGTTAAATAAACTGTCCATTGAAATAGGCGGTAATTGTACATCTTCTTTTACCGCTGAATGACAAGAACAAATTACTACTGTTGTTAAAAGGATTAATTTTCTCATAGGATATAAGTTTTACGCCTTATATCCCCTATCAGCAGTTAGTACAAAAAATCAGCGTGGGGATAGTAACCTATCTGCGACTGAGGTACTGGTATACCCTAATGCAAAATAAGAAACGCCCCACGCCTTTTGCCGTGAAGCATTCAACTTATCTCTTGCATTAGTTGCGAAAATTACCAGTTTTCAGTCGCAAGAATCAGCTAAACGCCAATACTTAATATGTCTTTATTCTAATCCAAACTTACAAAAAATATCCTATATTTATGGTACAAATTAATCTCTTATCACGGTTTATTAAATTCTTGAAACGAATGTTTGGTAACACTACACTAAAGGGGGACTACGACAAAGCTAAAATCCATACTATTGGAATGTTCCACGATACCTTTAAACGCGTATTAGATGTATTTAATCACCCTAACTCTCGCGAACGGTATAAAGATGCCGCCGGTAATCTCACAATGGATAAAGAAGCAATTTGTTTTGACTTCCTACCTCACCGAATTTGCTTAAAGTATGATGTGAGTATTTATGCTTCAACAACTGTAAAGGCATATAAAATTGAAGGGATTGAAGGGACTTTTCAATACAAAGAAACCCATTTGCCACAATTAGACTTTTCATTCAGTACTACTCGTAATCAATCGGGGTTTTATGAATACCAGTTTGATAAGTTGGTATATTGTAGTGGTAATTCTTCTGAAAAGTTTTTTGTTGAGTATTTCAAAACTCTTGAAACTACATTTTTCCCAAAACCTTAAAAATAATTCAAAATCATGGCGGGTTCCCATAGTTACATTACTATACCTGACCTTGGTGTGAATAGTATATAAATGCGTTATATAATTTTCAATTAACCGGGGATTATAATGAGCGTGGTTAACAATGTTTTCATAATTATCTTCTTGCAGTAAAATCAGTACCTGTTTTGGATGAAGTTCTGAGAAATATAGATGATTATAAAGTATTTTTGCTTTAACATATTCAGAATATGTGCCAGGCTCAACAATACATTTAGCCAGATTGTAATAGCTTTTTTCTAACTCGGAAAATTTCAACTGGGCTTGCCTTAATACATATTCGCGTGTCGTTAGTATTAATATTTTGTTGGGAGAAGCATTTATCCTTTCAATAAATTTGCTTAGCATATTTTCTTCATTTCTTGCAAATCCACTAAAAGCTATACTTCCTAAAAAATCGTCAAAAAAGAATATTTGTTTGGAATCATCTTTCCACATACTCCAACCTTGAGCAATACCTTCGGATATGTATACTAAATCCGTATACCCTTCTTTTGCTATATAATAACTTATCAAAGCGCGCCCTAATGTTGTTTTTCCACTACCCGGCGTGCCTGAGATTAAAACAATTCGGTTTTCTTCAATCTTATCTAAAGCATCTAAAAAACTTTTGTTTTGAACATAATATTTGCTATTCTTTTTTACTGTATCCAGCTCTGCCTTCGCAAGATTAAATTCTTTTCGATGTGTTATTTGTTCTATTACATCCTGTAATACATCTGTACCCGTCATCCATAATTTATAATGGGCTTTTCTTACTCTTTCATATTTTTGTTGTCCTAATAAATTGTTTAAATCACGTTTACCCAACAAATCACCTTCAAGTAATATGAAACCCTTAAAAAGTTCCATTAATTCTTGTTTTTGAAAAGGAGTAAAATCGATTGAAGATATTAAGATGTAACGTGCAGGCTTTAATTTTTTTACTTTTGCGATCTCTTTAGTAATAAGAATTCTTTTAAGATCTTTATAACTCTCGAATCTTTTCACTTGCAATATAATGGTGTTTGTTTTGTCTTTATATCTAAAGTCGATGCCTCCATCCTTTGCAGCTTTGAAACTCTCCAAAATAATATTTTCACGAACTTGTAAAATATCTCTGGCAAGATCTTCAAATTCAATAGAAGTTAAATTCAAAAAATTATAGTTAACCACTTTTTTATAAATTTTTTATGGACTGACAAAAAATGTTATTTACAAAAATAAAAACAAAAAAAACATTGCAGCTTAACGCTTAAAAAGACATGGAATTCAACGTTACCAGGTAAGTTTTTTGCTAATCGCTAATCCATTACAAGATTTATTTAAAGGTATGAATTTTCAACAATTTATTAAATAAAAAAGCCTTCCATTACTGAAAGGCTTCTTAACCATTATCCTGCTTCCCCGGCACATTAAAGATAAACCCCACGCCAAAAACATTTTCAATGCTCAGCTCCGGATCATCTTTTAAATATTTGCGGATCTTTGTGATGAACACATCCAGGCTTCTTCCCAAAAAATAATCATTCTCTCCCCAAAGCTCTTTTAGCAATTCTTCCCGTTTGATCACCTGGTTGCGGTGCCCCGATATATACCGGAGGATCTCACATTCTTTTTCGGTAATGCGTTTTGTTTTGCCACTAATGGTCAGCGATTGATTATTAAAATCAAATATATAATCCCCGATGGAAATAATTTCAACCCTGCTTTCGCTTTTGTTTTCAGGGATTCTGCGGATCACCGCTTTGATCTTCCAGAGCAATTCCTCTTCATCAAAGGGTTTGGTAATGTAATCATCCGCATCCAGGTCGTACCCTTTTAATTTATCTTCTTTCAATGATTTTGCTGTGATAAAGATCAGCGGTATTTTTTTATCGGTAAGCCTGATGGCCTTCGCCAATGAAAACCCATCCATTTTCGGCATCATCACATCCAGCAGGCACAGATCAAAGGAATTACTGTGAAACGCTTTTAACGCCAGTTCGCCGTCTTTACAAAGCTTTACATCAAAACCTTCCGCTTCCAGGTAATCCACCAAAAGGATCCCTAAATTAAGATCGTCCTCCGCAAGTAATATGTTAAGTTTTTCTTTAAACATAAGACAATGTAATTGTAAATGTTGTTCCTGTCTTCGCAGAAGCTTCGGCAGACAAGCCTTTTCCTTTCTCGCTCTCCAGCTCAATGCTGCCTCCGTGCAATTCAATAATTTTTTTTACGTATGCTAAGCCAAGGCCAAATCCCTTTACATCGTGCACATCTCCGGTAGGTACTCTGAAAAATTTATCGAACACTTTTTTCTGATATTCTTTTTCTATGCCAATACCTTTATCGGAAATGACGATCATTAAATGCCCGCCGTTATTAAATGTCTGAATCTGTAATTCGGGTTTTTCCACGGAATATTTGATCGCATTGTCGATCAGGTTGCACAAGGCATTGGTAAGATGTGTTTTATCGCCCATCACCACAAACCGGTCTGCATTTAAATTTAATTGGATGCTTCCCTGCTTATTTTCGATCTGGATCCCGATGCATTTTATTGCATCATGGATCAGTACATGCACATCCAGCTCTGTTTTTTGAATGGGGATCTCGCCCCGTTCAAGTGCGGTCATGCTCAATACCTGCTCTACCTGCAGCCGTAACTTTTCATTTTCTTCAAGTATGATCCCTGAGTAATGTTTTAATTTATCTTCCTGCCGGATATTCGATTCCTTCACCATCATCTTTCCCGCCAGGGCAATGTTGGTTAAAGGTGTTTTAAATTCATGCGTCATGTTATTTAAAAAATCGGTGGTGTGCTCTGCTATTTTCTTTTCTTTCATCAGCGACAGCACCGTCCGCCAGAATAAAACAAGCACGATCACGATCAGGATCACGGAAGTAACGAACGCCGTTCCCAGCTCCGCTATAATAAATTGTTTTTTCTCCGGAAGGATCAGCTTTAATTCCACTCCGTTTTCACCGGTCACATTTTCCAGGCTTTGTTGGTAACAAGCTTGTTGATTTGGATTGATAGGCCTTGCCCAGCTGATCTGACCGGTATTGGCAAGCGCTCCGGGTTTCGCAACCACGTAAGAATAATTGATGTGAAAATTGTAAAATCGCATATAATAAGAAAACAACGAATCCAATGTATGTATTTCGCTTTTTCCCAATTTCGTAGCTGATCCCGAAGGGCTGTTCTTGTCGATGCTGGCATCAATTCTCATGCAGGTAATCTTGTCGGAACGTAACGCATCGATCGTTCTGGCAAGCACCATGTTGGCCTTTTCATTGAACATGTCTTCCTTTATTTGCGCTGTTTGCAGGATCCAGTTCACCTGGATGATCAGCACGATCAGCAGGGCAATGGAAGAAAGCACAATAAATGGAGTTGTCCGGTTCGGTTTCATTTGAATACCTCAAAATTAACCATTTTCTGCTGCATAAAACAGGCGTTAACAAGTCATTAACAACTCAATAACTACTCAGTAACAACATCCTTTTTAAACAAGAACTACTTTTGATTTGTAAATCATAAGCTCCTGATAAAAATGAAAAACACTAAAATAACATTCATTGTTATTCCCGCCGTTGTAATGGCGGCATGCAGCCCGGTTAAAAAAAGCGCAACATCCACTGCATCTGCGGCACCAGTTTCAACACCAACCCCGGCTTCTGATGATTATTTATTTACTGCAAAACGGGCCGATGGAATTTATACTCCCGGAGATGCAGAATTAACAGCCATCCAAACGAAATACAAAGATGCAACACTCGACAAATTAAAAGAAGGTCACGCCATTTATACACAAGGTGCATGTACCAATTGCCACAATGCGAAAAATATTTATGAGCTGGACGAAGCCAACTGGAAAAATATTTTAGATGACATGGCGCAAAGAACCAGCATTTCCGATACACAAAAGGATGCCGTGTATAAATACGTACTTGCCATAAAAGCCACACAACCAAAATAAATATTCAACCTAAAAAAATAATAAATATGAAAACCAACATCCTCATCCTGCTTTTACTCCTGCTTTCAGGTACAGGTTTTTCTCAGAAAGCCATGTACGAATACACAGGAAGAAACACGCCTTTCGTTAAAAAAGAAAAATTAAAAGAGGCCCGTACCATTAGTGATCTGACGCCCGAGCTATGGCAAAAAATAGCGATCCCGTACAAAGAACGGGAAGAGCTGGAGCGCCGGAGAAAAACAGAATATTCGTTGGGATATTTGCTGTATCCGCAGGGTGGATACAATGCTGTGGTAGAGTATGTTTCTATCGAAATTTCGGCTTTCTCCAAGGGCAAATTAGTAAGCGCCCAAAGCAAAGATGAACAGTTGACGGAAGCACAAAAAAATATGTTGAGCAGCCTGGAATCTGATGCCGATATCAATATAAAAATTAAGTTCAAATACAAAAATTATGTAGATGAAAACCGGGATGTTGATTTGGCGATCAAAGAAGGAAACCTGACAGTAGCGGTAATTCCGGAAACCGAAGCGCAATACCCGGGCGGATTTAAACAGCTGACAACATATTTGACCGAAGCTGTTTTTAAAAAACTTACCGAACAAAGCGCGGCGCACAACATTGCATACGCCACAGTAAAATTTACAGTTAACGAGCAAGGTCATGTAGCAAATGCTTACCTGTTGCAAACATCCGGGGATTATGCAACAGACAAATTAATACTGGATGCTATTACTAAAATGCCAGCCTGGAAACCTGCTAAAAATGCGAAAGGTGTAAGTGTAAAACAAGAATTCAGCATTCCGTTTGGAGAAGGCGGCGGGTGTTAGGAAGTGTGACTTAATGAAAGTTTTTGGTTATGTTATAGAAGAATGTTGTTTATGGAAACAGAAATACTTTATTAAGCTGTCATCCCGGGCTTGACCCGGGATCTGCCAATTAAAAACTATGGGGATCCTTCTACCATTCATGAGATCCCGGGACAAGCCCGGGATGACAGTATTGGTTATGAGTATAGTAAAAAAACAACCTTTTCCTACAACAACAACAATTTTTTCAATAAAAATAAACGGGCCCGGTATAAATTTCCGGTACCACTTAAAGAAAATTAAATATACTCTCATTGGATTTTAATGTAGGTTTTACCCGGCATTGTATTATTTTTGTTTGCAATGCCGGTTATTAAAACCGCATAGTAGCCGATGAAAGAACAAAAACGATTTTCAAGAATATTTTTTAATCTTACTTTTTGGGTGCTCATCGCTATAATTGCGGGAGCCTTGCTCGGCAATTATGCACCGGGAGAAGCGGTGAAAATGGAGATCATCGGTAAAAAATTTATTGATCTCATTAAGCTTTTTATTCCACCCATTATTTTTCTGACAATCGTGCTGGGGATCAGCGGTACCGGCAATTTGAAAAAAGCAGGCCGCATTGGTGTGAAAGCGCTGGTCTATTTCGAGATTATTACCACCATTGCACTCGTCATTGGAATTGTAGTGGCCAACATCCTGCAGCCTGGCCATATCGATAAAAGCAACCTGCAGATCCAGGATGTATCCAAATATTCAAAATCAGCGGAAACAGGTTTTGATTGGTTAACCTTTTTTTCTTCTAATTTAACGCTGCAGGTCTTAATTATTGCCATTATTTCCGGTATCGTTTTAAGCTATTCGAAATACCGTGCGCCGGTAATTGATTTTCTGAATAAAGTTTCTAAGATTGTTTTTACAGGATTAAAATATGTGATGTACCTGGCTCCATTTGGGGCTTTTGGCGGCATGGCTTTCACCGTTGGTAAATTCGGGTTGCATACATTGGTGCCGCTTGCCAAATTAATGGGTACCGTTTACCTGACTATGTTCATTTTTGTTTTTTGTGTTCTCGGTCTCATCCTGCGTTTTTACAAAGAAAATATTTTCGCTTTTTTATCTTACATCAAAGAAGAATTATTGCTGGTGCTCGGTACATCTTCTTCCGAAGCTGCCTTGCCTTCGATCATGCTCAAGCTCGAAAAAATGGGTTGCAGCAAATCCATCGTCGGGCTGGTAGTTCCAACCGGATATTCATTTAACCTCGATGGTACTTCCATTTATTTATCCATGTCCATTATTTTCTTAGCGCAATTGTATAACGTGCAGTTAAGTTTATCAGAGATCCTGAGCATCATCGGTATTTTGATGATCACCTCAAAAGGTGCGGCAGGTGTAACCGGCAGTGGTTTTATTATCCTCGCATCTACATTAACCGCTATTCATAAAATCCCGGTGGAAGGCCTCGCGTTTTTATTGGGCGTAGATAAATTCATGAGCGAAGCCCGCGCCATTACCAATATTATAGGAAACGGCGTTGCCACGATTGTTATTTCTAAAAGTGAGGGCGAGTTTGTGAGGCCGGTGGAGGAGGGCTAGTACATTTTATTCATGAATTTCTCAACAAAAAAAATTCCCATTTCCGGAAGGTGTCAACTATTTATGAAGGTTATGTTGTAGAACAATGTTGATATGGAAACAGAAATACTCTCTTGAGCTGTCATCCCTGGCCTGACCCGGGATCTCATAAATGTTTGCAGAATGTTGATCCCGGTTTTTAATTGGCAGATCCCGGGTCAGGCCCGGGATGACAAATCGAAATGAAATATCAGGTAAAATAAACATTGTTCTACAACACAACCAAAAAAATTAATTAACTCGCAATGACATTCTTAAAATAATTTCTTTTCATAGTAGAAAGTTCCGGAGACTCAATAAAATTAATTTTTTCAAACGGTTTTCTTCAAAAAATCCCCATCCACGATCAGCAACTTCACACCATTTTCGGAAACGGAGCGATGAGAACTCAATTCATCCGAAACCACATACGTTTCACCTTTCATCAAGTTGATTTTTTCGCCGGTGCTTAGCTCGCTGATAAATTCACCATCCAGGCAATGCACAATGTGTCCTTTCTGGCACCAGTGATCTGCCAGATATCCCCTGGAGTATTCTACCAACCTGATCCGGAGCCCGCCCAGTTGAACCGTTTGCCAATAAGCAATTCCGGTTTCTCCTTTGTGTTCTGTTTTTTCAATGGAAGTCCAGTCTATTGTTTGAAATGGAATGTTGCTCATGATTACCTTGTCTTAAATGTTCATTGAAAATTACTAAATTTACTGCAATTCGCGGCAGCAACCGGAATAAAATCATTTGCCACGCATAAATTTTTACTGCATGTCGTTTATCTCACATTTGTCATCTGTTATTTCTGTTTCCTCAAAATTAGAAACGGAGTTGACTGCTATTACAAAGCGACTCCCGGTTTCAAAAAATAAAACGATCCTGGAGATCGATCATCGTTGCAACGATATTTTTTTTGTGGAAAAAGGATTGTTGCGCGGTTATTATTTTCATGAAGGAAAAGAGATCACCAGTTGGTTTGCGCAGGAAAATGAATTTGCTACCAGTTTATACGCTTTCGTGTCCATGAAACCTTCTTTTGAGGTTATTCAATCCCTGGAAGATTCAACGCTTATACAATTATCTCATTCAGCCTTAGAAAATTTGTATACCAGATTCCCTGAAACCGAACGACTCGGCAGGATCATTATGGAAGCCTATTATATTAAACTGGAAGAACGTTTATTGAACATCCAATTTAAAACCGCAAAAGAGCGTTATAAAAATTTCATCCAATCCAAACCTTCTTTGCTGCAGCGGACTTCTTTGGGTCAGATTGCTTCCTATCTTGGCATTACGCAGGAAACACTCAGCCGGATAAGAGCGGAAATGTAAAATCATCTTTTTTGACAATTATCAAAAAAATTCTTCTTACGTAGATGTTACTTTGTGGTTCTAAAATCAGTCCATGAAAAAATTAAATTTTGCTTTTTACCCGGTCACATTTATCTATATCATTTGTTCACCGTTTTTTTGCAGCGCTAGCGGCGTTTCTGATACAACACTTATTAAATCGTATTTAAAGGCGTTGACCAAAACCTATGAATCGCGGAGTGAAGATCATGTGGAACAGCTGAATAAAACCGCAGATTTTATCAGATCGGTCTTTATAAAATATTCAGATAGTGTTTCGGTACAGGAATATGAAGCGAATGGGAAAATTTACAAAAATGTAATTTGCTCTTTTGGAACAGATAATCTGAAACGGATAATTGTTGGAGCTCATTATGATGTTTGCGGGCATCAGCCAGGTGCAGATGATAATGCCAGCGGTGTGGTTGGATTACTAGAACTGTCAAGGCTTCTCAAGGGACAGAAATTAAATTACCGCATCGATCTTGTGGCTTATAGCCTGGAAGAGCCTCCATATTTCAGAACAAAATTCATGGGAAGTTATATTCATGCAAAATCGCTTGCCGATAGCAAGGTAAAGGTTTTTGGGATGATCTCACTGGAAATGATCGGTTATTTTAAAGACGAAAAAAAATCTCAGGATTATCCTTTGAGGATCCTTTCGCTTAAATATGGTAACAAAGGAAATTATATCACACTTGTGAAAGGGCTTGATGCAGGAACGTTTGCCCGGAAATTCAGTTCGGAATACAAAGCATTAAATACCATCAAAGCAGAAAAATTCTCGGCACCCTACGCTTTTTTCGGAGTTGCTTTTTCAGATGATCTCAACTATTGGAAATTTGGATACAGCTCGTTGATGCTCACCGATACGGCATTTAACCGCAATCATAATTATCACCAAACAACCGATGCAATGGAAACACTGGATATACCCAGGATGGCGAAGGTTATTGATGGCGTGTTTGGTACGCTGCTGGTGTTGTGAGTAAAAAAAATGTCATGACAAAACAAATGAATTTGCTGAACTGTTTGCTTTATCAAACCTGATGAATGATTTCCAATAATTAGGATTCTAATGAATCCTAATTATTGGAAATCGGTCTTTTAAGATTATTTTAATAAGATCATCAGTCAGCAGGTTCCCATAATTCAATCTTGTTGCCTTCTGTGTCCATAATATGTACAAATTTTCCATATTCAGAATTTTCAATTTCATCAACAATTGTTACCCCGTTTTCTTTGAGCTTGTTTACCAGTGCTTCAATATTCTGAACCCGGTAATTGATCATAAATTCTTTTTTTGAAGGTGCAAAATATTCGCTGCCTTTTTTAAAAGGACTCCATTGAAGAGATTCTATCTCCTCAGGTTTGTTAAGATTCCTGGATTCAAAACTCACACCACCCCAATTATTGATCTCAAGCCCTAAATTTTTGGCATACCATTCTTTCATATCCTTCGGATTGTCTGAAAAAAAGAAAATGCCGCCAATTCCTGTCACCTTTGGTGTTGTGTCAGCAGCTGGATTTGAGTTGTCTGTTTGATTTTTTTTGTCTTCCATATTGTTTGTTTTTAAATTGTCAGGTAATTATTACAAGCCGGTTACAGGTGTTTTTCTTCTAAGAATCAAAGCACTGATCAAGGTTATTAAAATTCCGATCGGAAGTATTTCCATATAGGTGAACATCGCAAAGAAAAACGGGTTGTGTTTGTAACTGTAAGTTGTACTTTCCATGCTTTTAACAGCTTCGTCAAGCGCAGCACCCGATATACCGCTTCCTTGCAATTGTTTAACCTGCATTGCGGAATACTTGTCCATAAAATCAGGCATAAAGAAATGAAATTCTACTCCCCAGGTGATCACATAAAGCGTAGAGGCAACAAGACTGATCATCAGGCCGAGTAAAAAGCCTTTGCCAAATGTTAGCGTTCCCCCATTTTGTTTGTCGCGGTAATTTTTAACCCCTACAAATATAAAGGAGAATGCTACAGCCATGGCGCTAAAGCCAATAATCATGCTGCTGCTTCCACCATCCGTTTCGCCGCTACCGCAACCCATTACTGCCATAGAAACTCCCATGAACGTGCTGATTATTACTCCGGAAATGGTTCCGAATACTAAACTGTTTTTTTTCATAATATTTATTTTTTTAAATGATTAATATGCCGCAAAAGTAAGCTCCCTTTCCTCAATTTCCTTCACACTTTTGGGTGATTTCAATACTGCATTGCGGTTTTCATACTAAAGCACGAGTCCGGTTAATGTATGATATTCAGTCGTTTAGCTTTTTCTGCCGCTTGTGTCCGTCTTTTTACATCCAACTTTAAAAAGATATTGGAAGAATGTGTTTTTACAGTATTCAAACTTATAAATAATTTCCCGGCAATCTCCTCATTACTCAAACCGGTAGCCATTAAATTTAATACATCCAGTTCGCGTTTGCTTATACCCAGTTTTGCTATCTCTTTTTGGTTGATCTCCGTTTGGGCGGAATTATCTATATAAACTTCTTTTTCTATGATACGGGTTTCCACTTTTGGCTTTACAAGCTTAAGCGCTAACCAAATGCCCAAAACCGTAAATACAATGGCAATGGCGCCAATAAAAAAATCAAGACGATAATTAAAAACAATGAAACGCGCTTCAAGCCATTTGAGTAAAAATAACAGCAAGGCCATGGAAATGCAATAGATGAGGATTTCTTTATGTTTTGTGCTGAGTCGCATGAAGCACTAAATTACTTATTTCCCGGGAATAAAGTTCATTCTCAACGCGAATTGGAATTTACTTATTCGATATCGAAAATATCACATTGCTTTTTTATTCTGAAACTATTGATTTTACTGAATTTTGGAAACAAAAAAGCGGGTCATCGTTAAATGATCCGCCTTGGTACCCAAAGGACGGGGATTATCGTAATTGGAAATCGGTCTTTCAGGCTGTTAGCGGTTCGTTGTTTTTATTGTTGTAATTATTTTTCGAGAATGCTTTTCAAAGTTAACAAACTAGTACCCATGCCTTTCGCAACGCTTTTTTCTATCATTGGTATCATTATGTTTATAGGGAATTTCAATATACCGGCATTGCTCCAGTATACTTTGGTTTGATTATCAGGTAAAGATTCCATCTCCAGGATAATGCAGGCGCTGGTTACCATTGGTTTTACAAAACGAATTTCTGTTTCAATTCTTTTTCCTTCAACGATGTTCTTAATTTCCTTCTCTCCCTCACCGGCATTTTTATCTCCTTTCCAGGAATAAATATACCCTACTGTTCCGTCCGTTCCTTTGAATTCTCTTTTCCTGTCGGAGCCAGCCATTGCCCCTTCGTTGAACTCGTCCTGGTTTTTGAGCAGTTTTAAATAGTCAAATACTTTTTGCCGGGGCGCATTGATGATGATTTCACGCCTGGCATAATGTTCCCTCTTCATGAAAAGCGCAATGATCAACAGCAAAGCAATGATGCCTGCCACTATAAGTAGAATTGTAATTAGCGTATTCATTTTATTGTTTTTTAATTGTTATTTAGATTGTAAAAATAGTGAGGAATAAGACGATTCACTTATTTTTGTAAAAATATTAATTGAAGCCCTTTTTCAAATGTTGGGATTGCCGTTTCCATGTGATCGTACCTGGGGTAATTTTCACTTTGCACCCGGATGTTTTTAAATTTTGGATCGGCTAACAATTTTATAAATGAATTGAAATTAATTTCATCCCCTTCTAAACCTCCTGTTGTCAGAAATAAGCTTCTTAAATTTTTGTCATTATTTGCAACAGGATAATTTTGAAACTCTTTAATTATATATTCATTACAATAGTCTAATGAAGGACTGGCTGAAACATAGTTTTTGAAAAAATTGTTTTTTGTTTTCGAATCGTTTTCTAAAGCAAACAAGGTAAAATATCCTCCTAAAGAATGCCCCATAATCGTTCTGTTAGTTGTGTCCGTCTGATATTTCTTATCAATATATGGGATGAGCTCTTTTTCAATAAAAGATAGAAATTTATCCGCGCCACCGCTGATTGGAAAACTATCCACGGCCAAAGCCTTTGGAAATGTGTAGTCCCGGTTTCTCAAAGAATCCATTGTAAAGAAATCTTTGTAGCCGATCCCAACTAAAATCATTTCCGGTAAAAGCTTATTTTTATTTAGCGATTTTATTGAATTACCAATAATATCATAATAAACATTGGCATCTAAAATGTATGCTGTTGAAAATTTTGTATTCGTATTTTTATTGTAGCTCCTGGGAAGACTAACGAAAATGGAAAACGAATCCTTGACAAATTCAGAAAATAATCGTGCTGTAGCAGCAGTTTCATTTTCTTCTAACGCTGACTCAGCTTTGTTCTTTTTTCCATCAGCCTCTCCGAGTGCGGTAACATAAAGGCGGTAATGATGTGGTGGGACGCTCCATTCTCCGAGACTACTTGTCCTGACAAAACTTTTTGATGAGCCACCTATTTTTACTTCATAATAAATTGGCGTTTGTTTTTTCTTTGTCGGAATAAATTCAATGGATACAACAACATTGCCCTTTAAATAAACATTATAGGGAGTCATATCAAATTTCAACCAACCCTCTTTTATTTCATGAGTTTGAATAATACTCTTTTCAATAATCTTTTCGGTTGGTCTTTCTCCGTCAAAAGCGTAAAAATTTATTCTAAAAGTGGCGCTGTCTTTATTGGACTCATTGATGTATAGATTTACGGATGTAATTTTCGATAGGGTACTCTCCAATTTAATTAGTTGAGCGATTTCAAAAATGTCGTTTTGATTTGTGCTTCCATCAGTAATATGAAGAGTGGGGTTGTATTTAACTATTCCAATTTTTTTTTCAACTAATCTTTTAGTAGAAACACTAACTTCTGTTAATTGGGTCGCCTTAGGATTCAGCAGAATTATTTTTTGTTTTGAAGATTGAAAACTCTTAATGGGGAGATTTAATTCGGAATAGCCAATCATTGAAAACGTTAAGGTGTCATTTTCGTTTTGTTGAGGAATACTTATTGAAAAAGTCCCATCGCCTAAAGAGTTTGTTCCGATATTCTTATGCTTAATACCAATATTAACAAAGGATAAAGGTTCGTTAGTTATTAAATCCTTTACAGTACCGGAAAAGGTAATTTGTCCAATTGAAGGAAGAGCAACGATTAATAATAGAATTAATATTTTTATGGTTTTGGGCATTGTTGATTTACAGTATTTTAGTTCATCAAAAATACGACAAAAAGGAGCCTCTTTGCTGATCTTCCAGGGCTTCGGATTTTGATAAAAGCACAATACTTATTATTGATAGGGCGGTGTATTTCTCAGGGCATTGTTATTCATACAAAGCTGATCATTACTGCTGCCATCTATCTTATCAGGCTGATAAAACCGGTGAATACTTTCTTTTCACCCGAAATATATTCTATTTCTGCAATAAAATAGTAAATACCATCCGAAGCATTTGCGCCGCCATTTGTTTTCCCATCCCAGTATTCGTTTTCGTGGATCGTGGCCATTTCTGTACCCCAGCGGTTCAGGATCTTGCAGGAGATCTTTTCGCCGCAAAAAGAAGGGATGAACCATTTGTCGTTTATGTTGTCTCCATTCGGGCTGAAACAGTTGGGAATACTTAGCGTGTCCGCACTTCCGCTGGAAGAAATGTGCGCAGTAGTATCATACACGCAACCGTTCGCATCCTTTATCACAATACTGTACGTGCCGCTTATAAGATTGTAATAGCTGGCAACAGCAGCATAACCACTGTTATTAAAATTAAAAAGATAGGGTGCCGCCGAATTATCCGTGACCGCTAACTGAATGCTTCCATCTGCATTGCCGCACATTTCATCAAGCGTTGTGATCTGGATAGCATGATCTGGAAGTGGAAGCACAGTTACCTCGATACTGTCTATCGCAGTGCAACCCTGTGATGTGCTGCCAACTAACATATATTGTATGCTCACCGTTGGCCTGGTAACTGGCGCAGCACATGTACTGCAGCTCAGGGATGTTTCCGGATCCCAATGAAAGCTATTGAAGATAGTGCTGCCGGTAAACGAAAGCTGAACGCTGTCGCCTTCACAAATGGACGTATCGCTGATGATGTGAATGAGTGGAGCAGGTGTTGCAGTAATATGCAACGTATCGGTATGCGCAAATGAGCAGGGATCAATAACGGTTACCCAGTAGGTTCCCGGCCCGAATGCCGTGTAGGTTTGATTACCGGAACCATCCTGCCAGGTATAGTGCTGAAATCCGGCGCCTGCATCCATCACTACCACTCCGCTTCCGCATAGTGTCGTGTCATTACCAAGGTCAAGCGGGTACGAAAAATTGCCTACACTCACAGTCACTGAATCAGAAGAGGTGCAGATCCTGCGCAAAGAAAAATCATCCAGCCCGAAATCATTTCCAAAGCCATCCGTATTGGTATTGATCACCTTAAATGTGACACTTGTATTCGGCCCCGAGTTCCATACCGGCGGCCCATACTGGTCCCAGGTAAAAACAGATGCGTAAGGAATGCCCGGCTGTGTAATCAATGTTACATCGCCTGTAACATTACCAATGGCATGGATCTCAAACACCGGCTGTGCAGCATCTGAGCGGGTAGCCCAAAAATTGAAAAGATAATCGGTGCTGGCAGTGATCGCCGGGATCGTTTCTTCCCAGAGCTTGGTTGCCGCAGTGGTACATCCATCCACCGACATGTAATAATTATCGCTGGTAGGAGTATGATCGGTGAGTGCGGGAAAGCTGGTAAAAAAAGTAGGCGCCACATAATAATTGCAGGGTGAATAAAGTGATGTATAGGTTTGGCCGCTGCTGAATCCGTAATTGCCAAGAGCGAAATCGGGATTCACAACAAGGTTGGAATCGAGGTTCGTACCTGTTACGGTATAGGTGGTTGTTACTGCAGGTGTTGCAACAGGATTAGAAATGGCTGTATCGGAGAGCCCGGTGGCCGGTGTCCAGGAATAGCTGCCATAGCCGCCGCTCACATCCAGCTGTGTCGAATTTCCATTGCAGATCGTGGTATCGTTGCTGGCGAGGAGAGCAGGGCAGAATGAATTACACAGGTTCGCGCAGTTGGTAGTGATGATCGCCGCCTGCTGTGTCGACCAGAGTGCGCTGGTGGTAAGCGTTCCGTTATATCCGGCCGGAGTTGCATCCAGGCAGGCCGTTCCTGCAGTCTGGTTCGCACGGTAATACATCAGCAGATCGGTTTCGCTGCCGGAAAGGCATTGATTGTAATTTGCTGCGATCTCTGCATCCGTTCTCACCCTTTTCCAGATCCGTACCTCGTCCATGTTACCACCCAGCGGTGGGCTGGGATATCCGGGAACAAGTGCAACATCCCAGCTCAACTGGGATCTGACGATCCGGGTGTTGGGGTTAGAATTGATCGTTTTCGTATCTACCAAAGCGCCGTTCAGGTAGAGCTTGCCGGTATGCGTTACATAATTCATGGTACCGGCAACATGGTACCAGGTACCTAGTACAAAACCTCCGGGAGGCATATAATTGCAGGTGGCAGCGCTTGGCCCTCCTGCTCCGAACCCCGGGCCATCCACCTTAAAAGCGAGGCTGGTAATGGGTACATTGCCTACACCGCCGGTCCAGCCGAAGGACAAGGTCATGTCTTCATATACTACACTATCGATCGCACAGATCATTGGCCGGAAATCCGTACCGAATGGAGCAGTTAGCAGCACCCAGCATTCCCATGTAAAACCATTGCTGCTGTATATGTTATTCGTCAGGGGCAGGTGAACTGCTGCGTTGGTACTCATAAATTCAAGAGAACCTTCACAGGAAGTAGCAACGGGTTGTGTAACAATGATCAGTATGGAATCGATCGCATCCAGGCAGAAAGTGGGATCAGAGCTGATGGCGCGGTATTTCATCCAATAGGTACCCTGGCTGGCAAAAGTATACGAAAAGGTGGAGGCGGTGCTCAATATACTGCCCGGACTTAAATACCATTGCTGTCCGGTGGCATTGGTAAACGTGCCCTGGAAATTCACGGAAGTGCCTGTAGTGACGGTCACTGATGCAGCAGGCAAAATGATGTTTGCTGTAACCGGTGCAGGACATGGAGTAGAGCAGCTGAGGCAATTCAGCAGGCTGCTTCTCACATTATTTAAAAAGTAATTCATCCGGGCATATTGGCCGGGAGTAAACATGTTATAGCAAGAAAAATTACTGTAATCCATGTAATCATTTCCCAGATCCGGCACATCGGTGGAAAAAGGATTATTCGCACTGGGATCATCTGCATCCGTACTGCAGGAATTGGCATTTGGTGCGCAGGATGAGAAGGTCGTCTGGTCCGGAGGAGTATCGCAAACCTGGTCACCATCCAGTAAACAATTATTATTCGGGCAGGCATTTTCAAACGTGTGGTATAAGCCCAGGTAATGGCCGATTTCGTGTGTTCCCACTGCATCGTTGGTAACGCTGCTCCCGAAATAAGCCGCTTCGATCACTACCCCATCCATAGCCATTCCGTGAGCAGAAGGAAAATAGGCATAACCGATCACGGAAGGCCCGGAGCTGAGACTGTTGATACCGCTGACGATCCAGATGTTGAGGTAACAGGTGGGCGACCAGCGGTTAATATTCTTTAAGGCGATGTCGTCGACCTCCATGGTTTCATTGGTAAGAGGAGAAACGTCACGCGTGATGCCAGTGGTTGGATTTCCCGAAGGATCACGTTGTGCGAGACAGAACTGAATCTGTGTATTGTCGTTCTCACGGAAGTTTGCATTGATGTCGCTGATGGCAGTTTGCACCTGCAGGTTGGAAATATTCTCCGGGCCGCCATTATGAATGATGTGAACAACAACGGGAATATATTGTACGACGGTTGTTGGGCTTTGCAGTTTTTTTGCAGCAGTGATCATGTACTCATACGCATTTGTATTCAGCGCATTCTGTGCATTGTTCAGCTGTTGATTTTGTTTCAAAAGCAGGTTGGTTCCGCAACCGGAAAACACCTCTCCGCTGTTGTTCTGTGCGGTTACGAAACAACAATTAACAAAAACAAAACAGGAGATCAGCAGGTAATTTTTCATACAGGTGAATTAGATTTGGAGGGGGAGTTGTAATCTGAAGACAATTTACGGAATAAAATAGTTGCATTGCAGATATTTTTAATGATTGTATGAATGGGGACTGATCGTGCATCCGCTCCGCATTTTTTTAGGTGTTGTGCTTGTTTTCCGGTTTACTCTCATTTTTGCTGATTTTATTGTCTATGAATGGAATAAAAAATGCAAGTGAGAATAAGGCAGGTAGCCATGGCTTAAATTCCGAATTAAATTCTTTTGTAATATTATGATGTGTTAGATGTCCAAACAGCATAATTTCACCTGCCATCCAAATAAAAATTCCAATCAAATAAATGATGATCAGCATGCAGATTTGAAATGCAATAGTTCGAAATGAATTTGAAAGAGTTGTTTTTTGTTTTAATAGTCTGTATATAATAACGGCAATAAAGGTTGGGATCAATATATTGCCAAATGTATATATAAGTGCCAGGAATGCATGGCCGGGGTCAAATAGTAAATAGCTGAAGAACATAATAAAACAGCTCACAAGGTCTGCTAATAATGTCAATTTAATTAATTTGCCCATTTAATTTTCTAATTAGTTTGCATGGCAATCTTACGTTCCTAAAATTTTAAACCATTTACATTCCCGGCCAATATAAAATATTGAATTTGTGTCCGTCCGGATCAGAAAAAACAAAAGTATATCCCTTTCCGATTTCGTATGGTTCAGCAGTTATTTTTCCCCCTGCTTTTTTTACAATTTCTACCCATTCATATACTTCTTCTTTGCTTTCGGCCGAAAGACTGAAAATAATTTCATTCCCATTTTTAAGATCAGTAATTTGGCTATGAGTATTCTCCCGGAGAATATCTTTTAGAAAGAAATTTATAATAAAATCCTTTTCACCAAAGGAAAAACTTGTCAGTTCTGTAGCTTGCGAACTGTTAGGATTATTAGCCTTAAAACCAAGTTCAGTATAGAATTTGGTTGTTCGTTCAAGATCATTTGTTGCGAGATTTGCCCAGATTTGTTTAGTTTTCATCATCTTATATTTTAAAATTAAACTTAAATGAGTATCGGGAACTTTGTACTAAAAAGATGAAATTATTTTAAAACGTCATTGCGAGGGCTTTTCGCCCGAAGCAATGATGTGCAAATTAAAATTAGGAATACAAAAGGTTATGTTGTAGTAACATGTTTTTTTTACAATATTCACAAATAATACTGTCATCCCGGGCTTGACCCGGGATCTGTTAAATACTAGCAGCGCCTACACAGTTCTTAATTGGCAGATCCCGGGTCAAGCCCGGGATGACAGCTT
>JAOQAG010000044.1 GCA_025963715.1 Bacteroidota bacterium
CCCGGGATCTGCCAATTAAAAACCGGGATCAACATTCTGCAAACATTTATAAGATCCCGGGTCAGGCCCGGGATGACAAATCGAAATGAAATATCAGGTAAAATAAACATTTTCCTACAACATAACCATTCTTTTTATAGTGCAAAGTTCCGGATACTCATTGAATTTAAATTAATCAATAAAGATCATTTTTTTTGTAATGGAAGTGTTGCCGGTTATCAATTTTATAAAATAAATTCCGGGAGATGGCGGTGTGTACTGGTATTGATGATCGCCTTTTTCCCGGAGCTCATTTTTTGAGAAAGTATACATTAATTTTCCTAATTCATTATACACTGCAAGTGTTACATTTTGTTTTTCCGTAAGCGTATACATAACAGTTGTAGATGAAGCGGATGGATTCGGATAGGATATTAAATTGTTTTTTAAGTCGGTTGCTTCCTCCTGCACGTTTGTTGTAATATCGGTGATCTGCGCGATGAAAAGATCGCCTCCACCGGTATTTGACAAACTGGTTGTGTCGAATGCAATTGTTGATGCCTGGTAAAAACCGCCGATGTACGAATTTCCATGATCATCAACAGTTATTGCATGCACATTTATATTTCCGGTACCACCGCATTTTTGCGCCCACATAAAATTTCCGGAAGCATCGCATTGTGCAACAAATACTTTGCTGGGCGCTGCATTGGTGATTGAAATGGCATCGAAAGGAACGACAGGACTATCATAATATCCGGTTACATAAATATTGTTATAAACATCCGAAGCAATCCCATTTGCCTGCTCCGTACCGGTTCCGCCAATGTTTTTTGCCCATAGGATGGTTCCCGCCGCGTTATATTTTACTATAAAAGCATCGTAGCCTCCTGAGCTTGTTAAGGTGATGCCGCTTACATTGATCGTAGGACTTGAGAAATATCCCGTAGCGATCACATTGCTGTCAGCATCAATTGTTACGCCGGTAATTGCTTCATCTCCTGTATTTCCAAAGGATTTCCCCCAAATGATGCGACCTGAGGAATTATATTTTATTACATAAGCATCCAGTCCGCCATGATTGGCCAGCGGAATGGTGTCAAACAAAATGTTTGAGTTATAAAAAAATCCTCCGACAACAGAATTTCCTGCCGGATCGGATTTAACAGAGTTCGTGCGTTTTGTACAGGTGCCGGTAGTGTAATTTGACCAGACGATGTTCCCTGCTGCATCGTATTTTACATTAAAAATAGCATCGGTTCCCATGCGCGTATAGGTAGACCCGCCTATGGTAAGGCTGATACTGTAAGACATGCCTGTTACATACACGTTTTCTGCTGTATCGGCACTTACGGACATACCTGCATCAGTGGAAGTACCACCTGCTTCTTTAGCCCAAAGCACCGTTCCGGTAGAATCGTATTTTACAATGTAGAAATTCCAGCTGGTGCCTCCTGTAACTGTATAGGAATCAAAATGCACGATCGCGCTTCCAACACTACCGGTCACATACACATTGCCATGCGTGTCTGTTGTAATTGCCTGCCCTACATCCGATCCTTGTCCTCCTGCACTTTTCGCCCAGATCACGTTGCCGTTGATGTCGTATTTAACCACGTAAATGGCGGTATGGCTGCCATCGGCCCAGGGATTAGTTAGTGTGATGGCTCCCAACGTGATGGAAGGACTGGTGTAATATCCGGTTGCATACACATTGCCGTTTGCATCGGTGGTAACGCCCATGCATTCCTCATTTGCAGTTCCACCGGCGTGTTGCAGCCAGCCCCAGTTTGCAGTTTGTGAAAAGCAATTGAGTGTGCTGAAAACAGCGAAGAGGGATGCTAGTAGTATTCTTATCATGATTATAAAATGTGCTGTTTATGTTTGTCAAAGATACATCTTTTACATCACTTTTTTGAACCTGATCCTTCCGGGAAACAGCAGAGTGATCGCATTTTTGTGTTTGGTATCGAATACGAATGAAGCTCCGTCATCCGGATTTACAAACGTATCGTCCCCAACCGGAAGCAGCTTGTACCGGTAGCCATGGTCGTTACCATATAATACCGGGCGGGTGCTTTTCATTATTTTTGTATCATTGTATAAAATGGCACTACTAGTCAAAAAATCCCGGCTGCCGGGAGCAGGAAAAGGATTATATACTACCAAAGCTATCCGTAAGGAGGCGAAGATCATCGAATACCGCGGTGAAATTATCGGGTACAACGAGTATCGCCGCCGTGCGCGGAGAGAAGAAGATCAGTACCTGTTTTACCTGCGGCGCGAGCTCTGCATTGATGCCCTGTACACGCCGCAATACAAAGCCCGCTATGCGAATGATGCTGCAGGTATTACCCGTGTGAAAGGGATCCGTAACAATAGTGATTACATGATTTTTGGTGATAAATGTTTTATTGTGGCTTCGCGCGATATAAAAGCCGGAGAAGAAATTTTTGTGAATTATACCAAATTTTATTGGGATAGTATGCGGAAGCGAATGAGGAGAATGAAGCGTGGGCTTTGATGTGTTTTTGCTGTTATATCCGGGATTTTGCACCAATTAATGCATATTGATATTTATGCTTTTACTTTTTGAAGGTAAAGGTCTTGCATTAGAAAAATGTTGGTTTTTGTTTAAATCTTTAGAAGCATAAAATCGAATGGGGCTTCATTTTATCTTTTTTTCTTTTTGTCTTGAAACAAAAAGAAACAAAAAATTCAAGAACAATCCGCCGCGGTGGACCACGCACCACCTGACGCTTCCCCGCTACTTGTTCCGGCCACCGCGCCCTTCTGAATTTATTTTTCTTACTCCCTTCGGATCGGTGTGAATTAAAATCGTACTCCGCTTCGCAAGCATGCTGCTGCCAATTAGTAAAAATAATAGAATACTCATTCTGCAGACTCTTTCGGCCTGTTCAGTAATAGCGGGAATGAGCGGCAGTAAAATTATAGCTGCGAAGCGATCAAGCGTATCCGCGAAATTAACCGCGGTTTTCCTGCAGCGCCAGCGGAAGGAAAAATTACCTTACAGGCCAGAAAAGGTTTTTGTTACTTTTTGCCTTCAAAAAGTAAAGGCATAGATGAGTATGTTTGATTCTATAAAACCTGCATTTTCCTTATGCACTCCCGCGGGAGATAAATGCTATCTTTGAATGATCAAAACTTAATTTTACTTTATATGTCTGAATTTCCGCCATGCCCGAAATGCAAGTGCGAATACACGTATTCAAATGGAACCGAAACGGTTTGCCCTGAATGTTTTTATGAATGGAAGCCCGGAGAGCAGGTTGAAGCAGCAGAAGCATCCGAAAAAATAATGGATGCCAACGGTAATGAGCTGCAAAACGGCGATACGGTGATCGTAGTGAAAGACCTGCCTGTAAAAGGTGCACCGAAACCGCTGAAAGCAGGAACCAAAGTAAAAAACATCCGCCTTACCAGCGGTGATCACAATATCAGCTGCAAGATTGAAGGCTTTGGAGCAATGGCGTTGAAATCGCAGTATGTGAAAAAAGCGTAAAGCAAGAGCAGGTAAAAAAACAAATGATCTGATCAGAAGACCTGATCAAAATTGTTCAATTTTATCCATCAAAAAGCCTCCCGGTTTATCAGGAGGTTTTTGGGTTTTGTAGGCCTAACGGAGATACTATGTTTTTAGAAAATCCGGTCAATAAAATTTTGATCTTTTTCAACATGCTGCCGTACTTGTAAGCTCCTTAATTTTTCTGCAATTGTTTTAAGTTGGCTGGTTTCCCAGGATATATTTACTTTAAAAGCAAGAAAATTCGCGGTTTCAATAAATACAGGCTGTCCAAGAGTGCCAATTATTTTTTTGTAAACTATTAATTCATCATGAAATTTAGTACTTACGATTGAGAATGCTAATGTTTGCAAATCGTAAGAGTGTATTTTGTTGTTATTATCGGTTATGTCAATTGTATTATTATTTATAACTATAGTAGTGTAAAATCTTTTTTTTAAGATCCAGTAGTTCGGTAAGAAAATTAATACGACAAGAATAACACAGTAAATAATAGAACCTTGCAATAAATTTTCCTGAAAATTGCCGTCATATTTACTTGTTCCATACAAAACGAAATACAAAAAAGACAAACCCAATAAAAAATTGTACGCAATAAGCATTTTTATTTTAGTATGCTTTTTTGATTTATAGGTCATCATTCTCTAATGTTTTTTGATTTAGGAGATTATACTATTTATCTAAAAGTAAAATTAAATTTCGGAGAAAATGCTGATAGTCCGGATTTTTTTGGAACAAAAAATGCCCCCGTATATTGCAGAGGCATTTCTTTTTTGATCTTCTATTTATTAAGCACGCAGTGCCGTAATTGAAAATACTTGGTTCATTACGCCAACCTGCTGTATCACCAATCACATTATATAACTTTGCATTTATATTCTTCGGCAATTTTGCCCGTAGGGATCGACGTTACATCAAGGTACTTGCCACGCAGGAACCGGCCCAGTAATGCAAAACCATTGCCATCGTTATGGTCGGCATATAGGTCAGTCCTGCCCGATGGCCCTGATTAATTTGCATTTTATCATAAAAATTCCACCCTCATTCTTCCGAAAAAATAATTGTTTAAACGCCTATATTTCAGTAAATTTGTAGTTATTACAAGTTAAGAATGCGTAAAAAAATCATCCTGCTCCTCAGTCTCTTTTCTCTGCTTTTTACAAAAGCGGATGCATCTCATTTAATGGGCGGGGAAATTACCTGGGATTGTTTGGGCGGCGGCCAGTATGTATTTAACATGAAGCTGTACCGCGATTGCAACGGTGCTACTGTTCCTTCGAGCGTGGCATTGGCCGTTTCCAATTGTCCGGCACTTACGTCCATTACCTTAAATTTAATTTCCCAAACCGATATTTCACCGACCTGCAATGCGGCAGGCCCTGCAATTTCCTGCGCAGATGCAATGGCTGCACCGGGCTGGCCATCCAGCACATCGCCGATTGCGGGTGCTGTGCAGGAATCCACTTATCAATCGGTACCTATAACCATTAGTGGCGTGCCGCCTGCTGCCGGTTGGGTATTTGCCTATGTTGGCTGTTGCCGGAATGCATCGGTTACTAATTTGGTAACACCAAGCTCTTACGGTTACACGCTGCGTGCGATCATGCATTCGTTCAGCGGACAAAATGCAAGCCCGTGTTTTGATTCTTCTCCTAAATTTTTAGAAAGTCCCAGCAGCGTTATTTGTTTGGGTACGCCATTTACTTACAATCACAATGCGTACGATCCGGAGCACGATTCTCTGAATTATTCCTTTGCCGAGCCGCTGGATGATTATAATACAGGCACTTCCACATTCACGCCTTCCAACCCGGCGCCCATTCCGTTTGCCGGTGGATACAGCGCCAACAGCCCTTTACCGGGAACGGCACAAAATCCATCGAATGTACCGGCTACGATCAATTCGCGCACCGGTGAAATTTCGTTTACATCGCTTTCACAAGGAAATTTTGTAACGGTGGTAAAAGTAGAAGCCTGGAAATGCGGGCAGTTAGTGGCGGAGATCTATCGCGAAATGCAGATCGTATTGTTGCCCTGCGCATCTAATACAGTACCAACGGTAACGTATACCACTTACAACGATACGGTAACAGCCGGACAATTAGTGAATTTTACACTGAATGCACACGACGGTGATTTTTTAGCGGATGGTGTAACACATCAGACATTAACGGTTACTGCTACCGGCAACGAGTTTGGCGCCGGTTATACAAATGCTGCTTCGGGCTGCACCACGCCGCCCTGCGCTACATTATCATCACCGTCGCCGGTATCCGGACAAAACGATGTGAGCACAACGTTTAACTGGCAAACCAGCTGCAATCACCTGTTATCAGGCAGTAATTGCAATCCCAATTCCAATACCTACACGTTTGTATTTAAAGCAAAAGACGATTTTTGCCCGGCTCCTGCCGAAAGGATTTCCACGGTTTCGATCACGGTAAGAGCTGCGCCGTTGGTGCCGTCGCCGCAACCGCGCTGTGTGAGCGTATTGCCAAGCGGGGATGTAACGCTTACCTGGACGCCTTCAACGGATACTTCCGGAATTTTTAACGCGTACCTGGTCTATACTTCTAATTCGGTGGGCGGCCCGTACACCTTGCTGGACAGTATTTTTACTATCGGGCAGAGTACTTATACGCATGCGGGCGCTAATGCGAATGTGGTTCCTGTTTTTTATTACATCGAAACACGTTCGGCTTGTCCGGGCCTGCAAATGGCACCAGCAGCCGATACGGTAAGAACCATGTTATTGAATGTAACCAATCCGGGGAACGGAACGGCGGTACTCACATGGCCGCCAATTGCAAGCCCGCTGATCAGCACATCTACCGGCATTTATAATGTTTACGAGGAATACCCGGCGGGTGTATGGACCTTGACGGGAACAAAAACGAGCGTGAATTTTATTGATACTATTTTTATTTGCAACGCTGCCATCAATTACCGTGTGGAGATTGCGGATAATACAGGCTGTACATCGGTTTCGTCGGTAGACGGCGGGATCTTCCAGAATACGATTGCGCCGGTATCGCCGCAGATAGATACGCTGAGTGTGGATGATAATAATCATGCGCTGATGAACTGGGGGCAAAGTCCTTCGTCCGATCTGGAAGGATACATTGTTTTCAGGCTGACCGGTGGAACATGGCAACCGGTGGATACTGTTTACGGACTTACAAATACGAGTTACCTGTACCCGGCTTCCACTGCCGGTGCCGGATCTGAACAATATGAATTAACGGGGATCGATAGCTGCGGTAATATCAGTCCGTTGGGAACTGCAGTAAAAACGATCTACTTAAATGCTACATCGGATATTTGTACACGCAGTGCTCTTCTAAGCTGGTCGGCGTACCCGCTGCTAGGGACCGGGCTTGCAGGATACCGCGTGTATATGACTACGACCGGGCCTGCGGGTCCGTATACGTATGTTGGAACAGCGGCTTCCACAGTAACAACGTACACTATACCGGGATTAACTCCCGGCATTTATTATTATTTTAAAGTGCAGGCATTTGATGCATCGGGAACGGAAAGTGTATCCTCCAACAGGTATAAATTTTATTCTGCATCGCCGATCCCGGCAACGTTTTCTTATCTGAGAAAAGCAAGCGTGTCGGATCCAAATAAGGTAAACCTGACCTGCCATGTGGATGTTGCGGCTTCCACGCTGTCGTATAAAATCATGCGCTCGAACGATAATATAACGTACACGC
Organism: Bacteroidota bacterium; assembly: GCA_025963715.1. Classification (GTDB taxonomy): domain Bacteria; phylum Bacteroidota; class Bacteroidia; order 2-12-FULL-35-15; family 2-12-FULL-35-15; genus 2-12-FULL-35-15. The sequence continues at coordinate 7,243 of JAOQAG010000044.1, forward strand.
ACATTGCAACGATACCGCGCAGCGCTACATCGCCGATCACGTATACCGACCATAATGTACTGACGGATGTGTACAGTTATTATTACAAGGTGATCAATGTGGACAGCTGCGGATACGATGGTTTGGAAACAAACATAGGGCATACGATGTTGCTGACGGCAATTGGAAATTCGAATGACAATACAAATACAATTACGTGGAATGATTATGAAACGTGGCTGGGAAATGTTACGTCGTACAATATTTACAGGGGAATTGACGGGGTGATGGATCCAACGCCGATTGCGAATGTGCCGTTCACAGGATCGGGGACTAATTCTTTTACCGATTATATTTCCAGTATTCTGGAGGGACAGGGTGTGTTCAATTATTATGTGGAAGCGCTGGAAGGTATGGGAAATGTGTATGGTTTTAGTGATAACTGTACTTCCAACATCGCGGAAGCATACCAGGACCCGATCGTATTTATTCCGAATGCATTTAAACCGGCGGGTGTGAACAGTGTTTTTATTCCGGTTACAACGTATGTGGGGATCAGCGAATATGAATTTGATGTATTTAACCGCTGGGGATTAAAAGAATTTTCGACTACGGATATCAATGAAGGCTGGGACGGAACGCATGGCGGCACGAAAGCGGAATTTGGCGTGTACGTATATTTAGTACGCTTTAAAACATCGAAAGGCGATTATGTGGAGCGGAAAGGAACGGTTACGCTGATCAGGTAATTATAAATGCTGGATTATAAATTATAAATGTGCTAAGCTTGAAATTCTAAATACTAAAAAAAGGGAACCACATAAGGCACAAAGAACACATAAGGCTAGGCTCGTTGCTGTGTGGATAATAATTTTATTGAGCATCCGGGACTTTCCAGCATGAAAAGAAATTATTTTAAGAACGTCATTGCGAGGGCTTTTCGCCCGAAGCAATCTCACACCAGTATATAATTTAGAATGAGATTGCTTCGGGCGAAAAGCCCTCGCAATGACGCGCTGATTAAAAATTTTCCCAATAAAATAGCTATAGCTTGGTATAAATTTTCGATTTCAATTAATTTTAAGGATAAAAAAATGCTGACAGATTCTGTCAGCATTTTTTGCTTTGTTGTTAAGTTGGTGTGAGATTGCTTCGTTCCTCGCAATGACGATATATTTTACTTTTTACATTCAGTATTTATAATTCCTTTTTAAAACACAGAAATTTATAATTTATAATTCAACATTTATAATTTTTCTTTACTTAATGTCTTTCATTTTTTGTGCAAGCATGTTAAAGAAATTACCGAGTGGTTTTTCTACCATCATTTTCAGCATGGGATTCATGTCGGATTCAAACGAAAGTTGTCCGATGCAGCTGTTTTCGCCGGTTTCGGTAATGAGTACAAATAATTTGAATTCGAATGGAACTTTTCCGTTGGAGATAATGCTGATCTTTGAATTGGGTGTTTTTTCGATGATCTTCATGCCGATGGTGGCCATTCCGTTGATGGTGAAGGAACATTCGTCACTGCTTGCCTGCCAGTTGGTAACCTGCGGTGGCATTAGGGTTTCAAAGTTTTTGAAATCGCTCAGGTAGTTAAAAATATTTTGTGAAGCGTTATTGATCGCTACTTTTTCACTTTCTAATTTTAGGGATGACATACGTTTTGATTTTTTTTGTGAAGACCGTTAAAAAAATAAGCCTGTATTATTTTCCCCATTCTGAGGGATTGATACGCCATTCCTGTAAGGATTTCATGTCGTTTTGGGTAATGTAATCCGACTGTAAGGCCTGTTTGATAAGTGTATCGTAGTTACTGAGTGTGAGCAAACTGCATTTTGCATTTTTGAAATTATCTTCTGCTGTTTGAAAATCGTAGGTAAAGATAGCGGCCATGCCTTTTACTTCACAACCTGATTCCCGCAAGGCTTCTACGGCTTTTAAGCTGCTTCCGCCTGTGGAAATAAGATCTTCGATCACTACCACGGATTGTCCTTTTTCTACCACACCTTCGATCATGTTGGTCATGCCGTGTTTTTTCGCCTCCGAGCGGATATACACAAATGGTAAGCCCAGTTCCTGCGCTACCAAAGCGCCTTGCGCGATACCGCCTGTTGCAACACCTGCGATCACATCGGGTTTGGCAAATTTTTCGTTTATAGCATTTACAAATTGCTGACGGATATAAGTGCGTACCTTTGGATAGGACAAGGTTACACGGTTATCGCAGTAAATTGGAGATTTCCAACCGGAAGCCCATGTAAAAGGTTTATTAGGTTGTAATTTAATTGCTTTAATTTGTAGTAGGAATTCAGCAACTTTGAGAGCAGATTCATCGTTCAATATCATAGCGCAAATATATTAAAACTAATAGAGTTTGCACACATAATTTAATTAACAAAATCAATTATGATTAAAATATTTTCAGCAGGCAAAATCGTGCGTTTGGTCAATAGTCATCACTTGTTTGACCCGCAACCCGGCTCAATTCTACTTACAGTTTCATCGGCAACTGAAATGTCGGATTTTTACCACGAGCTGATCAGCAGCAAGGATATAAACGAGATCTGTTTTTGCAATTCCAATGAATTGTTTTTATTCGATAGTTTTAGCTCGATGTTTAAGCTGATCGAAGCGGCAGGCGGTTTGGTAAAAAACAACAAAGGCGACTATTTATTTATTTTCAGAAAAGGAAAATGGGATCTGCCAAAAGGGAAGATCGAAAAAGATGAAGCGATCAGAACGGCCGCTGTGAGGGAAGTAGAGGAGGAGTGTGGCATTTCCGATTTAACGATCATTAAGGAAATTGATACCACGTATCATACCTATTTTATAAAAGAACAGGCGGTTTTAAAACCAACGTACTGGTTTGAAATGACCAGCAGCGATGCTTCCGTATTGAAACCACAGCTGGAAGAAGGTATCACGGAAGTGCGCTGGATCGCGCCGAAAGATTTTAACATGGTGCGGGATAATTCGTATGAATCGATCATGGATGTGATCGCGGAATTATAAGTTCAAAGTTCAAAGTTCAAAAGTTTAAAGTTCGCTGTGTGGCTGCTTTGCAGCGTTTTTTTCTACCACAAAAGAAACAAAAGAATACAAAAGGCGTTGTCCGAATGCTGTGTTTTTTTGTTTTTCTTATTTGTTTTTTCTTTTTTCTTTGCTTATTGCACACTGTCTGTTGCCTGCTTTTTTCTTTGCTTGTCTACTTTTTTTGTTTACTGTCTACTTCCTTTTTGCCTTCTTCGTTTACTTCCCTTTTTTCTCCTTTTCCTTAGTGGCCTTAGTGGTAAAAAAAAACTGCAAAGCAGCCACACAGTTTCCTAAAATGCAAAAAACTCAAAGCGAAGAAAATGATCTCCACTTTGAGCTTTCAAAATCTCCACTTTGAGCTTTCAAACTTTACAACTTATTATCTACGCATATTTAATCGTATACGCATAGCTGGTACCGTTTGTACATAAATCAGTGTACAATACAATGGTTACAAAATACGTACGGTAAGCTGTGCTTAAATCAAGCCCACCATCTCCATCGAGAAACTCATACGTATCTAATGATATGACTGAACTCAATATGTATGCGCCACCCAGGTCATCTTCCAGAATTACATCCATGTGATCAAATGTGTGTCCGGAAGGCAAACTGCCCGAGATCAGATCTGTTATGAAGATCCTGACATTCGGATCGGTTGCCAGTGTGACCGTTGTATCTGCAATCGGGTTGATACTGGTGCTGTTGGCATCTTCGTAGGATGCAATGTTTGTTAATCCTGCCAGCTGATCACAAGGTGTGTACGTATACGTAATGCTGTAATCTTTTTGATAACCGGTAGTGCATTCGAGGCTGAATAATTTTACGTTCACTGTATACGTAATGTTCGGATTAGCTGAACCTGTTGCAATGCCATCCGTATTATCGAATGTAACAAAATCCATTACACTCAGGATCTGTTTTGTAACAGGTGTACTGTTTACACTATCCGTTACCGTGATGTCGATGTGGCCAAACGTTTCACCAATCGCGGGCAGGTCTGTAATGTCCGTGAAGGTTAGCAGCGACGTATATGCCCCGCCATCATTGATGTAGCCGGATACAAACGGATTGATGGTGTGTGTATCATCATCATACTTCACAATATCGGTTACCTGTTGCAGATCATAACATGGGCCTGCAAGATAATTGATCGTGAATGTTTGTATGGCGCCGTTAGCAGGGAAGTTCGGTACAAAATCCGTAAAGGTATTGGTGGTCACGGTGTATTTTATGTTCGGACTGTTCAGCACCAATCCGGTTCCATCGCCGTTTGTAAACGTTGCAGTTGTGGCCGGGGCAACAATGCTGTGCGTAGCGGAATGTCCGAGATCATCGGCCATGGTAATGTCCACTTTTATAAATGTATTGTGGCCCGCCGGTAACGGATTGTCTAAATAAGTAAAGCTGATCGTATCCGGCTGACTGGAACCGGTAATAAAATCTTTGGAAACAAGCACCGGCAATGTGTGGGCGTGTGAATCCGCAAAACTTACCACGCTTGGAATTTCCTGCAGATCGGATGCGCCTTTTCCAAGTGTTAATTCATATTCGGTAAGGTTAAATAAGCCCGATGAATTTTCTACTTCTACGCGGAAGCGGTAATAGATCGGATTACCATCTGCATCAACTCTCGGCAGCGATTGCGTTTCCGGGTATGTTGTAAAATCAGGAAGCATGGTGCTCGGATCTATCGGCGGATATTGCATGCTGTCGTCTTTTACTTTGATGCTATAGATTTCCACCCAGTTGCCGCTTGTATTTAATTTTTGCAAACGGTAAGTCCCGTTGTAGCAGGTCGGGTCCCAGGTTAAAACTACATCCTGCAAAAGTGTAAGCGTGGACGTTCCATTTTCCGACATCAACACCGGTGGTTGCGGATTGATCACATCCACTACATTTGTTAATGCCGCATTGGATGGCAACGATAAAATATCTTCCGGCAATAATAATTCATTTTGGATTCTTCTTACCGCCACAATTTTGTAAAACAATGTTTCTCCATAAGGCGGGATCAGCAAGTCTGCAAAATCATCGATCACCGGTTGGCCCACATCCACTTTTCTACCCAGTTTCATGGTGCGGATGTTACTTGCATCGGCAGCGTTGTATGCCCTGTAGATCCAGAATTGTGTAATGCCTTCGGTTTCGTTGAACGGTGTTAATTTAAATGAAACCGATGTTTCAATATTGTTGGCTGGATCTTCCAAAATGGTGATCACTTCACGGATTCCCGGCGCTTGTGCTGGCGCTGCATTTACCATTAACACCGGTGCTTTTACACCGCTTGGCGGACCAATTACCAGTTGGTTGGTGATCTCCCGCGAGTAATAAAAATAAAATGCAGTAGAAGCGCCATCCAGTGTATAATCCGTAAAACGAATGTAAAAATCATTGGTAGAAATGCTGTAACCCACGTCAGATGGCAGCAACGTAACGGTACCATTTTTTGCAAATTTTACTGCCATCGGATGCGGATCATAATTATCAGGATTATAACCCGGTGTTTCCGGCAGGATCGGCGTGATGATATCACCGTTATACGTTCTGTAAATTGGTTTGCGTGGCGATGTGGTAATGCCGCCTTTTACATATTTGTAAATTACCGGTTGCTCTGTTAACGACAGGAATGAATCGAGGACGGCCTGGCGCACAAGATCTTCCTGCCCCGCTACAAGCATTGATGTGGGCGTTGCAAACGGATGAACAATTACGGAACTGTCCCTGTTCGGAACAATGTAATCGCCATTATCCGGCAACGGAAAATCAAAAGATAAGCTATTGGCAGTAGACTGAAAATTACCGGTGGAAGGATCCACGGTCACATTCACTAAATTATACAGCATGTCGTAATACGCAGCGGTATCGGTTACTTTCAGCTGTTTTACCGCAGTGAGAATTGTTGCCAGTGTTGTTTCATTGTAAAGCGTATCCAGTACTTTTATTTCGCTTCCGCGATACACCAGCACTCCGTATGGTTTACGGTCATCGGTAGTATTCAGTTTTATATCAACCGTGTAAGTCGATTTTTTATAAAAGTCGGGACGCGTTGCAAACAAAGGCCCGGCAAGCTCTGGTTTTTCGGGCGTTACAATTTCCTGTGCAAGCACCGGCACCAACGGCGCAATGTAAGAATCGTATTCTACGATCACATTTGCCGGTTGTTCTTTTACATGATCGAGTGAACGGATACCGAGATAGGTAATTTTGCTGCCATCTCCTGGAGCCGGTAAAATGGTAACGCCGTTAAACTGGTGTGTGCTGTCATTATTTCCCAACGAATTAAATTCCGCTTTCAGATACAAACGATACGAGGGATGAAAATTCACGTTGATGTTTGTTCCCGTTTTGATCGGGAACGGATCGGTAGCATACGCCGGATCATAAATAATAAGTTCCAGCGGAACAAGCGGCACGCCGCTTATATCTTTTTTAATTTCCCATACCTGTAATGCTTTGATCACGGCTTGCGGTACACCGGCAATGGTTGCGGTATTGGTATCCGAAATGCGCAGGGTTCCTTTGTACCATTCCACGCCCGGATCGATGTGCGGCAATAATGTGTAGGTATTGAACAATACATTGTACACGCCCGGAACGGCAACGGGAAGCCCTGTGATCGGATCGGGTGCCGTTACCTGCGTTACATGCGCCGGTTGGAAAATGCCGCCGTACGAAAATTTAGTTTCCGTGCTGTCATAATTTATTTTTGTTTCCACGTAAGGCGGAATGATCACGGATGTTAAATTCCCTGCAACAGTCACCGTCTGCGTAAGCATATTGATGCCGGTAATGGTTGCTGTTTTTTCAATAGCCATGTATCCGAAGCTGGTAGTTGCATCTGCAATTGGCCCGGTAACGGTAATTTCTGTATTGCCCGAAACAAATGCAGGTGTTCCGGAAATAGTATATTCTGCATCATTTGAATACGATGATCCGAATACGCGTACAATTGTTAAGCCCGTTAAATCAGCGGTGATGTTACCGGCAATTTTTATTTTGCTGGTACCGGCATCAATGGAAATCATTGTGAATACTTTGTTGTAACGAATATTTCCGGCAACGGTGCTGCTTTTTAATTTGTCAAGCACTACAATTTCCGTATTGGAACCAACAGCGGTTACGTGTTCTATTTTATACGTTCCATTATTAGCTGTTCCCGTAGCTTCCAGCGCGATGGTGAAATTCGTATGGAATTTTTCGAGGTATACGGTACGGTTTAAATGAGTGCTCCAGTTGGGATCCACCGCTAAATTTTCCACCACCAGGAAACGGTCGCCCACAGTTGGTTGCAGCCAGTTAACCAATGTGGTGAACTGGTTGTTGTTCAACGGATCGTAGGAAGATGTTTCCCTGATCTGGTTCAGCGTAAATTCCGGATAGGTTCCTGTATTATTAATGACTGTGATCGCAAATGCCTGCGATGCAGTTGCAAACGTGGAACCGATGTATTTACTTTCCTCTCCGGTTGGAATGGCCGGAGAAACCGTTTGAACAGGCGAAGTGCTCAGGATCGTCATGCTGGTTACTTTTACCAGCACCTGGTGATTGGCAAGCTGTGTTATCGAAACAACTTGTCCGCTGATGGAATCCGGTGCAGTTTCCCTGTAAAATAATTGCGCACGTTCCGCATACTGGTAATTTACATTGTGCGTATGATTCCATTCAAACGTGGCGCGCAGCAAGGTTTTATCTGCAGTTGCAATAGCGGCCAACGCCGTTTGTTCCCCTTGCGTGGTAAACATGATCGGCTGTTCCGGCTGGATCAGCTGAACTGCAAAGTTGGATGGCGGCATCAGGTTTTTTGCTTTCCTGAATTTTGTATAATCCGTGCATTCCTGGTTGCTTAACGGCGATATGCGCGAGAACCAGTTGATGGCATACAATGCATAACAATGAATCCCTTCTTCGCGTTCCTGGTGCGTATAAATATTTGTCTGGCCCTGCTCCGGAATCTCCACCACTTCGTTGTAACCGGCATAATCAAAATATTCTTCATCCTGTGTGATCTCCGGTTTGCGATACACCGATTCTGCAACTCCTTTGTAATCTATTCCGTACATCACAGGAATGGTTTCTTTGGAAAGATCGAATTCGGTGGTGTTGTAAAAAAAGCTTCCCCATGGAATTTCATAATCAAAGATCTCCCTGTTGATCTGCACAAAACGCACATCGTCATACGCCACATAACCATCCGCATCGGTGAGCTGGTTTATTTCGCCAATGCCATTGCTTACGCTCATGCCGTAGGTGATAAATTCCTGAATGGGCGCTGTCGGTAAGCGGTAATCTTCCAGCGTTGTAGGAAGCGTCATGTATAAATGGCTTTGCACGCGTGTGCTTGGATCGCCTGTTTCCAGCGCGCCGTGGCTGGTGTATACCATCAGGTGGACGTATGCGGTACCATCATTCGGAATTTCTGCATCAATCAAACCTAAACCCATCATGCGTGCAATGTGATAATCAATGCCAACCAAACGTAAAATATCAAAATAGCTGATGTTGATCACCGCATCGTTGCCCGGATCGTCTTCCACCGGAACAGCAATTACTGCTTTTGGATCAGTTACGCTGTAGTTAAGGTATTGTTCAATTGTATTCTGGATTCCATCCGCCGCGATCGTATCCGGGTGTTCTGCATCCGGAGCGGGATACCAGCGGTGCTGGTAATTTTCTACACGTATTTTAAATTCGCCGGTACTGGCATCGCTGTCATTGTATTTGTCCCAGGCTTTATCTACTGCATATTTTTTTGCAGGAGAAACGTATGGATTGTTATCGTTCTCCAGCCGGTCGTATGCAAGCGGCGTTTGAAGCGTTAAAGCATAATCACCCATGAAAGCCCACAGATTCAGCGAATTGATGGTATTGATATAATCGTAATATGTTTCCAGAACAATTTCAGAAACATAAGCAATGGAATAATCCAGGCGGACTCCTGCCATGGTTTCGCCTTTGATGATGGCGCTTGCCAGCTGGGTTGGCCCGGTAAATGTTTTCCGTGCAGTAACAAAAGTAGTGGTGGTATCCATCGGATCGTTGTATGCGATTGATTCGGCGCGGATATAGGCACTGCTGGTAGATCCGGGATTGTAAAGTACATTGAACTGTATCGAGAAAATTGTTTTAGTATCGGCAGCTACGAGTATGATCCCGGTGTATTGTTTCATAAAATCTTCCGGGAGCAATGGCGACATGGTGGCGCGGATCGTATCATATTGTACCAGGTTGGAGAAGCGTATAATAATGTTGGTGGTTCCAACACCGCTGTTGGTAAGGGTAATACCGTTATAATGCCATTCCCTGGTAGTTCCCGTGCTGATTTCGGTAGTAGGCAATACGGCATTCTGAAATTTTACTTTCGCCTGGTAAGGCCCGCTGTAAGGAACTTTATAAATTTTCACATAATCATCCGGTGTACTAAATCCGACAGTGGTGTAATACGGGCTCGAAGGATTTGCATACGGCCCTTTTGCAAAGTGATTATCACCCAATGATTTATTGAAGCGCCAGCGCAGATGAATTCCTTCCGATGAATGATCCGAAACATCGGAACCGGCTGCCTGCATATAAATGTAAGGTGATTGTACAAGGCCGTCTAACGGAATGGTATCAGGTGCCGGGCAAATTTTGTGATCCGGGATCGGGTAGTGCGATACGATCGGTTCAATATCGGTAATGGGTGGCGTGTACTCTTTTGGAGTAAGTTTTGTAATGTTGGTAATGGTAAATGTATAGTTCGATTCCTCCGGATCCTGGCTAGTGGTCACACAGCTTGTAAAATCAGTATCGGTGCGTACGTTGAACGGTGATGTAAACGTACCGTTCTTCATCCAGCCATCTATCACAATCTCGTCAGTATCGCTGTCATAGATCGCATCTGCTAAAAAATAAGTAATGCCTGTGCCAAGCGTTAAATTTCTCGACCATACAAGACTTAAGCTGGAATTATATTTTGCGGCATAACTTCCACCTGCTTTGTAACCGAACATGTAATAATTGCCATCGATCTCAAGCACTTTCCGCAGGCTCATATCTGTGCCTGTAAGCAGCGGAGAACTATTGGCTGTAACACTTGTGGAGCCGGAACTTATTTTTACAATGAATTGATTTTTGTTGCTTGCGGATGCGCCAAGGTCGCCGGTGAAAATAAACTCTCCGGCAGAAGGCCCCGGTGTGATCGATCGCAATTCGCTATACACAGTGGTTTTAATTACTTTTTTTGAAGCAATAACAAATGTTTTAGTTACGGAAATTACAAAACTATCATAGCCCGTTACAATGGTTGTACCGCCGTAAATAATTGCACCACCGCTGGCAGTTGGTGCCAGTCCTGCTGTTTGAATACTGGTGGATTGCAATCCGAAAATGGTGGATGCTTCCAGGTCACCATTCATATCCACACGCACTCCTTCAATGTCTTCAACCGATTTTGAAACGAATCGCTTGCTGATGAACATAAAGCTGTTGTAACGCTCTTCCCCGGCAGTATCCAGCGAAAGGATCATTTGCAGCGGGCGAATGGTGTTTCCATCACCGTAGGTTTTTGCCCAGATCACATTACCGGCAGAATCAATACGGATCAGCAAAGCAAGCACATTGGTGGTGGTTACCTGGTAGGCTCCGAATAAAATATAATCGCCCGGTTGCGTATGATCGTTAATATCTGCCGCACTGATAAAGGCGATCTTCGTTTCGTCTTCCAGTGTATATTCTGTTTGGCCAACAACGTTTCCATCTGCATCAACGGTAACGGTTAATCCCGTGCCGCTCATTCCGCCAACCAAAAATTTATTGTCGGTGCCGGTGATGGATACTAATCCCCCAAATCTTCCTGTGATGGCAGGGTCGAATTCCTTAATGTATAGTGACATATGAAATGTTTTTAATTTTTTTAATCTGTTACGTTAATCAATTTTTAGCTGACGCCGGAAAAATCGAGTGTGACTATTTCTGTTGCATTTACTACGTATGCATATCCATCGTATAATTTATACAGGAATGTAAACTGGTGCATCGCTTTCGGAACATTCATGGAATGATCGCTGTTGGTAATAAATGCACTTGCCCTGTCTTTTGAATAATACGTAGTGTAGCTGCCGCCAAATCCGGAGCCTGTATCCACCAGCATTACCAGTGCATCGTTCAATTCCGCAATTGGTATTTTCGGATCGTTGAACGGTTCCGGGTTGCGGATCAGGATCCCCAGTACATTGCTGCTGCCGGTATCGATCACTAAATTGAATTGTACAAATTCCGCAGGCTCCAGTTCTTTGAATTCAAATAAGCGATCAACCAGCTTATCGAAATCAAGTGCCGCTTCCTGGTGCAATACGTCCGTTGCCGGTAATGTGCCTGCAATTACATCCTGTGCGCGTGTAAGTACAGTCGGACCGAATGCTTTATTCAATGCATACACCGCCAGTTTTGTCGGTAAGGTTGTTACAGGATCTCTCAGCAAAATATAACTGCTGATGTGCTCATTAAAATCTTTGTAACGCGATGTCTGGAATCCATAACGGTGCACTTCTCTTTTTTGCGGTGCCGTTAATCCCAGTGATGCCGGGTTGTACGACGCATTGTAAATGGCCGTGTACAATTTTAACGGTTCCAGCGGATCAGGCGAAACTACATTGTAAGTTCCCTGTGGCGTCATTGCCGTCATGCTTGGCACACATGGATTGCTTTCAGCAACGCCGTTTGTGATCATGTTGTTCAGCGCTGCAATATCCGGCGTAATTGTAGGATGCGCGCTGGTGTGCCATTCGTTAAGCGATCCGTCGATCACGCTCGGGATCAATGGCCCGGTAGGATCTGCAGGATTTACTACCATCGGTACTTCTATCGGATCCTTGATGATCACTTCCAGTGAAGAATCCACTGCAGGCGCTCCGTTGTAGGAACCCCAGTTTTGATAAAACTGGTACACATGCGGGAAAATATAGAAGAGCGATAATTTTGGATTTTGATAATACAATGGTTTGGAATTTAAAATACTTCCGTCTGCATTCGGATACGATTTTTTATAATCGATGTAATATTTTAACACCGATAATTTATATTGATCCTGTTCATCTTTATTTACCAGGTCCGTGTATGCCGGTAATACATTGGAAGTGCCATCGCCGGTTGGGTATTCATGGAAATGCCCGACAGGTCCTTTGGTCCGGAATGCCAGTACGAAACCATAAGCCGGTGAACTATGCGAGCTGCTTTCTTCAAAGATCGCATCCGAAAAATTAACGCGTACCGCAAACGTAGTGTCCGGGCGCCATACAGGTGTGATCGTTTGATTGATCGCATTTACCATGCTGGTATTACTGTCTGTAACATCCGTAGTTGTTGGCAGCGATTGATTGTATTGATAATCCACCACGTTGATGTAACAGATCTGGTAAAAGAAATTAAAACATTCTTTATAACAGTAATAAGAAGGCATACACCTGGATGAAGCACTGAGTGTGACCACCGAACCTGTATTAAGTACTACATCTACAAGGAAAGCGTAATTAATGCCGTTTACGGGAGAAATCGCAGGATTCGGCCTTGGATTCTGGAAACGTATAACCGTTGTCCAGTCAATCGTAGTACCACCTGTTGTTGAAAAAGATACACCACAATTAAAACCGGTTATAGCAGATGTAAAGATAGAATTGAGCAGTGTTGTTGTATGTGTTGGCTGGTATGTAAAATCGGATGGCAAAGGAACCGGGCCGAATATCATTGGTGCTACCAGCTCGGCATAAATGCTTGATGGCAAAATAATCGTGTCATAAATCTGGGTATTAACTATAATTGCGTTTAAGAAAGTGAGAATGTCAGTAATCTGCTCGCTAATGGAAGTATCGCAGGAAAGTCCGCTGGTAAGTGTACACACATCGCCGGTTACTTCAATTTTATCGATCGGGTTTGCCGGATCGGAATACAATACACCCAATGCCAGCTGGGAAGGTGTTTTTGTTACCGTCCCCACCAGGGTATAACCGTATACCGGATCGCCGCTTGGATTAAGGCCCACCTGTGTGCGTGAATAATAATTGAAGATCAATGCCGATGTTAATGTTTTAAACAGCATGGTTACTTCCGGCATTGCTTCCGGTAAATAAATTTCCAGCGTATCTGCAGCTTTAAACTGCAATGCGTTAATGATGCCTGCATACGGCTTATAAATTACAGAGCTGTCGTGCGTGGTTACACGGAACAATACACCTTTCTGCTGTAAGATTTCTCCTGCCGGAATAGTTGTACCCGCAACTGCTACAGTTCCTGCGCTCAGCGCATTCATGTTCACGCAGGTTTTTTCTATGGCATCGGGCGGACAAAAGATCGCGTTGGTAACGCCCAGTTCTTCTGCAATGGTATCGCCGGTTCCCTGGTTTAAAAAACTCAATGGTGTTTGAGCAAGCAAACGCAGTTTTGTATAATTCCCCGGATTATCTATTTGCCAGAAACCGAATTTAAGATCGTTCAGTACTGTTGTAGATACGCTGAACGGAGGTGCCGTTAACATATCAATTGCATTGTAAACATGATAGGGAACCCAGGCACTGGTAGTAGGATTCCAGCTGAAAATTTCCACTTTATTCAAAAGAAAATCATGGCGTACACGATTTGATTTTCCTCTTTGCGGAGCAACGTAAACTGAATAATTGGCTCCCGGGGTAACACCGCCGAAGCGTGCCAGTGAAGCATCCGGACCGTTTGGTCTTACAGGTTTACGGAATTCAATATCGATGAAGCTGTCCATTGGCAAAATATAATCGTCGATGTTTGTCCACACGCCACTGCCCGGAGTGAACGCCGGAATTGCACCGGCCACGTTTTCCAGGCACAGTACGTTCAATGTTTCCTGGCTCATCACGTTCAGTGATTTTACTGCACTTTGTAAATTAGTGCTTACACTTGGCGTGGATCCGCCTCCCAGTACGTTGGTTGATACAATTGGAATTTCGCTGAAATCCAGCGTGTGCTCAAACGTCCAGGTGAAATCCAGGTCGATGCAATAATTTTTCTTTAAAATTTTCACACACACTTCCACCGAACCACTTACAATAAAAGGTTTCGGTGCTTCTGCAGCAAGTGATGCATCGGCAGTCAGGCTAAATCCTTTACCACATACTTTTATATCTACGCCGCCGCCAATATCAATGCTGCCGCCAATCTGGATCGGCTTGAATGCAAGGCGCGCGGCTGTATCCATGTAGGCATACAAACGCGCTTTGATCGGGCCGACTTTGTAATTTTTTTCGAGTGATGCGCCTGCACCTGCACGGATGCCGGTTGCAGATAACATGAAATATGAATAGACATCAAACAGGTCGAAAATGCGGGCACGTACTCTTCTGTCGGCTGGCTGGTCGCGGCCGATGTTGAGATACCATGCCGATGAGTCGTGCCAGAAATAAGCCATCTCGATCAATGCATCTACCGTTGCAATTTTTCCGGTATCCGGAAACTTGTAATTAACGCCCAATCCGGCGCTGATGCTGTTCGGATCAATAGCGATGATGGCAAAGAACGGAGGATCGGTTTCATCCGATAATCCGATGCGTTCTTTTAAGATCTGCGCTTGTCCCTGTAATAAAAATACTTCGGGCAGCGACAATAAGAAAAATAATTTACTGCTGAATGTTTTTCCACCGTCGGCAGCAGTTGCCAGTGAAACGCCTGCTCCGAAAGAGAATCCCGGCAGGTTCGCCATTTTAGAATTTTGAATTCCTTCTTTGTAATCCGGTGTTACTTTCTTTTTATAATATTGCCACCATTCGGCATCGGCCGGTAAGCTTACCGGCGCTTCGGTTTTGGAAACCACGTATTGTTTTCCGAACAGCGCCCTGAAACCATAAATTCCCATACCGGTTGCACCGAGTACAATTGGTGTGCTCAGCTCCAGCGATACATCGATCAGGAAAGATGGAATTTTCGGGTTGTATTTCATGGCAGCGCTGCCGCCCATTTTTAATTTTGGTAATTTAAAATCAATACCACCGGCGTATTCCGTGCCTGCATCCGAATCCGGGTTGGTAGGCGGCCGCATGGAAAGATAACCGCTCAGTAATAACGTTGCCTGTTCCTTGCTTGCATTACCCGGGATGATCAGGTCGATGGAAATGCTTTGGATGCGTACAAAAATATCGATCGCGCCACCGTCAACACTAAAATAGATCTGGATCCCGTCACCGCGTGCATCCACACCACCCGGGTTTATACTGATCCCGGCGCTGAATTCCACGTATTTATATTTCCGCATGGAACCACCGTGCATGCGCTCGTAGCTACCCATGCCTATTGCAGTAACTGTTAATTTTACCGGGCCAATGTTTATTTTTACCGGATTACGCAATTCAATTGTTCCGCCTTCCAGCTCTATTTGCCCGTTTTCCCAGATCAGTAATTTCTGGATCTCGATATCTTTCGGTAATAAATTGGAGATAAACGAATCGCCAGTTGGAAGGAAATCGAGGATACCGGAAAGTGCTAAAAAGAATTTATTGGATTTTCTTCCAATGGTAAGGCTTTTTAGTGTTACCGTAAAATAACTCTGGAAATGCAACGGCAGCATAATACCGTCTTCATCGCTGGCGGTAACATAAAAATCACCATTGCCATCTATATGTACTTTTATACGGATTTTGTAATCAGGGTTTGTGCCATCGTGAACGCCGGGAATCGTGAGTGTTCCCTGTATGTCGGACGATATAATTGCATTTTGCTGAAAAGTAATGCTGAAGGTGTCTAACGAGATCGCAAATTTATCTCCAAAACGTACGCTGATAAACGGAGAAGGATCACCGGATGTGAATGCTCTTAATCCAATGGTTCCGGAAATTCCGCCGGTACCCGCAAGCAAATTGCTCACATATAATTCGCCGGTAGAAGGTGCTGAATCAGGCGGATTGTGATTCCAGTCAGCAGGGAAACCAATGGTGCCGTCTTTTATATAAACGCCGATGAAATCATCAGGACGGCCATCAGCGTCTGCTTCGGGAATATTTTTAGTACGGCTTAGATCCAGCTTCATATCATGAAGCTCAAGCGTGAATCTTGTACCGAGGATAAATGATTTTTGGAAATCGAAAGAGCTTTCGCCGGTAAATTCGTAGCCTTCTTCGGTACTGAAAGCAAGAGAACCAATATTGAATTTTAATAATGTTTGATATGGCTCGGGAACAGGATCACCTAACGGCACACTTGTAGGATTGAATGTAGAAGTAGCTACCGGAACAAAAACATTCCTGGGAAATTCAATTCCCATTGACAGGTTCTCAATGCTTACTGCAGCTTGAGGAATAAGCATTTTTTTAAAATCTTCTACATCAAAACTTCCCAGCCATTTTTTGAAAAGGAGTTTTATGTTTTCAAAAATTTCATTAAACGAATTAAATGTATTAATATAATCTGAAAATAAAATAGAGATGGTATCAAAACTTTGGCTTTCTATCTGGTTGATCAAATCTTCATACACATTAACATTGGGATTACTGGTAATAGCGATCGAAATAGCCGGGCTGTATTTTGTATTAAAATCAGTTACAAACTTTAGTATAGGATCACTGTCACTAATAAAAAGATTGATCACTTCTTCAATTAATTCGGAGTTATCGATATTCAGAATTTCGAGAAATAAATTATAAAAGGCAGCTGCATCTGCATTAAAAAATGCGTTTTCGAATTCACGGATATACTTTATTATTTCCCATTTATAGCTTAAGCTTATAGGAATCGGCGTAATCCCTGAAAGTGTATAAGTATCATCAGGGTTAAGTAAAATTGAAAGCCCTGTGCCAGGAATGTCAAAACCTATCCGGCCATAGGATAATAATGTAAGTTTATAATATCCCTGTTCACCTAAAGAGCTTTTCTCAACGATGAGATCTTTATAAAAGATCTTGTTGAAAATATTTTGAATTCCATCTTTTACAGGGCCTAGAGACGAAGGAATATTCTCGATAGGGATAAGTTCTGATACAGCGGGATAAAAATTGCTAGTGGCCATGTTGATTATCTTATTAAAATATTTTTATAAATTTATTTAGTAAACAAAACGGTAAATGTTACTTTTCTATTAATATTCCATTTGTATACAAGTTGATTCTTTGGATTGTGTTAGTAGAATCTCTGTATATTTCTTTGCCATTTATTTTTCCGTTTTGATAATTTGCCTCGTAAGAAACAATCTGTGTTCCTCCGGTATTATTATAATAAAACCTGACAGGCCCATTTAGTAGATCATTTGAATACGAAAATTCTGAGCTTACAATCCCTGTTTCATAATATGTTTTCCATATACCATCCGCCATATTATTTTTAAAAAAAGATTCCTTTCTTATTTTACCGTTTGCATAAAACCACACGAACCGGGTTAATACGCTTTCAAAAGATAAGCTGATCAATTTCGTTCCATAGGAGTCATAAATTGACCATATCCCGGTTTCTTTTCCAGAACGATAAAATCGTTCTTCTTTTAATTTACCATTATTATAATAAAAATTCCAGTTCCCATCCGGCTGATTCAACGAATCCAATTGTCCCGTAATACTTTTATTTCCGTTTGAAAAGGAGTCGCTGATTTTTTTTTCTACAGGTTTTAAATTACTGTTTGAAAAATCATGGAGATTGTTGGGACCCATTACTAAATCTGATTCAATGTTTATGTGCTGTGATTTTATAAAATCTTTTTCTTCTAAATTGTCACAGAGATCATTTGAAAAAACTGAATTATGCCTTTGATCTTCTGTTATAACATCGAAGTTACAGGGCTCACTAATATTCAAATACCGTAACTGTGGTAAATATGCAATTGATACGGGTAATATTACCGGCCCCAGGTAAGCTTCCAGCTTAATGTACAATAGCTTTGATAATTTTGAGATCTTTTCCGGAATATATATTAAACCTGAAATGCCTTTTACTTCCAATACTTTTAAGTTAGCCAGGTCATACAAGCCATCTGATAATGTTATTAAATTCGTATGCTCACAAGCATCGCTATTGCAGAGGTTTAATTTAAGTACCTGCAAGTTTTTAAATTCAAAGGCTTCAATAGGAAAATGAGAATAATCGCCATCTATCTGCAATTCCTGAAGATTTGGAAAATTTATAGCTTTGATCAAGATCAAATCGCTAAACTCTTTTTGTATGCAAAGGCGATACACTTTTTTATTCACCTTATTAACATCGATCCCGTTTTTATTGCTTTGGGCCGACAGGTAATATATCTTCTGTTTGTTCAGCTCATCCAGCGATAAGACCTTGTCCAAAGCGAACGAAGATCCTGAGCAGAGTATTGAGCAGAAGAGTATAAGTATGCGGATCCTATTTAATAAAAATATTTTCATCGCGAATTAATATAAAAGCTGATCTGCAGCAGATGTATACCATTTTAAATCTTCATAAGTTGTATTAATAGCATAAAGAGGAGCGTTGGTTGGTATGCCGCTAATTTTAATTGTTTCGCATACAGCATTGTTTCTTAGCGTTAATAAATTGGTTGCTACATTCGTTGCTATTGTAGTTCCCTGCAATGCTGCTCTTGCATTTATTCTATAGGCTAATGCTTCTAAAATGCCAAAGCATCTGAGCGTACTTAAAAGCTGATTGTATGAGGCAATTTTAGGATTGGTTGAGCTATTAAATGGCAGGGACTCATTTAACAGCAAATAAGCATCTGTCGAAGAGTTTGCGCCATACCAGGTTTGCGGCTGTAGGTCAGTATTGAATCTTGGTAAATTAACAGTAGTATAGTCCCTGTAATCAAAAGGATTGGCAGGATCAGTAGGCGTGCCTGTTCCATCTAAATTAGGCCCCAACAAGCGTTTATCCAACCTGGATCTTAAAGGGCTTACATAAGATTCGATCCGTATTTCCAAATAAGTGCTGCTGTAGGTAACTGTTCCAAAGCTATATCTTAATTTTGGATATAATGTTTCATTATCAGAGCCCACAGCAGGTGGTAAATAATCTTCTTTTTTTACGGTGGTGCTCCTGAAAAGTGTATAGTCCGGATCCGCCATAACACCTGATGTACCGGGGCTGGAACTACCCGGAACCTGCTTGCCTACAAATGCGCCATTTAAAAAAACAACGGGAACAACAGTTGGAGATGCCGCTTTTAAAATATCTACAAGCTTATCAAGTTTTGCGTCATAATCAGTTGCTGGCTGTAAAAAAACGGTGTCTTTTTGACTGGTTGTTAGTTCAAACCGGTCATCGTTGAATAAATTCTCCACAACAAAAGAAAATTGTTCTGCTGTGTCTTTTACAACTACTGCTATAACTCCAACTTCTTCTGTTCCGCTATAGGACGTTATTTGTACATCACTCCCATCTGATGTAAAAACTAATTCCTGTAAAGCAGTATTATAGGTTGCTATAATAGTATAAGGAGCGGATGCCTTATCGACAAAATAATAGATGCCCGGTAAAGGGGATTTAACAAAAGCAAGTGTTGTTGGAAAATCGGGGTTCATGATATTAAAAGTAGCTCCTGTGGGATCAAAAGGTGTAGGAACACTCCCGTTACCTATTGTCGGGCTTGTGCTAGCAATAAAATAACAGCCATATTTACCAACTTTAACGGCAAGATAGGAGGAGTCATCATCTAATCCAAAAACATCCAGGTGAACAACCGTGCGGCTGCCAGCTGTAGGTGACTTAAAAGATTTTATTTTTTGCGAACTCACTGTTTCAGAATTTCTGCTTCCATTTGTTTGCAGTTCAAAATCATATTCCAGGAACAGGAGCCCATAGTTGTTTTTACAGAGAATCCCCTGGCTAAATGATCCATTTCCAGAGGCAAGTATCATTCCGTCCGGTAGTTCTTTTCCGGGGATAATAGAATTAAAAAGACATTTTACTAATTGTTGAATTATTAAATTTTTTTGAACATTCCATTCCGTGAAAATTTTTAATAGGACTTTGTTATATTCGTCCTGGAGGTAAAATGTAAGGTCGCTTCCCGAAGCTCCATTATTTGCCTTATTCTTATAAACGTTCATTACATTTGGATCCTTGAATTTAAAATGATCTTCATCAGGTAAAAGATTTGCCGGCGGAGTCGTAAATGGGACTTTAACCATATATGTAAACAGCTTTCCTTTGATCGTAGTTGTGCTTGTCGTATCTCCTTTGCCTCCAAAAGCTATGTTTGGCATCATCAGATCATTAAATGCAATTTTTTCAGAAGCTTTTTTTGGTAGTTGAAAACCATTGTCCAGCAATACCTGTTTTAATGCCTGGTAAATAACAGGTTGGCTGGTATCAGCAATTATCGCTTGTTTTGCTATTTCAGAAGTATTAGATGACAAGGTTGTATTCGTTGTAATTGTACCCTTTGTTATGAGCTGCAACTGTTTTGTTAAATGAAACATTACAACCATATATAATCCGGCGCTTAAGGCTCCTGCATCGATTTTAGTAGAATCAATAACAACAATGCTATATCCCGGTGAACTTGTACCTGTAACAGAAATTCCAGCTGGCGCAAATCCATTCTGGTATATTTTTGTAAGTTGCGGCGCAGGTGTAGTTGTTAAATTAAGATTTGCAGGTGGTACTGTTGCCGGATTGCCGTCAATATAGTATAACACTTGTTGCAACGATTCAAGCAGGTCCTGAGGGATTGTTGCCGCAGTACAAAGTGGGCTGCTGAAAAAAGCAGCGAGTGTCGTTACAGGTATAGTTACCTTTTCATCTTTATATATTGGCATGGCTTAGTTATATATGGTGTATGAATTTAATAAAACGTCTAGCGGCAGATATTCGGTAGCAGTTATGTTCCCTGAACCGTCAATGGTGAAACCTTTAAGCATAATATCATATCTGAAATATTTTATAGGAGGGTTGTCATTTGACTGATCATTCGCTGTAGTACCATCCCTATCATTCCTATTGGCAACACCCAAAAATATTTTGTAGTAGTTCGAAAGGCCTCCGAGAGTTATTTTTATATCATCAAAAGCTGTTTTTTTGAAAATAATTGCAATAAACTGGGTTTCATAAAGCGGCACAGTAAACTTTTCAAGAAAAGAAGGATCGGCTGCTTCCATCTTTAGGGTTTGGATCTGAGGTGGTATAAGATAATTTAATGTGATCAGTGTTTCTGTAAGCTGGTTAAGCTTTTCGCGATTATCGGCATAGTTCATGAAAAAATCACTGTTGCTGTCGGTTTCTGAATTAAAAGAAATTTGATTGTGTGTTCTGAATAGCTGTGGATTTTTATGAATATCCTTTGCAAAAGCAAAAAGTGTAACGGTATCAGTGTCTACTGCTATTCCGATATCTGCAACAAAATCAATTCCCTGTTCATTAAGCCAATCCACATAAACCTCTTCATTATATACTTTTACACGAACTTTTGGAAGTCCTGTAACAGTTGAAAATGGAAATGGAACTCCCATTTTTAACAAAGGAAATAAACTGTCCATAAAATCGGTTGAGCGAATTACTGTTCCCGAAGAGGTGGGTGGATCACCATTTTTTCTATTTAATTTTTTAAAATACCTTAATTTTATGATGCAGGAAATAACAGTGGTATCTGTGTTGCTATCCCTGTTTGGCGTAGCCAGCTCAATATCCGAAGTATAGCCCGTTGGAGTGGTAGGCTCTATAAACCGGTCTTTCCCTCTAAGCTGTTTTCTAAATGAGAATAATTTGTTTTTATATCCTTGCGAAATATAAACAACTGGAAATTCATTATCCCCTATAGGTAAATTAATTTTAATTGTATTTTTTGATGATGTATTTCCTGCTGGAAATAAAGGAGAACCACTAGAGTTAAGAATCAGGACCGGCCAGTTGTTCGTGTAATAATCACTGTTAACAATGGCTGCAGCCTGTAATGAAATATTTATGAAATTGCCATAATTTTTATAATAATTAAACGACTGATTATGCTCATTCCTGATATCAAGAAACACACAATTCCGGTTATAAAAATTTCCGTTGGTAGCCGTTGTATGTTGCGTTCCCTTTAAAACTTTATCATAAATGTCGTTGCCTGATGTTTTATTAAACGTGCCGGAAGTCGTTTTTGCGCGGATAGTATCAGCATAAAATGAACCGTAGAAAGCACCCGCGTCTATGAAATTCAAGATCTCTTCTTTGTCATGCCAATACTTAAAAATATCGGCATCCGTTGGAGTAGGAGTAGTTGGAAGTTGTGGAACCTTAATAAAGTTTTCTTGGTTACGGGTAAATTTTAATATAGGATCATACCCTACGCTTTCCGTTATAATTTCAAAGCCAAATCCTGCAGGATCAAAATTGCCAATATCCCATCCAGCTGTTACTTTCGGAAATTGGTAAGTAATTCCTTCTCTGTAAAATAAATTATCAATCAGGTCACTATCATCAAAGTTGGTAATTGTTGCATCAAGATCAATTCCCAAGGCTTTTTCAGAAGGCGGAACGGAGGCCTGCCCTGTAATAAAAAGAAATGCATCCCATGAAGTTTTTACACTTCCTGTTAAATCATTATTGGATGTATTAAGAACATTGCCGCTCCCATCTAATAACGAGTTTTTTAAAATGCCTTTGTAAATAATATACTTTATTGTGGCACAATTGATTCGGGGCTTATTTGATGGTTTTAAAATTAAATTTACCAGATTTGTATTTCCCTGATCTTGTTGAATACATACCGTCCCATCACAAATTGCGTATGCCTTAGGAGTGCCCGTTGCTGTATGCAGGCTGGTAACTCTGAATTGCTCATCAGTACCCGAAATGCCTGCCGGTCCGTATGCCTGAGAAGAACTCTGAGAGTTCAGTAAATCAATATCCGTGAAGAAGAAAAAATCAGCCATAATATTTATTTTTTAAAATATATAACGTATATACAAGTAAGAAGATACTTTAGAGGAGAGGAAATTTTAAAACGTATTTTAAAATTTTGAAAAGTATTTAAAAAAGCATTTAAAAGAACGGTATGGCTAATATAAACCAAAAAAAATGGAACTTATTGCATCTGGAAAATGCCGGAGAAAAAATAAAAATAATTTGAAAAAACTTAAAATGCTGAATTATAGCTGATTATGTGGCGAGTGCAAAAAAAAAGACCCGTAAAAATACGGGTCTTTTTAACAATTAAAAAACATTAAAATAATTTTGGCATATTTTTTAGTGAGTGTGTTTTTCCGACATCAGATGACAAAAAACTATTGCTGATTTGTTTTATTTCCAACACCATGTAACTTGCTTTTTGCTTTTGTAAGATCGTAAAACACTTGCTCTATATCGCCAGCAGGGCTTTCTGCAGGCACCTGTATAAATTTACCATCCATACCGATCAGAAAATAAGCAGGCATTGCAGAAATTTCGTATTGTTTTTTTAATTCTCCTGCACTGTTATCATACAAAAATGTCCAATCGTATTTTGGGTTTTTTGCCTGGAATGCCTGCAGTTCCGCGTTTGTTTTATCCGTTGAAATGCTTACAAATTCGATCTTTGCGCCGTATACTTTTTTTAAGGACGGGATCACTTTCATTTGTTCCAGGCAAGCCGTACAATTGGCATCGTAAAACATTACGTATACATATTTTTTTGCACGCAGCTCATCAAGACTATGTGTAATGCCTGTTTTATCAGGTAATTCAAAGGCTGGTGCAAGTACGCCTTTTTGTAATTTTGAAAATGAATTCAGCATGTTTTGTGCAATCCGTTTGTGTTCTTCCACCTTGCTATCCGTGCTCATTTGTTTTAAGATCGCAACAATCCCGTCTCTTTTAAATGTTCCGTCGTAATACGATTCATACAAACCTTTCATCAATACCAGCTCGCAGATCGTATCATTCGGAATGTAGATATGGCGTTTCAAAGCGCTGGCAGCAGCAGGAAAGCTCCCGCGGTCGTTAATAATAAAATTAAGATCACTGCCTTGTTTACTCAATGCAAATGTTTGTAATTTTTGTTTGTAAAACGAGTTGAAAAAATTCATGTACTCCGGATGGTTATATAAAATAGGCTTGTTGGCAATGTAGGTCATGAATAATTTTTTCTCGCTCATCTTTGTATTCTTTTCCATCGCCGCAATCGAGTAATCTACATAGCCTGTAAAATAAGGGTTTGCTACCGTTGAGTAATAGCTGTGCATCGCTACTTTAAACGAATCGATCTTTACCTGCGGTGTGCGTCTTACAAACTCTTTGTAATCCACCGATAAAAAATCATCAAAGCGTTTGTCGTAATCCATCGTCAGTGCATTGATCTCCACCTTACTTGTTTGTTTGATCGCAATTTTTACATCGTGCTCAATGTTGGGGTTTTGGTAGGTGCCCGAATCCGGCGGCGAGATGATCACATCGTAATTCGCATTCGGCTGAATGTACATCGAAGCAATGTGTTTGTCGATCTTCAGGGTAACATACTGTATTTCCTTTGAATTGAATTCCAATGAAAAATTTCCTACGGAATCAATAGTGGTATATGTAATTTGTTTTTGTGTTTTGGAAATATAATCGTTATAGATCCACACACCAATTTCCTGCTCTTCATACGTTTTGGCAGTTCCCCTGATAGTCACCTTCTGCGAAAGCGAAAGTAAAGGGCTTAGTAAAATAAGGAGTAGGAGGAGTTTTTTCATAGTTACGGATAACGCCCGCCTGAACGATTCGGGCAGGAACAGAAACGAATTTTACGAATCTGAGTTTATTACAAATTACGAATGAATACTAATTTACAAATCTGTGTGATCGCTTTACTAATATACTAATTGGTGTGTACTGTATTGTTTAAAGTATCGTTTGATTTTTTCCGCGATCGGTCGAAATGACAATTTAAAAGCGGTTCATCTAAAATTGTCATTTCGACCGGAGTCGAGAAACAGGCATTATAAAATTTGAATTTATTGAATGTGTTAACATAAATCCATGTGACCAATTCAATTGAAAAACTGTTTTTTTAATTCCTTCTTTGCGCCTTCGTGCCTTAGTGGTAAAAAAAACGCTGCGAAGCAGCCACACAGCAAAATTAAACTTTGAACTGTTTTTCCGCTTCCTTCAAATCGATCGATACAGGAACAAAAGGAGAAGCATCGCCGTTATTACGGATAATATCACGCACAATTGTCGAATTTATTGCAGAAAGTTCCGGAATTGGTAAAATAAAAACCGTTTCAATCTCCGGCGACATGATCTTATTATTCTGGGCAATTGCTTTTTCAAATTCAAAATCCGCAGAAGTACGCAGTCCGCGCAGGATAAATTTTGCATTCATTTTTTTACAAAATTCGATCGTTAGGCCTGTATATGTTTCCACACGCACTTTGGGTTCATTGACAAACACCTGTTTGATCCATTTTTCGCGCTGCTCCAGTGTAAAAAAGCTTTGTTTGCTGCTGTTTTTTCCAATAGCAATAATTATTTCATCAAACAATGGCAATGCCCGTTGTAAAATATTTTCATGTCCTTTGGTGATCGGATCAAAGGAACCCGGAAAAATGGCAATTCTTTTCATGGTTTGCGTATTTAGTGATTAATACAAATATACTTATTGGGAAACGAATAAAAAAACGTTGTGGAACTCTTTGAATTATCAGGTGCAGGATTTAGCTTGTTAATTGTCAGCATCTCTCTTTTTTGCGCTGTTATCCCGGCGTATCTTGATTGATTGTTCTCATTTCTCCCTGCGCTGTCATCCCGGGCCTGACCCGGGATCTGTCAATTAAGAACTCCCAAACAACGTGTATATTACATGCCGAAAATCGAAAAATTCACCGTACCGTATTTTCGTTTTTCTTTAAAATGCGCTTGCTGGCTCAGGTCGGTCGTTTCGCCATGTTCAATGATCAGCCAGCCGTTTTCACGAAGTAGTTTTTTTTCAAAAATAAGCGGCGCTATCTGGTCGATCTTATCCAGGTTGTAAGGCGGATCGGCAAAAATAATATCGTACGTTTCAATATTGTTTTTCAAAAAAGAAAAAACATCCGCTTTCACCACGCGCGCTTTTGGAAGCTTAAAATCTTCGATCGTTTTTTTTACAAATGCGCAGCAATGAAAATTTTCATCCACTGCGATCAGGTCTTTGCATTCCCGTGATAAAAATTCATAGGAAATGTTGCCCGTCCCGCAAAAAAGATCCGCCACTTTTAATTCGTCAAACTCAAAATGATTGTTGATGATGTTAAAAAGACTTTCTTTTGCAAAATCCGTGGTAGGCCTTACCGGCAAATTTTTTGGCGCAGTGATCACCCTGCTTCTGTGCGTTCCGCTAACAATGCGCATTACAGTAGGGAAGAATTAAATAGTGAAAAATAAAAATGCTTTGGAAGCGTTTGTAATTGATAGCTAAAATCCGCGGTATCCCTGCGTTCCCCCAATTTTAACGTGCGGATGTATTTCTGTGTAAGCGTATAAATTTGTGATGTGCGTTCTATTTCACCGATAAAAAGCGTTTCGGTTGTTTCTGTGTTCAGGTGCAATTGTTCGCATACAAACAACAGGTAATACATAAAATCCTCCGCAGAATGATGCTGAAATGTATTGTAGAACAGTAATTTTTTTCCTTCGATCACGATCGCTTCAAAATGCGATGGCTGAATATGTACGATTAGTTTTTTGGTTGTCTGGTTTTTATTCTGCAGCAACAATCCTTCGATCAAACCGCTTGAAAAATGATGATAATTTACTTTGTTATACATATAATCCAGCTTTGCTTTTAAGCTGAATGGAATGGCAAATACATTTTTTGCTTCCAGATTTTTCAGTTCATCCGTCAGCACCAGCTCATTCCCGTGTAACGTGGCATTGAACTTCAAATACATGGATTTTCGATCTTCCTCAAACAGTGCTGCAGGCACCAGCGTGGATAAATGATTGACCACCGAGCAGGATACCGTTTTGTATTTCTGGTTGATGATCCTGCTTTCTTTTGCCGCAATTTCAAAGAGATCGGCCACCAGGTCAAAATCAAATACCTGTTGAAAGCTGTAATTTTCAAAGGCAATGTATTTGTTCTTTTCCTTGTCAAAAACAGTTAGCAGCAAACCATCGTTACCCGCCTGGATAATCAAATGGAAATCTGATAACCGTTTGAGATCAAATGCCTCATCAATAAACGAATTTACCTGCGTGAGCTTATTTTTTAATTCGGTGGTCATAGGGTAACAAAGATATAAATTTTGTTGTTTCTCGCAAAGGCTTGTAATTAGTCTTTAGTCGTTAGTTTTTAGTAGCTGGAGCCGCTCGGTTTTACTGTTAGAATTAGTTTTTACGAAGCATTTCTACACATCGCCTTATGTGATCTTATGTGCTTTATGTGGTTCAAAAAACACACAGTAATAAATCTTTTGTCTTAGTGGTAAATACCTACAGCACTTCCGGATAAAGCCCTTTTGAGATCTTTGTTTTCTTTTGTGGTTCAAGATTCCACAGCAATAAATCTTTTGACTTTTTGCCTTAGCAGTAAAATAGCTACGGATCATAGCATTCCGTGTCCCTTTCGTCGCAAATTCCTTCGTATCTTCACCCCGTGAATCAACAAGAATTTAGCAGCGTTTTATTAAAATTTTTTCCGTTCGAAACCACCCCCGGACAGCGCACCTTATTGCACAAGCTGTCGGAGTTCATCCTTGGGAAAAATGCCGATCATATTTTTGTTATTAAAGGATATGCCGGAACCGGAAAAACAACGCTGGTAAGCTCATTGGTAAAAGCAATGCCTGCACTCAACGGGAAAACCGTTTTGCTGGCGCCCACCGGGAGGGCTGCAAAAGTGCTTTCCAATTACACGCAAAAACAGGCGCTCACCATTCATAAAAAGATCTACATCCGCCGGCAAATGTCAGAAGGTGGTTTTGCGTTTCATCTACAGCAAAATCTCCATACGGATACCATTTTTATTGTG
The DNA here is from genome assembly GCA_025963715.1 of Bacteroidota bacterium. GTDB lineage: Bacteria > Bacteroidota > Bacteroidia > 2-12-FULL-35-15 > 2-12-FULL-35-15 > 2-12-FULL-35-15. Next base: position 35,102 of record JAOQAG010000044.1, read on the forward strand.
GATGAAGCATCCATGATCTCCAACACGGGCGGGCTGATCCACGGGAGTTTTGGCAGCGGCAGTTTGCTGGATGACCTGATCACATACGTTTTTAGCGGCACCAACTGCAAGCTTATTTTTATCGGGGATACCGCACAGTTGCCGCCGGTAGGGCTGGATGTAAGCCCTGCGCTGGATACTGCATTTTTAAAAGCGTCCTATTCCTTCCAGGTCGATTCGTTTGAGCTTACCGATGTGGTCCGCCAGACCAGCGATTCTGGCATTCTTACCAATGCAACTGCTTTGCGGAACCAGATCAAAGCAGCGCTGAAAACACAACCGCATTTTGATCTTTCCAATTTTAAAGACGTGGTGCGCATTGATGGAATGGAGCTGGAAGATGCGCTGAATGAAGCATACAACAAATACGGAGCAGAAGATACCATGATCGTTTGCCGTTCCAATAAACGCGCAAACATCTACAACCAGCAAATCCGCGCCCGTATTCGCTGGCAGGAAAGCGAATTATCGGCTGGAGATTTTATGATGGTGGTCAAAAATAATTATTCATGGCTCCCCGATGAAAGCAAAGCCGGTTTTATTGCCAATGGCGATATCATTGAGATCTCGCGGGTAGGGAAGATCCAGGAAATGCACGGTTACCGCTTTGCCGATGTGCGCATGCGCATGATCGATTATCCGGATGAACCCGAGCTGGAAGTGCGCCTGCTGCTGGATACCATCATGAGCGAATCGCCTGCCTTATCACAGGATGATAATAAAAAGCTGTTTGAGTCCGTAATGCAGGATTACAGCGATGTAGCGGACAGGAGAATGCGTTTGGAAAAAGTAAAAAAAGATCCGTTCTTTAATGCATTGCAGGTAAAATTTGCATACGCAGTTACGTGTCATAAGGCGCAGGGCGGACAGTGGCCCTGTGTGTTTGTGGAGCAGGGTTATTTAACGGACGATATGCTCAATGTGGAATATCTCCGGTGGCTGTATACTGCGTTAACGCGGGCTTCCGAAAAGCTATACGTTGTAAATTTCAATAAAGATTTTTTTGATCAGTAATCGTTTTGCTCCCGCGAAAAGCCCGCCTGGTATTTAAAATCGGGAAGTGATACAACCGTACCATCTTTTTCTTTCGCTTTTATATTCGAGAACATATACACGATAATGCCATCCATGCGGCTCAGTCGCTGTTGCATGGTTTTAGAGATAAAGCAGCCCGCATCTTTTTCAGCATAAGCAATTCCTTTGATCGTTACATTCAGGTCAAACGCCACCACCGCCGTATCAATAATATTTCCATATACATCCTTGCACACCAGCCTGAAATTTACATCATCATACAAAACTGAATGCAGACGTCCTTTTTTCTGAACGGTAATGGTCCCGCGGGTAGGAGTGTTTTCGGTTGCTTCCTGCGCAATGCTGCAAAGAGAAAGAAGGAATAAAAAAAAGAAGAGCAGATTTTTTTTCATGATCGTTTACACCGGCAAATATAAGGCCATCCCGTTAATTTTATTTCCAGTTCCACCATTTTAATTTTTCAGGATCGTGTTTTGTTTCCGTTGCATAATACACCGCGCATTTAAAAACATACAACAGGCAGCGGTCCTGAACCACACCTGCATATTGATTCGATAAAAAATACAACTCTTCCGGATCCCTGTTTTTTAAATGTTCAACGGAAGTGATCCCGATGTTGATCAGGTCATCTGCAATGGAAACGCCAACACCCGGAATTTGTTTTAATTCCTTTACCTGCTTTTTATAAATTTTCGCCAGATCCGTATTCATAAATTAAAGATACTAAATACAAAACTAATAATGTTTTCTGTGTGTCGGTACGCAGATTAAAAATGATCGTTACGATGTTAAAAAAAGATCGCCTGTGGCGCTTATGATTTGTTATGATCTGATTAGAGTACAAATTGATCAAAGAGCTTTTTATTATGAGTTATTACAGGCAGCAAACACACAGCAAAAAATCACAATTAAAAACACTAAACATCCGGGTAGACGTTTTTGATCTTGTGCAGCGATAGCGGGAATAATTGCCCCTGGTGTTATGTTGTGTGTGAAAAGTTTAATTAGTATCAAATCAAGGGAAAAGAACTAATGGCAATTATTAGCCGTGG
>JAOQAG010000026.1 GCA_025963715.1 Bacteroidota bacterium
GGCGCCAGGCTCTGCCTGGTGACATTGCAATCTGTCACCAGGCAGAGCCTGGCGCCTACGTCTGCACGATAAAATTAAACTTTATGGCTTTGTGATCTTAGTGGTAAACACACGCAGCATCTGCGTGCAGCAAAACTTTAAACTTTTGAACTTTAAACTTTGAACTCTTTTTAAGAAATCCGTTCTTTCAGCACTTTATACAATTCATTTGCTTTTTGCGTGCCGATGCGGTATTTTAATCCTTCTTTGTCGGTGATCTCCACGGCATCATTGCCTTGTGTGAAAAAGCGGATCTTATTTTTAAAATGCAAATTATAAACCGGGCGGTTTAATAAGTATTTGCTGTATTTTACCTGTTTTACATCTACAATGTTGCTCAGGTCGATCTTTACCTTGCGGGAAGTCCACAAACCATCCAGGATCAGGTTATTGCCCGCTACTTTTGTATGGATATGCAATACAAAGATCAGGATCAGCGAAAGCACCATTAAAATTAATCCCATTAAAAAAAACAGCTGGCCCGAATTTTCGTTGACAGGCGAGGAAGGAATGTTGATCACGGCCACATCCACCGATTTTGGATTTTCGCTCCAGTAATATAAAATAAAACAAAACAGCGCCAATACCGTGCGCCACAAAATCGACCATTTGTTGTAGCCGATGTATTGTTTTTCGTCAAAAATTAATTCTTCTTCCATGAGAGAGGTCAGTTTCCTTGTTTTCCAAATTCTTTTATAAATGTAGAGGTATCATCCGGACTAACAACATAAATTTTTCCATCCCGCATTTTCAGAAGCACCATGTTGTTTTTATTGGTCACATACCAGGTCATTTTTCCAAGAGGCCCGTTAAATTTTCCAAAATATCCGAAAAGACCGCCCGAAGCAAATGAACGAATAGTTCCGGCTGTTTCACTTTTTTCCAGCAAACGAACGGACTCGATCCCCTGCTTATTGATCGTTACCTTATTGGCCGGACGTTTTATAACTATTGCCCCCTGTGTTACCTCGTATCCTACAGGATGAAAAAGCCATGAGATTATAAAGGACGCCGTTAAAGAAAATCCCAGCAATATTGTAGTGAAACTGCTATGAGTATGTACGGGATCTTTCTCGCTGCTGAATAAAACGGATGTGAACACGATAATGAACAGGAAGAATACGCTTATGAAAATGCTGATCCCTTTTGTCATTTTATCCAGTGACGCTTTGTAAAACATAGTATGAATGATTTCCTTCAAAGTTACGTTACTAAGTTAATTCCGCAAAAAATACTTTGGAAGTTTTTTCCGTTATTTTAAAACGCTCGTCCATGCGGTAACCAATCAGCCATACAATTTTATTATCGGAAATGAGCAGCCGCACATTCTCTTTTTCAATCAGTGATAATTTCTGATCAATAAAAAAATCGCTTAGTAATTTTTTGCCTTTCATGCCAATGGGTTGAAAGGCATCTCCCTTTTCCCATTTACGGATCTCCAGCGGAAATTTTAATTTTTCCAGATCGATTGCCGCAGTATTTTTTGAAACCGGAATTTTAAATTTAGCATTCCTTGTCTGTATTTTAAAAACAAGCTGCTGTCCGTTCACATCCGCAATTTTAGTGCTTTTTTTTATGCTGATCTTTTCCGGGTTCATTTGCAGTGCTTCTATCAGTAACACATCCCGGTCTTTTACCAAACGGTGCGTATCCGATAAAAATTGTTTTCCTGATCGGCCGTCCAGTGCCCTGATGATGTTTTCCACTGCATCGCCGTTAAAGTGATAGGGTTTTAAAAACTCATATAAATAAGTTTCAAGGGGATTTAATTTCAGCAATTCCCTGATAAGGATAGTCTCGGTTTTTCCTTCAACAACGATTATTTTTTTTCGCTTTTTCTCGATCTCTTTTTTGTAGATCAGCTCCACGTTGCGCAGCCGCCCGATATCTTCCGCAATGTTTTTCCCGATCGCAGGATTCAGTTCCTGTAACAGCGGAATAATGGAGTGGCGGATCTTGTTGCGCAGGTATTTATCGGATGCATTGCTGCTGTCCTCCCGGTGCTTTAATTTATGTTTTTTCGCGAAAGCGCTGATCTCCTCTTTATTGGTAAATAAGAGCGGGCGAATGATGTTGCCCTGCTTTGGTAAAATGCCGTGCAGGCCGGCAATACCGGTTCCCCGGATGAGGTTGATCAGGAAGGTCTCCACGGAATCGTCGCGGTGATGCGCTGTGGCAATGCAGGTGTAATTGTATTGCTTGCGGATGGATTCAAACCATTCGTAACGCAATTGCCGCGCAGCAAGCTGTACGGATAGTTTATTTTTTTTCGCGAAAGTGCTGGTATCAAATGCAGCAACATGGAAGGAAACGCTGTATTTTTCGGCAAGCTGCTCCACAAAGGTTTCATCATCGTTGCTTTCATCACCGCGCAATTGAAAGTTGCAATGCGCAATGCCAAAATCGATCCCGGCTTTGTGAAACAGCTCACACATCACCACCGAATCGATACCGCCGCTTACCGTAAGCAGGATGCGGGCGGAAGGATCAAAAAGCTGCTGTTTGCGGATGTGATCTAAAAAGGACTGGAGCATGTCCAAAGTTAAATAAAAATGACTATCGGGAAGTTTATACCAAAATCTATTTTTCTTTTAAAGAAATCTTAATTTTTGCGTCATTGCGAGGGCTTTTCGCCCGAAGCAATCTCACACCAGTGTATGAAGCTAGAATGAGATTGCTTCGGGCGAAAAGCCCTCGCAATGACGTTATTAAAGTAAACTATTTATGGTATAAAGTACCGGATACTTATTCAAATAAAAAACCCCCGTTTTTTAAACGGGGGTATTTTAATTTAATGTTAGTATTCATCTTCATTAAAGAAGAAATCTTCTTTGGTTGGGTAATCCGGCCAGATCTCCTCAATGGATTCGTAGATCTCCCCTTCGTCTTCAATTTCCTGAAGATTTTCAATCACTTCCATCGGAGCGCCCGAACGAATTCCAAAATCAATTAATTCATCCTTAGTTGCAGGCCATGGTGCATCTTCTAAGTGTTTTGCTAATTCTAGTGTCCAGTACATAACGGTTATTTTTGGAATTAAAACGTAAAAAACCTGCGCTTGTTACATTCTAAAAAAATTATTTGATACTTTGATTTTCGTGCAAAAGTAAAAATTAATTTCACTTATCAGCTACGATCCCGGATTTTTTTAAAAAATTATTGAAAACCCCAATGAAAATGGGTGTTTGGGAGGGTTGCTACATGCGCGGTTTCCAGGGAATTTCTTCGGCATTCAAATCCTTCGTAAGTTTCCTGGAAAGCACAAATAAATAGTCGCTCAACCGGTTCAGATATTTGATCACCAGCTCGGCCACAAAACTGTTCTCCGAAAGGTGAATGGTTAAGCGCTCGGCTCTGCGGCAAACGCAGCGGGCAATGTGACAGTAGGAAACGCTGGTATGTCCGCCCGGCAATACAAAGGAGCGCATCTCGGGAAGACTTTCATTCATACGGTCCATTTCTTTTTCAAGAAGGGTGATGTCTTCTTCTTTCAGATCCGGGATCTTCATTTTTGATTTTTCAGGATCGGATGCTAATGAAGAACCGATGGTAAACAAGCGGTCCTGAATCTCAATCAGTAATTTTTTAGTGTCAGCATCCATTTGCTGGTCGCGGATCAGCCCGATCCATGAATTGAGCTCGTCCACAGTACCGTATGCTTCAATGCGCATGTGATGTTTTGGAACGCGTGTGCCTCCAATCAGTGATGTTTGGCCTTTGTCGCCGGTTTTGGTATATACTTTCATGAAAAAAGTTCAAAGTTTAAAGTTCAAAAGTTTAAAGTTTTGCTGTGCGTTTAAAAAAAGTTCAATGGTTCATTAGTTTACTGGTTCATTGGTGTGCTGCGTAATTCTATGTTTAGGCTACAGCCTTTTTATTTGCCTATTGCCAATTGCTTTTTATTTTTTCTTGTCTACTGCCTTTTTTGTCTACTGTCTACTTTTTTTATTTGTCTATTACCAACTGCCTATTGTCTATTTCCTTCCTTCTTTCCTTCCTCTACCAACCGCGATGATATTGTCGTGATGTTCTCATTTTTGTAATCGCGTTCCACCACGCCATCTTTTAACCGTACAATGCGGTGTGCGTGTTGTGCAATGTCTTCTTCGTGTGTTACAAGCACAATGGTATTTCCCTGCCTGTGAATTTCTTCGAGCAATCCCATGATCTCTACGGATGTTTTTGAATCCAGGTTTCCGGTAGGCTCATCGGCAAGAATGATGGCTGGTTTGTTAACCAGTGCACGGGCAATGGCTACACGCTGGCGTTGTCCGCCCGAAAGCTCATTGGGTTTGTGCATGATGCGCTCGCCCAATCCAACCTGTGTGAGTACTTCTTTTGCGCGCGCCAGCCGGTCTTCTTTGTTAAATCCGGCATAGATCAGCGGAAGCATTACATTATCAAGCGAGGTAGAGCGTGGCAATAAATTAAAGGATTGAAAAACGAAACCGATCTCTTTGTTCCGTACTTCGGCCAGCTCATTGTCCAGCATTTTGGCAACGGATTTTCCGTTCAGCACATATTCGCCGGACGAAGGACTATCAAGGCAACCGAGTACATTCATCAGGGTGGATTTTCCGGAACCGGAAGGACCCATCAATGCTACAAATTCGTTTTTATAAATATTGAGAGAAACCGAGCGCAGGGCATGGATCACTTCGGTTCCTATTTTATAGGATTTTGCAATTTCAGTTAGTTTAATAATTGATTCCATGGGTGCGAATAACGAATAAGAAACGAAAAACGAATCTGTGGGTTTACTATGTGTAAATTAATATGTAAGAACTGTAATGATACAAATGTACGATTCTTAGGAAACGGATCATTTTTTAGTGTTAACAAACATTGATCGACGCGGAATTTATTTAAAATCAGGTTATGTTGTAGAATAATGTTGCTATTGAAAACGGAAATACTTTTCTGATCTGTCGTCCCGCACTCGTTGCGGGATGACAGTATTGTTCGTGAGTATCGTAAAAAACAACATTTTATTACAGTATAACCTGAAATTAAACTTTGCGTCTTTGCGCCTTCGTGGCAAAAAATTGCTAATACTTCAATACAAAATGCTGCTTCACCTGCCCGGTCCTGAAAAAAACAATTCCCATCTGAAAAAGATCAAGGGTAATGCTTACTTCCGGATGCGCTTTGATGCTTTCCCAGGCTTCGGTCATGCCTTTCGACCAGTAAATATCATCAAAAATAAAAACACTACTCCCGGTTGCTTTTTCAAGGCATTGGTAAAAATAATTTAAGGTGGCTTCCTTGCGGTGATTGCCATCAAAAAAAACAAGATCGAGGGTATTTACAGTCGCAAGCATTTTAGGTAATTCCGTATCGAAATTGCCCGGAACCGGTTCAATATTTTGTAATTGGAGCTGTTTAAAGTTTTCCTGAGCAATTTTGCGGATCTCCGGGCATCCTTCAATGGTGATCACCCGCGATTTTGACCGAGCAATTGCTAAGTACATCGTGCTGATGCCTACATTGGTACCCAGTTCCAAAATGGTATCCGGTTGGAAATGGTCTGCCAGCCTGAAAAGCAACTGTGCATACTTCTTATTTTTGGCTGCTGTTTTTGTGATCTGCCGGATGCTGCGGAGATTGCTGCGGCCTGCCCCGGAACCGGCACCCAGGTCGGTTACCTGGATTTGTACCGGATTTGAAAGTAATTGGCTGCGAATATCTTCTACTATTTCATAAGAATAAAAGGACATGTTTTTTTTGAAGACCTGATTGTAAAGCTCAAAAACAAAGGGGGAATGAAGCCCGTGTTCGTTTGTTTTTAAGTAATTGTATTTCAGATAATTAATAAAAAAATGCAACTTATCCATTTCTCAAAGTTACTTCAAAAGCTAATTAATTGTTAAATTTTTTTTGGAAGCATGCAACTAATAGGCGAAATTAGTACTCTCATTATTAATAAACCGTATTGATTTTCAACGACTTTAGTCAATCTATCTGATTTTTAGCTCTTTAATAACTATAAAACGATGTTAAAAAAAATAATCCCCTTTTTCTCTCTCCTCTTTGTGTTTTCCCTGGTGCCTGAAATTTCGAAGGCATCACACGTTGCGGGTGGTGAAATAACCTATACCTGTTTAGGGGGGAACCAATACCAGGTAAACCTGAATTTATTTATTGACTGTGCGGGTTTTAACCCGGGTGCACAGCAAACGATCAATTTTACCAGCAGTTGCGGCGGGAGTACTACGCTTAACGTAGACGTATCGGCAGCGACCACCAACGGATTGGAAATTTCACAGCTTTGTCCGGCGCAGATCTCTATGAGTACCTGTAACGGCGGTACATTGCCGGGAATGTGGCTTTTTAATTATACCGGTGTGGTTACGCTTTCACCGGCGTGTGATACCTGGACAATGAGCTGGAGTGTGTGCTGCAGGAACAGTGCGATCACCAACGTATCATCCGGCAGCAGCAATTATTATATTGAAGCTACGCTAAACAGCGCTACAGCAGCTTGTAACAGCTCACCTGAATTTACTGCGCAGCCTATTCCATACGTATGTGCCGGTCAGCCGGTAAACTACAGCTATGGTGTGGTGGAAACGGATGGCGACTCCTTGTATTATTCACTGGTTTCCGCGATGGATGGCGCCGGTATTCCTTCCACTTATAACAGCGGTTACTCCGGAACATCCCCGATCCCGGGTATTACCATCGATCCCAACACCGGGCTTGTAAGCTTTACACCTACGGCATTGGGTAACTTTGTGGTGGTAATTTTAGTGCAGGAATATGATGACAATGGAAATTTAGTGGGTACGGTTATGCGGGATATTCAGTTTGTGGTGCAAAGCTGTACCAATGCGGTGCCTTCGCCAACCGGCGGTACGATTACCGGATTTACAGGAAACGCAGTGCAAACAGGGCCATATAGTTTGGAAATGTGCGCAGGCAATAGTTTTGCCTTTACAGCAACATATACGGATCCGGATGCTGCTGATATTTTAACGGAGATCTCCAATATTTCAGCTGCATTACCGGGAGCTGTGATCACTTCATCGGGTACCAACCCGCTGACGCTGAACATTAGCTGGAATGCACCTGCGGGAACAATGGGACAAAGCCTTACGTTTACGATCACTATTTCCGACGGTGCCTGCCCGATCCCCGGACAGCAAACATTTGTATACAGTGTAAATATCCTGGATGCAACTACGGTGGACCCGGATCTGACGATCTGCGGATCGCAGACGGCGCAGCTGAACGCTTATGGAGGAAGTGTGTTCAATTGGTCCGTGGTTTCCGGTCCGCCGATGACACCCGCAAATTTTTCGTGTAACCCTTGTGCCAATCCGATTGCATCGCCTGCGGCTACCACTACTTACGCTGTGATCAGTAACCTGAGCGGTACCTGCGATAACATGGATACAGTAACGGTTTACGTGGTTCCTGATTTTACCTATACGATCACACAAAGTTCGTTCAACTCCTGTTTGATGGATCCGGTGCAGCTGGCGGTGAGCAATGTGCTTCCGGCAGGTGTATACACGTACCAATGGACACCGGCAGCTAATTTAAATAACCCGAACATTGCAAATCCTACGGCTACATTTACGGCGCCGGGTACTTATACTTTTACCGTGGTGGTAACCAGTCCGCAGGGCTGTACCAAAACAAGCACCCTGTCGATTGTGGCAGCACCGGCTTTTGCACCATCGGTTACAGCAAGCAACGATACTTCTTTTTGCGGATTGGGAACGGTTAACTTAGGCGTTACGTTTAACGGTGCCGCAGTGCCTCCGGTATGCGGATTAAGCACCAGCGGTGGCTGCGGCGGAACCGCTTTGGCGGCCACGATAGGAACCGGATCGGGATCCAATTCTTCTACTACATGGCCCGCTATTTATGGTAACTGGTATACTTCCGAAAAACACCAGATGTTGTTTACCGCTGCGGAATTAAATGCTGCGGGAGTTATTGGTGGTAAGATCGACCAGATCGATGTGCCGGTAACGATGATCAACGGGATTACGACGTATCATAATTTTACTATAAAAATGGGCTGTACCAACTTAGCTGCATTGGGTACTACCTGGGAAAGCGGACTGCTGCAGGTATTTGGGCCAAGCACGGTGAATATTGCGGTGGGGATGAATGCGAATGTGCTGAGCACTGCATTTGAGTGGGACGGGATCTCGAATATTATTGTGGAGATCTGTTCGACGGAAGGACCCGGTACGAGTGGTTATTATAATTACACACAAAGTTCTATCTCGCCTTTTGCAACAACCGGGTTTACTTCGTGTTTGTATAGCTTTACGGATGCCAATGATATGTGCCCGGATGTGGTGAATTTTATCACAACTTCCAATGACCGCCCTGTACTGCAGTTTCATTACTGCTCGATGGTGCCGGATCCGTCCAATTTTAGCTTTTTATGGACACCGGCCAGCGGTGCAATCGCGAATGCAACAGCACAAAATACAACGGGGATGCCTCCGTCAACCATGGATTATTATATTACTGTAACCAACAATGCGGGCGGTTGTACCGATGTGGATACGGTGCATGTGGACATTATTAATATCAGCACACTTACGATCACACCGGCGGGTCCTTATTGTGTAAACGGTTCTATTGACACACTACAGGTTTCGGTTCCTACCGGAACGGGTCTGTATTCGGGTGCCGGTATTACCAATACTACGTTGGGTATTTTTAATCCTGCGATTGCGGGTGTGGGAACGCATGAAATTTATTACAATGTAAACGGTTCCTGCGGAACGGGCGTGGATTCTATTGCGATCACCGTGATCCCGCCGCCGGATCCAACGATCACGCCGGTTGCCAACCAGTGTACATCGGGTTCGCCGATCACGCTAAGTGCGGCTTCGGCCGGTGGTGTATGGTCGGGAGCAGGTATTACGGATGCAAATGCCGGAACATTTGATCCTACAACTGCGGGGATCGGCAGCCATATTATTACGTACATGATCACTACGCCTTGTACTGCACAGGATACAGTGCTGATCAATGTTACATCGCAACTGGATGCAACGATCACACATGTAGGGCCTTTCTGTACATCGGCACCAGCCATTACACTGGAAACTGTTGATCCGGGTGGGATCTGGAGCGGACCGGGCATTACCGATCCTATCCTGGGAACGTTTGATCCTTCTATGGCTACTCCGGGAAATAATACAATTACTTATACGATCTCCGGATTGTGCGGTAATACGGATTCGGATGTGATCGTAGCGATCCCGGCACCGGTGATCTCCTTTACATCTGATACTACCAGTGGCTGTGAACCTACAACGGTTAATTTTACAAGCACCACTAACCAGCCTGGCGGAAGTTATTTCTGGGACCTGGGTAACGGACAAACATCTACAGATAGTACTGCTATGGCAACGTATACTATTTTCGGACAATACAATGTAACGCTGATGTATGCAAATACCATCGGTTGCAGCGATACGATCATCAGTCCGGATTACATTACGATCTACTCGCAACCGGCTGCAGCTTTTACTGCATCGCCTCAACCAACCAGCATTGTGGATCCTGAAATTCATTTCACGGATTATTCAACAGGACAGGTAGATCAGTGGATCTGGTCGTTTGGAAATTCGACAAGCTCCAATCAGCAAAATCCTACATACATGTATGCAGATACGGGAACCTACCATGTACAACTGGTGGTAACCAATGTACATGGTTGTGTGGATACTGCAAACAGTTCGGTGGTGATCGATCAGATCGTGGTGTTTTATGCGCCAAATGCATTTACACCGAATGGCAATGGAAACAATGATGTGTTCCGTGTGCTGGGTGACGGTATTGATAAAGGTACATTTGAAATGTCGATCTACAACCGTTGGGGCGAGTTGATATTTAAAACCAATGATTACAATGTGGGATGGAATGGCGCCAAAGGAAATAGCGGTGCATTGGTAGAGCAGGATGCATATGTGTGGAGGGTGATCTTTAGAGATTTCGCCGGGAAGAAACATGAATATTTAGGGCATGTAACGATGGTACAATAAGTTTAATTTGGAAAGTTTAAAGTTTAAAGTTTGCTGTGTGGGATCTACTAAATACTAATTTGTACTAATATACTAATCTGTGTGTTTACTGTGTGATAAGTAAATTAGAATATATATAATAAAAATGCTCCTGAATTTCAGGAGCATTTTTTTTGCGTATTGATCTTACGTGTGTTTGCCTTCTAATTGGCAGATCCCGTGTCAGGCACGGGATGACAACACAGAGTGTAATTAGTCTCCGTTTTTAGCAAACTTGGCATCTGCACGTAACAAACTTTAAACGTTTCAACAATTTTTAATTTGTGTGACCAAACATTTTAGAAAATCAAAACAATATTTCCTTCTTGCGCCTTTGTGGTAAAATACACACAGCATTACACAGCACACCAATAAACCATTGAACTAATGAACCATTGAACTTTTCACATATAGCTAACTTTGAACTTTCAAACTTTAAACTTTGAACTTATTTATTTCCCATGCTTCATCTGTGCCATTACCGCATCCACATCTACCTGTAATCCTTTTGCGATGGCCATACCTAATTTAACATCGGCACGGAAAAAGTGGCAGAGCTGAAGATTTACGATCTTGTCGCGTTTAGGGCCGGTGATGCCGCTCATAGCGCCCACAATGTTTGATACCAGGTTGTGACGATCATAATCATTCATGGCTTTATTGAACAACCAGCCTGCTTGTGTGTAATGATCGTTGTCGCCTTCGCCGTTGCGGTCGAACCAATCGGCAACGGTACTATCCAGCTGCATTGCGGGCTCTTTGTAATTTTCATCCACGTATACATCATCAAAGCTGTTTGGGAAATAATTAGGGCTGTCTTCCCCATTTCCGTTGATGGCCATTACACCATCGCGTTCGTAATTGGTGGTCATGTACGGACATTTGTTTACCGGGATCTGCTCGTAGTTAGCGCCTAAGCGGTGACGATGCGCATCGGGATAAGAAAGGATGCGCCCCTGCAGCATTTTATCGGGCGAATAACTGATGCCATCCACAACGTGTGCCGGTGCAAATGCAGATTGTTCCACTTCTGCAAAATAATTTTTTGGGATTTGATTTAACTCCAGCACGCCTGCATCGATCAGGGGAAAATCGCCCTGCGGCCAGATCTTGGTAAGATCGAATGGATTAAATGGAAATTGTTTTGCCTGTTCGGGTGTCATTACCTGGATCTTCATTTCCCATTTCGGGAACTCTTTTTTGTCGATGGCTTCCACCAGGTCGCGTTGTGCAAAATCCGGATCTTTTCCTTTCATTTCAGCTGCTTCATCGTTGGTAAAATTTTTAATTCCCTGCATGGTTTTGAAATGGAATTTTACCCATACGCTTTCATTGTTTTTGTTGATCATGGAAAAGGTATGACTGCCGAATCCGTGCATGTGTCTGTATCCGTGGGGTGTTCCGCGATCGCTCATGAGGATCATTACCTGGTGAAGGCTTTCGGGATTCAAACTCCAGAAATCCCACATCATGGTTGGACTTTTACAATTGGTGCGTGGATCGCGTTTTTGTGTGTGAATAAAATCACCGAATTTTTTCGGATCTTTTATAAAAAATACGGGTGTGTTGTTTCCAACCAGGTCCCAGTTTCCGTCTTCTGTATAAAATTTAATAGCAAAGCCGCGTGGATCGCGTTCGGTATCGGCGCTGCCTTTTTCGCCGCCAACGGTGCTGAAACGCAGGAATAATTTTGTTTGTTTGCCTACTTTATTAAAGATCTTTGCTTTGGTATACTGGCTGATATCGTTGGTAATGGTAAGGGTTCCAAATGCGCCGGTACCTTTTGCATGTACCACTCTTTCGGGAATCCGCTCGCGGTTGAAGTGCGCCATTTTTTCGTGCAAAATAAAATCCTGCAGTAACAGCGGTCCTCTTGCGCCTGCACTCATGGAGTTTTCATTCTCGGTATACGGCTTTCCTGAAGCAGTGGTGAGTTTTCGGTTTTTATCTTTTTCGTTTTTCATGGGATGTGGAATTTGGTTTTTGAATATGATTAAAAATTAAAACGTTACAGCGTTATTCGGAGCTTTGCTTTGAGATATAGTTTTTTAATTAGTACAATTTAGTAATGATTATTTTAAATTTATGTTTTAACTTTTTGAAGGCCCGCCCGAACGACTGAAATTTCGTTCAGTCGGGCGGGCAAAATTTACAATCCCGCACGTGCGGGACTGGCCTGAAAGGTAATTTTTCCTTCCGCTGGCGCTGCAGGAAAACCGCGGTTAATTTCGCGGATCCGGTTTCTCGCTTCGTAGCTTTAATATTTCTGGCGCTCATTCCCGCTATTACTGACAAGCTCAAAAAGGCGAAGCCCAAAGTATAGTTCAAATAGATAAGCCTCTGGTTTTTAGATGCAGTAGCTATTGTCTTTTCGAAATGATATAAAGTTTTTCCTATTCATTTAATGTCTATCATGTTGAACATTACAAATGTGACTCGTTTTTTTTGATAAGTCAAACTGATAATTTCTATCTTTGTATAGATAAAATCTATATGACCTTACAACAATTAGAATATGTGATTGCGGTGGACCAGCACCGGCATTTCGCGAAAGCGGCGGAAAAATGCCATGTAACGCAGCCAACGCTGAGCATGATGATCCAGAAGCTGGAAGATGAGCTGGGTTTGAAATTATTTGACCGCAGCAAACAACCGGTTGTGCCTACAACGGAAGGCGAAGAGGTGATCAAACAGGCAAAGGCAATTGTACTTGGCGCTAATGTGCTGAAAGAATATGTGAACGAATTGAAAGGGGAGATCAAAGGAGAGCTGCGGCTTGGAATTATTCCCACACTGGCGCCTTACCTGCTGCCGCGATTTTTAAAATCGTTTCACAAAAAATATCCGTTATTGAAAATTTCGATCAAGGAGATGATCACGAATGAGATCATTGAAAAGCTGCGGTCGGGCGAGCTGGATGTGGGTTTATTGGCAACGCCGGTGCACGAGGCAACACTGGAAGAACATCCTTTGTTTTATGAGGAATTTTATGCGTATGCATCGCTGAGTGAAAAATTACCGAAGAAAAAATATTTATTGCCGAAGGAAATTCATATTGATCATTTGTGGTTGCTGGAAGAAGGGCATTGTTTGCGCAACCAGGTTTTTAATTTATGTGAGTTGAAAAAGCGGGAGAATGAATTGTTGAATTATGAGGCGGGCAGCATTGAAACGCTGATTAATTTAGTGGACCAGAATCACGGGATCACGATCATTCCACAATTGGCGGAGCTGAATTTGAAGGCATCGCAACGGAAAAATGTACGGGAATTTGCGCATCCGAAACCGGTGCGGGAAATTAGTGCTGTAGTAAAAGAAAATTTTCCGAGGAAAAAAATGCTGGAACATTTGATGGAGGAAATTATGCGTGCGGTACCGAAGGAAATGCTGGATGGGAAACGGAAAGCGGTAACGGCGCTGTGAATTTACCACTAAGGCAAAAGCCCCGCCCCTTTTCTACCACATAAGACACAAAGAAACACATAAGGTTGGTTTGTAACATTCCAACGTGTAATTTAACCACAAAAGGGACAAAAGAAAAACAAAGGCGGAAGTGTAACATTCCAACGTGCAGCTTTGACACATCCTTTAATAATTCTGCCATCTCGTCTTTTGTTTTTCTTTTGTGGTAAATCTTTTCTGCGCTACGCCTTATGTGTTTCTTTGTGCCTTATGTGGTGGTTTGGCTAGCTGTTGTTAAATTTAGTTGATAAACTCAGTGACGGTGCTGCCTGCTTTTTGAAGATTTGCGGAATTTTGTTTGAATAAAGTCCGGCTTTTTTCATTGATCTCTTTGTAGGAAATGCTTTTCCATTTTGCGGGATCACTTACCCAATCCTGGTGAAAGATGGCTTTTGAGAGATCGCGGATCACGCAATTGTTTGCAAATGCATGTGAGTTGCTGCGGTCGCGGGAGGAATTGCTGCTGAAAAAAGTAATAAGCCCGTTTGCTGATTTTTCGGCATAAATTAGTTCCACCAGTTTTGCGCGGTATTCCAGGTCGGCACCGGATAGATTGGGATATAATTTATAATCTGCAAAATGCTGCGCTTCGTGTTTGATGTAGCTGATCTTAAAATTTTCGCTATTGAGGTCGTAGGTACTTTTTACGCAGTAAAGTGCATCGGGTGTGGCCCAACCGCCTGGAAAATAAGTGCCGAAGGTGGCAAATTCTTCCCAACCCATGGTTACCACATCTTCCATAAAAATAACTTTTACCGTGGTCTCACTTTCGGGAAGCTGCGCATTGTAATGCACTTCCGATTCTTTTGCCCACACAAGCAGATCGTAATAATCGGATGTTTTTCCGTTGGCAATGCTGATGTTTTTTTGTTTGAATAATTTTTCGGTATAACCTGTAAAATCAGCCAGGATCGTATCTTTGCTGATGCCGGTATTTTTATAATAAGATCGCCAGATCAGTTCCGTAATTGTTTTTGCAAGCTCTTTATCTGCATCTTCCAATGGCTGTTTTTTTAATAAAACTTTTTTCCAATACTGCTGGTAGGTTTTCATTACGGAGATCAGCAAGGTGTCTTTTGTTTTGTAATCAAACGGTTCTGTGGTTGATTTAAAACGCAGCATGTATTTGTTTTTAAAATCCAGCTGTTCTTTGCTGAGCTTATTATCCGAAAGGGAATCCAGTTTTTTAAGAATGCTGCTTACGTCTCCCTGCAAGGCAGAAAAATATAAATAATCCAGCTTTAAATTTTTATAGGTGCTGTCGGTTTGAGCGTTTGTTACTGAATGCATACCGAGTAACAAAAAGAATAAATAAATGATCCGTTTTTTCATATTACAAAATTCGGGAAGGGAAAGCAGAAAAAATTGTACAGGATTAACTATTTAATTTTAATAAGTATTCGGTACTGTGTATCAACAGACGCAGTTTTTAATTTTGCAATTAATTACATTTTTACTTTTTGAAGGCAAAAAGTAACAATCCGCCGCGGCGGACTGCCTGTAAAGTAATTTTTCCTTCCGCTGGCGCTGCAGGAAAACCGCGGTTAATTTCGCGATGCGCTTTAGCTCTCCGTAGTTTTAATTTTGCTACGCTCATTCCCGCTATTACTGCACAGGCCGAAAGAGTCTGCAGAATGAGTCTTCAATTGTTTTTACAATGAGGATTTAAATGATCTAATGCAATATCCATTTGGAATGAACTTCTCACTATTTATTTAATTTTTTCCGGAATTGAAGGGGAGAAACACTATAATATGCTGTGTAATGCCTGCTGAAATGCGCGGCATCGTAAAAGCCGCATTCCAGCGCAATTTCCGTCATTTGCATGTTGGTGTTCAATAAAAGACGGGCTGCTTTTTTTAGTTTGGCGGCCAGCTGATATTCGCCGATGGTAAAACCGGTTTTCTTTTTAAAGCATCCGGCGAGATAAATGGGATGAACATGGATCCTTCCGGAGATGGAGTTGATGCTGTGGTGAACATCTGTTTCATTTTCAAGGATTGTTTTTACTTTTGGGATCCAGTGCAGGTTGCTTTCGGGAAGCTGCGGACGGTTGGTCTCAAAAAGCCACTGCAGCAATAATTCTGAAAGATCGGATGAATGATTGTTGTTTTTAAATCCGATCACCGCTTTGTAAATTTCCGGAAATGTGCCGCAGGTATAAATTTCACTCTGGTTGGGTAACCGGAATTTATAATCCAGTGTTTCCTGCCAGTCTTTTTTAAATTCGATGTTAAAACAAACTCCGGGATTACCGCAAAAATCATTGGCATGATCGTATGCAGCGGGGCGAAAGATGAGCTCACCATTGTTCAGGATGCGGGTATTTGATTTGTGATTTTCGGTGTAAGCGCCCGAACTTAATAAGCTCAAATAAGAATTTTCGTGGTAGTGTTTATGGAAGGTATCATCCGGTCCGTAACTGGTAAGCGAAAGCCGGGCAAAATGGAGTTCACGCTCGTTATCGAGACGACCAAAATATTTTCCTTCGGATAAAACGATGGGTTCCATTACTTAAAAGTAATCATTTTTTGGGGAGATCCGATAGCGTCAATAAACTTCTTTAGTGGCTCCGTTTGAATCCGCCAAATGTTTCGACAAGCTCAACATGACTACAAAGTCAACTGAGCTTGTCGAAGAGTAATTGATTGAAAAATCGTACGTTATAATCTCTCAAACTGAGCCACTATAAAACTTCTGTGGAATTAGTTCCGCAATGACGGACCGGTTTTTATTTTTTACTGTTTTGGGTTGAAATGCTTCACTATGGCTGTTTCCAGTGTTTGGATCATTCCGGAATAAAGCTGTTTTTATCAGGCATGTAATTTTCAGGTGTTTATTGCTAATTAAAAAACAAAAGCCATGAACACCAACCGACTTTCTAAAACGCTGGAATCAGCACTGAATGATCAAATGACAAAAGAGGCGCATGCCGCACAAATATATTTATCCTATGCTGCCTGGGCGGATAGCCAGGGATGCGGCGGGATTGCTAATTTTCTTTTCCGCCATTCGGGCGAAGAACGCAATCACATGATGAAGATCCTGGAATATATCCTTAAAAGAGGCGGACAGGTAAAAGTGACTGCTATTCCTGCACCATCGGCTGACCCCAAAACGATAAATAATTGTTTTGAAAAAATATTTGAGCATGAGGTGGAAAATACGAAAGCAATTTACAGGGTTGCAAAAATGAGCCATGATGAAGAAGACTGGGCTACCTGGAATTTTATGCAGTGGTTTGTGAAAGAACAAACGGAAGAAGAAACACTGGCGATGAGCCTGCTGGATAAAATAAAAATCGCAGGTGGCGATCATGCAGATGCTGCTTCGTTGTATTCACTTGACAGGGATTTGGAAAAAGCGCCGGACGATGCTCCAATGGCGCAGGATGCAACTGCCGAAAACCCAATTTAAGTTAAATGTAGCCGAATTTCATAAGGGGTTTATCTATAAATTCCGATATTCGTTTTATGAAAAATAACGAGATTGAACACAAAGATGTGGTGCTGATCGGAGCCGGAGTAATGAGCGCAACGCTTGGTATTTTGCTGAAAGAATTAGACCCGTCGATCACCATAGAAATTATTGAACGCCTGGATGTAATTGCAGGAGAAAGCTCGGATGCATGGAATAATGCAGGAACCGGGCATTCTGCGTTTTGCGAATTGAACTATACGCCGGAAACAAAAGACGGCTCGATCGATATTTCGAAGGCGGTGAAGATCGCGGAATCATTTGAGCTTTCGCGGGAATTATGGTCATACCTGGTAGAGAAAGGCGCGATCAAAGAACCGGAGGCATTCATTCACAATATTCCACACATGAGTTTTGTGTGGGGGAAAGAGAACGCGGATTATTTGAAAAAGCGTCAACAGGCGCTGATCAAAAATCCATTGTTTGCCGGGATGTTATTTTCGGAGGATCGCGAAGAGCTTAAAAAATGGATGCCGCTGGTAATGGATGGCAGAGCTGACGATGAGCTTGCTGCTACGCGAATGGAAATTGGTACGGATGTAAATTTTGGTGCGCTTACGCGGATCCTGTTCGAACATTTAACAAGCCTGGAAGGTGTGACGATCAGATTACAACATGAAGTACGTGATCTCGAAAAAGAAAAAAACGGGCAATGGAACCTGAGAATAAAAGACCTGGTATCGCATGATAAAACGCACGTGCTTGCCAATTTTGTATTTATCGGTGCGGGTGGTGGCGCTTTGTCGCTGCTGGAAAAATCAAACATAAAAGAAGCGGAAGGTTTTGGCGGGTTCCCGGTAAGCGGGCAATGGCTGCGTTGTACGAACAAGGAAATTATAGAACAACATCATGCAAAAGTATACGGGAAAGCATCAGTTGGTTCGCCGCCGATGTCGGTTCCACATTTGGACACGCGCATTATTGATGGAAAAAAAGCATTGTTGTTTGGTCCGTATGCAGGATTTTCCACTAAGTTTTTAAAGAACGGTTCGTTTTGGGATCTACCGGCTTCGCTGGAATTTGATAATATTTTGCCGATGCTTTCTGCAGGCGCGCATAATATTCCGTTAACGAGGTACCTGATCCACCAGGCGCGTCAATCGCCGGAAGATCGTATGGATGCGCTGAAAGAATATTTTCCGCATGCAAAAAACGGAGATTGGGAATTGGAAATTGCAGGACAGCGGGTACAGGTGATCAAAAAAGATGAGAAGGAAGGCGGGATCCTGGAATTTGGAACGGAGATCGTGAATGCTGCAGATGGTTCGATAGCGGCGCTTTTGGGAGCATCGCCGGGAGCATCCACCGCAGTGGCGATCATGTTGGATGTGTTAAAAGCGTGTTTTAAAACAAAGCTCAGCTCGGATGCGTGGCAAACAAAATTAAAAGAAATGATTCCGACGTACGGGCATTCGCTGGGTGCAGATGAGGCGCTGTGTTATGAAACGAGGAAGCGTACGGGGACGTTGCTGCATTTGAAATACTTTGAGTTGCACCACTAAGGCACTTAGAACACTAAGGCTGTATGGACACAGCTAAGCGTAAAATAAAAACCACCACATAAGGCACAAAGAAACACATAAGGCGAAATGTAATATACCAACGTGTAATTATTTTTAACACGCTACTCCTTATGTGTTTCTTTGTGCCTTATGTGGTAGAAAAGGGGCGGGGGCTTAGTGTTCTAAGTGCCTTAGTGGTAAAAAGATGTTACTTATCCTTGCTGATGAGCTTAGGGTTGATCATGTTTTCGAAGGAATAAACCTCATCCCACTTTTCCTGCGTGATCAGTTTGTGTTCTTCTACAACGATGGTGTGCACTGATTTTCCGGTTGCCAGTGCTTCTTTGGTAATAGCGGAACAGGTTTCGTATCCAAGGATGGGATTGAGCGCGGTTACGATCCCGATGCTGTTGATTACATAATTATATGCTATTTTTTCGTTGGCCGTGATGCCGTTCACACATTTGGTAATGAGCGTGTTTACTGCGTTGCTCATATATTCCAGCGAAGTGAACAAACTAAATCCGATCACAGGTTCCATTACATTCAATTGCAATTGCCCGGCTTCAGCGGCCATGGTAATGGTTACATCGGCACCGACCACATAAAAAGCGGTTTGGTTAACTACTTCCGGAATTACGGGATTTACTTTTCCCGGCATGATGGACGAACCCGGCTGCATGGGTGGAAGGTTGATCTCGTTCAATCCGCAACGTGGCCCGGAAGCCAGTAAACGCAAGTCGTTGCAGATCTTTGAGATTTTTAATACACTGCGTTTTAATGTTCCTGAAAGCTGTACATAATCGCCTGTATCTGAACTTGCATCGATGAGATCATCCGCTAATCTTACAGGAATACCGGTAATTTCCGCAAGGTATTTTGTAACCAGCTGCGGGTAACCTTCCGGTGTATTGATCATGGTGCCGATAGCGGTACCGCCCATGTTGCAGGTAGCAAGCAATGCCTGTACTTCTTTCAGGCGTTTGATGTCCTGTTCGATGGCGCTTGCAAAGCCGTGAAACTCCTGTCCCATAAGCATAGGAACAGCATCCTGTAATTGGGTGCGGCCCATTTTCAGAACTTTCGCAAATTCGTTTCCCTTTTTTGTAAAGGCTTCTTTTAGTTTTTCAATGGTTTCGATGTAGGTATCTACTTTGCGGTAAAGCGCTAAGCGTAATGCCGTAGGATATGTATCATTGGTGGATTGCGAGCAGTTGACGTGATTGTTGGGATGTAGAAAATCGTATTCGCCTTTTTTGTGTCCCATGCTTTCCAAACCAATGTTTGCGATCACTTCATTGGCATTCATATTCACGGAAGTGCCCGCACCGCCCTGGATCAGATCAATGATGAACTGATCGTTGAACTCGCCTGCGATCACTCTTTCGGATGCTTTGATAATGGCTTCCGCGATTTTTGGATCAAGTACGCCGCAATCGCGGTTGGCCATTGCAGCGGCTTTTTTTACAGATCCAAAGGACTGAATAAAAAACGGTTCACGCGAAACGGAAATGCCGGTGATGTTAAAATTTTCGAGCGCCCGCATGGTTTGCACGCCGTAATAAACGTTTCCGGGAATTTCTTTTTCGCCGATAAAATCATGCTCTTTTCTGCTTTGAGTAGTGCTCATATTTAATTGATAATTGAGAGTGGACAATTGATAAGGACTAAGTTAGAAAGTTTTAATGTGGAAAAGTAAATTTAACATCTTTTGTATATAATAAACAGATCCCGGGTGGGAGCCAGGGATGACAGTTTGCGGAGGAGATTTATAGATATAAGATTTGTTAGGTCAATTAAAATTCACAACACACCCCTTGCCCCTCTCAAGAGGGGAATTGATCCTGCACGCATTAATCATCATATGCAGATTTGCAAATTTGTATTGATTCGTAATTTGTAAACACACAGATTCGTTGTCATCCTGAGCCTGTCGAAGGACGTTTCTGTTCGTTATCTGTACTAATTATCGTGATCATCACCGCCAAGGCTGTAATAATTATTTTCTTCGTCTTCGGAGCCAATCTCTTCCTGTTCATCGTCCAGCTCGGAACCCGGAATGTCAAGGTCGCTGGCGGTTTTACGGGTTTTAAAATCCTTTTCATTTAATTCCCCGCGTTGCAGATTTGCTGCTTTTGTTTCGGAAAGATCTTCGGGATTCAGGTCGCCAGCTTCCTTTTCGCGGCTGAACAGATCATCGCTTTCGGGATAATCTGATTTTGGATGATAGGGATATTTTTCTTCTGCTTTTTCAAAAGATTTTTCTTCTTCCAGTTTTTTTTCACGTGCATCTGCCGCTTTGTTGTTATGTTTTCCTGTTTTCATTTTCATTTTATTTTGGTGATAATGATTGATTAATTTTTCGTGTGTCATATATTGTCTTGCTCTTTTTTAACTTCCTGAAATTTTACTTCTTCAATATCGGCATCGAACTTTTCTTTTTTTAATCCTACGCGGATAAACCAGAAAATGCTCATGTATACATTGGCGATCCACACCAGTGAAAAACCTGCGATCAGGTAGCCACGCCAACCGGTGTAGAGGAACTGATATTTTGTAATGATCAGGAAAAGAATGGTAACGTAATGACTGAAACAATACTCGCAGGTGAAGAGGTAAAAAAATTTTCGCTGATATAAATGTTTGCCTTTTTTTGAGCGGTTTATGCAAAATTCGCGCGGTTCTTTGAACACTTCTTCATGTGTAACTGTCCAGGCGATGCAGGCAATAGGAATGGCCAGTAAAAAAAGATAAGCGATCTGCTGCTGTAGTTCCATAATCCCGGTTTTAGGTGATCATTTTAGTAATGAACGACAATACTTGTACCATCGGGGATGGGGAAAAACTTGTACAGGTAAGGTGTTCATTTGTTCACTGGTTTATTTGTTCATTGGTTTGCTGTGTGGTACTGTGTGATGGGAACGCGGATTTTGCGGATCGGCAGGGATAAAAGCGGATAGTTGTGTGGAAAAATTAAATGCTGTGTTAAAACAGATACTGCAAACATTTATGAGATCCCGGGTCAAGCCCGGGATGACAGCTTCGAAAATTTAATGAATTAAACATTCATGCATGTGACCAACGCTTGATCAACGCCAGATCGTATTTTTTCTTCGCGCCTTAGTGCCTTCGTGGTAAAAAAACATCGCGCAAGCGATTAGCTAAACAGGCTCAATAAATTTTCCTTTGAAAGTGATTTGTAAAATGCGTCTTCTTTGATGAGATCATCTGCCAGCTCTTTTTTGGATTCCTGGAGTTTCTGCATTTTTTCTTCTACTGTGCCGGGACAAATGAGGCGGATGGCAAGTACATTTTTATTTTGTCCGATGCGGTGGGAACGGTCGATCGCCTGATTTTCCACAGCAGGGTTCCACCATGGATCTACTAAATATACATAATCGGCAGCGGTAAGATTTAAGCCTGTACCGCCCGCTTTGAGGCTGATCAGGAACACACGCACGTCTGCATTGTTTTGAAATTCGTTTACTACTGCCTGTCTGTTGCGGGTACTTCCGGTAAGGATCACAAACGGGATCCCGCGCCGGATCAATTCTTTTTTGATGAGCTCAAGCATGGATACAAACTGCGAGAACACCAGCATTTTATGGTAAGGCGCTTTGTCTTCGATCTGTTCGATGAGCATTTCCATTTTTGCGGATGTTCCATCGCCGGATAATTCATCATCGCCCAAAAGCTTTGGTGTGTCGCAGATCTGGCGCAATTTGGTCAATCCTTTTAGCACATTTATTGGATTTTTTTTCAGCTCTTCACTGGTGGTTGCCGAAATATAATCGCGGAATTCTTTTTCATACGCATCGTAAATTTTACGCTGTGCTTCTTTCATTTCGCAATACAGGATCATTTCTGTTTTTTCGGGAAGCTCGGCTGCTACCTGTTGTTTGGTGCGGCGGAGTAAAAACGGACTGATCTTATTTTGCAATTCTGCCGCGCGTTTCCTGCTTTTGAATGTATCGATGGGAGCGGAATAAAGATCTTTGAAATTGCGTTTGCTACCCAGCAATCCCGGGCAGGCAAAAGAAAACTGGCTGTACAGGTCGAAGGTGTTATTCTCTACCGGTGTGCCCGTTACCGCGATCTTGTTCCGCGATTTTAATAAACGGATTGCTTTGTAACGCTGCGTTTCCGGATTTTTTATGTTTTGCGATTCATCCAGGAAAATATAATTGAAGGTATATTCTTTTAAAAAACGGATGTCGGAAAGTAAGGTGTTGTACGACGTTAAAATGATCTCGTAGTCATCAAACGAAGCGGTATTTTTGATCCGGTCGCTGCCGTAAATGGTAAGCGTTTTAGCGGAAGGTGCAAATTTTTGTATCTCTGTTTGCCAGTTAAAAATTAGCGTTGTAGGCACCACGATAAGGTTGGTGGTTTGCCCGATCTTTTTCCGTTGCGACAGAATGAAGGCAATGATCTGTATAGATTTTCCCAATCCCATATCATCTGCGAGGCAGCCGCCGAAGTTAAAATCATCGAGGAAATTGAGCCAGTTCAATCCTTCAATTTGATAAGGCCGAAGCGTTCCGTTCAATGCGGCCGGAACTTCCACTTGCGCGATCGATTTAAAATCAGCAAGTTTTTCCCTGTAAATTTTTAATTCGTTTTTTACATCATCGTCGATCATTTCCTGGTCGAATAATTGTTCGACGGCAGTGAAATTTATTTTTTGAATTTGCAGTGTTTCATCATCCAGAATTTCACCTGAATTAAAATATTCTGCAAATTTTTCGATCCAGTACGCAGGTAAAATCCCGAGTGTGCCATCATCTAACTTTACATATTTATTTTTATTGCGGATGGCTACGTTGAGCTGTTTTAAAGAAGCGCGTTTTTTACCGAATTTTACATCGATCAATGCGTTGAACCAGTTGGCGCCGCTGATCACTTTGATGTCGATTTTTACTTTGTGCGGATTCAGCTTGTTGCTTTCCAGCTCATTAAATCCGAGGATGGTAATATTGTTATGCCGCCATTCTTCAAATACATTTAAAAACCAATCTTCTTCCAGAAAATGTTTTTTGTGCAGGTCGAAATAATGCAGCGCATTTTCCAGCTGTTCGTTAAAATGTGCGTGCTGCCGGATGAGCAGCGATGTTAATTTTATTTCGGCAGCATCATCGCGTTTAACGATAAAACGGTTGCCGGTCTCATCCATGCCCTGTACCTGCCGCTTGCTGCGCACGGGAATTTCCACATCGCCGTAGCGCATTACCGGAGTAAGCATTACGCGGTTACCAAAATCCGATAAATAAATAAGCTGTTCGGTTTCGTTAAAACCATTTTGTTTGATCTGCCGCGCTGTAGCCGGTTTTAAATACTGGTATTCGATCTTCACCTGATCTTCGATCGCATCAAGAAATTGCGCTTTAAATTCATTGAATTTTGATGCATGGATCACGAGCTGATCGTTTTTCTTTTTCAGCACCTGGATGATCCGCAAGAGTGGAAGCTGATCGATCAGGAATAGTGAATCGCCCGATTGTAAAAAATAAGTGAAGGCAAGTGTTAATTCTTTTAGTAAATGCAGGTTTTCATTTATTTTCAGCGTGCCGGATAATTCATAAAACGGTTTGTTGTGCTTTACATTTAAGGTAAGATGAGCAGGAAGAATGCCTGTTTTTATTTCAGTAACTGCGCCGGCAGTCACATTTTCGGAAACATCCGCATGGTGGTAAAAAAAGCGGTAACCGAGCGGATTTTTGATGATGGCTTTTAATGCGTTAAGATCAGGTTCGGAAACATCGGTACTTACCGGATTTTGAAATTTGGCAATGCCGGTAAAAAATTTCAAAGATTCGGGATCACTGTATTTCCAGATAGATTCAAGCGGATCGATCATGCTGAGCGGATTTTTGATCTTTCCGTCTTTTGCCGTTGCTGCGCTGTAAAGCTCTATCACTAAATGGCGGTAATATTTGTGGCGTTTGAATACCACACACAGTGCGCCTGTTTCATCCGTCTGTTTCGGAAGTGCATCTTCTTCCGGGATGGAAAACTCGCTGCGGATCGCGGTCATGCTTTCCTTTGTAACCGCTATTAAACTTGATAAATGCGGTGTGATCGTTATTTTTTTATGCAGGTATCCGATCTTAAAAAATGCATCGGGATCGGTTTCTTTTTCCAGTCCGTAATCAGCTGCAAATTTCTTTAATTTTTCGTGGCGTAATTTCGAATTGAAAAAAATATTCAGCTCTTCCCGCCTCACAATGGCCGTTAGCACATGTGCCTGGTGCTCGCACAATTTTTCTTTTCCGGCGGCGCAATCGCAAAAAAGGATCAGCTGCTGCTCTTCCTGGATCACGGTAACGGCAGGAAAGACCGGCGTAACGGATGGATTGGAAAAAATGCCCTGGTTCAGCTCTATGCTTTCTGGATAGACGTTTTGCAATACATTCAGCTCAAAATAAAATTCGCCCGCAGTGTTTTGATTGATGATGCTTTCGGTGAGAATACCAATCGTATAGTCTTTAAAAATAAAGCAATGTTTTCCGGAAGGCTGGTTTTGATTGGAATTTGTATTGATCACGAATTTTGCTGCTAAGATCTACACGTAAAAATACGGCTATTTTTTGATTTTATACGTTCTGTTTTCTTAAACGGTTTTTTATATAATTCCAGGCCAGCATGTGTTGTTTGGTTTGGATCAGGTGATTTACAAATTCGAGCACGATAAAGCCAACTACTGCGGACAGTATCCATTGCAGCCATTCGGGCGTATCGTTTACCACTATTTTTTTTCGTCCGGCCAAGCCAAACAGGTTGTGAATGTTTCTTCTTTCGGTCACGTAATGAGAGAACATGCGGGTGACAGACAAAGCAATCACAAAACCAATAAAATTACCAATGGCCTGGTTGAGGATAAAATTTTGTATTTTTTTGCGCGTGAATTTCCCCCAGAAGCTGCGCGGCTGATCAGTTGGTTGCTGTTCCCAAACTTTTTTTATTTTATTAAAAAGCTGTTGATTGGTATCGCTTTCGCTGAGCCATTTTGAGAAATCTGTTTTTTCTTCGGGTGTTTCTTCTCCTGTTAAATGCCTGATGATGGCGGCGTATACTAATGAATCGGGCATGAATGTGTAGATCGTTTGTTTCCGTTTTTATGAAATAAGTATGCCAGCTGTATATTTGAGCGGATGTTACTTTTTTCCCACTTTCTCTACCGGGCGGAAACGCAGGCCGCTCCAGGTATCATCGATGGAAATGGCAGTAACCGTATCCAGTCCAAATCCGGCAGCAGTTTCACGGATAGTATCGCGGTTGATGTCGGTTTTTATTTTGGATGTTCCCTTCGGATAAGCCAGCCACAGGACGCTGTCGTATTCAATATTTTTTAACTGTTTATTTAAAAAATCAAGTAGTTCTTTATTATTGTTGATGAAGATTACTGTGTTTTCGCTTTTTGTTTTTTTATCAAATGCATTGCCGAATCCAAGTTTTACAAATTCTTTTTCCAATGGAGCAGGAGCATTGATAACGATGCCGGTGCTTTTAAATTTAAATTTTGGAAGGATTGTTTTCATTTTTTGCCGGTTTTTTTCAATGGTTATTGAACCAAATATACAAAAAACAAATGCCGTATAATCATCTAAAATAAAATCCGCCATTGTCCTGAAATTGCTAAATTTGAGGGATCCATTATTGGCGTATTTATGAAGCAAAAAAACATTCTTTCCGGCATTTCGATCTCTGTTTTGTACCTGGCTGTTTTTTTACTGATGTATTGTTTGCTGCAAAATTCATTCATTTACAACCGCTTTTTTTCGGCGTTCATGCCTACGTATGAAAACGTGGATGGCGTTATTTCGAAAGGAAACAAACCCTTTACGGAAATTTCGGATCAAACGCTGAATACAATGGATGCGGCGCATTATGTCACTATCAGGGACCACTTATATACAGCGACGCCGGAAATCGAAGACTCACAATTTAATGCCGCATTTTTTCCATTGTTCCCGCTGGTATGGAAGCTGTTTTTTTTACCGGCCCGGGGAGTTATTTTCCTGAATTTTTTATTGTACGTCATTTCTGCGATGATCCTCGCTTTTATTTTTTGTAAAAATTCATTTATCAACGCCTTGCTGGTTACCTTTACATTGCCAACGCTTACAGTTTTCCTGGTGCCTTACTCAGAAGCCGTGTTCATGCTTTCCATCAGCATTACATTGCTGGGTTGGAAACAGAAAAATAAATACATCTACATGGGCGGTTTGCTTGCAGCTTCGATGACACGGCCGGTATTTTTATTAATGATCGCCGCCATTATTGCAACGGAAGCATTTTATTTTGCACGTGACAAAGCGTATAAGATCAATTACAAACATGTGCTGATCTCTGTGCTTACACTTTTATCGGGAACCTTTATTGTTGCGCTTTTTCAGCAGCTGTATCATCATGGGTCGTTGCTTACTTTTATCGAAGCGCAAAAACATTGGGGTACGTACTTCCGGATCCCTTCCAAGATCATTGACGGTTCGTTCGAATCGCTGGGGATGAATATTTTTGCACTGGTATTTTGTTTCTTTTTTGGGGCGGCGGTTTTGGTTCCAAAATTTTTACCAAAAGCACAGAAAGAAACCGATCCGTTTGATTACTGGTATTATTTTTCATGGATCTATCTGCTGATCGCAACCTTATTTGTATTGCTTTTACAGGGAGGATCGCTGCACAGCTTGTATCGTTATACTTTGTGTACGCCGTTTTTTTACATCATTGTGTTTCAGCAATTCCGTAGCGGATTTAAACTGTCGCAGCTGGAACTGATCTGGATATTTGGCGGATTTATTTTTTGTTGTTTGCTGTTTATGGAGCTCGCGCCTTATTCCAGGAGCTGGGACCTGGAAGAAGCAAAAGGGTATGGCTTTACGAAAATGGGATTTTTATTATTATGCCTGTGCTTGTTTTATTTCCTGATCCTGAAAAACTGCAACCATTTTTTCAAATACATTTTTCTTGGATTACTTATTTTTTCGGGCATTATCTGGAATTGTTATTTGTTAAATATGTTTACTTCCCACACCTGGATCTTCCTTTAGATTTTAGATCCTACGCAATTTATCCTCCGATTGGGATCTGGATGGATTTACAAATACTATTTCTAAAGGATTGAAACCATGGAAGAATTTCTGCGGGTAACAAGAGTATTTAAAGCAGATGAAGGCATGAAGCAGAATGTAGAGAAACCGGATCTTTATTTACAGAAGATAAACTAATAAATACACAACAGATATGCAAAACACTTCTTCATTTAAAAGCGCTTATGCGGATGTAAACGGAATAAAAATGTACTATGAGATCCATGGCGCAGGTTTCCCGCTGGTACTGATCCATGGCGGCGGTTCCACCATCCAGACTTCTTTCAGGAACATTATTCCATTGTTGGCAAAAACACACCAGGTCATTGCTGTGGAATTGCAGGCGCACGGCCGTACATCCGACAGGGATGCGCCCGAAACTTTTGAGCAGGATGCAGCCGATGTTGCTGAATTGCTCCGCCAGCTGAACATTCCAACCGCAGATATTTTAGGGTTTAGTAACGGCGGACAAACGGCAATGCAATTGGCGATGAACCGTCCGGAAAAAATCCGCAAATTAATTATTGCGTCTGCATTTTATAAAAAAGAAGGTGTGCCCGTTCCGTTCTGGCAAGCAATGGACAAGGCAACATTTGCTGATATGCCGCAGGTCTACAAGGATGAATTTTTGAAAGTAAATAATGATCCCACAGCCTTGCTGAACATGTTCAATAGAGATGCACAGCGCATGCGCACGTTTAAGGATTGGAACGATAGCGATCTGCGATCGATCAAAGCGAAGACGCTGGTAATTGCTGGCGACAGGGATGTGGCGCTGAATGTGCATTCGGCGGTAATGGCGGGGTTGATCCCCAATTGCCAGCTGGCAATTTTGCCCGGCGGACATGGAACGTATCTTGGAGAAATAGCAATGCTGGTAAATGGTGAATGGACACAACGTTATGCGGTTGAGCTGATCGAACAGTTTTTGCTGGGAAATTAACTTTAATTGAGTATCGGGAACTTTGTACTAAAAAGATGAAATTATTTTACAATATTTACAAATAATACTGTCATCCCGGGCTTGACCCGGGATCTGTTAAATATTTGCAGCGCCTACACAGTTCTTAATTGGCAGATCCCGGGTCAAGCCCGGGATGACAGCTTAAGAAAGTATTTCTGTTTCCATAAACAACAATGTTCTCAACATAATCCGTGCAATTCTTTTTTCCTCTTTTCAATCTGTGAATCTGTGGCAGAAATATCTGGCGCTTTGTTTCAACATACCTATACCCTGCGCAGACACGTTGGGACAACGCGCCTGCGCTTGCAAACAAGATCGCCCCGGTAAAATTTACCGGGGCGATCTTGTTTATTTTATTTTTCGAATGCTTATCTTCTTTTAGAGAAAACCGATTCCAATTGATAGCGTTGCATCATTTGTCCGTAACGCGTAGAGAATTCTTTGTTAAGATCGGCTTGTTTGAACATTTCGGTAATGTATACCAAACGTTCAATGATCTCTTGTGAGCGCTCTACATCAGATCCAAACTCTGCACGTTTTTTTCCTTTGAATGAATAATAATAATTGATATTCGATTCAGAATTATTAAACAGTTTTTTCGCAAGCTCATTTGCTTTTGCATTAGCATCTGCCTGGTAATAACCCAATACGATCGAGAACATAGTACCATCATAAGGTACATTGTACTCCGGAGTTACCTCCACACATTTATCAAGTACTTTGATCGCTTTGTCTTTTTTACCTTCCGTAACAAGCACCGATGCAAGTGTTCCCATACGCTGACGAACGTTCATTGCGCAAGAGCGCAGGAACACATCATCCAGGTAAACACCCTGTTTATCCATACCACCCCATTTAAATTTAGCAGGGTCCATTACGTTGTTATACATCACATCTGTAGCAACGCGTGTTTCCTGCTGTGCTTCCGCTTCATTTTGTTTGATCGGAACAAGGCGGTATGCCAATCCTTCCAATTGCAGGTATGGTGCAAGGTTCAGGTAAGAGCTTGCCGGTGCCGTAGCAGCAAAATAGATCGGGCGTTTCCAGTTATTGTGTGCCAATAAATCCAACACCATCAAATCGTTTTTCTGAACATATTGCCCGGTCAGCGTCCAGTCGATGCTTTTCACAATACGACCTGCATTTGCTTTGGATACGGTTCCGTTATTTACAACGGTTGCGCTATCCACAGGTACACTTACATTTTTTGTAGGGAAATAATTGTAGAATGTTCCGGTGGCAACTTCCAGCTGATCGGCACGGTTATCACTTTTCACAAACTCGATCAGGTCTTTCACAGGAATATTTCCTTTTACACCTCTGTCGTGAAACAACACCACATCACGCGTACCCTGGCGGTATTGATCCTGCGTGAATGAGAACGGAACAGGATCAGAATCGTATGCTTTGTGCACCATCTGATCGATGTACCAATCGGTATTCAATAATTCGAGGCAGATCACACGTACATCTGTACGGATGCCTTCTACTTCCTGTACATACCACAATGGGAATGTATCGTTATCACCATTGGTAAATAAGATCGCATTGGGTGCGCAGGAATTTAAATAGTTAATAGCAAAATCGCGCGCAATGTAACGGTTCGAACGATCGTGATCGTTCCATTCCTGTTTTGCCATAATGGTTGGTACAAGCAACAGGCAAGCCACTGTGGCAATTCCGGCACTCGCAACCTGGTTGGTTCTTTTCTGTAAAAAATCAAAGATGGCAAGCACCCCTAATCCGATCCAGATGGCATAGGCGTAGAATGATCCTGCATAAGCATAATCACGCTCACGCGGCTCAAACGGTTTTTGATTCAGGTAGATCACAATGGCAACACCTGTAAGAAGGAACAGGAATCCAACCACCACTGCATTTTTTTTATCTTTTACAAACTGATAAACCAAACCGATCACACCCAATAAAAATGGCAAGCCGTAAAGCGTGTTGTGTGCTTTATTATTATCGGCACCATCAGGTAATCCTGTTTGAGGCCCCAGGCGCATTTCATCGTATGGTTTAATGCCGGTGATCCAGTTTCCATCCGTTGAATTACCGAAACCCTGTATATCGTTTTGGCGACCCACAAAATTCCACATGAAATAGCGTCCGTACATTTGTTTTACCTGGTAATCCATAAAAAACCACAGGTTTTGTCCAAAAGTTGGTTTTGCAATCGTGGTAGGATCTCCGGTTTGCGGATCGGTTACCGAGATCCGCTCGTAATTACTTGGATCTGTCCACTGTTTATAACCGGTTACGTGGTTCGACTGGCTGCTCCACATACGCGGGAACAGGGTACAAAAACGTTGGTCATAGTTAGGGATGGAATTTTTGCGATCGTCGGTAATTACATATTTACCGGCTTTTTTATCCTGCGTGTACACAGGGTTTCCATCCAGATATGGTTTTTGCTGATCGTTTATTGCGGAAAAATATTGGCCGTATAAAATTGGCCAGGTACCGTATTGCTCGCGGTTCAAATATGATAACAGGTTTACGGCATTTTCAGGATTATTTTCATCCATTGGTGTATTTGCCTGTGAGCGGATCACGAGTACCAAAAAGGAAGAATAACCGATCAGGATCACTGTAAATCCAAGTACAACGGTATTGAGCATCGCGTTAAAGCGCGTTGGCAGATACAGGAATACACAAATAATATAAGCTGTGATAGCAAGTAAGGATAAACCGAATGATGCAAAATAGGTACCTAAAGCCAACAGGATCACAAAAATAATGGAGGCGATCACAAACTGGGTGGTATCCAGCGCTTGTTTATCCTTGCGGGTAGTATACATTAATCCGAGTACGATCGCAGCGATCATTAAAACCGCATAAAGAATGGTACCGTAGTTGAACGGTAAACCAACGGTGTTTACTGCCGTGATCTCGAACCAGGCTGCTAAACGCACGATCATTGGAATAACGCCACCCTGGATACCGCCTAAAATAATAACGGAAATGATCCCGGTGATGATGAAACCATTGCGGGTAACGGTTTTGTATTTTTTAAAATAGTAGATGTAAACAACAGCAGGAATTACAAGTAAGTTCAATAAATGGACACCTACAGCCAACCCGATCAGGTAAGCGATGAGGATGATCCAGCGGTTGGCATGCGGTTCATCTGCTTCGCGCTCCCAACGCAGGATAGCCCAGAAAGAGATAGCGGTAAAGAAGCTGGACATGGCATATACCTCGCCTTCTACAGCGGAGAACCAGAATGAATCACTGAATGTATACGCCAAAGCACCAACGGCACCTGCACCAAATACAGCGATCATTTTACCTTGTGTTAATTCACCTGTTTTATCAACGATTTTACGAGCTAACGCGGTAATGGTCCAGAACAGGAACAAAATAGTGAATGCACTGCACAATGCGGACATGGAATTGACCATCATCCCAATTTTGCTGGTATCGCCACCGGCAAAAAGACTGAAGAAACGGCCGATCAGCAAGAACAAAGGAGCTCCCGGAGGGTGACCTACTTCCAGTTTGTTGGCACAGGCAATGTATTCCCCGCAATCCCAGAAAGAAGCGGTTGGCTCAATGGTGCTTAGATAAACAAAAGAAGCGATCAGGAATACAACCCAGCCTACAATATTATTTAAGCGTTGATAATTGGCAGTACTATTCATACGGATAGATTTGTTTGTTGGTTTTAAGTAAAATTTACCTGTTAAAGCGTTGCAATGTGCCTATAAACGGGGCTATTTCACATATTTAATTGTTGTTATTTATATGCTGTTTGCGAAGTTAGAAAATTAATTGAACCCGTAAGCGTTAAAAAATTACAAGATTTCACAAATTTTTTTTGCGAGTACGATTTATTTCTTATTTTTGCAACCCGATTAATTAAAACACTGTCCGATGGTGTAATTGGCAACACGTCTGGTTTTGGTCCAGAAGAGTTCAGGTTCGAGACCTGATCGGACAACAAAAAATCCCTCATAAACAATTGTTTGTGAGGGATTTTTGCTTTTAAGCAGTGCTATACACTTAAAATTAGCATAAACAGGGAGGAGTATTTTTTAGCAGATCAATTCATAGAAAGCTGCTTTATATCGTATTGAGCGCGCATGGCGGCCTTTAATTCTTTTAATTCCCTGCGGAGATTGATCATCATCACATTTTCCCTGTCCTCCTGCGCTTCCTTAAACGTTTGATACGCATCTTCCTTGAGGTGCGCTATCTGTGCTTTATACATATCGTTGAGGGTCTTTAAATTTTTTAAGTTCCCTGCTTGCATCTTCATCATCCGCTCGTTTTCCTCTATTTCTTTTTGCTGGCGGAGCGATTTTTCCTTTAAAAACGCAACCACTGCGCAGGTATTGCATTCCGGTGCAGCTTGTTGGTTCGGTTTTATATTTTTTACTGAAATGCTGTTTTTCTTTGCCTCAGTAGCTGTGGAAGGATTCTTTTTCATTTTATACATTTTTAAATTAAGAAAGGCCGTACCGGCTTTGATACTGTAAAACTATTTCCTTTTTCAAATGCATTTTTTACAGATTGGCTAAAAACCTTACATCTGTTATCGGGGGTTTAAAATCGCAGCCCCGCAGCCATTTTGCTCCTTTTTACAAATTTTGCAAAAATCTTACATCTGTTATTGCCCGACTTAAATAGGCTGGTGTACGCCCTGAAACCGCAATATGTTTGTATCAGAAATTTAAACACATATTCTCATGACACTATTTACTAAAAAAACAATGTATACTTTCCTGATCTGCATCACATGCAGCATCTATGCAAATGCAACGCTCAGCGATGCATTAAAGATCAGAATTGTGAACGGCACTTATTCGGATGAAACAGTTGTTCGTTTTTTATCTGCTGCAACCCCAGGTTTCGATGCGGATTATGATGCGTATAAAATAATCAGCGCAGCTCCCGGCATTCCTTCTGCTTTTACAAACATTGATCCTTTATCGCATTTATCCATCAATGGATTACCGGCACTTACAGAACGTACGGATGTTGATTTGTATACTTATATTAAAACAGCAGGAAACTATACGTTTCAATCCATTGAGCTGGGAAGCTTTTCGGCAGGCAGCAGGATTGTACTGGAAGATAAACAAACAGGTTTGTTGTATTCATTCAGAGACGGCAGCAGCACTGTTATTTATTTAAATGCTAACCTGGTAACAGCTGCCAGCCGCTTTACACTTCATTTTATCCCGGTACAACCGCCACCTGTAAGCAATGCACGCTATACTACACTGGGCAGCTTTATGACTGTGGATTCGCTTACAGATAATAACATCAATGTTACAAGAATGGATGGCATCGCAGCTGAAACGGAAACACCTCAACTGAAAGCATATCCACAGGATGGTGAGCTGGTGCTGGATCTTCAAACGACTGCCGTATCGGATATTCTTATCACTGTTTATAACATCAGCGGACAAGTGATCTACCGCTATTCCAACAAAAGCTCTATGGGTGTATCGGAGCGGTTACCGCTGACTGCATCCGGCATGTACATCGTGCAAACGATGATCGACAATAATGTACAAACAAAAAAAATTAATTATACAAAATGAAAAATCACAACACCCTCATTTACTCGAAAGCAAGAAAAGCAGGTATGCTTGACAAGATCGCGATACTATTGTTTTTTGTATTGCTTACCATGTCCTGCCTGTGTTTCGGCTAAGGAATGTAAAAAATCAACAAAATTAAAAACCACTAAAACAAGGAGGACATCATGAAATCACTTATCCGCATTACCGCTATTGTATTTTTATTTACTGCGTTTACCGCTGCTGCTTACGCCGGCCATCCTAAAAAAACAAAAAAGGAACCGGCTGCAGCACCGGAAACTCCAACCGTTTGCCTGGAAGTGGCTGGAATTGCACTTGACTCTGCCGAACAGCCGATCAATGGTGTAAGTGTAAAATTGTACAGGGAAAATGATGAGCTGGAGTGGACGGAAGTAACAAGTGTGGATTACCACGACCATATGTTTAGCTTTAAGCTGAATGTAAATGAATATTACACCATTGAGGTTTCAAAAAATGGTTATGTAACGCGTTCGGTGGCTATTTCAACAATGCTCCCGCCTGCTGTTTCATTAAAACAGTTGTTCCACTACGAATTTGAAGTACAGCTTTTCAAGGAAAACAAAGCGATGGATGATTATTACCTCGATTTTCCGGTGGCTTTGGTAAGTTATAACGCTAAAAGCGATGTTTTTGACAATAATGCTAATTATACAAAACACATAAAAACAAAAATAAAAGAAGCTACTGTGGCAAACTGCAGCATGATCGGAAAAAAATAAGATCCCGCCCGGGAAAGCCCGCGGGGAAGGCCGCACTGGTTTATACCATCTTTACAGTATCATTTAGGTTGAAACGTGGGGAGTAAGCAATTTCCGGATATAGCCCGGGAATTGCTTTTTAGTTTCCCCGGCCAAACCGGGCTGATTAAAAATAAATACATTTCTTTTCCGTTAGTTACAGTTGATTTAATATTTTTGTAAATAAGATCCCATGAAAACAAAAGCTCCAGTTTGTAAATACACATCGATCATGCTCATTGACGACAATGACATTGATAATTTTATCAATGAACGATTGGTAAAAGCGTATTATTTTTCAAAAAATGTGTATGTACACACGAGCACGAGAAGCGCGCTGGAATTTTTGAAGAACATAGAAGTGACCATGCATGATATGCCTGCGGAGCTAATCCCTTCGCACATTATGCTGGACATTAATATGCCGATCCTCGACGGCTTCCATTTCCTGGATGAGTTTGAAAAATTCAGCCCGGAACTTATCCAAAAAATAAAGATCGTGATGCTTACCACTTCCTTAAATCCACTGGATGTGGAACGAAGCGGCAAATACAAATCGGTTGTAAAGTTTATTCACAAGCCGCTTACAGAAGAAGAGCTTTCGGGCTTATAAACTGTTTTGCTGTTTCCGGAACAATTTATTTTTGCAGGTTAGGCAAGGTTACATATACCGATGTGCCGCCTGTTTCGGAACTCCGGAGTGTAATTTTTCCTCCCATTTTTTCTACTGATGTTTTTACAATGTGCAGTCCTAAACCACTACCGGATGCGGCACTGGTGGCACGGTAAAACATTTCAAATACTTTTTCCTGGGCTTTTGCCGGGATCCCGATACCGTTATCGGAAATATTAATGATCACCGATTGCCGGTTGGTTTCTATAGTGATTTTAATTTCGGAAGACCGGGCAGCATCCACTTTCCGGTATTTTACGGCATTGTCGATCAGGTTTTGCAGCACGGAATGCAGCAGCTTATCATCGTTGTAAAAAGGAATGTCTTCATGTATATCTTTAGAGATCACGATCTTGTTAAAATCGGGATAATGTTTTAATGAATCGAGCACTCCTGCGATCATCTCGTTAAAACAAATGCGGTTGCTTGTTAATGAGCCCTGCGCAAGGTTGGTAATGCTTACTAAATCGAGCAGCAGCTTTTCCATATTGCCGGTGCTTTTATCGATCATTCTAAAATACTCTTTGAGCACCGGATTATTTCCAACTTCGTTTTCCGCCACTTCAATCAGTCCCTTGAGCGACACCAAAGGCGAACGCAGATCGTGGCTGGCCTGGTACATAAATGCATTGAGCTGGTTTACTTTGTACTCCAGTTTTTTTTCATTTTCTTCCAGTTCTTCCGTTCTTTTTTTCACACGGCTTTCCAACTCTTCGTTCAGCTTTAATAAATCCCGTTCGGCCTGCCTGCGCAGGGCCAGATCCTTCCTGAAAAGAAAATAAAGCACTACCAGGATAATAAAAATGGCGGCGATCAGCAATAAAAAAGAAAGAATGGTATCATTGGCCTCCGTCATGTTATTTTCGGCCAGGTGATTAATTGTATCGCGCTGCTGCTGCTCGATCTGCTGCAGGTTTGAAAGAATATCGTTTCCTTGTTCCGCTAATTTTCCGTTGAGCACCAATTCAATTGCTGCTGCAGTTCCCTTCAAATGTCTTGTTTCTATTACTTTGTCGCCAAACGCAACCATGCCTAAAAATGCTTGCTGTAACTGAACTTTTTGCTGTGTGTATTTTTTGTCCTGAAGCAGGGTTCCCGCCAGCGTATTTATATAAACGGTTGCTTTTTTTATAGCAGCAGCATATACAGCATGGTCTTTTTCGTTACCGGACAGTGCATATTTTCGTCCGGATGCTTCTGCTTTGATGAGCTGATATTTTATACTGTCGACAGAGCTGATCACAAGGCGGGCTTCTTCCTGCTGCTTATTTTCTTTGATAAGTCCCCGCATGTTAAAAAAAGTATTGATGGAGAACATTACAATGATCAATAGCGACAATAAAAAACCGGCAGCAATTTTTAATTCAATGGTTAATTTCATTGTTTTTTTGAGATTGAGTAGGCTACAAATTAAGAAATTACCGGGGATAATTATTTAACAAAAAGCAGGAAAATCTTACATCTGCAATTTATTTTTGAAGTATGAGTATTGAATTTGGGGAGGAATGGTTATTTTTACTAGGATAAACAAACATAAACTTATGACTACACCCCCTTCTGTTGCAGCCAAATACCCCCTGGTGATGCTGGTAGATGACAGTTCGATCGACAATTTTGTAAATAAAAAAATAATTGAGCGGTATGGTTTTGCAAGTGAGGTAATGACTTTCACACGTGCAAGACAGGCATTGCGGCATCTTTTAAAGCTGAATACAAGCGAGGATCCGATCCCGGGGATTTTATTCCTCGATCTTAATATGCCGGAAATCGACGGTTTTGAATTCCTTGAAACATTTAATTTATTGTCGGACAGGGTCAAAAAAAACATCCATATTGTGATCCTTACCAGCTCTATTAACCCCACAGATGTGGAGATCTGCAATAAATATGAATCGGTGATCACTTTCCTGCACAAGCCATTGGTAAAAAACAATTTAGATACCCTGGAAGAGTTACTGATTAAAAAAAAGGATGAGCAGGAAGCTTCGGGAAATAAATAAAAATGAACGAATATTTATTCTTAATGGCCATTAGTTGAATTTTTTTTATAAATTGTATCTACTTTATTTTTGAATTCTTTTTTTTATGAAACTTGAAAAGATCATCATCCAGTTAAAAGAAAAAAATTATCAACTGTTGTGCGAGCAGCTAAAAGTCCATAAAGGAGATAAGTATTTGTTATTGCTTGACCTCTACCGGCAAAACTCCATTTCAGAAAAAGAAATACAATCGCAACTGGATATTAAGCCTGCGGCTTTTTACACACTCAAATCCAGGCTGTATGATAAGATCCAGGAATTTTTATACAAAGCCACTTCGGATACCCGCATAGAGTTGCTGAGCAATGTAGGCAACATTGAATATTTAATATATAAAGCGCCGAAGGAAACGGCTACCGGGATCCTGCAAAAGCTGGAAACCGAGCTGATCAAAAACGACATGCCGAGCGAGCTGATCATGGTATACAAAGCCCTGAAAAAGCTGCATGTGTATTCTCCAAAATATTACGATTATGAGCAGCTGTACAATAAATATGTTGCATACAATTTAGCGCAGGACAAAGCGGAGGAAGTACTTTCTTCTTTTTGTAAAGTGCTGCTGATGTATTATGCTTCGCGCGATCACAAGCTGCTGGATATTCTTATCCTTTACAAAAAGGAAATGCAGAATCTCTGCAGGATCCACCAGTCGCACCGCTTAACGGTTTACAAAAATATCCTGAACATTCATTTTGCATTGTTCTCTCCGGTAAAGGAGGAATTAAAAAACGATCCGACGATTGAGGACCTGCTGAAAGAAACGTATCTGATCCTGGAAACGCACACGGAAGACCAATCATATATTCACCTTGTAAGCGCGCTGCATTTTTTATCGTTTGAATATTATCATCAGCTGAAACTGCATAAAAATGCAGCCACTTTTTATGATAAGCTTTCGGAGGAAGACAATTCCATCCTGCTATACAATCATGCCTGCTTTTCCATTCATTTTTTAATTTCGAGGATCGAATGGAATTATGCGAACAACAGTATTGAAGCTATTATTAATGAAGAACCTTTGGAGTATGTTCCGATCGAGGAAAATACGGTGGAACAAATTATCAACAAACAATATTTAGCGGCTATTTGTTTTCACAAAGGAAATTTTTCGGAAGGCGCGCTGATCCTTAATTCGCTGATCAACGATGTGAGTTTTAAGGAAATGCTGCACCTGGAAATTGAAACAAAATTATTCATGATCCTGCTGCTGCTCTTGTGTGAAAAACCTGATCTTGCAGAAACCACGCTGAGAAGCATCAGCAGAAAAATTCCGGAAGACGAGGAGATCAAGCACCACACGGCTATGCTTTTTATCAAACTGTTTAAAACGGCGCTTACCAATAAAGTAACCAACAAGCTGGAAAAGTTAAAAGATATTGAAAAGCTGATCTCTGTTACCAATACCGGCCCGGGAAAAATTCTTGCATTCATGCACATGGAACCGCAACACCTGGTTAAACTGTCGAAGCTTTAACCGGGCGTTGTTTCTAATTCAATCAGAAATGTGTTTTGTTTATTTTACTGAACTGGTAGGAAATTCCAGTCCTCATCAGCATTCCCACCGCGTGCGTATTGTAATACATCCCCTGCGGCGCATTTAACACATCGTAACCTCCAATGCCAATGCAGCTGAACCATTTAAAGTTTTTAAGGAATGTAACCCGTAAACCAAAACCTGCATAGGCTTCCAATGCTTTAAATTTTTTGTCATCCAGGTTTTCTTTAAAATCCGGATTTTCTGTCCGCTCTTCTTCACATACCGTATGGCCCAGCTGGGCCTGGTTGTAATAACCGGCAGTTGCAAAGGCAAACAGCTCGAGCCAGCGGAGATAACAATCACCGGAATTTCCATCCAGGATAGTGTATTCATAATTGCCCTGAAAGCCACAGAAATGCGGGTCTTGTTTCTGAACCATTATTCCGGCTGCAAATAAATTACGTTTTGATTTATAAAAAACAGAAGGAGCGTATATCGCACCAAAGCGGTTAGCTGAAATGGTACTGCTGACACGCAGGCCAAGACTTCCGTGCGATTTTACCCGGTTTTGTGCAAACAGGGAACCACTTGCCAGCAATAGATTAATAATTACTATAAATAGAAGGTGTCCAGTGTGGATCCGGCAGAAGCTGCTTCCGCAGTAGTTCAATAGTAATGGTTTTTTCATGGTGTGTTTATTTTTACACCACAAAGAAACTCCAGGATCATCCCAAACAAAAATCAATCATGTACAGAACACTTCACATGTAAGATTTTTGCGTTTTTATTTATTATTTCCCCATCAGCAGCTTAAATCCTTTTCCATGCACATTGATGATCTCCACTCCGGGATCGCCGCCCAAATACTTACGCAGCTTGGCAATGTACACATCCATGCTTCTTCCGTTAAAATAATTATCATCGTTCCAGATCGCTTTTAAAGCAAAATTACGATCCAGGATATCATTCGCATGCAGGCAAAGCAGCTTTAAAAGGTCCGCTTCCTTGGTGGTTAATTTCTGCTGTGATCCTTTCATGTCAAGCGTTTGATGTGGGTAATCAAATTTGTATTTACCGATCTTGAATTCGACCTGGTCGTTATTCACATTTGCTTTGATCTCGGTCCTGCGCAGGATCGCTTTGATGCGCACCTGCAGCTCTTCCATACTGAAAGGCTTGGTAATGTAGTCGTCCGCACCGGCATTAAAACCTTCTATGGTATCTTCTTTCATAGATTTTGCAGTTAAAAATACAATAGGCACATTGGCATCGATCGCGCGGATCTCTTTTGCCAGTGTGTAGCCATCTTTAACCGGCATCATCACATCCAGGATACAGATGTTGTACTTATCTTTCGAAAACATATCAAATCCTTGTTTACCGTTCACAGCAAGTGTAGTGATGTATCCTTTTGCTTCAAGGTATTCTTTTAAAAGTGTTCCGAGGTTGGCATCGTCTTCCACCAGCAGGATTTTTAATTTTTCTGTTTGCATATTTTATTTGCTTTAATTTGTTTGTACTTGATATGGTAAATAAACAGTAAAGGTGCTTCCTTTACCCAACTCGCTGCTTACACTAATTGAGCCACCGTGCTTATCCACAACAGCTTTTACATAACTTAACCCCAGCCCGAAACCTTTTACATTGTGAATATTCCCGGTAGGCACGCGGTACATGGTATCGAAGATCCGCTTCTGATTTTCTTTGCTGATCCCGATCCCGTTATCTTTTACAGAAATAAAAATGCCATCTGCATCGCTGGTGGTTTCAATTTTTATCTGCGGGCGTTCATCTGAGTATTTTAAAGCATTGTCAATTAAATTGAATACAATATTGGTCACATGTACACGATCGCCGTTGATCAGGTGTATTTTTGCATTCAGTCCCGTGGTAATTTCCCCTTCTTTGCTTTCTACCTGCAATTTAATGTTGGTAATGGTTTGCTCTATTAAATTATGAATATCGATGCTCTGAATTTTTAATTTCAGCTGTCCTTTATCAAGGATGGCAGTTTGCAGGATATTTTCCACCAGCAGGCTCAGGCGCTTGTTCTCATCACCGATCATTTTCACATAATTGTTCACGCGCTCCGGTGATTTCTCGATGGTTTTATCGTTCAGCACTTCACATGCCAGTGAAATGGTAGAGATCGGCGTTTTGAACTCGTGGGTCATGTTGCTGATAAAATCGTTTTTGATCTCCGATAATTTTTTTTGTTTGAAGATGGTGGAGATCGTATAATAAAAGGAAAAGATCAGCGCCAGCATAAATGTAAGCGATACCAGCAGCATCGACCACATGGATTTTAGCAGGTAGCTTTGCTGGCTGGGAAAATATACGGAGAGGTATTGCGGCTTAATAAAAATATTATCCGGCGATAAATTTACTTTGT
This sequence comes from Bacteroidota bacterium, assembly GCA_025963715.1. GTDB lineage: Bacteria > Bacteroidota > Bacteroidia > 2-12-FULL-35-15 > 2-12-FULL-35-15 > 2-12-FULL-35-15. The sequence goes on from JAOQAG010000026.1 coordinate 41,465, forward strand.
AAGGCGATTGATACAGCTTTACATCTTTCTCGATGAGCTTGCTGGAATCAACAGGCATGTCCTTTGCGGGCATCACTCCGAAATCGTATTCAGCAAAAATCCCTTTTTCCACCAATTCGGCATTCAGCGCCGAATCCAGCTGCTTTGGATCAAATTTATAATCGTAATCGTTGTACACATTCACACTTACAAATTCATCAAAAATATCGTTTACCATGGCGCTCTGGTGTGTGAACCATTTGCTTTTTGTATCGCCGGAATCCAGCTGTCCGGCATGCATCGGGCCATCTGCTTCTATTCTTGCCTGCAGGTCGCTGGAAGCTGTATCGCTGGAATAGTGTTTCTGCCTGCTTCTTTTGATCTGTATGCCACTGGAATCGGATGTAAATTCTTCATAGATCTTTACATTGACCTTGCTTTTCGGAAGCGAAAATAATTTTTTATCGTTGAGCTGAATGCCCGGTTTTACAGAATCTTTAGGGGAGTAATAACGCATTCCCTGCTTGCGGAAATTAAATTTTTTGGTCATTTTGGTTGCCGCCATTTTTTTCTCCATACGGCCAACCACCTTTGTGAGGGCTTCATTCACGCTCTGATCAAAACGTTCTTTCCCTATCTTGATGCCATTATTGATCCAGTATACCTGTATGGAAATTAATCCAATCAGTGCAATACTTGCTACAATGGTAATGATACGGATGTTGTTCTTGTTCATGTTTCAAAGCAAAATTAAACCATTCTGTTGTAGGACCCGGATGCTTAACATATTTTAACAGGGATTAACAGCGCATTAACACTGCTTCATCCAATGCTGAACTATGTTTGTTCTATCCTAATTTGCAAATTGGAATTCTAATAATACAAAAATTAATCTATTAAAAAAGGAGGACACATGAATTTTATCTACAAAAAACAAATCGCTGTTGCAATTGCAGTTGTTGCACTTGCGGGAATAGCACAGGGACAGAACAAAGTAAAAACAATTACCATCATCAATGGCGATACAACCATCAGCGAAAGCACCACCAGTGAAAAGGATGTGCAGCAGATGGAAAAGGATCTGGATATTAGTATCAATGATGATGGCAAACAAAAAACGATCGTGAAAAAAATCGTTATTAAAACGGATGGCAGTGATAACGCCGAAGCCATGGCGTATACCATGAGCGACGGTAAGGACGATGATGTGATCGTGACAACGGGTGAGGACGGTACGCAAACAAAGATCATCATCAACAAAGACGATGATGATAAAAGTGACGCGAAAGACAAAAAAGTGATCATAAAAAAATCAGCGCCCGTAATTGTAATGAATGATGCATCCGGAAAAAGGGAAAAAGAAAAACTAAGCATCAGCATTCAGTTGAAAAACACCACGGCAACAGTTGAAGTGGCATCGAGCAGCAAACTGCCTTTAAACATTAGCATCCTGGATGAAAACGGAAAGCAGGTGTTTTATGATTCGCAGAAAGATGGCGGTAATTACAAAAAAGAAATTCCCTTGAAAAACAAAGGAACTTATTTTTTAAATCTCATCCAGGATAAAAAATCCACTACCGAAAAAATTGTTGTTGAATAGTTCTTGTTTTTTTAAAACGACAATGGAGAGAGGCTTTGAAAAGGGCCTCTTTTTTGTTTGTAAAAGAGTAGAAATATTATTTTTTTACGTCATCCCGCACTCGTTGCGGGATCTCGTAAATGAATGTAGTGATAAAATGGGAACGCAGATCTCTTAAGATTGTTATGATCAAAAAAGATAGCCGTGTTTGCTACTTGTTTTTAAACCCGTTTAAGATTAAAAAAAGATTGCTGTGTTTGTTGTTAATGCTGAGCAGATGCTGATTATTTGTTAGCCCCACTTCCTTTACTGTCATCCCGGGCCTGACCCCGGATCTGTTAATTAAATACTACAAGCATTTATGAGATCCCGGGTCAGGCCCGGGATGACATTTTTCTTTTTGAAATTGTATTTTAATGATGCTGCAATCTCTTAAAATTTATTTATAATAAATTAGTATTTTTACAATACGAAAAAAATGATCATCGCTTGTCCTTTCGAGCGGAGTCGAGAAAAGCGTTCTAGTTATGCAAAAAATAAAAAATTACATCAACGGCGAATTAATCGAACCGGTTGGAAATACATACATTGATAATTACAATCCTGCTATTGGCAAAGTATATTCGCTGATCCCCGATTCGGATGAGCGCGATGTAGAACTGGCCACACAAGCGGCTTTAAAAGCATTTCCATCCTGGAGCGTTACACCAAAAGACGAGCGCTCGCGCATCATGCTTAAAATTTCGGAGCTGATCGATAAAAACCTGGAACGTTTTGCTATTGCCGAATCGGTTGATAATGGAAAACCCATATCGCTTGCGCGGATGGTGGATATTCCGCGTGCTGCCAGCAATTTTCATTTTTACGGAACGGCTATTTTGCATTATGCTTCCGAAAGCCACTCGATGGAAGATTCGGCCATTAATTATACATTGCGCAGCCCCGTTGGCGTTGCAGGCTGCATTTCGCCATGGAATTTACCTTTGTATTTATTCAGCTGGAAAATTGCTCCTGCCATTGCATCCGGCAATTGCGTGGTGGCAAAACCATCGGAAATAACGCCGATGACTGCTTATTTGCTTTCCGAATTGTGCATCGAAGCGGGATTGCCAAAAGGTGTTTTGAATATTGTGCATGGATACGGACACAAGGTTGGCAGCGCGATCACATCACATCCGAAAATCCCATTGATCTCGTTCACAGGCGGAACAAAAACCGGCGCTGAGATCGCGAAAGTAGCGGCTCCGATGTTTAAGAAATTATCGCTGGAGCTGGGTGGAAAAAATCCGAACATTATTTTTGCTGATTGTGATTTTGAAAAAATGATCAAAACCACGCTCAATTCTTCTTTTGCCAATCAAGGCCAGATCTGCCTTTGCGGATCACGCATTTTTGTGGAACGCTCTATTTATGATAAATTCAAAACCGAATTTGTAGCCCGTGTTAAAAAAATGAAGGTCGGAAATCCTGCCGATCCTGAAAGCCGCTTAGGTGCCGTGGTTTCCAAACCGCACATGGAAAAGGTATTATCATACGTTGAGTTAGCAAAACAGGAAGGCGGCACCGTATTATGCGGCGGCCACCAGGTAAAACCGGAAGGCGAATTTGCAGAAGGCTATTACATTGCACCTACTGTAATTGAAGGACTGGCTTACGATTGCAGGACCAACCAGGAAGAGATCTTCGGGCCGGTAGTAACTATTATGCCGTTTGATACAGAGGAAGAAGCGCTGTTGTATGCGAACAGCACGCAATATGGACTGGCATCCATTTTATGGACCGAAAATTTAACACGTGCACATCGTATGGCGGCAAATATTCATGCGGGCATTGTGTGGATCAATTGCTGGCTGCTGCGCGATCTGCGGACGCCGTTCGGCGGTGTAAAAGGCTCAGGTGTTGGGCGTGAAGGCGGATTTGAAGCGCTGCACTTTTTTACGGAGCCGAAGAATGTGTGTATTAAGTTGAAGTAGTTTATTGGTTCACTCGTTTATTAGTTCATTGGTTTGCTGTGTTTATGCTGCGTGTATTTTAACCGCAAAGGCGCGGAGAAGGCGCAAAGACCGCAAAGCACTGTGTGTATTTCTGAAAGGTGAAACGATTGTATATAAAAAATGCCCGGCTAAAATTAGCCGGGCATTTTATTTTTTTTCTTTGCGAGCTTTGCGTCTTTGCGAGAAAACCTTTAAGCATTTGGCTCAGCGTTCTCCGCGCATCTGCGAGACACCTTTTCCTGCGAGACATTTCCTACAGCTTCCCTCCCAGCACACATGTTTTTTTGTAGTGCTTCACATTCCCCGCCAGGTCAAATACTTCAAAGTAAATGATATAAATTCCGATCCGCGATTTTTCATGATCGTCGTTGATCCCATCCCAGCTGAATACACCGTTGATACCCAGCAATTGGTTACGCACCAGTAATTTTACCTCGCGGCCTTCACTGTCGTAGATGGTCACGTTGGCAATAAAATTGGGTGTATCAAAATGATATTTAATATTCACAATGTCATTGTATCCGTCTTCATCCGGTGAGAAAATTTCCGGTGTAATTTCAATGGCATTATCCGTTGTACCTGCATCGTTGTATTGCGAATTTTTATATCCCGGTGTACCGAAACCAACGGCCTGCGAAGCGGAATGCCAGTTGCTGCGGTCTTGCGTAGGACGGTTAAAATCAACACGCTCCAACGTAACGCCTTTTGTTACATTGAGCAACGGAAACTGCATGTCTTCATAATATGTAAAATGATCGATCACGGTAAAACCAACATTCAAACACAATGTACCGGCAGAAATATTCATCGTCGGGATATTATCCAGATCCAGGAATGCCTCGGGGTTTAGCGTATTGTACTGGCTTTTCACTGCATTCCCGTTCTCACTCAATACCAGGTAATCACCGGGAAAAATCAGGTAGCTGCTTGCGCTGATGGTATTCGGATTGATTGGCACGCCTACAACCGTGTCGTATTCCGACAATTGAATGGTTCTCAGATCGATCACTTTGGAGGAGCGGTTATAGATCTCCACAAAATCAACACCGCCGGTATTCGGATCCGCTAAAATCTCGTTGATCACAATATCATTTGCTGCAGCCGGAACCGGAATGGCGAAACGTGCTGTGTTTGCAGTACCAATTGGGTTCCCAACACAATCGGTAATCGCATTGTTCACTGTGATCGTATAAATTATTGCTGTTTGCAGAGGGTTTGCCAGTGCCAAACGCACGCTCATAAAATCGGGACCCACCGGTACTACCTGCGTTGGCGTGCCAATGCTGTTATCAATACTGTAGATCGCAGGGCTTAGCATGCTAGCACTGTCGAGCGGCTCGTTAAAATACACCTGGATCGTATCTGCTGTGATGATGCTAACGCGCGACACACGCGGCGCCGAATGATCGGCATTGGAAGCGTAAATGGAATTTTGCAAGCCGGGAGTTCCGCCGGTCACATTGTTGGAAGCACGCCAGTTGCTGCTGCCAGCGCAAGGGTTTGCCGGATCGATCTGTTCCAGGCTGTAACCGCCGTCTTTTTTTGCAGCATCCCGGTACCAGCTATCCGTGTAGGAAACATTGGAGATCACCGTTCCCTGCGGGTTTCTTAAAATTAATGCTTCACCGGTATTGGTCAAGCCCGGAAAACTTACAATACCCACTGCATTGGCGCTTGCAGCAAACAATGGTGCGGCGGTTGTGGAGGTAAGCGTTACAAAACCATGCGCCGGTAAAACAATGGAAGGCAATACTTTCGTTGTCGTTCCGGCAGTATATTGCCATCCGCCAAGGTTGATGGTGGAAGCGGTTTTATTATACAATTCAACATACTCATAATCCGGAAGCGTTGCTACCACCGGATCAGGATCGGCCATGATCTCGTTGATGACCACATCAAACGGACGCACTACATAATAATTAAACGTGGCGGTTGCTGGTGTAAGCGCGTTGCCGGAGCAATCGGCCATGTTGCTTACCGTTAGTGTATAAACGGATGTGGATGTAAGCGCCGTTCCCAGCGTTAGATCCACACAGGTAAATGTGCTGTTGGGGCTTGCCGATAGCGGTGTCCCGATGCTGTTATCAATGTTGTAATTGCTCACATTGCCGATCTGTGCCACATCTACCGCCTCGCTATAACAAAGGGTAATGTGTGTTGCGTCGGTAACACTTACACCTAAAATAGTGGGTGCTGTAACGTCTAACGCTGTTGAATAAACACTGTTTTGGGTTCCCGGTGTTCCGCCTGCCGCATTGATAGAAGCGATCCAATTGTTGGAAGCAGGGCAGCCAATCGGTGCATTCGGGTTGATCAATTCAAGCGTCCAGCCGCCGTCTTTTTTTACCACATCCTGGTACCAGGCATCCGAATAATTTACGGAATCGATGAGTGTAAGTAAATTATCGATCAGGTATACATGATCACCGGTATTGTTTAGTGATGGAAAACTCCCCAGGCCCATTACCGGCCCGTACGGACTGAATGAAGCGGTATCTGCGGAAGGACAAAGAATTAAATAATGTCCCGGTAATAAATTGTAGCTGCTTAAAGTAGCAGTGGAAGAACCGTCGGAAAATTTCCAGCCGTTGAGGTCAAATGCACTGGTACCGCGGTTATAAATTTCGGTAAATTCGAACAATGGTAAAGTGACCTGCGGTGTGGGATCTGCAAAGATCTCGTTGATGATGATGTTTTTGTAAGCGGCTGTAACCGGCGCAAAATAAGTAAAGTTGCTGGTAGCGGTGGTGATGGCATTTGCGCTTGCATCCTGCACGTTGGTAACGGTAAGCGTGTTGAGCAATCCATCGGTAAATGCAATAGCGAATGTTAAATGCACAAGGCTTAAATTACCGGCATCGCGCACAGCGGCGGAAGGATTTCCCAAACTATTGTTTGCACTGTAATTGCTAAGCGTTTGCGACGTGGTAAGATCAACTGTTTCGTTGAACAGTACATCCAGCTGCGTGCTGCTGATCACGGTAGAAGAAACAATTACCGGTGGCGTGGTGTCCACAACCAATGCACCGTTATAAAAATCATCGAAGTAAAATTTGGTGGCGTTGCTGAGTGTGTACACTGCGGCTACTCCGAAAAAACTGGTGGTGGTATATGTTGCATCTGTTCCTGTTGCTTCCAGCGCGTAAGCTGTTCCGCCTGCAGGATCTACATACAGGCTCCAGGCGCCGGTTGCATTACGCGTTACCCGGATGCCGATGGCAAAGGATGCTGCAATTTGTGCGCTGGTACCGCGACAAACAGATGTAGAGGTTGTTCCGGTCTGGCGAAATAATTCCACCGCATCCAAACTTCCGGCTTCCCCGAATTGCAAATAATAACCGTTCAGCGATGCTTCTAAATTGGCCTGGTCGGATGCTAAATACACGCGGCCGTAATTACTGCCGGAAGGTGCAAAGCTTTGTTTAATGTAAAAATGCCATTCAATATTGTTAAGGGAAGATGTGGGGCTTGCGGTAGACAAATAGGAAGCGCCTGCAACGGTATTGTTCAGCTGCAGCTGCTGAGTAGCATTGACAACAAATTCGGTTCCATCGCCGCTCCAGGCTGGCGCAGCTGTAAAATCCCCATCACTGAAATTATCTGTTACCTGTGCGGAAACTACCGATGAAATAAATATAAATGCAAGTAAAAATAGACGCATGTTTTGTGTTTTGCTGTTGTAAATATAGTAAATATGTTCAATGGTTTGCTGTGCGTGTTTAACCGCAAAGAGCGCGAAGAAGGCGCAAAGTTCGCAAAGTCCCGCCCCAATATATATATCCGGTATAACACACTATGCCTTATGTGTTCTTTTGTGCCTTTTGTGGTTCAAAAAAACACAGCTATAGGGAGCTCTGCGCCTCTGCGGGAAAATTTTCTGCGGGAAATTCTTTTGCCATTCACAAAAAACAAATTAGCTTTGCAGCACAATGATCATGGATCAACATAAAAAATGCGGTAAGAAACGTTTCCATAACGGAGAAGGTTGCTAGTACTTTTTATTGATTACTATAGAAATTACAAAAAAGCCTTTCCATACCGGAGAGGCTTTTTTGTACGGATGATTTAAAAATAAATTTTTATGAAAGTAGCAGTAGTCGGTGCCACCGGATTGGTGGGTACAAAAATGATGCAGATCCTGGAAGAACGTAATTTCCCGGTAACGGAACTGATCCCGGTTGCTTCCGAAAAATCGGTGGGGAAAGAAATTGTTTACAAAGGCAAAAAATATAACGTGGTAAGCATGCAAACCGCTATTGACAGAAAACCTGCTCTTGCTTTGTTTTCGGCCGGTGGTGGTACGTCGCTGGAATGGGCGCCTAAATTCGCGGAAGCGGGAATTACGGTGATCGATAATTCATCGGCATGGCGCATGGATGTTACAAAAAAACTGGTGGTGCCGGAGATCAATGCCAATACGCTGACTGCGGCCGATAAGATCATTGCCAATCCAAATTGCTCTACGATCCAGATGGTGGTGGCATTAAACCCGCTGCATAAAAAATACAAAGTGAAACGCATCGTGGTTTCTACCTATCAATCGGTTACCGGCACCGGCGTAAAAGCCGTGGACCAGTTGATGAACGAACGCAACGGCGTTAAAGGCGAGATGGCATACGCCTACCCGATCGATATGAATGCGATCCCGCAGATCGATGTGTTTACCGACAATGGCTACACAAAGGAGGAGATGAAAATGGTGAACGAAACCAGGAAGATCATGGGCGATGACAGTATCCGCGTAACGGCTACCACTGTACGGATCCCGGTAATGGGCGGACATAGCGAGAGTGTGAATGTGGAGTTTGAACATGAATTTGAACTGAACGATATTCGGGCAATCCTTGAAAATGAGCCGGGTGTAACGGTTGTAGACGATGTGAAAAATTTAAAATACCCAATGCCGATGCATGCACATGATAAGGATGATGTGTTTGTGGGACGATTACGCAGGGACGAGACACAGCCGAAAACATTGAACATGTGGATCGTGTCGGATAATTTACGGAAAGGCGCTGCGACCAATGCGGTGCAGATCGCGGAGTATCTGATAGCGGAAAAACTGGTGTGATTTTTTTCACCACTAAGGCACTAAGGTCACTAAGGCTTATTTGCTGTGTACTTTTGAACCACATAAGGAACATGAGAACACATAAGGCTTAACTTAATTGCTGGGGTTGTTTCTCGCAGAGAACGCAGAGTTGCGTGTATGCTACGTGTTTTTTGAACCACATAAGGAACATAAGAAAACATAAGGCTTAACTTAATTGTTGGGAGATGTTTCTCGCAGAGAACGCAGAGTTGCGTGTATGCTACGTGTTTTTTGAACCACAAAAGAAACAAAAGAATACAAAAGGCGTTGTGTGAGAGACTGTGTGTTTATTCAAACTCTCTATTGCTGTGTGGTTTTTTGAACCACAAAAGGAACAAAAGAAAACATAAGGCTTAACTTAATTGCTGTGTGCTTTTATTTCTCGCTCTATAAAGAGTCCTTCGGGCAAAGCGCGCGAAATTGTTTTGTCTTTTCTTCCTTTACCTTAGTGGCCTACGTGCCTTAGTGGTAAAATCAGTTGCTTTCGGGGATGGTTTGCACTGGTGTTTCTGCCGCAGGTGCATCATTTATAACAGTGTCATTTGTTATTTTTTTCTTTCCGAAAAAACGGCGCTGATACAGGATGATCATGGCTACTCCCACACTGATGGATGCATCCGCAAAGTTGAATACGGGACGGAAAAACACAAATTCTTCTGATCCCCAGAATGGGAACCACGAAGGAAAATGCCCTTCCATTACCGGGAAATAGAACATATCTACCACTTTACCATGCAAAAAGCTGGAATAACCGCCTTCGGCAGGCATAAATTTCGCAACATCATAGCTGCTATCGCTGAATACCATTCCGTAAAAAGCACTATCGATAATGTTTCCAACAGCACCGGCAAAGATCAGCGCAATACAGGCAATGTATAATTTATCTTCGTTTTGTTTGGTCAATCGCCACAGGTAATAACCGATCCCTCCTACTGCAATGATGCGGAAACTGCTCAGGAACAATTTGCCAAACTGTCCGCCAAACTCCATTCCATAAGCCATTCCATTGTTTTCGGTAAAATGAATGATGAACCAGTTCCCGGCAACATGAAATTCGTCACCCAGGAAAAAATGCGTTTTTACATAAATTTTTATCAGCTGATCAACCAGCAGGACAAGGAAAACAATGAGGATTGGCTTTTTCAAGAGCTTGTATGTTTATGGTAATTCCGGATGACCGGCAAAAATTACCGTTAATTTTTTAACCGGGTACAAAAATAAAGAAAGGTTACACATGGTAACCTTTCTTTGTAAAAATTGTACATTATTTTATTCGCTGCAGCGATGTGCAGGCAAACTTCAATTATGCGTTTTGCTCTAATTTTGCTTCGATCGCCAATGTAGCGTGAGGTACGCTTCTCAAACGTTCTTTAGAGATCAGCTTGCCTGTTGCGCGGCAGATCCCGTATGTTTTGTTTTCGATACGGATCAGTGCATTTTGCAGATTCTGGATAAATTTCTCCTGGCGGGAAGCTAAATGTGCTGTTTCCTCTTTTGATAATACGTCAGATCCATCTTCCAGTAATTTGAAGGTTGGAGAAGTATCATCTGTTCCATGATCATCTTTGTGGGAAAGCGTGCTTTTCAACAATTCATAATCTTTTTGTGCTTCCGCTAATTTTTTCAGGATCAACTCCTTGAATTCTTTCAATTCGCTGTCGGAATAACGGGTGCGTGTATCCGTATTGATAAACGGTTTTGGCGCAGGGCCCATTGGTTTACGGATAGAAGGCGTTTTGTATTCAACTACCATTGGCGCTTCATCTCTTCCACCTCTTCCGTCATCATCCAGATCCATATCGCGTTCTCTCTTTTTAGGAGCAGGAGCCGGTTTTTTAAATTCCGGTTTTTTTGCTGCCGGTGGAGGCGTTACTACTGCTACCGGTTTTTTCACTTCCGGTTTTGCAGGTGCTTTTGCAACAGGTTTAACTGCTGGTTTTGCTGGTGCTACTACTTTTTTCGCTACTGGTTTTGCTGTTACTTTTTTAGCCGGAGCTGCTTTTTTTGCTACCGGTTTTGCTACTGCTTTTTTCGTTGGTTTTGCTGCTTTTGCTGCTTTTTTCACCACTTTCGTTACAATCTTTTTCACTGGTTTTGCTGCTTTTTTAGCGACTACTTTCTTCACTACTTTTTTAGCAACAACTTTTTTAGGTGCTGCTTTTTTAGCGATCACTTTCTTAACAGGTTTTTTGGCTGCTACCTTTTTTACTGGTTTGGTCGTTTTTTTAGGAGCAACTTTTTTTCCCGCCTTGGCGGGCGCTTTTTTAGGTGCTACTTTTTTTGCGGGTTTCGCTGCCGCTTTTTTTACAGGTTTAGCAGCTTTCTTTGCCGGTTTGCCTTTTTGCACTTTTTTAGCCATTGTTAATTGGTGTTTTTTAGTTTAGTAATCTTGATTAATGTTTTTATTTCTTCATCTAATTCAACCTCTGAAGCACTCATAGCTTCCACATTATCAACAAGTTCTAGGGACGAAGCCAATATTTCGGCGCAAATATAGTCCAAATTATTATTGATGGCGGAATTTATAGCAGAATTTCTCTGAATCTTCACCTCAATGCGGTCGGTTAGCTCCATATTACTGTCCTTCCGGAGATTTTGAATGCGGTTGACGAGCTCACGTGCCAAACCTTCTTCTTTTAATTCCGGAGTTATTGTAACATCCAATGCTACAGTGAGTTGACCCGAATTTGCGACTTTCCATCCCGGGATATCCACGGGTATGATCTCTACATCTTCTGTTTCCAGCACTACGGTATCGGCATCGATCTTCATTTCATATTTTCCTGTTTTTTCGATCCCGGAAATGATCGCCTGGGTATTTTCATTCGCGAAAGTTTGAACCGCCTTCATATTTTTACCGCACTTTTTACCGAGGGTTTTGAAATTAAGTTTCAAATTCTTGACGATTTGCGTATGCGACTCATCCACGAGATCCAGATTTTTCACATTCACTTCCGACAAAATCAACTCTTTCACCGCTTCTATCTTCGATTTATAAGAATCATCAAGCACCGGGATCTGAATATGATTGAGCGGCTGGCGAACACGGATGTTCTCTTTTTTGCGGATGGACAATACCATCGACGAGATCTTCTGCGCCAGTTCCATACGTTCTTCCAGACTTTTGTCGATCAGGAATGTATCCGATACCGGGAAGTTGCTCAAATGGATGGATTCGGCTTTATCGCGGCCGGTTACGGCATTTAAATCGCAATACAGGCGGTCCATAAAAAACGGTGCGATCGGTGCTGAAAGCTGCGCGATCACTTCGAGGCAGCGATACAGCGTTTGATACGCCGCGATCTTATCCTGCGAATACTCGCCTTTCCAAAAACGGCGGCGGCACAAGCGTACGTACCAGTTGCTCAGGTGCTCGTCCACAAAATCTTCAATTAAGCGTCCGGCGCGATGCGGTTCGTAATCATTGTAAGCATCATCCACTTTTTTGATCAGTGTGTTCAGCTCCGAAATGATCCAGCGGTCGATCTCCGGGCGATCCAGCATCGGCACTTCGGCTTCGGTATAATTGAAGCCATCAACATTTGCATAGAGCGCAAAAAACGAATACGTATTGTGAAGCGTTCCGAAAAACTTACGCTGCACCTCGGCAATTCCTTCAATATCAAATTTTAAATTGTCCCATGGCGCAGCATTGGTGATCATGTACCAGCGCGTTGCATCCGGACCGTATTTTTCAATGGTACCAAACGGATCCACGGCATTGCCAAGGCGCTTGCTCATTTTCTGCCCGTTTTTATCGAGCACCAAACCGTTGCTCACTACATTTTTAAATGCAACGGAATCGAAGCACATCGTCGCAATAGCGTGCAAGGTAAAGAACCAGCCACGTGTTTGATCCACTCCTTCCGCAATAAAATCGGCAGGGAAATATTTATGATCGTCAATCAATTCTTTGTTTTCAAACGGGTAATGCAGCTGTGCGTAAGGCATTGCGCCGGAATCAAACCAAACGTCAATTAAATCCGGTTCACGGAATAATTTTTTTCCGTTGCGTTCCAGCACGATCGCATCTGCGTAAGGTTTGTGCAGATCAAAAGTGTTGTAATTTTCGGTGCTGTTATCGCCGGGCGTAAAATTGCCAAGCGGATTGGTTTGCATCACGTTTTTTGCAACCGCATTATCAATTTCGGATTTCAAGATCTCTGCGGAAGCGATGCAGATCTGCTCGGTTTTATCCTCGCTGGTCCAGATCGGAATTGGGATCCCCCAAAAGCGGGAACGTGATAAATTCCAGTCGTTCAGATTTTCCAGCCAGTTGCCAAAACGCCCGGTACCGGTAGATTCCGGCTTCCAGTTAATGGTTTTGTTCAGTTCGATCAAACGATCTTTGTAATCCGTGGTTTTGATGAACCAGGAATCCAGCGGGTAATACAATACCGGCTTGTCTGTACGCCAGCAATGCGGGTAGCTGTGGACGTACTGTTCTTTTTTGAAAAGCTTTCCTTCGCCTTCCAGTTTTAAAACAATGCGTTCGTCCACGCTTAAATATTTTAATTTACCTGTATCCTCGATCGGGCCACCGTTGGCTTTTTTCAGCTTGTCTTTCTGGATTGCCAGCTCGGTTTCTTTTTCTTCGTTGGTTAAATAATCTTCTTTTACGTATTCATCTCCGTACAGGAAAGTGCCGTCTTTGATCACGTCCAGGAAACGGCCGCGCAGATCCACCAATGGAACGGGTTTGCCGTTTTCATTCAATACGAGCATTGGCGGAACAGCCGGTTTTGCTGCTTTTGCAGCGTTAAAATCGTCCGCGCCAAATGTAGGTGCAATGTGTACAATGCCGGTACCGTCGGATGTTGTCACAAAATCACCGAGGATCACGCGGAATGCATTTTCTGCGTTTTCGTAAGGCAATGCAAAATCAAGAAGCTGTTCGTATTTAATTCCTTCAAGATCGGCGCCTTTGAATTCAGCAGCAATTCGGAAAGGAATAGCTTTATCTCCTGAATTATACTCTTCAAATTTTAGTTCTGCATTTTTTTCAGGAAAATATTTTCCTAGTAATTCTTTTGCAAGGATCACAAAGATCATCTCCATTTCCTTTCCTGCTGCAGGATAAGGATTGAAGGTTTTCACCATTACGTAATCAATATTTTTTCCAACTGCTAGTGCCGTGTTAGAAGGCAATGTCCATGGCGTGGTTGTCCATGCTAAAAAATAAACAATCCCATCTTTAAACTTGTACGGATCATTAATCTTAAACATCGCAACCGCTGTACGATCTTTTACATCGCGGTAACAGCCGGGCTGGTTCAGCTCATGCGTGGAAAGGCCGGTTCCGGCTGCAGGTGAATACGGCTGAATGGTAAATCCTTTGTAGATGGAACCTTTGGAATATAGATTATTGAGCAGCCACCAAACGGATTCGATGTAGCGGTTATCATACGTGATGTACGGATGATCCATATCCACCCAGTAGCCCATTTTTGCAGTTACATCGGCCCACACATCGGTGTATTTCATTACATCTTTGCGGCATTCGAGGTTGTATTGTTCTACGGTAATTTTTATTCCGATGTCTTCTTTGGTAATGCCCAATGCTTTCTCCACGCCCAATTCTACCGGTAATCCGTGTGTATCCCAACCGGCTTTGCGTTTTACCTGGAAACCTTTTTGTGTTTTGTAACGGCAAAAAATATCTTTGATGGAACGCGCCATTACGTGGTGGATGCCCGGTAAACCATTGGCACTTGGCGGTCCTTCATAAAAAACAAAGGGTGGTTTTCCTTCACGGGATGTGATGGATTTTTCGAAGGTGTTATTTTCCTCCCAGGATTTTTGTATGTCTTTTGCGGTTTGCGAAAGATTAAGTCCTGTGTATGTCTTGTAATTCTTACTCATAAAACGAACCTTATTCTTGATTAAAAAAGGAGTGCAAAGATAGTGGTTTTATGTGTAAAAACCTAGTGGAGTACGGATAACGAACAGGAACGCCCGCCTGAACAATTCGGGCAGGAAACTACGAATCCGGGTGCGTACTGTGTGTTAATAGAACGCGGATTGGGCGGAAAAAACGGATTTTATCGCTGGTATTGCCGGGATGCGGCACACACAGTCCAAGATCTAACATCCAATCATCCAGCATCTGTTCAAAAAAAACGCCGCGTTCCTTTCGGAGCGCGGCGTTTTTTGTTTTATCCTTCGACAATAATCTATCTTGTTACTACAAAACGTTTGGTTCCGGCAAGGTTGCCTTCTACCATAATTTGTGCGAAATAAATGCCTTCCGGTAATGTGGAAACATCCAGTGTAAGCGTGTTTTCACCCTGAATTGCATCTACGGTTGAACCAGTTTGTACTTGTTGGCCAATTGCATTGTAAATGGTTGTTTCCACCGTTTTGTTCTCCGTAAGGGTAAAACCAAGTGTAATGTTATTTACAGCTGGGTTTGGGTACACGTTATATGCACTTAACGACTGATCGATATCGTTTACACCTGCTATACCTGCGCTTAAATAAAAGCTGCTTTGTGAAGGCGTTGCGCTTAAGGAGTTAGTAAACGTAAAGGTTGCTGCCAATGAGCTGTGAGTACCATCTTTGTACCACAAGTATTCATCATTGTCGTAAGTGATCACGTAAGGAATGCCAACATAAGCGGAATCCTGGTAGATCTGATGAAAGTGAATGCGTGTAACATTTGTAAATGTTCCGGCTGGGGTAATTAATGTACCATAAGCATCTGCAGTAACAACAGTGTGCCCCGTGCGGTAAAATGTGTAGCCGCCATTTACAAAATTTACTGCCCATGGATCGGAATACGTATTGTTATACGTAAACGGGAAACGTAAAAAATCTTCCGGATTGGAAAACGACATGATCACGCCTCCGGAGGATACGTTTCCGTAATTCTGGAATGCTGTGGAAGATGTTTTTTGGTAAGAGTAAATTCCTCCGCCATTGTTAACTGCAACATTGGCATTTGGGAAACTGGATCCGTTTGGTGTGGATGATACCGTAACGTAAGGGGCTGCAGTTCCTGCAGGGCCTGTGTTAGTTGCAAAATTCCAGGTTTGGTTTGCTCCTGCAGATCCCGGTGCAAAATAAGTGGAGCTGGTGTTAAGCGTAAACGTGTTTCCGATTACAGGATTCATTCCTGTAGCGGTCAGCGTAGGCTGCGCTACCGAAACGGCAGTGGCCAGTAAAAATGTTGCTGAAAGTAAACTGAGTAGCGGTTTTTTCATGTGTTTTGGTTTTAGGTAAAATTGATTTTGTTAATTATTAAATGGTTGCAATTACTTTTAATTCGATGGCAATGGGAGTAGGCAAACAATTGATCTCGATGGTGGTGCGGCAAGGCTGGTTATCTTTGAACCACTCTGCGTACACACGGTTGTAGATCGTGAAATCATCTTTCATATTGGTAAGAAAAACCTGTACATCCACAATGTTGTCCCAGCTGCTCCCGGCATCTTCCAAAATGTATTTAATATTCTGAAACACGCTTTTGCATTGCGTTTCAATGTCGTAGGAAACAATGTTTCCCTGATCATCCAACTCTACTCCGGGAATTTTTTTTGTGCCGCGTTCACGCGGACCCACTCCGGAAAGAAAAAGTAAATTACCTACCCGGCGTGCATGCGGATAGGCTCCTACCGGCTCCGGCGCTTTGCTTGAATTTATTCTATCTGACATACATTAATTTATTGATATAACGAAATTGGCATGTAAAGATACAAACCGGTGTAAAGATACACAATACACCATAAGTAGTATATTGAACCGGGAATTTAACACAGAGGGCACGGAGGAAAAAGAGTTGCACGGAGCTGATTTTTTTGAAACTCATGCTGCGTGTTTTTTATTTCCATTTACGCGCAGCAAACATTTATGAGATCCCGGGTCAGGCCCGGGATGACAGCTTCGGAAGAAGATCACATCCAAATAAACATTTCACACACAGCAAATACACAGATTCGTACATTCGTATTGATTCGTTATCCGTACCTAATTGCCTTCGTTAAAAAAATCTTTCTCCGAAAACATCGAACCTAAAATATCCTTGAACCGGACGCCGCGTTCCAGGCTATTTTTACCGATGAGTGAATGTTCTGCCAACGCAAACAACACAAATTCCATCATCACTAATTTATCGGTTTTGCTGAGTTTTGGCAAATGCATTTCTACTACATCGCTTAAACCGGGGATGGCTTCCAATCCTTTTTTATAGGCTTTTTCGTTTTCGAGTAAAAGTAAATCCACAATGTTGCCATCGCCAAACCAGTTGACAATAGACTGATACGGGCTTGGTTCTTTTTTCTTTTTTAATTTGGAAGGATCCGGAAAGTGTTCTAAAAATTCGTTGCGGATGGCTTTTCCTAATAAATTTTGTGCTACAATTCCGGCGCCTTCCTGCTCGCCTTCATACACCAATTCTATTTTTCCGTTCACTGCCGGGATCACACCGATCAGATCGCTGATGCGTGCAATCGTTTTCTCTTCACCATTCAGCAGCATCCGGCGCTCGGCAGTGCTTACTAAATTTTCATACGCAGAAATTGTTAAACGTGCCGACACGCCGCTTTTCGAATCCACAAATTCGCTTTCGCGTGCTTCAAATGCAATACGCTCAATGATCGTGGCAACAAGGTCGCCTACTTCCACCGCTTGTTTTTGCGTATCATTCAAACGTGCTTCCTGTGCGGTAATTTGTTTCGACAGCTCAATGCTTTTCGGGTAATGTGTCAGGATCTGGCTACCGATCCGGTCTTTCAGCGGTGTTACAATGCTTCCGCGATTGGTATAATCTTCGGGATTGGCGGTAAATATAAATTGAATATCCAGTGGGATTCGCAATTTAAAACCGCGGATCTGGATATCGCCTTCCTGTAAAATATTGAACAGCGCTACCTGGATACGCGCCTGGAGATCGGGTAATTCGTTGATCACAAAGATGCAGCGGTTGCTGCGCGGAATAATTCCGTAATGGATCACTCGCTCATCGGCATAGCTCAAACGCAGGTTGGCGGCTTTGATCGGGTCTACATCACCAATTAAATCGGCAATGGAAACATCGGGAGTTGCCAGTTTTTCTACATAACGCTCCGAACGGTGCACCCAAACAATTGGTAATTTATCGCCTTGCTCTGCAACTAATTTTTTTCCGAAATCCGAGATCGGGTTCAAGGGATCGTCGTTTAATTCACTGCCTTCGATCACCGGCATGTATTCATCCAGCAATTCGATGATCTGCCTCGCGATCCGCGTTTTTGCCTGTCCGCGTAAACCCAGTAAATTCATGTTGTGGCGGGAGAGTATCGCACGTTCGATCTCCGGGATTACCGTGTCTTCATATCCTACAATTCCTTTGAATACATTTTCCTTTTTTTTGATCTTCGTGATCAGGTTATCACGCAATTCGTCTTTAATGGATTTGTTGATGTAACCTGATTTTTTTAATTCGCCGAGTGTTTTTATTTTTTGCATACGTTGTGTTTGTGTGTTGTAAATTTTAATTTTTAAAAATTGTTATCGCTCTCTTTTCGGAGCTGTCATCCCGGGCCTGACTCAGGATCTCATGAATGTTTGTTGTGTGTTAATTTGCTAATCTTTTAAATTTATTAATTATTTAAATTGTGATCGCTCTCCTTCCGGAGCTGTCATCCCGGGCCTGACCCGGGATCTCATGAATGTTTGCTGTGTGTTAATTTGCTAATCTTTTAAATTTATTAATCATTTAAATTGTGATCGCTCTCCTTCCGGAGCTGTCATCCCGGGCCTGACCCGGGATCTCATGAATATTTGCTGTGTGTTAATTGGAACGCTGATCTTTTAGGATTGTTATGATAAAAAAAGATCGCTAACCGCTTATGATTTTTTAGGATTTGATTGCGTTTAATTTTTCGTTTGTTATTATTTTATGAAAGCATGTTTACCGTGTGTTAATTGGATTTCATATTGGGTTCGGTTCGTGTTGTGGCTTCGCGGAACGCAGATTTTTATGATTTTTAAAATAAAAAAGATCGCCTGTGGCGTTTTATGATTAAAATATGATGTGTTAGTAATAAATTTGATTGTCATCCCACGTAGGCGCCAGGCTACCTAAAATTTCTTTTTTTATTCCTCTCAAAATCTTCAAAAATAAATTCGCCAAGGCCTTGCAACGATGTGTAAAAAGCTTTGCCGTTATTTGCTTCTGTAAAGTCGTGTACAAATTCCTGTAAATACGGATCACTGGCCACCATAAATGTGGTGATCGGAATTTTCAGGCGCCTGCAGCTTTGTGCCAGCGTCAGGCATTTGTTCATTATTTTTTGATCCAGCCCAAAGCTGTTCTTGTAATATTTTCCATGTTCTTTCAAACAAGTAGGCTTGCCGTCGGTGATCATAAAAATTTGTTTGTTGGCATTTTTGCGGCGGCGCAGTAAATCCATTGCCAGCTCCAAACCCGCAACAGTATTGGTATGATACGGCCCCACCTGCAAATACGGCAAATCTTTGGTCTCGATCTGCCAGGCATCATCACCGAATACAATAATATCGAGCGTATCTTTCGGATACTTGCGTTTAATAAGTTCCGCCAGTGCCATCGCTACATTTTTCGCAGGAGTGATGCGGTCTTCACCATACAGGATCATGGAATGCGAAATATCGATCATGAGCACCGTGCTGGTTTGCGTTTTGTGTTCCTTTTCCGAAACTTCCAGGTCGTTTTCGGTGATCCGGAAATCGTTGATCCCGTTATTTACCTGCGCATTTTTCATGGATTCGAGCATGGAGATTTGTTCCAGAGAATCGCCAAACTGGAACGGGCGCGCATCGCTGCTCATCTCATCGCCATTGCCGGTGTATTTGGTAGCGTGGTTGCCCGATTTGCCTTTTTTTAATTTCCCGAAAATTTTCTCGAGCGCCTGCTGGCGGATCGCCTGCTCGGTTTTGGCGGTGATCACCGTACCACCCGCACCAGGATCTTCCTCACGAATATAGCCGCGGTCCTTTAATTCCTGGATAAAATCGCCGATGCCGTAATCGGGTTCGGTAAGTTTGTATTCCTTGTCCAGCTCCGTAAGCCAGCTGATGGCTTCATCAAAATCACCGCTGGTATATGTGATCAGCTGTTTGAAGATCTCAAAAAGCCTGTCGAATGGAGTTTGCTTGGGTTTATTATAGTTTGAAAATCGAAAGCCTATCATAGTTTATTAATAACACTAAAGTTACGGAAATGTTTAATCACCAAATCCAGAATTTGTAAGTAATTTAGTTACATTTGCATTCCTGTTTTTGCAGAACCTTAATACAAGGGGAATTAGCTCATTTGGCTAGAGCGCTTCGCTGGCAGTGAAGAGGCGACCGGTTCGAATCCGGTATTCTCCATAACATGAACCCTGACCTGATGGTTGGGGTTTTTCGTTTCTAATTACGAAGTTCCCTTATTTCATTATCTATCGTTTTCAAAAATGTCCTGGAGGTTGAAAAGTGTCCATTGGAATGTCAGAAAATTGGTTGATTATTGTACTTATTATTGTTTTTGTTACCATAGAATTTTTAATTTTAAACAATAATAACACATAAAATACTATCTAACAACATAGTAAACTAAATTAATAGAAATAAACCTTATTAGTTTATTATAAGTTTATTACATGATGCTAAAAAAATAGCAAAACACAAAGCCGATGTTTTTAGATTGACTGCAATGCTTACGCCTACCAGCAATTTTGATTTACCTCCAAGTATTTTTAACGATTTACAAGCGTTTGTCGAAGTAATAAAAAATGATTTACCAAAATAAGCAAATGTTTGACAATTTTGGTTTGCTCAATGCAAATGCAGAGGAAATTTTAAATTTATTAATTGCTAGTTTTAGTATTGAGAAAAATTAATAATCTTAAATAAAAACACATGCTTAATTCCCGCAATTTTATTTTCTTTCTTCTGCTTTTTTCCTCCGCTGCATTTTCTCAAGAGGACCAAAACCCGCACCGTCAACTATACAAAGCCAATAAAATAAAATCTTTAAAAATATACGATTACCGCTACAGGGATGGCGAAAAAAAAGGAAACGGAAAATTGCTTTTTAGTTATACGTATGATACCGCCGGGTCCTTAATTATTTCCGATTCCTACATTCCACGCAAGTTTCATGAGGAATATGTGTACAACGAGCGCGGCGAAATTTCGGATGAGATCGCAGATATTTTTGGCCCCTTCCATACCTATTTTTATTACGAATACGATGCAAAAGGCCGCATGACCGAAAAATCAAAAAGTCATGATGGTGGCAAATGGCTTTATATATACGATGATGCAGGCAATAAAGCGATCGAGAAATGGTTTTACATGGGAAACCTGGACACCAACAGTTATTTTACCGATTATTTTGAGTACAATGATAAAAAGCAAATCACAAAAATGACCCGGCACTCGGCAGGCGGCACACTTTATTTTTATAAAACATACACGTATGATGATGCCGGTAACTTAGTAAAAGAAACACGGTTTGAGAACAACGAAATAACCGACGTTTTTACCTATCGCTACGATGCCAATCATAACTGCATTGAACAGGAAACATTTGACCCGAAACAGGAAAAAGCAAGCACCTGGAACAAATCGGTTTATGATGCCCGTGGGTTGGAAACCGAAGAAACAGGGCTGCTTTCATCTGAAGAGAAACCCTATTACAGGAAATATGTGTACGAGTATTATTAAAGATGGTTATGTTGTAGAATAATGTTGCTATGGAAAATGGAAATACTTTTCTGGTCTGTCATCCCGTCCGCCGCGGCGGATTGCGGGATCGGTTAATTAAATACTACTAACATTTACGGGATCCCGCAACATTGCGGGATGACAGTATTATTCGTGAATATCGTAAAAAACAACATTTTATTACAACATAATATCTTAAAGATCTATAAATAAAAAAGAGCAGGAATTGATCCTGCTCTTTTTGTATATACAATGTTGGAAAATTATTTTACAGCATCGTATGTGCTTTGTGCCATTTCTAAATGGTGTTTCAATGTTGCAATTTTACCTGCAGCCCAGGCTTTTAATTCGCCATCGGTTCCGTTATCAGCTTCTTTTTGAAAAAGATCGATCGCATCTTTGTGAGCGCTTACCATCATATCAGTATATTCTTTATCAAATTCCGCACCTTTTAATTTGGTGAGCTTATCAAATTTTTTCTGATTGTTAGCGCCCAGCTTTGCAGCCACAGTGATGCCTTTTTTAGCTGCAGCGGCTTTTAATTCTGCATTTGCTTTTGCATGATCGGCAGACATCATGTTTGCCAGTTCTTTTACTTTTTCTGATGATGCATTTGTTTTTGCAAGCTGTGCCGCCTGAACTTCAAACATACCATCGTCGGACGCATTTACAACATACGCTGCATCATCTTTTTTATTATCCATTTTTTCATCATTGGTTTTTTTCGCTTCTTTTTTTGCATCTTTTGAATCTTGTTGTGCAAATGTTGCAGTAAAACTTGCAGTGCTGAATACACAGATCAATGCAAATACATTTAATTTTTTCATGGTTGCTTTTTAGATTAAGTTTATAATACTACTGCTCTGCAAAAAAAATGTACCATCAGATTTTACCGACAAATGGGGATTTTTCTCCCATGTATGAATATGCCCATTTTGATTGGCCGTTCTCATCTGATTTTTTAACATTTTAAAACCCTCTTTTTCCCGCTTCTGCAAAACCAACATTCGATTTTCTCCTTATATTTGCCACTCATTAATTTTTTGAAAATTTCGAATTTTTTATCTCTCTAAACGAAGATTATTTAATACAAAAAAGTATGAAAAAAACAATTACAATTCTTTCGCTGCTGGGCTTTACCATCTCCATGAATGCACAGCAGGTAATGACTCCGGAAATGCTGTTGCAACTCGGAAAAGTTAGCGGAATGGGGGTTACAAAAGATGGGAAATCGGTGATCTACAATGTGCGCACGTACAGTGTGGCCGATAATAAATCCACTAACAAACAATACAGCATCCCGGTTGCCGGTGGTACTGCTACTGTGGTGGATAATGCAGATGACCTGGTGCCGAACAGCCGCATCTCGCCTGACGGAAAACACAGCATCAGCAGCAACGATGTGAAAGTGAATAAAGTATACGGGAAAGATTTTTACCCTGAATTGAATAAATCGGATGTGCAAATTTATGACGACCTGAGCTACCGCCACTGGGATACCTGGGAAGACGGCGCTTTCGGGCACGTGTTCATTAATACGCTGAGCGGTAAAAAAATAGTGGACAGCATGGACATTATGCCGGGCGAACCGTTTGATTGTCCGCAAAAACCATTTGGCGGCGACGAAGATTTTGTATGGAGCCCAACCGGAAAACAGGTTTTGTATGTGACCAAAAAGAAATCCGGGAAGGAATATGCACAAAGCACCAACACGGATATTTATTCGTTTGACCTGGAAACGCAAAAAACCGCCAACCTTACGGAAGGAATGATGGGATACGATATCAAACCGTCGTTTTCTGTAAACGGCATTCTTGCTTTTTTAAGCATGAAAACGGATGGATATGAATCGGATAAAAACGACATCATCGTGATGAACGGTGCTACAAAAATTAACCTTACCAAAGACTGGGACGGAACTGTGGATGATTACAGATGGAGCAACGATGGCAAAAGCCTTTATTTTGTTGCTGCGATCGATGGATCGGTACAATTATTTGTAGTGAATTATCCAAACGGAAAAACGCCTGTGACTGTAAAACAGATCACTAAAGGTGATTTTGATATTCATGCAATGGTGGCGCAGGTTGGCAATGCCATGATCGTGGAACGCACGGACATGAACCATGCTGCGGAAATTTACACGGCCGATCTGACAAGCGGTGTTACCAAACAATTGAGCCATGTGAATGATGCTTTATACAGCACGATCACTATGGGTAAAATTGAAAAACGGTATGTAACGGCTACGGACGGCCAGCAAATGCTGGTATGGGTGGTGTACCCTCCGAATTTTGATCCGGCTAAAAAATATCCGACATTATTGTATTGCCAGGGCGGGCCTCAATCTCCCTTAACGCAATTTTATTCGTTCCGCTGGAATTTCCAATTGATGGCAGCCAATGGATACATTATTGTAGCGCCTAACCGCAGAGGGATGCCGGGACATGGTGTAAAATGGAACGAACAGATCAGCCGCGATTACGGCGGACAAAATATGAAAGATTATTTGATCTCTATCGATGAGCTTTCCAAAGAACCGTATGTGGACAAAGCCCGTTTGGGTTGTGTTGGCGCCAGCTACGGCGGCTACTCTGTTTATTTTTTAGCAGGGATCCACGAAAAACGCTTTAAAACATTTATTGCACACGATGGTATTTTCGACTGGAGAAGCATGTATGGAACTACGGAAGAGATCTTTTTTGTGAACCAGGATCTGGGTGGCCCGTATTGGGATGCAACCAATGTGGCGGCACAAAAAAGCTACAACCAGTTTAATCCTGTAAATTTTGTAAAAAAATGGGATACACCGATTATGATCATCCAGGGCGGAAAAGATTACCGTGTGCCGATCGAACAGGGATTGGGCGCATTCCAGGCGGCACAATTACAGGGGATCAAAAGCCGTTTGCTTTATTTCCCAACCGAAAATCACTGGGTGCTCAAAGATCAGGATGCATTGGTATGGCAGCGTGAATTTTATAAATGGCTGAAGGAAACGTTGTAAAAAAGTTCAAAGTTTAATTTCAAAAGTTTAAAGTTTTGCTGTGCGTAGATGCTGCGTGTATTTAACCGCAGAGAACGCAAAGGAGGCGCAGAGAAAAAAGGGAGTACTGTGTGTGATAAAGAAGAACAAGCCCCATTATTTTAAACTGTAATCCCGCAATGTTGCGGGATCAGTTAATTAGAAAACATATTCAACATTTAGAAAAAAACTCCCAAACACTTATTTGTTTGGGAGTTTTTATTTGTGATTTTTATCCTGCTTTTATTCTTCCGGAGACACATTCAATATTTTATCCAGTTGCTCTGCGAGGTCGTCCGTATCGCTACAGCGGCCATCTATGAAGCGAACTGTTTTTCCCTTTGCCGTTGCTACAAATGTACTTTTGGTGGTACACATTGCCCGGTCTTTTGGCAGGTCAATTCCTTTGTAAAAAAGCTGCCTGATCCGGTACAGTTGTCTTTTTGAGATAATCATGTGCCGGTTGTCTGCCGCATTTCCTTTTGTATAATCCAGCTGTATGTTTTTTCCTGATCTGTAGATACAGAGCGTTGTGGTATATCCTGTAAAACAGCCGCGAACGCGAACGGTAATGTTCATGGAATCGGATTGAAAAATAGCATCCGCAATTTTTTTATCCGCAGCCGGTGTTGATCTGAGCGAATCGCTTGTTTGTGCTGCAAGATTGTTTACAACCAACAATAGTAAAACAAGAAACAAGGATTTGTTTTTGATCATTTTATATTATTCCTGTTTTGCTGTCACGCCGCCCCACTCTTCCGGCGCCACATCCTTTATCGATTGGGAAAATGTCCAGTGATGGCCGCCAGGATCTTCTGCCGTGTATTGCCGTTCTCCGAAAGGAAAATTCTGCGGCTCGCTTAAAATACGTGCGCCCTGTTTTACTGCATTTTTATAATGTGCATCTGCATTGTCCACGCACATCAATACGCTTCCGCGATTGTTATTTTGCTGCTCTGTTACTACGATAGCGCCATTTCCAATTGCTAATTGCGCACGATGATCACCAACGCGCCAACGCTCTTTAAAACCAAATCTGCTGCAAAGCCATTCGATTGCTTCCGCGACATTGGTATAACCCAAAACCGGCAAAATGGTACAATCCGGCATGGTACGGTTCTTAATTTTTTTATTTGGATCTTCCTTCATTTGAAAATCAATTTTTATTTTGCTTTATTGCTCAATGCAATGATGCCCTGCTTGGTTCCTTCATAAAAATTATTTTGTTTGAACTTCGGAAGGAACGCGGTTTTTATAATGTCACTTGTTTGGTCGTTGCTTAATTTTTTTTCGATACCCAGGCCGTTGCGAATCCAGATCATTCTTAATTCCTTTGAAATACCCACCAGGATCCCATTGTTTTTTACTTTTTGCCCTACTCCCCATTTATTGGCGAGCGCTAAAATCGCCTGGCTGAAATCTTTACGGTTGGTCATGCGTTCATCCAGCGTTACCACCACAATATAAACGTCGGCCTGCTTCACAATCGCTTTGGAAAGCGAGTCCAGCGAATGGATCTCGGTTTTTGAAAAGATGCCTTCAAAATCATTGATACTACCTACCGGGGCTGGAATATTTTTTACCAGCTGTTTTGCTACAATGCTGTCGAGCATGCCGCTCTTTGCCGGTGCTCCGGAAATACTATCTTTTGTTGAAGTGTGTGTGTTCGCCGTTGAATCTGCCAGCGCTTCTTTCTGCTGATTTTCATTTGACCCGCATCCTGCTGCCAGCAAGGATAATGCGGCCATTGATAAAAAGTAAAATTGTTTTGTGATCGTTTTTGTCATTTGTTTTTATTCTAAAAGATTAATCTAATTTTTTTGCATCCACTACCCACCAGTTATTTGTCAGTTTATATTTCTCCAGTTTTTTTTCGTTCAGGATCATCCAATCAAACGAAGCGGGATTTTTATCTGCTACTTTCAGCTCGTATACTTTTCCGGTTTCAAAAAAATTATTTTTATAAAATTCGGGGCAGGTAAAGATCACTCCAATATTTTTTGCTGTATACAACGCATCCGGAAAGCTGATGATCTCCATTTCAACAACGGTAGCAAATGCAAATGTGCCGCAGTATGGGGGCAAATCAACGGTGTCAATGATCTTTGCTTTTAAATAATACTGCTTCCCTTTTGTTGTATCCGATTGCGTTTGGGCCGACAATCCTGCAAAAGAAAACACAAGTAACAATGTGATAACTGCTCTCATTTATTCAGCGATTTTTTTCTTTCTGTTTAAAATTGTCCCCACAATTCCAATGATGATCAGCACAATGGTTACTGCTTTAAAAATGTGTTTGTAAGTGTATCTCAAATATAATCAAAATTGTTGGGGGAATTTTAGCACAAAGGCACGAAGATCAATACTGTGGTTTCATGTAAAAAATAATCACATCAACACAAAGGCATATTAAACAGTAAATCAGTGACTCTGCAAATTCAAGCGGATAGTTACTCAGATTCCAAAAAAACGCATTAATCGCATACCTTAAAAGAAAATTTACTGGAACCCAATTCCATTGTTGCAACGCCCGTATTTGTTGATGGATTGGAACTGCAGGAGATTAATACAAGTGCAATGGCGAGTGCCAGAAAAATTTGTTTCATGTTTTTTATGGTGCGTTATCTTTAACAATGCTTACTTGCTTTATTTTATTTTTTTCGTCGTAGATCAGATGCAGCGATCGTTCTTTGTACAAACAAAAGGTGAAATTACCACGCTGACTTGTTTTGGAAGGCTTACCTGCTTTTTTCTCAACCTTGCGCTTATTGTCAGCCCATAGCAGCCCAAACGGCAATTCGCCTTTGTAAGCATTCTCCACAAAAATGGTGCTTAAAAGACTGTCTTTTTCAAACCGGAACGAAAGTCCTTCCGGGCCGTAATTAACAAAAAAACAATCGTTGAAAGGGTGCATTGTTGAATCATTCCCAAATGTGTTCCACATATTTTTGAATGCGGGATCGTCACTTTTTTTTCCGAGCAGGTCAACTAAACTTTGATAGTTGACTCCTGCCGAATTATTATCATACACTTTGTTACAGGGATAAGCAATGCGGTCCTGCTCCTCCACTTTTGCTGCAAGAGCAGATTCATCAATGGAAACATCTTTCTGATCAATTATTTTTTCTTTCCAGAACTGTTGAATTTTAGAGATCTCGGCTGCGGATACAGTAAAATTATTTTTTTCCGACCATTCCCAAACAAGCCCGTTATAGAACTGATGCCAGCCGATGAGTTGATTGCAATTCTGATAAATGTAGCCTGTGCTCAAAAACGCGGTTCCTTCATCGCCGTATGAGATCTGTGTTAAAATAATGTGGGCAATTACCGTCTTTTCAGGAATACTCAACGCCGTTATTAATTTTAATTCAGCCGGTTTCCCGATCTTTACCAATTCCAATTCAGTGCTGTCGGTATGCGTCAGCACCAGAAACCCGCCCATGCAATCCATGGAAATGGAATTCCAGGAAAGCTTATCTATCAGCTTATTGATCCTGGCCGTATCCACCTGTGCTGATAAGCGGCAAAGGCCGGTAAAGGAAAAAATAAACAGGAAAAATAAGCGGCGGTAGTTCATGCGTTTTTAATTGTTTTTATAAATACGGGATCTTATTTTGCGTTAAAAATAGTTTCAAAATCAGTCAGCCTGTCTGCATCTGCTGCCACCTTCCTCGCTCGTTCCTTGTAATCAGCTGCTTTTGTTGCATCGCCCGAAAGCTCATAATATCGGCTTAAAGCAGCAAAAGGCAACAAATAATTGCCATTCATCGAATGTACATTCCCCCATGAAATATCTTTTGGAAAATATTCTTTTAAATAATCGAGCAGGTATACGTTCTCCACATTTTTTATCAGCGTTGCCGTTGCATTTATTTTTGTGTTGCTGAAAAGGGATGCCAGGCCGGTTAAATATAATTTTTCTTTTATTGCAGCGGTATAAGGTGCACTAACTGTAACGGCGGCATAAACAGGTCTTCCGTTTTTATTTTTTGCAACCTGCTCAATGATCGTCTGCCTGAATTTTTCAAAATTTGCATCATTCGTCATTGGGTCAAAATCCAAAGGAGGAATGCCCAGTTCTTTAAAGATCCGCTCACGGTAATCCGCGATCAGCAACAAATTTACATTCAGCAAACGTACATCATCCCGCACGCCATAGCCTTTTTCCAGGATAAATGTGGCTTCGGTATCTTTGTCGCCTTCTGTAAAAACAATCGCATCTTTTTCCAAACCCGCCAACATGTTGTAGCTGTAATTCAATAATCCCGGCGAATAATCCCCAATGTTGTAAAACCCGGCAATGCTTTTATCGCGCTGCACATAATCGCCTGTGATCTCATAATAAAAAACAAGGCTCATGATAGGCTCGCTGCTTTTAGGCGATAGCTGATGCGCTTTTTCCAGGAAAGGAAAAAGGCTGGCATCGTTGTTACCGTTCAGCCATTTTACAAAATTGTACTCGTATGAATCCGGTACATTTTTTTCCATTTCCTGTACAATGTTCTGCAGGCGGTCGAAGCGGCTCACTCCTTTTGCATCCAGCGTATTTTTTTCCTGTCCTTTTATATATGCATTCCTGTTTGCACGATAATAATTGTACCAGGCATCCGCATTTTTCGGATCCTTATCTACTTCCTTTTTCCAAAGCTCCATTTGCTCCAGGTAATATTCATTGGGTTTCAACACGCGGTTTTTGCCGTAGATTTTTTCCGGCACCTGCGCAAACGTATTTCCTGTGATGATCATCATGGAAAATAAAAACAGGAAAAATAAATATTTTTTCATGGGTCAATTTTATGTTTACAATTATCAAAACGGATCATATCAAATTTTTGCTCTGAAATTTCAATGGTTTGCTCCGGCCAGTGATTCATTGTTGTTCCTTTATCCTTTTATAAATATATTATTTATTCAGCACTGGATTATTACAAACACCAACCTTATAGGATTTTTTAACAAAAACGGCATTGCTGCTTTATAAAATCAATTGACCAATTTCAGCTGATACTTTTTACTTTCAGCATCGTATTCTATTTCGAGCGTTTCGGCGTGTAAAAACTGGTAATAAAAATCCAGAACCGGCATTCCCCATGATCCATCTCTGACATCTAACTGCTTTTCTTTATAACTCAGCTCAATTTGTTCTATTGAGCTTTCTTCCAGTTTTTCGTTCGGGTCCAGGATTTGAAAAAGCGTATCCGAATACACTTTATAATGTTTATAATTTGCGTAAACGTAAAGTGTATCTCCCGGTTTTTTATTTTTCACTTTAAAAACAATGCTTTTTTTTGTTTCGAATGTGTCGAGCGAATACATTTCGAAATGTCCGGGAAAGATCTGGCCCAGCTTGTAATTATGCTGTTCGCGCAGTTTGCAAAGGATGATGGTATTGGTAGTATCCATTGTTTTTTTAGGGATTATTCTTGTCCGCTTTTTTGTATCCGGCAACCATTTCACAATCCCGGCATTTGTATGCTGGTAAATCTGCCGCCGCCTTATCGTATCAAACATTCCCGGGGGATCTACTTTTACAGGATAGCTCCCTGTTTTGTATTTTATTTCCGCCCCGTTTATATACCAGGTATCCTGTTGTTGTGATTCCTTTGTGTATCCATCATAAGGATAGGCCGTTTCTTCACGTACATTAAAAATTGCCTGTGCGCTTACCATCGCCGGAAGCGTAAAAAAACATATAAAAAAGCAGGTTAAAAGTTTGAACATCGGAGTAAGCAGGCAAAAGCGCCATCTTAAATATAACGCTTTTTATAACCATAAAAAAACATCCTGCAATTGCAGGATGTTCCGGTTTATTTATTAATTATTTAATGCTCGTTCACATATCATAATCAATACGGTAATAATTTATTTCACACATTTGCATTCATCTGCACATCTGTTTGTTTACATGCCAGGGTTTGCTACTAACCCTTCCAGGGACAAAAAAGCCCTGAAAGGGTCGATTCTTTTTTGAACATTTCTTTTTTCAGCACACAGCAAATCTGCACATCAGTAATCAAAAATCTGCACATCCTATTTCACCAGCGTTACACTGCCAATGTACTGATGTTTCTTATCCTTGTTATCTTTCAGCTTGATCACGTATACATACGTATCCATTTGTGCCACTTCATTTCCGTGATTGGCTGTTCCGTTCCAGTGCTTGTCAATATCATCTGTAAAAAACAGCAGGTTGCCCCAACGGTCGTAGATCGACATTTCAAAATCATGGATAAAATCTCCTTTGCCGTAAAACTCATCGTTGATCCCGTCACCGTTTGGCGAAAATGCATTCGGTACAAAAAAGGTAAACTCCGGATCGATCACAATGCACACATCTGTACTGTCCACACAACCATTGTTGGAAGTCACCACCAGATGCGCACAATACGTTCCCACCTCGCTGAATGTATGCGACGGATTTTGTAAATGGCTCGTATTCGATGAACTTCCTGTTTCGCCGAAATTCCAGTTCCAGCTGGTAATGGAGCCGCTTTGCACCGTCGATTGATCGGTGTAAGGAACCACAGGAACCACAATGCCGGTAGATGCCGGTGCGGTAAATACCGCATGAGGTATCGCATTTACAGTAATGTAATTGGTATACGTTACACTGGCAATACAGCCCGCAGCCGATGTATCCGTAAGCGTAACCGTGTATTGGTTCGGATTTGCAAAACAATGTATCGCCGTACTTCCGGTTGCTAAAGCGCCATCGTTAAAATCCCAGCCCCAGCCGCTGATCGATCCGGATGAAATGGTTGATGCATCCGTAAATGTTGCACACAAAGGCGCACAGCCGCTTGTTGCATTGGCTGTAAATACAGGCACAGGCAATGGCAATACCGTAACTGTAACGGTATTTGTTACCGCCGGTGAACAGCCGTCGTTTGCAGTTACCGTATAAGTAGTTGTTGTTGCAGGTGTTGCATTCGGTGTTAAGCTCGTTGGATCATCAAGTCCGGCAACAGGTAACCATGAAACCGTATACGATCCGCCTGCACCGTTGGACGGCGTTGCAGAAATTGGCGTGGTGCTGCCCGGACAAATAGCTGCTGTTCCTGCTGTTGCTACCGCTAATGGCGGATTTACGGTAACGGTAACCGTTTGCGATGCAGCCGGACAACCATTTGCATCCGTTGCATTTACCGTATACACTGTTGTAACAGCTGGCGATACAACAGGATTACTGATCGTATCATTTGTTGGTGTCCACAAATAATGGTAGATACCGCCGTTTCCGCCCGATGCACTGGTGCTGATAGTGGTGCTGCCGCTGTTACAAATGGTAACATTGGCAACCGGCGTAAGTACTACTTGTGTTGGTTCTGTAATAATTACAGTTGCAGTAACCGAGCAGCTGTGCGAATCCGTGATCGTGCAAATGTATGTTCCTGCACATAAACCGGTAGCCGTTGCTGTGGTTTGTGCAACCGGTAATGTATTCCAGGAATAATTATATCCTGCAGCAGCCGGTGTTCCGCCAGCCGGTGTTACCGTTGCGGTTCCATCGCACACACCAAAGCAGGATGCATTGGTATTTGCATGCGTTTCTGTAAGCGCAGTTGGTTCGCTGATCGTTGTATTATTTGTTGCCGTACAACCCCAGGAATCGGTTACAATTACCGTATCATTTCCTGCACACTGGTTACAGGCAGGTGTTGTACATCCGCCGCTCCATGCGTACGTGGAATAAATTCCGGAACCTCCGTTCGGGATCACAATGGATTGCCCGTCGCAGCTACCATGGCAGCTTGCCGGTAATCCCGCTATAGCAAGATTGATCTGAGGATCTGCAAATACCGTTACCGTATCGTAACCGATACAACCGCCTGCACTTGTAACTTTTACAGTATAACTGGTAGTTGTTGCCGGGTTTGCCGTTGGATTGTAAGCCGTAGCCGGTGTTAATGTAGCAGCCGGTGTCCAGCTATAGGTATAGCCTGCGCCATTTGGCGTTACATTTAAAACGGTTGATCCGCCAAAACAAATGGTATCATCTGCTCCGGCATTTACAGTAAGCCCAGCTGCAATGCTTACCGTTACAGGTGTAAGCGCGCTCACACATCCGCCAACCGTTGTTTGTACATAAAAAGTGGTGGCCGATGGAATGTTCGGAGTCGTATACGTAGCTGTGTTTCCGGCCAATAATGTTCCGCCGCTGGCAGCATTGTACCAATCATATGTTCCGCCCGGCGCTGTTGCCGTTAATGTTGCCGGTGTATTGGCACATACCGACACTCCTGCTGCAGTTGGTGCAGGCGGCGGTGGGTTCACAGTAATGTGATAAGTGCTTGGTGTGCCCGCACAGCCATTGGCCATTGGCGTTACCGTAATGGTTGCTGTAACCGGGCTGCCTGTAATATTTGCAGCCGTAAAGGCCGGAACATTGCCCGTTCCGCTTGCAACAAGCCCGATAGAAGGATCAGAATTAGTCCAGGTATAGCTTGCACCGGTTGTGGTACTTGTAAAATTGCTGGCAACCACCGTTCCGCCATTACACACCGTTGTATCAGCAGGTACTATTACTGTTGGTGTTGGGTTTACCGTAATGGTATACGTAACAGGTAATCCCGTACAACCGTTGGCTGTAGCCGTTACCGCAATGGTGGCCGTTACCGGCGATGACGTAGTATTGGTTGCCGTAAATGCTGCAATATCGCCAATTCCATTAGCAACAAGGCCTATCGACGGGTTGGAATTGGTCCATGTAAATGTACCGCCTGCTGGTGTACTTGTAAATGCAGTTCCTGCAATGCTACCGTTATTACAAACTGTATCATTTGCGGGTACGTTGGCAACTGCCAGTGGATTTACCCTTACTGTTGCAGTTGCAGTTCCGGTACAACCGCTTGTACTACCGGTTACTAAATAACTGGTGGTTACCGTTGGGGAAATAGTAAGTGGATTTGTCGTAGAGCCGTCAAACCAGGTATAACCTGCGGCACCGCTTGCTGTTAGCACTGCTGTTCCGCCAACACAAATGGTATCCGATGTTACCGTTATGGTAATGGATCCGCCAATGGCAACCGTTGCAATAGCGGTATCAGAGCAACCGTTAACCGTTCCGGTAACAGTATAGGTACTGGCAACTATTGGTGAAACATTACGTGGATTAGCTGTTGAAAGATCATCCCATACATAACCTGTGCCTCCGGTAGCAGTAAGTATAGCGGTTTGGCCCGGACAAATAGTGGCATTGTTAACACCAATGGTCGGAGTTGGGTTTACTGTAATAGTATACGAGCTGGCCGTTCCCGGGCAGCTTCCCAATGTAGGTGTAACCGTGATCACGCCTGTGATCGGTGATGCTGTTGAATTGGTCGCCGTAAATGCAGGTACGCTTCCCGTAGTGCCCGCACCAAGCCCGATAGCAGGGTTGGAATTGGTCCAGCTATAAGTGGCGCCTACAGGCGTGCTTGTTAATGTTGGTGCCGGTACTGCTGTTCCATCGCATACGCTGAAGTTAGCCGGTACCGTTACTGTTGGTGCCGGATTAACGGTAACGTTCACCGGTTTGATATCCGAGCAGGAACCCACCGTGTTACGGATGTAATAGGTTCCGGAAGTGGTTACCGCTCCCGGCGATCCCAATGCAGTTGTTCCCCCGGCATTGGTCCAGTAGGAAAATGTACCGCCTGCCGTACTGCCTGCAGTTACAGCTGCAGCCGTTAAATCAACAGTGGATGACGCGCATACTGCAGCCGGATCTGTGATCACAGCCAATACAGGCGTTGGTTCGGTAAAGGTTGCAGTGCTGAAAGTACAGCCTGCAGGCCCGTTGGTAAAGTTTGCTGTAACAGTGCAACCGGGTGTGCCATCGGATACGATCCCCGTTAATGTATAACTGATCGGGCTTGTAAACGGTGCATTAAATACCTGTTGTGCGCCGGAACATGTTGTAACAATCAACTGTCCCGTACATGGCGGATTAGTAAAGGTTACCTGGCCGGTTATGTCAAATGTATTGGGACCGGAATTACATGGTAAAATATTTTTTGTAACTGCAGAGATGGGGCAGGGACACGAAGGTGTAAACAAAGCCGAATCCACCAAATGATTGCAACCCATATTATCTACCGCTGTTAAATAAAACCAGGTGGCCGATGTTGGCACCGGCGAAATGGTTGGGCTTAAGCTGGTAGTCGCATTCGGAATGGTCACACATGGATTGTTGCAAGTCCATTGAAAACTGGTGATCGTGTTTGGCGTAGCCAATGAAATAGGACTCGGATTTACCGGCGGCACCACAAATTGCGATGCAGAAGCCGCTGTACAGGAATTATCATTGATTGCGGAGCTGATGGCTCCTGAATTGTAGCTGATCGTTTTGATCCCGCAAGGCGTCATCCCGGTAAAGGTAATAGTAGCATGTGTAAGCGACCCTACATCGGCACCAATACAGTCATAGATCTGTACTTTCCAACCGCCTTGTGCAGCATCGCAACCGTACAAAGGTACCCAGTTAATAGCTGTTCCCGGTGCCACACCGTAATGTCCGTACGTTCCGGTAAGCGGAGTAGTGGCGCTACACACGTTTAAGTCGGCTGCAGTGCTATTGGAAAAACATAAATTATTTACGTTATCGCCACTGTTGCAAATATTGTTTTGACCAATGGAGCCGGGGTTTGGCGACAACGGAATGGTTTGTCCGCAAGGGCTTACCAAATAAAAACCAAGATCGGAAACATACGTATGCGTTGCATTAAAACAAACCGTAATGGTAGTAGTGGCGCTGATCAGCATCTGATCTACCGATGGCGGATTGTAATACACAAAATTGGCAACCGGACTGGCTGTTCCATTCAATTGAAAAGCTGCACAGCTGGATGGGATATTCGCCACATCAATGTTGCTGAAATTGTTGAATGCCCATGCAATGTAACACCCTACAGGATTTCCGCCTGCATCCTTAATGGATAAAAAATAACCACCCGTTGGGATTGCTGTAATAACAGAGCTTGTGCCGGTAGTAGTCGTATACGGATCAAAGGAGTAGGTTGCAGAATTGAACAAGCTCCAGCTGAATGTAAACGGCGCCGTGCCGGATGGTGCAGTGCCTGTAAGGCTTGCAATGTTTGTAACGGATTGATTGGGCGCGCAAAACATATAAATGCTGTTGTTGGGCGCGCCATTGGTATAAGCCGTAGTAGTAGTGCTACTTGCGGTCGGGGCCGAGATCTGGCCAAAGCTGTAGCTGGAAGCAAATAAAACAATGCCAACCAGGAACGCTTTTATCGGAAAAAGAGAAATTGCTTTCATGGCTTGGTTTATTTTTGAATTAATTGCTTGTAGTAATTTTGTAGAAAACTCAACTGTAATTTCAGGTATTCGATCTTGTCAAGTACATCTGATGTTTTGTCTGTCATTTGTTCCTTCTCGGCGATCTCCTTCTTCATGCTCTCAATTTCCTTCAGGTAATAGGCTTCATCCTTTATTGTATTATCAGGCGCTGGTGGTACAAACTCTTTTAAATCCTTGTATTTGGCAAGGTTCGTTTCGTAATTAGGATCAGTGGTATTGGTGGTGCCAATAGGAAACTGAACGATGGGAGAAGCCGGTAATGCTGGTTGAGCAGGCGGTGTAGTGGTTGTTTGTGCAAACGAGGATGCAACAAAAAACAACAGGCAGATAATCGTTGCCACGGAATAGTGTACAGTGTAATTTTTCATGCGAAGTAGTTTTAATATCCGGAAATATAGATTCAGAAAGGCAGACAAAGGTTGCACGCTTTTGCAGAAAAATTAAAAAGAGAATGTTTTGATCTGATTTTTTAATGCAGGACAGAAATTTTTTTGTAAAAAAAAACAGAAACGATACAACTACTTTTTTTCTGAATATCCCGTTATAGTTAGCATTTAAAGGAACATCTGATTTATAGGAGCAAATAAGGCTTGTCGCATCCCGGCATTATTAATTAAAATAAAAGCGATTCTTATCCGCTAATACATTTGACTTATACAGCAATAACGAGCTACAAAAATCCTTAATCCCAAATCTTTAAATCCCAAATTCGTTCCCGGCACAAAATTTTTATCTCCCTTAAGCAGGCTTTTAACAGGGTATTGTTTATAACATCTCCACACAACACCTTTGCTGCAAACGATTATTGAATAATTTTGCAAAATAAAGAAGAACATTGTCCATGGAAAACCGCACAAACATCCTTAACAAATATTTCGCGAAAGCTGATATTGGTGGCACTCCAAGCATTAATGACTTACGTGAAAAAGAATACAGCGGCGAGCCCTTAACGCTGAAAGAAAAACAGGCACTCGTTAATTTTGACCGTTTCCGCATCAATGTGCTCAATGCGCAAACCGATGATATGTCGTTTCACAAACGCTACGAGGAGTTGCAGGTAATGGCCAATCTTGGCGATTTTCAGGAGTTTCTAAAAGAAAAATATTTCCTTTAAACCATTATAAGTCAATTTGTAATCCCGCCACGCAGCGGGATTTTTTTTGCACACATTTAACCGCAGAGAGCGCAAAGGAGGCGCAAAGATCGCAGCCGTTTTATATGCTTAGAATCCGCACCTTACACACCCCTGACCCCTCTCAAGAGGGGAATTGAACCATTCTGCAGAATTTTTATTTATCGTTTTCACTAGTAAAACGCATCTGCTTTTTTACTTTAAAAAATTTAATGTTTGAAGCGCCAAATTCCCCTCTTGAGAGGGGTCAGGGGTGTGTTATGTTCAGCATCACACAGCAAACAAATAAACCAATGAACATCCAGATTAGTATATTCGTAACGATTAGTATTTAGTAGATTATAAAGATTAGTAATTTAGTACCGTGATCCCAGATTTCCCTATCAACGAAATAATTCCGCAGCTGAAAACCGAGCTTGAAAAAGCACCGGTCATTATTTTGCAGGCGCCTCCCGGAGCAGGTAAATCCACCATTCTGCCGCTTCAATTGCTCAGTGAAAAATGGCTGGAAGGAAACAGGATCCTCATGCTGGAACCCCGCAGGTTAGCCGCACGCTCCGTTGCTGCACGCATGGCCGATCTCCTCGATGAAGATCTTGCAGAAACCGTTGGGTACCGCGTCCGTTTCGAAAACCGCGTAGGAAAAAACACACGCATTGAAGTAGTTACCGAAGGGATTTTAACCCGCATGCTGCAAAATGATAATGCACTCGACAATGTTGGGTTGGTGATCTTTGATGAATTTCACGAACGCAGCTTAAACGCAGATCTTGCACTGGCGTTGTGTTTGCAGGTACAACAAATTTTGCGTGCCGATCTCCGCATTTTGATCATGTCGGCAACGCTTGATGGTGCTAAGCTTTCCGCCAGTTTAAACAATGCACCGATCCTCACATCACTCGGAAAACAATTTCCGGTAACGCTCAACTATTTAAATACCGACGATACACAACCCTTGCCTCTGCGCATGAGCAGGGCCATTCAAACCGCATTAAAAAAAGAGCAGGGCGATATCCTCGCTTTTTTTCCGGGAACCGGCGAAATCCAACGCACCTTAAAATTACTGGAAGACGATCACATCGCGGCAAGCATACACCCGCTCTACGGCGATCTTTCGCCGGGCAAACAACAGGAAGCCATATTGCCGCATCCGCAGGGAAAACGCAAAGTGGTGCTGTCCACTTCCATTGCGGAAACATCATTGACCATCGAAGGCATCACCACCATTATTGATAGCGGACTTTCCCGCGTGCCGGTATTTGAAGCACGCAGCGGATTAACAAAACTGGAAACCGTAAAAGTTACAAAAGATGCCGCCGATCAGCGTGCCGGTCGTGCCGGAAGGCTGGGACCCGGCGTGTGTTACCGGCTCTGGAGCGAAGCCTCCCACATTCATTTGAACGCCACCCGCAAACCCGAGATCCTGGAAGCCGATCTTGCGCCGCTCATGCTGGAATTAAGCAACTGGGGCGTAAAAAATATTTCCGAATTGTTTTGGCTCAATGCACCTCCTGCCGGAAACGTAAGCCAGGCAACCGAATTGCTCACACAGTTGGGCGCAATGCAAAATAATGCCATCACCGAACGCGGCAAACAAATGCTGCAAATGCCTACTCATCCGCGCATTGCACATTTACTGATCGAAGCAAAAATATGGCAGCAAAAAAATCCGAAGATCAGTTATGCTGCATTGGCAACGGATGTTGCAGCATTACTCGAAGAACGCGATCCGCTGCAAAAAGAAAGCGGTACCGATCTTTCACTTCGTGTGGAGATACTTCGTAAATGGCGCTCCGGCGATTTTGTAAATGCCGACAAACGTGTGCTCGAACGCATTGAACGATTAGCACAATCATGGCGGAAATTACTTAAAATCGAGACGGATAATTCTATAGAACATGTATTCGCCACCGGTAAATTACTCGCGGCAGCCTACCCCGAACGTGTTGCCAAACGCATTGATAAAAAAGGATTACGATACCGGCTCGCAAACGGGCGCATTGTAAAAATTGCCGAAATTGACCCGCTGCACCAGGAGGAATATTTAGCCATTGCGCAGCTGGATGCCGGAACCAATGAAGGAAAAATATTTTCTGCCGCTCCTCTGGACCCCGCTGATCTTATCGATCTGGCCATTGAAAAGCAAAACGTAAGCTGGGACAAGGAACGCAACATGCTTGTTTCCACGATCGAAAAATGTGTGGGCGGCATTGTACTGGAATCAAAATTAAATCACAAAATAGATGAGCAATTACGCATCAGCGTGATCTGCAGCATGATCCGTGAAAACGGGTTGAAAACACTTAATTGGGACGAGCCGCAGGAACAGCTGCAGGCGCGCATCCTGAGCCTTCAAAAGTGGCGTCCGCAGGAAAACTGGCCCGATGTAAGCAGCGAAAAATTGCTGGAAACACAGGAAGAGTGGCTGGGGCCTTACCTTATTAATATCAATAAGCTTACGGAATTACAAAAGCTGAACCTGAATGAGATCATCCGCTCTATCCTTCCCTGGGAGCTTTCCCAAAAACTGGATGAGCTGGCACCAGCAAAGCTGGAAGTTCCCACAGGTTCAATGATCCAACTCAAATATTTTAACGACGGCAGTAAAATAGAAATGGCCGTTCGCCTCCAGGAAGTATTCGGGTTATTTGAAACACCTGCCGTAAACGACGGCCGCAACAAAGTGCTCATGCAGCTGCTTTCGCCCGGCTATAAGCCTGTACAGGTTACACAGGATCTTAACAGCTTCTGGAACAAAACCTATTTTGAAGTTCGTAAAGATTTGCTTTCCCGCTACCCGCGCCATCACTGGCCTGTTGATCCGTTGACAGCAGAAGCTGTACGCGGGCCGAAGAAAAGAAGATGATGTGCTGATGTGCAAATTTCTGATGTGCAGATTTGCTGTGTATGCTTAAAAAACTAAACCCTTTCAGGGTTTTTTCTCCCAAGAAGGTGTAGATAACAAACGTTGGTATGGAAAGCAAATGGATGTGCAGATTACTTAATGATATGATCAATATGCATTTCTTGTTTGTAACAAAATTACATAAAAAACTGTCATCCCGGGCTTGACCCGGGATCTCATGAATGTTTGCAGCGC
This sequence comes from Bacteroidota bacterium, assembly GCA_025963715.1. GTDB lineage: Bacteria > Bacteroidota > Bacteroidia > 2-12-FULL-35-15 > 2-12-FULL-35-15 > 2-12-FULL-35-15. Next base: position 81,336 of record JAOQAG010000026.1, read on the forward strand.
CTAAACAGCAATTACGAACTATGTATCGGAACGCGGATCAAAAATGATTTTTATGATGTTAAAAAAGATCGCCTTTGGCGCTTATGATTAAATTATGATTTGATCGCAGTCCAAATCCATCATCATGCTCAATATGCATCATCACGCACAGTAAACACGTAGTATGACAATCACAATTAAAAACAAGATTCTTCCGGGTAGACGCTTTTGGCCTTGTTCAGTAATAGCGGTAAAAAATCGCCCCGTAAACAACCTTAAGAAAATTATTAAATTCATTTTATCCAATGAAGGGATGATATGTACTGGCGATTATTTATCCGTGGTTCTTCTGAGCGCCAGCGGAAGAAGAAATTACCTTACAAGGCGAATCCCGCACGTGCGGGATTCTAAATTTTGCCCGCCCGAATGAACGAATTCATTCGTTCGGGCGGGCCTTCAAAAAGTTAAAATACAGTAAAACACACAGCACACCAATGAACTAGTGAACTGATGAACCAATGAACCATCCGGATTCGTAAAATTCGTTCCTGTTCCTGCCCGAATCGTTCAGGCGGACGTTATCCGTATCCCGCTCATCCCATATAACTACCACTCATCTACCAACACTTTTTTTATCGCAAATAAATCCTATTTTTAACAAAAATTTAAAACCCATACATTAAATGAAGTTCAGAAGTATAATATTATCCACAGCATTGCTTGCCGGCACTACCGTGATGGCGCAAAAACCTGCTGCAAAACCTGCTACAGCAAAGGCTCCGGCCGCAAAAACCGCTGCTGCAAATACCATTAAATTCACACAATACGACCTGCCGAACGGTTTGCACGTGATCCTGCATGAAGATCACTCCACACCCATCGTAGCTGTTACCGTTCTGTATCACGTGGGATCAAAAAATGAAGACCCTAACCGTACCGGGTTCGCTCACTTTTTTGAACATTTAATGTTTGAAGGATCCGATAACATCAAACGCGGCGAATACATGAAATTAGTACAAAATGCAGGCGGACAATTAAACGCAAATACTTCGTTCGACCGTACTTTTTACTTTGAAGTGATCCCAAGCAATCAGCTGGAACTGGGCTTGTGGATGGAATCAGAGCGCATGCTGCATTTAAAGATCGACTCAGCCGGACTGGAAACACAACGCGGAGTGGTGAAAGAAGAATTAAAACAACGCAATGAAAATACGCCTTACGGATCCATTTTAAACGAATCCTTCGGACATGCATTTACCGTGCATCCGTATCACTGGACTCCGGGCGGATCTCCGGAATACATCAACAAAGCTGCGATGCAGGAATTTGTTGATTTCTACAAAACATTTTATGTTCCTAACAATGCCACACTTTCCATTGCCGGTGATATTACCCCTGCACAGGCAAAAGTGCTGATCGAAAAATATTTCGGCAGCATCCCGAAAGGAACAAAAGCAATTCCGCGCCCTACTGCCGTAGAACCTGTAAAAACAAAAGAAGTACGCGATACCGTTTACGATAACATCCAATTGCCTGCCGTTGTAATGGCTTACCACACACCGGCACAGGGCACACCTGATTATTATGCAGTGAACATGCTCACCACTTTATTATCGCAGGGAAAAAGTTCCCGCATGCAAAAAAACATTGTTGATAAACAGCAAAAAGCAGTGTACGCAGGTGCATTTCCTTTGCCATCAGAAGATCCGGGCTTAGCGCTGATCTTCGGTATTACCAACATGGGCGTTGCTCCAACTGATCTGGAAGCATCTATGAATGCGGAATTCGACAAAACAAAAAATGAGCTGATCTCGGAAGAGGAATATCAGAAATTACGCAACCAGGTAGAAAATGATTTTGTGAGCGGCAACGAAAAAATGGCCGGGATTGCCGAAAATCTTGCGAATTATTATGTGTATTACAAAGACGCAAACCTGATCAACACGGAAATTGACCGTTACCTGAAAGTAACCCGTGAAGACATTCAGAAAGCAGCTCAAAAATACCTGGTAAACACCAACCGCGTTGTGCTTTACTATTTACCGAAACAACAGTAAACCGGAAATTATAAATTAAAAAAATAATTCCGGTTGAAACCGGGAAATAAATTCAAGATCTAGAAAATGAAAAAAGTAATAACATCCATAGCAACCGTTTTTATTGCAACAGCAATGTTCGCACAAACAAAACCGGCTCCGAAAGCACCGGCAGCAAAGCTCGATAGAAGTATCCGTCCTGTGCCTGCTCCTGCTCCCATGATCAAATTAGGCGATATTCAATCGTTTACACTGGCAAACGGCTTAAAAGTATTTTTGGTGGAAAACCACAAAGCGCCTACCGTTGCTTATTCCATCGCATTGAATATTCATCCTGCACTGGAAGGTGATGCAGCCGGACTGGCAAGCATTACCAGCGAATTGCTGACAAGCGGAACAAAAACACGCTCGAAAGATCAGCTGGATAACGACATCGATTTTATTGGTGCCACGCTGAGCGCTTCACCAACAGGGCTTTATGCAGCATCTTTGAAAAAACAAAACATTAAATTACTGGATTTAATGTCGGACGTTTTGTTAAACGCAAACTTCAAACAGGAAGAATTAGATAAGATCAAAACACAAACATTGTCAGGATTGGCGCAGGAAAAAGACGATCCGGATGCGATCTCCAAAAATGTGATGGCTGTTTTGAACTTCGGTAAAAACCATCCTTACGGCGAAAACACTACGGAAGAGAGCGTTGGCAAGATCACCATCGATAAATGCAACAATTATTACAAAACCTATTTCCGTCCGAACGTGGCGTATTTAGCCATTGTTGGAGATGTTACCCTTGCGGAGATCAAACCATTGATGGAAAAATATTTTGGCGCATGGCAATCCGCTCCTGTTCCTGATGCACAATTTGCACAGCCTGCAGCTCCCGCAAAAACACGTGTAGCAGTGGTGAACAAAGCGGGTGCAGTTCAATCCGTGATCAATGTTACATACCCTGTTGATTTAAAACCAAACAGCGACGATGTGATTAAAGCACGCGTGATGAACACCATTTTAGGTGCCGGATTTTCTTCCCGCCTGTTCATGAACCTGCGCGAAAAACACAGCTATACTTATGGTTCTTATTCATCATTGAACAACGATGAGCTGGCTGGCCAGTTCAGCGCTTACGCGAAAGTAAGAAATGCCGTAACCGATAGCTCCGTTAACGAGATCCTGAAAGAATTGAACCGGATCCGTACCGAAAAAGTACCACAGGACGAATTAGACGGCATCAAAAATTACCTGACCGGAAATTTCGCGATCTCCCTGGAAGATCCTGAAACCGTTGCACGTTTTGCCATCAACATCGAGCGTTATCATTTACCAAAAGATTATTACGCAAATTATTTGAAAAATTTAGCGGCCGTTACCGTAGATGATGTATATGCCATGGCGCAAAAATACATCCGCCCGGAAAATGCGACTATCCTTGTAGTAGGCGACAAAGCGGAATTATCTAAAAGACTGGAGCGTTTCAGCCCGAGCAAAACCATTGAGTTTTATGACAATTATGGAAATGTAACAGTTAATGTAGCTGCGAAAGCAATACCTGCAGGTGTTACTTCTAAAACCGTGATCGATGCGTACATCAAAGCGATCGGCGGCGATAAGGTAACTGCTATGAAAGACCTGAAAACAGTTTACAGCGCTGAGATCCAGGGACAAAAACTGGAACTGACCACCATGCAAAAATCACCAAACAAATACAAAATGATGGTAGGTGCAGGCGCAATGGTTGTTCAGCAAAAAACATACGACGGTGCAAAAGGGAAAGAGATGAACATGCAAACCGGTAAAAAAGAGGTGACCGGCGACGACCTGGAAGCATTAAAAGCGGATGCAACTCTGAACGAGGAAATGCAATATGAAAAACTGGGCTTTACACTTACATTAAAAGGCATCGAGCAGATCAACGGCAGCGATGCTTACATCCTGGAAGTGACCAATGCAAAAGGTAAAAAATTCACAGAATGGTACGATGTGGCAAGCGGCTTAAAAGTACGCGCATTGCATACCGAAGACACACCACAGGGGCCAATGGTACAAACATCGGATTTCCTTGATTACAAAGACATGGGCGGAATTAAATTCCCTGGCGTGATCGCCACCAACATTGGGCCAATGCCATTAAAATTAACATTGCAATCCGCTGATGTGAATAAAGGCATCAAAGACAGCGAATTCAGCGTTGACTAATAATTTTAAATTCTAATAAAAAAACCGCTCGATTTTATCTGAGCGGTTTTTTTATACTTTTTTCAGTTCAAAGTTTAATTTCAAAAGTTTAAAGTTTTGCTTCGCGCAGATGCCGCGCTTACTTTAGCCTTTGCGAACTCTGCGCCTCCTTTGCGCCTTTGCGGTTAAACACACGCAGTACCACACAGCTAACTTTAAACTTTAAACTTCTTTTTATTAGTTTAGAGGCAAAATAAACCCAAACCGGAGGCAACCGGTTCCAACCTTTTACGTCATAATTGCGTAGAAGAGGGTGTTTTTAGCTATAAAGGCGCTGAATTTATGAATGAACACGACATTATTAAAGGCTGTTTGAAGAACGACCGTGCGAGCCAAAAAGCTTTGTACGAGCAATATTACAGTAAAATGTTAGGCGTTTGTTTGCGCTATTCAAAAGATAAGGACGATGCCAAAGATGTACTTCACGAAGCCTTCCTCAAAGTTTTTAATAACCTTAAAAACTTTAACGGAACAGGTTCCTTTGAAGGATGGATCCGCCGGATCATGGTCAACACCTCTATCGACAGTTTACGCAAGAACAAACAAAATTACCTGATTGTGAGTACCGTGTATGCAAATGAAAAAGCATCCAACCTGGCAGATGAAGTAGAAGAAGATGATCTGATCCTGAACATCAACAAAGAAGAGATCTTAAAAGCAGTTCAGGAGCTGACACCCGCATACCGCACGGTTTTTAACTTATACGTGATCGAGGAATTTTCGCACAGGGAAATTGCCGAAATGCTGGACATAAGCGAAGGAACATCTAAATCGAATTTATCAAAAGCGAAGTTTAACTTGAAAAGGAATTTAATGCACTTAATAAAAGCTACACATGACAAGTAACATCCCCGAAAACAGTAAGCTTGACGAAGCAGTTAAAAACACTTTGAACAACTATGAAGCGCCGTTTGATAGTGCCGATTGGTCGCGCATGGAACGCATACTGGATACAGCGCCAAAATCAAGCAACTTCAACTGGTCATATGCAATTGGCGCGGTGCTTGGCTTAGCTATAATTGGCGGAGGTTATTTTGCATATACAAATTACACTTCCAAACACAATGATGCAGTAAGCATTACACCTCCACCGGCACCAAAAACCGAGCAGGTAATTACTCCTTCACCAAAAACAACCACCACTACCGCCGCACCTGTAACTACAACACCAGCGGTAACACAACCATCAATCACAGCAACACCTCCTCCTGCGATCACGGATAACCAGGCGAACAAACCGGCAGATGCTGCAACTACAAAAACACCGGTTGCGAAAGACGATAAATCAAAAGCAAAAAAACAAAAAACAACAGACATCAGCGCTGATCCGGATGCAAATGTAATTGTTCACCAACACGTTGCAGGTATGGGTAACGAGCCTGTGTTCGGTGATATGCTTGATTCATCACGAGGCATTATCGGTGAAACAAAAGAAAAAGACGAAACTAAAAAAGCCGCAAAAGCTAAAAAAGATGTACCTGTTGGCTGGAATGCATTTATGCTACCCAATGTAAATACCGATAGCCTGCGGAAATACAAAGACAGAAGAGACTCATTAAAAGTTAATTAGTTTTTTAAGATATACATCCCCGCTTGGAAAAACCCTTCTCTACTCCGGAAGGGTTTTTCATTTTTAGGATCTCATAAATGTTTGCAGTTACACGTAGGCGCTAGGCTCTGCCTGGTGACAATATATAGTGACAAAACCATAATGTCACTAGGCAGAGCCTAGCGCCTGCACATATAATAATAAGTAAAAATAATATGAAGGTTCCAGATTCAATACAAACATCACCACTCTGTTTTATAGAAAATAAAAAGATCTCCAAAAAATTTCACCTCCACAGGCAACCCTTCAAAAATTACCCGTCTTTTTATCAGGAAACGCAAATCTAAAAAGCGCATGAAAAAACTTTACACTTTATTAATGTTATCACTCAGCTTGCTGACATTAAAAACGGCAAAGGCGCAGGATCCGCAATTCACGCAGTTTTACGCCAATCCATTGTATTTGAATCCAGCACTTGCCGGAACAAACATCTGTCCGCGCATCTGCATCAATTACCGGAACCAATGGCCCGGCATTTCCGGAACATACGTTACCACCAGCGCTTCCTTCGATCGCTACATTTACCAGATCAAAAGCGGAATTGGCGTATTGGTTACCAACGACAGGGCCGGACAAGGAACACTGAACACAACTAACATCAGCGCTATTTATTCGAAACAGATCCAGATCAACCGCAACTTATCCATTAATGGCGGATTTAAAGCAACGTACGGGCAAAAATCCATCGACTGGAGCAAGCTTACCTTTGGTGATCAGATCAACGATCAGCGTGGATTTATTTACAATACAAATGAAACACACGGCGCTACCACCAAATCATTCGTTGATTTTTCGGCAGGATTGGTTGCCTTTACAAAACGCATGTTTATTGGGTTTGCTGCCGATCACCTAACACAACCGGATGAAAGTTTGCTGGGCGGCGGACAAAGCAAACTGCCTGTAAAATTTACCGGCCATGCCGGAGCGACTATTCCCATTGGCGGAAAAGAATCGGATGCAACCATTTCACCAAATGTTTTGTATCAGAAACAACAGGATTTTCAACAGCTGAATTTAGGTGTATACTTTACAAAAGGTGCCATTGTAGGCGGATTGTGGTATCGCAACAGCGATGCATTTATTGTATTGATCGGCGTGCAGCACGGTATGTTTAAAGTAGGATACAGTTACGATGTTACCGTTTCCAAATTAACAAACGCAACTGCAGGCTCACACGAATTATCAGTAGGATTACAATTTACCTGTAAAAAACCAAGACCAAAATATCGCCCGAGCACCTGCCCGAGCTTTTAAAAATATGGAAGATATCCCGTCGGTAACCGGGAGCTTGTGAGAGGGCAAATGTTACCGGGTTAATTTTAATTTTTTAGTTTGAGAGAGCGGAAAGTCTTGTCCAGAATAGCGGATAAGGCTTTTTGTTTTTAAGGTACGGATAACGAACAGGAACGAATATTACGAATCTGTGTGTTACAGATTACCAATAAATACAAATTTACAAATCTGTGTAATACTGTGTTTGATTGGGAATACAATTATTCTACGCATTGTCATCCCGGGCCTGACCCGGGATCTCATGAATGTTTGCAGAATGTTTTTTCGTTCTTAATTAACAGATCCCGGGTCGGCGCTCGGGATGACGACTTCGAAAGGAGAACACTAACAACAAAAAAAGCGAAGAATGATTCTTCGCTTTTTTTAATACACACAGTAAATACCCAGCTAACTTTAAACTTTCCAACTTTAAACTTTGAACTTATTTCAATCCCATTAATACTTTTTTGAAGCTCACTTTTTCATCAATGATCGCGGCAAGTGCGTCAATATTGACACGTTCCTGCGTCATTGTATCGCGGTGGCGGATCGTAACCGTATTATCTTCCAGCGATTGATGATCGATAGTAATGCAAAACGGTGTTCCGATCGCATCCTGGCGGCGGTAACGCTTCCCGATCGTATCTTTTTCATCATACGCAGTTGCATGATCAAATTTCAACAGATCCATGATCTCACGCGCTTTTTCAGGCAAACCGTCTTTTTTTACCAAAGGCAATACTGCCACTTTTATCGGCGCTAAAAATGCCGGTAAGTTCAACGCTACACGGGTAGTACCGTCTTCCAGCTTTTCTTCAATATATGCTTTCGACATCACCGCTAAAAATAAGCGGTCCAGTCCTACCGATGTTTCCACCACGTAAGGCACATAATTCTGATTCAGCTCCGGATCAAAATACTGCAATTTTTTACCGGAATGCTGTTCATGTGCTTTCAGATCGAAATCCGTACGCGAGTGAATTCCTTCCAGCTCTTTAAAGCCAAACGGAAAATTAAATTCAATATCGCAGGCTGCATTTGCATAATGCGCTAATTTAATATGATCGTGGAAACGGTAGTTTTTTTCTCCAAAACCCAACGAATTATGCCATTTCATACGGGTTTCCTTCCAGTAGTTATACCATTCCATTTCCGTTCCGGGACGAACAAAATATTGCATTTCCATTTGTTCGAATTCACGCATCCGGAAAATAAACTGGCGTGCAACAATCTCGTTACGGAATGCTTTACCCGTTTGTGCAATCCCAAACGGCACTTTCATCCGTCCCGATTTTTGCACATTTAAAAAATTCACAAAAATCCCCTGCGCCGTTTCCGGACGAAGATAAATGGTACTTGCATCTTCGCTCACAGAACCCATTGCCGTGCTGAACATCAGGTTGAACTGACGAACTTCCGTCCAGTTTTTTGTTCCCGAGACCGGGCACACAATTTCCGCATCTATAATGATCTGGCGAACTTCTTCTAAATTATTTGCTTCCAGCGCCGTTTTAAAACGGTTCAGGATCGCATCCGCTTTCGCCTGGTTTTCCAGTACACGCGCATTGGTTGCACGAAATTGCGCTTCGTCAAATGTATCACCAAAACGTTCTTTCGCTTTGTCCACTTCCTTCTGGATCTTCCCCTCTATTTTCGCTACATGGTCTTCGATCAGCACATCGGCGCGGTATCTTTTTTTACTATCCTTATTATCGATCAGCGGGTCATTAAAAGCATCCACGTGCCCGGATGCCTTCCAGGTAGTAGGATGCATAAAGATTGCCGCATCAATCCCCACAATATTCTCGTGCATCTGCACCATCGCTTTCCACCAGTAATCACGCAGGTTTTTTTTCAGCTCCACACCCATCTGGCCGTAATCGTACACAGCGCTTAAACCGTCGTAAATTTCACTGCTTTGAAAAATAAATCCGTACTCTTTTGAGTGCGAAATAATGTTCTTAAAAAGATCTTCCTGGTTCATAGTGGCGCAAAATTAGAAATAAAATTGAAGAATTTTTTGAGGATCGCCTAATTGTTATATATTTGGTACAGGATCAAACTCATAAAAATGAAACATTATTTCGTACTTTCTATTACCTGCTGCTTGATAGTACTAAGCGCAAAATCGCAGAGTGTTGCACCACAGGTGATTTCTACTTCGGGCACCAGCTTCAGCAATGCTTCCGGCCAGCTCGACTGGACCATCGGAGAACCCGTAACTTCCGCTTTGAGCGCTTCCGGCAACCAGCTGACCCAGGGCTTTCATCAGCCCAACCTGGTAATAACCGCGGTGAACGACCTTGCCGCTGATTACTCGGTAAACGTATACCCAAACCCAACCGTTGATTACGTTACACTTCACTTCAACAATTTAAAAGAAACGCTTACGATCGAATTATATACAACCGATGGTAAACTATTGGAATCAAAGCAGGTAAACACACTTACAGATCTGCAGCTGAGCATGGCCGATTATGCTGCCGGAACGTATTTGCTTGCTTTAAGGACAACTAATTCTGCCACTAAAAATTACAAAATAATTAAATCCCATTGATCCAAATACCCGTACACACATGAAAAAACTATACTTATTCCTGATATTCAATTGTTTTATAGCTGTGGTATTTGCACAGGCCCCGCAGGGTTTTAATTACCAGGCAGTAGCGCGTGATGCTTCCGGCGTGGCTTTAATCAATCAATCCGTTGGCCTGCAAATAAGTCTGTTACAGGGCAGCGCTACAGGAACAGCCGTTTATACCGAAACACATACTCTTACTTCCAGCAACATTGGGTTATTAAACCTGACGATTGGTAACGGAACACCGGTTACAGGCACGTTCAGCAGCATTAATTGGGCGGCAGGCCCTTATTTTGTTGAGATCAGCATGGATGTTACCGGCGGAACAAGTTATGTGCTGATGGGAACACAACAATTAATGAGCGTACCTTATGCATTATTTGCTGCCAACAGTGCCAGCGGAGTTGCAGGAGCAACAGGTGCTACCGGAAACGATGGCGCAACCGGAGCAACAGGCCCAATGGGACCAATGGGCATGGGGATGCCAGGCATGCCTGGTAGTAATGGAGCAACAGGAGTTACAGGTGCAACAGGAAATACAGGTACTACAGGAGTTGTAGGAACTACAGGTGTTACAGGCGCCACAGGAACTACCGGGGCAACAGGAGTTGCAGGAGTAACCGGTGTAACGGGAACAACAGGAGCTACCGGTGCAACACCAGCTTTTGCTGTTCAGTTCAATTTAGTGGATAACGGTTCGTTTTCAGCATGGCTGATCGGAAACACTTCCGATTATGTTTCCGGATCCAACTCAAATCCTACACTTACGCTGTACCGCGGCTTTACTTATTATTTTAATGTAACGATAAGCGGGCACCCTTTCCGGATTGCTTCTACCGCCGCATTCCCGGGAACTCCTTTTAACACAGGCGTTACCAACCAGGATGCACAAGGCAGCATACTTATTTTTAAAGTACCGATGGACGCACCTTCCACATTGTATTATCACTGTATTTTTCACAGTGGCATGACCGGCGTGATCAATATTCTATAATTAAAATCCTCTAATAAAAAACCGTACATGAAAAAATTACTTCTACTCCTCCTCTTAAATGGACTTATCATTAATTCATTTGCACAGGCCCCACAGGGCTTTAACTACCAGGCCGTGGCACGCGATGCTTCCGGTGTGGCGCTTACCAACCAGGCCATTGGCTTACAGATCAGCCTCCGCCAGGGAACTGCCAGCGGAACCATCGTATATACCGAAACACATGCACTTACTTCCAACAATCTTGGATTATTAAATTTAGTAGTGGGAAACGGAACTCCCGTAACCGGCACTTTTAATAGCATCGACTGGGCTGCCGGGTCTTACTTCATTGAAATAAGCATGGATGTAACCGGCGGAACAAGTTATGTGCTGATGGGAACACAACAATTAATGAGTGTGCCATACGCATTATATGCAGCAAATGCGGGTAGTTCTGCTGGTGCTACAGGTGCAACTGGAATTACGGGCGCAACAGGAAATAACGGAGCAGACGGCGCAACGGGCGCTACAGGAATAGCCGGAGCTACAGGAATGAATGGAACAGATGGTGCCACAGGAAATACAGGCCTTGCCGGAACTACAGGAGCAACAGGAAACGATGGTGCAACCGGGCCAATGGGCCCAATGGGGATGGGAATGCCAGGCATGCCTGGTAGCAATGGAGCTACCGGTACAACTGGTATAACAGGAGCTACCGGAGCAGGAGTTGCAGGAACTACAGGGGCTACAGGAACAACAGGAGCAAATGGAACCACTGGTGCAACAGGTATTACCGGAGCGACAGGCGCTGGAGTTGCTGGAACAACCGGTGTAACAGGTACAACAGGTGTGAGTGGAACCACTGGCGCAACAGGTATTACCGGGGCGACAGGTGCAGGTGTAGCCGGAACAACCGGTGTAACAGGTACAACAGGTGTGAGTGGAACCACTGGGGCTACAGGTATAACAGGAGCTACCGGGGCAGGAGTTGCAGGGGCTGCCGGAGTAACAGGAACTACAGGAGCAAATGGAACCACTGGGGCTACAGGTATAACAGGAGCAACAGGAACGGGAATTACTGGAGCAACAGGAACTACAGGTACGAATGGGAATACTGGTGCAATTGGTATCACAGGAGCTACGGGTGTAGGAATTGCCGGAACTACAGGAGTAACCGGCGCTACAGGTGCGAATGGAACTACCGGTACTACAGGAGTTTCCGGAACAACGGGTGCAACAGGTATCGGTTACGGCGGCACTTCCAATTCACCAAAAACGCTGGGCACAGGCCCAGGAAAAACATATAGTACACAAGCCGGCCTTGCTTATATCGCAGGAGAGCGCATCAGGTTTGTTGACCAGACAACTTCAACTAACTTTATGGAAGGAACCATTGTTTCTTACATTGGCACTACTATAGTCGCTAACATCGATAATGCGGGGGGAGCATTAGGAACAATAGTAAATAACTGGAACCTTAGTGTGGGAGGAAATTTAGGGACTACGGGTGTAACGGGTTCAACCGGAGTTGTGGGAAGTGCAGGCGCCACAGGGATTACCGGAGCAACCGGAACCGGAGTTGCCGGAGCGACAGGCTCAACAGGCGCTACAGGCCCTGCCGGAAGTGCATCCTCCGAATATGCTTACATCTATAATACATCCGCACAATTTGTAACTTTAGGCCAAGCCGTTACATTTGATACCAACGGGCCTCTTTCAGCTAACATTACACATAACCCCGGAGTTTCCTATATTTTTATAAATGTATCGGGAGTTTATAAAATTGAATTCTCAGTTTCCGGTGTTCAAACCAATCAATTCTCCATTTATCAGAATGGCGCATCTGTTGCTGGTGCCAGGTACGGTGCTGCTACCGGGACTACGCAAACTACCGGATTCGTGATCATTAATGTTGTTGCAGGTGATGTGATCCAGTTAAACAATACCGGCTCGCCCGGCAGTACAAACCTGTCGGCAAACACAGGCGGGTCACTGGCTGCTGTAAATGCTTCTATCCTGATCACAAAATTAAATTAAACAGTTTTTTATAAAAGCCAATACAGGCGCGGGTATACTATCCGCGCCTGTTTTTATTTGCCACAGATGCACAGATTAAAAAAACAATAAAAAATTGCACAAATTCTTTCAAAATCGCAATGCGATTTTTTTTTCTGTGTAATTTAATCTTAATAAAAAAATCTGTGAATCTGTGGCATTCCCTTTTACACAAAGCAAACACACAGATTGGTATATTAGTAAAAATTGGTATTTAGTAGATTTAAATCCGCCTCATCCGCGTTCCATCACACAGATTCGTAGTTTGGTTCCTGTTCGCTATCTGCACCTAAATTTTCGTATTTTTGCAGCATGATAGCAATTGACAACACCATCGTTTCGGAGCATTTACTGGAGAAAAAATTTGTTTGCGACCTCAATGCCTGTAAAGGAGAATGTTGTGTAGCAGGTGATTCGGGCGCACCGCTGGATGAAGAAGAGATCGCCATCATGGAAGACATCTGGGAAGAGGTAAAACCTTATTTACCCAAAGACGGTGTGAAAGCCATTGAAAAACAAGGTGTTTTTGTGATCGATGATGATGGCGATTACACCACGCCCTTAGTAAAAGGCAAACACTGCGCATTCACCATTTTTAATGATGGCATTGCCAAATGCGGCATTGAGCAGGCATATTACGATAAAAAGATCAGTTGGAAAAAACCGGTTTCCTGTCATTTATACCCGGTGCGCATTACAAAATACAAAGATTACGATGCCGTAAATTATCACAAATGGGACATCTGTAAACCTGCCTGCGAGTGTGGCAGCAAGTTGAACGTTCCTGTATATAAATTTTTGCGCGAACCGCTCATTCGTAAATATGGTGAAAATTGGTACAAACAATTGGAACTTGCCGATAAATTAAAAAAGTAATCCCTTCCAAAATATTGATTTTACTACCCTTTTCAGCATACACCAACCCGAAACAGCACTACTTCTAATTGTGCATTTTTTTCGATTACTGCAAATTTTTTGGAGGATTATTTTTAGTTTTTTTTCCAGTTTTCTTAAACTGCTGTTTTCTAACACATTGGTCAATTTTCAACATTCGTCTGTTAATTCTCCGTGTTTATAACTTCGGGCAAATGTTAATTCAATACACTTGACTAGCCAGTTTTTTTTCCAAACATTTGTAGACCACAATTTCAATAAGCAATACTTTATTAATTAGCTCAAAAAGAAAGAGATAGCCTTTCAGGGGAATTTTTCCCTCTAATTTTAAGGGTTAAGAAATTGTAACGATTTGAATACCAAAAGATTACACCAGTTTTAAGAGAATATATAAATGGAAGAGCCAATTTTAAAAGAAAATAAAGACCGTTTTGTTTTATTCCCCATAAAACACAATGAGATTTGGGAAATGTACAAAAAAGCGGAAGCGAGTTTTTGGACTGCCGAAGAAATTGACCTCGGCCCGGATTTGACTGATTGGGAAAATAAACTGAATGATGACGAGAAACATTTCATTAAACATGTGCTTGCTTTTTTTGCTGCAAGCGATGGAATTGTAAATGAAAACCTGGCGATCAATTTCATGAACGAAGTACAATATCCGGAAGCACGCTGTTTTTACGGCTTCCAGATCATGATGGAAAATATCCATTCCGAAACCTACTCGTTACTGATCGACACCTACATCAAAGATCCGAAAGAAAAAGATATGCTTTTGCACTCCATAGATACATTGCCATGTGTTGGAAAAAAAGCAGACTGGGCACTTAAATGGATCGGTAACGGAACATTTGCTGAACGTTTAATTGCTTTTGCTGCTGTGGAAGGCATTTTCTTCTCCGGAAGCTTTTGCTCCCTGTTCTGGTTAAAAAAACGCGGATTAATGCCGGGATTGACCTTCTCTAACGAGCTTATCTCCCGCGATGAAGGATTACATTGCGATTTTGCCTGTTTGCTGTACGCACAGCTTACCAACAAACTGCCAAAAGAAAAAGTAACCGACATCATTACCAATGCCGTGATGATCGAAAAAGATTTTGTTTCCGATGCATTACCGGTAAGACTCATCGGGATGAACTCCGATATGATGTGCCAGTACATCGAGTTTGTTGCAGATAGATTGCTCGTAGCACTCGGTTGCCCGAAAGCATACAACGCTACCAACCCTTTCGATTTTATGGAACTGATCTCCCTGCAGGGAAAAACCAATTTCTTCGAAAAACGCGTGGCAGAATACCAAAAAGCCGGTGTTACCGGAAATAAAGAAGACAATACTTTCAGCCTCGATGCTGATTTTTAAAAAAAGTAATTTGTATTTAGTCATTAGTAATTCAGACTAAATGCCAATAAAAAAGGAAAGAAATTAAAATTAAAAAGAGACTACTCAAACACCATACTAATTACTAAATACTTAATACCCACGATATATGTACGTAATAAAAAGAGACGGTAACCGCGAATCGGTAAAATTCGACAAGATCACAGCACGCATCCAAAAACTATGCTATGGCCTGGATCCAATCCATGTAACTCCCATCAGCGTTGCCATGAAGGTAATTGAAGGGATTTACGAAGGTGTAACTACCAGCGAACTGGATAACCTTGCTGCCGAAACTGCTGCTTCGCTTACCACTAAACATCCCGATTACGCGCTTTTAGCAAGCCGCATTGCAGTATCCAACCTGCACAAAAACACCAATAAATCATTCTCGAAAACCATGGATGATCTGTACACCTACATCGATCCGAAAACCGGCAAAAAAGCGCCGCTGATCGCTGACGATGTACACGAGATCATTACCAAAAATGCACAGGAGCTGGATTCCACCATCATCTATGACCGCGATTTCGGTTACGATTATTTTGGTTTCAAAACACTGGAGCGTTCGTATTTATTGAAACTGAACGGACAAATTGCTGAGCGCCCTCAACACATGATCATGCGCGTTGCCGTAGGCATCCACAAAGATGATATTGCTTCCGCGATTGAAACATACAACCTGATGAGCGAGCGTTGGTTCACACACGCTACACCTACATTGTTCAATGCAGGTACACCAAAACCGCAAATGTCGTCCTGCTTTTTATTAACGGCAAAAGACGATAGCATCGATGGTATTTACGATACATTAAAATCCTGCGCAAAAATTTCACAAAGCGCCGGTGGCATCGGTTTGAGCATTCACAACATCCGTGCAACGGGATCATACATCCGCGGTACAAACGGTACATCCAACGGAATTGTTCCGATGCTGCGCGTATTCAATGATACTGCACGTTACGTGGATCAGGGCGGCGGAAAACGCAAAGGTTCCTTTGCAATTTACCTGGAGCCATGGCATGCGGATATCGCTGATTTCCTTGACCTGCGTAAAAACAACGGTAAAGAAGAAATGCGTGCCCGCGATTTGTTTACAGCAATGTGGACGCCGGATCTGTTCATGAAACGCGTAGAAGACAATGCTGAATGGAGCTTATTCTGTCCGAACGAAGCACCGGGACTGGCAGAATGCTGGGGTGAAGAATTTGAAGCATTGTATACCAGATACGAAAGAGAAGGCAAAGCACGCAAAACCATCCAGGCACGTGATCTTTGGTCGGCGATCATCCAATCACAGATCGAAACCGGAAACCCATACATGCTTTACAAAGATGCAGCAAACCGTAAATCCAACCAGCAGAATTTAGGTACGATCAAATCGTCGAACCTGTGCTGCGAGATCATGGAATATACTGCACCGGACGAGATCGCTGTATGTAACCTGGCTTCTATTGCCTTGAACCGTTTTGTAGAAGACGGAAAATTCAATCACCAAAAATTATTTGATGTAACGTATGTCATCACCAAAAATTTAAACAAGATCATCGATCGCAATTATTACCCGGTTGCAGAAGCACGTTATTCCAACATGCGTCACCGCCCGATCGGAATCGGAGTTCAAGGTTTGGCTGATGCCTTTATCCTGATGCGTTTCCCGTTTGATTCTCCGGAAGCAGCATTATTGAACAAAGAAATTCACGAAACGATCTATTACGCAGCAATGACTGCTTCTAAAGATCTGGCAATGGTAGATGGTGCTTACGAAACATTTGCAGGTTCACCGGTATCAAAAGGAGTTTTCCAATTCGATATGTGGGGAGTAACACCATCCAACCGTTGGGAATGGGACATTTTAAAAGAAGAAGTGAAAAAACACGGCGTGCGTAACTCTTTATTGTTAGCGCCAATGCCAACAGCAAGCACATCGCAGATCCTTGGTAACAACGAGTGTTTTGAACCCTATACATCCAACATCTATTCAAGACGCGTATTGTCCGGTGAGTTCATCATCGTAAACAAACACTTATTGAAAGACCTGGTAAAATTAGGGATCTGGAACGATCGTTTAAAAAGCAAGATCATCGGTGCAAACGGTTCCGTACAAGGCATTGCCGAAATTCCGGACAATATCAAAGCATTGTACAAAACAGTGTGGGAGATCTCTCAGAAAGTGATCATCAACATGGCTGCAGATCGTGGCGCTTACATTTGCCAATCGCAATCCCTGAATTTATTTGTACAGGATGCCAACTTTGCAAAATTATCAAGTATGCACTTCTACGGTTGGAAAGCCGGTTTAAAAACAGGAATGTATTACTTACGCACCAAAGCTGCTGCTGATGCAATTAAATTTACAGTAGAAGCAGAAACAGCAACAGAAATTCCTGAAGTATTGGGCAACGAAGATGTGTTGGTGTTAGAGCGCCAGCAACAAATGAGCGCAGAGCGCCAGGCATTGATGGAAGCAGAGGCGGAAAAAGCAGCACAGATCTCCTGCTCGCTTGATAACCCGGATGCATGCGAAGCGTGTGGAAGTTAATACATTAATCATTTGAACATAAGTGAACAAAAACCCTAGCAAAATTTGCTAGGGTTTTTGTTTTTTTGTAAAATAAATGAAAATTAGTTTGCAAATGTCAAAAAAATTCCTTACCTTTGTAAGGAGTTCGAAAGATAAGCATTACAAAATAGATTTATCTATTTAAATGATATAGTAAATTACATGAATAAATAAAATTACATAGAAATAAAAAAACCGGAGAGATCCCCGGTTTTATTGAATTAGAGAAGTTGGAACCTTCTACATATTCGGCAATTAACTCTCCAAATATACTTATTCGATAAAATACCTGCAAGGATTTCTCTTTCATTTTTTAATCTATGTGCAATTATTTCAAATCGCTTCACTGAAATAATTGTACTCGACAATAAAAATTATTGTGAGATAAACGAGCAGAAAGGAGGTTAAAAAATGGACAATTTAAAATTAAAAGGTCTTGATGGTAAAAGAATCAATATACATGAACATTATGAAGTAATTTCATGGTGTCAGGCATTTGGTTGCACGCAGGAAGAACTGAAAAAAGCTGTGGCTGCAGTTGGTACTTCAGCAGAAAGCGTAAGAAAGCACCTTAAAAAATAAGTAAATAAAAAGGCGAGAAATATTCTCGCCTTTTTATTTAAATTATGCATTCTACTAGTCAAATTACTTAGTGATTCACACAGATTCGTAATTTCGTTCCTGTTCGTTATCCGTACAGCAAACTTTAAACTTTCCAACTTTGAACTTTGAACTCTTTTAAATCTTCACCGCCAACCCCGCTGCAAAAATATAAGGCCCGCCGTAACCAATTCCCACTTCGGCATTAAAGCCGATCATTCCATTAAAATAATAATTGAGACCAAAATGCGCCTGCAGGCTCACCGGTGATGGCGTTACATTCAGGCGTGAAGTATAAGTCGGATCATATTGGGTAGTGGTGGATGTCATTGTATAGTGATTATACCCGATTTTTATTCCTGTATACAAGCTGAGATTCTTTTTGGCAATGATATGATAATCGCCTTTTACTGCAAAATGGATGCGTTTCCAGGAGTCGGTGCTGGTTATAATATCCGACATTCCGGTATTATTGTTATACTGGTAAGCGCCTAAAATCATTTTTGCCGTTTGATACCCGAACGCTACACCGGCAGAAAATTTATCTGACAGTCCGTAATCTACACCCAAATTAAACATAGGCGATTCTTTCGGTTGTATTGATTCGTAATTTTCGTTGCTCCAGACGCTGCTCAACTGGTACTTTAGCGCCAGGGCAGGCCCCATTAGGTTGAAACCTACACCACCGCTGAACATTATTTTTCCTTTTATTCCGTCATCACCGGAATCCGTTTTTTTAGTTTGTAAATTCAGATCGGTAAAATTTCCTGCGATCAGGTTAGAGCTTTGTGCGGCTAAAAATAATCCGATGGTAAGCAATGTGATTTTTTTCATGATTTTGTGGTTTGTGTTTTATAAAGATCAAAGATAAGAAAAAACATCTGAAATGCTTTTGCAGGTGCGGGTTTTAGACTATTTACCGCAGAGAGCGCAAAGAAGGCGCAAAGCACACAGAGGTTTTTTCACACACAGATGCGTACATTCGTACTTATTTGTAATTCGTAATCACACAGATTAGTATATTCGTACCTATTGGTATTTAGTAGATGTCCCAGCAATCCAAACAAAACAATTCCGAAAAACAATCGCTTCATCCGCGCAACCGGCAGCGCGCACGTTACGATTTTGAGCAGCTGATAAAAAGCAGCCCGGAGCTGGCTGCATTTATTACTGAAAATAAATTCAATAATTTATCCATCGATTTTGCCGATCCGCTGGCAGTAAAAACACTGAACAAAGCATTATTAAAAACATTTTACGGGATCACCGATTGGGATATTCCGGCAAATTATTTATGTCCGCCCATTCCCGGTCGTGCCGATTACATCCATTACATGGCCGATCTGCTGGCATCCGGCAACAACGGCAGCATCCCGCAGGGGAAATCTATAAAAGTGCTGGATATTGGCGTAGGTGCCAACTGTGTGTACCCCATCATCGGCAATTATGAATACGGCTGGAGCTTTACCGGTTCCGATGCCGATCCTGTTGCCGTTAGCAATGCAACAAAAATAATCCAGGCAAACCACCGGCTTGCTGAAGCAATAGAAATACGATTACAAACCAACGCAAATTTTATTTTTAAAAACATCATTCAAGCCAACGAAGTTTTTGACCTTACCATTTGTAACCCGCCATTTCATTCATCATTCGCGGAAGCGCAGGAAGGAACATCGCGCAAGCAACGCAACCTTGGGACAAAGAAAAACAATAAAACGGTATTAAATTTCGGTGGACAAAATGGCGAGCTCTGGTGCAAAGGCGGCGAAAAAGAATTTGTAAGCAATATGATCCGCGAAAGCGCAGAACTGCAAAAAAATTGTTGCTGGTTCTCGTCACTCGTTTCTAAAAGTGCAAACCTCCAAAGCATTTATTATGCACTCAAACAGGTAAACGCTGCGGATGTAAAAACCATTAACATGGCGCAAGGCAGTAAGATCAGCCGGATCGTAGCCTGGACATTCTTAACAAAAACAGAACAGGAAGAATGGCGTTTGAAACGCTGGACAAATCCATTTGGATAATTTCTAACAGAAATCCGGAACTTTCTTTTGTAAAGGAATCGCTTTTAAAAAACGTCATTGCGGGGGCTTTTCGCCCGAAGCAATCTCATTCCAGTTTTATGCGCTGATGTGAGATTGCTTCGCTAGCGCTCGCAATGACGTGCTAATTAAGCCACAAATTAGTAGAAATTTAAAATCCATTTCATTATATTTGATTATGGAAAAACAAATAAGTACTTCGGAAAAATTATTTTTATCCATCATTGTAGTCTTTGGATGGTTTGCACTGATCGCACAATTTTACCTCATTATACTTAACAGAACAAGTTCTGTTCCCGAAACCATCGCTCGTTATTTTACGTTTTTTACCATCATCTCCAACTTGTTTGTTGCCCTGTGCAGCACGTATTTATTACTAAGTCCAACCTCACGCCGCGGGCTCTACTTTTCGAGGCAAAGCGTAATAACCGCCATCACCATTTATATTTTAGTGGTTGGCATTGTGTACAATACTGTTTTGCGCAACCTTGTAGAACTGGAAGGATTGCAGCGGATCGTAGATGAATTGTTACACGCAGTTATTCCAACATTATTTGTGTTGTACTGGTTTATGTTTGCTGCAAAAAATGAGCTGCAATGGAAAAATATTCTCATGTGGCTGATCTATCCGCTTGTTTATTTTATCGTGATCATTGTTCGCGGTCCATTTGCCGGTTATTACCCATATCCGTTTGTAAACGTTACCACGCTTGGTTATCCAACCGTGCTTATGAACAGTGCATTACTAACGCTTGCATTTGGCGTCATCTCGTTATTGTTTGTCGGGATAGGAAAAATGACCGCCAAAAAAACCGCCTGATAATTTATTCTTTATGACTATTCCTGAAGTTGCCAAACTCCGTTTGATCAATCAGCAACTTGCTGCACCCACATTTACTGATCCCGCAAAGCTTGTTTCGTACCTGGGCGCCGTGCAGGCACAGGATTATGCAGGTTCAAAATGGGCGCTCGGGTTACGCTTAAAAAACAGCAGCGAGATTGCAATTGAAAAAGCCATCAACGATGGAAAAATTATCCGTACACACCTCTTGCGTCCTACCTGGCATTACGTTGCTGCCGCAGATATTAAATGGATGCTGCAGCTGAGCGCCCCGCGTGTAAATGCATTCAACAGATCCATGTACCGCAAGCACGGGCTGGATGATGCCATCTTTAAAAAGACAAATAAAATTCTCATAAAAACATTACAGGGAAACAAACACTTAACACGAACAGAAATTGCAATTGCATTACAGGATGCTAAAATTGTAACGGATGAATTACGCCTGATCCTGTTATTAATGCATGCCGAATTAGACGGTATTATTTGCAACGGCATCAAGCAGGAAAAACAATTTACCTACACGCTGCTGGACGAACGTGTACCCGGAAGCAATCTAATTAAAGGCGATGAAGCATTGGCCGAACTGGCAAAAAAATATTTTATCAGTCGCGGACCGGCAACAGTGCAGGATTTTATCTGGTGGTCGGGATTAAGTGTTGCCGATGCAAAAAAAGCGGTTGAGATCATTAAACCTGCATTGGTTTCCGAAATAATCGACAGCAAAATCTATTGGATGAAAAAAGGAATTTCCGTTGTAAACGAAAAATTGACTCGCCCGCAATTGCTTCCTGCATTTGACGAATACACGATCGCTTACAAAGACCGAAGCGCTGCACTTGATCCGAAACATGCAAAACAAACCGGCAACGGGATTTTTAGTCCACAATTAATTATCGATGGAAAGGTTTCCGGAACCTGGAAACGTACATTAAAAAAAGACAAAGTAAACGTAGAGATCAATCCGTTTATAAAATTAACTAAGGCTCAACAAATGGCGATTGACAAGGAGATTGAGCGTTATGCCGATTTTTTAGGATTGACTGCTTTTTAAAAACACACCCCTGGCCCCTCTCAAGAGGGGAATTGATCCTGCTTAATTTAGAAATTATAGTATTAAAGAAAATTATCAAAATGATGATGTGTTTATCCTTTTGTGCAGGATGATTCCATTCCCCTCTTGAGAGGGGCCAGGGGTGTGTTCAGCATTTAGCAACACACAGATTCGTAATATTCTTATTAATTAATAATTAGCAAATACACACAGCATATTACACCCAACTCTTTTGTGTTCTTTTGTTTCTTATGTGGTTGAATTTTTCTTTTTTTACAGCGATTAATTTTCATTTTAAGCTTGTCGAAGAACATTCTGTTCATTATTATAAAACACACCCCTGGCCCCTCTTGAGAGGGGAATTGACGCTGCTTACATTTTTAATTGATACACAGATTAGTATATTAGTAAAAAATAAGTATTTAGTAGATGTTAGAAATATGCCCGCACCTGCGCGCCACCCACATGCACAATCTTCGTCCCTTCCGATTTACGCCCGTCATACGTAATGCTCAATTGTAAATTATTCGAAAGGTTCCGCTGATAAGCCGCGCCCCAGGTTATATTTTGCCCTATCTTCAGGGCTTCCAGCATCTCAAATGCAAGCGATGTATTTTGCTCCCCGTTATATGTGATCTGGATAAAATCCGCTTTCAAATTCAAGCTTCCTTTGTTCAACACATTGTATTTTATCTCCGCACCGTAATCCTGCAACACCGCACGTTGTCCGCCAAACTCACCCGCATTTTTCTTATCCGTATACTTGAACGAAACCGTTGCACGGAAAGCGGTATTCGGCTGGTACGATACTTTTGGCTCTGCCGAATAATACAGGATCGAGTAATCGCGTGATGAAAAAAACTGCGAAGCACTTGCTTTTCTTCCCTGGATACAATCCACATTCAGACTCAGTTGCTGAATTACATTCCAGCGCAAACGCGCTTCCTTCGAAACATTCAAACGTGAATCGATCCCGTTTACCAGCAGCACTTTATTCCGCACATCCTGGTAGGTAAGGTCAAGCCCGAATACCGTTCCCGATTGGTTAATGAACAATGTATTCCTGAACGATGAATTTAACGTTACCAGCGTACTGTCATTCGTTCCGCTCAAAAAAGGATTGTACGCTTTGGAAAGGTCACTGTCCGTGGATTTGCGGTCCACACGGTACGACGCCTGATCCGAAAAACGCGATACAAATTGTTTGAAGCCTTTCTTGTTCGACCACAATGCTGCGGGTTTCAGCATCACACTCTGACTGAATTGATTGGTATACGTGCGGATGTAATCACTCGTAGGCGTGTATACTTTTATGTACGTTGCCTGATCCGGAAATGCAGAAATTTCAAATTCATTCAACTCTTTTACATCATTATGATTATAATCGATCCAGGTGTAAACGCCCTGCCCCGGCGCCACTTCAATGTAGGAGAATTCTTTTTTTACTTCCAGTCCCGATCCTATTTCATAATATGAATTGGAGTAAAGTAATCCTTTCCACACGCGAAAATTATATTCGATCCGCGCAACCAAACTGTTATCAGGCTTTTGCACCGTAAGCGCTGTGTCCACAATTTGTAACCGGCGATACGCCGCATTTACTTTCAATTGATTGTTCGGATTTTTAATCAGGTCGAAAAAACCACCATAGCTTTCTGCATACGCAGCTTTGTTTAACCGGCTGAGTCCCGGTTTTACAGCATAATCCGTCCGTTGTTTGTAATTGATCCCGTAACGGTTTTTGGTCGTATCGGCATTCTGCGCATACGCTTCCCATTCCCAAAACTGGTAACTGTTGGATAACAATGAATCACTTGATGCACTCTTGAATTTATTCTGTTCAAACTCATCGCGCAGCCCCACCGTGATCCATTTAATGGTTTGCGAAACGCCGCTCTTGTGCCTGTAAAAATTAGTATTGGTGGTACTTTGCGAGTTCAGCAAACTTCCGTCGTACGATAGAATAAACCCTTTTTTATTCAACATTACCGTTGCATTGTGCTTGGTCGCATCGTAATTTTTTCCTTCTAAAAAAGCATTGAATTTATACGCCACCGTTCCCAATCCTTTTTTTGTCAATCCTACCGAAGCACCCACAATGTGCTGATCATCAACAATAGTGGTACTGCTGCGGTTCCAGTCGCGCTCAAACTCCACACTCCGGTAGCGCTCTATCGGCGAAAAATATTTTTGCGTGTACTCATAATTCACATTTGTGATCATCGTCAGCGGCCCGCTGGTGCTGTCTTTTCCTTTTACATAACGCAAAGGTTTCGCGTTATCAAAATTCAGTTTCAATGCATACCCCACATCATCATTGCTGTTCGCAGCCGAAAACGTATTAATATCATTATTGCTTGCCGCTCCTTCCACCGTTATTTTCGAATGTTTACTCAACGCATATTCCGCACCCACGGTCAGCATTTGCTTTTTCTTTGGCGCCACCAGCTGGATCACCGGTTCAAAATTTCCCCGCGGTAAATGCGTCACCGTATCCGGCACGATCCACTGAAAAACTTTCCCGTTCGCTGCCGATGTGATCTGTATATAATTTCCGTAACCCTGCCCCACATTGCTGTACGTTACCCGGTAATGCGCACTGTCCGCATTGGTGCTGTAAACATAAATATGCCTGAACACATGTGTGCCAACAGTTGTATCGGCCCTGCGGTACAGCACTTCACTGTTGGAAAACGGCACACTGTCCACACTTGGCGTCACCGCCAGCGAAAGCGTATCTCCAATGCGCGACAATAACCGTTTCTGATCATCCGTCAGTTCCTGCTGCAGCGGCTGGTTTTTACTATCCTGCTCGGAATACACATTCACATGCACTTTTAATTTCCCTTGTGTGTAATCATTCCCAAAATGCACCAGCGAGCGCGCATAATTTTTATCGGAATACTGAAATTCCACCACGATCCGCTTATCTTTTGTGATCTGCTGTTTAGCCGTAAATGTAATTTCCGATGTATTGTAATTGATCACATAATCATTCTCCTGCCCGCGCTCCATCAGCCTTCCGTCGATGTACACTTTTTCTGTTCCCGACAGCACAATGATGAACGGCTCGTTTTCAGCTCCCGTCAAGCGATACGGACCCTGGTTGCTCTCCACTCCCTGGATCTGGTTCCGCGCAAATTTTCCTCTCGAAACTGCTGCACTTAAAGATGTTGCATACAAGCCTTGTTTCTTCGGATCTTTCTCCTCCTTATTGGTTTTCACCATCGTGCTAAAGCTCAATCCCTGCGCTTTTTTATTAAAATTCATAAAATAACTGTCCGGCCGGTTCAGCTGAAAATCGCCTGCAATAAGCTTTGTAGTAGAATTGGAAAGCTGGATAAATACTTTGTCAAACTCCTGCAAACGCTGCGTATTTCCATCCGGTTGTACCGGGATGTTGTTATCGGTAGCCGCCATCAGGATGTCAATATTATTGCTCAAATGCCCCGACAGCTGTAAATTTAAATTTGAATTTACTACCACATCCTGATTGTTCCCAAATGTAACCCCGCGCGAAATACTTCCCGTCTTGTTCAACCCGTCCATTTTAAAAATATCGTCGTTCTTTCCTTCAATATTGTAACTAAAAGGATTGGCTTTACCCGACAGGTCGGCCTTTACACGCTCAATGTCTTTGTGTTTTGTTTCCTCTGAAAATAAATACGGGAATGTTTGATAGGAAGTTTTTAAGCTATCGGCAACAATACCCTGTTGCTTCATTTTTGCACGGTCAAGTATTAATTGCCCTGTCACGTAATTGATCCGGTACAAGGCAGTATCCAGCTGTTCGCCATTGGTTGTTGTAAGTAAAAACGAGCCGGGAACCAAACTCAGCGTATCCAGCTGAACAGTATCCGATGTAAAATGCAGCGCTTTTGTATGAACATTCCCATTCCCCTGGGCAAAGCTCATCCCCGCCCGGGCAAACAAAAATACAAGTACAACGATAATGCTTTTAATTTTCACTTCAATAGATGCTAAAAAGGCCAACCCAATACAATTTAAAAGTACAAATAATGGTTATACAAAGCGTCCGCTAAATTCATCACCTCCACTCTTTCCTCTATCAGCGCTTCCGCGATGCTTGTCTTAAAAGGCGACACACAGCCTTGCGGAATTGCGCCTTTGCCAGGAAAAGCATACGGCTTGCGGGAAAATATACACAGAATATCACACACAGCATTTAAAAAACCTCTGCGAACACTGCGCCTTCTCCGCGCTCTTTGCGGTTAAACACATGAAATTTAACAATCTCAAAAGCATTTTATACATTTGTTCAACCTGATATATACGCAAAAACATGACAAAAATTATAACCTACAACGTAAATGGCATTCGCTCCGCAATGAGCAAGGGATTATTGGACTGGATCAAAGCTGCAAACCCCGATGTACTTTGTTTCCAGGAGTTAAAAGCCGATCCTTCCCAGATAGATGTTACACTTTTTGAGCAAATGGGCTATCATCACTACTGGTATCCTGCACAAAAAAAGGGATACAGCGGCGTAGGCATCCTTACCAAACAAAAACCAACACACGTGGAATACGGCTGCGGAATGGATAAATATGATTTTGAAGGCCGTGTGATCCGCGCAGATTACGGCGATGTATCCGTCATGAGCGTGTATCACCCCAGTGGCAGCAGCGGAGAAGACCGCCAGGCATTTAAGATCCAGTGGCTATCTGATTTTCAGAAATACATCAACACATTAAAAAAAGAACGCACCAAGCTCATCATTTGCGGCGATTACAACATCTGTCACCAGCCCATAGACATCCACAATCCCAAAAGCAACGCCAACAGCAGCGGCTTTTTACCGGAAGAACGCGAGTGGATCGACTCATTCTTAAAATCGGGCTTTGTCGACAGTTTCCGTCATTTTAACAAAGAACCGCACAATTACAGCTGGTGGAGCTTCCGGGCAGGTTCCAGGGGTAAAAATCTTGGTTGGCGCATCGATTACAACCTCGTAAGCAGCAACCTCGAATCAAAGATGAAACATGCGCTATTGCTGCCGGAGGCAAAGCATTCCGACCATTGCCCCGTTGTACTCGACATCGATTTATAACACCGCCCGCAACCTCAAACGAAAGATTATAAAAGAATTCAGCCTTTTTTAGCTTTAAAAAATAGCGCCCGATTCTGATACGAAATAAATTTTAATCTATATATTTGTGCCTCAATGAATTTTAACCATTACAAATTGAATATGAAAAAAGCAATTTACTCTTTATTGGTTGCTGGTCTTTTAGCATCATGCGGTGGCAACAACAACTCAACCGGAGAAGCCCGCAAAGCAAAAGGTGGCGTATTTTACGGCGGTGTTTTCAGAACAAATGAAGTAGAGGATTTCCGTAACTTGTTTCCATTAAATATTTTAGAGGTAACCTCCCACCGCATTGCCAACCAGGTGTACGAAGGGCTTGTAAAGCTTAAACAGGATGACCTGAGCGTTATTCCCGGACTTGCTGAAAAATGGGACAGAAATGCAGATGCCAGCCAATGGACATTCTCCATCCGTAAAGGTGTAAAATTCCATGATGACGCTTGTTTCCCTGATGGAAAAGGCCGCGAAGTTACTGCTAAAGATTTCAAATATTGCTTCGATCAGCTCTGTACCTCTTTCCCTGAAAATCAACATTTTATTGATACATTCAAAGACCGCGTAATGGGCGCCAATGATTACTACCAGGCTTCCATCGATAAAAAAGCGCTTCCTGCCGGTGGCGTATCAGGTGTAAAATTAATCGACGACTATACCATTCAAATCACCCTGGTACACCCTTTTGCCGGGTTCTTAAACATTTTAAGCACTCCGGGCTGCTGGGTTTATCCAAAAGAAGCATTCGACAAATATGGTGTTGAAATGCGTGCAAAATGCGTTGGTACTGGTCCTTTCCAGGTAAAAAGCATTAAAGAAGGCGATGCTGTGATCCTGGAGCGTAATCCTAACTACTGGAACGTGGATCAGTTCGGAAACCAGTTGCCTTACCTGGATGCCGTTAAATACACGTTCATCAAAGAGAAAAAATCCGAATTATTGGAATTCAAACGCGGTAACCTCGACATGATCTTCCGCTTACCGATCGAAATGATCCCGGACATCCTGGGAGAACTTGACCATGCAAAAGAAGGCAACCAGGCATTCGAAATGCAGGTTGTTCCTGCCATGAGCATCTTCTACTATGGTTTCCAGTGCCAAAGCGACATCTTCAGCAAAAAAGAAGTACGCCTGGCATTTAACTACGCCATCGATCGCGAAAAAATTGTGAACTACACTCTGCAGGGCGAAGGAATCCCGGGAACATTCGGTATCATTCCTCCATCTTTCAAAAAATACGATAACAAAGCACTGAAAGGCTATACATTTGATGTGGACAAAGCCCGCAAATACATGGCTGCTGCAGGTTACCCTGATGGAAAAGGTTTCCCGAGATTAACACTGGAGATCAACAGCGGCGGTGGCGACAGAAACATCCAAACAGCCGAAGTAGTTCAGAAAATGCTGAAAGAAAACTTAAACATTGATGTAGAGATCAACGTAATGCCTTTCGCAGAAAACATCGAAAGCGTTGCAACCGGTAAAGCACAATTGTGGAGAGCAGGCTGGAGTGCCGATTACCCGGATCCTGAAACATTCTTAACATTATTGTACAGCAAGCACATCCCGGATAAAGCAGCTGATAAATCATACCTGAACACGTCCCGTTACAAAAGCGCACGTTTCGATTCATTATTCAATGCAGCATTGCAGGAAGTGGACGAAGCAAAACGCATGGATCTTTACCGTCAGGCAGATCAGCAACAAATCGACGATGGCGCTATCATGCCGATCTTCTATGATGAGAACTACCGTTTAGTACAAAAAAATGTGAAAAATTTCCCTGCAAATGCAATGGAATACCGCGATTTCACAAGCGTATACATTGAGCCTCAGGCAGAAAAAACAGAAGCAAAAAAATAATTCAATCATACCCTTTTTCAAAAGCCTGCCCGGATCTCCGAAGCGGGCTTTTTAACGCAGAGAACACTGAGTTAAAAGAGTTTCACAGAGAATGCAACACTCCGCGTTCTCTGCGCCTCTGCGAGAAATAAATACACAGCACCGCGAAAAACAGCATAGTCCTTCGCGAACTTTGCGTCTTCTCCCCGCCCTTTGCGGTTAAAAACACACAGCATCACACAGCAAACCAATGAACCATTGAGCAAGTAAACCAATGAACAAACGTTTGTGCAAAAACTTTACAAATCCTCCGCACACAAGGGTTGGAATTCAATAATTTTGTTCCTATAAATTCAAAACGTTTTTAAATGAAAAAAATCAGTTATGTATTAGGATTAACAATAGCAATGTCTTTGTTTTCCTGCGTTCCACAACGAAAACTGGAAGAAGAACAGGCAAAACGTAAAAGCTGCGAAAGCGAACTGGCCGACTTAAAAACAAAAAGCCAGGATTGCGATACACAGCTCACCGAAGCAAAAAAACAAATGGCGGATGATCAAAAGTCGATCAACGGATTACAAAAAGATACCTCCATTACCGGAACCAGCTACAGAAGTCTTACTTCCAAATACGACAAGCTGAACCAGATCAACGAACAATTACTGGATAAATACAACCGCTTGCTCGAAGGCAATATCGCCGATACAAAAAAATTATCCGGCGAGCTGCAAATGACACAGGAACAGCTTTTGAAAAAACAGGACGAGCTAAAAGCTCTTTCGGATCAGCTGGATGCAAAAAAGAAAGACCTCGATGCATTGACCGAAGAACTTAAAAAACGTGAAGCGCGCGTTGCTGAACTGGAAGCCGTTTTAAAACAAAAAGACGATGCCACCAACGATCTGAAGAAAAAATTATCCGACGCATTGCTTGGCTTTGAAGGCAAAGGATTGACCATCACCCAGAAGAACGGGAAAGTATACGTTTCCATGGATGAGAGTTTATTGTTTGCATCCGGCAGCACTACGGTAGAAGCAAAAGGTGTGGAAGCACTAAAAAAAGTAGCAAAAGTATTGGAACAAAACACCGATATCAATGTAATGATTGAAGGACATACCGATGATATACCCATGGCTGGGAAAGGCGACATCAAGGACAATTGGGACCTGAGCGTGATGCGCGCTACTTCCATTGTAAAGATCATTACCAAAAACAGTTCGGTAGATCCGAAACGCTTAACTGCATCCGGCCGCGGAGAATACTTCCCGGTTGATCCTGCAAAAACTGCAGAAGCACGTAAGAAAAACCGCCGTACAGAGATCATCCTGACACCTAAACTGGACGAGCTTTTCAAAGTGCTCGAAACAAATTAGGATTTTGGATTTTGTTATTAAGGATTAAGGATTGGTGCTGCCCCTGAAACGTTTAAATGCTAAAAAATTATTATTTAGAATTTAAATCTTAAAGTGTGCAGGATCAATTCCCCTCTTGAGAGGGGCCAGGGGTGTGTTCTGCGAGAAGCATAACAACTATTAAACTTAAATAAAAGCATCATCATAAAATTAACCGTCATCCCGCACGTGTTGCGGGATCGGTTATTTAAAAGCAGTTCAACATTTGTATTAATTTGTAGCCAGTAGATGTAACATTTTAAAAAAATTACGTTATCCTCTTAAAACAGCATCTGCGTGCAGCAAACTTTAAACTTTTGAACTTTAAACTTTGAACTAATTTTTAGCAAATCCACAGATTCGTTCCTGTTCGTTATCCGTATAGTAAACTTTTGAACTTTAAACTTTGAACTTTGAACTTATTTATAATGAAAAAAATCCTCTTTCTTTTATCCATTCTTCTCCTCACAAAAATGTCGGTGGCACAGCTCGTAACCGAATACTGGGACATTGCCCAAACAAAAAAGAAAAGTGAGCAGAACATGAAAAACGGGATGCAGGACGGAAAATACATCGCCTGGTACGAAAACGGAGAAGTTGCCAAAGAAGGAATATTCGACAACGGAAAAGAGAACGGTAAATTTATTTCCTATTATCCCGGCAAAAAACCAAAATCAGAGGAAAATTATGTGAAGGGGGAAAAAGATGGCGCATGGAAATACTGGTACATCAATGGAAACAAAGCACAGGAAACATTTTTTAAAGCAGATAAAGCAGATAGCACCTGGACCGGCTGGTACGAGAACGGAAAAGTAAAAAGCGTTGAAAATTACAGCAAAGGCAAAAAAGAAGGCAAATGGACCTACTACTTCGAGAACGGACAAAAAGAAAGCGAAGGCACCTTTACCAATAACCTCGAAGAAGGTAATTATACCGGCTGGCATAAAAATGGTAACAAGCAGCGCTCCGGGTCCTACTTAGCCGATAAAAAAACCGGCAGTTGGTACGAATGGTTTTCCGATGGAAAAATGAAGGAAGAGTTACTTTACAAAGACGATGAAGTGCTCATTATGAACCTTTGGCTGGAAAGCGGGCAACAGATGATCACCAACGGCAACGGCACCTTCACCATCGTTTATGATACCGGCAAAAAGAAAGGCGAAGGAACCTACAAAGATGGCCGAATGGACGGCGAATGGAATTTCGTCCTCCCTTCCGGAGAAAAAGATTACACTATAATTTACGCCCACGGAAAAAAGAACGGCATGTGTACCAATTGGTTTCCTAACGGTAAAACAAAAAGCGAAGGTCCGTTTGTAAATGATAAAAAGAACGGCTACTGGAAATGGTATAAAGATGATGGAAAGATCGCAATGGAGGGAACACTCGCCGATAACCTCCGCACCGGAAAATGGATGTACTGGTTTGCAAACGGAACAAAAGAATCCGAGGGATATTATAAAAACGATTTAATGGACAGCCTCTGGGTCTATTCCTACAACACCGGAATCAAGTGGAAAGAAGGCATGTACAGGGAAAATTTCAAAGAAGGTACCTGGACCGTTTGGTATGAAAGCGGACAAAAATTACAGGAAGGCAGCTATACAAAAGGGAAAGAAGAAGGAACCTGGCAATCATGGTACGACGGCGGCATCCTCAAAGATGAAGGTACTTTCAAAGCCGGTATCATGAACGGAAAATGGACTGGCTGGTTTCCTACTACAAAACCCAACTACGAAGGATCATTCAAAGACGGATTGAAAGACGGTGCCTGGAAATATTATTTCGATAAAGGCATGGTAAAAGAAGAAGGTTTTTACAAAGAAGGCAGAAAGGACGGACACTGGATCTTCTGGACGCCCTATAAATTTAAGGATAGCGAAGGAGATTATAAAGAAGAGAAACCGGATGGCTTGTGGACCTATTATTATGAAACCGGTGTAAAATCAATGGAACAAACATTTAAAGATGGTAAATTGAGTGGCCCCTGCAGTTCCTGGTACGAAAATGCCCAGCTGAAAAGCACCACATCCTACACACTCGTCAAAGAAAAAAGCGGGCGCATGGAAAGTAAGCCCAACGGAAAGTGGAGCTATTTTGACAAAAATGGCAAATTAATGATGGAAACAACCTATAAAAAGGGTGTAAAAGTCGAATAAACGGAAATAAAGGAGAATTTATCTTCTCGCTTTTATACCGTGTCCGTGAGCAGCATGTCCGGCA
Organism: Bacteroidota bacterium; assembly: GCA_025963715.1. GTDB lineage: Bacteria > Bacteroidota > Bacteroidia > 2-12-FULL-35-15 > 2-12-FULL-35-15 > 2-12-FULL-35-15. Next base: position 114,011 of record JAOQAG010000026.1, read on the forward strand.
TGGCCGTGATTATGGTGTTTCTTCAACTCCTGCTGCTTCAGAATATAACGTTGCTTCTCTTCGAGTTCGCGCTTATTGCGCTTACGAGCCATCACAGTAGTACTCCAGGCAATAGCAATTACAACGGCAAACCCAAATGCCATGTACACGTAGCTCATGATCTCGTCATGCCTGTCTTGCTCCAGCTGTTTCGCATTCGCAGACATATTATTTTTAAAATTGTCGATAGAGGGACCATCGCTTTGTGCAAACAGCTGGTTTCCAAACGATAGTACGAAAAGGAGAGATAACGAACAAACGTATGAGATCTTTGTTAAACCATTGTTTACGGAGTTTTTAAGTGAGTTTTCCATAACATGTATTTTTTAGATAAAACATTCGGGGACGGGTATTATTGCTAACATTTATTAGATTAAGCCAAATTTTGTTCCGACAAATGTAATGCATTTACCTATTAAGACGAAAACTTATGCTGAATAGTTGCCAGAATTATTTTTTTTTATTAACAAAGTTTTACGTATATTTGCATCCGAAATTATTTAGAAGCGAATTTTAAGAGGGGACCACAGTCCCCTCTTTCTTTTGTCACCATTGAAATGATCAAAGCAGATACCATACAAAAACTGGCAGAAACAAAGCTTGCCGAAGGTACCAACTTCATTGTTGATATCGTAGTGAAGCCCGGTAATAAAATTACCATTTTGCTGGATAACGACAATGGCGTTTCCATTAATGATTGTATTGCCATGAGCCGCCATGTGGAAGCGGGACTGGACAGGGAAGTAGAAGATTTTGAATTGAATGTGATGTCGCCCGGATTATCCGAGCCATTCAAGATCCTGCGCCAGTATCAAAAAAATATCGGCAAGCAGGTAGATGTAGTTACCACCGAAAGCGGAAAGCTCAGTGGAAAATTACTTTCGGCTACTCAAAAAGGTATTGAGCTGGAAATCAAATCGAAAGAAAAAACGGATCCTAAAAAAGGAAAACAAGTAGTAATAAATAATATCAGTTTAACATTTAATCAAATAAAAAAAACGACAGTTGTAATATCATTTTAACACTTAAACAAAATGGAAAGTATCAATTTAATTGAATCCTTCTCGGAATTCAAAGAGATTAAAAACATCGACAGAGCTACATTAATGAGCATTATTGAAGATGTATTTCGCAGTATGCTATTAAAAAAATATGGTTCGGACGATAACTTCGATATCATTGTAAACCCTGACCGGGGAGATATAGAGATCTGGCATAACCGCGAGGTAGTAGATGATGAGTTTGCTGAAGACAGCTTTGATTTTGAAGAAGCAAAACACATCGGTTTAACTGCTGCTCAAAAAATTGATGCGGACCTGGAGATCGGCGAAGAGATTACTACTCCTGTTAAGTTGGATGATTTTGGAAGACGTGCAGTACTTGCTGTTCGCCAGAATTTGGTTTCCAAGATTTTAGAACTGGAGAAAGACAGTATCTACAAAAAATACAAAGAGCGTGTGGGTGAGATCATGACCGGTGAAGTGTACCAGATCTGGAAAAAAGAATTACTGATCCTGGATGAGGATGGCAACGAATTATTATTGCCGAAATCAGAGCAGATCCCTTCCGATTTTTTCAAAAAAGGAGATACCATCCGTGCCGTTGTGCAACGTGTGGATATGAAAAACAATTCACCGATCATCGTATTATCGCGTACCTCTTCTGCATTTCTCGAGCGTTTGTTCGAGCTGGAAGTGCCGGAAGTATTCGACGGTTTGATCACCATCAAAAAAATTGTGCGTGAACCGGGCGAAAGAGCAAAAGTTGCTGTTGAGTCTTATGACGATCGTATCGATCCTGTTGGAGCCTGCGTTGGAATGAAAGGTTCCCGGATCCACGGAATTGTACGTGAGTTGCGTAACGAGAATATTGACGTGATCAACTACACCAGCAATGCGCAATTGTTCATTACCCGTGCATTAAGCCCGGCTAAGATCACTTCGGTGAAAATCGATGATGAGAACAAACGTGCAGAAGTCTTTTTAAAACCAGACCAGGTGTCGTTGGCAATTGGCAAAGGCGGACACAACATTAAACTGGCCGGAAAATTAACCGGTTATGAAATTGATGTATACCGCGATACCGATGTAGATGTGGAAGATGTGGATCTGGAAGAATTTGCAGATGAGATCGAAAGCTGGATTTTGGATGAATTAAAATCCGTTGGCTGCGATACTGCAAAATCTGTATTGGAGCTTTCTATTGATGAGCTTGTAAAACGTACCGACCTGGAAGAAGAAACTGTGAAAGAAGTTCGCAGCATTTTACAGGCGGAATTTGAGTAAATTGTGCTTGCCGTTAACATGTATCCGTGCAGGTATTAATTTTGAGTGGATACATGTTAACAATTAGCCTGTCTGTGTTAGACAGGTAACGATCTTAAAAAATAATATGTCAGAAAACAAAGTACAGAAGTTAAGTAAAGTTGCTAAAGAATTCAACGTTAGTATTGGGACTATCGTGGATTTCCTGAAAGGCAAAGACATTGCTATTGAGAACAGCCCGATGGCCAAAGTGCCGGATGAGGTTTATAGTGTTCTGCTGAAAGAGTACCAGTCGGAAAAAGCCGCGAAAGAAGAAGCGGAAAAGGTTTCCAACAGTACCAAAGCTAAGAAAGAAAGCATTTCCCTGGATCTTGATGCCAAAAAACCGGAAACGAAAAAAGAGGAAGAAGAGATCATCATTAAAAATGTTCAACCTGTTGAAGTTGCTGCACCCAAAGAAAAAGCAGTAGTGAAAGAGGTGAAAAAAGAGGAAGAGCCCAAAAAAGAAGAAGTTGCCGATGAGGTCATTAAAGCCAAAACGGAGTCGGATGTAAAAGTAAAAGTGGTTTCAAAGATCGATCTTGATGCATTGAACACCAAAACCAAACCCGACAAAAAAACCAAAGCTGAAAAGGACGAAGAGAAAAAAACAACCGCAAAAGGAAAAACAAAAGCTTCGAAAGAAAAAGAAGAAGTAATTGAAACGCCGGTTGTTGTTGAACCACCGGTTGTGGAAAAAACGCCGGTTGTGGAACAACCAACTACGCCGGAACCGCCAAAAGTAGATTTCTACGAAACAAAAGTAGAAAAGCTGGAAGGTCCTAAAATTATGGGTAGAATTGAATTACCTGTAAAAGAAGAACGTAAAAAACCGGTTGCCTCCTCCTCTGCTGCTAACAGCAACGATAAGAAAAAACGCAAACGTATTAAGAAAAGCTTTGGCGGCACCACCATTGGTGATGCATTACAGCCAAAAACCGGCGCTGGTACAGGTGTACCGCTGAGCCAGGAAAGCAAAGAAAAAAAATACGGCGACCGTCCGTTAGGAACAGGCGCTTACAATAAAAACAGGAGCACAAGCGGCAACGCACGCGGACCTAAAGTAGAGCTTACGCCGGAGCAAATCCAGGCGCAGATCAAAGAAACGCTTGCACGCTTGAGCGGAGCAGGAAAATCAAAAGCATCCAAACACCGTAAGTCGAAACGCGACATGGTGAGCGACAGGATCCAGGAAGCAGCGGATCAGACAGAAGCAGACAAAAAGATCATTAAAGTAACCGAGTTCGTTTCTGCGAACCAGTTAGCACAAATGATGAACGTACAGGTGAACGAGATCATTTCGACCTGTATGAGCTTAGGTATGTTTGTTTCCATCAATCAGCGACTGGATGCCGAAACCATTGCCATTGTTGCAGAAGAGTTTGGTTACCAGCTGGAATTTGTGAGCGTTGAAGTACAGGAAGCCATCAAGGAAGAAGAAGATACCGAAGATCAGTTGGTATCCCGTTCACCGATCGTAACCGTAATGGGTCACGTCGATCACGGTAAAACATCCTTGCTGGATTACATCCGTAAAGCCAATGTAATTGCAGGTGAAGCCGGTGGTATCACGCAGCACATCGGTGCATACAATGTAACACTCGAAAACGAAAAAACCATTACCTTCCTCGATACACCGGGCCACGAAGCGTTTACCGCGATGCGTGCACGTGGTGCGCAGGTAACGGATATCGCTATCATTGTGGTAGCGGCCGACGACAGCGTAATGCCTCAAACCATTGAAGCGATCAATCACGCACAGGCTGCGGGAGTTCCGATCGTTATTGCGATAAATAAAATTGACAAACCCGGTGCAAACCCGGATAAGATCCGCGAAGCATTATCACAAATGAACATCCTTGTGGAAGAGTGGGGCGGAAAATATCAGTGCCAGGAGATCTCTGCAAAACAAGGGCTCAACATCGATGCTTTATTGGATAAAGTATTGCTGGAAGCAGAAATGCTGAACCTCAAAGCAAATCCTGATAAAAATGCAACCGGAACTGTTATTGAATCCGAGCTGGATAAAGGACGCGGTTATGTAAGTACTATTCTTGTGGAAGCTGGAACACTGCACGTTGGAGATACGGTGTTAGCAGGTTGTTTCAGCGGTAAAGTAAAAGCGCTGAACAATGAGCGCGGACAGGTTGTAAAAGATGCAGGCCCTGCAATGCCGGTGATCTTGCTTGGTTTAAGCGGTGCGCCACAGGCAGGTGATAAATTCCATGTGATGAGTGATGAGCGTGAAGCCCGCGAAATTGCTGCAAAACGTTTGCAGTTACAACGCGAGCAAGGTATCCGTACTCAAAAACACATTACACTGGATGAGATCGGAAGACGTTTGGCGATTGGTGATTTCAAAGAATTGAACGTGATCGTAAAAGGTGACGTGGATGGATCAGTGGAAGCATTAGCCGATTCATTACAAAAATTATCTACTGAAAAAGTACAGGTAAAGATCATTCACAAATCCGTGGGTGCCATCAGCGAATCCGACGTATTGTTAGCTTCGGCTTCCAATGCGATTATTATCGGTTTCCAGGTTCGTCCTTCCGGAAGTGCGCGTAAATTAGCAGAAGTAGAACAGATCGATATCCGCTTATATTCTATTATCTACAAAGCGATCGACGAGATCAAAGCTGCAATGGAAGGTATGTTAGCGCCTGAATTTGAAGAGAAAATTGTTTGCAACATCGAAGTGCGTGATGTGTTCAATATCACCAAAGTGGGAACAATTGCAGGCTGTTTTGTACTCGACGGAAAAGTTACCCGCAACACCAAAGTACGCGTAGTACGCGATGGTATTGTAGTGCACGATGGCTCACTGGGTTCATTGAAACGTTTCAAAGATGATGTGAAAGAAGTGAACAGAGGATTTGAGTGCGGATTGAACATCGACGGTTTCAACGACATCAAAGTAAACGATATCATTGAAGGTTACGAAATGGTGGAGATCAAAGCGAAATTGTAATTTTTTGTTTTGAAAAATAAATTAAAAATGCCTTGCAGATTGCAGGGCATTTTTTGTTTTAAATTCTCATTATTCTACTGGTCGTTTATAATCGATGCCAAATTTTTTTGCATATATTTCAAGCGACTCCAGCCCTACCTGAGCTCTTCGTTTATTTACAGTTGCTTCATTTTGTATCGGAGCTATTCTGTTTAAACCGGTAGTTTCATCTTTTATGACCTGGCTTCCGTAGATCTGCCTCCCAGTCTGTACTAAAGTAACCCGGTCCTCCAGCAAAGCCCACTGCGCTCCTTTTGCTTTGTGGTTCATCACCGCCTGCGTCATCATCGGTAAATATTTTTCCTGCGTGCGGAGATCTGCGTGCTGGATCACTAAAAACAAAGCGGTATTCCCTTCTTCACCCACTTCATCAACACCAAGCCAGCCATATTTATCAAGTATTGCTTCCACTTTTATTAAATTAAAATAATCATTTTTCCCCATTTGAGATGCATCGTCCATTGATCCCTGTCGATATTCCTGATCGCTTTTTAAAATTGCATTTAGTTGAACACTTAACGTTTCGTTTAATTTTGTGACAGGCTGTTGTTCTGTAACAACAGGATTCCTGGGTGCTGCATTACAGCCAAAAAGAAATGCAATTAAAATGAATGCGGATAATTTTTTCATCACGGTTTCATTGAATTTATACTTTTCAGAAAGTTACGAAAAACAAAAACGCATTTAAAATAAGATCGAACAAATACTTTTGTAAATTGCCTTTCATGAAACTAAAACTGAGATTCTTCCGCATCATCCTCGTCATTATCCTGTCAGGATTTATTTTCGGGACCATCCATTTTTATTACAATGCCATTTACATTCCAAAACAATTATATTCACAAGCACTGATCGCCGAACCGGTTGATGTGATCATTATTCCGGGTGTCCCGTACGATGGCGGCAAATGGGGATTTATCATGAGATGGCGCGTATACTGGTCGGTATATCTGTACAAAACCGGCCGCGCAAAAAACATCATTTATTCCGGATCGGCCGTGTACACGCCCTATACCGAAGCAACCATCATGGCCTTGTACGCCGAAAAGATGGGCGTTCCCAAAGCGCACATTTTTACCGAAACAAAGGCACAGCACACCACTGAAAACTTATACTATTCGTGGCAGATAGCACAGAAACAAGGGTTTAAGACGGTTGCATTTGCTACTGATCCTTTTCAATCCTACAAAATAGCACCTTATATTCCAAAATTCAACCTGAATGTAACCCTTATCCCTATGGTCATTCCGATCATGGAGCAGCTAAAAATGCAGGATTATGAAATTGAATCTGCGAAAGCCTATCAGCTGCATTTTGTTTCTATCCGGGAGCGGGAAACGCCCGAACAGCAGGAGTTTTACTCAAAGGGTGGAAGAATAAAAACTAATTAAAAGCGGATTTCGGAAGTTCAAATTCGGAAGTGTGTGAACCGGCTCAATTCCCCTCTTGAGAGGGGCTAGGGGTGTGTTTTGAATTTCAATAGCGTGACAAAGCTTATTTTTTATCCGCAGGAACCGGCGTATCCAGATCCGGGAACTCAATATCATCCACCACAATAAAGGCAGCAGGAAATTCCGTCTGCACTTCTTTTAAAAATTTATAGGCTTCCAGCTTGGTCCTGAAATCGCCTACGCGGATGTTAAAATTCGGCTGATCATATTTTTCATAAGCAGGCACACTCGCAAAACGTGCAATGAATTTTGCTTTCACCTCTTTTGCTCTTGCCTTGTCGGTTCCCGAATGGATCTTGATCCTGTACCCTTTGATGTTTGCTTTGGAATTGATCTCCACTTGCTTGTCCAGCAATTCCCTGATGCGCTGATCCTGCACCAGCTCTATCTTTCCGGTATCCGTTACAGGCGTTTGCGCGAACGAGAACGTGCGGAAAACACATAAAAAAAAGAGGAAAAAGGAGGTCCGGATAATGGTCATAATTTTAAAACTGGAACAAAGGTAATTTAATAAGCAATTCGGATGTTTGATTTTTATCAAAAAAATAAATTTTTGGTCATTATAAAAGTTCGACAAAATATTGATTTTACTGGACAAACCATCCTTTTTAATTGCCGGTTCCAGAGCGGGGATTACATAAAAAACATGCCACTTATTTAGAATCAATATAAATTAAATGATTTTTATAAAATTTTGGCTTTTTTTGAATCAGCAATAAGTCTTTCTTATAAATTTGTCCGCGAGTAAAAATACTCCCCCGGCTAATCGGGCCATTCAACGGAGCTAAATAGTTAAAAATCAATATGGATACATTGTTCAACAAGCCGCAAAAACAAATTTTCGCGATTTTTTCCTTCCTTTTTTTATCAATTGTTTTTAGTAGTAACCACGCTTTCGCTCAAGGGGGCGACAAAATATTCAAGCAAAATTGTGCTGTTTGCCACAGTTTAGGTTCGAATACGGTTACCGGTCCGGGTCTGAAAGATGTGTTCACACGCGTCCCAAGCGAAGAGTGGATGCACAAATGGATCAAGAACAACAACGCGCTGATCGCTGCAGGAGAACCTTATGCAGTAAAAATATTTAACGATAACAAAAAAACAGCAATGACCGTTTTTGCTTCCAGCTTAAGCGATGACGATATCACTGCCGTGATGAAATACATCAAAGATTACAAAGAACCTGCTCCTCAAAACCCAACATCAGTAGCCGGTGGAGCTGCTGCTCCTGCAGAAGAAGGCCTTAATCCACTAGCGATCTTAATCGGTGTTATTGCATTTTTAATCATAATCGTAGCGGTGTTACGCGGTGTACGCCACTCTCTTAAAAATTTACAAAACGAAAAACAAGGATTACCGGAAGAAGAATCGGTTAGTGCATGGACAGAATTAAAACAATGGATCTACGGGCACAAACGCACAACTGTTGTGATCATCCTGATCATTCTTGGCGGATTGCTTACATCCGGCTGGTATGCATTAAAAGATATCGGTGTGTATGAAGGTTACCATCCGGAACAACCAATCGCATTCTCACATAAGATCCACGCTGGCGACAATGCCATCAATTGCCAGTATTGCCACTCCGGTGTTGAAAGAAGTAAAGTTGCCGGAATCCCAACAGTGAACGTTTGTATGAACTGTCACAAAGGAATTACAAAAGGTCCAACTACCGGAACAACCGAAATTGCCAAGATCTACGAAGCGGCAGGTTGGGATCCTGAAAAAGGCGAATACAACAAACCACAAAAACCTATCAAATGGATCAAAGTTCACAACTTACAGGACTTTGTATTTTTCTCCCACCAGCAACACGTAAAAGTAGGTAAACAAGAGTGTGCTACCTGCCACGGTGAAGTAAAAGAAATGACTACCGTTCACCAGGATAAACAATTAACAATGGCCTGGTGTATCGATTGCCACAGAAAGACAGAAGTACCGGGCATGAAAAACAATCCTTACTACGAAAGCATGCACAAAAAATTAGCTGAACAATACAAAAATTTACCTAAAGAAGAGCAAGTGATCACCGTTGCTAAAATGGGTGGAATTGAGTGTGGAAAATGTCACTACTAAAAAGGAATTACAAATAATAAATTAAGAATTATAAAATTTTTAATTAACCGAACAAAGAGTATAACGCTGGATAAAATTCATAATTTATAATTCAGCATTTATAATACAAATTAAAGATATGGCAACAAAAAAATACTGGAAAGGGCTTGATGAATTAAGTAACAGTCCTGAGTTTGTTCAAAACGCGAATAATGAATTTGCAGAACAACCACCTGTAGAAAAATTCCTGGAAAGCAAAAACCTCGGAAATGAAGGAACTAACCGCAGAGATTTTCTTAAGTTCTTAGGATTCAGCGTAACCGCTGCATCATTAGCTGCATGCGAAACTCCTGTAAATAAAGCGATCCCTTACGTTATGAAACCCGAAGAAATTACTCCGGGTGTTGCAAACTGGTACGCTTCTACTTATTTTGACGGAAGAGATTACGCAGCTGTTTTGGTAAAAACACGTGAAGGCCGCCCTATCAAATTGATGGGAAACAACCTTTCTAAAGTAAGTTCCGCTACCAATGCACGGATCCAGGCTTCTGTACTTTCATTATATGATTCTTCCCGCTTAAGCGGACCAATTGCAAACGGCAGCGCTTCTTCATGGAGCACTGTTGATAAAGAGATTGGACAAAAATTAAGCGCAATTGCTGCAAAAGGCGGTGCTATCCGTATCCTATCCTCTACCATTATCAGCCCTTCTACAAAAGCGGCGATCGCAGATTTTTCTGCTAAATATCCTACTACCAAGCTTGTAACATACGATGCGGTTTCTTATTCAGGGATCACAAAAGCAAACGAACAAACATTCGGACAAGCAGTAATTCCTACTTATTATTTTGATAAAGCACAGATAGTAGTCAGCATCGGTGCGGATTTCCTTGCTAACTGGATCGAAGATTACTCTGTTGGATTTGCCAAAAACAGAAGAGTAAGCAAAGAGAATGCAACAATGTCCAAACATTACCAGTTCGAATCCAACTTATCATTGACTGGTGCTAATGCAGATGAACGCACACCGGTTAAAGTTTCCGAACAAGGTAAAGTAGTTGTGAACTTATACAATGCAGTTGCTAAGATCGTTGGTGGTTCTTCCATCCCTTCTTCAGCATTGCCTTACGATGAAGAGATCGCAAAAGCAGCAAAAGACTTAGCTGCTAACAAAGGAAAATCACTGGTTGTTGCGGGTTCAAACGATGTGAACGTTCAATTGGTAGTAAACGCCATCAATAAAATGCTGGACAACTACGGAAAAACAATTGACCTGGAAAATCCAAGCTTCTTAAATCAAAGTGATGATAAAGCTTTTGCTGATTTGGTTACCGATATGGCTTCCGGAAAAGTAGATGCACTGATCACATACAATACAAACCCTGTATACACAGCACCCGCTTCTTTAAAATTTGCGGATGCATATAATAAAGTAGGTTTGCGGATCTCATTTGCCGATAAAGCAGATGAAACGGCATCCATGGCAAATTATATCTGTCCTGATCACCATTACCTGGAATCATGGAACGATTTTAACCCACGCATAGCGCACTACAGTTTATCACAGCCAACTATTTCTCCTTTATATTCTACACGCCAGGCACAGGAAACATTGTTGAAATGGAGCGGTAACACTACCGATTTCCATTCTTACATGCAAAAAGTATGGCAGGAGCGCGTATTCCCGATGCAGGGAAAATACATGGCATTCCCTGAATTCTGGAACCACTCCTTACAGGATGGCGCTATTGAAGTTGGTAAAGGCGAAGAAATAACAATGGCTTCGGGAGCCGACAGCTTAAAAGCTGCACCGGTAGCTGTGAAAGGTGCTAAAAAAGAAGAAAAACCAAAAGAAGAGCCTAAAGCTCCGGTTGCTGCAGTTGACCTGAATAGTGCGGCACAAAAAATAAACGCTGCAAAAAGCGCTGGAAACGGCAACTTTGAGTTAGCGATCTACGAAAAAGTAGGGATTGGTAACGGTAACCAGGCAAACAACCCCTGGCTGCAGGAATTACCGGATCCTATCACTAAAATTACCTGGGACAATTACGTAACGATGTCGCCTGCCGACATGGTAGATGAAAAAGGAGAGCCGATCTATGACCTGATGAAACGCCAGGACAGAACAGCAAGTCTTGTGAACGTTACTGTAAACGGACAAACTATTAAATTACCTGTAGTTCCTCAACCGGGACAAGCACGCGGTACCATCGGTATTGCATTGGGTTACGGAAGAGATAAAGCAGGTTCATTAAGCGAGCGCGTTGGAACCGTGATCGGTAAAAACGTATATCCGTTCACACAAATGGCGGATGGTACTATTATTTACGCAGCACTGGATGCAAAAGTAGAGAGCGCTAACGAAACCACTCAAATTGCAGGAACGCAGGTTCACCATACATTAATGGGCCGCGAGATCGTGAAAGAAACTGTTCTTTCTGAATATCAGAAAAATCAAAAAGCAGGTAATGCGGATGATATGCTGACCACCAATTCCGGCAAAATAAAAGCTGCCGATGTTGATTTGTGGGATGCATTTCCGCGTCCGGGCCATGTATGGGGAATGACCATCGACTTGAACTCTTGTTTTGGTTGTGGTGCCTGTGTTGTGAGCTGTACTGCTGAAAACAACGTTGCTGTTGTAGGTAAAGAACAAGTAATGAAAACACGCGAAATGCACTGGTTGCGGATCGATCGTTATTATACTACCAACTGGCCGAACGAAGGAAAAGAAGCGAAAGACCTGGCAAAAGAAAAACACGAAGGTGCAATTGCCATGTACCTGGATATGGAAAATCCGGAAGCAATCAATCCGAAAGTAGTTTTCCAGCCAATGATGTGTCAGCACTGTAACCACGCACCCTGCGAAAACGTTTGCCCTGTATTGGCTACCAACCACAGCTCCGACGGATTAAATACAATGGCTTACAACCGCTGCGTTGGTACCCGTTACTGCGCAAATAACTGTCCTTTTAAAGTAAGACGTTTCAACTGGTTCAACTACAACGGAAACGCTGATTTCACATTCAACCCTTCACAGGACGATTTAGGACGTATGGTTTTAAACCCGGACGTAGTAGTTCGTTCCCGTGGTGTAATGGAAAAATGCTCTATGTGCGTTCAACGCATCCAGGCTGGTAAATTAGAAGCGAAAAAAGCAGAACGCGTATTGGTGGATGCTGATGTAAATACTGCTTGTGCTGATGCTTGTCCTACCAACGCAATTGTGTTTGGTGACTTAAGTAATCCGGATAGCGCAATCAGCAAATTGAGAGCTCAGGAAAAAGACGGACGTAATTACTTTGTATTGGAAGAACTCGGTATAAAACCAACAGTATCTTACTTAACAAAAGTGAGAAACTGCGAAGAAACCGTATACAAAGGAGCAGAAGAAAAATCGGAGAAAGCGGAAGCTTAACCAGGCAACGAATAAAAAAGAACGAATAACATAATTTTATAATTTCAAAAGTATAATATGCAGCACGAATCGGAAATTAGAGAGCCGTTAATCCTTGGTAAAAAATCGTATCATCAAATTACTGAAGATATCGTAAGGCCAATTGAGGGCAAAGCTACAAAGTATTGGTACATGCTTCTTACTGTATCCATCATCTGCTTTTTATGGGGGATCATGTGTTTGTGCTACACCATCGGAACAGGTATTGGTGTTTGGGGATCCAATAACGGTGTTGACTGGGCCTGGGATATCACCAACTTTGTATGGTGGATCGGTATCGGTCACGCCGGAACATTGATCTCTGCGGTATTATTACTGTTCCGCCAGAAATGGAGAATGGCCATCAACCGCTCTGCGGAAGCGATGACGATTTTCGCCGTAATGTGTGCTGCCATTTTCGTATTGTTACACACCGGCCGTCCATGGTTGGATTATTTCTTATTTCCATTGCCAAATCAATTCGGCTCACTATGGGTTAACTTTAACTCGCCGTTGATGTGGGACGTGTTTGCGGTATCTACTTATTTCTCTGTATCCTTAGTATTCTGGTATACTGGCTTGGTTCCTGATTTTGCGATGATCCGCGACAGGGCAGTGAAACCAATGGCTAAAAAAATGTATGGCCTGTTAAGTATGGGTTGGGGCGGAAGTGCCCGTCACTGGAGCCGTTTTGAAGAAGTATCGCTGGTACTTGCAGGTTTATCCACACCACTTGTATTTTCGGTTCACTCGATCGTATCCACCGACTTTGCTACATCCGTTGTACCGGGCTGGCACACCACAATCTTCCCTCCTTATTTCGTTGCCGGAGCGGTATTCTCAGGTTTTGCAATGGTATTAACACTGTTGCTCATCATGCGTAAGATCTACCGTTTGGAAAACTACATTACTATCAAACACATCGAGTACATGAACATTGTAATCATTGTTACAGGTTCTATCGTAGGTGTGGCTTACTTAACTGAGTTATTTATTTCCTGGTATTCAGGAGTGGAATACGAACAATATGCATTCCTTAACCGTGCAACCGGTCCATACTGGTGGGCATACGCAATGATGATGACCTGTAACGTGGTTTCACCTCAGCTGTTCTGGTCTAAAAAGTTACGTACAAACTTAATGTTCACCTTCGTGATGTCCATCATCGTGAACATCGGTATGTGGTTCGAGCGTTTTGTAATCATCGTGCCTACATTATGCCGTACATTCCTTCCATCTACCTGGAACATGTATCATCCAACGTTTGTGGACATCGGGATCTATACCGGAACAATCGGAATGTTCTTTACATTCTTCCTGTTGTTTACCCGTTATTTCCCTGTGATCGCGCAAGCGGAGTTGAAATCAATTATGAAATCATCCGGACAGGAATACAAAGAAAAAGCGGCTCATTCACATGATGAGGCACAGCACTAATTAGAATTATTTTATAGAAAAATACAGATATGAGCAAAGTAGTAATACATGCAATTTATGACGATGAAGAGCCTTTAATGGCGAGCGTAAAAAGCCTTCGTTCAAATGGTTTTCAAATCAAGGATGCATTTACTCCATTCCCTGTGCATGGTTTAGATGTGGCAATGGGTGTTCCAAGAACACGTATTGCAATCTGTGCCTTTATTTATGGGATCACCGGAACCTGTTTAGCTACATTAATGATGTGGTACATGATGGTTCACGACTGGCCGACAGATGTGGGTGGTAAACCAAGCTTTGCGTATTACATGAACGTACCGGCATTTATTCCTATTACATTCGAATCAACAGTACTTTGCGCTGCACATGGTATGGCCATCACTTTTTATTTAAGAAGCTGGCTGGTACCGGGAGCAAAAGCAAAAAACCCGGATCCACGCACGACTGACGATAAATTTATGATGGTTGTGGAAACAAAAGAAGAAAACAAAGCGAACCTGGAATCTTTATTAAGAACTGGCGGAGCTTCTGAAATTCACTACAAATAGTTAAAAGGTTTATCTGAAGATTATAAAAAATTGCTAAAGAATACGATATTAAGATGAATAAAAAAGCAACAAAAATTATTACATTAATGGCAGTTTTCGGCTGTGTTGCCATAGCGTTTACGTCATGTGATAAAAAAGATGCAAACAGTCCGGGTGTAGAGTATATGCCAGATATGTACCGCTCTCCTTCCCTGGAAAGTAACATGGCTTATGTAACCATTAAAAACGGAAAAGAAACCGGTGATACATTGCAGGTAAACAGAATGCCGGTTGCAGGAACAATTGCAAGAGGGTTTCTTCCCTACGCATTTGCAGACACTCCGGAAGGTTATGAAGCAGCAAAAGTTGGCGCTCACAATCCATTGGAAAGAAATGATAAAAATGTAGCGGAAGGAAAAGAATTATACGGTAAATTTTGTATTCACTGTCACGGGGAATCCGGACAAGGCGATGGCCCTGTAGGTTTGAAATTACCGGGTGCTCCTCCTGCGTATACTGCAGCTGATAAGATCAATATGACCGAAGGCGAGCTTTTCCAGATCATCACTTACGGAAAAGGATTAATGGGACCACACAAACCATTGGTATCACAGGAAGAAAGATGGAAACTGGTATTGTATGTTCAGCATTTACAACATCCGAACGGCGTAACTGCTCCGGCTGCTGATTCTGCTGCTGTTAAACCGGCTCCAAAAATGGAAGCAAAGAAAAAATAATTGAAGAGTAGAAAAGTATATCCGAGATAAAAAGAAAAACTTACAATTGATATGACTAATTTAAACTATACGTTTACAAGCAGAACCAGGAACATTACTTTTGGTTTAATGGCTATAGGCTTAATTACTATAATTGCAGCATTCGCTACGGATACTGTTGCACCGGATGGTTTTACTGCCGACACATACCATCATACCCGCACATGGGCAAACTTGCTTGTAAATAGTTATTTCTTCATGGGCATCGCCTTATTGTCAACCTTCTTTATGGCTTTGCAATATGTAGCGGAAGTTGCCTGGTCGGTTGCTGTAAAACGTGTATACGAAGCCATCTCCAGTTTTTTACCTATCGGTGCTACCATAATGTTCCTGATCCTTTTAGCCGGGCAGGTTCATTTGCACGATATGTATAAATTCATGGATAATGATATTATTACACCGGGAAATCCTAAATACGATGAAGTAATTGCAAACAAACATGGTTATTTTGGCGCGGGCGACTGGTTTTTCTGGTTGAGAACTGTTGGTTATTTAGTGGTTTGGTGCCTGTTTCAGCGCGGTTTTATTAAACGCTCATTACAACAGGATATTGAAGGTGGAACAACGCTCCACTTCAAACAAATGGGAAAAGCAGCTGCATTCCTTGTATTTTTTGCAGTAACTTCTTCCACTTCTGCATGGGACTGGATGATGTCACTGGATATTCACTGGTTTAGCACGATGTACGGCTGGTATTCATTTGCCGGACTGTGGATCTCTGCAATGATCACTATCATTTTATTCGTACTTTATTTAAAACGCAGAGGTTACCTGGAGCAGGTAAACGACAGCCATATTCACGATTTGGGTAAATGGGTGTTCGCGATCAGCTTCCTGTGGAGTTACTTATGGTTCATGCAGTATATGCTGATCTGGTACACAAATATTCCGGAAGAGATCATTTATTTCCAGGAACGTTTACATGATTTCCATTACATGGGATTAATGTGGACCGTATTTGCCTTAAACTTTGTATTCCCAATGATCTTGCTGATGAGCCGTGATGCTAAACGTAATTATTTTTTCCTGACGTTTGTAGGTTGTATCATCTTCATCGGCCACTGGCTGGATGTATTTATGATGGTAATGCCTTCTACTGTTCACGGACAATGGCACCTTACTTGGGTAGAGATCGGAACGGCACTGGGATTCCTTGGATTATTCCTGTTCATCGTTCACAAAGCATTAACAAAAGCACCGTTGATGATCCAGAAACACCCTTATCTCGACGAAACATTACATCATCACTATTAATAGTTCCTTTTTTAGAGAAGAAAGAAAAACAATAACGAATAACAATTCAATATACTATGATAAAGTTTTTAGTTTACATTGCCATTATTCTGACAGTTCTTGCAGTTGGCTATTTAGTTCGTGTGTTTGAACTTGCATCCAGTTTAAAAGGCAAAAAACCGGAAGAGGTAACAGAAAAAGACAATCGTTTGATGGGCCGGATCATGCTTGCATTCGTGATTGCTTTGTTCTGTTTTGTAGGATGGCAATTAAAAAGCTACGGCTGGAGAACACTTCCTGAAGCGGCTTCTGCTCATGGTAAAGATCTTGACTGGCTGTTTAATTTCAACATGGCCATCCTGTGGTTTGTATTTGTTGTTACTCACATCTTATTGTTCTATTTCGCTTACAAATATTACGGTAAAAAAGATAACCGCGCTACTTATTTCCCGCATGATAACCGTTTAGAGATGATCTGGACTGTGATCCCTGCAATTGTATTAGCGGTGATCGTGATCTACGGTATTAAAACATGGAACACCATTACAGCTGTTGCTGATCCTAACTCACAGGTGATCGAGCTGTATGCAAAACAATTTGACTGGACAGCCCGTTACTCCGGAACAGACAATACACTGGGTGATGCTAATTACAAACTGATCACTTCTACTAATGACCTTGGTATGGATTCTACCAGCAAAGCTGGTCAGGATGATTTTATTGTGAAAAACGAATTGCATCTTGTTGTAAACAAAGAAGTGGAATTTAAATTCAGATCACGCGATGTTATTCACAGCGCTTATTTCCCTCACTTCCGTGCACAAATGAACTGTGTACCGGGTATGACCACCATGTTGCACTTCACTCCTACGATTACTACTGCGGACATGCGTAAAAATCCGGAAGTGATGAAACAAATGGCGGCAATCAATGCTATAAGAAAACAACGCGTAATCGGAGATGCTGATTACAAACCGGGAGACGATAAACCTGTAGAATTTGATTACATCTTATTGTGTAACAAAATCTGTGGAAACAGTCACTATAACATGCAAATGACTGTTATTGTAGAGACTCAGGCTGAATACGATGCATGGGTAAAAAAACATCCACCGTTCTATGCAAAAGAAGCAGCTCCTGCTCCGGCAACACCTGCAGCTCCGGCAGCAGCATCGGCTGATCAGAAAGCAGAAAAAGCAGTTGCAAGCAAATAATTGAGATTGAGAATAAAACGTAAAAATTAACAAACAACAATAAAGTATAAAATATGTCAATGGAGAATCACGGTCATCAGGAACATCACGGAAGCCAAGAACATCATGGAGACCACGATGAGCATCATCATGAAGAATCTTTTGTGAGCAAATACATTTTTAGTATGGATCACAAAACCATTTCACGCCAGTTTTTAGTAACTGCCGTGATCATGGCCACATTTGCAATGATCATGTCAATGCTATTCCGTTTACAATTAGCATGGCCGAGCCATCACTTTGCTTTTATCAACTGGATCTTAGGTGATAAAATGGGTAAAGACGGAGTATTGGAGCCGGGAATGTACATGGCATTGGTAACTATCCACGGTACAGTAATGGTGTTTATGGTATTAACAGGCGGATTGAGCGGTACGTTCAGTAACCTGCTGATCCCTTACCAGATCGGTGCACGTGATATGGCATCCGGATTTTTGAATATGTTATCTTACTGGTTCTTCTTCTTATCAAGTGCAGTGATGATGGCTTCGTTCTTTATTGAAACAGGCCCTGCATCCGGTGGTTGGACGGTTTACCCTCCATTAAGCGCATTACCGCAGGCAATGGACGGATCTAAATTAGGGATGACTTTCTGGTTGGTATCCATGACATTGTTCATTGTATCTTCTTTATTGGGTGGATTGAACTACATCATCACGATCCTGAACTTACGTACGAAAGGGATGACGATGACACGCCTGCCATTAACGATCTGGGCATTCTTTGTTACTGCGATCTTAGGTGTTTTATCTTTCCCTGTATTGTTATCTGCTGCGCTGTTGCTGATCTTCGACAGAAGCTTTGGTACATCGTTCTACTTATCTGATATTTACATTGGCGGACAAGCCCTGGAACAAACCGGTGGTAGCCCGATCCTGTATCAGCATTTATTCTGGTTCTTAGGTCACCCGGAGGTATACATCATCATCTTACCTGCATTGGGTTTAACATCAGAGATCATTTCTGTAAATGCCCGCAAGCCGATCTTCGGTTACCGCGCGATGATCGGTTCGATCATGGCCATCGGTTTCTTATCGTTCATCGTTTGGGGTCACCACATGTTCATTACCGGTATGAATCCGTTCTTAGGGTCTGTATTCGTATTTACAACATTATTGATCGCGATCCCATCTGCTGTAAAAGCATTTAACTACATCACTACATTATGGAAAGGTAACATCCGTTTTACACCGGCAATGCTGTTTGCGATCGGTTTGGTTTCTACCTTTATCTCCGGTGGTTTAACCGGGATCATCCTTGCGGATTCTGCACTGGATATTCCAATCCACGATACGTATTTTGTGGTTGCTCACTTCCACATTGTAATGGGTGTGTCGGCGATCCTGGGAATGTTGGCGGGTGTTTATCACTGGTTCCCAAAAATGTTCCTGCGCCACATGAATAAAAAATTAGGTTATGTTCACTTCTGGTTAACGTTTGTATCTGCTTACGGGGTATTCTTTCCGATGCACTTCTTAGGATTGGCCGGTGTACCACGCCGTTATTATTCAAACACTGCGTTCCCGATGTTCGATAACTTGATCGACATTAATATTCTGATCACTTGTTTCGCGATATTGGGTGGTTTGGCACAGTTGATCTTCCTGTTCAACTTCTTCTATTCGATGTTCCGCGGACCAAAATCGGAACAAAACCCCTGGAATGCAAATACATTGGAATGGACAACACCAATGGCGCATACACACGGAAACTGGCCTGGTGCATTACCGGTAGTTCACCGCTGGCCATACGATTACAGCAAGCCTGGCAAAGAGCTTGATTACGTTCCACAAACGGTTCCGTTAGCGGAAGGTGAAGTGGACGGCGGAGGCCACCACTAAGGTTTAAAAAATATTTTAAGAGATCCCTGAGCAGTAATGTTCGGGGATTTTTGTTTTCCGCGGGGTTGTGTTTACTGTATGTTGTTTCTCTCGGAGACGCGGAGAATGCGGAGACGGATGAATGCTGTATTTATTCTGTGTGCTTGTTTCTTGCAAAGGCCGCAAAGAACACAGAGGTTATACAGATGCTGCGTGTATAATCTCGCGGAGACGCAGAGAACGCGGAGACGGGTGTAAGCTATATAATTAATTTTCTCGCAAAGGCGCTAAGAACGCAAAGGCTGTGTAATTGTTTTTTTAGATTATCCTCTGTGAAACTCCTTTTACTCTGCATACTCTGTGTTAAATCCTGAATTGATATCGTTATCTTTGTACTGTGGGAAAACAAAAATTCATACTTCTGCTTTTTTTCTTTGCGTTGGTTTACAGCCAATCCAAAGCGCAACCCACACTGGACACGATCAAATTTTGTTTGAAACAAAAACCGCATTTATTTGCGAAGCTGGATTCCCGCAACTCCTTTATTGATAATAGCCTGGTAAATGTATTTGGCCTAAAGGCCGGGATTCGTTATTATAAAAGGCTGAGTTTTAGTTTAGGTTATTACCAATTGTACAATCCACCAAAAAGTTTTAGTGAAGATGTGCATTACATCAATTCTCACGGAAGTGAATACATTATCCGGAAGGGATTGAAGATGTATTATTTTTCGGCGAACATGGAGTATGCGTTTTACCAGACAAAACACTGGGAGCTAAGTATGCCGCTGCAGATCGGGATCGGAAAAACGTATTATCAATACAGCGCAGAAGGAACAAAATACAAAACCAACGAGCTTATTAATTTTATTTACGAACCAACGATCGCGATCGATTATAAAATTATCAAATGGGTGGGCGTGAATGCAGCATTTGGTTATCGCTTTATGGTGGCGCAAAACGGGCGGTTTAACACGGAGTTTAATTCGCCGATCGTTACGTTTGGGATCTCTATTTATTACAGTGAGATCGTGAAATCACTTTTTCCAAAAAGTAAGATCGCGAAGAGGATGTAGCTTTACCACCGAACTGTGCGTTTTTGAACCACAAAAGGAAACAAAAAAAGCAAAAGGCGTGACTCAATGCTGGCGATTGCTATGTGTAAAATATTTCCTGAGCTGTGTGTTTTTTGAACCACAAAGAAAACAAAAAGGCATGGCTGATCTTATAGTATGTATAACGGATTTCCTGTGCTGCATTCGCACGAACCCTGTCAGGGTATTTTTTTAAATGGAGTTATTAAATAATATTGAATGATCCGGTTAGATCTTAATTCCGATAACGAGCACATCATCCACCTGCTCGATGGTTCCGCGCCAGTTTTCAAACAGATCGTAAAGGTCTTGTTTTTGTTTTTCAGGTGAATGAACTGATCCATTCAATAAAGTTTCCTTAAAGTTTTTGCTCATCAATTTTTTTCCCTTGTCGCCCCCGAACTGATCGGAAAAGCCATCGGTAAATGTGTACACCCTATCGCCTTTTTGCAGTTGAACGGTTTGAAGCCGGAACGGTTTTAATTCGCCCTGGTGTATACCCACAGGAAATTTATCGGCTTTATATTCGATCACTTCGTCGTTGCGGATGATGATGAGCGGATTATTTGCGGCAGCAAACTGCAGTATCAATGAATCAAAATCAAAGAGGCACAATACGGCATCCATTCCGTCTCTTGCTGTGTTATCGGTTCCATCGGGATTTAACGCTTTGATAATTTCTGTGCGCACTTCCCGGAAGATCAGATCGGGTTGTGTAATTCTGCGTTCGTTCACGGTTTCGTTGAGCTTGGAAATATTGAGCAAACTCATGAATGCCCCGGGAACACCATGCCCGGTACAATCGCAGGTGGCCAATAAAAATTTATTATCAGTTGTTTTTTGCGCCCAGTAAAAATCGCCGCTAACAATGTCCTTCGGTTTATACAGCACAAAATGTTCGGGCAGGTTATTTTTTAATGTATTCGCGGAAGCGAGCAATGCACCCTGGATACGCTTTGCATAATGAATGGAATCGAGGATCTCTTTGTTTTTTTCTTCGATGATTTCTTTCTGTTGTGTGATCTCGATGTTTGCTTTTTTCTTTTCGCGGTAACGCCTGAACGAAATAAAGGCAAGCACCAATACGAGCAGTAAACCTGCAATGGCGGTGTAATTAACAATGCGCTGGCGCACAATTTTTGCATCTTTTAATTCCTGATCTTTCGTAAGAATGTCGATCTCATTTTGTTTTTTATCAGCATCGTACATGGCCTGCATTTGGCCAATACGCTTATTGATGGCATCGTTGTTAAGTGAATCGGAAAGCTCCTGTATTTTTTTCTGATATAAAAATGCATTTTCATAATCTTTGGAAGCGGAATAAACAGTTGCAAGCGTGGTATAGCTGTTCTTCAACTCGTCCATATCACCGGAATCCTTGCTGAGCGCTAATCCTTTCAGAGCTGATTCTTTGGCTTGTGCATATTTTCCCTGCAGGGTATAAATGTCTGCAATAGACATATAACAGCGGGATGCGTAATCGTTATTTTGGCCTTTTAGTGCGGCATTAAGCGCCACAGTTTCGTATTGAAGGGCTTTATCATATTCTTTTTTACTGGTATAAACGATCCCAATATTGTGCAATACCATAAAGGTGGAAGGTTCCATCCCGATTGTTTTGTACAGCCGTAAGGATTGATTATAGAATTCCAATGCACGATCCAGGTTTTTCAATTCCCTGTTAACAATGCCAAGATTATTATATATGTTGGCAAGCATCTCATCTCTTTTTGCGGTTTTAAAAATACCGAGTGCTTTTAAATAATATTCTTCGGCCAATTTATTTTGTGCCTGATCCTGGTATACCTGCCCGATATTGACATAGATATAACCGTCCTGTACATTGTCTTTGAGCTGCTTATTGGCCTGGAGCGCATCAAATAAATAATCGAGTGATTTGCTGTAATCACTCAGATTCTGATAGACGACTGCTAAATTTGTTTGTGCTGTAATTTCGGCGGCGTATAAATTGGTTTCTTTTGCTTTCTCGATGCCGATCTTATAGTAGCGTTCAGCCTTTGCATAATCTGCCATATCGAGGTACACGTTGGCAAGGTTGATGTATGTTTTTGCCTGCCCGGCGGTTTGTCCAAGCTGGATGCGGATCTGCAGGTTCTTTTTAAAATAACCGATGGCCTTATCAAAATTCCCGGAACTCCTGTTGATGATGCCAAACAAGCTGTATGCAGAGCAATACCTTCGGTATAATTTATTTTTTGAGCAAGGGATAATGCATCTCCTGCGTATTTTTCGGATAGCTGCAGGTCGGAGTACGAATACTCCCAGCCAATATCGATCATGGTATTGATGCGCGCCGTATCCTGTGTTTCTGCCTTGAGCACGTGCAGCAAACTATCCACTACTTGTGCATTGGCAATGTGCATACAGAAGAAGGTGAATAAAATAAATCCTGTTTTTTTAGCGACGTTTTTCAATTCTATTGTTTAGTATTATCAAATATAAAAAATCCCGATGACATAAGCACCGGGACTTTTACAATCAAAAACTCAAATCAAACCTTAACTTATTGTTGCGCTAACAGGGTAACGTGTCCCGTGTAATCGTGCAATCGCTGTTCGAAATCACGCACGGTTATTTTGTAAACATAAACGCCATTTTCGGAGATCTTGCTGCCGTTCTTTACAGTTCCGTTCCAACCGTTCTTTATATCGTTGGTTTGGAAGATCAATTCGCCCCAGCGATCAAAGATCATCATTTTAAATTCGGAGATCTGGTCGCCTTTGGCTGTAAAATAATCGTTGGTACCGTTTTCATCCGGCGTAAACGCGTTTGGAATGTACAGTGTAAACAATGGTTTTATTTGTACGACCTCCGAAACCGAATCGAGGCAACCGGCGCTGCTGGCGGTAAAAAGTTTTACTTTGTAATCACCTTGCTGCGCATACGTATGCTCCGGATCATTATCGGTGGATGTGGCACCATCGCCAAAATCCCATTGATACGTAGCTGCATTCACCGAGATATTATTGAATTTATACACAGGGCTGATAGTTGTTCCATCCATTGCTTCCGATGTAAATTGTGCCAGGGAACCGGCATTAACAGTTACATTGTTTGCCACGCTTGCCGTATTCACACATCCGAAAAGCGACGTAACAATTACTGTAACATTATACACGCCGGTGGTGGTGTAGCCATGAACGGGGCTTGCAATACTGGCTGTGGCGCCATCGCCAAAATCCCAATTGTAAGCAGCACCTGTGTTGGTGGGAGAATGATCTGTAAAATTCAATTGCACTTCTTTACAACCAACTGCAGCCTGGGGCACTATATCGATCACCGGCAAAGGGTTTACTGTGACCGGAACAGATCCGGTCACTGCATTTCCACATGCATCGGTAACGGTAACAATATAGTTGGTTGAATTGGCCGGAGAAACTGTGAACGGCCCGTTTCCGCCGCCAAGACTATTGCTCCAGCTGACGGTAACCGGGCCGGTTTGCCCGGCTACGGCCGAACCAATAACTGCAGCATTTCCATAACAGATGGCTGTAGCACCTGTAACGGTAAGGTTTGCAGCAGTTAAAGAAGTAACTGTAATGGCAAGTGTTGCTGTGTTGCTGGTGCAGCCGTTTGCATCGGTTGCTGTAACATTGTACACGGAAGAGCTAACCGGGCTAACGGTTTGCGTTGCGCCCGCTCCTACTCCGGTCCAGTTGTAGGAATATCCGGGATTACCGCCGGAAGCTGCCGCTGCGATGGTTGTGTTTTGTCCGAGGCAAATGGTGGTGCCGCCTGTTGCAGTAACCACAACCGGTGCAGGTTGTGTAACTGCCAGTGTTGAGCTGGCGCTGCAACCATTTGCATCGGTTACATTGATGGTGTATGTACCCGGGCACAAGCCGTTTGCAGCCGGGCTGGTACCGCCATCGGGCAACCATTGATAGGAGTAAGAGGGTGAACCACCTGCGGGAATAACAACGGTTTGTCCGTTACAGGCACCGTTACAGGTGACAGGAAATGCCGCTGTTGAGAGTGTTAAAGCAGGTGGTTCTGTGATGGTCACAAACGATGTGGCGATACAACTATTCGCATCTGTGACGGTTACAAAATAATTTCCGGGAGCCAATGCGTTTACAGATTGTGTACTTGTGGCCGGGCTGGTGGTCCAGTTATAACTGTATGCTCCGGTTCCGCCGGATGCACCCACGGTTGCAAATCCATCGGCGAGGCCGTTACAAGTTACATTGTGAACGATCATGGCATTGGCATTTAATGCGGCAGGCTGTGTGATTGTAATGCCTGTTACGGCAGCATTACAGCCGTTTGCATCGGTAATTGTTGCCGTATAATTTGCTGCATTTAAATTGGTTGCCGTAGGCGTGATTTGCACCGGCGTTGTATTCCACGCGTACGTGTATGGAGCTGTACCACCTGTAGTGGCAATGCTTGCAGAACCATTGGCTGATCCATTGCAGGAAACATTTACCTGCGAAGTGGAATAAGTTATTGGCGCAAGCGGTTGTGTAATGCTTACTGAACTGTTGGTAACGCAGCCATTGCCGGTAGTTACAGAAAAGTTGTATGTGCCGGGAGTCAGGCTGGTAATGGATGATGTGGTAGCACCGTTTGACCAGTGATAAATATACGGTGCTAATCCACCTGTAACGTTTGCAGTAGCAACACCTGTTCCTGCTCCAAAACAGCTTACGTTGGTAGAATTGATGACAACATTTGCAGGCGCTGCACCGCTTGCTACTAGTATACTTGCAGAGCCTGTGCAGCCACCGGAACCTGTTACGTTAATGGTATAAATACCTGCGGCAAGCGTTCCCGCCGTGATGCCGGTTCCGCCGGAAGGCAGCCATTGGTAGGTATAAGGGCCACTTCCTGAAAGAATTTGAACAGTGGCTGTACCATTGGATGCGTTGCAATTATCGGGGGTTGAAACGGTATTTAAGATGACGCCTGTGACGCTGATGCAAAATGAAAATGTTTGACTTCCGTTAAAAGGACAATTATCATCGCGGACGGTAACGGTAAAACAATTGGATGCGTTACCGATATCGGTGATGGATGGTGTCCAGCTGAAAGTACCGGTTGGACGGGCGCCACCGCTGGAAGTAAATGTTCCGGCTGCGATACCGCTGTTCCAGGTAATGGTTACATTTTGAGTAGAATCAAGATCATAGGTTGGTATATTAAAATTGATAGGTACGCCTGCGCAGGCGGTTAATGAATATTGACCGGAGTTGTTAATGCCGTTCACATACGGATTATTGTTGGTGCAGGTCATGGTTCGCAATTGAATATCGCGCATGACGCTGCCGACAAGAACTTCCTGGCGCCATTCTTTTACGAGAACTGTAAATACGGTTACTTCTAATTGTGTTGGTGTCATGCACATATCACCGGTTAAGGGATTGAATGCAACTGCGGGCGAAGAGAGTAATGGTTGTGTTGCAGAATAGGGTGCAATGTAAGAAACGGTTGAAGTAGCACTGGTTTCGGGCGTAATGAGTGTATAGGATAATGAGTCGCCATCAATATCGGATGAACCGTTGTTAAAACAATACGGCTGGCCGATACAGACAAAGGGGATTGGCGGATTAGAAAATGTGGGAGAGCTGTTGCAGGGGAAATCCAGGTTATTTAAGAATGCTTCGATGTACATGTTTTCGGACGATGGGTTGAGGATGGTTCCGATGGATGTATTACGGCAGCAGATGCTGAAACTAAAATGCCAGTCGCTGCAGGCCATGGGTAACGTAGTAACTCCTGTGTATTTATATTCCTGTACGCCGGGATAAACACCTCCGGCACAAACTGAGGTTAGTGATGAACAGATGGGGGATACATCCGTTCCGGTTCCGGGAATTTGATTGAGCGTAAGGTCGAAGTTTGGTCCGCAGGAAGCAGACGAAATATTTATGGTAACAGTATTGGGAGCGGCAACTCCCGCACAGTCGCGGTAGAAGGAGAGATTGATGCGGTATTGATTTCCGCCGAGGCATTGGTAAGTGATATCTGCGCTTTGAGCATGTGATGCAAAGGCCTCATTTTGTGATTGGATAAACATTAAAATGAAACTGATCCAAAAGAAAACTTTGTGTTTTAAATGCGTATTCATAACACACCTCCTGTTTCTTTAAAAGCGTTTAACAATAAATTAAGAACTGAGTGGTTTAACGCCTCAATAAAACAAAGGGTTACAGAAATGAGGATAAAAGTGGTGGATTTTATTTTGGGAGAGATGAAATTGAGGAATGAATGGATGAAAGGGGAGGGTTTAAAATAGGCCGCAGACAAGGAAAAAAAGAAATAGGCAAAGGGCAGTTGGCAGTAGACAAAAATAATTTGAATGAATTTATCTTCTAACTTTTTGAAGGCAAAATTTACAATCCCGCACGTGCGGGACGACCTTGTAAGGTAATTTCTTCTTCCGCTATCGCTCAGAAGAACCGCGGATAAATAATCGCCAGTACACGTCATTCTTAATTTGATAAAATTAAATGTTACTTTTCTCAATATTGATCACGGGGCGATTTTTTACCGCTATTACTGAAGAAGGCCAAAAGCGCCAACCCGGGTAAGTATTTTTTTTAATAATGATTGCTGTGCCGTGGGTTTACAGTGCGTGATAACGCACATAAACGAAATGATAAATTTGGACTATGATCAGATCATAACAAAATCATAAGTCGCCACAGGCGATCTTTTTTACATCGTAAAAATCATTTTTGATCTGCGTTCCAATACACAGCATTTAAATGCAGATTACTATTCATTTTTTCTTCTAACTTTTTGGCGGCCAAAAAGTAACAATCCCGCACGTGCGGGACGATCTTGTAATGCAATTTCTTCTTCCGCTAACGCTCAGAAGAACCGCGGTGAATGATCGCCAATTAATTCTCGGTATTGATTGGATACATGCGAAAACATTTTTTTGTTTCTGGAATATTCGTCCGGCGATCTTTCCCGCTATTGCTGCACAAGATCAAAAACGTCAACCCGGGTGAACATTGTTTTTAATAATGATTGCAGTTCTGCGGGTTTACAGTGCGTGATAACGCACATAAACTAAATGATAAATTTGGACTATGATCAAATCATAACAAAATCATAAGTCGCCACAGGCAATCTCTTTGAGCATCATAAAAATCATGTTTGATCTGCGTTCCGATACACAGCATGGAACGTTCTTACGGAGATGCAAATTAAACGCGGACGCCGATCACAACTACATCGTCGATTTGTTCCAATCCGCCTTTCCAGGTATCGAATGCATTTTCGATGACGTTGCGTTGTTCTTCAACCGGGAGCTGAGCTACATCCAGCAGCAATTCTTTGAGCTTGTTGTATTTGAATTTTTTCCCTTTGGAACCGCCAAACTGATCGGCATAACCATCGCTGTATAAATAAATGCAATCGCCTTTTTGAAGCTGAATGGTGTGGTTGGTGTATTCATCCACTTTGTCATCAATGTTGACCCCGATCGGAAATTTATCGGCTTTTATTTCTTTTAAAATTCCATTGCTTACATAATACAAGGAATTAAATGCACCTGCATATTGCAGCTCTAATGTTTTTTTGTTGAGTGAACAAAGCGAAAGATCCATTCCGTCCTTCACTCCTTTTCCTTCTTCCGACTGGCGCAATGTTTTGGTAACGCCTGCATCAAGGTGTTTTAAGATCTCGGATGGTTTTACCAAATTGACTTCATTGATGGCTTGTGTCAATAAATTAAACCCGACCACACTCATTAAGGCTCCGGGTACACCGTGGCCGGTACAATCAACGGCGGCAAAACATACGATGTCGTTTTTTTGTTCGATCCAGTAAAAATCGCCGCTGACAATATCCTTTGGCCGGTAAAAAATAAAGCTGTCGGGTAATAATTTATTCCATGTTTCAGTTGGCGGAAGAATGGATTCCTGGATGCGTTTCGCGTAATTAATACTGTCGGTGATCTCTTTTTTCTGTTGCGTGATCTCGGTATTGCGATGCTCCAGTAACTGATTTGTTTTTTGCTTTAAGCGGGAACGGTTGTAAAACAAAATAGCGATCGCGAAGATCAATAAAATGGCAATACCCAATACACTCATCCACAATTTAAATTCAGTACGGTTTTTTGTGATCTGCAACGACTGGATCTCTCCATTTTTATTCAGTAATTCAATTTCCTTTTGTTTTTTATCACTTTCGTATTTTGTTTGCATTTCATTCAGCTGCTGTGAAGTTGCCACATTGAGGATCGAATCTTTTACCTGGATCAGCAGGTTTTGATATTCGTATGCTTTTTCATAATTTTTTTGTGCGGCATAGATCAATGCCAGCGCTTCGTAGCCATTCCTGATCAGGTCTTTTGTACCCATCTTCTTAGACATCTCCAGCGCCTTGTTGATATTCTCGATTCCCTGCGCGTATAATTTGCGGTTGTAATAATTTGTACCCAGACTGTAAAGACTGATGCACAAATTATAATTATCTTTCATGTTCTCTCTCAGCTTCAGCGCTTCTACAAAATAAGGAAATGCCTTATCGTAAAGATGCTCCGCTTCGTACACATTACCAATGTTATTTAATGTAAGCGATTCTCCGGTAATGTCATTATTCGCTTTTCTTACTTCGAGCGCTTTTGAATAATATTCCAAACTTTTTTCATAATCGCCTTTGAGCTTGTACACCATGGCAATGTTGTGCAGCGAATTTCCAACACCTTTTTTATTACCTACTTCTTCCTTTATTTTCATGGAACGATTGTAATACTCAAGCGCCTGATCGTACTGGTTTAAATTTTTATAGATCAGTCCTACATTGTTCAATGTGCTCGCGAGCTGCCATTTATTTCCGCCCGCTTCTTCGGAAAGTTTCAGGGCTTTGAGATAATAACCAAGCGCTTTCTGATAATCCGCTCTGTCGTCGTAAACTAAGCCAATGTTGTTAAGCGTTTTTGCTAATTTTTCTTTGTTGTGCGTTTTTGTTGCCAGGTCAAATGATTTTGCATATAGTGCTAACGCCTGATCATAATGCGCCTGGTAATATTGTGCAAGCCCAAGCAGCAGGTACGAGCTCATTTCTTCGACTGTATCATTTAATTTGATGGCCTGGCCCAGGGCCTGGTTTGCATATTGTGTTGCTTTATCGGGAGCATCGGAAGTATACTCGGATGCGATCACATTGAGGATGCGGATACGTGTGGTATCAACGGTAACAGTAGGTAATAATTTTTGGAGGCTGTCGATTATTTTATCTGACTTTTGCGCAGCGGAAGGTGTGCTCCAAAGAAGAACCGTGCAAATAAAAAATAATAAATAGTTGTATTTATTCCGCATCATATTTTTATTCCTATTACTAAAATATCATCTACCTGCTCTGCATTTCCCTGCCATTTTTCGATCGCCGTTTTTAATGTATCGCCTTGTTGCTCCATTGGCTGATCCTGAATTTGCATGAGCAAGTCCTGGAAACGTTTTACCATGAATTTTTTTCCTTTTTCACCGCCAAACTGATCGGCATAACCATCGGTTGACATATAAATACAATCACCTTTGAGTATTTTAATTTCGTTATTAATAAATTTCCGTTCCGATTCCTGATCGCCTCCGATCGGTGATTTCGTTGGCTTGATCTCCTCCAGCACATTATTCCTGACAAGGTACAAGGGCCGGTTGGCACCTGCAAATTCCAGGATCCCGTTTGGCAGGTCAATCGAGCAAAGCGCAATATCCATCCCGTCATGTGTTTCTGTTTGTTCAAGATCCTGCTTTAACGATTGACGTACACGTTCGTGTAACAAATTTAATACATCTGATGGTTTCCTGATGCCTTTTTCGTTCACAATTTCATTCAAAATCGTGTTTCCGATCATGCTCATAAAAGCTCCGGGTACACCGTGACCGGTACAATCCACGCAGGCAATGATGTTTTTATGGCCGTGCTGTGCAAACCAGTAGAAATCGCCGCTGACCACATCCCGCGGCTTAAATAATACAAAGGATTGTGTGAACGACCGCCTGATCTCGTTTTTAATTGGCAGGATGGACTCCTGGATCCTTTTCGCGTAATTGATGCTATCGGTGATCTCTTTATTTTTGTATTCGATCACTTCTTTTTGCAGCGTGATCTCATTGTTGAATTGTTGTAATTGTTCGTTTGCACGTTTTCGCTGATTACTGCTGCGCAAAATAAATCCGACGAGTAATAGCAGTAACACCACGCCTACAATCGACGTATAACTCAACTGCTGCTGGCGTTTTAGTTTTTCGTCGGCGAGGATCTCTTTGTTTTTTTGCACCAGCTCCTGCTCTTTCTGCTGCGATTGAAAACGGTAATTCAATTCGAGTTCGGTTAATTTTTTGGTATTGCCTGCATTGAATACGGAATCGCTGTACTGCTTGTACATTTTAAAATTGTCGTATGCTTTTTTGTAGTCGTTGAGTGCCTCATACGTTCTTGAAAAACCGTAATGGATCTCGATCAGGTCTTCGAGCGAATGCATTTGCGTGGCAATTTCGATTGCTTTCTGGTAATATTCCAGTGCGAGGCTGTATTTTTTTAAAGTGTAATACGACGTGCCGATGGCGCTGTAACAAATGGTGAGGCCTTCCTGGTCGTCTTCTTTTTTAAAGATCTCAATCGCCTGAAACTGGTATTGCATGGCCTTTTCGTACTGTCCCATATCGGCATACACGTTCCCGAGATTCCCCAATGCACCGGCATATACACGGCTATCATTGCGCTGTTTGGCGATCTGGCTTACCTGGTTGTAGAGCTCGATTGCTTTTTCGTAGCGCTGATTGTAATAATGATTGTTGGCAATGTAGGTGTCCACTTCAATGAGCATGAGCGTATCTTTTATTTCCAATGCAACGTCTTTGCAGCGCTTAAAATACGTCATTGCATAATCCTGGTTTGGTCCTTCGCTGTACGCCGAGCCGATGAACAACAATGCGCGCCCGATGCTTTTTTTATCTTTTAGTTTTTCAGCAATACGCAATGCTTCCTGCATGCAAATAAGTCCTTGCGGATGATCGCCCATCTGATTGTGGCACATGCCTTCATACGTCAGGTTTTTGCAGGTCAGCTCCTCATCGTTCAATTGTTTGGCAATTTCCGTTGATGCGGCCAGCGATGTAATGGCGGGTTGGTAATTCCCGGCATTGAGGTAAATACCGCCGAGATACGTATAACAGCGGGCAAGCTCGGCTTGTTTGCCATACTTTTTTAACCGCAGGATAACATCCATCAACACTTTTATGGCAGCATCCTTTTGCCCGGTTTCATTCAGGTAATAACCCTTTGCATAGTCTACAACGGCAATTGCTGCACTGTCGTTTGTTTGTTTTGCCAATGCAATTGCCTTGTTCAGATACTCCATTGATCTCAGTGTATCATCATCTGCATACAGGATCGACAATTCTTTTAATGCATTTGCTTTTGCGAAATTACCGGTGGATGCTTTCAGAACATTCTCAACACTGTCGATGGCGCGCTTGTCCTTTGCAGAAAGAGTTGCTGCAAAAAAGGATAAAAAGATGATGATGAAAGCGCGTGATCTCAATGTATGATTGTTTTACTAATTTAATTTTTAACACAGTGTAACAGAGTAAAAAGAGCTATACAGAGCCTCCGTGCTACTCTGTTTTCTCCGTGATCTCTGTGTTAAACTTTAATGCCGACGATCAAAATATCATCCAGCTGCTCCAATCCTCCCTGCCATTTTGCAAGTGTGGTTTCCAGCATTATTTTTTGTTCGGCCAGACTTTTCTGATGATTGTCGAGCAACAACTGTTTTAATTGTTTGTATTTGAATTTTTTTCCGCCTTCGCCGCCAAACTGATCGGCATAACCATCGGTAAATAAATAAATGAGATCGCCTTTGCGTAATCCGAGTGTTTGTAATGTAAACGGTTTTTGCTCGCCGTAATGCATTCCAACCGGCATTTTATCGGCTGCAAATTCTTTGATCTCGTTGTTCCTGATCAGCCACAAAGGATTGTTGGCACAGGCAAAGCGCAGCCACATGCTTTTAAAATCAAACATACACACTACGGCATCCATTCCGTCCTTACTCTCCGTTTCCACACCTTCGGGATTCAGCGCTGTAATGATCTGCGTACGCACCTGTTCCAAAATTTTATCCGGTGATTCAATCTTCTTTTCGATCACCGTTTCGTTTAAAAAAGAAATGTTGAGCAAACTCATGAATGCGCCCGGAACACCGTGCCCGGTACAATCCGCAACGGACAAATAAAATTTATCGTTCACGGTATTTGCCCAGTAAAAATCACCGCTCACAATATCCTTTGGTTTGTACATCACAAAATATTCGGGCAGATTTTTTTTCAGCAATGCATCTGATGCCAGCAATGCGCGCTGGATCCGGCGTGCGTAGAAGATCGAATCGGTGATCTCGATATTTTTTGCTTCGATCAGATCGCGCTGCAATTCTACTTCTTTCTTTTGTCCGGTGATGATCTCGTTCGAGCGTTGTTTGATGCGATAACCTCTGAAAATAAAAAACGTAAGCACCGAAACCAGTACTAACGCAATGGCAATAAACACAATAAGCATGATCTGCTGCCGGGATCTTAATTCCTGCTTGTTGATCTCATCCAGCTTCAATGCATTGTCCTTGTTCAGGTTTTCAATCTGCAATTGTTTTTTTTCACTTTCGTATTTCGCCGACATTTCATTGATCTGCATGGAATTTTCGGAATTTAATACGGAATCTTTTGTCTTTAATAACAACTGTTGATAGTCGTATGCTTTTTTGTAATTGCCTTTTGCGCCGTAACACAAGGCTATTTTTTCGTACGAGCTTACCAGGTCAATTTGCGAACCAACCTGTGCGGCCAGTGCAACGCTTTTTTCAAGGTATTGCAGTGCCTGGTCGTATTGCTTTTTTTTGTAATACACCATTCCCATTCCATCGTAGGAAACCGTTTGGCTCAGCAGATCCTGGCCGGGAATGGAATATTCCAGCGATTGATTATAATATGAAAGTGCTTCATCTGTTTTATCCTGCTTCGACAATACAATTCCAATGTTGTTGAGCGTACTCGGTAAACCGCGTTTGCTATGGGCCGCTTTTTTAAACTCCAGCGCTTTGGTGTAATTCGCTATAGCGAGATCGTATTTATCCTGGTAATCGTACACGCTGCCAATGTTGTTGTAACACGATCCCATCTTGAGCGTATCTTTATTTGCAGTTGCAACCACCAATCCTTTATTGAAATATTTTAAGGCATCGTTGTAATTTTGCATGTCCTTGTAAATGCCGCCCAGGCCATTGTACACAGAAGGAAGCATTTTGGGATCCTTTGCTGCTTCAAACATTTTTAATGCTTCCAGGAATTGCTGAATGGCGGGTTCGAATTTGGAAGTGTAATAATACACAAGGCCAATATCGTAATACGATTTAGCGATGGCTGCTTGATCCGTTCCGGTTTTTAAGATGGCTAATGATTTTTGATAATACAGCAAGCTGTTATCAAAATCGCGCTTGTATCCATACGCCGCCCCCAGCGCCGAATACAGATCGGAAACCAACAATTGATTTTTATTTGTTTCGTATTTTTTAAGCGCAACGCTTCCAAAATACAAAGCGGAATCAATGTCGTCTGCGGTGTATTCATACACCAGCTCGGTGTAAGCATGCAGCTTTACGGTATCGTGTTTTGTGGAAACAATAATTATTTTTAAGCTGTCCACATAAGGATTCTGCGCCTGCAGCAATGTTTGCAGGAATAATAAAAACGCAGCGAAAAGGATTTTTGTACGGATCATTTTACAAGATCATTTTTATATTTTTATTCCGATCACTAAAATATCATCTACCTGTTCCAGGTCGCCCTGCCACTGTTCAATGGTTTTTTCGAGAATTAATTTTTGCTCTGCCATCGATTTTTTATGATTGTCGAGCAGCAAGGCCTGAAACTGTTTGTACTTGAATTTTTTTCCTTTCGGGCCACCGAACTGATCCGGGTAACCGTCCGTGAAAATATAAATGTAATCTCCTTTTTGAATTTCCCATTCGTGGTTGGTAAAGCGCTGCGGCTCCTCTCCCACAAATTCGCCGATCGGGAATTTATCGCCGGCAATCTCTATTACCAGGTTGTTACGGATGATCCAGAGTGGATTGTTGGCCCCGGCAAATTCCATAGTGGCTTTTTTATAATTGATGGCGCACATGGCAATGTCCATTCCATCGCGCACGGTGGCTTCCTCCGGGTTTTGGTTCAATTTTTTTGAAAGCTGCGTGTTGGTCTCATTCAGGATGAGCGCCGGTTTTGCAAGCCCCAATACATTTACCGTTTGCGTTAAAATATTGTGCGCCACAATGCTCATGAAAGCACCCGGAACGCCGTGCCCGGTGCAATCCACAGCGGCAATCAACAATTGGTTGCCCCATTGTTCCAGCCAGTAAAAATCGCCGCTTACAATGTCTTTGGGTTTGTAAAACACAAACGATTCGGGCAGCAATTGTTTGATGAGCGTATCCGACGGCAGGATGGCTTCCTGGATGCGTTTTGCATAGTGGATACTGTCGGTAATGTCTTTGTTTTTTTCATCAATCTCCGAATACGCCACCTGCAATTTTTCTTTTTCTTCCAGCAATTCTTTTGTACGGATGGCAACTTCCTCTTTCAACCGTTTGCGGCTGCGCTGCAGGCTTTGCTCACGGCCTTTCACAAATCCGTAGATCAGTGAAATACCAATGAGTGTTGTGATGATGTAAAACCAGGCGCGGCGCCAGAACGGCGGAATAATTTCGAAGGAATAAGCTACGGGCTGTGCATTCCAGATCCCATCGTTGTTCGCTGCTTTGAGCAGGAAGGTATATTTTCCGGGAGGTAAATTGGAATACGTGGTGCTGGTTTCTTTTCCTTCGGGCAGCCAGTCTTTATCAAAACCCTGCAGCATGAATTTGTATTTTACTTTTTCGGAAATGGTGTGCGAAATGCCAATGAAATCAAACGTAATATGGTTTTTATCGTAAGGCAACATTAAATTTACAGGCAATCCATCCTGGATACTATCCGAGTATCCGCTAAAATTTACATTCTCCAAAAACAAACGGATGTTGGTGATCTGCGTTTGCGGCTCCACATTGTTGATGGCTTCCTGCTTCGGGTTGTAAATGGTAATTCCTTCGATGGTGCCTACCCATAATTTGCCATCAATATCCTTGTAAAAGGCATTGGCATTGCATTCCTGCCCGATAAAACCTTCTTCTTTCCCGTAATGCTTCAGCACCAGCTCTTTCTGATTCACATATTTTCCCAGGTCAAGCCGGTCGATGCCATTATTGGTTCCCAGCCACATATAACCATCGTTATCGGGCTTTGCAAAATACACGGTGTTGGAGCTCAGGCCGTCGTTTTCCGTGATCATGATAAATTTTTTGCCGTTGTACACACACACGCCAGCATCGGTGCTCAGCCACATGTAACCGATGTTATCGATCACAATGTTTTTTATTTTCGGGAAACCTTCGGGGCGAAGGATCGATGTAAATTTTTTGCCGTCGTACTTGGTAATCTTATCGGGCGAACCGAACCACACATTGCCTGTATTGTCTTCATAGATGGCGTTTACACCTTGTGTAAAAAGTCCTTGTTCCTTGCCGTAAAATGTAAAAGTGCTGCCATCGTATTTATCCAAACCGTTCTCATGCGCAATCCAGATAATTCCGCGCCTGTCGCATAACAGCGACTGGATATGCACGCCGTGCAATCCATCTTTGAAATGATAATTTTTAAATGTTTTTCCATCGTACACGCTGATGCCCTGTGCCGATGTGCCAAACCAGATGTTGCCTTTTTTGTCCTCGCAAATGCTCCAGATGTTGTTGAACGGCAGGCCGTCTTTTTGCTGTACAAAATTCTGGAAAATGATGGTATCCTTGGTTTTCCAGGCTTTGTAATCCATTTTTGAAACACCACCGCCCCAGGTACCGATCCACATATTATCCTTGCTATCCTTAAAAAACGTCATCACGGCATTGTTTGCCAATCCTTGTTTTTCGTTGATGTTGATGAACAGATCGTTCCTGTATTTGCTGATGCCGCCGGAAAAAGAACCAAACCACATGTTGCCTTCATGATCCTGGATC
The DNA here is from genome assembly GCA_025963715.1 of Bacteroidota bacterium. Taxonomy (GTDB): domain Bacteria; phylum Bacteroidota; class Bacteroidia; order 2-12-FULL-35-15; family 2-12-FULL-35-15; genus 2-12-FULL-35-15. Next base: position 150,525 of record JAOQAG010000026.1, read on the forward strand.
ACAGCGCATACCATGGGATTGCAGAGTCCATTGCTTTTGGTCATCGTTTGCATTTTGCCGTACGAGATCTTGCTCACGCCATTACCGGTGCCCGCCCAGATCACGCCGGTGGAATCTTTGTACAAACGATAGGTGGTTTCTAAAAATGGTTTCCCGTTTATTTTCAGTGTATCCAGGTTAGTGCTGCCGGTATAGGATTTGGAAAGATCGTACACGTTGATCCCGCGGTAAGTTGCAATCCATACTTTATCGTCCTTGATAAGAATATCGCGGTTTTTGGGATCGATCAAACCATCGGCGGCAGTAAAATGCACCATGGTTTTTCCGTTGTAATAAAACACACCGTTGGACATGGTACCGATCCACATGTTGCCTACTTTGTCCTGCACAATTGACCATACCTGGAAATCGCCGATGGAATCATTACGTACAAAGGGCTTAAACTGCTTGCCATCGTAAATCACAATGCCGCTGCTGGTTCCCAACCACAGGTCGCCGTTACTATGCTGGTAAATTTTGTAAATGCTGGTTTGATTGATGAGTGTATCGCTGACTTTGTACAGCTTGTTGTTCACATACTTGTTGAGCCCCTTTCCCGTACCAATCCAGAGGTTGCGGTGCGAATCCTCCAGCACATCGTACGTGCGGCTGTTGTTAAGCCCGTCTTTTGTATTAAGGTTGTGAAAAGTGGTGCCGTCGTACCGGCTCAATCCGCCGCCATTGGTGGTAATCCAGATCATGCCGGTATGGTCCTGGCAAATGTCCAGCACCTGCGATTGGGGCAATCCATCCTCGATGGAATAATTTTTAAAATTGAGCAGCTGCGCATTCGCGATTAAGCTGACGCAGACAAGAACAAGGGATATGTAAATTTTTTTAAAAGGCACAAAAGGGCATTACGCGTAAAACATCCCTAAAATAAGATAAAAAATGGACATAGAACCAACTTAAATATTTAAAAAATCGGTTAAAATACACTACTTTTGCAGCTTCAAAAAATAAGAATCCATGATCTCGACTTCAAATCTTTCGTTACGATACGGAAAACGTGTATTGTTTGACGAAGTAAGTATAAAATTTACGCCCGGCAACTGTTACGGCGTGATTGGCGCCAATGGTGCCGGAAAATCAACTTTTTTAAAGATCCTTTCGGGTGAAATCGAAGGTACAACCGGCCAGGTTTCCATTACTCCCGGTGAGCGCCTGAGCGTGCTGAGCCAGAACCACTTTGCATTTGACGCCTTCCCGGTGTTGCAAACGGTGATGATGGGAAACAAAAAATTGTGGGATCTGATCCAGGAAAAAGATGCGTTGTATGCAAAGCCCGATTTTAGTGATGCCGACGGAATTAAAGCGGCCGAGCTGGAAGGGGTATTTGCTGAAATGGAAGGCTGGAATGCCGAAAGCGATGCTGCCAACCTGTTGGGTGATCTGGGCGTGAAAGAAGCGCTGCACCATACGCTGATGAGTGATTTGAGCGGGAAGGAAAAAGTGCGTGTGTTGCTTGCACAGGCATTGTTCGGCAATCCGGATATTTTGCTGCTGGATGAGCCTACCAATGATTTGGATGTGGACACGATCGCATGGCTGGAAAACTTTTTAGCGGATTTTGAAAACACAGTGATCGTGGTTTCCCATGATCGTCACTTTTTAGATTCGGTATGTACGCACATTGCCGATATTGATTTTAATAAAATTCAGCTGTACACCGGAAATTATACTTTCTGGTACGAATCCAGCCAGTTGGCATTGCGCCAGCGCTCGGATCAGAATAAAAAAATGGAAGATAAACGCAAAGAGCTGCAGGAATTTGTGGAGCGTTTTAGCGCAAATGCTTCCAAATCGAAACAAGCTACAAGCCGTAAAAAATTGCTGGAAAAGCTGGTGATCGAGGATATTAAACCGAGCACACGTAAATATCCGGGCATTATTTTTAAAGCCGACCGCGATTGCGGCGATCAGATCCTTGGCGTGGAAAACCTTGCTAAAAGCGGACCTGATGGCACTGTGTATTTTAAAGACATTACGTTTACAGTAAACAAAGGCGATAAAATTGCGTTCCTTTCCAAAGAGCACATCGCGATCAGCTCGTTTTTTGATATTCTTACGGAAGATGTAAAACAGGATAGCGGCGAATTTGTGTGGGGAACCACGATCACCAAATCGTATTTGCCAAATGAAAATGCAAAATATTTTACGGACGATCAGAATCTGATCGACTGGTTGCGCCAGTATTCAAAAGATAAAGATGAAACATTTGTGCGCTCTTTCCTTGGCCGGATGTTGTTTACAGGCGAAGAAACATTTAAAAAATCGAATGTGCTTTCGGGTGGAGAAAAAGTGCGTTGCATGGTTTCCCGCATGATGCTTACGAATGCAAATTGTTTGATCCTTGATGAGCCTACGAATCACTTAGACCTGGAATCGATCACGGCATTTAACAATGCGCTGAAAGACTGGAAACATGTAGCTTTGTTCACATCGCACGATCATGAGTTTATGCAAACGGTTGCGAACCGCATCATCGAATTAACACCAACGGGCATCATTGATAAACGCATGAGCTACGATGAATACATTACGGACGAAGGTGTGAAAACGATGCGGGAGAAGATGTATCCGGGATTGGTGAAAGTTAAATAATTTGGGATTTTAGGAATTGGGATTTAGGATTTAGCTGTGTGTGAACTGTGTGATAAAATTCAAAATATAATTTAATTAGAACGCTGCAGGAATGCGGCGTTTTTTTGTTTCACGCAGGGGAAAGTTTCTCGCAGAGGCGCAGAGAACGCGGAGCTGTGTGTGTTTTCTCGCAAAGGCTTTAAAACAGATATTTTGTTCACGTTATATGCAAGACTAACATCAAAAGGTTTTGTATATTAGTATTCTACTAAATAACATCCAAATGGAACTTGATTTTCTAGAAAATGGTATCGATTCTTTGAGAAAAGGATTTGAAAATTTAATTGAATACGAAAATTTATTATTCAATAATTCTAACACGAAACCTCTAAAAAAAAGATTCTACTACTTAAAAGATGCAATAGTTTTTGTTCAACATGGTATAGAAATTCTTATAAAAAAAATAATTCATAATCATAGTGAATATCTCATTTTTTCTCAAATTGATAATAATGTGAAAAATGCTCTAAGACAAAAAAATGATAGAAAATTAAATAGTGTTTTTGAAACTGATTTAAAGCACAAAATACATACTGTAACATTTATCGAATCCATAGAGCGATTAAAAATAATACCATCAATATCATTATCATCAAACTTAGAAAAAAGGTTACTAGAACTTGAAAATTATAGAAATATTATAATGCATTCGGAACCACATTTTAAAGAAAATGAAATTAACCTAACATTTGATGGCTTATCAGATGAATTAGATACTTTTTTTTCTGAAAGTATTGGAAATAAATATAAAACCATCAGCGGTTACGATGATTTAATTAAAAATACTAAAATTTTTAAAAACATATTAAAAACAAAAGGTTTAGAACTCAAAATAAAATCAATAGAAATATTAACCAAAGCCATAGGAGATGCAAGAATAAGCATTGGTAGTAATGAAGTAAAAAGAATAACCAATATTAATAATTGCTCTATTTTTCTTACTCAAATTTTTAATTCAGATATTATTTTTGGTACAGATTTATATAATGGATATTGCTCGGGTAAAGTAACCAAATTAAAAAGAAATGAAAATGACACTTTTGAGATCTATACTGCTGACAACGATTGTTATTTTGAATTCAAACTTAAAAGCATAATTCTATACATTCCTGAAATAGATGATGATCAATCACCGATTATATTTATAGAATCCGATGAAATAGAATTTCAGCCAACTAATTATCCAGGTGCCGAATTAGATGAACGAAGTAACATAAAATCTTTATTTTATGTTAAAGCAAAAGTTGGAAATAAAAAGATATATGATAAAGACACAGTATATAAGGAAAGTAAAGACAATACGTATAATGATTATACATTGTTTTTAACAAAGGGGCTTTTTTGTTTTCTTAATATCCAAGGATTAGAATATAATTTAAATTACAATAGAATTATATATGATCATAAATCAATGGATGGAAAAAAATTTGAGGTAGAGCTAAGAAATTTATTGATAAAAGATGACTTATAATCAAAAACTGATCAAATCCTTAACAGCAACTCCTAACGCTTTTGAAATTTCCAATAAAGAATAAAGCGTTGGATTAACTTTACCATTTTCCAATTTCTCAATCGCCTGTCTGTCTTTTTTGCATGCTCTTGCCAGATCGGATTGGCTCCAACCTTTTTTGGTTCTGATCTCAATGATCTTTTGTCCGATCTTTTTCTTTAACTGTTCTTTAGTCACAAAACAAATTTCCGTTATTTATTTGATAAAAATGTCATACAAAAGATTGACAAATCAATTTTATTGATTATGTTTGTCGTATAATAATGTGACAAATGGAAGGAAAACACAGATCACCAAAGAAAATGAAGGCGATAACAGATAATGTTGACGAGCTTTTTAGCTTCGCGCCACCAGAAAATTTACAACGCACGGTTCACGAATTATTCTTTAGTTATTTGATCAGTAACGAAGATGTGTTTAACAACGATTTTAAGGAAATTGTTTCCGACGTACAATTCTTAATACAGTTTATTAAACAAGCAGAAAAAAGTACTCAGAAATAAAAATGCTACAAAACTGGCCCTTTCTCATTTTCCGGAATTATACTATATTTGGTAAAAGGGATTTTTCTGCAAAAATAATTTTGGTATGCGCCGAAAATAAGAATGCGATCAGGTAATAATTAAAAATACAGGACACCATGAAATCATTATTGATCAAAAAAGCTATTTTATTTTTCTGTTTTATAGTGTTTGCATTTGCGACAAACGCACAGCGCGTTACGCCGCTTGTACCCGGAATCACTATTGATTCGGTGTTGCACGCAAAACCCAATGCTTCTAAAATGGCATGGGATGCTGTAAGCGGGCATTTATTTTATACAACTTCCGACGGCAATATTTATGAAGTATATATCCCCGCATCCGGCCCGGCAACAGACTCGTTGCGGTATACCGTTGCGGATCACAGCATCAGCTTTTTACAGGGTTTGTACTTCCGCGACAGCGTGATGTATATCTGCGGTAACATCTGGTCGGCTACCACCACAGTTGGGAAAGTACTGAAAGCAACGTTGCAGCCAAACGGTACAAGGACATGGGCCAGCATTATGACCACGGTTCCTTATCCTGATGCCGACGTTAATGGCGATCATGGCTTTGCTGGTGTGAATGTGGATCCTGCCGGAAATTACATTTACGTTTCCAGCGGTGCACGTACACACTTAGGAGAGATCCGCACCAACGGCGGCGCCTGGCCCGGCTGCAGGGAAGTGCCTTTGACGACACGTATTTATAGATTTCCGATCAATACAACAGGGTTGGTACTTGCAAATGATTCAACAACGGTGGATAACAGCGGATATGTTTTTGCATGGGGAACCCGCAATTCGTATGATATGGCATGGGATGCCAATGATAATTTATTTGCGATCGATAATTCGGGTGAGCGCGATGATCCCGAAGAATTAAATTGGTTAAGACAGGGAAAACATTACGGCTTTCCATGGAACATGGGCGGTAATTACAATCCGCTGATGGTGTCGCCGTATGATGTAAACCAGGATCTGCTTGTAAATCACCAGAGCAGCGGCTACATGGCAGGTTGGTTTGCGGATGATCCTACATTTCCTGCTGTTCCGGCCGGAATTACATTTACTGATCCGGTTCGCAACTACGGCGTGGATGCTGATTTTTACAGGGATCCGGTAACGGGCAAAGTAAAAAATGCGAGCGATGAGGGCACGTACATTACTTCTTTTACACCGCACCGTTCGCCGCTTGGGTTGGTGATCGATAAGGATAGCATACTGGGAGGCGCTTTCAGAGGTGATGCATTTTTAGTGAGCTTTATGCCCGGCGGCGACAGTACAGGCTACACGCCATTATCGCCATGGGGAACCGCCTGCCCGTTTGTAGATCCAACACGCGACCTGTTGCAAATGAAACTGACTTACAATGCCGGTATTGATAATTATACGATGACAACGAAAAGGATCGTGGATGGATTTTATCTAACGGTTGATGCCGAACTGGTAAGCAACACGATGTACGTGATCGAGAATGGTGGAAATATCTGGAAAGTAAATTTACCGCTATACACGGGTATTCCCGAGCTGCAGAAAAAAATGGACGTGCTGGTATATCCGAATCCGGCGCAAAATATGGTGGCATTTGAATTTGAAACACCAGCCGCCGCCGCTGTAAAAATCAGCATTAGCGATGTACAGGGAAGAACAGTGAGCATCCTGTATGAAAAAGAAACAGGGGCAGGACAGCAAAAAATAATAACAGACATCAGCAGCCTGCAAGCCGGTATTTATTTTTATACCATAACGGTAAATAATAATTCCAGCGTTGGAAAAATAGTTAAGATCCGTTGATATTAATTGTATGCAAATTACTACTGACAAACAAACTTACGAAGGCGAGATTGCCGCGTATTGGTTTGATAACGGAATTTCACTTTCAAAAATTCTGCGACGCACAGTAGCAAGCAATAGCACCGATCAAAAAATTAATCGTTTTACAGAAGAATAAAAACATGAAAAAACACAAACAATTATTTTTCACATTCAGCTTATTGCTGTTAGTATGTATTCAAACCGTTTACGGACAAAATTTAAAAGAGCTGAAACTGGATAATAAATTATCGGTGCTTAATGATAAAGCGTTTTTTAATTTTCCTGCAGCAGCAGTAAACAGTGCCAGAGCAGCGGATATTATGTCGGCGGATTACAACAAAAACCTGGAAACAAGAATTGTTTTAGATGAAGACAAAATGAAGCTTGTGTTTTTTGCACAGGAATTGTTTTTGATCGGCGATAAAAATTTATTCGATGATGTTTCCAAAGAGGAAAGCAAATTAAATTTTCAGAAAAAATTATTGAGCGACAAAGATCAATTGCTTTCCATATTGTGCACTCCAACTGTTTTTGACACTGCCGCTGATGCTATCCTGATCAATCGCCTGATCGTTAAAACACAGGATAATACGGTTTTCCAGATCGATGCATACATTAATCCCGAAGGATTTAAGTTAAAAAATGATTTTACAGATCTGTCCAAACGGGTGTTTGAAACACTTTCTAAAGGAACCAGAATTATTGATAAAAGCGCAAGAGAAGAATCTCAGAAGATCCTGGGGACTAAAAAAGATTTCAAATTTTCTTTACCTGAAAACTATTTTATAACTGTGGATCAGAAATATGATTTCCAGGTTTTTCATGTACATAAATATCGTGCATATAATGATACAGGGTTTGTAAGCATTACCATTTATGTGGGAAATCATCCTTCCTATTTTTATAAAGAGTATGACATTGATATTAATACGGCAAAAAAAGTCACAGGCAAATTTTTAAATGAAAATGTGGATTGGCTGAATTTTTATTATGCCGAGGAAAATCTTTATATAAGAGAGCAGCAGATCCCGAAAGACAACCTGGAAAAGGGCTTGATACTGCATGTTGCGATGCTCAGCAATATAGAAACTTCCATCGCAGACTTGTCAAAAATTGTAGAAGCAATTAAAGTAAAATAACAAAACAATGATCATCCTTGGTTGGATCCCGCTTATTATTTTTTATGTTTTTTGGCTGAAACGCAAAAAGCCGCACCGGCGTACAATCGTTTATGAATTCCTGTTGAGCAAATTTTCCATAACTGTAAAACGCTGGTAGAGCTGCGGTTTTAATTGTGCTCGATATTGTACTTTGCCAGTTTAAGGTATAATGTTTTGCGGTCGATGTTTAATTTAATTGCCGCTTTTGATTTGTTGTATTTTACTTCCTGCAACACTTTAATGATCAGTTCCCGTTCGTTCAATTCGTTCATCGCCTTCAGGTCGGAATCGGGCCGCCGGGGTTGTTGTGTAAGAGTTTCCACCATTTCCAGCGGCAGGACTTGTTTGGTAATCGCACCGTTTTTTGTTAGCAATACTGCCCGTTTCATCACATTGCGCAGTTCCCTGAGATTTCCCGGCCAATCGTATTTTTTAAAAACAGCTACCACATCCGGTGCAATTTCCGTTATGTTTTTATTCAGCTCACGATTAGCAATTGCAATAAAATGATTGATGAATGTTTCCAGATCGGCTTCCCTGTTGCGCAATGCCGGAACTTTTATTTTAAACTCATTCAGCCGGTGATATAGATCTTCACGGAAAGTTCCGTTTTTCACACTTGCCTGCAGATCATCATTGGTAGCGGTGATGATACGCACATCCACCTTTTGTTGTTTTACGCTACCCAGCGGCTGGATCACGCGCTCCTGTATAGCGCGTAATAATTTCACCTGTATACCGTAACTTAAATTACCCACTTCATCCAAAAAAAGCGTTCCGCCATTGGCAGCTTCAAATTGTCCTTTCTTATCCTGCAATGCCCCTGTAAATGCACCTTTTACATGCCCGAATAATTCACTTGATGCCAGCTCATTTGATAAAGCGCCGCAATCAATGGCAATGAAAGGTGCTTTGGATCGCTTGCTCAGATGGTGGATCGTGCGCGCCACATGCTCCTTCCCGGTTCCGCTCTCGCCTTGTATGATCACCGAAATTTCGGTCGGTGCGATCAGATTAATGAATTCATTCAGCTGTTGCGACAAACCGCTATTGCCTTTCACAAACGTATTGGTTTCTTTTACAGATGTACGTACCGGCGTTTCTTTTTTTAATAATCCTTCGGCAATGATCATCAGCAGCTGATCGGGATTTACCGGTTTGGTAATGTAATCCTGTGCACCCAAACGAATGGCTTTTACTGCCGTTTTCAGGTCATTAAAGCTGGTCATGATGATCACGGGGCATTGTAAATTCCGTTCGCGCACCGCAGCAAGCACTTCCAATCCGTTGCCATCCGGTAAATTATAATCCAGTAAAACAAAATCATACGGCTCCTGTTCTATTGCCCTGACTCCCTCTCTAACACTGCTTTTTACATCCAGTGTGTATCCATTCTTTATTAAAAAATGGGTGATCAGCTGAATAAACATTAAATCGTCCTCTACCAGTAAAATATGCGCCATTATTTTTTTGCTTTTGATAAAAATAAAAATAAAAGCCGGAATTCTTTCCGGCTTTTGAAACAAAAAACTACACTAAACAGGAGGTGTGCATTACTCCAGGATAGTTCCTTCTTTATCAAATTTGATCATTTTGGTCTCTTTGTCTTTCATAAGAGAAACTTCATAATAATCTACTTTTGATTTTACCATGTTTGCTGATGATACGGTCCAGCCTTTATACGCATCTGTGCTAAGCGTTTTTTGGATTGCTGCAGGTAATTCTTCCGGTTTTACAGATGTTTTTGCATCTTGTTGTGTAGAAGCTACAGCTTGTGTTTTAGCATCAGTTTGTGCGAATGTGGTTACAGAAGCAAGTGTCATAAGGCTGAATGCCAGGATGGATAATTTTTTCATTGTATTGAAACGGTTTAAGTTTATAAATAATTTTCAGCCTTGTATAAACGAAGTACGTGCCACAAGCGTAATTATCTATTAAATCTCTTTATCAGATGATGTTTCCGGCAGTTTTGAATTTCCGGAACAAACGGAAAGTTGTAGAAAAAGTCAACACTTTGTGGCTGAAAACGATGATTTTGCTCAACACAGCCGTAGTGGAAGTTAGCTGCACAGCCGCGAATGCTGTATTCGTTCTGCAGGCGCGAGACAAAGCGCCGACACCAAATACTCAGGCCGGTATCGTCAACTAATTCAATACAGCTTAATAAATGCTCCGACTGTTATATGTCGCATATTTGCCGCCATAAACTATTTATATGTCTGACAAATACAAAACAGAAGTTGGGAAATTATATTATGTAACACTCACAATTGTTGGGTGGATGGATGTTTTTACCAGGAAAGAATATGTTTATAATTTGATGAAGAATATAAAATATTGCCAGGAAAATAAAGGGCTGGAAGTATACGCCTATGTTATTATGAGCAATCATGTTCACATGGTTGCAAGATCCAGTGAACAGCCATTAAATTTTTTGCTGGGTAATTTTAAAAGTTATACTTCAAAACAATTAATTACACAAATCGAATCAAATTCACAAGAAAGCCGGAAGGACTGGCTAATCCATATGTTTAAATTTTATGGAAGAGGAAATAGTCAAAATGAAGAAGTGCAATTTTGGCAAAACGGAAATCATCCGATTGAATTAAGAAGTTGGGAAGTAATAAAACAGAAAATAAATTATTTACACAATAATCCTGTAAAGCAAGGGATTGTGGCAAATCCACAAGATTATATTTACAGTAGTGCTTATGAATTCAGTGAAATAAAAGTGTTGGATTTGTAATATCACGCAGGCGCGAGTGTCCCACTCGTGCCATTCTATTTTATGGCATCTTGCCATTGTAACGGTTATTAAATAAGGGCGGGACGCCCTTGAATAGTCGGCACGAGTGGGACACTCGCGCCTGCAACAAAAAAGCAGATCATACGATCTGCTTTTTCGTTTTATCTGCTTATGGCCTCGAATTATGCGGCTTTGAGCTATGTGGTTTGGAATTTCTCCGGAAAGGTTTTTTCTTTCCTCCGACCGGAAAAGGTCTTTTTACTTTCAGTTCCGGGTTATAGGTTGGGCCTTGTCCCAAATGCTCCGGTAAAGGCAGTTTGTTTACTTCCGCCCCGATCAATGATTCGATCTGGAAAAATTTTTGCTGGTCAAATTCATTGATGAATGTAAGCGCCACGCCAGTAGAAGCCGCACGCGCCGTACGGCCAATGCGGTGAATGTAATCTTCTGCATCACCCGGAACATCGTAATTGATCACCAATCCAATGTCTTCAATATCGATCCCGCGGGAAAGAATATCCGTTGCAACCAGGATCTGCGTTTGTTTACTTCTGAAATTCCGCAATACCTCTTCCCGCTCATTTTGCTCCAGGTCCGAGTGGATCGCCTTTGCTTTGATCCCTGCTTTTTGCAGATCGCGATCCAGCTCTTTTACTTTTTGTTTGGTTGATAAAAAGATGATCACACTGCTCAGCTCCTTTTCTTTTCCTTCCAACAATGCCTTGATCAGGTTGTTTTTCTGAGTATCATACACCAGGTAAGCGCCTTGTACAACACCCGCTGCCGGTTTGGAGATCGCAATGTTGATCTGCTCCGGGTTGTTCAGCAGTTTGGTGGCCAGTGTCCTGATCTTTGGCGGCATGGTGGCCGAAAACATCAGTGTTTGGCGCTTTTTCGGAAGGTAGGTCGTGATCTTTAAAATATCATCCACAAATCCCATATCCAGCATACGGTCGGCTTCATCCAGGATCAAATGTTCCAGGTCATCCAGCTTTACATAACCCATGTTCAAATGCGCCATGAAACGGCCCGGTGTAGCAATGATCACGTTGGCACCTTGTGTGAGCGCGCGTTTTTCGGTTTCAAATACACTGCCATCACTACCACCGTAAATAGCGATAGAGCTCACGGAAGTAAAATAGGAAAAACCCTGCAATGCCTGGTCGATCTGCAAAGCCAGCTCACGTGTAGGCACAATGATAAGCGTATTGGTGCTATGAGTATCTTTTTTTGCCAGTTTGTTGAGGATCGGCAACACAAACGCCGCTGTTTTACCTGTTCCTGTTTGTGCACAGGCAATCAAATCTTTGTTCTCTAATATGATCGGGATAGCTTGTTCCTGTATTGGAGTTGGGGTTTCAAACCCCATTGCGTCAAGCCCTTCTTGCAGGCTTGGCTCAAAATTAAAATCGTTGAATTTCAAATCGTTCTTATTTATTAATATTTCTACGAAGATAAGCCATATTTTTTATTAACGTAAACTTTACATCATTTAACACAAGGATGATACAAGCGTAATTGTTTGGTCACGCGTTTTTCCGCTGCTCTTTTTAATTTTAGAGTATCAATATTCAGAAATGAAAAACATTTTTTTTACACTCCTCATTATTTGCGTTACAAGTATTGCGTTTGCCGGAAATGGCAATAGCAGCAATGAAAAGAACGCTACTAAACTGATCAGCGGAAAAATAATCGACAAAACAAGCGGAGAAGAAATTGCAGGTGCAGAGATCCTTATCGGCGATCAAAAGATCTATTCCGACCTCAACGGCAATTTCAGCATTTCCATCCCAATGGTCAAACAAACCGCTATTGTTAAGTTTATATCATACAACGATACCGAAGTGGCCATCGACCCCATTTCATACGCACCGGTGATCATCGAATTATCCGGAAAATAAACCAGCATTCTTTATTTTAAAAAGCCTTTGACAGCAAGTTTGTCAGGGGCTTTTTTATTTCCGATCTGCAAACTTTACAGAAAAACGCATGTTAATTTTACATTAACTTAACATTAGAAAATATTTATGCGGGTGTAACATAAATCTTAAAACATTTCTTTTTTACTTTACGTAGAATTAGATGTTGGAAAGAATTGGTTTTTAGAATGTATACAAACAATTAAAACGTACTGTTATGAAAAAGTGGATCGTATTATTTTCGTTAAGTCTGTTCATGACTTTGGAAATCACAGCACAAAACATTACTCAAAAAGACGGGATCTATTATTCCGATAACAAACCTTACAATGGCACTTATACTTCGGTAGATGCAAGCGGTAAAAAGAAATCGACGATTGATGTAGTGGATGGAAAAGCAAATGGTACCGTTACTTATTACTATGAAAACGGAAATGTAATGGAATCGGGCGCCTTTGTGAACAATGAAAAAAGCGGCGAATGGACCCGTTGGGATGAAGCCGGACATAAAACAGCACAGGCTTTTTATGTGATGGGCAAAAAAAACGGAACCTGGCTTATCTGGGATATGAAAGGGATTAAACGTTACGAGATGAATTATGCAATGGGCGAAAAAACCGGCACATGGAGAATGTGGGATGAGAAAGGAAACCTGAGCAGCGAAAAATCCTACAGCAATATTTAGTTTTTAATAGTAAATCTTAAAAAAAGAGTGTTTCCGGTAATACTGGAAACATTTTTTTTGCATTTTAAATTACCCCCTCCCCTTTCCACCACATAAGGCACAAAGAAACACATAAGGCAGGGTGCGACTTGCCAACGTGTATTTTTAAACCACAAAAGAAAACAAAAGAATCAAAAGATATGGAATGCTAAACTGAGTGTAAAAAATACGTGCTTCAATGATAGCTTCCTTATTTTTTCACCTCCAGAACTTATGTGTTTCTTTGTGCCTTATGTGGTGGTTTTTTTGATTTTTAATTGTGAGAAAAGCAGGAACCATTCCTTAATTCGTTTTATTCCCCCGAATCCTTATATTCGTAACCTATTTTTAACACAATATGTTCAAACTGATCTTTAGATTATTCGGGTGGAAGATCACCCATTACCTGCCGGATGAAATAAAAAAATGCGTGGTGGTGGTGGCACCGCATACCAGCAACTGGGAGTTTGTATTCGGCATGGGGGCTATAAAAATCATGAAGCTTTACCCGCGCTTTGCCATTAAAAAAGAATGGATCCGCTTTCCGTTCAAGCATCTCATGCTTTCGTCGGGCGCATTAGCCATCGACCGCAATGCAAACAACGGCGAGAAAAAAAGCACAGTGGATGCTATGGCCGATCTTTTTAAAACCCACGATACCCTGCGCCTGATCATCACTCCGGAAGGTACCCGTTCCCGCATGGAAAAATGGAAAACCGGCTTTTACCATGTCGCCATGAAAGCCAATGTACCCATTGCACTGGGATTTATGGATTATGAAAAAAAGGAATGCGGCATCGATAAGATCATATACCCAACCGGCGATTTTAAAGCTGATATGAAAAAAATTATGGATTTTTACAAAAATGTAAAAGCAAGGCATCCTCAAAATTTTAGCGTGGATGTGGAATTAAGCAAAGAATAAACACAGTAAAATATTACACTCCTCTCCGCGAGCTTAGCGCCTTCTTCGCGCCCTTTGCGGTTGATGTACACAGCAAACATACAGCATACACACAGCAAAACTTTGAACTTTCGAACTTTAAACTTTAAACTCCTTATGAAATCATTTTTAAAATTAACTGTACTGCTTTTAGCTACAGTGATCGCATCTCCGGGAACGGCACAAAACCGCGAAATTAAATTTGAACAGGGCAACTGGGCCAGCATCCTTGAAAAAGCAAAAAAAGAGAACAAAACCATTTACCTGGATTGTTACACCACCTGGTGCGGACCTTGCAAATGGATGGCAAAAAATGTATTTACCAACGATACCGTAGCGGATTTTTATAATTCCAGCTTCATTACCGTTGAAATGGATATGGAAAAAGGCGAAGGAAAAGACCTGGCTGTAAAGTACGGCATCAGGGCGTATCCTACTATGCTGTACCTTAGTCCTTCCGGAGATATGCTGCACCGCACCTGTGGTTCTACCACCGTGCAGCATTTTGTGGAAAACGGAAAAGATGCGCTTGATCCGGCAAAACAACTGGCTACGGCTACCAAAAAATTCAATAACGGAAATACCGATGCTGTTTTTGCATCCGCTTATTTTGCTATGCTTGAAAATGGCTGCCAGGGCCACGATGAGGAATTGAAAAATTATTTCGGCAATCAAAAAGAAAGCGATCTTACATCACGCAACAACTGGAATATTATGTACAATTACCTCACGGATTATTCATCCCCCCAGTTTACTTACCTCGAAAAAAACAAAGAAATATTCGCGAAATTATACACAGCAGATTCCGTTCAGGGAAAGATAAACAGTGTATACAGCGGCGGTTTGCTGCAGGCCATCCGTAAAAAAGACGATGCCGGTTACCAGGTATTAAAAACAAAAATAAAAACAGCGGACAATGCAGGCTCCGAAAAAATTATCCTGGAAGCCGATATGAAATTGTACCAGCGCAATGCTGATTGGAAAAATTACGCCACTGTGGCCGTAGCGTATGCCAACAAATATGCGAACGATAATGCCAATATGCTGAACAGCCTTGCATGGACTTTCTATGAGCAAATAAGCGACAAAAACATGCTGGCGGAAGCAGAAAAATGGGCGAAACGTGCTACCGAAATTCAAAATGTATACGCTTATGCAGATACCTATGCTGCCGTTTTATACAAATCGGGGAAAAAAGACCTTGCGAAAAAAGCCGCCGAAAATGCCATTGAGCTGGCAAAGAAAAGCGGCGATGATTACAAGGAAACCCAGGAGCTGCTTCAGAAGATCAACCAAATGAAATAGTTTACTTCATTTTTGTTTCGGTATAACAGACGGTGCTTTTTGTCGTCTGTTTTCATTGGCTTGTCAAAAAATGTTGATAAACTGTTTTTTCCTCAATATCTTTACTTTATATGAGAAGCTTATTTATAGCGATACTGGGTTTAGTGCTTATCAATACGTGTATTGCTCAACAAATACCTGCTCCGGAGGAAAACATTCCTTACCTCGTTACATTTGCCAAGGACGGCGCCCAATCCTGGGGAGATGATGATTTTTCCCAAACCTGGTTTTTTGTGATCCCGAAATTTCAGACCAAGCCTTTTTATATCCGCATTTTTGATCCGGAAACGGGTGGCGATATTGATGAAAAAAAAGGTGAATTTAATTCCCGCACTCAATTTTCTGTTTACGGTGGAAAATCCTGCTTCACTGCCAAGGATGTAAGGGAAAATCAGCCGAAAGGCAATTACAAAAGCGGAAATTTATTATACACCAAAACATTCGGCAGCAGTGAGATCTATGATGGAGAATGGTATACGTTTGGCCCGTTTAACCCCACCGAAGGTGAGTTTGTGAACGAATACGGCGGCTATATTTTTAAAATGATCGCGGAAGGCATCAGCGGCGACGATGGCAATTTGTATAAATATTTTTTAAGCGAATCGCCTATCGAGAACAAGCCGGTGGAAGGCGGCAATGCGTTTACGTTTGAATACACCTTTCGCTTATCGGATAATCAAAACAACATTGCACACCTCTATCCTTTTATTGAAGACAATGTGATCTCTGTAAAGGTCTCTAATTTTGATTTTGATAACGACGGGCAGATCAACATTGTATCCATGGCAAAAAAGCAGGAGCTGAGTAAATCCTCCGGCGATAATGTGTGGGCCACCAGCGAGCATGCCATCGTGGACAAAGAGAAAAAAACAACGCTGGATGTTCAATTTCTAAAAAATAAAAAGGATCTGATAAAAAATAACAATGTAACGCTGTATGTTACCAACCAGTACGGAAACATGCTGCCGATCTATACCGTACCGATTGGCGGCGTTCCCAACAGTAATTACAAAGTGCAGTTCAATCAGAAAAAGAAAACAACAACGTATTAAATTCATTTTCATTTGAAAAAAATTTACCTCGCCTGGTTCGTTGTTGCATTACAGCTGCTCTCCTGCTTTCCGCTGTTTTCACAGGCTTACCAGTTTAAATCCTATTCCACCGACAACGGCATTTCGCAGCCGTACATCTATACCATTAACCAGGGAAAAAACGGGTATCTCTGGATCGGTACCGGCGAAGGTTTGTGCAAGTTTGATGGCGTAAGCTTTAAATCCTATTACACAACCGACGGCATTGCTGAAAATTTTATAACCGCAAGCCACAAGGACGATAACCGCAACCTGTGGTTTGGCTTCAACCAGGGAAGCGTAACCATGTACGATGGGAAAAATTTCAGGTCCATCAACACTTCCGGTTTTACAAAAAGTCCGGTTACTTCCATTATTAACGACGACAAAGGAAACATCTGGTGTGCCACACAAAACGATGGCATTTTCAGGATCAGCAAAAATTTTGAAGTATCGGTTTACAAGATCGAATTTGATAAGGAAATTATTTATTCCATTGCCTTTACAGGAACCAATCAATTGCTGGTAGGTACCGTTAACGGAATAAAATTATACCAGCTTTCGGCAATTGATCAAAAGCCAAAATTTGTAAGTGTTGTTTCCTGCATCCCCGAAAATCACATTACCTGTATTGTTAAAAAAACAAACTCCAGCAGCTTTTGGATAGGAACGGAAGAAGACGGGTTATTTTTGCTGAATCCCTTGCCTCAGAACCAGTTTAAAGCCACACCGATCGGGAATGATATTGGCAATGAACTCCCGAACATACAAGCCGTTTATGAAGATAATTTATCCAACTTATGGGTAGCTACATTTGGCAACGGATTATTTAAATTACTGATCACACCCGATCATAAATACAAAGAATATCTTCACCTGAGTGATGATAACGGCCTTGGCAATAAATACATTAAAAGCATTTATGCCGATCATGAAGGCAACATCTGGGTGGGAACATACGGCACCGGCGTGGTGCACATCACGGACAATTATTTTTCGTTTTACAAACATACCTCCAAAGAATACAGCAACAACGTAAGCTCGCTGCTCATCGGCGATCAGCAAAAATGGTTCGGACTGGAAAATGGCTTGTTAAAGATCGATCTGAACACAAAACAAAAATGGACTTTTTATGCAAAAACAAATGGCTTTGTTGATGATAAGGTCACTGCTGTTTTTCAAATGGACAGCAGCCGTATTTTTATCGGGACGGAAAGTAGCGGAACCTTTATTCTTGATCCGCATACTTCCGTATTTAAAAAAATAGAATTGAATGAAGATGCGCTTTGCAACTCTGTAAACTGCATTACCGGTTACAGGCACATTGCCTGGATCGCTACAAAAAATGGAATTTTTAAACTGGACCTCGATAATAAGATCACTACGCATTTTACCACCGAGAATGGTTTGCCTCACAATAACATCAATTACATTTATTACGATAAAAAACAAACGTTGTGGATAGGCACACACAGTAATTTCCTGAGCAGCATCAACATTACTACTGATAAAGTTGATAATCAAAAAATATACGATGCCTCGGATCTGCTTACCATCACAGGTATCATCGAAGATTCGCAACACAGGATCTGGGCTTCCACATTCGGCAACGGTGTGTTTGTTGTAGAAGGAACCGCCATTACCCGCTATACCAACGAGAAAGGGCTTTTGTCTAATTTTTGTTACGGACTTACGGATGACGGTTCCGGCAATATCTGGATCGGCCACCGCAATGGATTGAGCCGCATTAAGCCGCAAAAAGGTACGATCGATATTTTTAATAAAAACGATGGCATCAGCGGCGACTGCAATTACAACGCTTTTACAAAAGATGCCAGCGGAAATGCCTGGTTTGGAACCACGGATGGCGCTATCCGCTTTGATCCGCACAAGGACAAAAAAAATATGGTGCCGCCGATCGTGAACATCAGCTCCATCAAGATCAATGATAAAGACCTGCAATACACGAAGGATATTTTGCTTCCGTACGATAACTACAAGCTGCGCATCGATTTTATCGGGATCAGCTTTAAAGCCAATTCCAATATTTTATATCAATACAAGCTGGAAGGTTTTGATGCCGATTGGTCCGATAAAACAAAAAACACATTTGTACAATACGGCAAACTTTCCGATGGTGAATACACTTTTGTTTTAAAAGCTTATAACAATGATGGAATTGGCAATACGCTGCCGCTGACCATAAAAATTGTGATCGAGCCTCCATTCTGGAAACGCTGGTGGTTCATCATTTTTGTAGTCGCATTTATTTTTTACTGTATTTATTTTTATATCAAGATGCGCGAACGTAATTACAGGCGTTTCCAGGCTCAGCTTCAAAAATCGCTGAACGAAAAAACACGCGAAGTGATTGCGCAAAAAGAAGAGATTGAAAAAAAGAACAAGGACATTACCGATAGTATCCGCTATGCAAAACGCATCCAGGATGCTTTGTTACCGGAAGTAAAAAAACTGAACAGCATACTCCCGCAATCATTCATCTTTTTTCAGCCCCGCGATATTGTGAGCGGCGATTTTTACTGGTATGAAAAATACGATGACAAAATGATCATTGCCTGCGCAGATGCAACCGGACATGGCGTTCCGGGAGCATTCATGAGCATGATCGGCAGTACATTGCTAAAAGATATTACATCGCGCCTCGACATTACATCACCGGCATATGCACTGGAAGCGCTGGATCATGAAATAAAAATGCTGCTCAAACAAAATGATGACGAACACGATCAAACGCAGGACAGTGTGGATCTGGTCATTTGTGAGATCAACCTGAAAACATTTTTTGTGAGGATCTGCTCTACCAGGCGCGCTGTGTTTGTTGTAAAAGACGGTGAATTAAAACTTATCAAAAAAGAAAATACCGACAAACAACAATACGAAACGATCGATATTCAATTGTCGGAAGGCGATACGATCTACATGTTTACAGATGGATATCCCGATCAGTTTGGCGGCGAAAAAGGGAAGAAAATAAAAACATCCAACATGCGCACCATGCTGGAACAAATTCACACGCTGCCATTTGATAAGCAGGAAATGATCGTGAACCGTTATTTTAACCGCTGGAAAGAAGGATACGAGCAGGTAGATGATGTACTGTTTATGGGATTAAGATTGTAAAAAAGTTTAAAGTTTACTGTGTGAATCGCTTCCGCGATTGTTTTTTTACCACGAAGGCACTAAGGCGCGAAGAAAAAAGCAATTAAATTTTTTTATCAATTATGTTTGGTAACAAGGAAATGATACGGTTTTCAAAATCCGCCTCATCTACGTTATCCGCGTTCCATCACACACAGCATCCGCACAGATTGGTATATTCGTACTCATTGGTATAGTAGATCACATCCAGCAAACTTTGAACTTTCCAACTTTAAACTTTGAACTTATTTAAGGCCTGCTCAATATCTGCAACAATATCAATAATATTTTCTAACCCAACGGAGATCCGCACCAAACCCGGTGTGATCCCAACAGCCAACCGTTCTTCTTCCGTTAATTTTGCATGCGTGGTGGATGCCGGATGCGTGGCAATGGTGCGTGTATCGCCTAAATTAGCGGTAAGCGAACACATTTGCAGCGTGTCTAAAAACTTTCTTCCACTCGCGATCCCGCCTTTTATTTCAAAAGAAACAATTCCTCCGCCCATGCTCATCTGCTTTTTAGCAATTTCAAATTGCGGATGCGATAACAAAAACGGGTAACGCACGCGGAGTACTTCCGGATGATTTTCCAGCAAGCCTGCCAGCTTCAATGCATTCTGCGAATGGCGTTCCATCCGGATCGATAATGTTTCCAGGCTTTTTGAAAGCGTCCAGGCATTAAACGGCGAAAGCGCCGGACCGGTGCTTCTGCAAAATGTATAGATCTCTTTGATCAGTTCTTTTTTCCCAACCACAATTCCACCCATCACACGGCCTTGTCCATCCAGGTATTTTGTTCCCGAATGCGTTACCAAATGTGCACCAAATTCTATCGGACGCTGAATGAACGGTGTTGCAAAACAATTGTCCACGTTTAAAATAACGTTGTGTTTGTTCGCTAAATTTCCCAGCCATTGCAGGTCGATCAAATCCAAACCCGGATTGGATGGCGTTTCCACGAAGATCATCTTCGTGTTTTTTTGGATCAGCGCTTCCCATGTCTCCGGCTTGTTCACATCGGCATACGTATGTTCAATTCCCCATTTTGGTAAAAACTTAGTAATAACAGTATGTGTAGAGCCAAAGATAGAACTGGATGCTACAATATGATCGCCGCTTTTGAGCAAGCCCATAAAGCTGGCAAAAATAGCAGCCATGCCCGAAGCCGTTGCATAACCAGCTTCTGCGCCTTCCAGCAAACACATTTTGTCTACAAATTCCGTTGTATTCGGGTTTGTAAACCGGCTGTAAATATTTCCTTCCTGTTCATCCGCAAACATCGCGCGCATTTGTTCCGCATCATGAAACGTAAAGCTCGATGTTAAATATACCGGCACCGAATGCTCCCTGTTTTCAGTCTGTTCCGCTTGTGTGCGAATGGCGTTGGTTTCAAATTTTTTCATAAAATTTTTTACTCTTAAATTGGTAAAAGCTTATTCGTTTACGCTCACTTTATAGCTGATCTTCGCACCCGCAATTTCCAGTGTTTTGGAAACCGAGCAATATTTATCCATCGATAATTGCACCGCACGTTCCGCTTTTTCTTTATCGATTTGCCCTGTGAATTTAAAATGCACTACTACCGTTTCCCACAACGACGGTTCTTTCCCCTGCTCCCGCTCGCCATCAATACTGATCCCAAACGTGTCGATCACCTGCTTTTGCTTTTTAAGGATCAGCACAATATCAATCGCGCTGCAGCCGCCCAAACCCATCAGCAACATCTGCATCGGGCGCACACCCTTATTATGTCCGCCAACATTCTCGCCCGCATCCATGTAAGCAATATTGCCTGTTTCACTTTTTGCTTCAAAATGAAAAGCATCATCCAGTCGTTTTAATTCTATCCGCATCGTTTTTTATTTTATCGATTTCAAAGGTAAGTAATTGGAGGAAATTTTGTTTAGTTTTGTCAAAATCCCAAGCTTCACACAAAGCGGGACTCAAGTGCATGAACAAACATTTTTTCACTTATCGCCAGCCGGTACAACTGGAAAACGGACAAACATTAACTTCCGTTGATGTGGTGTATCATACCTATGGCAAGCTTAATGCGGATAAAAGCAACGTGGTGTGGTTTTGCCATGCGCTTACCGCGAATGCCGATGTAAGCGATTGGTGGGATTCGTTAGTGGGTGAAGGAAAAACGTACGATCCCGCAAATCATTTTATCATTTGTGCCAACATTATCGGCTCGTGCTACGGTTCTTCCGGACCATTGAGCATTAATGCACAAACGCAAAAAACATATTACAGCAGCTTCCCTAAAATCACCATCCGCGATATGGTGCAGGTACACATTATTCTGCGCAAACATTTAGGGATCGAAAAAATAAATACCATCATCGGCGGCTCTATGGGCGGCTACCAGGTAATAGAATGGGCAATCACAGAGCCCGCTATTTTCGAAAACATGGTGCTGGTTGCTACCAGTCCGCAGGAATCCGCCTGGGGAATTGCCATTCATACCGCGCAACGCTTAGCGATCGAAACCGATCCGACATGGAGGGATCTGGATAAAAATGCAGGTGCGATCGGCCTCAAAGCCGCACGTGCCATCGGAATGCTCACGTATAGAAACTACGGACAATTTGTAAAAACACAATCTGATCCCGATCACAAACTCGATGATTACAAAGCCAGCTCCTATATTAATTACCAGGGCGAAAAATTAGTGAAGCGCTTCAATGCCTACAGTTATTGGATCTTAACCAAAGCAATGGATTCGCACAACATTGCGCGCAACCGCGGCAGCATAGAAAATGTATTGAAAAACATCACAATAAAAACCACTATCATCGGCATTTCCAGCGATATGCTATGTCCCGTTGCCGAACAAAAATTTATGGCGCAGCACATTCCCAATTCCAGGTTTATTGAAATTAATTCTCCTTTCGGACATGATGGGTTTTTGATCGAAGGGAAACTGATTGGGGAAGCAATTACAAAGTACGAATAACGAACAGGAACGAATTTTACGAATCTGTGTGGTGCTGTGTAAATAAAAAGCCAGGGATTCACAGATTTTTATCCGTTCATAATTTCACTGAATAATCGCAACGCGATTTTGAAATAATTTGTGAAAATTCCTTTTTATTCTTTTAATCTGTGAACTTCGCAGGCGCGAGTGTCCCACTCGTGCCAAACTATTTTATGGCATCTTGCCATTACTAAAATACATAAGAGCGGGACGCTCTAAAAATAAAAAGGCACGTTGGGACAACGCGCCTGCGCACAAAAACCCCCTGTCAGGGTTTAAAACCCGGCAGGGATAAAATTTTAACATACAGGAAATACACAGATTCGTGATGTCATCCTGAGCTTGTTGAAGGACGTTTCTGTTCCTGCCCGAATCGTTCAGGCGGGCGTTATCCGTAATTATTTCTGGATCGGCACTTCACCGCCCGACATTCCACCTAAATCACGGTCAAAAAAGTACAAGCCGCTTTTATCATTCCCGATAAATTTCAATTTATCCAATACCCTGCGCGATAATGCTTCTTCTTCGATCTGCTCGGAAACGTACCATTGCAGGAAGTTTTGAGTTGTATAATCTTTTTCTTTCAAACAGATCTCCACCAGATTATTGATCTCATTCGAAACCAACTCTTCGTGTTTCAACACTTCTTCAAATACAAACTGTACCGATTTAAATGTTTGCGGCTGCTCTTTCAGCGCCGGGATCAATGCTTTTCCGCCGCGCTCGTTCACGTATTTAACAAGTTTTAACATGTGCATGCGCTCTTCGTCGGAGTGTGTGTATAAAAACGAAGCAACACCTTCCAAACCCTGCGTTTCCGCCCAGGATGCCATTGCTAAATAATATTGTGATGAGGCCGCTTCCAACCCTATTTGGCGGTTTAAAGCGCTTTCTACTTTTTTAGTGATCATAGTATCAGTGATTTTAATGTTAAGATATATGTACTTCTCTCCGGTACAAAACAAAGTTAATGGATTTTTCTTTTAAAAAAGAGTTTTCCCGGGATCCATTTTCACATTTCCATTCTTGGGAATGCGCCGGATATTATGTATCTTTGGATATGTAACAATCTGCAGAAAGCAGCGTTATATCCCCAACATGTCAGGCAATTATCAGAGTTTAATTCAAAAGCTGGATGAGTTCATCCGCAAGTATTATAAAAACCAGGTTTTACGCGGCCTGATTTATAGTACAGGGCTTGTGCTGTTGTTTTTCATCTCGGTAACGGCACTCGAATATTTTGCGCATTTCAACACCGCCATCCGTACCACACTGTTTTATTTATTTATTGCCACCACATTGTTTGTGCTGGTCAGGTACATTGCTATTCCACTTTCCAAACTGTATAAATTCGGTAAAGTAATTTCCTATGCCGATGCTTCCGCGATCATCGGGCTGCACTTTTCCAACGTACAGGATAAATTATTGAATGTGCTCCAGCTGCAAAACAGCCAGCAACTCAACTCCGGCAACGATTTACTTTTAGAAGCCAGCATCGAGCAAAAAACAAAAGAATTAAAACCCGTACCCTTCACCTCTGCGGTGGATTTTTCGGAAAATAAAAAATATGTAAAATATGCGCTTATCCCGGTCTTGCTGATCACCGTGATTTTGTTTTCGGCGCCCAGCATTATTACCGACGGAACAAAACGATTGGTAAAACACGACGAATATTTTGAGAAAGAAGCGCCTTTCCAGTTTGTGATCACCAACAAAGATTTAAAAACGGTGGCGCAACAGGATTTTGAATTGTCGATAAAGCTTACCGGCGAGGAGATCCCGGACAATGCCTTTATCGAGATCGATGGAAATGAATTTAAACTGGAGAAAGAAAACATCGTTAATTTTAAATACCTGTTCAAAAACGTACAGAAAAACACCACCTTCCAGTTAAGTGCCGATGGTTTTAAATCCAGGGAATACGAGCTGGTGGCATTGCCTAATCCGATCCTGTTGAATTTTGACATTGCGCTTTCATATCCGAAATACCTGAATAAAAAAGATGAGGTTTTAAAAAATACTGGCGACTTAGTAGTGCCTGCCGGAACCAAAGTAAGCTGGAATTTCAACACGCAAAACACACGTTTGCTGCGTCTGAATTTTAATGATACATCCTTTGCTGTTTCACCAAGCACAGAAAATGCATTCAATTATTCCATGCACCTGTTCCGCGATAAAACCTATTCCGTAACCACTTCCAACCAGTTCCTGAAAAGCAAGGATTCCGTAACGTATAATATCAATGTGATCCCGGATGCCTATCCGCAGATCAGCGTGAATGAACAAAAAGATTCCACCTCCACAAAAAAATTGCACTTTCGCGGACAGGTAAAAGACGATTACGGTTTTACAAAACTTACCTTCAATTACCGTTTTATTGTCAATAACGATTCCGCCATTACCGACAATTATAAAAAGATCACGACCAACACCAAAGCGCTTACCGTAAGCACTACCAGCACGCAGGATATATTTTTCCATTACTGGGATCTGAATGAGCTGGGTGTAAATGCAGGCGACCAGATCGAATATTATTTTGAGGTGTTTGACAACGATGGTGTAACCGGCAGCAAATCCACGCGTTCGCAAAAAATGATCTTTAAAGCGCCTACAAAAGACGAGCTGGAAGCAAATACGGAAAAAAATAACGACAAGATCAAAGATGATCTGCAGGAAAGCATCAGCCAGGCGAAAGATGTACAAAAAGCACTGAGCGATCTGCAACGTAAAGTAGCGGAGAAAAAAGAGCTGAGCTGGGAAGAGAAAAAGAAATTGCAGGATCTGCTTGAAAAGCAAAAACAATTGCAGAAAAAAGTAGAAAATATCAAAAACCAAAATGCGCAGAACAACGAGCAGAAAAATGAATACACCCCGCCGAACGAGGAAATGATGGACAAACAAAAACAGCTGGAAGAATTGTTCGACAAGGTAATGACGCCCGAAATGAAAGACAAGTACAACGAGCTGCAAAAGCTGTTGGAACAAATGGACAAGGATAAAGTGCAGGATGCGCTGGATAAAATGAAGCTCGACAATAAAGACCTGATGAAGGAGCTGGACCGCAATCTCGAGATCTTTAAACAGATGGAAGTGGAACAAAAGCTGCAGCAGAACATTGATAAGCTGAACGAGCTGGCGAAAAAAGAAGATGATCTTGCAAAGAAAAGTGAAGATAAAAAAGCGGATGCAAAAGATCAGAAGGAAAAGCAGGATAGCCTGAACAAACGTTTTGACGAGCTGAAAAAAGACATCCAGGATCTCCAGAAAAAGAACAGTGAGCTGGAAGAACCTAAAAAACTGGACAGCCCCGAAGAAAGCCAGAAAAAGCAGGACGATATTAAAAACGACATGCAGAAAAGCAGCGATCAGCTAAATCAGAACCAGAAAAAGGATGCTGCAAAATCCCAGAAAAGCGCTGCACAAAAAATGCAGCAGATGAGCGAGCAGATGCAGCAACAGCAACAACAGGATCAGCAGCAGCAGGAAGGCGAGGACATTGACAAGCTGCGCGGATTGCTGGAAAATGTGTTGCAATTGTCATTCGGGCAGGAAGCGCTGATGGATGAGGTTTCGAAAGCAAAAACCAATGATCCGCGATATTACAAGCTGAACCAGAAACAGAAAAAATTACAGGACGACGCCAAAATGGTGGACGATAGCCTGCTTGCACTTGCGAAACGCGTACCGCAGATAAAAGTTTCGGTATTGCGGGAAACAAGCGCTATAGAGATGAACATGGGTAAAGCGGTGGAAGAGATCAACGACTCGCAAACTCCTTCGTTTGATGGTAAAAATCACAAGCAGGAAGCCATGAGCCGCCAGCAGTTTGCCATGACATCCGTAAACAACCTTGCATTGATGCTGAATGAAGCATTGCAGCAGATGCAGGCCGAAGCAAAGAAAAAAAGCGGCAAACCCGGAAGCGGAAGCTGTAACAAACCCGGCGGAAGCGGCAAAAAACCTTCTATGTCCGATATGCGCCAGATGCAGGAACAGTTGAACAAACAGATCCAGGCGCTGAAAGAAGGAATGGCAAAAGGCGGTAAAAAACCCGGCGATAAACAAGGAATGGGCACCGGTGGTATGAGCCAGCAACTGGCACAATTGGCAGCGCAGCAGGAAGCCATCCGCAAGGAATTGGGTAAAATGGCGGATCAGATCAATAAAGATGGAAAAGGCGCTGGAAATTTGGGTAAACTGGCCGATAAGATGGAACAGACCGAAACCGACCTGGTAAATAAAATGCTGAGCGATGAAACCATTAAACGCCAGCAGGAGATCCTGACGCGGATGCTGGAATCCGAAAAAGCGGAGAAAGAACGCGAAATGGATGAAAAAAGACAATCGAATGAAGCGAAAAATGAAAATTATAGTAACCCTAATGAATTTTTAGAGTATAACAGACTGAAACAAAAGGAAACGGAGCTACTCAAAACGGTTCCACCGTCATTAAATCCGTTTTACAAAGCAAAAGTCAATCAATACTTTAACAATTTCGGGGAATAACAATATGGTACTTGCAGAAAATCAAAAAATCCGCATTTCATCCAAAGCGGAAAATATAATTCTTGTCGAACGTATGATCGAGGATGTATGCGACCTGTTCAATATCAGCGAAGATTATTACGGGAACATTCTTGTATCGCTCACAGAAGCGGTAAACAATGCCATTTATCACGGTAATAAAGCCAACCCGAATAAGAACATCGATATTTCTTTTAAATCGCATCCCGACAGGGTTTCTTTCAGCGTGAAAGACGAAGGTCCGGGATTTAATTATGATAATTTACCGGATCCTACTAACCCGGAAAACATTGAAAAGCCAAACGGGCGCGGCGTATTTTTGATGCGCAACCTGGCTGATAAAGTTTATTTTGAAGACAATGGAAGCAAAGTGATTTTAGATTTCAGAGTCAGTGATTAATAAATGACCCCTACATTAAAAGCAAAAACCTCCTGTGACCGGGAGGTTTTTTGTTTTGGTTACCGCAGTTTCTCCTGAAACATAATGTAATTACAATTCATCTTTTGTCAGCGTCAGCTTTATTTTATAAATGTGGTGCTCGTCCGTAACCTCCAGCGTATGCCTTCCGGGATATACCAATTCAATGCGTTTCCGGATGAGACCATTACCTAAACCGCCCTGGCCGGGAGTTTCCTGCTTGTGTTCGGGATATGCATTTTCACACTCAAATATAATTTTATTCTTTTCAACTGTTACCACGATCTTTATCGCATTCTCTGTTTTTTTATTTTCGGCGTGCTTAAATGCATTTTCTATAAAAGGAATAAAGATCATGGGTGCGATCATATTACTACCGGCATTACCATTCATGGTATAAATAACATAATCAGGATTGGCGGTCCTGATCTTCTGAAGATCAATGTATTTTTCGATGTACAACAATTCCTGCGCAAGCGGGATCTGTTCTGATTTTGTTTCATACAGCATAAAGCGCATGATGTCCGATAATTTATTGAGGTAAACTGATGCTTTAGCAGCATCCAAACCGATCAGCACATCAATGTTATTGATCGTATTGAATAAAAAATGCGGGTTAAGCTGCGATTTTATCAAAGTCAGTTCCATTTCATAATTCTTTTTATTGAGGTCTTCCTTCAGTTTAATATCGGCGTAAGCGGTAATAAATCCGCGGGTAACAAGGCCTACGATCCCATTGGCAACTGCAACAACAGATGTAAGAAACATAGCGATCAAAATCTCAGAAGGCTGATAGTTTGGAAAAATTTTATCGCGAAAATTATCTCCTGCCCCGCCAATAAGAATGCTTAGTGTGATCTCACCGGCCAGGCCACACATCACTGCTGTTAACAACCCGTAAACAAACAGTGCAAAAATCCGTTTACGGCCCAGGTAATTCGGAAATAAAAATCCATAAAAAACGTAAAAACTCAACACGCCGGGCACAAGAGCAAAACCCAGCATCATTTTAAAATACATGATCGACGCTCCGGCAAGAAGCCGTGTGCCGGTAATGCCCGCTGTTATAACCGAATAGATGAACAACAATAACAGCAGGTAACCGATCCAATACGACAAATGAATAATGATGATGCCCGATCTTTTCATTTTTTACTCAATACTAATTCAATTCTAAAATTTATAAATCCCAATTCCTTAATCCTGATTCCTAAATTTTTTACCCTTTTTCTTTTTTTCTAATATAAAGAATATATGCGGCAATCATAAACACCACGAAATAAATTAATGCGCAGGTATGCAAATGTATCGAAGGATCTATTTTTCCCTGGTTCTCTTTAAAATTCATCGGGCAATAGGTATACGGCACCAGGTAGCCGTATTTCCAGTTCATGGCCAGCAAAGAAGCTACCAGCAATCCAAATCCGGCAGCGATCGGTACAATGAAATTTTTAAACATCAGGCTTAATAAATACTGAAGCGCTACGATCGGCAAACAATCTATGAAAAATTTAAAGCTGCCTTTCAGGTAGGGATAAAATGGAAAAGGCTGCGCCGGGAAAGCTACGGCTCTGAATAAAACAGACGGTACGATCGCTGATAAATAGATCCCGATGTTGAACACAATAAAAAGTTGGATCAGCATCAGCATGATGACTGCAAACTTTGAAAAGAAGATCACCGTTAAGGATTGCGGCGTGGTATGCAGCTGTTTCCAGGTGTTGTTTTTAAATTCCAGGTTGGTGATGAGGCTGGCAAATAAAATAATGGATAAAGGCAGAAAAAACATACCCATGGCAGCCCAGTTGCGGAACCAGATCATTTCCCAAAAATGTTTAAGCCCCACCTCTTTGTAAGTTGAATCGAAAGAGATCATCCGCATAAAAATTATAAGCGCAGGCATAAATAACGCCGACATGAGCATGAGCCAGGATGCGGCTGTACGCCTTTTTTTGATCAGCTCACTTTGAAAACTGTGAATGAAAGAAGTTATCATATTTTTTTATTTTATAAGGTCCATAAAAATTGTTTCGAGGTCGTTTTTCACCGTTGTTATTTCGAATACGCCAATGTTATTTTTCACCAGCAACTCATTCATCTGTACGATCTTTTCTTTCGGCAGCAGCGGCAGAATAATTTTTTCTGCAGTGATCTTCGCGTTTAATTGCTGATCATTGATGATGCTCAATGCGCGGCCGTTATCGCTTGTGCCGATACTTAAATGCGAGGTTTGCTGCTGTTTGCTGATCAGCTCCGGCAGCGTTCCCTGGAACATCATATTCCCTTTGTGGATAATTCCCACATGCGTTACCAGCTTTTCGATCTCGGATAACAAATGGCTCGAAATTAAGATCGTGATCTTTTTTTCCTGGTTCAGCCGTTTTAATAACTCACGCATTTCAATGATCCCGTTCGGATCCAGCCCGTTAGTCGGCTCATCCAGGATCAGGATCGAAGGATCGTTCAGCATCGCGATCGCAATGCTCAGGCGCTGCTTCATTCCCAATGAAAATTTCCCTGCTTTCTTTTTTCCGGTACCGGATAAGCCCACTAATTCCAGCACCTCCGCAATGCGTTGTTTCGGGCATTGATAGATCTTTTGCAGCACGGCCAGGTTTTCTGTCGCCGTTAAATGCGCATAAATAGAAGGACTTTCGATCAGTGAGCCCACTTTTTGCAAGGTCGCTATCCTGTTCTGCTCAAACGGTTTCCCGAAAAAAGAAATGGTACCCTGTTGTTTTTTCAGCAATCCGAGAAGCAATCGCAGCGTAGTGGTTTTTCCGGCGCCATTTGGCCCTAAAAAGCCATAAATAGCGCCTTCCGGCACCTGCATGTTGATCCCCTGTAATGCAATTTCTTTTTCAGAAAAAGCATGAACAAGGTTTGTCGTTTCAATGGTGTTCATAGCTCAGT
Source organism: Bacteroidota bacterium (assembly GCA_025963715.1). Taxonomy (GTDB): domain Bacteria; phylum Bacteroidota; class Bacteroidia; order 2-12-FULL-35-15; family 2-12-FULL-35-15; genus 2-12-FULL-35-15. The sequence goes on from JAOQAG010000026.1 coordinate 180,939, forward strand.
TTTATTGATTTTATTTTTTGATCCGGATTTCCTGTTGCCTGGATGTTATTCCGGCATTCGGCCCAATCATTTCGTTTTTGGTTTCAGGAATCTTATACCAGCACGTTTGAATCCGGATCAAAACTAGGCAGTTTTGTTGCGGATTAAAATTATATTATGCTAAGCGGCGAGGTTTGTCTGCAAAGGGCGGGATTTGTTCTGCAAGATGGGAATCAATGATTGATGAATGCTTTTATTAAAAGCAAAAACCTCTCGTGATTGGGAAATTTTTTTGTTGTTTGCATATACTTTCACAGTTTATTATCACCCCTGAATATTTGCATATGGCTTTTGCATATGGCGATTCTCAAACTCTTGAATCAATCTTTTTTCTATTCCTCTTGATTCTTTTGTAGGAGTTGTTTTCCAACAAACGACAAGTGCGTCTGAATTTTTTAATTGCCAAATATATCTACCACCATAATGACTGACATCTTTGCCTTGTCCAAAAGAAAAATAGGTTCTTAATCTCTCTCTTAATGTTGTTTTTATATTTTTTCCGCCAGCTTTTCCAATGTAAACAATCAGTACATTCTTAATCCAATTAGCTTCGAGTTTACTAATTGAAACATTCGGATTTTTCTTCTTATAAAGTGCAGGTCCGCAACCGGTTTCTAAAAATTCAGGAATTTTGTTATCACAATACAAAATAAGATGAATTCCCTGAAGTTCAGGAATATCAAAGCTATTTGAAGACAATTCCTTTATTGTTTTAAAGCCTAAAAATCCATTTGATTTTAAATCGGTAATTGAATTAAAATTCATTTTGCTACTTCTTTTATATTTAATAATATCTGGAATTTTGTTCTTAAAATAAAATCGTTTAAGTACATCATTGCGAGCGCTAGCGAAGCAATCTCATTTATAGAATATGCCCTGGTGTGAGATTGCTTCGTTCCTCGCAATGACGCGATGTGTTATAATATTTAATGAAAACGTTTATTCCAATTATATATAAAAAAACGCCCCGTTTCCACGAGGCGTCTCAAATCTAATATCTCAATTCTCACATCTCTACTCTACCGTTACCGATTTCGCTAAATTCCTTGGCTGATCAACATTACAGCCGCGCATTACTGCAATGTGGTAGGATAATAATTGCAACGGGATTGCTGAAATCAATGGCACCAGAATCTCATCCGTTTCCGGGATCTCGATGCTATAATCCGCCATTTCTTTTACCTGTGTGTCGCCTTCCGTAACAATTGCAATGATCTTGCCTTTGCGAGCTTTTACTTCCTGGATGTTGCTCACTACTTTTTCGTACGATGTACCTTTTGTTGCGATCACAAATACCGGCATTTCCTCATCAATCAAAGCAATCGGGCCATGCTTCATTTCTGCTGCAGGATAACCTTCGGCATGGATGTAGGAAATTTCTTTCAGTTTCAATGCGCCTTCCAGTGCAACCGGGAACGTGTATCCGCGGCCTAAGTACAAAGCATTGGTAGAATTTTTATAAATGTCTGCAATAAATTTGATCTGATCGTTTTTCTCCAGCACCTTTTGTACTTTATCCGGAATGGCTTCCAGTTCGCTTAACAGCTGATGAAAGCGCGAAGAAGAAATAGTTCCTTTGCAGTGCGCAATGCGCAATGCCATCAGCGTAAGCACTGTTACCTGTGCGGTAAATGCTTTGGTAGATGCTACACCGATCTCCGGTCCGGCATGCGTGTAAGAACCCGCGTGTGTTGCACGTGCAATGGACGAACCCACTACGTTACAAATGCCAATAATAGTTGCACCTTTTGATTTTGCAAGCTCAATGGCTGCCAGTGTATCTGCGGTTTCCCCGGATTGTGAAATAGCAATGATCACATCATCTTCATACACGATCGGGTTGCGGTAACGGAATTCCGAAGCGTACTCCACCTCTACCGGGATGCGCGCTAAATCCTCAAATAAATATTCGCCCACAAGGCCTGCATGCCAGGATGTACCACAGGCAACAAACACAATGCGTTTGGCATTGATGAATTTTTGCTCGTATTCGGTGATCCCTCCCAGGTTCACAATTCCTTTTTCAGCGCTTAAACGGCCGCGCATACTGTCTTTGATGGAACGTGGCTGTTCGTAGATCTCTTTCAGCATAAAGTGATCGAAACCACCTTTTTCCAATGCTTCCAGCTTTAATTCCAGCTCCTGAACGTACGGTGTTTTTGCTTTATTCTTGATCGTTTTGATCTTTAATTCTTTTCCGCGTTCAATAAATGCAATTTCTTCATCTTCCAGGTACACCACATTTTTTGTGTATTCCACAATCGGTGTTGCATCGGAAGCAATGTAAAATTCGTCTTTACCGATCCCGATCACCATCGGGCTGCCTTTTTTGGCAGCAAACAATTCGTCCGGATTCTCTTTTGAAAGGATCACGATCGCGTAAGCGCCAACTACCTGGTTTAAGGCAATCCGGACAGCTTCACCCAAACGCACATTTTCTTTCTGGTGAATGTCTTCGATCAGATGGATCAATACTTCCGTGTCCGTATCACTTAAAAATACATGTCCGCGTTTTTTTAATTCCGCTTTTAACGGTCCGTAATTTTCAATGATCCCATTATGGATCATTACCATGTTTTTGGAAGCAGAGTATTGTGGATGCGCATTTACATCGTTCGGAACACCGTGTGTAGCCCAGCGTGTATGCCCTATCCCAATTGTTCCCTTTGTATTGCTATCGCCGATAAAAGTGTGCAGATCGGCTACTTTGCCTTTGCATTTATATACATTCAGCTGCCCGTTGTCGATCATCGCAACACCGGCACTGTCGTATCCCCTGTATTCGAGGCGTTGTAATCCTTTTATTAAAAACGGGTATGCTTGTTTATTCCCGATATATCCAACTATTCCACACATATGTTAATGAAGTTTAGTGTATGTAATGTTTAATTTCATTTTTTGGTATCCTGTACTGGCAGCAGCGCCTAACACTACGCGGTTCGCATTTACAGCACCACCGGAAGCCACCAGGTACATGCCTGTATTTTCGCGGTAACCGTTCAGGATCTGCTGCACATAACGTTCAATATTAAATGTATAGGTGCGTGTTGCTGCATTGTAACTGCCTCCGTATACTTCGTTCGCATCGTATGCATCAGGGATCACATAATTTACATTTGTTCCGGCAGTAATACCAAACAATACCAGTCCGGTAGGCGCAGCAAACGTATCCAGCTGATAAAGCGCACTGGTGCTATCTACTTTAATCACCAGCTCCGCTTTATTGATGGCAATTCTTCCGTGATCATTCCAGTTTTTCAGGTAAGGCAATTCAATTTTTACTTTTACGCCTGCCATGGATTGAACAAACAGCGTTGTATCAACTGCAGGAGGTGTGGAGCTTAATTGTGCCACCAGGTAAGGATTAGCAGATGAATAATCATGTGCAAAGCTGGAAAAGCGTGCTACAGCACCCAATTGAATGTCGTAATGCAGGGAATCGTTATCCGTTGCATTGCTATTGTGGTAATAAATGGTGATCTTAGTAAGGGCATCGGCCATTTTAAAATGCAGGATATTTCCATCGCCTGCAGCACCTCCCGGTGTGTTTTCGGTGGTAATGTAAAGTCCTTTGGTAAGCGATTGAAATGTTTCGTTGCTCGACAGTGCAGGAAGATTCTGGTTATTCAGGATCACTTGTCCGAAATTGGTTTGCAGGGGAATACGTAATTGCGGTTTTTGCCTGCTGCCAATTACAGTTACGCTATCAAGCGGATGCGGTATAAACTGGCGTGCATTTGCAAGGTCGTTTATTGCTTTGCTCAGCGTATTGTTGGAATAATAATCGCTGCTGGTGCTCACATCTTCTGCCAACTGGTACACATTCATTGTTTGTACTTTACGATCAAGCTTTCCGTAAGCGGTAGGATCGTATACAAGCGACATTATCACGGAATCACAAATGGGGATTGACCCAAATGTAGGCGCATTGGTTGGCAAACGCAGTTGTGTGTACAGGGAAGCAGTAGCGCGGCCAAAAATAGGGTCGTTGTAAGCGCCGATCAGGGCATCTGCGGTAATGATCACGGATGCATCGGTATGCAGGGAATCTTCACGGACGGTTTTACTGACTAAGGTAGTGGTATCCTGCCAGCCTACATTTAGCAGATCGCCTGCAGGCTGCACATCCAGACCAACCACGCTGGACTCGTTACAGGAAGAAACGGTAATTACTAAACCGATGAGTGGTATTAAAAAAAATTTTGCCCCGACCATTCGAGGCAAAATTTGAGCTATTCGTGTTTTATTCGTGTTCATAAAAATTAATTAGTCAACCATTTCTGCGACTTCTTCAAGTACAGCATCATAAAAATCGGAGTAGGCGTCAATGTAGGTTTCTGCGCTTTGGAATTCAAGTACAGGCTTGCCCGATTTTTTAATATATTTTTCTATATCCGAATTGATTTTCGGGCTGGCTTTGATAATGCCATCCGCTAAATCAACTGCCAGTTTATTAACGTTGACAAAGGTAGGATTTTTAAGTAATTCCACATCGGATTTTTCAATTCCTTCGAACATCACTTTTTTACCGAAATCTTTGTTCAATGCTCCCGGAAATTCATCGTCGTATACAGAGTATACAATTTTGGTATCGGCAAACAGCGGGTTGTCTTTAAACGACTTTTTAAGATACAGGGCCATTAAGCTGGTGATCCAACCATGACAATGAACGATATCAGGCGCCCAGCCTAATTTTTTTACTGTTTCAATCACTCCGCGGCAGAAAAAGATGGCGCGCTCATCGTTATCGGCAAAATGCTCTCCTTTTTTATCGGTGAGGATATGCTTTCGTTCAAAATACTCTTGATTATCAATAAAATAAACCTGCATACGCGCTGCTTGTATGGAGGCCACTTTAATGATCAATGGATGATCAGTATCATCGATGATCAGGTTCATACCGGAAAGGCGGATCACTTCATGGAGTTGATTACGTCTTTCGTTGATAACGCCGTACTTAGGCATGAATAACCGTATTTCCTTGCCTCTCTCCTGAATTCCCTGAGGGAGTTTTCGTCCGATAACACTCATCGGGGTTTCATCTAAATACGGGGTAACTTCTTGTGATACAAATAGGACTCTAGCTTTCTTCTTCATGCGATCGAATTAAGGTTAGATTTATAAAAAGTATACAAAAGTAAGCAAAAATTTTCTGAATTTCAAAGTTTAATCCTTAGATTAGCCCACATTTATCGGAAAAACCGGCTTGTTAATGTTGATTTTGCTAGTTTTCAACAATTTTTTGCACACATGATTATTTTTAACCGGATACAAGAACTTCAATATCAGTTAAATATTGCACGAAAAGCCAAAAAAACTATCGGTTTTGTTCCAACGATGGGCGCCCTGCACCAGGGACATTTGGCGCTGGTGCAGCGCAGCAAGGCTGAAAACGATATTACCGTCTGCAGTATTTTTGTAAATCCTACCCAGTTTAACGACCTCAGCGACCTTGAAAAATATCCGCGAACGCTGGAAAATGACTCCAAACTATTGCAATCCGTAGAGTGTGATTACATTTTTGCGCCCGAAGTGAGCGAAATGTACACCAATGAAGAACTGGAGCTGAAAAGACAGAAGATTGAGGATAATGGCTGGAAACAAGGCAAAACGGTAGATTTTGGGATGCTGGACAAAGTAATGGAAGGCGCACATCGCCCCGGACACTTTAACGGCGTGGCCCAGGTGGTAAGCAAATTATTCCGCATTGTGCTGCCGGATAAAGCGTATTTCGGACAAAAGGATTTTCAGCAGCTGGCAATTGTGCGCTCGATGACCAAGCAGTTGGGTTTTAATACGGAAATTATCGGTTGCCCGATCATCCGCGAAAGCGACGGGCTGGCCATGAGCTCCCGCAATGTGCGATTAACGGAAACAGAACGTAACGTGTCGCCGCTTATTTCCAAAACACTTTTTAAAGTAAAAGAAATGCAGGCAACGCATACGATTGCGGAGCTAAAAGCTTTTGCCGAAGCGCAGATCCAATCTGAACCATTGATGCAGCTGGAATATTTTGAAATAGCAGATGCTGAAACGCTGCAACCGATCAGCGATTACAAACAGGCAAAAAGTGCTGTGGCTTGTATTGCTTTGAAACTGGGGAATGTGAGGCTGATTGATAATATTCTTCTTTATTAACATCTCAACGAATTGCGAATTTTTCGAATAACGAATCTGTGGCTGTTACGAATACTAAATAAATACAAATTTACCAATCTGTTTACTGCTGTGTGCAATAAAACTTTACACCAGCACAAGTATAGCCCCCTTCTCTTGACCCTTGCGCTAAAGTTTCAGCATCGGCGCGTGGAGAGGGATGAAGGAGGTTTCACACATAGATTTGTAAATTTGTATTTATGAGTAATCCGTAACCTTAGTCTTCGAGCATCCACAAGGCTTCATTTAATTCTCCCTGCGCTTTTTTATTGTTTTGGGCTTTCGCGATGGTGATCCCTTTATGGTAAGTACTGATTGCCTTTTCGGAAAGATTTTGTTGCTCGTATAATTTGCCGAGCTGATAATACGCGCCTAAATAATTTTCATCTCGTTCCACTATTTTTTCGATGATGCTTATTGCCTGCGACAGATCATTTTCTTTTGCGTATTCCAACGCCAATGCGTAATTGAGGAACGAATCGTTGGGTTCGTCCTGGAGCATTTGCTGTAGTTGTTGTAAGCGCGACATGTATGTTACAAATTACGAATAAATACGAATGTACAAATCTGTGTATCTACTAAATACCAAATTATACTAATATACCAATCTGTGTGGTTATGAGATTATGCTCAGAATTTTATTCTCTACGTTTTAACAAACACAGATTTGTAAATTCGTATTTATTCGTTATTCGTATTATGCTGATTTAAATTGTTTTAAAAAACGAACATCATTCTCAAAAAACAAGCGAAGATCTTTTACCTGGTATTTAAGCATGGTAACACGCTCGATACCCATTCCGAAGGCAAACCCGCTGTATTCCCTGCTATCGATCCCGCAGTTATCCAATACGGCAGGATCTACCATGCCGCAACCCAGGATCTCTACCCAACCGGCACCTTTGCAGATGTTGCAACCGGCGCCTTTGCAAAACGGACAGGAAATATCCATTTCGGCGCTGATCTCAGTGAACGGGAAAAAGGAAGGGCGCAAACGGATCTGTGTTTCTTCGCCGAACATTTCTTTGGCAAAATACATAAGCGTTTGCTTTAAATCGGAAAAGGAAACATTTTTATCGATGTACAAACCTTCCACCTGGTGAAACTGGCAATGCGCACGCGCAGAGATTGCTTCGTTGCGGTACACCCGCCCCGGAGAAATAGTGCGGATAGGCGGTTTGGTGTTTTCCATCATGTGCACCTGTACGGACGATGTTTGCGTACGCAATAAAATATCCGGGTTTTCGCTGATGTAAAATGTATCCTGCATATCGCGGGCGGGATGATCTGCAGGCGTGTTGAGAGCGGTAAAGTTATGCCAATCGTCTTCCACTTCCGGCCCTTCCGAAACGGTAAAGCCAATGCGGGAGAAAATATCAACGATCTGGTTACGCACAATGGATAAGGGATGGCGGGATCCGATCGCCATTTTTTCTGCTGGCAGTGTCAGATCGCGGTCATCGGCTTTGGGATCTCCGGCATCTTCAAATGTTTCTTTCAGCAGGTTGATCTTGTCCTGCGCTTTATTTTGCAGCTCGTTTAATTTTTGCCCCACTTCTTTGCGCAATTCGGGCGCAACGGTTTTAAACTCGTCAAACAGCTCTTTTACTTTTCCTTTTTTGCTCAGCCATTTAATGCGCAACTCTTCCACATGCTCTTTGCTGCTGGCTGTAAATGATTCGATCTCATTTAATAATTCGTCAATTTTATCTTTCATGATCTTGTTGTAGTCCGCGAAGTTACGGAATTATTGAAACACTTCTGATGCGGATATCGGTCTGCGGCCTTGCCAGCTTGTCCACTTCTTCCGCTGCGATCTTATCGATCACTTCCAGGCCTTCGTACACTTCTCCAAAAACGGTGTAACTGCCATCCAGATGCGGCGTTCCGCCAATGGTGGTATAGGCTTCTACCTGCTCCGGTGAAAATACATATTCCGGCGTGTTGGGTAATTCCGCCGCTACTTTTTTATCGATAATGTCGTATACATATTTGATGCTGTCAAGCTTTAAGGCTTTTGTAAATGTTTTGTATTGCTCCAGGTATTGTTTATTCTCCGGCCGGTTGATGATCTGGTTGAACAGCTTCATTTTGGTGATGCGTTTTGCCTGCACTTTCAGCAGCGAATCGGTAAACACACGGCCCTGTACAATGTAAAACTGTGAACCGGAGGAGGCTTGCGCAGGGTTATCAAAATCACTATCGCGGGCAGCGGCCAGGGCGCCTTTTTTATGAAATAAATGCGGGTTAAATTCGGCGGGAATAGTATACGCCGGGCCGCCATTGCCCAGCTCAACGCCATACGGCGCGCGTTTGGAATCGGGATCACCGCCCTGGATCATAAAATTCTGGATCACACGGTGAAACAACAAACTATCATAATAATGTGCTTTTACGAGCTTCACAAAATTGTCGCGGTGCAAGGGAGTTTGGTTGTATAATTTTATTTTAATAACCCCGTAATCCGTTACGATCATCACCTTGATGTCGCCCGAACCATCGTCTTTAATGGATTTTAGCGACGAAAAAACGATCATAACACCTAACAGGAGCGCAAGGAGCGCACAATTATTTTTATATTTCATGAAATTGTATTAGATTTGTTAGGTAAAGATAAATATCTGCAAAGATAAGAACACGTTTTTAGATCATAAAATCAGACTTATGAAACATTTTACACTTAAATTCTCTGTTGCTTTTTGCTTTGTTGCACTGATGTTTGCTGCGTTCAGCACATCGTCCTGTAAAAAAGACAAAACCTGCCACGGTACCGTTAAAGTAATTGATACTGCGGGTGTTCCGGTTGCAAATGCAATTGTAAAGTTAGCTGCGCCTTCGGTAAACGGAGATGTAGTATATACTGAAACATCCGATGGATCAGGAAATGCGGAATTTGAAGTAAAATTACCGGCTATTTTTGATGTGACGGCTACAAAAGCAACATTCCCTCCGGGATTTGTTGGCAAAGGCGTTTTGCGTTTGGATGAACCGGGGAAAACCGGGGATGTTACGGTAACGATCAAGTAATTATTTACGCGAAAGGCATTTGATATAAAATAAAATGCCTGCACATTCATTTGTGCAGGCATTTTTTGTTTCAGGTGTTTCAAAAAATATTATTCTTCTTCATCACTTACTGTGTCTTCATTATCTTCGGTATCATTTTCGCCCATCAGCTCATTGGCTGTAAAATATTCTACAATTGCCTGTTTGATCAATAAGTGCTGTTGATTGGGTTTTAGCGGAGGTAATTTTTCATTTACTTTCCAGTGCGGCCAGCCATCTTTGTCCAGTCCTTCATATTCATAATAACCGTATGGCGTAAGCAGGGTGCAAATGGCAATGTGCATCACATCGAGCTTTTGGGTCTTTGTAAATTTTAAATTCCCTTTGCCAAGTTCCTGCACACCAATTAAAAACAGGATGGCCTGTTCGTCTATATCACCGCCGAATTGTGGCGCTAAGCTGTCTAATACTTTTTCAAACTGCTGATCAACTTCTTCTTTATTCATTCTATCTACTAATTACTAATTTATACAAATATACCAATCTGGTATGGATAACGCCCGCCTGAACGATTCGGGCAGGAACAGAAACGAATATTACGAATCTGTGTTGTTCACTGGTTTACTCGTTCATTGGTTCATTCGTTTGCTGTATAATGCTGTCTGTTAAAGGCTATCCCTGAAATGATGGTTTGTTTTTTAGAAACACAGCATCTGCGTAAAGCAAGCTTTGAACTTTTGAACCTTAAACTTTGAACTTCCTTCTTAATGTGAATCCGTTTTTGCTGTGGGTGCTACCGGTGGTTCCATCACATGTCCGCATTTTTTGCAGGTGCGCAGATCCGGGTTCCCGTAAAAATAGGCGAATGTTTCCTGGAACTGGGTCATGATATTGGTGAGCTTGAATTTTTTTTCGTACAAAGGTGCATTGCATTTTTCACAAAACCACATCAGCCCGTCTTCCTCACCATCGCGGCGTTTACGCTCCATTACCAGCCCGATGGTATTGGGGCCGCGCATAGGGTTGTGCGGTACACGCGGAGGCAATAAAAAAATATCGCCTTCTTTTATATCTAGGGTTACGGCTTTACCTTCTTCCTGGATACCCACTTTTATATCGCCTTCCAGCTGATAGAAAAACTCTTCGCTTTCATTAAAATGATAATCCTTGCGGGAATTTGGGCCGCCTACTACCATCACAATAAATTCGGTGTTTTCGTACACTACTTTATTTCCTACCGGCGGTTTTAAAAGATGCCGGTTTTCGTCGATCCATTTTTTGAAATTAAAAGGACGTTGTACTGCTGCCATTGTTTTATTTTTTTAAACTTTTATGGTTACCTGTAACGCAAATGTACGCGGCGGCTGCATATCCGCAGGGCGCCCAACATACTCGCGGTTAAAAACATTATTTACTATAAACCCTACTTTGGCGGTTTTGTTCAATTGCCAAGAAATGCGGCCATCGAATACGACATCGCCATTTTTATTTTTGTCTCTGTATTCTTTTATACCCGGGATTGCTTCCACAAAAAACTTATCGATATTTTCCATGTAGCTGTTGTAACGGCAGCTCACACCAAAGCCCAGTTTTTTATATCCCAGCTGCACATCGCCTTTTGCAGTATGCTGGTAACGGTATTTTAAAATATTTTTATACGACGAATTTCTTGCCGTATCCACTTTTTCGTTAAAATCGGTTTGGATCGGATCGATGTACGTGTAACCCATCAAGGCTTCCACACTTACAGGGCCGATCTTTCCTTCTCCCATGATCGATACTTCAAACCCGGAGATGCGGGTGTTACCGATATTTTGTGATTGAAATCCTAATCCATAATTTGGTGGTACCAACCGTCCATACTGTCCGAATGTAAATTCCATCATGTCTTTGTATTCTGTCCAGAAATATGCCAGATCTACAAATCCTCTCCAGTTATTACCCAGCTTTACACCTTGTTTGATCCCAATCTCGGCGCTCCAGCCACTTTCCGGCTTTAAGCTGTCGTTGGGATAAATATCCAAACCGCTGGCGCTTGTTTTAATGAAGCGCTCGGCTACGGTAGGAAAGCGAAAACCTTGTCCGAAGGATGCACGGATGAATGTAACAGGAGTCAACTCATAATTTACGCCCAACCGTGTTACCGGTTTTATTTTTGAATGCGATGCAATTGTTTTGCTTTGATCCATCAACAGGTACACATTTTCACGGGTTTCTACCGAATCGGTTTTAAAATACTCGCCCCTGATCCCTGCTGAAATGGAAAGCTTCTTAAAAAACTTTTTATCAAACTGCAGGTAGGCGGAAGCATTATCGCTGTAATGCGTGCCGTAGAGAGCGCCGGAATGCACCTCATCGTAATTATACACCAGGCCTCCTGTCCAGGTAAAATCATTTTTATAATGTTTCTGATATTGGTATTCCGCGTAATACACATCTGCGCGGGATTCCTGATCGGTGTTGTTGAGGTTGGTGGTCCTGAAAAACCGGCCACGCAGGGAATGGCGGCCACCGTTGGAAGTGTAATAGGTTACGAACGGATCGACGTTACTGCGATATGTTGTATAATGGCTCAGATCGCCGCCAGCAGGACGATACGCGCCGCTATCCGCATTCTGCCAGATGAGGAACAAACCGCCTTGTGTGCGGATGGTATTTGCATTTACGCCGATGGCCAGTCCTTTTACTTTTTTAAAACGATAGCGTAAATTTACGTTGGCACGGTAGCGCTGTTCGGTTTCATACTGGCGGTAACCCATATCGTCGTATACGTTTGCACCGAGTACCAAATCCAGGTTTTTAATTTTTTCGCCGTGATAGAAATTCACACCGCCAAACGTCGGGTTTCCATCTTTCCACCACACCAGCTCGCTGCGTTTCGGACGATCGTAATAACCGCCGTTAACGGTAATTTTTGTTTCGGGTTCATCTTTCGGGTAGGCTGTACGGAAATTGATCACGCCGTTTAATGCGGAGGAACCGAACAATGCAGAGGAAGCGCCTTTGATGACCTCGATCTGTTCACAATTTTCGACCGGTAAAAAGCTCCATTTTACATCGCCTGCATCTGCGGTAAGCATAGGCATTTCATCTACCATGAGTAATACACGACTACCGGCACCGTAGCTAAAACCGCTACCGCCGCGGATGTTGGCTTGCCCGTCGATCATGTTCACGCCGGGCACCTGCTCCATAATGGTTTCGATGGTGTTTGTATTTTTATTCTCGATCAGCGATGGTTTTAATACTTCCATGGAAACGGTCACATCGCCCAGTTTTTGCTCAAACCTCCCGGCAGAAACAACTACTATATCGAGCTGTTTGGAATCATCTTCCATGGAAATGTTGATGCTGAGCGTATCGTTTGCGGCAGTGGTAACGGTTTGGGTTTGTTGTTTATACCCAACGTATTTATAATCTATTTTGTGTTTCCCCGGTGTGGTTTTTACAAGGTAGTTGCCATTGAGATCGGCGGTGGTGCCCGTTGAATCATCTAAAACAATGTTTGCACCAACAATTGTTTCCTTGCTTTTTGAATCGGAAACACGGCCTTTGATATAAGCTGTTTGCGCAAATAAAGAACCGACTGCCTGAATGAAAAATAGTGGAGTGAGTATTTTTTTCATTTATCCTGTGTTTTCTAAAACTCTTTTTTTGTGGTTAACTGGCAATTTGTAAACTTTTCAACAGTACTTTTTCTGACGCTTATTTTTATATTTTTGCCAATACTAATGTGCAATGTACAAATAATTGTATTTTAACACAAACGGAAGAAAAAAAACCTTTTTTATAGGTAAATACGGGCGTTCTGCGGGGAATGAATTATAAATGCCGGTTCGATTTATTGGTTTGCCGAGAAGATTTTATTTCTCAATGATCTGCGATTTCGCGGCAGCGCTGCTGTACTGTTTTTGCTAAAAGCGGTAGAGCAGCGCCACACATTTGTAATTACAACAGGATATGATAGAAAATTTAAATTATAAGATTGCATTGACGCTGATCCCCGAGATTGGCGATGTGCTTGCGAAACGCCTGGTGGCATACTGCGGAAGCGTGGAAGGTGTTTTTAATGAAAAGAAAAGTGCGCTGGAAAAAGTTCCGGGAATTGGAACGGTATTGTCGAAAATCATAAAGGAACAGTCCGTTTTTAATCGGGTGGAAGAGGAATTAAAATTCATTGAAAAAAATAAGATCCGCCCGCTTTTTTATTTAGATGCCGGTTATCCAAAACGATTGACGTATTGTGAAGACAATCCGGTGATGCTTTATTTTAAAGGAGATACGGACCTGAACACGAATAAGATCATCAGTATTGTAGGAACGCGGGAAGCAACGGAATACGGTAAAAATTTGTGTGAGAAACTGGTAGCGGACCTGGCTGTTCATCATCCGCTGATCGTGAGCGGACTTGCTTACGGGATTGATGTTTGCGCCCACCGTGCGGCAATGGATAATAATTTAAAAACGGTGGCTGTGTTTGCGCACGGGTTCGACAGGGTGTATCCTGCATTACACAAATCTATTGCGGAAAAAATGCAGGAGCAAGGCGGATTGCTGACAGATTTCACAAGCGGTACGATTCCCAATCGTGAAAATTTTCCGAGAAGGAATCGCATTGTGGCGGGAATTGCGGATGCTACGATTGTGATCGAATCAAAAAAAGATGGCGGATCACTGATCACGGCGGATATTGCAAACGGTTATAACCGTGATGTGTTTGCATTTCCGGGCAGGATCGGCGATGCTGCTTCGGAAGGGTGTAACAATATTATCAAGCAAAACAAAGCGGCGCTGATCCAGTCGGCGGCGGATATTGTGTACATTATGGGTTGGGAACAAAGGGCGAAAAAAAATGCGCCTGCTCAAAAAAAACTATTCATTGATCTGAAACCGGAAGAAGAAATGGTCGTGAATATTTTGAAAGAAAAAAATACGCTGAATGTGGATGATCTGTGTTTGCTGGTAAAGATGCCGATGAGCAAAGTTTCGTCACTGCTGCTGACGCTGGAGTTTTCGGGAATTGTGAGATCGCTGCCGGGGAAAATGTATAAGCTTAATTGATGTGAAAATGATTGCTGATGTGCAGATTGCTGATGTGCAGATGATGTGCTGTCTGTGATTTTACCACGAAGGCGTGAAGACGCAAAGGAAGGTTTAAAGGAGATGATTTTCTCAAAATGTTTGGTCACGCAGATTGGAAATAATGCTTTGAACTATTATTTTCTTTGAAATCGTCATCCCGCAATGTTGCGGGATCCCGTAGATTCGTGCAGGATATTAATTAACCGATCCCGCAACAGGTGCGGGATGACAGACTAAAACAATAATATTACATGATGTGAAACTTAACAGTTGAATGAAAAACAAAAAGCGCTGCAAATAATTGCAGCGCTTTTTGTTATTTTAAATCTGTGAATCTGTGGCTAATCTTACTCCACCGATTGTAATTTTTTATCAATGTCGGCTACAATTTTTTTCTGTGCTTCTATTTCTGCTTTTTTCTTGTCCTGATCGGCTTTGTTGGTTACAATATCCTGCTCTGCTTTGGTGATCTTTGCTTTGTAATCTTCAATATCGCCATTCAGGTGTTTGTTATCTTTTTCAAGTGATTTCTGATCGTCTTCCAGGCCGGATTGAATTTTTTGCGCCGCTTTTAATTTTTCTTCGATGGCATCTTTGGATGCTTCAATGGCAAAATCTTTTACCAGTTTTTCGGCTACTTTGTATTGGTCTTTGTGATCGTTTGAATTTAAAAATGCACCACCCAAATCAAATGCAATTACGAAAGTAATTTCCGCATCGCCTTTTTTTCCCTGTGCTTTTCCGTATACGTCGATGGTGTTATTTCCCATGTCTTTGATCAGCGCATGATCTACAAAAATAGCTCCGTCCTTGGTGGTTCTTTTTCCATCGTATTTTTTCATGAAGGAACGGAAGGCATCTTCGGCGTCGGAAGGGTTAACTTCGTATAGTGTTACTGTCAAGGCATTGTGATTTCCACCGCCAATATTCTCATTGGATTCTTTCACTTTAATTTTTTGGGCACTTGCCGAAAGTGCAATGGCAACAGCAAATGCGAGCGTAATTATTTTTTTCATGTCTTGATTTTTTAAAATGATATGTACAAGATACAATTGTTTTTTAAATAAAAAAATTATTCTTTTTCATCAATATCGGTGACTCCACCCGACACAATAAATTTCATTACTTCTGAGGAAGATGCGTTTACCACAGTAATGTGATCGGCCGGAACGATCAGCAAATTCCCTGAAAAGGAATATGATAAAGGAACGTACACGGCAACGGTTCCTTTGGTAATGTTAAGCTCCGAAAGATCTTCCTGCGTGATGAATCCGAGTTGCTGGATGTTATTTTCCTTGTTGATGGTGATGAGCACCGGTTTATTAAAACGCTTTTTGCTGCCGACAAATGCAGATAATAAATCCTTGATGGAGGAGTATACGGTTTTGATAAATGGTGTGTGTTCGAGGATGTTATCAAACAGGCTGAACAAGGGTCGCAGGATGATGGAGGAACCGAGCAATCCCATTAAAAAAATGAGCAGGACGGCGGTAAAAATAATAATGAAGGGATCGATAACCGGGTTGATGATGATCCCGAACATGGTAAACAGCGAGCCTACCCAGGCGATCACTTTGTAAACGATGATGAGTGTAATGGCAACAGGAACGGTAATGATAATGCCCTGGATAAAATAACGGAAGATCTTTGTCATGATGATTTTAAATAATTACTGTATTGAATTGTTAAGAAAATGTAATGTGAATGTATATGCTTAACTTTTTGAAGGCAAAATTTACAATCCCGCACGTGCGGGACGATCTTGTAATGTAATTTGCTCTTCTGCTGGCGCGAAGACCAACCGCGGATAATTTCGCGTATGCGGTTTATTGCTTCGAAAATATAATCTAGTAACGCTCATTACCGACTATTACTGACAAGCTCAAAAAGGCGAAGCCCAAAAATAGTTTCAAATTATAAATCTGCAGATATTTTACAACAGATATCGTTTTTTCAAATGGTGTAAAGTTTCTGATATTCATTAAATTTTTATTTTTCGTAGAAATGCATTTCTTTTATATATTCCCATACTGCTTCGGGAAGAAAATAGCGGATGTCTTTTTTATCTTTAATGGCCTGGCGGATCATAGTGGAAGAAATTTCCATGCGGGGCGCCGGAACTAATTTTACTTTTCCATTTTTTTCCAATTCCGTTTCTGCGCTTTCCTGCCGCGGATATACATAGAGTTCGTGATGTTTCAGGATCTCTTCGTAATTTTTCCATTTGTGAAAACTGCCTAAATTATCGCCACCCATGATGAGTGCAAAATCGTGCTCCGGATATTTTTCTTTGAGATAGACGAGTGTATTTACGGTATAAGAAGGCTGCGGCAATTTAAATTCCACATCGCTTGCCTTGAGCTTGTTATTATCTTCAATGGCAATTTGCACCATTTGTAAACGGTGCCGCTCGTGCAGCAGCGATGATTTTTTTTTGAGCGGATTGTGCGGTGAAATAACGAACCATACTTTTTCGAGATCTGTAAATTCCAGCATATAATTGGCAAGCACCATGTGCCCGACATGAATAGGATTAAAGGAACCGAAAAATAAACCGATCTTCATAAAGCAGAATAAATTATTTGAGCCACATAAAAATGTGTGGATTGTTCTCGTATTGTTTAATGTCTTTGCTACACAGGATCACGCAAAAATCGA
Organism: Bacteroidota bacterium; assembly: GCA_025963715.1. Lineage (GTDB taxonomy): Bacteria > Bacteroidota > Bacteroidia > 2-12-FULL-35-15 > 2-12-FULL-35-15 > 2-12-FULL-35-15. The sequence continues at coordinate 197,880 of JAOQAG010000026.1, forward strand.
TCAGCGGAAGCAAGCCGAAACAACCGCCGAAAGTTGCTACATATACCACCGGGATCCAGGGTTTGCAGCCAAGCATTACGCGGTGCGCACCCATAAAGCCAAACGGAAAAGGAAAGGCCAGCATGGCAGAAATTATTTTTTGCTTTTTTTCCGCATCCGGTTTCGGATGAACGGATAATTGCAGATCATTGATCCCCGTTGTTTTTATAATTACCGAATCGCCGGATAAAACAAGCGTTGCCGGGTTTACAGTTTGAATAAACAGTGTATCGTTTTGCACCGATGCTTTGCAATAAGGCGCAGCAGCGAAAAGAAAAAAAGCAACTATTACTATTTTTAAATGCTTCATGTATTGTTTTAAAATTTCAGGTTGAGCCCAAACATAAACACGCCGGGCGGCCCGACAGATACTTCGCCGTTAATGCCAATGTAATCATTAAAAAAATAACGGACACCAAAAATGGCCTGCGCAGTGTAATGTGTATTCTTTAAATTAACACGTACGGCCCAGGGAACACCACCGTTTTTTGGTACATAATTTACATTGTCGTTGGTGCTGGAAACGTCCCAAACCGTATAGCCCAAGCGAACTCCGGCATACATATCCACCGATTCTTTTTTCCCGAAATGAAATAACGCACGCAGTCCAAAATTATTCCGGATGAATTTATCGGAAAACCGTATGTGCGCATTGCGTGACGGTGAATATCCATCGTAATAATAGATCATCGACTGCCGTCCGTACGATGGCCCCAGGCTAAAGATCTTTGCTACTCCGATATCGCAGGAAGCAACCACATACGGGTTGGATGTAAAATGATCGTTGTGGGTGGAATCGTTTGTATTGCTTATAAAGGATGCCGACATTCCCAAAATGCTGTATCCTGCACCGGCCGTGACCACGGCTTCGCCTGCATCTTTTTGAGCGCTGACTGCGGCCGGTAATAACAATAAAGTTCCAATAACAATTGATGTTATTGGAACTATAAATTTTGTTTTTGTTTTCATGTAGTTATCCGGTTAATGAATGTACAGTAAAAACAACCAACGCGGATGAAAGCCTATTTTGCAGCGCTAAAGCGTTTTGCTACTTCATTCCAGTTGATCACATTCCAGAAAGCCGCAAGGTAATCCGGGCGACGGTTTTGGTAATGCAGGTAGTATGCATGTTCCCAAACATCTACTCCGAGGATCGGCGTTCCTTTTACTTCAGCAACATCCATTAAAGGATTGTCCTGGTTTGGTGTGGAAGAAACCGCCAGCTTGCCGTCTTTTACGATCAGCCATGCCCAGCCGGAACCAAAGCGGGTTGTTGCAGCGGCAGCAAATTGTGTTTTAAATTCTGCAAACGAACCGAATGCGGAATTGATGGCTGCGGCTAAATCGCCGGTTGGCTCACCGCCTGCATTCGGACCCATGATGGTCCAGAATAAAGAGTGATTAAAATGTCCGCCGCCATTGTTACGAACAGGCATTGGATATTTTGAAATGTTTTTGCAGATCTCTTCGATGCTTAATTTTTCAGCGTCTGTTCCGGCAATCGCATTGTTCAGATTAGTAACATATGCATTGTGGTGTTTGCTGTGGTGGATTTCCATTGTTTTTGCATCAATGTTTGGCTCTAATGCATCGTATGCATACGCCAGTTTTGGTAATTCGAAGGCCATATCTTTGTTTATTTTTTAGTTTATTTTTAAAATATTAATTAACTCAAAGGTATAAACTTTTAGCTGTTTTATCCAGAAAAAGCGGCATTAAAAAAACAGGTTTACGGGGGTTTTCAACATTTTAATGTTTAAAGAAATGCCTATACAACTGATTATCAATTTTTTTGAATCTTAACTTTGCGTCCCAGATACTAGTATTAACCCAAAACAAATAAACAAATGAAAAAATTATTCACCTTATTATTCGTTGCAGCAGCAATGAGCAGCTTTGTTGCCTGCGGACCAAACAAAGAAGACGAAGCAAAACGTAAAGCTGCTGAACAGGCAAAAATGGATTCTTTATTTAAATTTTCCAGCCAAAGCACTGCAGCTGCTATGGATTCTGTTGCAGGAGCTATGAAAGATACTGCAAAAGCACCAGCGATGAAATAGTTCTTTGCAAAAGCAAACAAAAAAAGGGACGCGTAATGATTACGCGTCCCTTTTTTTGTTTGCTTTTGCAAAATTTTAATTTCTTAACTTTTGGGAGGCAAAATTAACAATCCCGCACGTGCGGGACGATCTTGTAATGTAATTTGCTCTTCTGCTGGCACGAAGGCCAACCGCGGATAATTTCGCGTCATTGCTTCGGGCGAAAAGCCCTCGCAATGACGTTCTTAAAGTAAATTGTTTTTATGGTATAAAGTCCCGATACTATCGAAATTTATTTCATCAGTTCCACTGCTTTTTTCAGCACATTGTCCTGCGACTGGTACACGGGATAAAATCCGTCGTTGTTCCAGATATTACGTGCGATCAATGATTTCAGCTGATTTTTCAAGATCGTTTCGGATTGTTTCATCTGCACATCGTTTCTCTTTACACCGCCTTTTGCAGCATAATCGGCAAACTCATTTAAAAGTGCTGTTGTGATCTCGAAATTTGCATTGAAGCTTTCGGGTGTGTAGGATTTTAATGTGCTGCGTTGCTTGTCGGCATACTCAAATGCAAAATCATTTACAATGCCGTTGTACAACACTTCTGTGAGGTAACGCGAGCGACCGGTGGTATCCAGCGGAACAAACACATCGGGTGTGATGCCGCCGCCGCCGTATACAATGCGGCCGGAAAGTGTTTTGTATTTCTGCGAATTGCCATTTTTAATGCTGTCTGCATTTTCCAGTTCGCCATTTTTATAACGGTCGTATTCTTCGCTGTAATATTCCTCGATGTTGCCGTTGTAAGGTTTTTGGATGCATCTGCCGGAAGGCGTGTAATAACGCGCAATGGTAAGGCGCATGGCGGAACCGTCGCTGAACTCGCTTTGCTCCTGCACCAGGCCTTTCCCGAAAGAGCGGCGGCCAACAATGGTTGCCCTGTCGTTGTCCTGCAGCGCACCGGATAAAATTTCGCTGGCGGATGCAGAGCCGTCATCAATGAGCACGATCAGCTTTCCGGTTTCAAACCCGCCGGTGCTGGTGGCTTTGTAATCCTTGCGCGGACGGGCTTTTCCTTCGGTATACAAGATCTCTTTTCCTTTGTCCAAAAACTCATCAGCAATGCTGGTAGCTGTATTCAGGTATCCGCCGCCGTTCTGGCGCAGATCGATGATCAGGTTTTGCATTCCTTTTGCTTTTAATTTTTTAAAGGCTGCCATGTATTCATCGTATGTAGTGGCTGCGAAGCGGGTAATTTTTATGTAACCGGTTTGCGGCGCTACCATGTATGCTACATCCACACTGTAAATAGGAATGGTTCCGCGGGTAATTGTAAAATCGATCAGGCCGGGTTTTCTTCTGCGGGCAACGCTCACTTTTACTTTGGTGCCGCCGGGACCTTTTAATTTTTCCATCACCATTTTATTGGTGATCTTAATACCCGCTACCTGTTTGCCTTCTACTTTTACGATCCTGTCGCCAGCCATGATCCCTACACGCTCCGCAGGGCCACCCTGGATGGCATCGATCACACTGATGGTATCGCTTACGATATTGAATTCCACGCCAATACCTTCAAAATTTCCCTGCAATGGCTCATTGTCGGCCGCCAGCTCATCGGCACTAATGTATGCCGAGTGCGGATCCAGCGTTTGCAACATGGACGTAATAGTGGATTCAATTAATTTTTTGTTGTTCACGGTATCCACATATTCCTGGTCGATGTATTTCAGGATCTCTTCGATCTTGTTATATTTATTGCTTGCATCCACGGTAATGCCACCGCCGCCTAAATTAGAGGAAAGGCTGAATGTACTACCGATAAGGACTCCGAGAATGAGCACCAGTGCAAAAAAGATGGGCAGGTATATATAAAATTTAGGGCGATTCATTTTTTTGTTTTTGTTTTTATCCTCCGGATCCGCCAGGGCGGAGCAAAGGTTTTAATTTTTTAATTTTTCGGAAACTGCTGCTGAAGGCTTTGTGTAGCGCTGCACATCCACCCCGAATTTCCGGAGGAACTCTACTCCTTCGTCTGTTGGCAAACCTTTGTAATCTGCATAGGAATGCAGGAAATATACTTTTTTAATTCCGGTGGTATAGATCACGCGGGCACAGGAAATGCAGGGTGAGAGCGTTACATAGAGTGTAGCGCCTTCGATGGTTACATTGTTTTTTGAAGCATATAAAATGGCATTTTGCTCGGCATGCAGCGCCAGCGAACAGCTTCCTTTGCTATCGCGCGGGCAGCCTTCTCCGGGCCATTCAATATCACAGTTGTGCGTTCCGGCAGGCGGGCCATTGTATCCGAGTGATACAATGCGCGTATCTTTGGTAAGTACGGCACCTACCTGCGCTCTTACACAATGGGAGCGTTTGGCAAGGTTTTCTGCCAAATCCATATAAATATCATCAAAGCTGGGTTTTGTCATGCGGTTTTTTTATAAAGCGACGACAAATTTACGAAGAATTACGGTGCGGCGGTTTTTTATTACAGCAGGCAATTCCATCGTTTTTATGCTGGTGCAAATCCCACACAACTTATTCCTGGTGCAGGCTTAAGCTGTTTCCATCAGGATCCGTAACCGAAGCAAATTTACCCCATGGAGTTTGGTCGATCTTAGCTACCGTGATGCCTTTGACTTCCAGCTCTTCTGCCGTTTTTACAATGTCATCGACCTGGATCACCATTCCCTGCATGGATCCGGCAGGCATTTTATCAAACCAATTGACCAGTGTAATGGACACATTATTATCCGGCAGGCGCATTTGCAACCAGGTTTGATCCGGGCCCATGGGTGCTTCCACCACTATTTCGAAGCCAAATTTCAAATAAAATTCTTTTGCGCGTTGCTGATCCGTTACAGGAACGGATACGAGTGTAAGTGTTTTCATAGTGTTTATTTTAGTTTAATAAGCTTGTTTAAATTAGTTCGTTTATGATTTGTTGTAAATATAAATTGAGTATGAATATCCTGCATCATTTTCAAGGTTTAATTTTCGTTATCTTTAAAAAAATACACAATCCGGGCACGCTTTTTTTATTTAAACTATATGGAACATACAACTGATATCATTATTATAGGCGCTGGTGCAGCCGGACTTTATGCAGCAATGGAATTATCGGCGAAAGGCAAAAAAGTAACGGTGCTGGAAGCCAGGGAAAAAACCGGTGGCCGGATCCGCAGCATTACCGGCAATTTTTCAAAAGCAATGGATGCCGGGCCGGAATTTATTCATGGCGATCTGCCGATCACTAAATCGTTGTTGAAAAAAGCGGGAAGTAAATTTTACAAGCACAAAGGCGAATTTTACCGGTCGAGGAATGGAAAAATTGTGGAAACCGATGAAATGACAGAAGGCTGGGACCGGTTAATGAAAGAATTAAAAGGATTAAAAAAAGACATGACGCTTGTGCAATTCCTGGACGAACATTTTGGTGATGAAAAAGACAAAGAACTGCGCAGGGAAGTGATTGGCCTGGCAGAAGGATTTGATGCTGCGGATGCTAACCGGATCAGTGCTTTTGCAGTGCGTAATGAGTGGGGCGGCGATACTATTGATGATTCGTACCAGATTGAAGGCGGCTACACACCATTAGTAGACTATCTTACAGCGGAATGCAGAAAAAACGGATGTACATTCCATTTCAAAACAGAAGTAAAAAAAATCAAATGGCAAAAAGGTCGTGTGGAGATCATCTGCATGAGCGGGCAGGTATTTGAAGCGCCGAAAGTAATGATCACCGTTTCGCTGGGCGTGCTTATTTCCGAAAACGAAACATGCAGCATTGCATTTTCTCCGGCCATTCCTGCAAAAATAACGGCAGCAAAACAAATGGGCTTCGGGCCGATTGTGAAAATAAATTTCGAGTTCAGTACTGTTTTTTGGAATGATGCGAATTTTAAAAACTCTGTCATTCAAATTCCGGATCTGGGGTTTCTGAACAGCGAAAACGAGATCCCGGTATGGTGGACCAGGGCGCCGGATCAACCTTTTTTGGTAGGATGGGCAGGCGGCAGCAATGCAGAAAAATTAAAACAATTGAGTGATGATGTATTATTAAAAAAAGCAATTGCATCCATTGCTGCTGCGATGAACACAACGGAAACAATTATCAATGAACAGTTAACGGCGCATGCTATTTCCAACTGGGGCAACGATCCGTTTACCAAAGGTGCTTACTCCTACGATACACCTGAAACTGGGGAAGCAAAAAAAATCCTTTCCGAACCGCTGGAAGATACCATCTTTTTTGCCGGTGAAGCGCTGGGAGATCATACCGGAACAGTGGAAGCCGCCATGGAAAATGCAAAACAAGTGGTAAAAAAAGTCCTTAGTTTGTAGTCGTTAGTAACTAGACTGTGTGTATTTTACCACTAAGGCACGAAGAAAACACTAAGAAGAGATTGCCGTTGGTAAAGCTAATGAATCTGTAGTAATCAGCTGTGTGTATTTTACCACTAAGGCACTAAGAACACTAAGAAGAGATTGCTGTTGGTAAAGCTAATTAATCTGTAGTAATCAGCTGTGTGTATTTTACCACTAAGGCACGAAGAACACTAAGAAGAGATTGCTGTTGGTAAAGCTAATTAATCAGTAGTAACTAGACTGTGTGTATTTTACCACTAAGGCACGAAGAACACTAAGAAGAGATTGCTGTTGGTAAAGCTAATTAATCAGTAGTAATCAGCTGTGTGTGTTTCAGCCACAGCCCCGATAGCTATCGGGACACAGATTTTTATGTGTTAAGAAATTAAAACGGATTTATCGCTTGCGCGATCGGATCGCAATCCAAAAAATCTTCCCGCAATTTCATTTTTAATTATCTTAGAAAAATGAAATTGATACGCGCATGAGCAAAAAACATAAAGTCCATTTATGGTGGGGGCCACCTATAAATTTTTCGGAACGCAGATACGAACGAAAGATCAGCTGGCTGGAATTATTCTACGACCTGGTGTATGTAGCCACCATCGGGCAACTTACGCACCAGATCGCGGCAGCGCCTACCTGGCACACGCTGGGTTATTCCTGCATTTTGTTTTCACTGGTGTTCTGGTCCTGGGTAAACGGCAGCCAGTATTACGATCTGCATGGCAATGAAGGCCTGCGCACACGGTTCATCACTTTCTGGCAAATGCTGGCAATTGCTGCTGTTGCGATTACCATACCGGAAGCCTTCAGCGGGCATCATCAATCTTTTGCAATCGCTTTTATGGTAATCGAAGGTCTCATTATGTACATGTGGTGGAGCGTGAGTTTTTACGATCCGTCGCATAAAGTATTCAGTATTTTTTACACTGCCAATTACAGCATCGCGTTTGGATTGCTGCTGATCTCGGTGTTTACCAGCCATCACGTTGCCACGATGCTGTGGATTGCTGCATTACTGTTTAACCTTGCGCCTCCGTTCGTAGCTGCCAGAAGGGTTATACGGGTAATGAAGGAACGCGGAACGGTTTTCACTGCTTCTGCAGCCATTGTAGAGCGTTTCGGATTGTTTACCATTATTGTGCTTGCCGAAAGTATTTTAAGCACCGTTAGCGGGATGGGTGAAGTGCATGATAAACAGCCTGCTGCCTGGGTAGCATTCATCCTGGCGATCATGATCGCATTTTTGATCTGGAGCCTTTATTTTGACATGACCAGCGAACAGGAAACAAAAAAAGGATACAGCTACATGCAATGGCTGATGATCCTCCATTTTCCGTTGCTGGCTTCGTTGAGCATTGTGGGCGCCTGCATTAAGGTGATCCTTTCGGATATGAATACCATGCTTCCGATGGATCTGCAATGGATCTTTTGTTTGTCGCTTACCACTATTTTATACTGCATCATCGGGCTAACAAAGATCATGAAAGAAGAGGAAGAAGACCGTTCGTATATCCAACCCGTTACGCGATTATTGGTTGGCGTGGGTGTTCTTATTTTACTGATCCCGGTTTTCGGAACGTATTTAAATACGCTTACGTTCCTCACGATCGTGGCAATTATTTTAGCGGTTCCGGTAATTATAGGGATCCGGAGCTGGGTGAAATATAAATTTAGTAAATAGCAGTTAGTCCTTAGTGATTTGTCCTTAGTAATCAGGCGTTGTGTAAGCGTTGTGTAATTGTAATGAGCCTCTGGAAATGCCCGGTTTACAATACTCTTCGACAAGCTCAGAGTGACATTTGTTCTAACAATGCGTTTTTACACAGTCCAATATCTAATATCCAAAAGTCCAACATCTGCAAAATATTCAAAACAAAAAAGACGGCCTGAAAAGAGCCGTCTTTTTTATTTGTAAAATCATCATCTGCTATTTTGTAACGATGATCTTTTTACTGAAGCTTGTGTTTTTATCAGCGCCGGTAATAAAATAAATACCGCTGTTTAAATTTTCGATCGTCATGGTATAGTTATTATCTGCATTTAGTTTTACAACTTCCAGCACTTGTCCCAATTCATTCACAAGAGTGTAAACTCCTGTTGTAGTTGTTTTCATTATAAAGGAGCCGTTGCTTGGGTTCGGGTAAACCGACAGCAGGTTGGAAGCTGCTGTTGCATTATCAATGCCGGTTACAATAAACACAGAAGAACAACCGGAAGTATCCGTGCAGCCATTCAGATCCATTAAATAAACAGAATAATTACCGGTAACGGCTGATGTATATGTTTGGCTGGTTTCTCCAGCAATAGCAGTGCCTGTAGCACAATCTATCCACTGGTACGATGCATTTGCTGCTGCTGTAAGTAATGTTGCGGATGCGGTTACCGTTGTAGTTATCGTATCAATTGATAACGCAACGGTATCTGTGGAAGCGCATCCGTTTGCATCCGTACCGGTTACAATGTAATCTCCAGCAACAGGTATAAACACAACACCATCGGTTACGCCGTTGTTCCAGGAATAGGTAAGCGCGCCGGAACCCATCAATACTGCATCGGAACCGTTACAAATAAAATGATCGGCACCTGCATTTACTACCGGAAGCAGATTTACGGTTACTGTAATATTACCGGTATTTACACAACCGTTAACATCTGTTCCTGTAACCATATACGTTTGTGTGCCAGCCGGTGTAAAGGCAACGCCATCTGTTACACTGTTGTCCCAAACATAAGTTGCAGCACCGGAGCCAGCCAAAACAATGGAAGATCCGGTACATACAGCTGTATCATTTCCTGCAATTACTGATGGAAGCTGGTTTACGGTAACTGTTACCGTATCGGTACCGGTACAACCGATGGCATCCGTACCGGTTACAATGTAATCCATCGTGTAAACAGGTGTAAATGCCACCCCGTCTGATACGCTGTTATTCCAGCTGTAGCTGGCTGTTCCGCTTGCGGAAAGTGTGACTGCGACACCTGTACAAACAGCGACATTTGTACCTGCATTTACTGTTGGGATGGAAACCGCAACGTTAACGGTGTCAAACATAGTAGGGCAACCGGTAGCATCGGCCTGAACGGTATATTGTGTATTAGCTGTTACCGTGGGGATAATGGACGAAGTAGTAGCGCTTGTATTCCAAAGATAACTGATCACAGGAGCTACTGCAGGAACGGTGTAATGGATCACACCATTCCATACACGAGGTGTGAATGTTCCGCCACCGTTTGTAAACGGATATTCCATACCGGCACCTTGCAGGAAGCTGATATTGGCATCACTGGAATATACACTTCCTACGGCTGAACCATCCGTATAATTCAAGCTTACAGCCGTATTGGTGGAGGTAACATAAAAAGCATAGGTTTGTCCGGCCGGGATAGTAATGTTTACGGCAACCGGCACCGGGGTTGGGGTAGGAAGTGCATTTGCCGTAACCGCCGCAGAACCAACGAGTGTCCAGGCTGCAGAATTGCTTTCGGAACCCAAAAAAGTTCCAATTTTATAATAAATTGCGATGGTGGTATTTGCCATCGGGCTTGCATCAAACGAAGTAATGGTTACCGTATTGGCTGCCACAATATCAAACATATTACCACGATGATTATTACCTGCACCCATAGTAGTGCCAAGCGAATTTGCATTAGCCGCTGCTGTTGCTACTGCATTAAGCATTACAGTATCGCCAACGCATACCAGTGAGCGCGAAGCAGTAGCATTGAGCGCACATTGCGCCTGCAATTTGCTGCCGGTGGTAATACAAAAAGCAAAAAGAAGTAAAGTGTAAATTTTTTTCATGTTTGGATATTGGTTTTATGAACAGGTTTGTATATTGGATTTAAAGATAATTAAGTTCGGAGAAATGAAGAAAAAAAATCCTGCTACCGCTGCTGTCATTTATATTTTTTTTAATGAAAATGCATACAGATAAAGCAAATCAGACAATTGGCTTTTATGTGTTTTTTAATTAAATTTGAAACAGGATCGTATTTTAACACAGTTTAACGCCTGCATTTTTTTAAATTCCTGAAATGGCATTAGTATTGTGAGGATTCTTTAACACCTAAACATCCGACAATGAAAAAATTAAGCTTAATGATCGTTTTCCTGGGAATGATTTCTTTTGCAGCCAGTGCACAGCAAGCGCAAAAAGCAAACCCGGCATTTCGTGCAGAAGCACCAAAACCAGCTCCTGCGCCAGCACCTGCTCCTGCCAGAGTTGAACCTGCAGCCAGAACAGAGAGCGCACCCATGGTACAACCCGCTCCGGCACCTGCTCCAAGACCAATAGTTGCAGAGCCTGCGCCGCAGATGGAGGCGGCACCGCCACCCGAACAACATTCGGCTACGGCGGGACACAATACCACGATGCGGCCTTACAAAGCAAAACCGCAAATGGTGAGAAAAGCAGTAAAACAAAAAGCGGTACCGGCATCAAATGCCGATCAGCTGCAGAAATAAACAATATGTACGTTCTAAAAAACCTCCCAATAAGCCGGGAGGTTTTTTTATGTTCTATATCATTATTAAATACCCTTTTGATAGATTTGAAACCAATCAAATCATAATTTTCAATCATAAGCGCCACAGGCGATCTTTTTTACATCATAAAAATCATTTTTGATCTGCGTTCAGATACACAACATCCTTTTTGAGTATCTGCTTGATTTATCAGCCTGATTGTTTTTTTCAAAATGGTACAAACTTTCCGATCTGATTTAATTTTTTTTAATAAATATAATGCCCCACTTCGATCATGATGCCGTCGAAATGAAAATAAAAACCATAGCTGTTCCTTATTTTAGCAGGCTCGCCGGGCAGCGGAATGGTACTGCTTTTTAATTTTTCATGAAGCACTTCCACTTCTTCTTTCGTCTCGAGCATAAAGCCGATGTGAAAATTTTGGGGATAGCTTACTTCGCCTTGCTTTTGGGTCATTATCACCAGTGTGAAATTATCTGTGCCTTCCAGTATAGCAATTACATTATCGCCTTTTGTGAGCGTGCATTTAAAATCAAAATAGGTTTCAAAAAAGCCGACAGCGGCTGCAACATCTGTTACGATTAAGTTTAAGTGATTTAGTTTCATGATTTTGAAGTTTTAAAATAAACGAACGTTCGTATTTTTATTTGATAAAAAATTAAGATTTTAGTGATTTCATAACCAATTGAAATGCCTGTTTCATTTTTTGTTCTGTCAGCGAAAATTTAGTTCCGGCCATGGTGCTTTCGTCCAGGTGGAATTTAATGAGTGTGTAAAAAGGCCCGTACGCTATTGCCCAGAATATTTCCTGCGGCAGTGCAGCAATTTCTTTTCGCGCTACTGCATTTTTTACAAACTGGCTGATGTTTTTTCTGAATTCCGTTTGTTTAATATCCTTGTGTTTGATCAGGGGCGAATTGCGGAACTGCTCATGAAAATAAAAACGCAGCGGATCTTTTGTAATGTTCTTGTACCGGTTTTTCCATTGCAGCCAAAGTCCTTCTTCAAAAGGTATTCCGGGGTCAAAATTTCGCAACGCATCTTTTTCAAAATCTGCTTCGGTTTCCATAAATAATTTATTCAGCAGGTCTTCGCGGTTCTCAAAATAAATGTAAATGGTGGACGGGGAAATTTTGGCCGACTTTGCCAGCTTTTGCATGCTTAGTCCGTCAAAGCCTTCTTTCACAATCATTTCAATCGCTTTCCGGCGGATGATCTGCGCTTTATTATCGTCTTTTAATCTCATTACAATTACAAAGATAAGCGAATGTTCGTTCGTTTATAATTTTTCATGAAATTTATTTACCCAGGAATATAAGGACCGCCAGTTTCGCCCCATCCCCATTTAGGCATGGGCTGAGATTTTTCCATCGGGTTTACTTTTAAAACGGAGTTGATCACAGCAATGCGTGTTCCCCACTCGATGTATCCTACAAATGCCGAACGGAATTCAGGATCGCTTTTTAATCCCAACTCATCTGCCGTTTGCATTAACAGCTGCACCCAACGCTGCCGTTTTTCTTCCGTAAGCATTTTCCCGATGTGTTTGCCGATCATTGCTGCATGACTGCCGCCATCTTCGGAAGTATATAGTGCTGGTCCGCCAAACACCTCTGCAACAAAGTGTGAAACATGCTTTATATGTTCCGGCGACATATTCTTAAAAACCTCGCCCAACAACTCATCTTTCAGCACCTTTTCATAAAATGCAGTGAACAATGCTTCAAATGTTTTTACATCGCCAGCCCATTCATATAAAGTGGGAATTTTATTCATTTCCTGTTTTTGTTTAGTATTTAAATGTAGCATTTTTAAAATAAAAAAGCGACACTCACGCGTCGCTTTTTCTTAAATCCCGAAGGAATTTTGATTTTCTATTTAACAGCACACACTGTAATTTCCACACGCCTGTTCACAAAACTATCATCGTGTTTTGTATCAATCGGTTGGCTTTCGCCTAAGCCACGTGCTTTTAAACGGTTTTCTCTGATCCCGTTTTTAACAAGGTAGTCTCTTACAGAAACAGAACGGTCTTCCGATAATTTATCGTTGTGTTGTTCGGTTCCGGTTTTGTCTGTATGCCCGTCAATGTAAACCGAAACAGATGGATATGTTTTCAGGAAATGCACCAGTGAATTTAATTCATCGTACGAAGTAGCCAGTATGGTTGCTTTATCGGTTTCGAAATTCAGGTTTTTAAGCTGGTAACAATTTCCGTAAAGGATCATGCTTACATCCTGCACATCGTTTGTTTTAAGGGAAGGCGCCATTGCCACATCATCAATGTAATAATAAGCTTTACGCGAATTGTTGGTATTTGGCGCAATTACTTTTATGGTATCCATGTAATCCTGGAAACAGCCAAGTGTTAAATAACGCTCGCCGCCGGTTGCCACGTATGCTCCTGTAAATGTTACCCAATCGTTGCTTTTAATAATATCTGTGGAAACAATGTTTGGTGTTACGTTGAGGAATGCATTATTTTTTACATCCATTTTAGTATTTGTAAAATATACGCCCAGTCCGGAAGTGGCGTACGCACTGCCTTCTGCAAGGCTGGCATTAAAACTTACCATATATACAGCGCCTGCTGTTAATGGTTCGCGCAGCTTCAGCTGGATGTACTCACTGTATTTTTGATAGCCCGGACGGGTTTTAAAAACACCTGCCTCATCACCGTAATAAGCAATGATGCCTGCATAATTGTCGCCGGTTTTTGCATCCTGTGTTCCCATGTAATTTTTAGGAGTGGAGTATTCTGCGGAACATGATTTTTTCGTAAAAAAATCGACTGTTGTATTGTTGGAGCTGGTTACGCTGTCTGTCAAACAATTGATCCCGGTATTGTGAACCATGCCGGAAACATTTTCGAATGAACCGTTCATCGCTAAATTATTATCCTGTGCATATAATGAAGCCGAAAGGCCGATCATACCTGTTAAAAGAAGTTTACTTGTTTTCATGATTGAATTTATTTTGAATGAGAATTTCTGTTTGTTAGTTTACAGGAACCTTTAAAACTTTGTGCCATGTCCTTATTTTTTTAACCGAAAAAAAACAAAATAAAAAACCCCGGCTCGTATGAACCGGGGTCGACTGAATTTATTATTACTAAGATTTACGGCGTACATTCATACGGCGGAAAACCGTTCTTAGCCCACATATTTTCCAGGATGTCTCTGAATTCATCCATGGCAATGTTTGCCTCTTCCTTTGTAGCTGATCCGCCCCAGAACTTGTACCAATCCCATTCGGTAACTCTATATGTTATTTCAGGATCCGTTTGCAGATCCAGCCATTTTTGTACAGGAACAGGCTCCCCGCACATGGAAGGATCAAAAACCATTTTTATAATTTCGCCGCTTTCATCTTCCACCATCAGCGTAGCAGCTACATGCCAGGTCCACTTTACAATACAGCCGGGCACGTTGGTTGAGCGGGTGCGTAAATATTGCCCTGAGCTCCAGATCTTTTTAGGCGTTTCCTTTTCTTCTCTCAAAAAATAACACATCAGGTGCGCCCTGATCCAACAACCATTAGAAGGATACATAAAGGGAATGCAGGGATCGCCGGAAGCATCGGGAATACAGCTTTTCCATTTCATCCTGTCAAACAATTCTTTTGCCCTTTCCAGCGATACTACTTTTTCGTCCTCCTCAGGCTCAATAATTCCGGCCGTTTCCGGAGACCGGAGCGATTGCAGCAATTCATCATTTGCAAGATCAGCAGGGAGATCTCTTACATCAATGATCTCAAAATCATTATAAGTGGATGTAACTAACAATGGGATTTTTTTATCTACCGCACTTTGCAAAGCATCCAGCATTTTTTGAAACCCGGGACGATCGCGGCGCAGGTAATGAAGCGCAGTGGAAGTATAAAAAGAAACGTATATGTTTTTTTCATCGACATCCCAAATCTCCCATATTCCGGCTACTTCCGGGGCAGATACATTTGTGATCGTACCAGCTTCGGTTTCTACATACACCGGCCGGTTATTTTTTTGAAGGTACCCGATCATCTTTACCCAACTGGCCGCTTGCGGATCAACAGGATCTAAAAGCGCTTTATCTCCGTTTTCAAAATTAAGCTCCACAGGGTTTGACTTACCGGATAATAATTTATTTTCTATCATTCCTTTCAGGGAAGGGCCGTTGATGGTTTTGCCAAAAAATACATGTTGTTCTGCCATATTGATTTTCTATTGTTTTTATTTTGTGATTTCAACTAAAGATAAATTAATTTATCTATATCTATAAACAACATTGATAAAAATAAAACCCTGCTTTCTTCTGAAAACAGGGTTTAAACGGGTATTTGGATTTATACTGTAAATAAGATTAAGAACGTCATTGCGAGGGCTTTTCGCCCGAAGCAATCTCATTCTGGATTTATACGTTGTTGTGAGATTGCTTCTGGAGAAAAGCCCTCGCAATGACGTTCAAATTAAAATTAGCAATACAAAAGGTTTTGTTGTAGTAAAATGTTTTTTTTACAATATTCACAATAATACTGTCATCCCGGGTCAAGCCCGGGATGACAGTATTATTTGTGAATATTGTAAAAAAACATGTTACTACAACATAACCTTTTGTATTGCTAATTTTAATTTGCACGTCATTGCTTCGGGCGAAAAGCCCTCGCAATGACGTTTTAAAATAATTTCATCTTTTTAGTACAAAGTTCCCGATACTCATTTATGTTTTTGCCCGGTAAATACCGGATCATAAAGCATCACAAAAAAACCACGATGATCGGTTGTGGTTTTTTTAAACTATTACTCTCAATTAAAAATTATTGTTTGATCAGCGTATTCACAGTTACGTGCGGCCAGTTGATAATTCCTTTGAACGTTGGCCCGATCGGGAACTGGATGTTGATGTTTTGTGTGTATTGCAATTGCTGGAAATCCTGTCCAGTGTTTGCATCATGCATCGTTTCGATCCAGAAGGTGGAATCAAATTGTGTTGGATTGGCATTGGTTACCAGGGAAGGAATATTGGTGATGCCTCCTTTATTTAAAGTGCTCACCGGCAGGTTGGTAGTATGCACCACTTTTTGCCCGATGGCTTCCTGCGCATTCAAATGATCCGCCAGCCATTGGTTTGGCCTCCTGGTCACAAAACCCGGAACATATTCCACATTGTACTGCGATTCGGAATAACCCAATGGCGGAATACCCGGGCCGGTAGGGTTGGAGCTGAAATTCACATCAATGTCGGGGCGGCCTTTGGTAACCGATGAATTACCCAGTGCAGCAATCGAATCGCCATGAGGCACACTTGTAAGACGCAGCAGATCCATCCCGTCATCTGCTTTTTTATCCAGTAAATTCCAGATCCCGTTTTCGGCATGCATCAAGCTGTTGTCTATCGAGTTGTAGATCGACAGGCTGTACATCAATGTTGGCAAATGTTGGATTTCGTGCAGGCCGCGGTTAGGCGTAGGGCTGCTCAATGCGGTAATGGTAAGGGTTTCGGAATAAGGCGCTACTAGTAATTTAAAGCTTCCTTTCTGATCGGGAACGGCAACCAGGTTCACACCTTTGTTACCCGACCATGTACCGATCAGTCCGGCAAGCGGACCGTATAAATTTTCCATTTCGTCGTTCGACGCACCAAGCCTGGTGAAAAGTTGAGCATGTTTTTTCATTGGTTTTAATTTTTGGTTAGTAATATGTATGATTTAAAAAATTCATTCATAACCGGCTTCAATTAAATCCCTGATCAACAATAGTCAAACGATCGGTTTAATTTACACAGGCATCCTCAGATAAAAAGCGGAGTAGCTCATTTTTTCTGTTTTTTTAATTAGTACTATTTATTAAATGCTTTATCAGGAATTCCAGGCGCATGTGTTGTATAAATCACACATGCAGCCTTACAGCCCTTAACAAACACTTTCTACACGTGCGTGTTATGCTGCTGGCTCCACCTGTAAACAACAATTCCAATTCTTTGAACAAAAACAGGGGTCAAAGAATTGGAACTGTCGTTAAAATTTAATGTTTATGCTTTTATTCTTTTGTAATTTTTTTAGTAATAACACCTGTTTCGTTTTGCAATTTAACGAAGTAAATTCCTTTCGATAATTTACTCAGGTCGATCTGTGTTTTTTCAGATGTTACCACAGCGCTGTAAACCAGTTTACCTAATCCGTCATACAATGAAACAACAGTTTCGATTCCGGCTTTCATGTTCTGGATCTCCACAGTGATCATTTCCGTTGCCGGATTTGGATACAGCATTACATTGTTTGCCATTGTATGATCTGCGATTCCTTCACCGGTAATGTTCACACAAGTGGAAGTATCTGTACATCCGTTTACCGTGATCGCTACTGCAAAGTTTCCGGAAGCCATTGTGGTAAAGCTTTGATTGGTTTCACCCGCAATGATTGCATTACTGTTGTCACAATCCAGCCATTGGTAAGCAGCGCCGCTTGTTGCAGCCGTTGCTGTGCTGCCAAGCACTGTAACTGTTACATCAATTGCAGGCATCACTGTTAAGTTGGTTGTTAACGTACTATCACATCCCGCTGCAGATACCAATACATCGGTATATGTTCCGGTAGTGTCGTACACATTACTGCCAACCGTTACCGATTGTCCGGCACACAGGGTTAATGTTTGTGATGCTGTGTTTGCTGTTAATACTGTTAAGTTAGTTGTTACCGTACTATCGCAGCTGTTGAATGCTGTCAGCGTATCCGTGTATGTTCCGGAAGTGGTGTACGTGTTGCTGCCAACCATTACCGATCCGCCAGGACAAACTGTTAATGTTTGCGACACTGCATTTACAGGTAATACTGTTAAGTTGGTTGTTACCGTACTGTCGCAGCTGTTGATCGCCGGTAAAATATCGGTATAAACACCGGTACTGCTATACGTGTTGCTGCCAACCGTTACCGATTGTCCGGCACAAACCGTGAATGTTTGTGTTCCGGTGATCGCTGCCGGTTCAGTAACTGTAATGCTTGTAGTTGTCGAACAACCGCTTGCATCTGTTACAGTATACGTATATGTTCCGGCACTTACTGTAACCGTTCCGGTTCCTGTGTAACCAGTTGTTCCGCCTGTAGCGCTTATTGTTACATCAGCAGTTCCACCGTTACATAAGATGGTAGTTGCTGTAGAAGTTGCTACTAATACAGGAGGTTCTGTAATGGTAACAACCTGCGTAGCTGTACAACCGTTTGCGTCTGTTACTGTACAGGTATAAGTACCTGCGCACAATCCTGTTAAGGATGATACAGTGCTTCCGTTTGGTACCCACATGAATGTGTAAGGAGCTGTTCCACCGCTTACTGCTACATCCGCTGTTCCGTTACATGCACCATTGCAGGTTACATCCGTTTGTGTTGTAGTTACTGTTAATACAGCAGGTTCTGTGATCGTTACAGTTTGGATAATCGTACATCCGTTTGCATCGGTAGCTGTGCAGGTGTAAGTTCCCGGACATAATCCGGTAGCAGTTGCGCTTGTTCCGCCGCTTGGCGCCCATGCATAAGTATACGGGGAACTTCCGCCGCCTACGATGATGGTTGCTGTTCCGTTGCAGGCTCCGTTACAAGTAACATTTGTACTTGTTACTGTTGCTGTTAATGCAAGTGGTTGGTTGATCGTTACTGTTTGAACAGATGTACAACCATTTGCATCTGTTACGGTGCAGGTATATGTTCCCGGACATAATCCGGTAGCAGTTGCACTTGTTCCACCGCTTGGCATCCAGTTATAAGTATATCCTGGAGTTCCGCCAGTTGCAATTACTGTTGCAGTTCCGTTACACAAGCCGTTGCAGGTTGCATTGGTAGATGTGGTCGTTACAACAATTGCTGTCGGTTCTGTGATCGTTACTATTTGCGTTAAGGTACAACCGTTCGCATCCGTGATCGTGCAAGTGTAAGTACCTGCGCATAATCCTGTTGCTGTTGCAGCTGTTCCGCCGCTTGGTACCCATGCGTATGTGAATGAACCTGTTCCGCCTGTTGGTGCTACTGTTGCAGTTCCGTTACAAACACCATTACATGTTACGTTAGTTTGTGCGGTGGTTGCAGTAATTGCAGGTGGCTCAGTAATATTAAATGTAGCTGACGCAGAGCAAGTAGTAGCATCGGTTATTGTTACTGTGTACGTACCTGCTGTTAAGCCCGTTACGGCATTGGTTCCGTCACCTGTTGGTGTGCCCGGAGTCCAGTCGTATGTTAAAGTCCCTGTTCCTCCGGTAGCTGTTACAGAAGCTGTTCCGTTAGATCCGCCGTTGCAGGATACATTGGTTTGTGAGGTTGTCAGAGCAATTGATTGGTTCACTGTTACTGCAACAGTTCCAGCCGCGCTTGTACAACCATTGGTAGTAACCGTTACGCTGTATGTACCGCTCATTACTATTGTTGAAGAAGTAATGGAAGGATTCTGAACAGATGAAGAAAAGGTGTTTGGCCCTGTCCAGCTGTACGTTGCACCTGCTACGGCAGGAGTGGAAAGGTTGATCGTATTACCCGTACAAACCGGTGAATTGCTCGATGCTGTTGGCGTTGCAGGGGTTGCATTAATAACTACCGCTGTTGTTCCAACCGCACTTGTACAACCTGTTGTTGTTACGGTTACACTGTATGTACCTGCCATCGCAGCTGTTGCACCGGTAACAGATGGATTCTGAACCGATGAAGAAAAAGTATTTGGTCCCGTCCAGCTGTATGTTGCGCCTGCTACTGCAGGAGTTGAAAGGTTGATCGTATTACCCGTACAAACCGGTGAGTTGCTCGAGGCTGTTGGCGTTGCAGGGGTTGGATTAACAACCACTGCCGTTGTTCCAACTGCACTTGTACAACCTGTTGTGGTTACGGTTACACTGTAAGTACCCGCCATTGCTACTGTTGCACCTGTACGTGTAGGATTTTGAACCGACGAAGAGAAAGAAGAAGGTCCGGTCCAACTGTACGTTGCACCTGCTACGGCAGGAGTGGAAAGGTTGATCGTATTACCCGTACAAACCGGTGAGTTGCTCGATGCTGTTGGTGTTGCAGGGGTTGCATTAATAATTACCGCTGTTGTTCCAACCGCACTTGTACAACCTGTTGTTGTTACGGTTACACTATACGTACCTGCCATTGCAGCTGTCGCACCTGTAACAGATGGATTCTGAACAGACGAAGAAAAGGTGTTCGGTCCGGTCCAGCTGTATGTTGCACCTGCTACGGCAGGAGTGGAAAGGTTGATCGTATTACCCGTACAAACCGGTGAATTGCTTGATGCTGTTGGCGTTGCAGGGGTTGCATTAACAACCACTGCCGTTGTTCCAACTGCACTTGTACAACCTGTTGTTGTTACGGTTACACTGTAAGTACCCGCCATCGCTACTGTTGCACCTGTACGTGTAGGATTTTGAACGGCCGAAGAGAAAGAAGAAGGCCCGGTCCAGCTATACGTTGCACCCGCTACGGCAGGAGTCGAAAGATTGATCGTATTGCCTGTACAAACAGGTGAGTTGCTTGATGCTGTTGGCGTTGCCGGTGTTGCATTAACAACCACCGCTGTAGTTCCAACTGCACTTGTACAACCTGTTGTAGTTACTGTTACGCTGTATGTACCTGCCATTGCAGCTGTCGCACCGGTAACAGATGGATTCTGAACGGATGAAGAAAAGGTGTTCGGTCCGGTCCAGCTATACGTTGCGCCCGCTACTGCAGGAGTGGAAAGGTTGATCGTATTACCCGTACAAACCGGTGAGTTGCTTGACGCTGTCGGTGTTGCAGGCGTTGCATTAACAACCACCGCCGTTGTTCCAACTGCACTTGTACAACCTGTTGTGGTTACGGTTACACTATAAGTTCCCGCCATTGCTACTGTTGCACCTGTACGTGTAGGATTTTGAACGGCCGAGGAGAAAGAAGAAGGCCCGGTCCAGCTATACGTTGCACCTGCTACGGCAGGAGTGGAAAGGTTGATCGTATTACCTGTACAAACAGGTGAATTGCTTGATGCTGTTGGCGTTGCAGGGGTTGCATTAATAATTACCGCTGTTGTTCCAACTGCACTTGTACAACCTGTTGTGGTTACGGTTACACTATACGTGCCTGCCATTGCAGCTGTCGCACCGGTAACAGATGGATTCTGAACGGATGAAGAAAAGGTATTTGGTCCGGTCCAGCTGTATGTTGCGCCTGCTACGGCAGGAGTTGAAAGATTGATCGTATTGCCGGTACAAACCGGTGAATTGCTCGATGCTGTTGGTGTTGCAGGTGTTGCATTAATAACCACCGCTGTTGTTCCAGCCGCACTTGTACAACCGCCTACGGTTACCGTTACGCTATATGTACCAGCCATTGCTATTGTTGCGCCTGTACGTGCAGGATTTTGAACGGCCGATGAGAAAGAAGAAGGCCCTGTCCAGCTATACGTTGCACCTGCTACGGCAGGAGTTGAAAGATTAATTGTATTACCCGAACAAACAGGTGAGTTGCTTGATGCTGTCGGAGCGCTCACTGCTGCCGGTTCTGTAACCGTAGCATTTACTGTTCCGGTACAACCGTTTGCATCGGTGATCTGCATAATATAAGTTCCTGCAGTAAGTCCGGTACGGTCTTGCGTAGTTGGACCTGAAGGTAACCAGAAATAAGTATAGCCGCCCGCTCCACCTGTTGGTGTCATATCAATTGCTCCGTTTGAGCCGCCGAAGCAGGAAACGTTGGTCACAACCGTCGTTCCTGAAACAGGTGCAGTTGGTTGGGTAACTGTTGCATTCACTGTTCCGGTACAACCGTTTGCATCGGTGATCGTTACAGCGTATGATCCAGCTGCAAGGCCGGTCCTGTCTTGTGTGGTTACACCACCACCCCAGTTATAAGTATAACCCGGGGTCCCGCCAGTTGGTGTCAGATCAATTGTTCCATTTGTGCCGCCAAAGCAGGAAACATTGGTCACAACCGTCGTTCCTGAAACAGGGCTGGTTGGTTGTGTTACCGTTGCATTTACTGTTCCGGTACAACCGTTTGCATCGGTGATCGTTACAGCGTATGATCCAGCTGCAAGGCCGGTCCTGTCTTGTGTGGTTACACCACCACCCCAGTTATAAGTATAACCCGCAGTTCCGCCTGTTGGTGTTAAATCGATTGTTCCATTTGTGCCGCCAAAGCAGGAAACGTTGGTTACTACCGTCGTTCCTGATACAGGTGCAGTTGGCTGAGTAACTGTTACATTTACTGTTCCGGTACAACCGTTTGCATCGGTGATCTGCATAATATAAGTTCCTGCAGTAAGTCCGGTACGGTCTTGCGTAGTTGGACCTGAAGGTAGCCAGAAATAAGTATAGCCGCCCGCTCCACCTGTTGGTGTCATATCGATTGTTCCATTTGTACCGCCAAAGCAGGAAACGTTGGTCACAACCGTCGTTCCTGAAACAGGGCTGGTTGGTTGTGTAACCGTTGCATTTACTGTTCCGGTACAACCGTTCACATCGGTAATC
>JAOQAG010000008.1 GCA_025963715.1 Bacteroidota bacterium
GGATTGTTACTTTTTGCCTTCAAAAAGTAAGAAGATAAAAAATTGAAGAAACCTTAAATTCTTGGAACCAATTATACCAGTGAAGTCCTGTGTATCGGAACGCAGATCAAAAATGATTGTTATGATGTTAAAAAAGATCGCCTGTGGCGCTTATGATTTAAAATTATGATCTGATTGGAATCCAAATCCATCAAACTGGTATTAAATAACAACACACAGTAATGGAATCACAATTAAAACAAAAGTAAAATGATAACCTGTATCTTTTCCGCAATTTTCCGGTTATCACACCGCGGTATAAATGCTTCAACAAATCTTCTAACTTTGTAAAAAAAGCGGCACGCTATTTAGTAAGAGCACCAACATAAAGAACACAGCCTTTTATGAAATATTTTTTACCGGTTATTATTTTTCTACTGATCAGCTGCAACGTGCTTGCACAATCCGATTCGATCCCGGAAACGGAGACCACACCGGAAGAAACCATTTCCAACGCTACACCACAGACAAAAGCAATGGTGATCGATCTTAACAATCCCGCCGATGTAGAGCTTACACTCAAAAAGATCCATACATTCAAATATCTCGAAAGTGTAATTTTAGAAGGCGAAACCGATGAAGCTACCCTGCAGAAAGTAATATACCGTTTGTCTGTTTTAAAAAACCTGTCGGCACTCACACTCAAAGACAACGAGCTGAATAAAGTTCCGGAAAATATCAAAGGACTCAAAACGCTTCGTTCCGTTTCCATTGAAGGAAATACCGAACTGGATTACAACGATCTGTGCAACAAGCTGAGCGCGATCCCTATCACAGAGTTAAAACTTACCGACAATGGCCTGAAACAGGATCCTCCCGCTTTTGGCGCGATCAAATCACTCACAAAAATTGAGATCACCGGCAGCGATCAGCTGAATTACGAAAACCTGGTGGATGAGCTGGCCAAATTACCCGGGCTAACAGGCTTATCCATTCCGGTCAATTACATTACCGAGCTTCCCAAAAATATTACAAAATTAAAAGCGCTGCAATTGCTGGATGTGAGTAACAATATACTTACCGACCTGCCTTCCGAAGTATCGTCCTTAAAAGCCATTAATAATTTAAGCATCCAGGGAAACCTGCTGCTGAACCCGGTAAAAGATCTTGAAAAATTCAAAGGAAATGAGATCCTTTATTTATCATTGGATAAAGAAATTACCGGTGATGATGTGGAGCAGATCAAAAAAATGTTCCCGAAAGCAGAGATCAATTATCCGCTTGAAGACAAAGACGATAGCAGCGATCCTGCAAAAAATAATGCTTCGGGAAGTGCTTCACCAAAAAAAGAAGTATTTACAGGCGAGCTGAAGGCAAAAAAAGAAGCAGCCATACTATCTACCGCTTACCTTGCTTATCCCGCGCTGTTTCAAAGCGTGGTGTACAATTTTGATACATTAACCACAGAAGAGCGTTACGCCGATCTGAGATATTCCAATGTATACCAGCGCGTAGCCAACAATAGCTGGGCTGCAGGCGATCTGATGTTCCGCAAATCGAGTATCAATTATGAAAAACCCGGCAAAAAAACTGAATCGTGGTTCCGTTTTTACATGGAAGATCCATCAGCATCCACCAATTATCCGGAGTTAAGGGCATTCCAGGGAATGTATTGGGTGTACCAGGGTGAGCTGACGAAAAAACAATTCCGGAAAAAATTTTTAAATAAACGGCAACGGGTATATATCGGAAGGAATAGCTGGTTTCATATAAAAAGGAAAGCAATCATCCGCTGGAATGATATCCGTGTCGAATACGACCAAAACAACAGCCTGTTCAGCATTCAATTAAAATGTGATACCGGTTATGTAAAATTTAACGCCTATCCCGTTGTTCCCGGTGTCCCGATTGAAAAAAGTCAGCAGCAATACAACCGGAGATTTGTGCTGTACCAGAAAGCACTTTTAAGAAAATCACAGAATTTTAAAAGGAATCAGCTCAACGAAAAAAGAAAGTACGATGCCAATTATAAAAAAATGCAGGATTATGCATGGAAAGAATTGCTGTTGCGCATGAGCGATGAGGAAAAATTAATGAGCAAGGATGAATGGCTGGATTATTACGACAACGTTATTGCCAATGAAAAAAAAGCCATAGGTAATGCCGCGCTCTCCCGCGGTTTTGTACAACGGGCACTGGCATTGTACGGATATTTTTCTAATGGAACGTTACCCGTCATACCAAAAAGCAACAGCACCATTAACGGTTTCAAAACGATGTACATCGATTTTATTGATGCAACCGGACTGGGAAAATTGCCGGTAGCAAACATCATGATCCTGGACAATAAAAATAAAATGATGTATCAAATCCCCGGTACACTTGGGCTTTCGCCGAACATGCTTACCCTTAAACAATTTGCCTCTTATTCTATCCTGGTGGAATTAAGGAATGGTGATTTCGGCCTGGTTACTTCCGAAGAGATCGACCGCCAGGCAGCGGATGGCAGCAAAACCTACCAGCTCAAAACCAAAGTAATTGACAAAAACCTGGATACAGTTGGCGAGCTTTTAAAAGGCAGCGGCATACAATAATTTTCAGCTCCTGTATCTTTTTTTCCATTTCCCGGTTATCAATTCAAACAATCCTTAATAAGTAGTATTATGAATGATGTTTCATCGGCTTATCACCAAAGCAAAGAACAGATCCGGCTCGAATCAGAGACGATCCGCATTGCTAAAAGCGACATTTCGAAATTTGATGTGCTGTACAAAAAATATTTCGAACAGATCTTTTATTTTGTCCTGAAGCGTGTGGAAACAGAGGATCTTGCCGATGACATCACGTCACAGGTTTTTTTAAAAGCCATGAGCAAGCTCGCTAATTATAAGGACATGGGACTCCCATTTTCTTCCTGGCTGTTCCGCATTGCCCGCAATGAGATCTACGACATGTATTCCAAAAACAAGATCGAGATGGTTGTAAGCGTTGAAAACACCGGCATCTGGAACATCATCTCGGAGATCGGGCAGGAAAACAAGGAAGATTATACCGGGCTTTACAATGCATTGGAAAAACTGGAAGATGATGAAATGGAATTGATAGAGCTGCGTTTTTTTGAAAAACGGCATTTTAAAGAGATCGGCGAGATCCTGGAGATTACCGAAAACAATGCGAAAGTGAAAACATATCGAATACTGGACAAATTGCAAAAAAATTTAAAAAATGAAAGATAAGCCTCTCACAAAAAGAAAATTGTTGAAGGACAGGCAAATGCCTTCGCCGGAACAGGTGAACATGCGTCAGAATTTTAACCGCATCAGCCAGGATCATTTACTGATCAAAAAACTGCTGCTGAAAAAGCTCATCGGCTGGACCGGCGGAATCATTGGCGCAGCAGCCATCGTAACAGCTGTGGTATTGAACATGAACAAGCCTGCAGATAAAATACAAACTCCGCAGACACCAACCGCACCGGCAGTTGCTGCACATAAATCCTGTATTTTATCGCCGCTTCCTGCGAAAGAAGAACCCTTCGCCCAATTTAAGATCTCTGCAAAAGATGGTGGCATCATCAACTATAAAACCGGCAGCAGCATTCATGTTCCGGCCAACGCATTTTTGAGCAACGGCGCTAATCCATTACCGGATAGCATTACCATCCGTTACCGGGAATTTCATGATCCGCTGGATATTTTCCTTTCCGGGATCCCGATGAACTACGATTCTGCAGGAACCAGGTACACGCTACAATCTGCAGGGATGCTGGAAATTTTGGCTTTTGACGGTAATCAGAAATTAAATCTTGATCCTAAAAAACCTATCGAAATTAAAATGGCTTCTACTACCGATGATACAAATTATAACCTGTATCAATTGGATACAGTGGCTAAGAACTGGGTGTACAAAGGAAAAGACAAGATCGTAACAGCCGATGCTAAAAATTCAACGCCACCGGAGCAAACAAAAACAGTTGCTGAAACCCAGGCTATTGCCGACAATTCTGTGAAACCTGCATTGGCTGATCCTCAAAAATATTGTTTCAAAATAGGATATGACAAAACCGATTTTCCGGAATTAGCAGCGTATGACAATGTACTGTTTGAAGTGCGCGACAATACATTCAAACCCATTTACTATAAAATCAACTGGAGTAAGATCTCACTGCAAAGTGGCGCTACAAAAGGAACCTATCTGGTAAAATTAAAAAAAGCCGATACCACCATCACCGTAAATGCCGCACCGGTTTTTGATCCCAATAATTACACGGCAGCGCTTGCAAAATTTGATGAGAAACAAAAACAAGTCAGTGAAAAACAAACCAAAGAAGATGCAGAAAAAAATAAAAAGCTGAACACTGTCAACAAAGACCTGAGCAGCTACAACCGGAAACTGCTTAGTGCTGCCATCAATAAAATGCAGCCGTACCGTATATTTGTGATCAACCAAATGGGTGTACACAATTGCGATCAGCCGATGCCTCCGTGTCCCATGCAGGTTTGGGTAGAAGCCACCAATAAAGAAGACAAGGAAGCAGCAAAAATAAGTTATAGCAGCATTTACCTGGTGGAGAAAGGCAAGAATACCGTTTTTCATTTTATGCCCGGAGAACCAATTGCATTTGATGCTACATCTAAAAAATTAATGTGGACGATCACTGCTAAAAATGAAATTGCATTTTTCAGAAATGTGGATTATCAGAAATTTTCAAAAGGCGATCACATGAATATTAAGCCGGTGATCGCAAGAGATCAGGACATGGCGCTGGCAGAGATTAAAAAATTCAGCGAAGAATAAAAGGGTTCAAAGTTTAAAGTTGGAAAGTTTAAAGTTTTGCTGTACGCAGATGCTGCGCGCTTTTTTCTACCACATAAGGCACAAAAGAAACACATAAGCCCTACATGTTAAGCACTTTATTTTACGCCTTGCCTTATGTTTTCTTTTGTGCCTTATGTGGTGGATTTTTTTTATTGTTTCGCAATCCAATCGCGTAAGCGATAGAAAAAATCCTTTATAATTTTTTGATCCAATAAAATCTGTGAATCTGTGGCGAAAAATTCTTAGTGATCTTAGTGGTGAAAGCCCAGTTCATTCAGCGTCAGCCACACCATCAGCCCCGCGCCAATCTCCAGCGATCTTTCATCAATATCAAACGTAGCCGTATGTACCCCGCTGGTAATATTTTTTGCTTTGTTTCCTGTTCCCAAACGGTAAAAACAAGCCGGAATTTCCTGCGAAAAAAAAGCGAAATCTTCCGCCGTCATGCGCATCGGTAATTCTTCTACATTCTCTTTTCCTAAATACGCTTCCGCTGCAAGCCTTGCCCGCGTTGTCATTTCATCATCATTTACTAAAAACGGGTAACCATGTTCGATCCTGAATTCACAGCTCCCCTTCATTTCTTCCGCGATCATTTCTGCCATTTTTTTCATCTTCGCATGTGCTTCGGCGCGCCATGCTTCATTCATCGTTCGGAATGTTCCTTCTATTTTCACCTCTTCCGGGATCACATTGGTAGCACCGTTTCCGGAGATCTTCCCAAATGCCAGCACAGTAAACGCCGGTTGTTCCTCCTGCATAAAAGCAGCATTTAATTCCGATAAGATTTTCGCAGCGATCAATAACGGATTGTTGTAATCCGCAGGCATCGCGGCATGCCCGCCTTTTCCTTTCACTGTTATATAAATCTCATCCGTGCTGGCCATGTACATTCCATTTCTGAAACCCACTTTTCCTGTTTCCATACTCGGAAATACATGCTGCGCAAAAATGCTTTGCGGATGCGGATTTTCCAGCACACCTTCTTTGATCATCAGGGATGCACCACCCGGTAATTTTTCTTCACCCGGCTGAAAGATCAGCTTTACTGTTCCTTCAAATTCGTTTTTTAATTCATTTAAGATCTTTGCAACGCCCAGCAATGATGCACTGTGCGCATCATGTCCGCAGGCGTGCATTACCCCCATATTTTGCGAACGGTAATCACATTCGTTCTTTTCCGTGATCGGTAATGCATCCATATCCGCACGTAGCGCCACTGTTTTTTTTGCCGGATTTTTCCCTTCGATCAGCGCCACAATACCCGTTTTTACAATGCCGGTTGTAAACGGAATGCCGTATTCTTTTAGCTTCGATGCAATAAATTTGGAAGTATTGAATTCCTCGAAAGACAATTCGGGATGTGCGTGTAAATGCCTTCTGATGCTGATTATTTCAGGAAGAGCCGTAGAAGAAAGTGCCTGGATTTTTAATTTCAGATCCTGCATTTTTTATTTTCCTAAGATCATTTTAAAAGCTACCAGCAATAAGAAAATGCCGAAGATTTTTTTTACCATATTCTGGTCAATGGAAATCGCGATCTTGGAACCTATAAAACCACCGATCAGGAAAGTGCTGGCAATGATCATCGTAGTTTTTACATCCACAAGACCGGCTTTATAATACGTTAATACAGCAAAAATTCCCACCGGTAAAAGCAACACAGCAAGCGAAGTTCCCTGTGCTTCCGTTTGGCTCATATTCATAAAATAGATAAGTGCGGGAACAATAATAATTCCGCCGCCTACACCAACCAAACCGCTAAGTATACCCGCCATAAGACCGATACAAAGCAAGATCACAATCATTGTCATATTTGAGTATGTTTTTTTCAGGAGTTCAAGCGATTAAAAATCCAGGCTTAATGAAAGCTGCCACAATGGTTTCAGCACAATGCCATCCTGCACGCCCCAGGCTCTGTCGAGGCGAATGAAATAACCGAACAACCGGCTTCTGATCCCCCAGCCGTAACCTGCAACAATCGGATCGTGCTGCGTGTTCAACGTGATCACAAGAGGATTTTGCTGGATCGTTTGTGTGTTCAATGAATTTTTATCGGAATACGGACTTGGCCCTGTCCATGCTGTTCCCACATCGCAGAAAGCGATCACCTGGAAATTCTGAATAAAATCGGAGCGGATCGGTCGCTTGTACAAAAATTTAAAGATCGGGAAACGCAATTCACTGTTGATCACAGCAAAACTGTTTCCGTTCCGCACATTCTGGTAAAACCCACGCATGTTGGTTGCCAGCGTTTGGTATGCATAATTCTGATCCGTTGCAATGTTGGTTGAATTGTCGAATTTAGCACCAAACCAATTATCCACGCCGCCCATGTAATAGATCAGTTTTTGTTTCCCGAACGATGTGCTCGCAGCAATGCGGTTGGCCCAGATCAGGTCACGATAGATCTTTTTGTAATAACGCCAGTCGGCACCCAGCACAAAAAAGTCGGTCTGTGTTTTGTCGATCTGGCGGTAATATTCCCCAAAGAATTTTCCACGCACACCATTGTACAAATTCAAACCGCGCTTGATTGTATTGTCATACACGTATTCCAGTTTTGCCGTTCCCCAGTTCTCAAACTCATTCGGTTTTTTCAGATTATTAATATCCGTTGATAAAAATACCGTTTCATCATTTCTGTAACCAACTGATCCGCGCAAGCTAGCAACCTCGCTGAACGGGTATTTCAGCACATAGCGCACATCATGCGTGTGTACTTTTTCCAAACCGCTGCTGCCCGACACATCCAGCAATCCCTGGCGATGCACAATGATCTGGCGATCGATCTTGTGAATGCGATTTTCGTAACTGATAAAAAATTCATTGCTGTTAAAATCGCCCGAAAAGCGCATTCCGCCAGTGATCCGGTAATCTTCAAACAGATCGCTCATGCCGATCTTGAAAAAAGCATTCAATCCCGGATTCAGGTAAATCGGACTTCCGCCACCGGTAAATTTTTGGTAAGAGCCGTTTAAAAACGAATTGTCCAACTGCGACACCACGTAATCCACCGAATAATTGATGTTGTAATTACGCTGCTTACCCAATACAAAATCACCGTTCAACTTGTTTTGTTTGGAAGCTGCAGCCGTATCCGGTTTCACTTCATTTTTAGCAGCAGCCGATTTTTTATTGTCTTTTGTACTCTTCGGATCCTCATTCTGGAACGTGTAATTATTAATATCTACTTCGTTCGAATCTTTTTTCTCCTGCACATTCATCACCACTTTCACATCTTCGGCAGGCGGCGCATCATTGATGATCTTATTTTTTGCATCCGCTTCCACCTGTTCTTTTTTCTCGATCCTGTCTTTGTAATCGCGGTACGATGTATTTTTTAATCCGGCCGGAACCAGGTTCGCAGAGCTTACGATCGGCTCCACATACATGTTGTATTTACCGTTCTCAAAGATCACTTCCGTAAATTTATTTGCCTTCACATTCACATCCTGCTGGATAATGCTGCGCGAATAATTACTGATCGGGAACGTAGTCACCACCGTTTTGTAATGCGCTGATGTATCCACATACGCAATCGCACTGTCGAAACGCGCAATGTAACGGTTCCTGATCCCGTTCAGATCGCTCAGGTAAGAAATGTGTGTGCTGTCGTAATCCGCAGGATACATCTCATCAATGCCCGGCGTATTCGTTATGCGTTTCAACACATGCGATTTGGTCATATTATCAAATACAAACAGATCCTTGTGTGCCTGCGCATCATCCGTTGGGCGCTTCGGATCAAAAAACAGCGTATCCACCGGGCGGTTGGAAGCAAAAACAATTTCCTTCGAATTGTGCACAAAACGCGGCGTCAGGTCATCATACAAATCCTTTGTGATCTGATCATAACCATTAGAAGCCGCCGTAAAAATAAAAATATCCGTTTGTCCTTTCTGCACCGCCGACATCACGAATTTTTTGCCGTCATCGTTATACGAATAATCAAGGATCTTTTCAAAACCGAAAATGTTGCGGCTTGTTTTCTCCTTGCTTTCCATGTCGTAGGTAGTCATCACCATGAAACCTTTTTTCTCTTCAATGTAAGTGAAAATTTTTCCGCTCGGATGCCATGCAAGCAGCGGAAATGAATAATCGTTGATACGGTCGATCTTCGCACCTGATTTTACAATACGTTTTGCTTTTTTATTCTGAACATCGTACAAAAAGATCTTGTACTGTCCCATTTCATTGGTGGTATACAATACATAATTTCCATCGGGGCTCACTTTCAACTGGCTGTAAACACGTGTCGATTTAGGTTTTGCCAGCAAGGGCTTCACCGCCGGATGTGTTTTTAACGGATCGGGATCCGCATATTTTTTCTGATACGTTTCGTAACACTCGCTCCATAAATTCTTGACGGAAATACCCAGTACGAATAAAGCCGAATTATCAATGTTGCGGCTCACTTTGGTCATATACAATAAATTGGAGATCACCGCTTCACCGTAATTATCGGCAATGTGTTTCCACAATGCATGACCAGCATACACCGCATCCTGTCCCTCAAGGCGATTTAAATTTTTGTAACGTCCGCTTACAATCCCGTCTTTCACGCGGTTATCAATATCCGAATTCCAGTCGTTCGCCACATAATCGATCAATCCTTTGGTATACCAATCAGGCAGGTTCAGCAAAGTATTGTTCTTTAACATCTCACGCACATTACCGCCGTACATCATCTGGTTGATCAGCACTTCCGCCAGTCCTGCACGGATCTGCGCATCCAGTTTTGCATGGTCGCCTTCGTAATATAAAATTATTTTAGAGCCTGCAATGCGTGTAACACCACCGGTATTGTATTGCTCTTCGGTGGCAAGCCCGATATTGCTTTGCTTGAAATCAGATTGTTTGTTGTAACAGATGAACTGCACACGGCCGTCAAAAGAAAAATCAAACAAACGCTCCACATCTTCCATTTGTTTTTTGGCAGATTTGGAAACATAGTTCGCCAGGTCTTTCCCTTCTTCATAAAAATAAACATCATAACGGTCGTAGATATAATACGTCCAGAAGAAATTTTCGTATTTCACCCTGTTTTTCCCAAAATCCATTTGAGAGCCGGTGTAAAACTGCGCCTTGCTTTTAAATACAAACAAGCACAATAGTAAAATCAGGAATGATCGTTTTTTATATAGTGAGGTAAGGAATATGCGCACGTGAATCTTTATTAGAATGCTAAAATACTAAATTAGTAAAGCAATAACAAGCGAAATTACCCCCTAAATTATGTTAATTTTGTAACGCATTTTAACCCGTTTTAGTATGATTTCCATTCAATCTTTTACTTTCAGCCCGATCCAGGAAAACACGTATGTGCTGTACGATGAAACCAAACAAGCTGTGATCATTGATCCGGGCTGTTACGACGAGCGTGAACGCTCCGCATTGGCTCATTTTATTGAGCAAAAAGAGCTTACTCCTGTTAAGCTTTTAAATACACATTGCCACCTCGACCATATCTTTGGAAATGCTTTTGTATCTGAAAAATACAATCTGAAACCCGAGTTTAATCAGTACGACCAGGTTGTTTTTGACGCATTTCTGCCTTCCTGCCAGATGTACAATCTGAATGGGGAAGTTTCTCCCCCGGCCGGAAATTTCCTAAATGAAGGCGATCTCGTCACATTTGGAAACTCTTCACTGGAAATCTTTTTTACACCGGGGCATTCACCGGGCAGTATTACTTTTTATAACCGCGATCAAAAATTTATGATCGCAGGCGATGTGCTTTTTTACGGAAGCATTGGCCGCACCGATCTTCCCGGAGGTAATTTTGAAACACTGATCGACAGCATTCAAACAAAATTATTTTCGCTGAGCGATGATTATAAAGTATACAGCGGGCACGGGCCGGTAACGACGATTGGCTTTGAAAGGAACAACAATCCATTTTTATAGTACAGATAACGCCCGCCTGAACAATTCGGGCAGGAACAGGAACGAAAAACGAATCTGTGGATCTACTAAATACCAATTAATACTAATATACTAATCTGTGTGTACTAATCTTAATTTGAATAACACCTACTCCACGAAGCTGTCATCCCGTGCCTGACACGGGATCTCATAAACGTTTGCAGGATCTGATTCACACAGTCTAAGATCCAATATCCAACATCTAAAAACATCCAACATCCGCAATGAAAAACGGAACATACAAACACTACAAAGGCAAACTTTACGAAGTTATTGGCGTTGCAAAACACAGCGAAATACTGGAAGAACTTGTAGTTTACAAAGCTTTGTATCAACCGGAAGGAGAAAACTTATGGGTGCGCCCGTTAAAAATGTTTATGGAAGAAGTGGAAGTAGATGGCAAAAAAATGCCCCGGTTTGAATACCAGGGCAATTTAGTTTAAAGTTTAAAAGTTAGAAAGTTTAAAGTTTGCGTACTATTTCAGACTCCTTTACTTTGCGCCTTCTCCGCGTTCTTTGCGGTTAATTGATCAGCTCAAATCCGCAATACGGCACCAATACTTTCGGCACTTTAATTCCTTCCGGCGTCTGATTATTTTCTAACATGGTCGCTACAATTCGCGGTAACGCTAATGCGCTTCCGTTCAATGTATGCGCCAATACAGGTTTTCCATCGCCTTCTTTAAAACGTAATTTCAAACGGTTGCTTTGGAATGTTTCAAAATTAGAAACAGAACTTACTTCCAACCATTTTTCCTGCGCTGCAGAATACGTCTCGAAATCGTAGGTCAATGCAGATGCAAAACTCATATCACCACCGCATAATTTTAAAATACGGAATGGCAATTCCAGATCGCGCAGCAAACCTGCAACATAATTGCGCATATCTTCCAGCGTTTCGTAGGATTTATCGGGATGTGCCACCTGTACAATTTCTACTTTATCAAATTGGTGCAAACGGTTCAAGCCGCGTACATGTGCTCCGTAACTACCCGCTTCTCTGCGGAAGCAAGGTGTGTAGCCACAATTTTTAATCGGTAATTGCTCTGCTTTTAAAATTACATCGCGGTAAATATTGGTGATGGGAACTTCGGCGGTTGGGATCAGGTACAGATCATCGATTGTGGAATGGTACATCTGTCCTTCTTTATCAGGAAGCTGTCCTGTTGCATAACCTGATGCTGCGTTTACCATGATTGGCGGCTGAATTTCCAAATATCCAGCAGCAGTTGCACGATCCAAAAAGAAATTGATCAGCGCACGCTGCAAGCGCGCCATTTTTCCTTTGTACACCGGAAATCCGGCACCGGTAAGCTTTACACCCAATTCAAAATCGATCAGGTCATATTTCGCAGCTAAATCCCAATGCGGTTTAGAACCTTCCGGTAATTTTGGGATTTCGCCTTCCTGGTACACATTTTCATTATCTTCAGGTGTTTTTCCCTTCGGCACTTTAGTGCTTGGGGTATTCGGAACCTGCACCAATAATGTATGTTGCTGCTTCTCGATGGAAGCCAACTGTTCTTCTAATTTTTTAGAGCTTTCTTTTAAAGCAGCACTTTTATTTTTAAGATCATCACCTTCTGCTTTTTTTCCGGCTTTGTATAATTCGCCCACCTGTTTTGCAAGCACATTGGCTTCATTCAGGATCGCATCCAGTTCATTCTGTGTTTTTCTGCGGTCGTTATCCAGTTCCAGTACTTGTTCGAGGATCGGTTTTGCATCAAAATTCTTGATCGCCAAACGCTCAATCGCTTCGTCTTTTTTTTCGCGGATGTAAGTGAGTTGTAACATAAATAGTATTGAGTATTGAGATGTGAGTATTGAGATCGTACTGTGTAAACGGATGTTGGAATTTTAGATGTTGGATCTTGGACTGTGTGGATCTCTATGTATAAAAAAATGATCTTTTATAGAACTGAAACATTTAGCTCTATAAAATCAAAACGAACACAGTCTAACATCTAATATCCAACATCAAATATCCAAATAAAAAATCTCCTAAACTTCCATAGAAGCTCAGGAGATTTTTAAAAACTATAGAATAACCTTATGCTTCTGCAGCGAATGGAACGATCGAAACATACGATTTGTTATCGCGTTTCTTTCTAAATTCAACTGTTCCATCAGTTAAAGCAAATAAAGTATGGTCTTTACCAATTCCAACGTTTGCACCCGGATTGTGTTTAGTACCTCTTTGGCGAACAATAATGTTTCCGGAGATAGCTAATTGACCACCATAAATTTTAACGCCTAAACGTTTGCTGTGGGATTCGCGGCCGTTGTCTGAACTACCCGCACCTTTCTTATGTGCCATTTCTTATTAAATTATAAAAGTTAAAATTCTGATTTATAAAAACTCAACCGGATTATTTTGCCGCTTTTTTAGGAGCTGCTTTTTTCGGTGCTGCCTTTTTTGGAGCCGCTTTTTTAGGAGCTGCTGCTTTTTTTGTGGCTGCTTTTTTTGTTTCTTTTACTTCCACTTCAGCATCTGTAGTTTCTACTTTTGCTTTCGGTGCTTTTTTCTCGTGTTTAATCTCATCTTTCAATGTCTCACCTTTTCCTAACACACCCTGGATAAGGATCTGTGTTAATTGTTGACGGTGTCCATTTGATTTTTGGTAACCTTTTCTGCGTTTTTTCTTAAAAACGATTACTTTGTCACCTTTCAAGTGCGAAAGAACTGTAGCAGCTACTTTTGCACCTTCAATTGAAGGGGTTCCAACTTGAATTGCTCCGTCATTGTCAATTAACAACACGTTTTCAAATTCAATTTTAGACCCTTCGCTAGCTTCTAGGCGGTGAACATAGACTTTAACTCCACGTTCTACCTTAAATTGTTGCCCGGCTATTTCTACGATTGCGTACATTTTTTAGGGTTTTATTTTGTTAATAATATCCGGGTATTTTTTACTCGGGGGCACGAAATTAAGAATTTATTTTATTATGGCAAAGAATTCCGCCCTTTTTTCGAATAATTTGGAAGATCAGGAGCAAAATGCTAAAATTTAACACAATCATAAAAAGTACTGTCATCCCGCACCTGTTGCGGGATCCCGTAAATGTTAGCAGCTTCTTTCCGGCAGCTCCCGGGTTTCCGAAGATTCGCCACAGGCCAGGCCGGGATGGCGTTCCTATTGGAAAATTGGAGTTTAAACCTTCTCTTTCGGCTTCCGGTTCACCAGGTATACACCGGCCAGGATCAGCGCGATCCACAAAAAGTGATACACCTGCACATTTTCGCCATCCAGCACACCCCAGCCCATTGCTACTACCGGGATCAGGTAAGTAACCGACGATGCAAAAAGCGCATTGGTATTCCTTATCAATACATTAAAGATAATTACCGAAATCGCCGTCCCGAAAATCGCCAAAAGGCTTACAAATCCTAAGCTATGCCACGCCAGCGGATTGGTTGCCAACCGGGTGGTAAAATCGGTAAAACCGAATAAATAAATGCCTGCAAGCGGCCCGATGAACATCATCGCCCAAACGGTTGCCGTAACCGAATTTACCTCATTCAGCTCTTTTTTAATGATATTCACGCTCAGCGCATAACAAACGGTAGCGATCACCACATATAAGCCGAACAATAGATTGTTGTTCAGATCCGCTGTTTTACCCACCATCAGCAAACCAATGGCGCCGATAAAACCGATCATAATACCTGCGGCATTTACCAAACGTGTTTTTGCCTTAAATAACAGTACGCCTAAAAGCAAGGTAAATAATGGCGTTAATGAATTGAGCATCCCGGTAAGAGAACTGCTGATGCCGGTTTCGGCTTTGGTAAATAAAAATGCAGGAATAAAATTACCGAGCATTCCCATTCCTAAAAAACCTTTCCAGTATTTCCAGAGCGGGCGTTTTACATGTTTGAAAATGAGCGGTGATAAAAATAAAAACGCGATCATGATCCGCAATGCCGCAACCTCGTCGCTGGAATATACTTCCAAACCGCGTTTCATCAGTATGAACGAGCTTCCCCAGATGAGGGCCAGCACAATTAAAATTATCCAGTTAATGGGTTTCCGGTTCATAATCGGCAGCAAATGTATGATTGTTATTTTTGTAGCGATTATTTTATTCTGAATTTTTATACATTTGTTCAAAATCAAACAAAATGAAATTAAAAATCATCCTCGCCTCCCTGCTTTTCGCTCTTATTTTTATTCCGAAAACGTCCAACGCACAATTAAATCTCGGCTCTATTTCCAACGCATTTTCAAGCGGCAAAACCAGTACTTACAATAGTTTACTGAGTAGCCTGAGCAGCTTTATCACGCCATCATCGTACACGGCTAATTGGCAAACGATCAAAACAACCTGGGCTGCAAAATTGAAAAATGCCAAAGACATTTCCACTTACAAATCATTACTGACGGATTGGGTGAACAACATCAAAACATCCGCGTTTAAACCTTCGTGGCTTACGGATAAAGCCGGATGGATGGCTAAATTACAATCGGCTACCAAGCTGGGCGATATTTCCAGCCTTACCAGCAAATTGGAAACAAGCCTGAATGCTTCGGCATTTTCCGGTTCCTTCGCTTCCGCGAAAACATACATCGATAAAGGCTTAGCACTGATCAAATAATTTTTTCTGCGCTGATCAAATCAATAATCGGCACATCAGAAATCTGCGCATCAATAAAAAAACCGTTTGGCATTAATTTTTCCAAACGGTTTTTTTATTGTGTAAATTCGTATCACCAATTTTTACAATCATGAGCGCTTATAAAATATACGTTGGCGGCACATTTGCCGAAACAGCAAACACCCTGGATGTGATCAATCCATACTCCGGAAAATTAGTGGCAACCACATTTTTAGCCGGTGCGGATGAATTGGAAATCGCCATCCAAAAAGCACAAAGTGTAAAAGAGGAATTGAAAAATCTTCCTTCGTATAAGCGTTACGCGATCCTGATGGAGATCACGAACGAAATAAAAAAGAACCGCGAACATCTGGCGAAAGTATTGTGCGATGAATCCGCGAAACCTATGCGGTACGCGCTGGGCGAGATCGACCGCGCTGCACAAACATTCCTGGTTGCTGCAGAAGAATGCAAGCGTTTGCCTAAGGAATACATTTCGCTCGACTGGACCGCTCCCGGTGAAAACAAAGAAGGATTGGTAAAATATTTTCCGATCGGTTTGGTGGCAGGCATTGCGCCCTTTAATTTCCCGATGAATTTAGCAGTTCACAAGCTGGCGCCTGCTATTGCTGCCGGTTGCCCGATCATTTTAAAACCGGCATCTTCTACTCCGCTTTCCACATTGGAATTAGCAAAGATCATTGATAAAACCGAATTGCCGAAAGGTGCTGTTTCTATTTTACCGATGAACCGCAAAGCCGGGAATCAGCTGGTAACAGATGAACGCTTCAAATTATTGTCATTCACAGGTTCGCCGGTAGTTGGCTGGGAAATGAAAAAAAATGCCGGAAAAAAGAAAGTGATTTTAGAATTAGGTGGAAACGCAGCAGTGATCATCACGCCAGGCACCGACCTGGAAAAAGCGCTTCCGAAAGCCATTGTAGCCGGATTCTCCTACTCGGGGCAGATCTGCATTCATGCGCAACGCTTTTTTGTACATGAAAATGTGTTTGAAAAATTCACAGCCGCATTTATTGAAGCCACAAAAAAATTAAAACAAGGCGATCCGGAAGATACTGCCACGGATATTTCTGCGATGATCGATGAAGAAAATGCGATCCGTGTGGAAACCTGGATCAACGAAGCGAAATCACAGGGCGCAAAAATTTTATTCGGCGGCAAACGCACCGGGACGTATGTGGAACCAACCATCATTACCAACACTACCAATGAAATGAATGTGTGCAACAAGGAAATTTTCGGTCCCGTTGTCACGATTGAAAAATACAGCACGTTTAAACAAGCGGTGGAAATGCTTAACGATTCGGATTTTGGTTTGCA
This sequence comes from Bacteroidota bacterium, assembly GCA_025963715.1. Lineage (GTDB taxonomy): Bacteria > Bacteroidota > Bacteroidia > 2-12-FULL-35-15 > 2-12-FULL-35-15 > 2-12-FULL-35-15. The sequence goes on from JAOQAG010000008.1 coordinate 16,664, forward strand.
GGCCGGTGTTTTCACGAACGACCTCACAGAGGTGGATTACGCATTTAATAACATCGAAACCGGTGGCGTGATCATCAACGATGTGCCAACCTTCCGCGTGGATCACATGCCGTATGGCGGCGTAAAGGATTCGGGGCTTGGCCGCGAAGGTGTGAAATATGCGATCATGGACATGATGGAGGCGCGGATATTAGTTAAATGATCTACTAAATACCAATCTTTACTAATATACTAATCTGCGTAGTATTCACGTAGGCGCTAGGCTCTGCCTAGTGACAGTGCTATTGTCACTAGGCAGAGCCTAGCGCCTACGATATCCTGCAATTCTACGCGCAGAAATTTTCTTCGTGGCTTTGCGTCTTCACGGTAAAGAAACCGGCGCCGAAGGAGCCATACGCAGCAAAACTTTGAACTTTCCAACTTTAAACTTTGAACTAATTTTTATTTCCTATCATTGTGTAACAAATAAACCATTTGTTCGTCCTACGGCGGAATTATGAAAAAAAGCTACACAATTTTTGCCCTCTTATTGTTCTTCTGCCTGCAACAGGCAACTGCAATAACCGTTTCCGGAAAAGTAACGGACGAAAACAACCAACCGGTACCATTTGCCAGCATCTACATTAAAGGTACCACACGCGGCACCAGCAGTAATTTGCAGGGATTTTACACCATCGATCTTGCACCCGGAAAATACGAGCTGGTATTCAAACTCATTGGTTACAAACCGGAAATTGAAACCATCAATGCGGAAAGCACCAACCAGGCGATCAATGTAAAATTGGTTCCCGAAAGCATTATGTTAAAAGAAGCCACCATCAACGCAAGTGGTGAAGATCCGGCTTATGAAGTGATCCGGCAGGCTCAGAAAAAACGAAAATTCTATTTGGAACAAGTTGATGCTTATAGCTGCGATGTATACATTAAAGGCGAACAACGCATCCTCAAAAAGCCGAAGAAAATAATGGGTATGGAGGTTGATCCCGATAACGAGATTGATTCCACCACAGGTATTGTGTATTTATCAGAATCGGTTTCGAAATTTAATTTCAAGCAAAAAAATAAAATCAAGGAGGAAATGATCTCTTCCAAAGTTAGCGGCGATAACAAGGCGTTCAGCTACAACCAGGCTTCTGACATGCTTTTTAATTTTTATGAAAACCTGATCCAAATCGATGAGTTGAGTGAAAAAGGTTTTATTTCGCCCATCTCCGCTACTGCGATGCTGAGTTACCGTTATAAATTATTGGGAACATTTTATGAGGACGGACAAATGATCAACAAGATCCAGGTAATCCCGAAACGCAAGAATGACCCGGTTTTTAGCGGCATTATCAACATCATGGAAAACAGCTGGCGCATTCACAGCTTACAATTAGTACTGACAAAAGATGCACAAATTGATTTTGTGGACACGCTGCGCATCAACCAGGTATTTGTTCCGGTGGAGAAAGAGATCTGGTTGCCTTTCTCCAATAAATTCAATTTTGATTTCGGATTTTTAGGCATTAAAGGCGACGGAATGTTTGTAAGCGTAAACTCCAATTACATCATCGATCCTGATTTTCCAAAACATTTTTTTACGCAGGAGATCATGAAAGTAAATGATGATGCAAACAAAAAAGACAGCTCCTACTGGAAAGAATCACGCCCGATCCCGCTGACGGTGGAAGAAGCCAACGATTACCGGAAACGCGACAGCATGGCGCTGATCCGCCATTCGAAAACGTATACGGACTCTACCGACCGGAAAAAAAATAAATTCAAGTTCAAGGATCTGTTCCTTGGTTACAACCACATGAATACCTATAAAAAGCAATACTGGTCTATCTCCGACCCATTGCTGGGATTGCAGTTCAATACCGTGCAGGGTGTTAATTTAAGCAGCGGTTTTAATTTTTCTAAACTGTACGAGAACAACAAACGTTATTCATTTGGCGGCGCAGTTGGCTATGGTTTTTCTAACAACGATTTTTACGGTTCTGTTTATGCAGGTTATCTCTACAAGCCACAAAAGTTTGCAAGGATCAACATTGCTGCGGGTCATACGTATTCGCAATTCAACAGCAACACACCTATTCTGCCATTGATCAATTCGCTTTATTCATTGCTGAACGAACAAAATTTTATGAAGCTGTACCAGAAAAATTTTGTGAGTATCACGCATTCGTCGGAGCTGTTTAACGGATTTTATTTTACGCCTTCCGTAGAATATGCAACCCGCACTTCACTTATCAATACAACCGGTTTGGCATGGATCCATTCCGATTACAATTATACATCCAACGACCCGCAGGACAAAACTAATTTTGCCTACGCATTTCACAATAACCAGGCATTAACAGTTGATCTGAAAGTACGCTATGTATTCAAGCAACGTTATTATACCGCACCAAATATCAAAACGGTGACTGGTTCTAAATTCCCGACTCTGCTGATCGATTACAAAAAAGGAATTAACGGTTTGGGAAGCGTGGTGGATTATGATCTGTTAACGATCGGCATCGAGCATTCACTGAATTTGAAATGGCTGGGGAAATCCAATTACTCCATCACCGCGGGCAGTTTCCTGAATAACCGCAAAATGTATTTTATGGATTATTATCATTTTAATGGCAATCAAACGTTGTTCTCCGGCTTTGGTCTGGCCGATTTCCAGCTATTGGATTATTACACCAACAGTACGAACAAACAATTTATTGAAGGACATTTTGAGCATAACTTCCTCGGCTTTTTCCTGAATAAAATCCCGCTGATCAAAAAGCTGAAATTGCAGGAAATTGGCAAAGCATCGATCTTAACAACGGATGGGAAAAATACGTACGGCGAATTATCCATCGGGATCCAGCGTTTGGGTTTCCGTGCCGATTTTGTAGCCGGTTTCTCCAATCAAAAACAAGTAAGTACCGGATTAAGAGTAGGACTTAAATTCAATTAATTTATTTCATAATTTAGAAGCATGAACATCAACAAAATTATTTTAGCGGTTTGCCTGATCGGATCTGTTGCTATCGCAAAAGCGGTGGAATATCCCAGCACAACCATAACATTAAAAAACGGTTTAAAAGTGATCGTTTGCGAAAAACCCGACAATGATTTTGTGGAGTTTGAAGTGTGGTACCGCGCAGGAAGCAAGGACGAAAAACCGGGAATCCGCGGAATGGCGCATCTTTTTGAACACATGATGTTTCGCGGAACGGCAAAATATCCGGGTAACGCCATGTTTGACAATGTAGAAAAAGTGGGTGGACAAATAAATGCATACACCACATTCGATCGCACGGTATATCACGAATATGTGCCGACCAGCGCATTGGAAAAAATGATGGATCTGGAATCCGACCGGATGGCAAACCTTGTGGTAACGCAGGAAATTTTAAATACTGAACGCCAGGTAGTAGGTGAAGAATTACGGAACGGAAACAACAACTGGTACCAGAAAATGAACTCGGACCGCTACCCGTTTTTATATCCGAAAGGGCATCCGTATGAAGTGGATGTGATCGGTTTTTTAGATGAGATCACCCAGTTTACATCCGCGCAATGCATGGATTTTTACAACAATTATTACAGTCCGAACGACGCATTTATTGTGGTGGTTGGAAATGTAAAATCTGCTGAAGTGTTTGCAATAGCGGATAAATATTTTGGCGTGATCACCAAACAACTGGATGTAAAGAAAAAAGAAAACATTCCGGCGGTGGATACTGCAAAGATCCGCACGACGGAAATGAACATTAACTTTCCTGTGCAGCTATATACTTATACTTTCCCGCGCCCTGCTGCCAGCGATAAAGATTTTTTCACATTCACGTTTATCACCGACGCATTATTCCTGAATTCAAATTCCATTTTAAATAACCGCCTGATCAAAAAAGATCATACAGCATACGGACTCAACTCGGCGGGTGATAACTGGAGCTTGTATCCTAATTTTGGTGTGATCGATGTGATCATGAATGCATCGCCGGGGAATGTAAAAGTAAAACGCGCGATCCGCGAAGAAATTGATAAAGTGATCGAGAACGGGCTCCCGCCCGAAACCCTCGCGGATTACATTGAGGCGTATGAGAATTCGACCAAGCTGAATAATTATACTGCTGCTAATATTTCCAACGATCTGGGAACGGCAGAATATTATTTTAATGATTATAACAAGGCTTACAGCATGGCTACAGAATTTAAAAAAATAACACAGGACGATATCAAACGTGTGGCTGCCAGGTATTTCTCGGAAGAAAAAGTGCAGCTCATCAATATCAAACCTGAATAATTATTTTGTATCTCAATCTTATACGATCATGAAAAAAGGAATTTTATATATTGTTGCCGGTGTTGCATTGTTTAATACTTATGCTACTGCGCAAACCAATCAATTACCCATAGAAGAGTTTAAACTGAAAAATGGTTTGGAAGTAAAAATGATCCACTTTGGTACCATTCCGGCTGTGACGATCAGCTGTTATGTGAACGTGGGTAAAAAAACAGAAACGCCCGGACAACAAAACCTGGCATCGATGACATCGGATGGTTTATTGCTGGGAAATGAAAAACACACGCGGATTGAGCAGGATGGAATGCTGGCAAAATTAGGTTCCGGGATCAGCGCTTCCGCGAATGATAATTACACGGAGCTGAGCATGCGGTTTTTAAATAAGGATGCCGCTACTGCGATGGAGTTATTCTCATCAACGATCCTGAAACCAACTTTTCCGGCAGACGAGATCAAGGAGCAGGTGGAACAAACGCTTAATTATAACAATCCGTATAAAATGGACATTGGTGATCTTGCATCGATGTTCTCTGATTATTCGGTGTATGGAACAGCGAATCCCTTGGGAAGACATTTTTATGCAGCGCAATTAAATAAAGTAACGGCTGCGCAATTGTTGGAATTTTATAAATTTAATTACACACCAAAAAACACCAAACTTGTGCTTGCCGGGAATTTTGACAATGCACAAATGAAAGCCATGATCGAAAATTTATTCGGGAGCTGGTCGGCTGCGTATGGCGAAAACAATGGCGCTGCGTATGAAACAGAAAACATCAGCAAAAAAGAATATTTTTTTGTGAATAAAAACCGCGCAACCCAAACCTGTTTGCAATGGAATAAAAAAGCACCGGAAGGCGGATCAAAAGATGCGATCCTTTTTGAACTGGCAAACGAATGTTTTAACACTTTATTATTTGCCGAGATCCGCGCAAAAGAAGGTAAAACATACGGCATCAATAGTCGCTACAGCGAAGCAAATAACAATGGAATTTATACCGTATCCACACAGGTAAGAAATGATGTGGCGTTTGAAACAACGGTTTCTTTTGACCGTGTGATCAAACAATTTTATGATAGCGGGATCACGCAGGCAAATCTTGACAAAGCAAAAGCGGCGCTAAAAAACAGGAGACTGGCGATTGAAAGCCCGGGCTCAATCATCGAATTTTACAATCCTATTTTGTATAAAGACGTAAACAAACGCAATGAATATTTAGCATCGATCGATGCCATGACACTAGAGCAGGTAAATAAGATCGTGAAAAAGTATTTTACACCGGACTCCTATAAATTAGTGATGGTGGGCGATGCAACGGTGCTTGATCCGCAGTTGCAAAAAATAACCGGACTGGTAAAATTACCGGTAACGAGTATTGAGAAGGACAATTAGTACTATACGAATTACTAATAAATACAAATCTACGAATCTGTGTATTGCCGGGTTTAGCTTAGCAAACTAAGATTTGTAGATTTGTATTTATTAGTAATTCGTAACCTTTAACTTTTCCTTCGCCCGTTTCGAATAAAATCCTTTTTCCGAAACTATGGTTTCCAGCATTTGTTTGGCTTTTTCCTTATCCGTTTTTAAAGTCACTAATGCTAAATACCATTGTGCTTCCGGGTAAAATGCCTGATCAGGATTTTGTAAAACCACATTCAGCTGCTCTATGGCCTTGTTAACTTTGCTCATATTATAATATGCCAGCGCCGAATAAAAACCTGCATTTACATCCTTCGGGTTATTTTCCAGCAACAAATTAAATTTCTCAATCGCTTTCGAAAATTCCTGTTTGTTAAAAGCGGCGAGGCCTTCTTTCAAAACACGGTCGGCAGGAATACTGTGCAATTCCGGACCAAATTCATCTGCAGCGCTTTCTTTATTTTCTTTGGAAGCAAATGTGTGAGATGAAAACAAATTGGCTTCCGATCGCGCATAATTAAAATAAAGCTTGTTGTAATCCGCTACTTTTAAATCGTAAATGTAGATCACATTGGCATCGTAATGCGGCGCTACCGCCATTTCTTCTTCTTCCACCGCTTGTAATTGCGGCGAAGAAGAAGATATAGCAATTGGTTTGATCATTTCCAGTTGTTCAACCGGAGTGATCGTACGTTCAAATTTTTTGTACTGAATCACATTTACAATTTTCTTAAACGTTTTCGTAACAGCAGATATTTCTTCCGCAGATTGATTTTTCGTTTCATTTTTATCAGGAATTAAAGCAGTCGGAGTAGTAAGGGCTGCAGGGTGAGTAGTCAAATTATTATTATACGGCCGGTCTGCAATCTTGTAAAAACCTGCAATCGCAACCAGCGAAACAAACATGATGAGGTACTGTGCGAACGTTAACGGTTTTGCCGCCGTAGCATTTGTTTTTGCATCAATTTGCTTGTGTATGGCTACAAGCTCGTCGGATGTAAAAGCAATCGCAGCAAAACCGTTAACAGCACAGGCACACAATTCACAGGAGGAAATGTGCATATATAAACGCTCGCGCTCCGCCGTTTTTACCGTATGGGTGGAGTAAGCTTGCAGTTGCTCGTATGTTAAACACGTTGTTGTCATTTTGTTTTTATTTTGGGGACGTTCTTTTATTTTGTTTCAGTCAGGATCAGCTTCAAATTGCGTTTCCCGTTCTGGATATAACTTTTCACTTCATTGATGGAATAGCCTGTAATTTCAACGATCTGGACATAACTCATTTTTTTATAATAAAACAATTCAATGCATTTTTTCTGAAAAGGGTTCAATTCATTTAACGCGGTTTCCAGTTGTACTATCTGGTTCTCGGTCGCATTCTCCGGTTCCACCTCATCGGTAATTTCCGTTTTTAAATCCAATTGGTATTCGGTTTGACGGCTTTGCTGCGTTTGCATTTTCCGGATCTCAGAAATGCAATAATTACGGACAACAAAGGTGAGCCATGCTTTAAAATTCTCCACTTCGCGTTTTTTCAGCTCCTCAAATAATTTTTCAAAGATCTGGATCACCATATCTTTTGCGGTATCCTTGTCTTTAAAATAATTGATGCACATACCAAAAACCAAATGTGCATATCGTTTGTAAAGCTCGCCTACCAATAATTTATCGTGCGATCTTTTATAGTCGGCGATCAACTCATTATCGCTCATGTGCCGGATAGTTTCGTTTGAAGAGTAGTTCATACGTGCTTATTTTTTGTTACCCGGAATCGGTTCTTGATGGTAAGACGTTTTCTGTGATCAGATTCCATACAGTTTAACCTGATCGCTTATTTTTTTGTTATCCGGAATGAGTAAACGGCGGTTTTTTGAAAATAAACGGTCATTGTCCGCCCTGAGCGAAAAATGTGATTTATTGTTCCCCATTCCAGCCATTTATAAAAACCCACTTCTAAGGATCGTCATCCCGCACTTGTTGCGGGATCCCGTAAATACTTGTAGATATATTTGTTTAATGCCGTTTTCAGGTGAAATCGGTAAATTCATAAATATTTGTGGAATCGGTTTCCCGGACACGTCTTACCTGCAAACAGGCAAAAAAGCGCTAGCCGAATCATTACAAATCTTTTTAAAACCATTAATAATTATGAAAACAATCAGACTCTTTTTAATTGCTTCGTTTGCAATGACCGGCAGTTACATTATGGCACAAAATTCAGCCACCATCAAAGGAACCGTAACCGATAGCAAAGGCAAACCAATGCCATACGCAACAGTGGCGCTCATGGAGGATTCTACGATAACAGCAGCGGTTAATACCGACGATAATGGCGATTATGCTTTTAAGCAAGTTGTGCCCGGAATTTACACGCTGCAATTCTCTTTTGTTGGCTTTAATACTAAAAAAGTAAAAAAAGTGGATGCCGATCCGGAACAGATTGCCTATGTGAATACTTCTATGCAGGAAAGCAGCACTACTCTTAAAGAAGCAGAAGTTGTAGCGACATACGAAAAACAGATCATCAACCCTAAATTTTCGACAATTACACCGATCAAAATCGACCAGATCGAACACATGGCCGTAGCAAAAGGCGATATTGTAGCAATGATCATAGCAGTAACGCCTGCGGTAATGGCATCGGAAGATGGTAAAAATATTTACGTACGCGGATCACGCAGCGGCAGCACCCAGTTTATTGTGGATGGTAATAAAGTAATGCCTAATTCCAGCCCGGATGTACCGGGGCCCGGAATTGCAAGTATGGAAGTGCTTACCGGCGGTGTTCCTGCTGAATATGGCGATTGTACCGGTGGTATCGTAATCATTACCACAAAAGAATACCAGTGGGAAATGCGCCGCAAGGAAATGGAAAGACGGGCACGCGCAGAGGCGGAAGCGGAAGCAAAACAGGAAAAAGCAAAAGCAAAAACAGTGGAAGTTGTCCAATAGAACCATAAACAGATCTCCGCAAAAGATCCTGCTCCGGCAGGATTTTTTGTTTTTATAAAATTAAGCGATTATTATCAATCTTATACCAACTCATAAACACCCAGCGCGTCATTGCGAGGGCTTTTCGCCCGAAGCAATCTCATTCCAGTTTTATACACTGGTGTGAGATTGCTTCTCCGCAAGGGCGGCTCGCAATGACGTTCTTAAATAATTCAGATACTAAAAATTAAAGCACGCTAAGAACTTCAAAAAATCCAACCCGCATCCGAAACATTTAGTAATTTTGAGTACTTAATTGATGCACATGAATCCCAAAACTATTCAGCGTTTTATCCGCCTGGCACAAGTCACGTTAATCTTTGTTTACCTGGTTATTATAGCCGGTTCGGTGGTACGTGCTACCGGTTCGGGCATGGGTTGCCCCGATTGGCCAAAATGTTTCGGGCATTGGATCCCGCCTACAGATGTATCGCAATTACCGGCTAATTATAAGGAAATATATGCGGGCGAACATCATGCTGTAGCGGAATTTAACGCTGCCAATACCTGGGTGGAATACCTCAACCGTTTGTGCGGCGCAGTGCTGGGTTTGCTGATTTTTGCACAATTTATTCTATCGTTCAAATTCCGGAAAACCGACAAGCGCATTTTTGTTTTATCCTTCATGGAATTTATCCTGATCGGCTTCCAGGGCTGGCTGGGCGCCAAAGTGGTAAGCAGCAATTTAGCATCGGCAAAAATTACGGTTCACACGATCATGGCATTAATTATCCTTTGCATCGCGATCGCGATCATTTACCGTGCAAAAAAATTAATGCGCGTACAGCAGGAAAGCAAAATCGATCCTTCAATAAAGAAACTAGGAATTACCGTTCTATTGCTAACTACGATCCAGATCATGCTGGGAACAAACGTTCGCGAGGAAGTTGATCTGTTTTTGAAAAACTTTGATGCCATTTTCAGGAATGAAATTGTGGATCATTTAGGATTAGCGTTTAAAATCCACCGCACATTTTCCATTGTGCTGATGCTTGTAAACGGTTGGCTGGTATATAAAATTTTGAAAAGCGATGCAACAATGATCTTAAAAAACAATGCAAAAAAACTGATCGCAACATTATGCTGTGCTTTTGCAGCTGGTGTAATGTTGAGTTATTATGCATTACCGCCTGCTTTGCAGCCGGTTCACTTTTTGCTTGCCTGCCTTACATTCGGCTTGCAGGTCGGAATTATTTTGAGGGTTTGGAAACCGGAGCAGGTTTTACCATCGGCTTAACCATAACAGGCTTAACTACATTGTTTTTCCACTGGAACGTTTCCACCATGTGATAAATATCTTTTTTGATAAAATCAACACATGGTTTTATTGAATCGTTATTGGGAACCGCATTAAAATACAATGCTCCGCGGATAAAATTACTGGTACTGTCCGTTAAAAAAAACTGGATGCGCGATGCCGCATTTCCGCCAATGTCATAGATCAGCCCGTATACTTTTTGTTTGTCTTTTGATACTACCTCTTCCTGGATTCCGGATGCTTTTATTTCGTGCTTCGACACCAGCTCGTATGTATTTTGCAAATAGCTGCCAAGGTTGGTCGCATTTACCGATTCGTAGCTTAAATGTAACGTTGCATTCAACGAAGGAAAATCTAAATTCAGCCAGCAAGGCTCTGCTCCCGGATGCGGGTCTTTTACCATTTTTGCATACGCAGGCATCTCAAATTTAAACGGACAAGCAGAATCATACATCACGTATTTTTTTTCAGGAAATGTTAAGCGAAAATACGCGCGCGGCTTTGGCGCAATGGTTTCATCATCGTCACTTCCGCAGGATGATAAGGAGATGCAGGATGCAAGAATCAAGAAACAAGATACCAACGTACGCGCTAAACGCTTTGAGGAGATGCAAGATGTAAGAGTCAAGAAACAAGATACCAACGTGTTTGCTAAACGCTTATTTGAGATGCAAGATGTAAGATACAAGAAACAAGATACCAACGTATTCACTAAATGCTTACTTGAGAAATCACGCACCAACATTCCACTGCGTTTCTCACACACAGTACTTGATTCTTGATTCTTGATTCTTGATTCTTTTTTAGTCTTCATTGCTGCGTTCAATTGTAATTTTAACACGTTTAATTTTCCGGTTATCCGCCGATTCGATCGTGAATAACAGGTTTTCAAATTTAATGAGATCTCCTTTTTTAGGAATGCGGCCTTCCAGCTCCAACAGTAATCCGGCAAGCGAATCGGCTTCCCCTTTTGCTTCTTCAAACACATCACCGTCAATTTCCAGGACACGGTATACATCATTCAAATGCGCTTTTCCTTCAAACACATAATTATCATCATCCAGCTTCGAATACGTCAGATCATCGTCATCAAATTCATCGTTGATCTCACCCACAATTTCCTCGATCACATCTTCCAGCGTAACAATTCCGGACGTTCCGCCATACTCATCCACCACAACCGCTAAGTGGATTTTTTTAAACTGGAACTCACGCAACAGATCATCGATCTTTTTATTTTCGGGAACAAAAAACGGCGGACGGATAATTCCCTGCCAGTTAAATGTATCGGCTTCATTCAAATACGGAAGCAAGTCTTTTGTGTACAACACACCGGTGATCTGGTCGATGGTTTCCTTGTAGATCGGCACGCGCGAAAAACCATAATTGGTAATTTCTGCCAGTAATTTTTTATAATTGGTGCCAAATTCAATGGCCGTTACATCCGTCCTCGATTTCATGATCTGCTTCACATCGGTATTACCGAACTTTACAATTCCCTGTAAAATTTTGTGATCTTCCTCCGGAATGTCTTCATCAGAAGTCAGCTCCAGCGCCTGCGATAATTCATCCACCGAAATATTGTGCGCTTTAGGCTTTACTAATTTATTGATCATGGAAGTGGAATACACCAATACCGAGCTGATCGGATAAAAGATCTGCTGCAGCAACACTATAAAAAACAACAATACGCGCGCAACTCTTAAAGGGTTTTGTGTAGAGTAAATTTTCGGGATCACCTCACCAACCATTAAGATCAGGAAGGTAACCACCACCACCTGGATCACAAATCCGAGCGTCGGGCTTTGCGAAAAATCAAACAAACCTTCCATTACGTACGTGGAAAGTATAACAATGGCGATATTGATAAAGTTGATGCTGATCAGCAGCGTTGCCAGCAAGCGTTTCGGCTTGTTGATAAGCAAAAGAATGCGGTCATCCGTTTTACTGCTGGATTCTTTCAGCGTTTCGAGATCGGTAGGTGTAAGCGCAAAAAATGCAGATTCAGCAGCCGAAACCAGCGCTACAATGCAGAGGAAGATCAGCATAAAAACAATTGCCGCTCCAATGCCAAACGTAAAAGGTTTAATAATAACTTCCGATAAAGGAATGTGAAGATTCGTTATAAAAACACCCGGAAGGTCCAATGAATGTAAATTTAGTTAAACAAAATGCTGTTGTAAAAATACAATTTTACAATTAAATCGGTCATTCTAATTTTAAAACGGCAGGTCATCCCCTGTTTTCGGGATGTGTGTGCCCTGGTCGTCGTTGCCGGATGATGAATTATTATCTTTTTTACTGCTCAGGATCGTAAATGTATCCGCCACAATCTCGGTGGTGTAACGCTTGATATTTTCTTTATCTTCCCAGGAGCGGCTGCGGATCTTTCCTTCCAGGTAGATCGTCATTCCCTTTTTCAGGTATTTTTCAGCCACATCGGCCAAACCGCGCCATACCACAATGTTGTGCCATTCCGTTTGATCCGTACGGTTTCCGTTTTTATCTTTGTACGATTCGGTAGTTGCCAATGTAAAATTTGCAACAGAAGCGCCGCCTTCCAGGTGACGCACTTCCGGATCTTTCCCTAAATTCCCTACAAGGATTACTTTATTGATGCCTGCCATTTTTTTGAATGAATTATAAATGATGAATTATAAATGTGTGTTGGTTTTCAATTGTGATTCGTAATTACACACCCCTAACCCCTCTCAATGGCTCCTACGCTGAAGCTTCGGCGCAAGCGTAAGGGGAATTGATCCTGCTCACAATCTTAATTGATATACAGATTTGTAAATTCCTGCCCGACTGCGTCATTCAGGCGGGTGTATTTATTTGTAATTTGTAACCACCCAGATTCGTAATATTCGTTCCTGTTCGTTATCTGTACCACGTTATCCGTAACCCAAATATACTACACAAATTTTAAAAAAGTGTAAGCGTTTTTTTTACCGGTTTTTTCCGTACTTCCAGGTAATTTTCGATCAAACGCGGAACGGCATATTTTTCCAGATCCTTTTGTTTGATCACAATAGCGTTGGCCGGAATAATTTTTTCGAGCACAGCTTCCGTTTCAATTTCCCAAAAACGGGCAAAAATTTTCTGATGACTCAGGATGTGCTTATAATAAGGAGAAACCGACCTGATCGTGAATTTATTTTTCCCCAGCAGTTTTTTCCATCCTGCCGATTTTAAAAATTCCTCTTCCTGCAATTCCATTTCGGTTTCCAATAATGGAAAATCGTACAAATTGGTCCAGATATCCTTTGCTTCCCGTTTATTGATCACGGTACTTCCTTTGTGATCCAATACAATATAATTAAAATAACGGTTCCGCACTTTCGTTTTTTTTGATTTTACCGGCAACTCCGCCACCACTTTTTTTGCAAAAGCATAACAATGGTTTTTCATCGGGCAAACCGGGCAATCGGGATTTACCGGCTTGCACATCATAGCGCCAAACTCCATGATCGCCTGGTTGTGAGTGCCCGGATCTTTTTTATCCAGCAATTCGTTGGCCAGCGCATTGAATTCTTTTTTGCCGGTTGTACTGTCGATAGGCGTTTCTATACCAAATACACGCGCCAGTACCCTGTACACATTGCCATCCACCACCGCATGCGGCTTATTAAATGCAAAGGATGAGATCGCGGCAGCGGTATACTCGCCTACACCTTTCAGGGAAAGGATCTCCGCGTATTCTGAAGGAAATTTTCCTTTAAAATCAGCATTCACCATTTTGGCTGCCGTATGCAGGTTCCGGGCACGGGAGTAATAGCCCAGGCCTTGCCAGAGTTTCATTACCGTGTCGTTTTCCGCTTCCGCGAGATGTTTTACCGTAGGAAATTCACGGGCAAACTTTAAATAATAAGCCATTCCCTGGTCCACCCGGGTTTGCTGCAGGATGATCTCCGAAAGCCAGATCAGGTAGGCGTCGTTGGTATTCCGCCATGGCAGATCGCGTTTATTTGCACGATACCATTGGGTTATTATACTCGAAAAGTGCTTCATCTGCGGGTTGAATGGGATATTTTTTGGTAGAGGCCTCCAAAATTACAATTTTAATTTCTCTATCTGAATTTTAATCCTATCTTTGCAACCCTAAATTTAATTTTTTTGGATTAATTGTTTGATTTTAAATAGATTATAGAAGTATGACAAAAGCGGACATCATTACAGAAATTGCTGAAAAAACAGGTATTGAAAAAGTGGCAGTACAAGCTTCAGTTGAAGCATTTATGAAAACGGTTAGAAATTCGATGGTTGCAGGGGAGAATGTATATTTAAGAGGTTTTGGTAGTTTTATTGTTAAAAAACGTGCTGAAAAAACAGGGCGTAATATTTCAAAGAATACAACTATCATTATTCCTGCACATTATGTTCCGGCTTTTAAACCGGCAAAAACCTTTACTGAAAAAGTAAAGAAAAATGTTAAAAAGGAAGCAACAGCGTAAGCGATTAAGGATTTGGGAATCAGGATTTTATAATTTTTAAATCCCAAATCAGAAATCCTAAATTTTTTAAAGAATGAAATCTGTAAATAAAACACAATTAATTGTCATTTCAGGTTCATTAGTATTGATCGTTCTTTTATTATTTGCGAATACACAGCCTCCGAAAAACCAGGACAAACCAATGGCAATGTCCGAACATGCCGGAAATTCAGCTGCTTCAGCATCCGCTTCTATCACTACGCTGGTAGAAGCTGCAAAAAGCAAATTAACGCCTGCACAAAAGGAGTTGATTTCCAAGCTGGAAGGAGCATTAAAAACCGCTCCCGACAAAAAAACGGCTTACGAGAACATGGTGAACGAGTGGGATGATCTGAAAAAACAGGATGTTGCCGCGTATTATGTGGAACAGGCCGCAATTGTTTCTCCTACCGAAACCAACTGGATGGAAGCAGGTAACAGGTATTACGGTGCAACTCGTTTTGCACAGGAAGCGGACAGGCCTTTACTTTTTGGAAAAGCGATCGGGTGTTATGAAAAAACCATCACGATCAATCCTAAGAATGTAGATGCCAAAGTAAATATGGGGGCGTGTTATGTAGAAGGAAGCAGCGATCCGATGAAAGGGATCGGTATCTTAAAAGATGTGGAAAAAACAGATTCAAACAATGTGAATTTGCAGTTGAACTTCGCATTCTTTTCTGAAAAATCCGGACAGTGGGATAAAGCCATTGCACGCTTTCAGAAAGTGCTGAAGATCCAGCCCGATTTTATTGAAGCTTACTTACACCTTGCCGATGCTTATGAACAAAAAGGAGATAAGCAAAAAGCAATTGAGTACTATGAAAAATACAAAAATCTTGTGGATGACGCCAGTACAAAAACGGATATCCAGGACTATATCAATAAATTAAAAAACTCTTAAAAACAACAGATTATGCCAAGCGGAAAAAAAAGAAAAAGACATAAAATGGCTACTCACAAACGTAAAAAACGTTTGAGAAAAAACAGACATAAGAAAAAATAGTCAACTGAAAAGTTGATTGTTTTTTGCATGATTCTTTATTAAAAACGGTATCCGGAATTTCCGGACACTGTTTTTAATACATGATTGTGTTTGTATATCTTCCTGGGTTCAATCCGGGATCTTAGCTCTATTTACAAAACATTTTTAACACAGGCTTTGCTTGAGGCAAGGCGCTGTGTTCTTGTATTTATTAAAAAACAAAGATTATCATTTTCATTACAGGAAAATAATCAGTGTTTATTGTTGCTTCTCTCCCGGGATTTTGTCAAAGGCCCCGGATAAAAATTCGGGTAACCGGATCTTTTACAGCAATTCACATGATTACTCTTAAGTTATTTTCCGGTTTGTGATAATCACTAAAAATTAACAAAGTGAATAACGAACTGATTATTGATGTTACTCCATCAGAAGTTGTTATTGCACTTTTAAACGATAAACGTTTAGTTGAACTTAATCGCGAAAAAAGCAATAATAATTTTTCTGTAGGCGATATTTATCTTGGGCGCGTAAAAAAAGTAATGCCCGGATTAAATGCTGCCTTTGTGGATGTAGGATACGAAAAAGATGCGTTTCTGCACTACCTTGATTTAGGCCCGCAGGCGGCATCGCTCAATAAGTACACAAAGCTTGTACAAACGGGCAAACAAACAACTTCCAACTTAATGTATTTTAAGATGGAAGACGATATTCAAAAAGATGGTAAGATCGGGAATGTGCTCAATTCCAACCAGCAGATCCTGATCCAGATCGCGAAGGAACCTATTTCTACAAAAGGCCCGCGGATTACCACCGAGATCTCTTTAGCCGGACGCTATTTAGTCCTGATCCCTTTTGCAGATAAAGTTTCTGTTTCCCAAAAAATAAAGACCACGGATGAGAAAAATCGTTTAAAGCGATTGATCCAAAGCATCAAGCCGAAAAATTTTGGTGTGATCATCCGTACTGTTGCTGAAGGAAAAAGTGTAGCCGACCTGGATGCGGATCTGAACGATCTGGTAAAAAAATGGGAAAAATGCTACGAGAATTTAAAAACTGCTCAGCCACCATTTAAGGTATTGGGTGAGATCGACCGTACATCGGCGATCCTGCGCGATTTACTGAATGCCAGCTTTAACAGCATTCATATTAATGACCAGGCTTTGTTCGAGGAAACAAGAACATACCTGCAAACCATTGCCCCGGATAAAGAAAAGATCCTGAAATTATACAAAGGCCCGGTTCCGATCTTTGATCATTTTGGTGTTGACCGCCAGATCAAAGGTTTATTTGGGAAAACGGTGACGATGCGCAGCGGTGGTTATTTAATTGTGGAACACACGGAAGCCTTGCACGTAATTGACGTGAACAGTGGAAACCGTGCAAAATCCGACAATAACCAGGAAACCAATGCGCTGGAAGTGAATCTGGAAGCTGCAGTTGAAGTTGCGCGCCAGTTGCGTTTACGCGATATGGGCGGAATTATTGTGGTGGATTTCATTGATTTACACTCAGCGGATAACCGCAAGCTTTTATTTGACAGGATAAAAGAAGAAATGTCGAAAGACCGCGCGAAGCACAACATTTTACCTCCAAGTAAATTCGGATTGATCCAGATCACCCGTCAGCGTGTACGCCCGGAAATGAATGTAGTGACCGTTGAAAAATGTCCTACCTGCGGCGGAAGCGGCGAGATCCAGGCAAGTATTTTATTGATGGACCAGATCGAAAACAATTTGCGTTATATTTTAAAAGATCAGAACGAAAAAGATGTTACGCTATGTGTACATCCTTATCTGGAAGCATACATTACCAAAGGTTTTTTCTGGAGTTCGCTGAAAAGCAAATGGGCGAAAAAATACGGCAGCAAGTTTAAAGTGCGCTCTGTTTCTTCCTACACATTTATGGAATACCGCTTCATGAACAAGAATGAAGATGAAATAAAGATCTAATTTTATAATTCGATAATTTGGAATGCCCCGGGAAACCGGGGCATTTTTTGTTTTTGGAAACAGATATTGGATGTTAGATGCTAATTTTATCGCTTACGCGAGTGATTAAACAATTAAAAAAATCTATCGCAGGCGCGAGTGTCCCACTCGTGCCAAACTATTGCAGGGCGTCCCGCCCTGATAGATAATAAGAATACCCGACACATAAAACAATTAAAAAACCACCACATAAGGCACAAAGAAACACATAAGACTGGTTTGTAACATACCAACGTATAATTGAACCACAAAAGAAACAAAAGAAAAACAAAAGGCGGAAGTGTAACATTCCAACGTGCAGCTTTGACACACAGTTTTAATAATTCTGCCAACTATCGCAGGCGCGAGTGTCCCACTCGTGCCAAACTATTACAGGGCGTCCCGCCCTGATAGATAATTAAGAATACCCCACACATAAAACAATTAAAAAACCACCACATAAGGCACAAAGAACCACATAAGAGGATCATGTGACATACCAATGTTTATTTATGTATTTAACAGGCCTTGCCTTATGTGCTCCTTTGTGCCTTATGTGGTAGAAAAAACACGTTGTGCGACACACCAGTATTACACACACAGTCCAACATCCAATATCTAAACATCCAATATCCGTTTGAGATTGTTTCGGGCGAAAGCCCTGCAAGAAATCCTCAATTTTTTGTATCTTAGTTTATAATTTACTCCTTGTACCCAACATTTGATCATGAAAAAAATATACATCCTCGCAGCACTGCTGTTTATTGCTATTAGCGGATTTGCGCAAACTGCTCCCAATACGGCTTTTGCACACAGGGCATTTCCACAGGAAAAAATTACTGCTGAAATTAAAAAAGCATTTGAACATTCGTCAGCAGCTCCTGCTTCGGCTACAACTGCCGTTAAACCGGATGGAAAAAGCAATTCCGGGCAAGCGATCCGTAAAATGGATGAGGTAAAAAAAATGAACTGGAACCGGTACAAACATCCGGGAACAAGCCGCTCGCTGGACACGGTGTATGTTGGCGTTGTGCCACACGATACACTGGTGATCACGGGAACGTATAACCATACCGGACCGATCTTCGTTTTTAACGATGGCGTGCTGATCTTTTATAATGCTACCGCAACCAATTATGGCGATGTATATCTGTTTGAACACGGACGATTGCTGGGCCTTAATTCTTCACTGACTTTTCCGCAAACTTATTTTTACCAGCGCTCGCTGATCGTGGTGCAAAACGGATTGGCATACTTTAATAATTGTTCGTTCAATTACAGCGGCGTGCAGCACAGCTTAGTGGTTGGTGATTCCGGAGCGGTAGGAATGGAAAGTGTTCATCAGGCCGACTGGACCACAGCCGGTTTATACGGGCATGCTACGATCCAGATCCATGGCCTGAACCTAGGCGGCGAATACATCCTGGACGATAGCAGCACATCTGCGTTCAGCAACGTGGATACACTTTTATTGTGGCACCAGCTGCCGAATACTGCGGTGATCAATTATGCATTTCCGCAAGGCGATACAGTGATGAACTATGCCTTCAACAATACCGTTCCGGGTGTGAGCGGCATTCAATACAACGTAAATGTGGATAGCTGCCATACGGTTTGGTGGGCGATGATGCCGGTAAACGGCTCCAATGTGACCATTTCCAATTCCAATATCCGGGCCATCGGAACGTGGTTCCAGTATGGCGATACGGCCACAGCGAATGGTATTTTTGATAATACATTTTATCCGAATGTGGTGATTCCGCTCTCCGACAGGAATTTACACCTACTCAATAGCTTTGTGCAAACCTGGAATTTGTATGTATTTGATTCGTCGCAGCTTAACATTACCAATTGCACGGTGGGCGAAGTGGGAACACAGCAAAAAGCAAGCATTTATTCGCAGCAATTTTTACTGGACGGCTCGGGTGGTTATTTCTGGGCAACGGATACAAGTGTGATCTTTGGCTCCGGTGTTACGATATACTCGACAGCGCGGAGTGAGCGGACCGGCATTTTTATTCTGTCGTACAGCGATTTACCATTTGCGCCGGTTTCGTCTATTGGCACCAGTTTAATGATCTCGGTGCAAAATACGCAACCAACCGATCCCACTCCGTTTGATGGCAGCATCATGTGGCTGGAAAATATTGAATCGCCTGCAACTACGCATGCCGACTCGATTGTACCGGTACGCGGCTCTGCCTGGATCGATCAGGGACCTGCGGGAAGCTGGATGGATTATGGCAGCTATAGCTTGTATTACCAGCTGCAGGGCGATCCGGCATGGACACCAATTGTGATCGATTCCACGATAGAGATCCGCCACAATGTGCTTGGGATGTGGAATACAACCGGGCTTATTGCTGGAAATTACAATGTGCGTTTGCTGGTAAAAAACGATCTGACCGATAGCGTGGAAGATATAAAAGTGGTAACGGTGTTGCCGGGCGTAAGCACAGGATTGGCAAATACTGATTTGTTACCGGTAAGTATTTATCCAAATCCCGCTTCGGACCAGCTGATGGTATACGTTCCGGCAAGCACTGCAAAAACAGAGATCCGCATTTATAATTTGCTGGGTGAAAATAAAATCGTGGAAACGACAAACCGCTTACAATCCTTTGTAAATGTAGCAAACCTGGCAGCCGGTGTTTACACGATCGAAGTAAAATGCGGAAATAAAATAAGCCGTCAGAAATTTGTGAAACAATAATAATTGCCGAAAGTTTATATTGTAGATCCGCCGTTATTTTATTGACTTTTTTAATCAACTTGTCATTGCGAGGGCTTTTCGCCCGAAGCAATCTCATTCTAGATTTATATACTGGTGTGAGATTGCTTCGGGCGAAAAGCCCTCGCAATGACGTTTTTAAAAATAATTCCTTTTTGTGAATATAAGTTTCGAATACTCATTTAATAATAAGTGTGTAAATTTTCCACACAAAAATAATTCCCTCCGTTTAAACCACTGTCTTTATCCGTTGTCATACGAGCGGATAAAGACAAAATGAGCATGTTCTTCTATGAAATAGCAGAGTACTTCTATTTCAGTTTTTAATACATGTTTCATGTATGATCTTTATAAAAATTTTATCTGTAAAATTTATTTTAAGATCTTTCTATGACAGTTATTTCACATTCAAAAAAATTAATTTTCATTCACAATTATAAAGTAGCGGGCACCAGTATTGAGTATGCGCTCCGCCGTTACGATAATAAAACATTTTGGAAGTCGGGCCTGAAAGATCAGTTGGCATTCCTTACCAACGCTTATCCTCCGGTTTATTCTTCTGAATTTTCGCCGCACATTACAGCTGCTGATCTGAAAAAAAATTTACAGTATGAA
The DNA here is from genome assembly GCA_025963715.1 of Bacteroidota bacterium. Classification (GTDB taxonomy): domain Bacteria; phylum Bacteroidota; class Bacteroidia; order 2-12-FULL-35-15; family 2-12-FULL-35-15; genus 2-12-FULL-35-15. Next base: position 37,379 of record JAOQAG010000008.1, read on the forward strand.
TTGTTCAGCAAGTATTTTAAATTTGGTTTTGTGCGCGATCCATGGGACTGGCAGGTTTCCATGTATTCTTATATCTTGAAAACAAAAGAACACCATCAGCATGAGCTGTTAAAAAGTATGAACAGCTTTGATGAATTTATTGAGTGGCGCATCCATGAGGATTTTCATTTGCAAAAAGAATTTTTTTATGATGAAGAGGGGAAATGCCTGATGGATTACATCGGGAAATTTGAAATGCTTGGTGCCAGCATGAAAAAATTATTCGATATGTTTGGGCTTGATGCCGACCTGTTGCATTTGAACCAAAGTCGGGAAAATACAGATTATCTGCATTTTTACAGTCAGCGCTCAATAGACCTTGTTGCCGAGGCTTACAGGGACGACCTCCTTGCATTTGGTTATTGCAAGCCGGAGCTGGCCGGTAGAAGAAAAGCCCCTGAATATGTTCACATTGCGGCAAATTTGCGCTGAAATTTCAAAACCGAAACTTTCCTTATCTTTACGTAAAATTTTAAAATACGTATGAAAAAACTTCTACTCCTTTGTAGTTTCTGTTTTGCTTTTATGGCAACAAAAGCGCAAAATCTGAACTGCGGCAATTTTTGTATCCTCGGCATTACTGTTGATTCCACCACGCATGAAATGAATGTAACTATTTACAACGGCGATACCCTGCAGGTGAATTACCCGGTGGTACAAGTGGTGAACGCAACAGGCGATACTGTTGGAAATATCGACGGACAATTTTATTTATTTGCACAATTAGCGGGAGATACGGTGGTGCATACCATTCCAACTACGATCAACAGCGCAGCAGGCTTTACCGGCCTGGTTTACCTGAGCAACGGCGGCGATACAACAGCGGCTTGTATGTTCTCTTACCCGATGACCTGCACCGTAGGGATTCACGAGCTTTATGCAGCCAACCGCATCAACGTGTATCCAAATCCTGCAACAGATAATATTACCGTGGATATTGAAAAATTAAACAACAAAGAAGCGGTGATCGCGATCTACGACATGACCGGAAACATGATCCGTTCATACACTACCGCCAGCAATCAATTAACGATCAACCGCGATGGCTTAAAAAGCGGAATGTATTTTATAAGTGTTACAGCGGATAACAAACGTTATACAAACAAGCTGATCATTCAGTAATTTATTTTTTGAAACAAGGAAAAGGCTCAACAGTGTTGAGCCTTTTTTATTTCCAAAACCTTAGAAATCATTTAAACAAAATCTTGCATTAAAAAAATATAGGTTTACCTCTACCTTTTACTTTTTGAAGGCAAAAAGTAACAAAAACCTTTTCTGCCTGTAAGGTAATTTTTCCTTCCGCTGCCGCTACAGGAAAACCGCGGTTAATTTCGCGCATACGGTTGGTCACTTCGTAACTATGACTTTTCTGGCGCTTATTCCCGCTATTACTGAACAGGCCGAAATAGTCTGCAGAATGAGTATCCTATTGTTTTTTTTAAATTGGCAGCAGAATGTTTGAGAAGCGGAGCATGATTTTAATTCACCCCGATCCGAAGGGAGTACGAAAAAGAAATTCAGAAGGGCGCGGTGGCCAGAACAAGTAGCGGGGACGCGTCAGGTGGTGTGTAGGACCGATGGCTTGTTCTTGAATTTTTTGTTTCTTTTTGTTTCAAGACAAAAAGAAAAGAGAATGAAATGAAGCAGCATTCGATTTTATACTTCTAAGGATTCAAACAAAAAACTACATTTTACTAATGCAAAATCTAAAACAAATTGGCATCGCAAGATTTTTGTTTTAAATTAGCTACAACCAAAAAACATCCTCATGAAAAAGCTGTACACTTTATTCATACTTCTCACGTTTGCAACATCTGTTTTTTCACAACCCGCCAGCTGGAATGCCCGCGGAATTGGCGGAGGCGGTGCTTTGTTTTCACCGAGCATTAATCCGGGTAACGGCAATGAATATTACATTTCCTGTGATATGAGTGAGCTTTTTCACAGCGTCGATTTTGGACAAACCTATTCACAAGTAAATTTTCAACAGTTTACAGGCGGGCACAATTCGAAAGTGTGTTTTACCGCCACTCCTCACCTGCTCTACTCGATCAGTTATATCAACGATGTGGGTACACCCGTAAAAAGTAATGACAATGGTTTTAACTGGACCGCGCTCAGCGGAAATCCGGATGCAAGCGAAGACGTAGTTACTATTGATGTAGATTATAACAACCCAAGCCGGATTATTATTTCCACGTATGGCGCCATTTATTTTTCGGGTAACAGTGGCGTTACGTTTACACAGTTCCACACTGCCGTGGACGGCGGCGCAGGAAATGTGGTAGGCGGCGTTTTATTTGATTCCAATAATATTTATGTCGGAACCAACGATGGCGTGCTGGTTTCTACTAATTTCGGCACCACCTGGACAATTGCAGCCTTGACCGGAATTCCATCTTCCGACAGGATCTGGAGCTTTACAGCTGCTAAAGTTGGTGGCGTGGTACGTTTTTATTGCCTCACAGGCAATGCTGCTGATATTTATGTGGGTTTACAGGGTTCCGATTATTATGGCTTTTGTACCGGAATCTATTCCTGTGATTATTCATCTTCTACTGCATGGGTGCTGAAAACAACGGGAATTAATTTAAGCTCTGATTTCCCAATGTTTATTGATATGGCACAAAACGACCTGAATACGGTATATCTAGCGGGGAGCAATGATAATTCGGAACCGATCATTATGAAAACCACCAATGCAGGCGGCATGTGGAACCATACATTTTTAACGGCATCCAATCAGAATATAATTACCGGCTGGAGCGGCCAGGGTGGTGATCGCGGCTGGAGTTACGGCGAATGTCCGTTTGGATTTGATGTATCTGCAACCAATTCACAGGAAGTTATTTTCGGTGATTTCGGATTTTGTCATAAAACAATTGACGGCGGCGCAACCTGGCAGCAGGCGTATGTGAATACAAGCGGGCAGCATCCGGCGAATGCAGCAACACCGCCTAATCAAAGCTATACCAGTATTGGTTTAGAAAATACTACCTGTTGGCAGGTGAACTGGCCGGATGCAAATAATATGTGGGCCTGCTATTCCGACATTCGCGGGATCCGCAGCACCGACGCCGGAAACAGCTGGTCGTATAATTATACAGGTACAACTGCCAACTCCAGCTACAGGCTTGCGAAAAGTACAACAGGAAGATTGTACATGGGTACTTCCAACATCCACGATATGTACCAGAGCACGCGCTTGCAGGATGCACAGCTGGATGCAGCGGATGCAAATGGCAAATTGCTTTATTCGGATGATAATGGCGCAACCTGGCTGAACATGCACACGTTCGGGCATTCTGTTTTTTGGGTGGCGCTGGATCCTTCCAATTCAAACCGCGGTTACGCAAGCGTGATCAATTATGGAGGGGGCGTTGGCGGTGTGTATCGCTGTAATAATTTATCGGCACTGGGAAGCTCCACCTGGACGCAATTACCTGCTCCGCCGCGTACAGAAGGACATCCGGCAAGCCTGGTGGTATTGAACGATGGAAAATTAGTGGCAACCTATTCCGGCAGACGCGATGGAAGCAGCGCATTTACTGCCAGTTCCGGCGTTTTTATTTATGATCCGGTAGGCAACTCCTGGGCGGATGTTTCGGATGCGGGTATGCATTACTGGACAAAAGATGTGGTGATAGATCCGAATGATGCCACGCAAAACACCTGGTATGTTTGTGTTTTCAGCGGTTGGGGCGGCCCACCCAATGGCTTGGGTGGTTTATACAGAACAACAAACAGGGGAACCAGCTGGACCAAATTAACAGGCACATCGCTCGACAGGGTAACTTCCTGCACCTTCAATCCAAACAATGCAAATGAATTGTATATCACAACAGAAACGCAGGGCTTGTGGAGAAGTGCTGACATCAATGCTACAAGTCCGACCATTTCCCTTGTAGGAAATTATCCTTTCCGTCAACCGGAGCGCGTATTTTTTAACCCGTATAATACTACTGAAATGTGGGTAACCAGCTTTGGCAACGGAATGAAAATGGGTACGCTGTTAACCACCGGCGAAGTTGAATTTGCAAATGAAACAGTGTTTGAAATGTATCCGAATCCTGCAACAGATGTTTTAACAATCACAACGGATACAAAAAATCCGGTAGTGGAAATTTACAATGTGCTGGGTGAAAAAGTTGGAGGGTACCAAATCACAACTAATAAAAACGAGATCTCCATTGCTGATTTAAAAAGCGGGATTTATTTTGTAACGCTGCTGGTGGATGGAAAGAGAGTGACGAAGAAACTTGTGAAGGAATAGTTCAAAGTTTAAAGTTTGAAAGTTCAAAGTTTGCTGTGTAATGCTGTGTGTTTTACCGCAGAGGACGCGGAGAAGGCGCAAAGGCCGCAAAGAAGTCAAGTCCAAAATGCGGTATGATAAATGGGACGCTAATCTCTCGTAACCCTGTTATCCCGGGCCTGACCCGGGATCTGTTGTTTAGAAATAGTTCACCGGTTTGTTTTCTTTTGCGGTTAAATTTTCTACGGAAACAACACGCCGTTACATTCCATACAATTAACCGTAGGAATCACCGAGCTGTATTTGTTGTTGATGGCTTTTATAAATTCATTCGCGATCAGCGCGTATCCTTTTTGATTGGGATGATAACCATCCAGGCTCAGGAAACCACCGGTAACAAATTCGGCATTAAAATCCGCACCGTCCCAGATAATTCCGGTTTTAACGCTTGCCATAAACGAATGCATATCTACCAGCGCTAAATTATATTGCGCTGCTTTTTGCGCGATCACCGAATTGTAACTGCTGATGGCAGCATCAATGGCGTATACTTCTTCACTGTCGAGTACATAACGGTCGTTGATGGTATTCACGAGCAAGCCGTACTGCTGGCATTTCATCGAATCTACAGGAGTGGAAAGTGTAATGTATTCGCCACTGTGCAGCTGGCGGAAACCACCGTTTGCATTTACATCGTCGATCACAAAACCGTTGCGGCCTGCATGAAAATTAATTTGTGTCAAGCCTGCCGGTTGGTATACATTGTTCAGATCATCCGCTTGTGATTGCGTGATGTCGGCATTGTCCCAGGCCACCAATGTGTAATAAGGAAAATTCCGGAAATCAGGAATGTTGGCGATCACACCTTTTGCGCCGTTAACGGTAAGTCCTTGTAACAACGAATCAAGATACATCGAGAATGCGGAAGAAGATGGGATCGGTGCACTGGTACCACCGCTTGCCGCGAAATTAAAAATGTCTTCCATACCAACCCAGGCTGTAAAAAAAGTAGCATTCTGCTCTTTCGCATCCGAAAAAACAGTGGATGTTCCGGGTGTGCTGGCAATGCGGTTATAGAATGGATTTTTTTGTGCTGCAGCCGAAGAAAGATCTCCAAAAGCCGGATTAAAATAATCCGCAATGTTTGCATACGGCACTGCAAAATTCTGGATACTGTTGCCCGCTAATCCGCTCAGATAAGGAACGGCAGCCGATCCGGAAACAGTGCTGCGTAACGGAAATAAAGAAGAAACGCCCTGGCAATCGGTTTTATAACCTAAATGGCTTGCCGTGATGTAAAGGCTTTCCCAGGTTTTATCATTCAATCCCAATCCTCTGTCATCGGGCATCATTACCTGGTTAAAAGCGGTGCCGCCAACCAGTTTAAATTGTTCGGCAAGCAAGGCAGGGATACAATATTTTTGTCCTTTCTGGTACAAGGCGCCATCCTGGTAACCGGCCATAAAATCGCCGCCGACGGCAATTGTTTTGGTAAAATTGGCATTACCGGCTTTTGGTTTTGGAACATCCAGTTCGGGAGTGCAGGACGAAATTAAAAATGTGGAAAGAAGGGATAGAAATAAGGTAGTTTTTGTTGTCATTATTTTTATTTTCGATTTACATTTTATAATTCGTTACTATTTTAAGAACACACCCCTAACCCCTCTCAAGAGGGGAATCTGATCCTGCATACATTTTAATTGTACACAGATTAATCACATTTGGAATACACACAGATTCGTAGTCATCCTGAGCTTGTCGAAGGACGTTCCTGTTCGTTATCTGTATCAGGCTATTGCTAAATTTACCGCTTCCACTGCTGTTATTTCCGGCACCGAGCGTTTGATCGTTTCTTCGATCCCCGCTTTCAGTGTCATCATGCTCATCGAGCACGATTTACAAGCACCCTGCAATTCCAGTTTTACAACATGCTCTTCTGTAATTTCCACCAATGACACATTCCCACCATCGGCCTGTAAATACGGCCTGATCTGTTCCAACGCATCTTCCACTCTTTTTACTAAATCATTCATAATACTATTTTGTTTCTGAATTTTATTTAATTCGGAACTAATTCCGCTTGTTTTCTTGTTGCATTTACAATGGATACCTGTTGCGCTACATTGCTCGCCATTTCCATGAAAGCCAATGCCTGCGGCGTATTGTCCTGCATTACTGCGGGGCGGCCTGCATCACCCGCTTCACAAATGCTTTGCACCAGTGGAATTTCTCCCAGTAGTGGCACACCCAGCTTTTCTGCCAGCATTTTTGCGCCGTCCTTACCAAAGATATAATATTTATTATCCGGAAGCTCAGCCGGTGTAAAATAAGCCATATTTTCCACAATGCCCAATACCGGCACATTGATGGACGGGATCTGGAACATGCCTACTCCTTTTTGTGCATCGGCAAGCGCCACATTTTGCGGTGTGCTCACGATCACCACGCCGTTCAACGGAATAGCACCTACCAGCGACAAGTGAATATCACCCGTTCCCGGAGGAAGATCGATGATCATGTAATCCAGTTCGCCCCAATCGGCATCCGAAAACATTTGTGTAAGCGCTTTTACAGCCATTGGCCCGCGCCATACGATGGCTTGTGAAGTGTCTGCAAAAAAGCCGATGGATAATAATTTTACGCCGTAACTTTCAACGGGAATAATTTTGTTAACGCCGTCAATCACTTTGATCATGGGCTTTTCGTGCACTACGTCAAACATAATGGTTTGCGACGGCCCGTAAATATCGGCATCAACCAAACCTACGGAGGCACCTTGTTTTGCCAGCGCTACCGCCAGGTTGGAAGCAACAGTTGATTTACCAACTCCGCCTTTTCCGGAGGCTACGGCAATAATGTTTTTTACTTTCGGCAGCATCGGCCCGGATTTTTTTCCTCCGGTTACATCGGCTGTCATGTGAACTTTTACGATCGCTTCCTTATCCACAAAATGCAATACTGCATTTACACAGGCTTTATGGATCATTTCTTTCATCGGGCAGGCAGGAGTTGTAAGTACAACGGTAAAATTTACATTTTTGCCGTTTACTTCCAGGTCTTTTATCATGCCTAATGTTACCAGGTCTTTTTTCAGATCCGGATCATCTACATTTTTTAATGCTTCTAATACTTGTTCCTTGGTGATGCTCATTTTTCTTCTCTCCTACCCTTTTATTGTTGATTTTTTGGTAGTGTAAATATACGAAAAAATGTGGTTAGAAAAGAGAGGAATTTCTCGCAGGATTTCCGTGTGTGGTTTCTCGCAGAGGCTCGGAGAAAGCGGAGGTGGGCGTGTGCCGGGTGGTTCTCCCGCAGAGGCTGGATATATTTTCTCACAAAGACGCAAAGTTCGCAAAGGCTGTATGTTTCTGTGTGTGGTTTCTCGCAAAGGCGCGGAGAACGTGGAGGCTGGGTAGTTACTGTATGTTATTGCTTCGCGGAGATCGGATGTATTTTTGCAAACAATCTAAAGACTAATTACTAAAGACCAGCTATTTTTTCCACACAGCCTAATGACTACTTACTAAAGACTAGCTACTGTATCAGTCAATGTGGTGGTCATTTCCTGTACCCAGTTCAGCAATTTTGTTTTTTGCTCTTCAGTAAGTGGCGCATCCGTATGGATCCAGGTATAGGAACTCATCGGCATTTCGCCTTCGGTGATCTGTTCCCTGATCTCTTTCAGTTTATGCAGCTTGCGTTTGAGTGGATAGGTTTTAAATTCGGAAAAATTCAGCTCATGTTTTCCTTCATTTACATGATGATTGAGCCACCAGCCAACCGGCTGAATGTGCGTGTACCAGGGGTAATCCGTATGGTCGGAATGGCAATCGTAACAGGATGTTTTTAAGATCTGCGAAATTTCTGCAGAAGCGGTAATACTGTTCTCTCCCTCTCCAATCCCTGCATTTTCGGTTGGTTGAAACAGCTGTATAAAAATAAGTACAGCGATCAGCGTATAGACGATTCTTTTTTTCCTGCTCATAATTCCTTTTTATCAAAATCGAAACGGATGCGGTATGCTATGCCTACATTGAACAAAGCATAACTTTTCATTGGTGTGTACACAGGGTTTACATCCGTCGTGTTTTTTGTATTGTACGTGTATTGCCATGGATTTTTTCCCAGCGTATAACCCGCTTCCGCGAACAGCATAATCTTTTTGTACACAAACCAGTTAACAAATATTTTTAATTCCTCTTCGTTATAACGCACGTAATCGTAGTTATTTGCTCCAGATAAGCGGAATGATCGTGTGAATGATTTAAAGTTTAATCCGGTATACAATTTATATTTCATGATCGTATATTCCGCCCAGTAATTGGAGGGGATTATACCGTAAAAATACAAACGATCATTCACTTTCCAGTCGAGCCCCACCAGCGGCATAAAAAAATTACCGAACGCTTCACGGTTGTAATACAAGCCCAGCTTAAATTTTAAATTGTCGTTGCGCACATATTGCTGCAGAAAAATTCCGCCTAACTGGTAATCCTTATCGTTGATCTTACTTCTGAAATCACAAGCGATTTTCGGAATGCCGATCAGGATCGTTTCCCATTTTTTATTTTTTGTCACAAACTTAAATCCCAATGGAAGCGAGATCGCGGAAAGCCGGTACGAATAGGATGAATCGGGAGAAGTAGTGGAATTAATCGTTTCAGTGTTCAGCCGGATCAACAATGTATTTCCGTTTTTAAATACTTTCGGTAGAAAAAAATTCAGAACATAATCGTCGGTTTTATTTTTTTGCTGCCGCGAATTTTGTTCTGATTTATAAGGTGATGAAAACGTTTGGTAACTGGCACTTACCACATCCGCGAAAGGTTGAGCGGTGATTTTATTCAAAAGAAAGATAAGAGTAATAAATAGTAAGTATTTTTTCATATTAACTTTTAAAAAGTTCAAGGTTCAAAGTTCAAAGTTTTGCTGTGTTTGTTTCTATATTTAAAGGTTGAACATCCACAGTATTGCAAGTCTGGCATCTGCGCAAAGCTAACCTTGAACCTTGAACTTTGAACCAAAAAAACTTATTGCATTTTAGCTGAGCTTCCTCTTTCCGGCGTTTTGTGAAATTTAATTCCGATCATGATTTCGTGCGTTCCCGTGCTGTATTTTTTAATAGCCGTGGTTGTAAAATCATACGAATAGGCAAACGTAATGTTTTCCTGCAGCGTGTAACCAATCATCGCCGACATTGCATCCAGGTAACGGAAAGCGCCGCCCAGCCATAATTTATCTTTGTAGATGGCACGCAATCCAATATCAAATTGTACCGGTGCCGGGCTTACAAATTTTACACAGGTGGAAGGCTCCACTTTAAAATCATTGCCGAGGTAAAACTGGTAACCGGCCGTTACATAATAATGTGTTGCCAGCCTGCTCAAACCGGTGTTGGTATAATCGTAAAATTTAATGCGGTTTTGTGTGACCTGCGGAACGCTTGCGCCGATGTACCATTTGTGATCCGTAGAATACGCATAAACACCTGCGCCAAAATCAGGGATCAACACCGATTCCACACCGCTGCTGATCACATTGTCGTGCGGATCGTGCAGCGTAATTTTAGAACCATCCACCATAAATTGTAAAATACCGCCCGAAAGTCCTAAGGATAAACGTACTTTTTGCGACAGCTTTAAATGATAGGCGTATGATAAATACAAACCTGTGCGTCTTGTCGGGCCAACAATATCCGTAAACAACAAACCACCCAATCCCACATTCTGATTTTTTGTAGGCCCGTTCACACTCAGCATATACGTACGTGGCGCATCCGTGATCCCGATCCACTGGTAACGGTTATTCGACATCGCCTCAAAATACGGATGGCTGCCGCCGATCGCCGGGTTCATCGGATAATCATTCAGCATGTAATTGCTGTAAAGCGGCAATTGCTGTGCCCGCAGATCCGCTACAGCTGCAATAAATAAGAGTATCGCTATTATTTTTTTCACCTTGTAATTTTTTAAAATTCTTTTTTCACACACATTTTATCTCCTGGTTTGCAACATAAAATGTTAGCGCAATATTGTGATCGGGCCTGTGTAAGCATCCGGAAACAAAGGGTCTCCAAGATCGATGATGTAATAATACGTTCCCACAGGCAGGTCTTTTCCTTTGTAAACGCCTTTCCAGTGCTCTTTGTAGCCCGGCGACTGGAATAGCAATTCGCCCCAGCGGTTATACACCTCAACAGTACAGTTCGGGAACATTTCTATTCCATCGATCAGCCATTCATCATTGTCACCATCATTATTCGGAGAAATTCCATCCGGGATTTTGATCGTAGGCAATACCGTTACCAGTACCGAATCCGAAGCAATACAGCCTTGCGCCGATGTGATCGTTACCGTATAAAGCGTAGTGGTTACAGGCGTTGCGATCGGGTTAAATGCTGTTGCATTATCCAATCCCGGCAACGGTGTCCACATCGCAGTTGCTCCTGAGGCAGTCGTAGTCGGGCTTCCGCCGATCGGTGTGCTTTGCGCGATCACGATCGATACATCCGGTCCGGCACTCGCTGTTGGCAATGCATTGGAGATCACCGTAATTGTATCATTATCCGTACAGCCGGTTCCATTATCCACCATCACGTAATAATCCGTTATACCAATTGGCGGCGCCACCGAAACGTTAGAAGTATTTCCAACGCTGGTATTTGCAGGTATTTCAAACCATTGGTAATTCACTCCGTTCACACTTCCCGATGCATTCAGCACGATCGAACCATTCTGGCAGAAGCTGGTATCATTGCCAGCAGCGGCAATCACCGACTGGCTTGGTGTCAGCACCGTAGTATCTGAAACCGTACAACCATTTCCATCGGTTACATTCACCGTATATGTTCCCCCCAATATTCCGCTCAGATCTTCCGTAATTGCTGTTGATCCGCCACTCCATTGATAGCTGTACGTGGATGTTCCGCCACCTACCGTCACATCGATCGAACCGTCAGCAATAGTATTACAGCTTGGATTCACAGACGTGCTGCTGATCGTTAATGCAGTGGTTTGCGAAAGCACCGTTGATTGTGTTGCCGTACAACCATTGCCATCCGTAACCGTAACAGTATAGGTATTTGCAGTCAGGCCGGTTGCCGTTAAGCCGCTTCCGCCGGATGGTGTCCATGCGTATGAATATGCTAATGTACCGCCCGATGGAATTACCGTGATGGTGCCCGATGTATCTCCGTTACACAATGGATTGGTTGCATTTACAAGACTGAACACAATTGGTGTTGGTTGCGTTAACGAAACTGTTCCCACTGCCACACAACCGTTGGCACCCGTTACTTCTACCGCATAATTTCCGGCACACAATGCTGTTGCAACCGGTGTGGTTTGCAATCCTAAATCGTTCCAGGAATAAGCGTATGGTGCTGTACCGCCCGTGGCTACTACCGTTGCAGTTCCATTGCAGAAAGCGTTACAGCTAATATTAGTGGACGTAATGGCAAGCGAAGATGCGTTGAAATTGCTCAACGGGATCACTACATTTACCACACAACCATTGGCATCCGTGATCTGTACGGAATAAATACCCGCGCATAAATTTGTTAATGTCAATGCAGTTGAACCGGTATTCCACAATATCGTATACGGTGCCATTCCGCCCGATGGTGCAATCGTAATTGTTCCGTCACATACGCCGCATGCAGCAGCAGTGATCGTTTGATTGGCGAGAATCGCAGCTGGTTGTGTAATAGTAACAGAATCCAGGCGCGAACAACCGCTGGAATCGGTTACCTCCACAAAATAAATACCTGCAGACAAGCCGCTCAATGTTGCTGTGGTTTGTCCGCCCGCAATCCAAAAATAAGTATACGGAGGAGTTCCACCGCTTGGCGTTACGCCTGTAACAGCTCCGTTAGCACTACCGTTGCAGGTAACGTTGGTAGCTGTGATCGCAATGCCGGTTGGCCCGCTTGTATTGTTTACAGGAATTGCAGCACTGTTTACACAACCGTTCGCATCCGTAATGTTTACCGTGTATAAACCGGAACATAAGTTGGTGGCAGTTGCTGTGGTTTGTCCATTGCTCCATAAATAATTGTATGGTGCTGCACCACCGCTTGGCGTTAATACTGCCGAACCGTTGCACACACCGCAGGTTGCATCCGTGATCACAGGATTGGCAGCTACCGGCGGAGTTGCAGTAATGGTTGTATTTAATGTAACAGAGCAGCCATTTGCATCGGTGATCGTTACCGAATAATTTCCGGCGCACAATGCCGTTGCAGTATCGTTTGTTTGTCCGGCAGCATCGTTCCATTGAATGTTATATGGTGCCGTACCTGATGTAATTGTTACATGCGCTGTTCCGTTGCAAACATTCGAACACGAAATATTCGTTGAGCCGATCGTGGCAGCCAATGGCGCCGATTGTGTGACCGTAAACGAATCTGTTTTTGTACACAGGTGCGCATCCGTAATGACTACCGTATACGTACCCGGACATAATCCTGTAACGTTTGCTGTGCCTTGTCCCGTAATCGCTCCGGGCGTCCATACATACGTATAACCCGGCGTGCCACCTGTTGTTGCAAGCGAAATGGCACCGGTGCACACATTGCTGCAGATCGCACTGGTAATGCTGGCATTGGACAGGATCGGAGCCGGTTGGTTGATCGTTACCGGGCTAAAGTGAATACAAGTATTGGAATCGGTGATCTGCACAAAATAATTTCCGGCGCATAAGCTTGTTGCCGTATCATTTGCTGTTGGCGGCGGGCCGTTGTTCCATAAAAAATTGAATGGCGCTACACCACCTATCGGAACTACCGATCCCGAACCGTTGCAAAAACTATTACACGATACATCTATCGTAGATACTGTTTCTCCGGTTACACCACCGGAGTTGTTCATCGGAATAATAAATGTGGAATCACAACCATTTGCATCCGTTACCGTGATGTTGTATAATCCTGCACAAATGTTGGTTCCGTTTGGCGTGCCCTGGCCGGTTACCGCAGGCGACCATACGTAGGTATAAGGCGTTTGTCCCGTGATCGGCGAAATGGTGATGGAACCGTTACAAACACCGCAATTGGCCGGTGTACTTCCCGAAACAATGCTTAACTGCGGCGGATTTGCAACAACAACCGTTTGTGTGTCCTTACAATTTTTTGTGTCAGTTACTATTACCGTATAGGTTGCAGGGCAAAGTCCGCTTACTATTGGTGTAATTGCCGCTCCCGGCGACCATGAATAAGTATATCCTGCAGTTCCGCCAACCGGCGTAGCTGTTACCGTTCCGTTACAGCTGTTGTTACAGGTTGGGCTTGTACTTGTTGGGTTTGCATTCAATGTCGGCGGATCAATCAGCGTTATGTTTTGATTGCGCGCACAACCCAGTGAATCGGTGATCGTAAGCACATACGCACCCGCACACAATGCAGTGGCGTTTGGCGTGCCCTGCCCGGTAATGACTCCCGGCGACCAGTTGTAAGTATACGGTGCAGTTCCACCAGTAGGTGCTGCTGTAGCCGTTCCGTTACAGGCGCTGTTACAAGTCGAATTTGTTGTTGTTACTGCCGGTACAATAGCTCCCGGCTGTGTGATCACTACCGGAGGCGGCGTGGATGCACAACCATTTGCATCGGTCACCACCGGGTTGTAGCTCCCGGCACACAATCCGGAAGCCGTATCATTGCTGATGGCTCCCGGCGACCAGGAATATCCGTAAGGGATTGTTCCACCGGTTGCTGTAACGATAGCAATTCCATCGCAGACGCCATTACAGGATGCATTTACCTGGCTGGTAGATGCAAAAAGCGGCGGCGGTTCTGTGATGTTTACTGTGTCTTTTGCAGTACAACCGTTACCATCTGTAAGTGTAACAATGTATTGGTTCGGACAAAGATTTACAATGTTTGGTAATACAATCGCAGGCGGCTGATTGGTCCAGCTGTAGCTATAACCCGATCCGGAGCCGCCCGAAGGCGTTGCCGTTGCTGTTCCGTCGCAGTTAAAGGCACAGCGCACATTGGTAGATGACAATGTTACCACAAGCATTGGTGGCGCTGTGATCGTGATGATCAGTGTAGAATCACAACCGTTTGTATCCGTAACAATTACCGTATAAGAACCTGCGCACAAACCGGAAATGGTTGGAGTAGTTGCTCCACCCGGTGACCATGCATAACTATAGCCCGGTGTACCGCCGGTTGTATTCAACGTAATGCTTCCGTTACAGGATCCGCCGCAGCTTTCATTTACCACAACCGGATTTGGTGAGATCAGTGTAGGGTTATTCACTGTTGCGGTATCCAGCCTGATACAGCCTGCAACATCCGTTACCGTGATGGTGTAAGTTGTTGTTCCGCACAGGGAAATAACTGCATTTGTTCCATCGCCGGTTGGATTTCCGGGAGTCCAGTTGTATAAATAACCGCCTGCTCCACCGCTTGCCGTTACTGTAGCCGTTCCGTTGCATGCATTGTGGCACGTTACATTTGTATGCGCCATAGTAAGGTTCGGCCCGTTCACATTGTTCAATATATAACTGAAAGTGAAAGAACAGCTGGAACCGTCTGTGATCACTAATGAATAAGCCCCCGGTAATAAATTGATCAGCGATGGTGTACCTTGCCCGGTAAGTGCTCCCGGGCCCGACCACACATAAGTATATGACCCGGAGCCGCCGGTTGGGGCAACCGTAATGCTTCCATCGGCAAGCAAACAATTGGCATCTGTAATGGTCACGTTATCCAGCACCAACGTTGGCTCAGTGACCGTAACGATAGCTGTATCCGAACAACCGCCTGCATCCGTTGCTGTAAAAGTATAAGTTCCTGCACATAAGCCCGAAACCGCTGCAGTTGTTTGTCCGCCCGGCATCCATAAATAAGTGAACGCTCCGTTTCCGCCGCTGGCCGTTCCGTTAGCCGTTCCGTTACAGCTACCACCACAGGTAGCGTTGGTATGCGTTGCCGAAACACTTAGCACCGGTGGATTTGTAAACACCACTATCGCTGTATTCAAGCAACCGTTGGCATCTACTACCGTAACCGTGTAGCTTCCGGCACATAAGCCGGTTGCTGTCTGGCTGGTAGAAACCGTTCCAGTCGAATCCACCCATAAATAGTTGTATGGCGCTAACCCGCCCCCGGCATTTGCCGTAGCAATTCCATCGCATGCACCGGCACAGCTCAGTGTTGTATTGGATGTGGTGATGGTGATGGTGATCGTTTGCATGATCGTTACCACGCTGGATGCGGTACAACCGTGTGCATCAGTTACAGTAACGGTATATGTCATATTCGGGCATAACCCGATAGCGGTAGGTGTACTTTGTCCGCCCGGCGCCCATGAATAATTGTACGGAGGCGTGCCACCCGCTGCTGTTACTGTTGCTGTTCCGTTACATACGTTACAGCTGGAAGTGGATCCGGTGATCGGGGCACTTAAAACAGCAGGCTGCGTAATGATTACGGGCTGACTGCTCGTGCAGCCATTTCCATCGGTGGTTACCAGCGTATAACTGCCTGCGCATAATCCGGTAATGGTTGGTGTACCATCTCCTGCAGGAGTTCCGGGCAACCAATTGTAAGTATATCCTCCCGAGCCGCCAATTGCGGAGGATGCTGCGGATCCGTTACACAAGCCTGCACACGTCACATTGCTTGCCACAACAGGGTTTCCGAGTACCTGCGTGGGCGTATTAACAATTACCGTGTTGGTAAGCATACAGCCGTTTGCATCTTTTACAGTTACTGTATATGTTCCGGCGCATAAACCGGTAATCGATGGAGTTATTTGTCCGCCCGGAGCCCAGGAATACGTATAACCGGGAGTTCCGCCACCGGCAATCACAGAGGCTGTTCCATTGCACAAGCCAAAACATGTAACATCCGTAGAGCTGGAAACTACCGTCAATGGCGTTGGTTGGCTGATGGTAACGTTTGCCGTTGCCGGACAACCATTCAAATCCGTTACGTTTACCGTATATACACCGGCACACAGAGAACTAACCGTATTGGTTGTTCCGCCCGAAAGACCGGCAGGCAGCCAGTTGAATGAAAAAGTAGCAGTACCGCCCGTTACTGTAGCTCCGGCAGTAGCATTGCAATCGCCGTTACAGGCTATGGTTGTGGAGTTGATGGTAACATTAAGAGGATTCGGCTGCGTAATGGTAACCGTTGCTGTTTTAATACAATTGTTGGCATCTTTTACAGTAACGGTGTACGTTCCCGGGCACAAGCCGGTAATAGTTGGTGTGGTAGCGCCTCCCGGTGACCAGGAATAACTGTAACCCGGTGTTCCGCCCGAAGGGTTTGCCGTTGCATTTCCATTGCAGGCGCCATTACAGGTCACATTCATTTTTGAGATCACCACGTTTAAGATCGTTGGCTGCGTAACGGTTACGGTTTGAATGGTATCGCAACCATGCGCATCGGTTACAACCACATTGTACGTTCCGGTACACAAGCTGGTAATAGTTGGAGTACCATCTCCCGGAGGATTTCCGGGTGTCCAGTTGTAATTATACGGCGCTGTTCCACCCGCAGGTGCAGCAGTAGCTGTTCCGTTACAATCACCAAAACATAATTCATTAACGCTGGTAGGATTGGCCGTCAGTAAAGCCGGTTGTGTGATCACCACAATTCCGGTATCGGAGCAACCGTGGGTATCGCCAACGGTAACCGTGTAGGTTCCCGGACAAAGTCCTGAAACATTGGGCGTACCATCTCCTATAGGATTTCCGGGCGTCCAGTTGTAATTATAAACAGGTGTTCCACCGGTTACAATTGCATGGGCTGTACCATCGCATAAACCAAAACAGGATATGTTCACACCTGTAGCCGACGCCAGCAATACTGCGGGTTGCGTAATAATTACCGAATCTATTTTTGAACAGCCGTTTGCATCGGTCAGCTGAATAATATAGGTTCCCGCGGGAAGGCCGCTGATGGTGTTGGTTGTGGATGCCGTTGTAAGCGAGGAACCGTTGGACCATACGTATGTATATGGCGAAACACCGCCTGAAACTGTTGCTGTTGCTGTTCCGGTGGAAGCACTGCCGCAATCCACATTGGCATGAGAAACTGCTAAATTTAATATAGGCGGCTGTGTGATATTGGTGGTAAATGTGGCAATACACGAATGCGCATCCGTTACAGTGCAACTGTAACTGCCGGGGCATAAACCGGTAATTGACGGTGTTCCGTCGCCGGTGGGATTTCCCGGTGTCCAGTTATATCCATAAGGCGTTGTACCGCCGGTAGGAGCTACTGTTGCTGTTCCATTACAGGCGGCGTTACAAACTACATTTGTAAATGAACCCGGAACGGCTAATACCGCAGGCTGCGCTACCAAAATGGTCGTGCTTCCGGTACATCCTCTCGAATCGATCACCGTTACAGTATACGTTCCCGCACATAAGTTCAAAACCGTATCATTGGTTCCTGCACCACCGGTCCATGAATAATTATATCCGCCCGGGCCGGGTGTACCACCGGTTGCATCCACTACGGAAGAGCCATTGCATTGCCCGTTACAAAGTGGTTTGGTGGTCACGATCTCAAAATCAAACAGAACTCCCGGCTCAGTAATCTGAATAGAACAAAAACAAAATAATCCCGAAACGCTATCGGTTACTTTTACCGTATACGTACCTGCTCCCAGCCCGGTAACATTGGGTGTGCCCTGGCCGGTACCCGGCGCCGGTGACCAGAAAAAAGTAAAGGTTCCGGAGCCACCTGTTACTGTAGCATTGGCAGTTCCGTTGGCAAATCCGTTACAAATCACGTTTGTTCCGGTTAGCGAAATGGTAAAGTTTGCGCAAGCCGTCCCGGAAGGTGTACAACCGGATGCTACTGCAGATACTGAACCGTAAGCCAATCCACCGCTTCTGAAATGGAACGTATCCAGCGAATCGGCAAACATGATGCGGGAAGAAGCTGCAGAAAGTATTAGATTGGAAGCATCACTGCAATCCCATACATTGTTGATCAGGATCTCGGAAGAAGTTAAATTAAGCGTCCTACTTTGAGAAGAGTTGCTGCTGAAATTATTACAGATGATTTTTTTATCGTTGGTATTGAGTGTTCCTTTTGCGAGGCTGATATTAGCTGCCGGGGCATTTACATCATCAGCGAGCAGCCAGGAACCGGTACCGTTAAATACCCAATTGCCGATCAGTGCTACTCCGGCGGTGCTGATGCGATTACCGGAAGTGGTACCTGCAAAAACCGTTTGTCCCTTAAAACCGTTTGATAACAATGGAGATAAGGCATAAGAACCGTTTACGGTCAATGTCCGGGCGCGTGCCGAAGAAAAAATAACGTTCTTGTCAATCCCGCTCCAGTTGATGCTGCGACAAGCACCATCAACAGTAAGCATCACCGTTTGTTTATCATCGGAAAAGGAATGAGCATCAAAAAAAACATCGTCGCTACCGGCAGGAATTACCGTTCCGCCTGCACCGCCGCTTACCAGCGACCAATGGGATGCATCATTCCAGGCTCCTGTACCTCCCACCCAGTATAGGTTAGAAGCATCCAGGCAAAAATTAAACAACAATAGCAAGCCAATAGTTACAAGTAAATTCTTTTTCAAAGCTATGTAGTGTTTAGGAGTGATTTATCCACAATTCAATTACTACAAATATGCTATAAATACCCGATATATAAAAATTGAAATGAAAGGTTTTTAACAGCGTTCTGTTAGTTCATTCTGAAGATGCAAAAAAGCAGCTAAAAGTTGCTTATACAGGCAGTTACGTGAAAAATAAAATACCGTAAATCTGTAACCTTTTTCGAATACTGCTTTGGTGGCATAAACAGCATTCGCATAAAGCGGAAACGAATGATTATTTTGCGAAACGAAATGGGGATTGGCACAACAGTTTTATAGTCTGTGAGAAATAGCATTAAATAAGTATCCGGAACTTTGTACCATAAAAAGAGTTCCTTTAAGAACGTCATTGCGAGGGCTTTTCGCCCGAAGCAATCTCATTCTGGTTTTATACTCTGGTGTGGGATTGCTTCGGGCGAAAAGCCCTCGCAATGACGCGCTAAGTAAAAAATCAATAAAAATAAAGCGAAAGTTTATACCAAAACTGTTTTATCTTATTGAAAAAAATTTCATTAACACGTCATTCCGATCCCCCAGGTGGAGAAGATCTCATTTAAATCTACCACATAAGGTACAAAGTTCCGGATACTCATTTAGCATTAAGAACCGGTAATATTATTATATAATGCAGATCACATTAAAAAAAAGATTGCAAACCATTGCCAGAAAAGGGATTTACAAAAAAGAGCAAAAAATAAGCAGGCACTTGTAACTAATTAAAAGAGATGCGCGTCACATTCAAAAAACAAGAAAACTCTTAAAAACTATGAATACTAAAACTATCAAATCGAAAATGTACGGGGTGTTATTTTTAACATGCATTTCCGTACTTGGTGTGAAAGCGCAACAGGTAAGAACCGTTGGTGACTTTACAGGAATTAAAGCCGGTGACTCTTTTGATATCGTTCTTTCACAAAGCGACGCCAACAGTGTAAAAGTGGATGCACCGGACAATGTGCAGGCACAAATTAAAACAGAAGTAAAAGACGGGATTCTGACTGTTACTACTGAAGGTAACATCAAAACCGACAAAACGATCACGATCACGATCGGGGTAAAAAACCTGACCAGCCTGGATGCATCGGGTGCTGCGGATATTAAATCCGATAACCAGCTTACCTGCGATAAATTAACGATCACTTCCAACGGTGCCGGTGATGTAAACCTTGATGTGAAAGCAAACGAAGTGAAAGCGCAGATCAGCGGTGCTGGCGATGTTACTTTAAAAGGAACTGCTCAGCTACTGGATGCAGGTGTTTCCGGAGCCGGTGATTTAAAAGCATCGAACCTGGAAGCTGATAAAGTAAAAGTAAAAGCAACGGGAGCCGGAAGTGCAAAGGTGTATGCGAAACAAAGCCTCGATGCGGATGTTTCCGGCGCTGGTGACGTGATCTACAAAGGCAACCCGGTTGATCCTACGGTAAATATTTCCGGATCAGGATCTGTTCGCGAAAGCAAAAGCGGTAATGGCGAAGAAACGGCAAGAGATACGACCAAAATTAAACTGGGCGGAAAAAAATACATGATCATTGGCGACGATGATAATGATCAGAAAGCAGAAGTACACAGCAAAAAAGATTCGATCCGCAATTACAATTCTGATTTTAAACACTGGAACGGTGTGGAACTGGGCGTAAATGGTTTTATGGATTATAAAAACAGCCTGAATGCACCTGATAATGCTAAATTTTTAGAATTGAATTATGCAAAATCGTACCAGTTTGGAGTTAATTTATTTGAAAAGGATTTTCATATCTATAAAAACTTCATCAACATTGTTACCGGTGTAGGATTTAATTTCAACCATTATGCATTCGATAACAACGTTACATTAAGAGCAGATAGTACGTATATGTCGGCAAGTACAGACTCGGTAAAATACAAAAAGAACACACTGAATGTTAGCTACATCAGAGCTCCGTTGATGCTGGAGATCAACACCAGCAAAAACCCGAAAAATAATTTTCACATTGCAGGCGGTGTTGAGTTTGAATATATGATCCACGCGGTATCAAAACAACGTTACGATGAAAACGACAATCATTACAAGATCAAAAAACGTGATGATTTTAATATGGATCCGTTCAGCTACAGCGCTATTGCACGTATTGGTTATAACAATGTAACAGTGTATGCAACTTACGGCCTGAACCGTTTGTTCAAAAAAGACGAAGGTCCGCAAGTATATCCTGTAAGTGTTGGAATTTCCTGGACGCTGTAAGTTATAAAGTTGAAAAGTTTAAAGGAATTTAGTTTTGATTTAGTACCCAGTTAATTATGAGAAATCCCACGACATACACGTTGTGGGATTTTTTTTGTTTGTCTAATGGCATGTTGGTCCCTAATTAACAGATCCCGGGTCAGGCCCGGGATGACAGTCAAAAGGATGATCGATTTTCATAATTAACCTTTCAAAAGGCATCTGCGCACAGCAAACTTTGAACTTTCCAACTTTAAACTTTAAACTTATTAAAGCGCTTTATTCAACTGAAACAACAGCGGTTTGCTTGGTGAAGCATCATTTTCAAAGCTCGCGATCTGGATGTTAAGTAAATATGTTCCATCAAAAATAGTATTGGGAACATAGATCATTTCGGTGATGGTGCGTGCAGTTTTTGTATTGTGCGGATATTGCCAGAATGCATGATGCGCCAATAGTTTCCCGCCATCCACTTCCTTATCCACCGATGGCAGATCGATGAGTAAATGATCAATTCCCAGCTGATCAATGTATTCGGCGGCTTCGTGATGCAGGTAAGGCGGATTGGTGTTGGAATATTGCCGGTTAATTTTTGAGATGTGATTATCAAGTGTACGGATGACGAGTGCTTCCGGATGCTTTCCATCCAGGCAGTTTTCGATGTGTTGTTTTGTAATAATGTGATCGCCTTCCGGAGTTTCATCCGGTAAAATGGTGATCAGCTCTGCCATAAAAAAGAATTTTTTCAGAGATTGGTTAATGCTGTAATCTTCCTTGCTGATGTGCCCCACACATTCGGTGTGTGTACCGTTGCCATGCGGATTGAACATAATGTTCCTGAAATTTACAGAACCGCCCTGCTTTACATCGCCCACCCAATCGCCCATACGAACTGGCTCAATTGTAACCGGTTTAGCATACCATGCATTCACATTTTCTTTTCCCGTGCGTAAGGGAATAGAAATATCGATCGGTTTATCGAGATCAAGATTGTAGGATGTTCCTTTGAATGTGATTTTTGTAACCATGTATTTTAAGTGTTTGATTTTATAAAACAGCAGTGAAAAAATTTATTCTACTTCGAATAAATCACTTGCAATTTTATCGGCAATTAATTTTCCTTTATCTGTTAAAAATAATTGATTCTCTTCAAATAAAAGATCATTTGAAGCAATATATTTTTGTGCTTCCTGCAAACAGTATTTTGCAAATTTTTCTCCGTAATTATTTTTTATCTGCTCCAGCGATGTGCCCCAGATGGTGCGCAGGGAGGTAAGTACATATTCGTTGTAACGCTGCGCTATTGTTAGGTTTTCCGATTCAAAATTCAGTTCATTTTTTTCCAGCGATTGAATATACAGACCATTGTTGGACACATTCCACTGGCGCGTGATGCCATTGTAGGAATGTGCCGACGGGCCTACTCCCAGGTATTTTTCTTTGAGCCAGTAATTGCTGTTGTGACGTGAATAAAACCCGTCTTTACAAAAATTAGAAATTTCGTATTGTACAAAATCATTGGCACGCATTCCTTCCAGCATGATCTCAAATTGTTCGGCGCTTTGCTGCTCGTCCACATTTTTTATTTTACCGGTTTTTACAGCCTGCGCCAATGCTGTTTTTGGCTCTACGGTTAAGCAATATGCCGAAATATGTTTTACATCCAGCGCAAATGCGATCTGCAAATTATTGCGCCATTTGTGTTCGGTCAACGTCGGCATTCCATAGATCAGGTCGATCGTGAGATTTTCAAAACCCTGGTCCTGCGCAAATTTTACGGCGTTTAATGCTTCTGCAGAATTATGAGCGCGGTTCATCAGCTTTAGATCTTCATCGTAAAAGCTCTGAATGCCAATGCTGAACCTATTCACAGGCGTGCTCTTTAATTCCCTTATTTTTATTTCCGTGAGATCATCCGGGTTTGCTTCGAGTGTGATCTCTGCATTTGCATCGATTGTAAAATGTTTATTGAGCGTTTCAAAAAGATCCAGCAGCTCTGCCTGTGTGAGCAATGAAGGAGTTCCACCTCCGAAATAAATGGTGGAAATATTTTTTGTTCCCAGATAATCTTGCTGAAGCGCGATCTCTCTTTTGAGTGCTTTTAAAAATGCATCCTTGTTTTGAAGCGATGTGGAGAAATGAAAATCGCAGTAATTGCAAGCTTGTTTGCAAAACGGAATATGAATGTAAATACCGGCCATTATTTATTCAGCACGATCCTGAACGTGGTTCCTTTGTCCTGTTCGGAGCTTTTTACAAATATTTTTCCGGAATGGTAATTTTCGATGATGCGTTTTGTCAATGACAAACCAAGTCCCCATCCTCTTTGTTTGGTAGTATATCCCGGCTCAAATACCGTTTTGTATTTCGATTTTGGAATTCCTTTTCCGGTATCTGCAATATCGATGTACACAAATTGCGTTTGATCGGAAATGGAAATTTTGATCTCACCGTTTCCGTTCATTGCATCCACTGCATTACGGATCAGGTTTTCGATCACCCATTCAAATAACGGAACATTGAGCTGTGCGGTGATCTCGGCAGAATTAGCTTTTTCAACAGAAAAAATAACATTTTTAGACGTACGCAATTTCATATAATTCACTGCATCGTTCAATACTTTTGTCACCTCCACATCGTCCAGTTTTGGCACCGATCCGATCTTGGAAAAGCGCTCTGTAATGGTTTCCAATCGTTTTACATCCTTCTCGATCTCGCTTGCCGTTTCCGGATCCAGTCCTTTGGAACGCAAATATTCCAGCCATGCGATCAGCGACGAAAGCGGCGTTCCGAGCTGATGCGCCGTTTCTTTTGCCATTCCCACCCATACCTGGTTTTGCTCAACGCGACGCGCCGTGCTGAATAATAAATAAGCGATCAGTAAAAACAACCCGATGATGGTAAACATCACGTATGGATAATATTTTAATTGTGTGAGCAAGGTGGATTCCTGGTAAAAAATGTAACTCTTTGCACCATCTCCAAACTCTACTTCTATTGGTTGATTTTGCGCAGCCATTACTGCAATCTGACTGATCAGGAAGGTGGTATCATTTCTTCTCAATGAATCGATGTTACCGGAAGCGATCACATGCTGTCGCGTGGAATCCGTGTAGATCACAGGCACAGAGGCGGAATTGACGGCAACTTCGGAAATAAATGATTTGATCAGATCGTCCAGTACATTTTTCAGATCGGAAAAAAGGCGGGAATCTTTATAATATAAATAATTTTTTTGTCCTTTATAAATGGTGATCTCGATCGGCTCCTGCACAGCACGCATGGCCTGCATTTGCATTTTTAAATAGGCTTTGTCATTTTCCTTCGTGGAATCCAGGTTGCGGGAAGTGATCGGTGTACCGTGCTCATCCGCAAGAATTACGGGCACAGTGGTATTATCGGAAACCACTTTCAGTACAAATCCGTAATCGGTAAGATCCATGGAAAGCTGCTTGGTTGCTTCGGCCCAGAGTTCTACTTTTTTGCGTTCGTCTGCTTTGATCTTGTTAAAAAGCTCGTTGGTATATTTTACCAATCCAACTTTCCGCTGGATGGCATCCGCCCAGAGTTTTACTTTTTTACGCTCTTCCTTCGCTATCTTGTTCACAAGCGTATTGGTGTACCAGAGAGATACGCCCACAATCACAACTGCCGTCATGAACAACCACAATTTCCAGGTCTGCTTTTTTGAATAGATACTCACTAAATCGGTCTTTTTATTAGAGTTACGAATTTAGTGATTTTATTTTGAACGGCATATTCGCGCAAGCGTAATAAAGCGGCGAAATTGGGGAATCTGCGGTGCGAAGATTAATTTTATTTTATCCGCATGTTAAAAAAACGAGTAAAACGATTGGTAATAAAGGTTTATCGGGGAGCAAGAGTAAAATGAATGTGAATTCATAGAAAAAATAAAGCCACAGATTCACAGATTTTTTCTTTTCAAATTAATTACACAGATTTTCCGAATCGCAAAGCGATTTGAATGATCTGAGTAAATTTTTTTCAGTTTTTTAATCTGTGAATCTGTGGCGACAATAATACAATGGCAGGATGCCATAAAATAAATTGGCACGTTGGGACAACGCGCCTGCGTGAGTTATATAGTTTTTAATTGGCAGATCCCGGGTCAGGCCCGGGATGACAGTACAGAAGAAAAATCCACTTCCTAATTTACACACAGCATCCACACAGATTGGTATATTAGTAAAAATTGGTATTTAGTAGTCGTCTTCTTCCGGTTTTTTCGGTTTCTTTAATTCTTTTTTCTCTTCTTTTTTATCGGCCTCTTCCCAGTTGATCTTAAATTTGGCAGCATCTTCCTGCTTTACTTTGTTTTTATCGTTCAAGGTCGAATCTTTTTTAAACAAGCCGAACTCATCCCTTAAAATTCCTTTCAGGTTTTGTTTTTCTATTTTCAAATCCTGTTTTACGTTTTGTACGGCGCTTTTCGAATCGTATTTGATGACTGGATTACTGATGTTACCTGTCATCAGGATAAAAATATTGGTGCGGCCCAACCCATCATCTGCCACTTCGCCAAATTCATCATTTTGTTTTTTTGCCGCTTTTGCTTTTCTCGAAAGCAGGTCGTTGAGCGATAATTTAATTTTGTAATTGATATCATTATTGAACGTATGTGTCCCGGAAAAAGAAAGGTTGATCGCGTTTGATTTTATTTCCATTTTCGGAATGCTGATCACCTGTTTTTTGATCTCGATCTGGTTTTTAAGTGTCGCAAAACGGATATTTTCCAATTCTTTTAATTCAATGAAGCGCGATAAGCTTTTCATCGATTCCACATTGTCCAGCTCACCGTTATCAATACTCATGTCGATACCGGCATACAATTTATCCATATCAATTTTTAATGAAGGCGATAACACGGCAGCAAACTGGATCTTGGCGGTGGCAATCCCTTTTATATTTTTATCTGTAATGGTTGTTTGTCCGAAATTTTCGAACTCTTCAAACATTTTGGCGATGCTGATCTTGTTGATATCTGAAAAGCAAGTGATGAGTAATTTTGTAGAATCACTTCCGTCGATGAGCCCGCTGGTGGTAATTGTACCGCCCATTGTATTGAGCGAGACCGGGTCCAGCACCATTTTTTTATCTTTTAATTTGATCACACCGCGAATGTTGCTTGCATCAAATTTCCGGAATTGCAAATGCTGGATCTCCGCGTTTAAATTCACATTGATGTGCTCCGAAAATTTCAGCATGTACTCACCGTCTTTTTTTACTTCTTTTACATCTTCGTGCCTGTTTGCCAGCAATTCGTTGAGATTGATCATGGAGGAATTCAGCGTGGCTTCCACCGTAATGTTTTCATTATCCTTCAATGCAAATCCCACGATGTTCCTGAAAAAACCTTTTAATTCGAAATCGCTGCTGGATACTTTTCCTTTGAATTCATTTACCACCAGGTCGTTGTTGTTGAATTTAAAATCGCCCTGGATATTGGTAAAATTGAGCAGGTTATTTTTCAATTTTACATTTGCATCGGTAATGGCCATGTCGCCGGAGGTCACTACATTTTCATAGATATTGGAACCGGTTGCTTTTCCATCACTGCTAAATTCGGCATTGATCCGCAGGGAACCGCTGATACTTTCCACCGTATCGATTTTTATAAATTTCTGCACTTCCTGCAGTGTGGTATTCGCAATTATTTTTCCGGCAAAAGAAGGATTGGAAAGATTTTTCATTCGCAGCTCACCGCTTACAGATCCCTGGTTAATGATGGCTGAAAACTGCATCAGATCAAGTACAGAAACCTCGCCGGTATTTTTATTTCCATTGGAATAATGCCCCTGCAATGTTACATTTTTCAGGGAAATATCATTTTTTACCTGTTTGATGTTTGCCGATTTAATTCCAAAATCCGCAGTGATCTGCGGCGTATTTCCTTTTGCCAGGCTTCCCTGGATCAAAGCATTAAAATAAAATTCGCCATCACTTTCGTAATCATTTATTTTGCCTTTGTATTTTGCCGGGATCAGCGAAAGCACGGATTTAATATCCATATCTTTTCCTTTCACACCAATGTTTACGATCGGTTCGTTATTTGAATTGAGCACGTTTCCAAACACTTCAAAAAGCAAATCTTCAATTTTCAATTGCCCGGATGCGATCTTGTATTCGTTGGTTTTGTTATTGACGTTCAGCGAAAATTCGGTATGGATATTTTTTTTGCGCAGGTAATTGGTGCTGTCGCTTTTTAAATAATTTACATACAGATCGGCAACGGTGTTGAGCGTGTAACTATCGTTGGAAAATTCGCCGGAAAATTTGCCGGACTTTATTTCTCCCTCAATCGCCTGGCGTGCTTTCGAATCTTTGTAATTTAATTTTACACGATTTAAAATGATCTTTTCCAGTGCAAATGAAAATGCGGTGGAAGTTGTATCGGCGCTTTCTTTCCAGAAATGGTAATTGTCTTTTCCTTCTTTATCAATGCGTACACGCAGATCCACATCCGTTAATTCAATTTTTTTGATGTGGTACTTTTTTTTGAAAACATCCACAATGTTAAATTGCATGGAAATCTCACCGGCTTTGAACAAGGTATCTTTCCGCTTATCGGATCCGGCATCCAGCGCTTTTACATTTTTAAAATCGACGGAAGCATACGGGAAATTTTTCAGCACGGTAAAATCAATGTCTTTGCCTTCCACAATTACCTGCGTGTTCAGCTGTTTGTTCAATTCGCCAACAATGTATTCTTTTACTTCATCCTGGTAATAATGTACGATCACAAATGCAACACCGACGATCAACACCACCAGCGTTAAAAATAAAATGCACAACCTTACCAGCCAGCGAACGGCCCAATGCATCCGTTTAGGCGCAGCAGGTGTATTCCCTTCCGGGATGGAGGTATTTGTATTTTCGTTAGTCATCGGAAGAACCGTAATTCATACAAAGTTTATAAAAATAGCGTGTAGTGCTTTGGAGTTCAGGCAGATGTTATCAATAACGGAAAGTGAATAAGTTTAGTATTACGGATAACGCCCGCCTGAACGATTCGGGCAGGAACAGGAACGTCCTTCGACAAACTCAGGATGACAACGAATCTGCGTAGAGCCAACGAATAACGAATTTTAACGAATAACGAATCTGCGTAGGGTACGGGTAACAGGAACGAATATTCCCCCCGCCTGAATGACGCAGTCGGGCAGAAATCTGTGTGGATGGGGTGTATGATGGAACGCGTATTTGGCAGATGTAACGGATAAAGGCGGATATTGAACCACAAAAGAAAACAAAAGGACTCAAAAGAATTGGATGTAACATACCAACGTGAATTCCTTGATAGGCGAGGTAAGTAAAGCCTTTGCGCTTTTCTTTGCGCCTCTGCGACTTTGCGGTTATTTTTTAGCAAACACAGCAAACTTTGAACTTTCAAACTTTAAACTTTGAACTCCCTTATTCCCCGCTGCTAATCATTTTCAGCATTCCTACTTCTGATTCGGTTAAAAGTCTCCAGCGGCCGCGCGGCATGTCTTTTTTGGTCAGTGGGCCAAACACAACCCGGTCGAGCTTACGGACATTGTATCCCAGGTGTTCGAAAATACGGCGTACAATGCGGTTTTTACCGGAGTGAATCTCTACGCCTACATTGGTTTTATCTTTTCCATCGGCAACGTAGGAGATCTCATCCACTTTGATCGGGCCGTCTTCCAACTCCAAACCTTCTGTGATCAGGTCGAAATCCGAGCGTTTCAGCGGTTTGTCCAATTCTACATGGTAGATCTTACGCACGCCGTAGCGCGGATGGGTTAATTTTTTTGTTAGTTCACCATCATTGGTAAACATCAGCAAACCGGTAGTAGCCCTGTCGAGGCGGCCAACCGGGTAAATGCGTTCGCGGCAGGCATCCTGTACCAACTCCAGCACGGTTTTGCGCTGTTGCGGATCGTCAGATGTAGTCACATAATCCTTCGGTTTGTTGAGGATCAGGTATACCAAACGCTCCTTTTTCAGGGTTTGTCCGCCATACTTGATCACATCCGTAGGTTTTACTTTGTAACCCATTTCGGTGATCACTTTTCCGTTTACCTGCACCACGCCTGATTCGATCAGATCGTCGGCCTCCCGGCGGGAACAAATCCCGGCATTGGCAATGTATTTATTTAAACGGATGGTGTCATCGTCGTTTGATTTGTGCATTCCTGAAGCCGGGCCTTTACCGGATGATTTTTTCTCATACGCGCGTTTTTTATACGGGCGTGAATGGTTCAAACTGTTCCGTTCGGTACGCGGTGCGCTGTCTCCCTCATCGTCTTTCGGTCTTGGCGCTGCTTTTTTAGTACCATTCTTTTTATCCAGGTATTCCTGTTCGTAATCAATTGCACGGTCGCTTGCTCTTACAAAAGCCGGTTTTGATTCGTAAAAATCATCATCATAGCTTTTTTTAGAAGCGCTTTTTTCCGATCTGTCATCATCATCGCGTGTTTTACGGAAAGTTGGTTTATCAGAAGAAACACGGCGTTTGTTCTCTGTATAGCTTGATTTTTTCTCGCGGTCGAAGGATGCCGGTTTCTTTTCGGAAGAATCGTCGTTACGGGTTTTGCGGAAAGCTGGTTTATCGCCGTAGGATTTGCGTTTATCATCGCCGTAAGCCGGTTTTTTCTCGCGGTCAAAAGAGGCCGGTTTCCGTTCGGAAGAATCAGTATCACGGGTTTTGCGGAACACTGGTTTATCGCCGAAAGGTTTGCGTTTGTCATCGCTGTAAGCTGATTTTTTCTCGCGATCGAAGGAAGCAGGTTTCCGTTCGGAAGAATCAGTATCACGGGTTTTACGGAACGCTGGTTTATCGCCGTAACCGGATTTTTTTTCGCGGTCAAATGCAGGTTTTCTTTCGGAAGAATCATCGTCATCACGCTTTTTACGGAATGCAGGTTTATCGCCGAAAGGCTTGCGCTTATTATCGCCGTAGCCGGAAGCACTGCTTTTTCGAGGCGCGGAGCTTCCAAAGTCAGATGGACGGGAATCATCGCGGTAACGCTCAAAAGCTGGTTTTTGATCCTTTTTTGAGTCTTTGCGGGATTTTGGTTCAGACGATTTTTTATCCTTAAAATCTTTGCTGTTACTGCGTTTGAATTCCTTTGCCATTTTACTGATTTTTTTTGCAAAGATAGGTATTTTTTCTCGTAGAATCGCGGATTTTACCACTAAGGCACTAAGAACACTAAGGGTTGTACTCGCTGGCTCGTTTTCTGGTTTTTTCTCGCAGAGGCGCAGAGAACGCGGAGCTGGGTGTTCGCGGGCTCACGTTTTTTACCACTAAGACACTAAGGACACTAAGCTAATGGCTCGCAGGCTCGCATTTTTTCTCGCAGAGACGCGGAGAACGTGGAGCTGGATGCTCGCGGGCTCACGTTTTTTTACCACTAAGGCACTAAGGACACTAAGCTAATGGCTCGCAGGCTCGCATTTTTTCTCGCAGAGACGCAAAGTTCGCAAAGGCTACGTGTTTGCTGGGTGCTTGCAGGTTCGGTTGTGATTTCCAGCGGAAACGCAGAGATCAGATGCGCTACGTTCCACACCACCTACCGACTAATTACTAAAGACTATTTACTAAATTAAACTAAAGGATAAAAGGCGGCTTCGATGTGGTTTATCTGTGGATTACTGGCATTCATTACTACCGAAATAATATCGAAACGGACTTCCAGGTCGAGCTGATAGCGCTCAATGTATTCGTGCGCTGCTTTGATGAGGTTCTTTTGTTTCTGACGGGTAACAAAGGTTTCGGGCTCACCGAAAAAGGCGGTGCTGCGGGTTTTTACTTCAGCTACCACGAGCGTATCGGCGAGGATGGCAATAATGTCGGCTTCCAGGTTCCGGAACCGCCAGTTTGTTTCCAGGATGTCGTATCCTTTGCTTTTCAGATAATCTGCTGCCAGCTCTTCCCCTTTTTTACCCGTTACATTGTGTTCTGCCATATTTTTTTACATTTTTTAAATTGAGCATCGCCATTTCGTGGCAAATATGAACAATTTAAACCTTCTCCTGCATTTTGACCCCGTATTTTGGTACGAGTTTTGAAAAGGATGCCCGGCTGAATTAAAATTTTACTATTTTAGCACAACGTCTAAACTAAAACCAAACAACAAACCATTATAAAATGAAAAAAAACCTGTTAAAAATCGTTTCAGTAACAGCAATCCTTATTGCATTTGCTTTTTCTGCTTCAGCACAAACATTTGAAGGTGTTATTGAATTTAAAAAACAATCGACGACCGATACCACCAATTACATTTATTATGTGAAAGATAACATGGTACGTATTGATGAAATAGGTTCGAAATCCCATAAAGTAGAAGGTACTTTTTTAGTGAACATGGATGAAAAAACAATGATGTCGCTGAACCACGAGCGTAAATTGTACATGACACAAAATAACCCGACTGCTCCTGTAGTTAAAGGAACATGTGTTGTAAAAAAAGGCCAGAATGTAAAAAACCTGCAGGGTTATAAATGTGTGGAATATACGGTTACCAACCAGGAAGAAGGAACGATCATCACATATTGGATCGCAGACGGAAAATTCACATTCTTCGAAAAAATGTTGCGTCAGCTGAACCGTAAAGATAAATCATCGGTTTATTTTTTACAGATCCCGGATATTAAAAATGTGTTCCCGATGTTGTCTGTACAAACAGACCTGACAGGAAAAGAACAGGTAAAACTGGAAGTAACAAAAATCACAAAAAAAGTAATCGATCCTTCGATGTTTGAAGTTCCGAAAGGATATAACAAATTTGAAAAATAGTTTTTAGGACTTAAAAAAATGAAACGCTCATCTGAAAAGGTGGGCGTTTTTTATTTGTATGGAACGCGGATGATGCGGATAGGGCGGATAAAAACGGATCAATACCAAATGTGTTTACTGAACTTGGCGTCTTATTTTTGCCACAGATTCACAGATTAAAAATGGAAAAGGGATTTTCACAGATCATTCAAATCGCTTTGCGATTTAGATAATTTGTGTAATTAATTGAACTTCCAGGCGCGAGTGTCCCAACGTGCCAAACTATTTTATGGCATCTTGCCATTATTTAAAGTATTTAAGAGCAGGACGCTCTAAAAATAAAGAGGCACGACACTCGCGCCTGCGTGCAATTAATTGAAATAAAAAATCTGTGTCCCGATAGTTATCGGGGCTGTGGCTAATTGTTTTTGTGATTATTTTTTGAGATCTCTGCTTTTTTATTCATCCGTTCAGCCAGTATTTCCAATCCTTTTTTTAAATCATTATTAGCATTTTTAAATGTGTATGTGATCTCTTCCGTTACGGCGTTAACCTTATTATCAAATTTTACAGAAGCAGGATTGTAGTTATATGAACGTCCTATCCAAAAGAGGCTGCTGCCAGAGCCATATCTTCTTGGTCTTAAAAAAATGCTCAACGCAACAGCCAAAGCTAATTCCCCATTTGTTGACGAAGGCCTGTCATCTTGAATGCTGTCTTCTTTTGTATATTCAAATCCGGAGAGTTCATCAAAATAATAAGTATCTCCTTTTGCAAAAAACTTCGAAAAGAAATTAGGCCGGATAATGTTAAATTTATCTTCGTACACTTCAAGAATGTAATAGTTTGTATTCATAAGTACAAACAACGAAAACACTATAATTACAAGAAGAATTACCCGGTCATCCCGGTATAGAAACGCCAGCGGAAGAGCAAGCGCGATCACCGCCATTTTAGATAAATAAAAACTAAGTGGAAGCGAATATTTGTAAAGTGGCTGATCGGTTGGTGATTTCATTGGGATGAAATTAATTAGAGTGTATTTTATAAAATTATAAGCTGTGTTTTTTATTACCCCTGTCAGGGACAAAAAAGCCCTGACAGAGGCTGCTCTGAGAAAAAATCAATTATTTAAAATGATACCGTGGATTGATCTTTGCCAATCTTTAGCTTCACTTTTCTGCCAAATATCATTGCTAAATTGCGATCAATATGTCCGGCAGGAAAATTAAAACACACCGGATAATTGTATTCTTTTACCGCATCCATGATAATTTCCTCTGCTGATTTACCAAACGGAATTGTATTGTCTTTCATGTCCGTCATTCCGCCAATAACCAAACCGGCCAGGTCACTTAATTTCCCGGCACGTTTCAGGTTCAGCATCATCCGATCGATGTGATATAAATATTCATCCAGGTCTTCCAGGAATAAAATTTTTCCTTTGGTGAAAACGTCGGAACTGCTTGCTGTGAGTGCATATAAAAGGGAAAGGTTTCCTCCCGCCAGCTCGCCTTCTGCAAGCCCATTTCTGTTTAGTGCATGTGGCTCTATTTCATAGCTTAACTTTTCGCCGGTCAATGCTTTTAAAAGCGTGGATGTTGCTTCTTCATTTTTTGCAAAATTGATCGGCATGGTGGCATGCAGCGTTTCGATCCCGAAATTATGAATGTGCGAGTGCAGCACGGTAATATCGCTGTAGCCGATCAGCCATTTTGGCGATTGACGGAATTTAGTAAAATCAATTTTATCGATGATGCGCATCGTACCGTAACCGCCGCGTGCGCTGATAATGGCTTTGATAGCGGGATCATCCAGCATTTGCTGCAGATCGGCAGCGCGCTGATCGTCCGTTCCTGAAAACTGGTGATCGGCATTGAACAGGTTTTTCCCAAACACTACTTCCAGTCCGTTGTCATTGAAAAATTGCACAGCAGGTTTTAATTCGTCCGGCGATATTTTCCGGGCGCAAGCCACGATGCCTATTTTATCGCCTTTTTTAAGGTAGGATGGAGTGTTCATTTTATTCGGGAATCAGTAACAAATTCTTATCTTTGAACGCAATTTACGAAAAATAGATATTAGATTTGAGATGTTAGATTTTAGACCGTTCTATTCGTAAAATCTGCAAAATTTCATCATTCATCAATATATGACATTCAAGAGATATACTGTTACTGCTGCTTTGCCTTATGCGAACGGGCCTGTACACATCGGCCACCTTGCAGGCTGTTATTTGCCTGCGGATATTTATGTACGTTACCTGCGCTCAAAAGGCGAAGATGTAAAATTTATTTGCGGATCGGACGAACACGGCGTGCCTATTACGATCAAAGCAAAAAAAGAAGGTATAACGCCGCAACAGGTGGTGGATAAATATCACAAAATAATGGGTGATGCTTTCCGCGATTTTGGCGTTTCCTTCGATATTTATTCGCGCACTTCTTCACAGACACATCACGAAACGGCTTCCGGATTTTTTAAAACATTGTATGATAAAGGTGTTTTTAAAGAGGAAGTAACGGAGCAATATTTTGATGAAAAAGCCAACCAGTTTCTGGCCGACCGCTACATTGTGGGAACTTGTCCGAAATGCGGCAATGAAAACGCTTATGGCGACCAGTGCGAAAATTGCGGCACGAGCTTAAATACAACCGACCTGATCAATCCGCGCTCGACGCTTTCCGGTGAAAAACCGGTATTGAAAGAAACGAGGAACTGGTTTTTGCCTTTGGATAAAATGCAGCCGCAAATCGAGGCGTACATTGATTCGCACAAGGAGTGGAAAAGCAATGTGTTCGGGCAATGCAAAAGCTGGCTGAATGCGGGTTTGCAGCCGCGTGCTATGACGCGCGACCTGGATTGGGGCGTAAAAGTTCCGATCGAAGGTGCAGAGGGAAAAGTGCTGTATGTATGGTTTGACGCACCGATCGGGTATATTTCCGCTACCAAGGAATTATTCAGGAATAAGGATTTAGGAATTGGGATTGATGCCAACCGCGGAACCGAACTGGGTACCAGAACCGGAATTTTGGATGATTCTGAATGGGAAAAATACTGGAAAGATAAAGATACCAAGCTGGTGCATTTTATCGGGAAGGATAACATTGTTTTCCATTGTATTATTTTCCCGGCAATGCTGATGGCGGAAGGTTCTTACATCCTGCCTGACAATGTTCCGGCGAATGAATTTTTGAACCTGGAAGGAAATAAAATTTCCACATCGCGCAACTGGGCGGTATGGCTGCACGAATATTTGCTGGAGTTTAAGGACAAGCAGGATGTATTGCGTTATACGCTTTGCGCGAATGCACCGGAAACAAAGGACAATGATTTTACATGGAAAGATTTCCAGGCGAAAAACAACAATGAGCTGGTGGCGATCCTTGGAAATTTTATCAACCGCACGATGGTGCTGACGCATAAATATTACGAAGGAAAAGTACCGGTAGCGGCAGAATATACAAAAAGTGATATTTTATTGCTGGAAGAGATCAGCAAATATCCGGCGAAGATCGCGGCAAGCATTGAACAATACCGCTTCCGCGAAGCGCTGGGTGAATTGATGAACCTGGCGCGTTTGGGAAATAAATATTTAGCGGAAAATGAACCCTGGACGCTGATCAAAACGGATGAAAAACGTGTGCAAACGATCATGAATTTGTCGCTGCAGATCTCCGCTAACCTGAGTGTGCTGATGGAACCTTTCCTGCCATTCACTGCAAAGAAGCTGGGCGCGATGATGAACCTGAATACCGATTTAAAATGGAACGATGCAACGCGCACGGATCTTTTACTGGCGGGGCACCAGGTCAATCCATCCAGCTTATTATTTGATAAAGTGGAAGATGATGTGATTGTTGCACAGGTACAAAAACTGGAAAATTCGAAAAAAGAAAATGAAGCGGCGAATGTTGCTGCTGTGGAGCCTGCAAAACCGGAAACATCCTTTGATGATTTTTCCAAAATGGACATTCGCATTGGTACCATTGTGGAAGCGGAACGTGTACCAAAAACCGACAAGCTTTTGAAATTGCTGATCGATACGGGAATTGACAAGCGTACGGTTGTTTCGGGCATTGCGGGATCATACAAACCGGAAGAGATCATCGGGCAACAGGTAAGCATTTTGGTAAATCTTGCGCCACGTAAAATAAAAGGGATTGAAAGCCAGGGGATGATCCTGATGGCGGAAAATAATAAAGGTGAATTGAGCTTTGTAGCGCCTACAAAAGCAGATATGAATAATGGCGGCGCTGTAAAATAATTTCATCTTAATAATTTATTCTTTATGATACAATTAATCCGGCTGATCGTTGCACTTGTTTTATGGATCTCACGTGCCAGTAAAAAACAAGGTATTTCAGGTACAAAACGAAAAACAACGAAACTGATCGAAAAGATCAATAATAATGAAGTTGACCTGAATGCATTTAAAGCGGATTATATCCTGAGAACCGGAATGGAAACGCTTCCTGCTGATCAGCTGTTGATGGAAGACAATGAGCTGGAGAAAGCTTTCCTGCAACTAAAAAGTACGGAAAAATTCAAGATCAGGATGTGTAAAAAAATCACGCGTGGCGAATATCTTTTTATTGTTGATAGTTATATTCATGATATAGAAGTAACCGGCATTAGCGGAAATACAAAAGAGACCATCGTAGAGAATACATATATTTTTATTTTCAAAAAGAATTCGAAAACAAATTCATACGAAGTGTATTCCGATCTTCACGATGCGGCGCAGGATAAAACATTGCGTGTTAATTTTTCCAAATTATTGTTTGATCTGATCAATAAAAATAAAGTGGAAGCGGCGTTGCCTGCTTAATGTGTTGTAGAACAATGTCGTTATGGAAACAGAAATATTTTTCTGATCTGTCATCCCGGGCTTGACCCGGGATCTGCCAATTAAGAACTGCGTAGATGCTGCAAGTGTTTAGCAGATCCCGGGTCAAGCCCGGGATGACAGTATTATTTGTGAATATTGTAACAACAACATTTCCTTACAACAATATCTGTATTTTCAATTTTCACTGACTGTATTTTCTAAAAAGGTTGCTTGCAAAAACTTTTTTTATTTGCAATATATTTTTCATGGAGCTGTATCATTTGAAAGAGTTGATCGTTATAGAACCAAAACTATTCCGTTAAATAACTATTAAAACAATTGCATTTGCGCTCTCTTCTACTCCTGCTTTTTTCTTTCCTGAGCTTTGGTTTGGCCGCCCAGGAAACATTTACATTATCAGATTCTATATTGCCAAACACAACCGGTTTTGAACGAAATCCGGTGAAGCTTGTACAGAAGCTCAGCGAAGGAAAAAACAGCGACAAGGAAAAGTTTGATGCTATTTTTACCTGGGTAGTAAAAAATATCCGTTACGATTATTATTCTTACCTCTCTCCAAGCGGTGCGTCCATGCCGAGAGTTGACAGGATCCTTAAATATAAAAGAGGAATCTGCATCGACTATGCTTATCTGATGGATACTTTATGCAACCTTGCAGGGATCCAAAATGTTTCTATTTATGGTTATGCCAAGGATGATCTGTTTGATGTGAACGATTCGATCTACATGGATAATCATGCCTGGAATGCGGTGAAGCTGAACAATTACTGGTATCTATATGATGTTACCTGGTCGTCGGGAAAATACATGTGGAAGTATACAAAATTCAGTAAGCGTATTGTTGATGCGAAGAAAAAACTCCTTTCAAAAGGGAAAGAAAAAAAGGTGATCTTTAAATCTACGCGGATCACTGAATGTGATACCACGCATTTCTCTTACGAGCAAACTTACACTGCTTTATCCTTAAAGCACAGGCTTCTCTATAAGCTTCTTTCCAGATTTAGAATTAAAAAACGACCGTATTTTGCTAAAGTCGGGCGGCCCGATTATTATTTAACAGAACCAAAAGTTTTTGCCATTACCCACTTTCCGGATAATCCGTATTGGGCGCTGCACAGCGACTACAAAACCTGCAGGGATTTTGAAACCGACAGCGCTTATTATAACCTGAATGACAGCACGTATATAAAACAAAAAAGAGAACCTAATTTTTGCCTGGATTGTGATAGTTATTTTGCGCTTGATGAAATGGCGAAGCAAAAACAATTGAGAAATAACAGCTATAATTTTAATAAAAGAAACAGGTTCATTACCTGGTTATGTAATTACAATATCGCTAATATCTTTTACAACAAATCACTTCCGGAAACGGACTCGACGGCAAAGATCAACCTGATCGATTCGTCGCTTACTTATTATTCAAATGCCAAAAATGATCTGCGCCAATGCGTTATTAATGTAAATAAAGAGAATCAGCTGCAGATGGCAAAAAACACGTTAAAATCAAGGATCCTTTATGATGAAAATAAAAAG
Organism: Bacteroidota bacterium; assembly: GCA_025963715.1. Lineage (GTDB taxonomy): Bacteria > Bacteroidota > Bacteroidia > 2-12-FULL-35-15 > 2-12-FULL-35-15 > 2-12-FULL-35-15. The sequence goes on from JAOQAG010000008.1 coordinate 75,596, forward strand.
CATACACTTTTTATGCATGCTATTATAGCTGCGACCTATAAAGAAACAGGCAAGATGAATCATTTTTCGCAGGAAAATAAAGTTGCTGTAAAAAGATTCCGGCTGAAGAAAAAAAAATTGTCCGGGATTACCGGGAATGTAGAAATTAAATCACGTGGGTTCAGGACAAAAGAAAACGTAAAAGCAATTCAGTTGAAATTTAAAAAAGATGTAGAAACAGCAGATTCATTGAACAACGAGTTCACTATCTTATTGGCATCCTACAATCAAATGGTGCCGGAGCTTTCTGATAAGCTCTGGAAAAAAATAAAGCTCCAGGATTCACTCGCCATGCCATTTGTATATGGAAGCATTTACCGGTGGCTATATCTGCTTGATAATTATAAAAAAGTGATTGTTGAAGAAAGAAAAAATATCGGGAAGTATGAAAAAAAATACATGCTCGATCTGCAGGACAGTATCTTTTTTCTTTCGGAGCGCTGTGCAGATAGCGGCATGCAATTATTCGATCTTCTTGAAAAGAGAAACAATCTTTATATAGAATCGACAAAGCTGGCGGCTATATTAACGGAAGAAACCAAGATCAGCAAAGATTCTTTAAAGAAATTTGTTAAGTTAAACAATGACAGGATCCAGGAAAATATTTGCTGGGTGGTTGGCGGTACTTCAAAATTAAAATCTGTTGTAACAGGATATAAATTAATTGTGAATCGCCAAAAAATGATCGAACAGCTTATAAAAGGTGAAAACCGCAGTGAATATGGGAGATACAAAGAGGTTAACAGAGAAATTCTCCGCAGAAAAGTAAAATTCAGAAATATTCCTATGCATAATTTAAGGGTAACATCACGGGGAAAAAATTCAGTTATTCATTACAAACGCAACTATCTGCAAAGCTTAAAAGAAGCGCGAAAAAAGGAAAAGAATAAAAAGCACAAGTAGAAAACAGGTTTCTAAAAAAAGTATATCTTTATAATTGCATTCAGGAAGGTTTTCCGGATGCAATTTTTATTTTAAACCAACCACGATGAAAAAAGGATTTTTAATTATTTCGGCTTTTATCGCGCTGACGCAGATAGCTGTTGCGCAAACAAAAATGCTGACGATGGAAGAAGCTGTTGTGAAACAAAAAACAACGCTTGCTCCCTCCAAACTTGCGCAGCTGATGTGGGTAAAAGGCAGCACTACCTATTCTTTTATTGATAAACAAAATCCGGAAGAAATGCTGGCGACCGGAAGCGCCGATAATACCACTGCGAAAGAGATCCTGAGCTTAACGCAACTGAATACTGCATTGAGCACAGTGAACCAGAAAGCGATGAAAACGTTTCCGGTGATCACCTGGAAAAATGATAAACAATTTACGTTTGAAGTTGATAAACAATTGCTGAGCTACGACCTGGATGCAAAAAAAGTAACGGTGGAAGCCACTCGTGATTTTGGCGATGGCGCGGAGAATACGGATGTTGCTAACAAAACAAATTATGTAGCGTACACTGTAAACAATAATTTGTTTGTGTATGATGGAAAAAATAACCTGATCGTGACGAATGATAAGGATGAAAATATTGTGAACGGAAAATCGGTACACCGTGAAGAATTTGGCATTGTGAAAGGAACATTCTGGTCGCCAAATGGCAATTTACTGGCGTTTTACCGCATGGATCAAACAATGGTAACGGATTATCCGATCATCGACTGGACTACCCGCCCGGCTACAAATCACAATATTAAATACCCGATGGCCGGTGATAAAAGCCATGAAGTAACGGTTGGAATTTACAATGTGAATACAGGTAAAACGGTGTTCCTGAATACCGGTGAGCCGAAGGAGCAATACCTGACGAACATTGCCTGGAGCCCGGATGAACAATTTGTTTACATTGCTGTTTTGAACCGCGAACAAAATCATTTGAAATTAAATAAATACAGTGTGGCAAGCGGACTGATCGAAAAAACATTGTTTGAGGAAACTAATGATAAGTATGTGCATCCAACGCATACGATGGTATTTTTACCGACCAATCCCAATCAATTTATCTGGCAAAGCGAACGCGATGATTACAATCAGTTGTATTTGTATAGCGCCGATGGTAAGCTGATCAAACAATTGACAAAAGGCAATTGGGTGGTAACGGATTTCGCAGGATTTGATAGCAAATGTACACGGGCCTTTTACACGGCAACAACTGAAAGCGGCATCACGCGTAATTTTTACAGCGTAGATCTGAAAAAAGGAAAGATCACACGCATCACACAAGGCGACGGTACACATACGGCAACGCTGAGCAGCAACGGAAATTACATTCTTGATAATTTTCAAAGCACTTCCGTTCCGCGGAATATTTATGTGATCCCGACAAACGGAAAAGCTGCAAAACAAATTTATACGGCCGCAAACCCGCTGGCAGATTATAAACTGGGAAGCATGAGCATTTTCACATTAAAAAGTGATAACGGCGATGACTTGTATTGCCGGTTGTTTAAACCGGTAGATTTTGATGAGAATAAAAAATACCCAACCATTGTTTATTTATACAACGGCCCGAATGTGCAGATGGTGAACAATACCTGGAATGGTGGTGGCGACCTGTGGTTCCAATACATGGCGGAACACGGGTATGTGGTTTTTACGATGGACGGAAGAGGCAGCTGGAACCGCGGATTGGCTTTTGAACAGGCGTCATTCCGGCATCTGGGGGTTACGGAAATGAAAGATCAGATGGTGGGTGTTGATTTTTTAAAAAGTCAGAAATACGTGGACGCAAGCCGCATGGGCTTATTTGGCTGGAGCTTCGGCGGATTTATGACCACCAGCATTATGACGCGTTACCCTGATGTGTTTAAAGCAGCGGTAGCGGGTGGCCCGGTGATGGACTGGAGCTATTATGAAGTGATGTATACGGAGCGTTACATGGATACGCCGCAGGAAAACCCCGACGGTTACAAGGAAGCGCGCACGATGAATTACATTGATAACCTGAAAGGGAAATTAATGCTGATCCATGGAACGCAGGATCCGGTGGTGGTTTGGCAGCAAAGCATTATGTTTTTGAAAGCTTGTGTGGATAAAGGAAAACAGGTGGATTATTTTGTATACCCGGGGCATGAACATAATGTTTTGGGGAAAGACAGGCAGCAATTGTATCAGAAAGTGACGGATTATTTTATGCAAAATTTGTAATTTCAGTATTGAATTTAAAAAAAACGATCATGGCAACAGCAGCAAAAATTAACTGGGAAGCGGCTTTTCAACCGCTGATCAAAAAATACAAAGGCAAACAGCATCCGCTGGATTATAAAAATACGTACCAGCTGATGGTCATGGTGATCTTGTCGGCGCAGGATTCCGACCGGCATATCAACAGCCTGGCGGAGCCATTGTTCAAAGCTTTTCCAAACATGGAAGCGCTGGCGCGTGCCGATTACGAAGCGCTGATCCCTTTTGTAGGCAAGGTGCGCAACTCGGGTAATAAAATGAAATGGCTGATGCAGATCGCGCAGACACTTAAAACGGATAAAAGTATACCGCAAACACTGGAGGAATTAACGAAACTACCCGGTATAGGCCGTAAATCGGCGAACGTGATCCTGCGTGAAAGCGGCAAAAAGGCGGAAGGCATTATTGTGGATCTGCACGTGGTGCGTGTGGCGCCACGGATTGGCATAGCAACAGGCACCGATCCTAAAAAGATTGAGCAGCAGCTGATGGATGCATTACCACAGAAAGATTGGGGCGAAGTTGGGATGGCAATCTCGTTTTTAGGCCGCGAAACCTGCAGACCAACCGACCCGAAACATGCGGAATGTGTGATGAAAACGCATTGTGAGTATTTCAGATCAATGACAACTGGGAAGAAAGCACCATCTGAGAAAAAGGCGGCACCAGTGAAAAATGCAGCAGCAACGAAGAAGGTGGCGGTAAAAAAAATTGCCGCGAAGAAAAAAGCCGCACCGGCTAAAAAGACTGCAGTAAAGAAAAAAACAGCTGTGGCGAAGAAATCTGTGGGTAAGAGAAAGTAAAAAAGCTAAATTTGCAGGCGCAGATTTTAACACGGAGAGCACAGAGGAGAAGAGAGCTGCACGGAGATCGCGCCTGAATTTATATAAATTATTGGTTTCGTAGTTCAACGCCCGCCTGCGCGAAAAGCGCATTCGGGTAAAGATAGAATAGAAGTTTACTAAACTTTTGATCCCAGTTCCCTGCCCGAACGTGCTTTTCGCACGGGCGGGGATTCTGGTGGACGAGACAAAAAAAAGGACGATTGAGAAGAGGATGATGTACTATGCATATGTTTTAAAGAGTTTAAAAGACGGTTCATTATATAAAGGACATTGTGAGAATATTGAAATACGACTGAAACAACATAATAGCGGAAAAACTCAATCTATTTCTGGTAAACTTCCTTTTGAAGTAACATATTTTGAGAATTTTGAAACGCGTGAAAATGCAATTGCCAGAGAAAAATATTTTAAAAGCGCTGCTGGCAGACGATTTTTGAAACAAAAATTAAATTTATAAACATTGGTTTAATAGTTCAACGCCCGCCCGTGTGAAAAGCAGGTTCGGGTGAAGATAGAATAAAAGTGTAAAATTATTGGTTTCGTAGTTCAACGGATAGAATAGAAGTTTCCTAAACTTTTGATCCCAGTTCGATTCTGGGCGAGACCACAAAAGCCTCACAGAAATGTGGGGCTTTGTACTTAATAGTGAATATTTCACAACATTTAAGCTAGTTACCATATATCATAATAAGAAACACCAAAGTAGTATTCAGCAGGTTTCTGTCTTTTTTTACTTTTATCTTGAAAAACAAGTATAATGAAACATCTAATAATCTTTCTTTTTCCTTTGCTGATCATAAGTTGTAATACAGATCAGAAAACGAAAGACGATCGGAGAAAAACGAGTTTAAAGCCAGAAGGTTTTATTAAAAATCAGGTTTTACTTACTAACTATGCAACATTTAAAGGCGGACAGTCATTGAATGGTGCAAGCGCATTTTTGATTGAATATAAAAACACTGTTTATGCTGTTACCGCTAAACATTTAATTGGAGAAGCCGGAGGTGTTACACCGGAGGTAAATCAAACAGCACTTTCAACAGAGTTATTAAGTTGGAAAATGTTTCCACGTGTACCTATCGATCCTTCAAGAGATACCGTAGTTGTAAATGCAACACATTTGAACTACCAAAAAAACAAAAGCGACGCTTTATTGCTTAATACAATAAGTAATCATTCCAACATTAAACCTTTGATACCGTGTTTTAACATACCCACCACAGGAGATTCGTTGTTCCTAATAGGTTGCCCTTACAGCGAGACAGACTGTAAGCAAAACATTTACAAAGCTCTTTTTTTAAACGTTGAGCAAGGTTTTTTGAGATGTGAAATAAAATTTAATATCGAAATGGCTGGTTTTAGCGGGGCACCATTATTAAATAGCGAAGGACAAGTAGTAGGAATTATTTATGGCGGTGGAGAATCTGATGGTAAAAATTATATTTTAGCAACCCCTATAAATGAAATTCAATCCATAGAATAATTAAAACGTATAGTCATTGAGTATAGCTGTAATTTTAGCAATTATATAACTTACTAAGAAAACTATTACCTTTTAACAATAGCTATTACAATGGTTAATCCAGCAAAACATAATTTTTCAATCTAAATAATAACTTAATATCTTCTAATAAAAGGTTCGTATTTTCGCTGGGAGAGACCGCCACAAAAGCAGAAAGCCTCAACCTACCGGTTGGGGCTTTCACTTTTGTGGCCTGGAGCGAACGACGAATGAGGCCTGCTGCAGAAAACTTAATAATATGCTTCGATTTTTTGCAGGCAGACACTCCACTTGACTAAAAATTAAGTATTTTAGTAAATAAAAATTCTGGAAAATGCGTATACGATTTATAATTTTGTCTTTGACAATTGGGATTATTTTTACATCCCATGCACAAAATCTGGTGCCAAATCCTTCTTTTGAGATTTCTACACAATGTCCTTATAATCCCTCCCAGGTTTCTTTTGCCCTACCGTGGACAGATCCCAACAATGGCAGTTCTGATTATTTTAATGCTTGTGGTACTGGTGGACTAGGAGTACCAATGAATTTTATAGGTAATCAACTTGCAAGAACAGGCAATGCTTATATGGGATTGTCTGTTTATTATAATGATATTGAGAATTGGAGGGAATATATTCAGGTAAAACTAAATTCCACGTTAGAATATCATAAAAATTATGCTGTCGAATTCTATGTAAGTTTAGCAGACACTGTATATACTGCTGCAAATGTTTCTTTGTATTTCTCAGATACTGCGATTTCAGAAACAGCTACCAATATTTTAAATGTAAGTCCTCAAATAGTTAACGACATGATAACTAATCCTTTAACAGATAAGGCAGGATGGACAAAAATTTACGGAATGTATACTGCAAACGGAAGTGAGAACTATATTACTATTGGAAATTTTTCAGACGATGCTAATACAGATACTATTATGGTAGGTACTACTGAGTCTATTGGTGCTTATTATTATTTAGACGATGTTAGTGTGGTTTGCATGGATTGCGATGCAACAGGTATTGATGAAGCAAGCAACCCTTACAATTTAAATATCTATCCTAATCCTGCTCAAAATACAGTTCACATGACTTACACATTACCGAAATATGAAAATGTTGGTATAAAGCTCTATGATTATTTGGGTAAATCAGTAGCAATCCAATCTCTTTCTATAAGTGAAGGTGAAATATCTTTTAATACAACAAATTTACCAAACGGAGTATATTTTTGTTCTCTTACTTTGGATAACGCTATTATTTCATCACAAAGAGTTATTATTTCAAAATAACTCTGTTCATTAAATTACAACTCTTTAATGACACGATAAATAAGAGGCACTAATTAACACTTCAGCAAAACATAATTTTTTAATTTCAATAATAACTTAATATCTTCAATTAAAAAGGTTCGAACTTTCGCTGGGTGACTCCATAAAAAAAGCCCAGGAATTGGGCTTTTTTTATGGAGTAAATTAAACCTATTGAACAACTATTTTTTCAGTTGTTGTTTTTTCGCCATCATTAAATTTCACAAAATAAATTCCTTTTGGGGATTGTGAAATGTTAATGTTAAAAGTGGATTTATTTTTATTCGTTTCCGAATAAATCAGCTCCCCTACTACGTTATAAACTTCAACAGTTTGTGTTTTATTACCATTCGTTTGATGTGCGACGGAAAAATTTCCATTTGACGGGTTTGGGAAAATTTCAATCCCATTTTCTTCACCCAATCCTTCTTCAATACCTGTTGGCAATGTAACAGTAACATCATCGATCCATAGTATACTGTGGGCTTTCGGACTCATATCCAATGATGCAGCGCTATACAATACATACAAAGTATCCGGTGTCAATGAGCTGATATAGGTAAAATTTATTGTTGCCTGCTGCCATCCGGAGGTCGCTACATTTGTTTTGAAAACACCGCCAGCAACAAGTGTTCCATTGCTTAGCAAAGCAACACGACACTCAGCAGTATCATTTCCATTTGGATTGTATTGATACCAGAATTTGTATTGGTCCAATTTTATTGCGCAAGGAATACCCGGTGCGTAAGAAGCAGGGGAAACATTTACATTTCCGTTAAACAAGATCCCCAGCGTGTCATTATAAGGATGTCCAATGAATGGAGTACCATAGCCATTATAATAATTCCATGAAGTTGGCGTATACACTTTTGATTCGATCCGGGCAGCATACGTTCCGGAATGGACCGTATCCGTAACACGTGTAACTGAGATTGGGCTGCTTCCTAAAAAAGGGCTGTTGTACACATTAAAATCCCACCAGCCGGTTGAGCCATTTCCGGTATTCGGGTTCATTGCACTTGGAACAACTGCATCAGCCGACCAGGTTTCAAATCCCGGGTTAATTATTTGTGCCTGTGCAAAATGTGTTGAAAGGAAGAGTGAACAGGATACTAAAAGGAGTAATTTTTTTTTCATTTTTTTTATCTTTAAGTTTATTTTTATAAAGATAACAAACTTTCACCGGGCAGCAGCGCCTATGATTATTTTGATCAATATCATGTAATAAATAAAACCTGTAAACGCTCCGTTAAGAAGCGTTTACAGGTTTGAATTTTGAATGTAAATAATTTATTCAATATCCATTACCAAAGCAACTGCAAAGGCATACACCAGCGCCTGAGTGGTAGGCTGAACAGAAACATCAAATACTCCGTATGAAACAACCCAATAAAGCGTTTGGCTATTTGTTAAGGAATATACACCGTGCGAAAAACTTGGCCCTCCTGCTTTTTCTACGATCTCATTTGCAATGGTTGTTGCCATGTTATTGATCACCTGCGTGGTGCTGGGGATTTGCCAGGTATCAAAATTCTGCTGTATTTGGGTAGTCAGCTGAGGCAACCCCTGCAACGCATCGTTACAATAATTTTGAACTAATCCACTGTCACTATTAATAGTTAAATCATCGTCATCACCTTCCAGGTCTTTAAAAATTTTTGTGAAATTAGATGTGGCTGATTTTGCCATTGCCGCCCTTGCGTCAGTGATGGTCTTGCCAATATTTTCCTGATCATAATTAACCATTCTTCCGCTACTTTTAAGTGCGTGATAATGTGCCTGCGGATAACCTGCAACATGTAAACCGGCAGGCGGTGACATTTGGTTAGAAATAGTGGTTACCATTCCTTCAAGCTGAGCTGCTGTTTTCGCTACATCAGTAACAGCACTGGAGATTTGACTAACTACGTCGTCAACTGTGCCACCAATGGCACTTACAATTTTTCCCATGATATTTAATTTTTATTTTTTGTCCTTACTCTTTTTAAGGCTTTTCGGGTTACGCCTTTATCATTATTTTGAAGCTTCGGTAATGATGCAACAAATGAACAGCGAATTAATTATCCCAAACAGCGCAAAAACACCCTATTATAAATTCAGGTGTTTATACCTGCCTCTCCGCTAAATGGCCGTAGAATGGGAAATCTGGCCTTTCATCCAATTAAAATAAAGAGAAGAATGATATTACACAGACAAATTATTACATTTGAATTACTGTATTTACATACATCTTAAATCCAACCACATGAAACATAAAACAACTTCAGTTAAATTAATCATCATCGCAACTTTTTTAATTTTAATTGTAAACGCCTGCAAAACAAACGAACCAACGATTGTTGGAGTATGGAAACCAAGCTCACTTATTTTACCGGAAGGGTTAAAAAAGGATGTAAACAGTGTACAATTTATAAACATGACGTTTGAAAAAAGCAAGGAAATTTGCTACAAATTTAATGCAGATGGAACGTTTGAATTTGTTTCAGACAAAGACATCCCCGGAATAAAGGGTTCGAAAGGCACTTATAAAATTGAAGGAAAAACGATGGCTATTGATTATAATAATTCGAAACAGGAAAGCACGATCATTAAATTAACGGATACGGAGATTCAAGTACAATCAAAGGATAGCATTATTGTGGTGTACGAAAGAAATAAGTAAACTGTATAATTTAATAAACCCTTGACACGCACCTTCATCCTATCTGCAATTTTTATCCTGTCCGTAGAATTTCAGGAAAAAAATGCATTTGCTTTTTCAAAAAATTAAGTACATGAAACAAAACACACAACTCTTCTTTGTATTTACAGTGTTTACATTGATCATCGGATGCAGCAGCTCCGATACGCAAACGGCTGCAGCAGAGTACCAATTAACCGGCAGTGAAAAGAAAATATGTGATTCGATGCAGATCGACAGCACCATCATCCGGGACATCAGGGCATTTAATACCAATGCAATTGAGCCTTTTCATTATTCGCTTTCAAAAAGTATAGATAGTAACGGCAGGGAAACGGAAATTGACCCCATCCGTTTAAACGGCTTTGTTTTTAATGAAGAAAATGCGACTTCCTACAATCTCATTTTTTCTTTAAAAGATAATCTCAGAAGAAAAGGATACAGCATTTTTCTTGTAGAGAATAATTTTAATATCAGGAATGAGCCTGATCACATTGGTGTTTTAAAAACCACTGATAAATACACGGTTTTAAAACAAGTTGCAACAGATGGAATTAATTATGGAATTACCAACGATAGCCTGATCAAAATCATTCACGAATTTGACAATAAATATTCGCTGGATTTAATTGGCGCTTCCGGCGACTGGTGTGAGTTTATTGTACAAAAAGAACCTGCCGACTGGAATGCTTTTGCAAATGAAGTTTATAAGGCTTGTCCGGATGTTGTGGATCAGGGAACCGGCACAGTTGAAGAGCTGGCAAAAGAGTTGAAAAATACAAAACGATTGTATTTCTGGTGGGATTAATAAAAGATTAAATGAGTATCCGGCGAAAAAGCCCTCGCAATGACGCGTTGATTAAAATTTTTCCCAATAAAATCGCTATAGCTTGGTATAAACTTTCCGATTTCATTAAAGATTAAAACAAAAAGCTACATTTTTCTAATACAGAACTGAAGATAACCGGGCTGTAAAATTACCTGAATCGGAATATATCAATTACATCCACGAATATGATTATTGGTCCCCGGCATATTGGCCTTATTAGCAATTTTATCTTCTTTCCACCTGATTCTTTTCATTCTGATCTGCAGCCAAACTATTTCCATTTTTTCGATATCTTTATATTGAAAAAATAAATAGCCCAATAAAAATCGCGTGAACAAGCAACAAATCATCGAATCGCTTCAGAGCAAATACCATTCGTTTATTGATTACATCAACAGCCTCAGCACCGGTGAATATGTATACAGCTATCAGCAAAAATGGACAGCCGGGCAGCAGCTGGAACACATTGTTTTGTGTGTAAAACCCATTGTACAGGTTTTTAGCATGGATGCAGCTGCGATCGAAAAAAATTTCGGTTCAACCGATAGGATAAGCAGTACCTATGAAGCATTGCTGCAGGAGTATACCGAAAAATTAAAGGAAGGTGGAAAAGCTCCCAGCCGTTATGTGCCGGAAAGCAGCTTGCCTGATCGGGAAGTTTTGACTGAAACACTGGCAAAATTAATAGCAGAATTAAACTCAAAGATTGAAAATTTCACAGAACAGGAACTCAACCGTTTGTGCATCCCACACCCTCTGCTGGGGAATTTAACCTTACGGGAAATGCTGTACAATGTGATCTATCACGTACAGCACCACCAGGAAATAACCTTCCAAAATTTAAAAAACAAGTAATTATTCGGCAATTGATCTAAAAACTTGCTATTTTTAGCATACTCCAATCTGGCCTGATGTTAAACAATTTCTGGAAAAAAATTATAAACCGCGGTGTTACACCCGACCTTGAGTTCAATGTACGAAACAAGATCCGGATCTTTAATTCGTCCACCTTTGTGATCGGCTCCACTTATATATTTTATGCACTGATCGGATTTATACGCGGGCACTTTCTTGCCGGTGTGCTTACATTTATGGCCTGGGCTATCAGCGCATTTTGCCTCTACCTGATGAGTCAGCGTAAATATGTGCTGGCCTATCACATTACTGCGATCCTGGGAACGGTATTTTTGTTTACGTTCTCACTTTTCTATGGAGAAACAAATCTCACCCATATTTTTTTCTTTTTTGTTCCCGTTGGCGCACTTGTATTGCTGGACGATTTCAAAGCCTGCTTTATTTATTTTATATCAACCGTTATTTGTCTGCTCACGGTAAAAATACTTTTCCAGTATTATCCGCCCTATTACCCGGTAGAAGCAATCAACAAATACCTGGCGTACCTGAATATTGTAATGACCTGTACATTGCTTTACCTGGCCGTACGGATGTTCAAATACGAAAACCTGATCTATTCCAAAGAGATCAGTCAGCAGCGGGATGTGATCGAAGAAAAAAACAAGGACATTGTAAGCAGCATTCATTATGCAAAACGCATTCAAAAAGCATTGCTGGCTTCCGATAACCTGCTGCAAAAAAATCTGCCCGAGCATTTTGTTTTGTACAAGCCAAAAGACATTGTGAGCGGCGATTTTTACTGGGGCGAAATCGTAAATGACACCTTCGTGTTTTGTACTGCAGATTGTACCGGGCATGGCGTTCCGGGCGCTTTCATGAGTTTGCTCGGGATCAGTTTCCTGAATGAGGCGGTGAAGGAAAAAAAGATCACACGGCCCGATCTTATTTTTAACCAGCTCCGCGAAGACATTATAAAAGTGCTGAACCCGGAAGGCACACAGGACGAAGGAAAAGATGGAATGGACGCAGTTTTGTGCCGTTTTGATTTCCGGAATATGACAATGGATTTTGCCTGCGCTAATAATCCGATCTGGATCATCCGTGAACAGAAATTGCTGGAATTTAAACCCGATAAACAACCGATCGGAATGTATAAAATTTACGAAGAAAATGAGCAAAAACCGTTCACACTTCAAACCGTTCAATTGCAAAAAGGTGATCTCGTTTACACATTTACCGATGGATATGCCGATCAGTTTGGCGGCGAAAAAGGTAAAAAATTCAAATACAAACAATTGCAGGAAACATTGATGCAGATCAATAAACTGCCAATGCAGGAACAACAAAATGTTCTTGACAAAATAATTGAGGACTGGAAAGGCAAGCTGGACCAGGTGGATGATATTTTATTGATCGGGATCCGCGTTTAAACTCACCTGCTTATTTCTATTCTTGTTAGACGCTACGCCCAACACGGGGTTACTGTACGCAGATGCTGTGCGCTTTTCTACCACATACCGCACATAGAAACACATAAGGCGCGATGTAAAATGCCAATGTATAATTCTTCCGCATCCAACCGCTGAATGATCTCGGCCTGCATCGGAATATTTTCTACTTCTTCATCTATTGTGAGCATAAATACGTTGCCTCAGGAACATCAGCGATTCATTTACCATGATCCTTCTCGTCCATACAAACAAACTGTGTTCGTTCTCATAATTGAAACGATCCAGGTTTTGAAACACTTTCATAAAACCACGCATCAGGCAATCTTCTGCATCGGCTTCACGACCAACATATCTCATGCAAATGCGAAACATTGGCGCGTACAATTGTTCGAACAATTGCTTTTGTGCTTTTTTATCTGCTTTGTGACAGTCGTTAATAAATGTTTCGCTGAATAATTTCATTTGTTCTACCTGTATAATGCTTAAAAACAGCCCGGCGTTGCCCGGACATGAAAATAAATGCATCTCTTTTACAAATGTAACAACTATTACCAGGATAAACAGGCTATTTCATTGGCCTTCCAGAGAGAATAACCAGTATAAAAGAGGAATTGGCAGGCAGTTTTTCGCTTTTAAAAGTGTGCAAAAAACCTATCCAACGGTAGTTTCTTTAAAAAATCACTTTTTTACCTTTGCAAAGATCGTGTTTTACGACATTTGATAAAATGAAACCCGGAAGTACAATTTCCGGGTTTCATTTTTTTAAGAGATTATTTGAACTGTAAAGCAGGACACCATTTTAAATTGTTCGATTTTTTTGTGGTGAATCCACTTTACATAAAGCATGTCAGCAATGGCATGCTTTCTTTTTTTACATATTACTTCCTCCCTGGTTGCCACAGATTCACAGATTTTTCAAACCGCAGGATCTTACATACTGTCTTTTACATGCAGGCTGTCTTTCACCGGATCTTTAGCATTATCGCCGCCTAATTTACCACCGCTGTTCGCCGGATCTGCAGAACCTTCAAGGCTGGGATGTCCGTCACTATCGGCATGACCGACACAGGCAGGAAGAGAAATGGCAACAGTTGCGCAAAGCAATGCAATTTTGAAATACTTTTTCATGGTTTTTCTTTTTTTAGATTATACATGCTGTACTAAAAAAGGATGCCATGTAAAACATTACACGCTAAAATCTACCACATAAGACACAAAGAGGTACAGCACAAAAGGAACAAAAGAGCTGTGTGTTAAACCGGGTGCAGGAAATACACGTTGGCATTCGCATCTTGCCTTATGTGTTTCTTTCTGCGGTATGTGGTAGAAAAATACTTTGGTATGTTACAGCGCACCTTTTGATTCTTTTGTTTTCTTTTGTGGTTCAAAATTACACGTTGGTATGTCACAGTTTGCCTTATGTGTTTCTTTGTGCCTTATGTGGTAGAAAATAAGCTGGCAGGTTTAAAACCTCAGGAAGCAGAAGGATGAATAAGCGCAAGAAAAGTTTTTTTGTACGTTTCGGAAACGGGAATGTACACCTCATTTATTTTGATGCGGTCGCGCTCAACGGAATCGATCTTTGCGATCGAAACCATGAATGATTTGTGCACGCGGCAAATGATGGAAGCAGGGATCTCTTTTTCAAGATCTTTGAATGTCTGCAAAGTCATGATACGCTTATTTACTGTATGGATCCGCCGGTAATCGCGCATACCTTCAATGTAGAGAATTTCATCAAGTTGGATCTTTTCCAGGCGGTATTCCGTTTTCACAAAAATAAATTTCTTGTCGCCTGCTACGTGGCTTTTCGATAATTCATTCTCTACACGTTCTACCGCCTGGTAAAAACGCTCAAACGTAAACGGCTTCAGCAGGTAATCCGTTACATTGAGCTCAAATCCTTTTAACGCGTATTCGTTATACGCTGTGGTAATGATCACCTCAGCTTTGGTGCCGCTTGCTTCCAGCAGCTGGATGCCGGAGATCTCGCCTAAGTTAATATCAAGAAAAATAAGATCAACCAGGTTTGATTTTAAAAATGCAAGCGCTTCCATGCTGTTGTCGAACGTAGCCAGCAATTGCAAATGCGGCAGCTTCAGCACGTAGCTTTTTGTACGTTCCATTGCCAAAGGCTCATCTTCTATGATCACACAATTAATCCGCACGATTGTTTATTATCCCTTTTATTTTGTAAATATTGTCTGTATCTGTAATTGCCAGCGAATGTTTTTCCGCGCCTGTAAATTTAAGCTGAATAACTGATCAAAAGTAGTTTCGGTAGCAGTTCATTCAAATTGTATTATGCCATTTAGCGGGATTTATCTGCAAAACAGGGCTTTTGATCTGCAAAACGAAAAAACTACTACAAAAGAATCAAAAGATTTGAGTGGTGGGTGAGATTCTAACCGCAGAAAAAAATAAAAACCACCACATAAGACACAAAGAAACACATAAGGCGTGGCGTATAAAAAAGGTTCACCACAAAAGGAACAAAAGAAAACAAAAGAGCTGTGTGTTAAACCGAATGTGAAAAATACACGTTGGCATTCGCATCTTACCTTATGTGTTTCTTTGTGCGGTATGTGGTAGAAAGAGGCGGGGGAAATATATTTGCATGTCACATCTCTCCTTTTGATCCTTTTGTTTTCTTTTGTGGTTCAAAATTACACGTTGGCAGGTCACGTCTTACCTTATGTGTTTCTTTGTGTCTTATGTGGTAGAAAAATACGTTGGTTAGTTGTTTTTCACCGGAATGTTGATCGTTTGAATTTTAATTGGTAAGTTCGTTATGTTCTAAGCCCTTAAAATTATTCCACATGTATTTTCCAATTATTCTTTTCATCATTTTATTAGTAAGCGGCGTACCCGCGTTTTTTATTGCCCGGAAAATAATGGATGTAATGGCGGCCAGGGAAAACAAGTGGGCAACACTCGCTGGCGTATTGTCGTTCATGGCATTTTTTGTCATCTTCCTGTTTATCATTATCGCCATCATTCTTTCCAGTGTGGATTTCGGACGGTAATTACCAGATTTTTTTCCTGATGATGTATTCTGCCAACAGTAAGTTGGGCACAAACCCCAGCCACGCATCAATCATATAAAGCGACACCGGATCGATGGTAAACGTGTGTGATAAAATTAATTTCCAGGTACGCAGCGCAATCGCCGAACAGGTAAGTGCATAACTCCTGATCATATATTTTTTATGACTGCTGATATTCCCTTTCCGCGCTTCCGTAAAGGCTTTAAGCGTAAACCAAAACCACAGGCAATCCAGTATAAAAAATGCAATTTTAGATGGCAAAAAACCATTGGCATAATACGCCATGATGAGCGCCGCCGGAAAATTAATAATGAGAATATCCAACACATATATTTTACCGATGAGCCGGTGCAGCTTGCGGTAATGAGTTTGCAGATACGTTGAAAATTGCGTGAAACCTGCCAGCAATGTAAAAATACTGGAGAACACATGAATGTAAAAAGCAATTTTCCATACGGTGATGTGGATGTATTCCTGCTTTACGCTAAGGAAACCGGCATGATCATCAAACGTGTCGTACCTGCTGATCGTACGTGCCATTAAAAAAGTGCCGGTGCAAAGCAACAGGTAAACAAGGGTGGTTTTAAATACAGAAAAAAGCGCTGATCTCATTTAAACAGATATTTTTTATAGCAGCATGCAAACATAAATGTAAACATTTAATGAGGATCCGGAACTTTTGAGCAACTGCATATTACCATTACCCTTTTTCCACCACATAAGACACAAAGAAACACATAAGGCGTGGCGTATAAAAAAGGTTTACCACAAAAGGAACAAAAGAAAACAAAAGAGCTGTGTGTTAAACCGGATGCAAGAAATACACGTTGGCAGGTTACAGTTTATCTTTTGTTTTCTTTTGTGGTTCAAAATTACACGTTGACAGGTCACGTCTTACCTTATGTGTTTCTTTGTGCCTTATGTGGTGGAAAGGGGCGAGGGAAAATGTCCTGATGTTTTTTTAAAAATCATACACGAAACGGCGGCATTCATTCCCCTACTATTTGCATGTTTATTACACATACATCGCTTGTCAGCCATGGCATAAGTGCACAGCCCCGGGCTGCCGGATCTCACTTTTTTATCCGCCTCCATCCTGTTCCTGATATTTTCGCAAAATCATATCCGCTTTTTTAGCCGTTTGTGCCACTGCCACAGATTGTTGTATATTTAATCCGATGTAGAAAAAGAGGATAAACTTTTATACACGCTCTAAACACAAAAAACATGAAAAAACAATCGTGGGCAGGCATTTTATGCCTTGCACAAGTATTTTGTTTTGCACTGAACGCACATGGCGCAGCTGTATACAAAACACAACAAGCTACTGTGATCCTGCTTCCCGCAGGCATTACCGCATCCTGGAAAGAGGAATACAAAGACGAGCAGATCCTGATCGAATCGTCGGTTGCCGTGTATGAAGATGTAATAAATGGCATCAGGCACGAGCGTGTTGTATTCCGTTACACCAATTTAACTTCCCAAACGATCACCGTTTCGTTCAACAGAACCATGAATTACGATGGCGTTTGTTACGGCTGCGATCATCCGGATAAAAAATATTCCATTACGTTAGCGCCAATGGAATCAAAGGAATATGCGAATGATAACAAAGACAAGCTCTTTTTTATTTTCTCAAAAGACCTGAACAAAACCATTACTAAAAAACTGGATAGCTTCCGCATCCTTAACATCGAAAAGCTGGCAAAATGAAAAAAGGTATCCTGATCGCACTCGTCTTATTTTCTTTCTATAAAGGAAAAGCACAGTGTAATGTAAATGTTTCTGCAAGCGCTACTACTATCACTTGCGGACAACCGGTTTCTTTAACTGCTTTCGGACAATCAACGGGAACGGTTATTTTAAATGAGAATTTTAACACCGGCGGTTTCGGCCCCGGCTGGAGCTCCACACCGGGCGCCGTAAATTTCAGTAATCCTTGTTCGCCGGGAGGCGTGGATGGTACGCCGCATGCCTGGATGGACAATAACACCACCGAACCGCGCACGTTAACTTCTACTGCATACAACCTCAGCTCCGCTACTGCAGGTGTAACCATCTGTTTTGATCTGTTGTACGCCATCCAGGGAAATGCCGCGCCATGCGAAGGCCCGGATGAACCGGATGAAGGGGTATATCTGCGTTATTCCACCAATGGCGGCGCCACCTGGGTAACCATTCATTATTTTGATCCCAATGGCGGAAACGATCCGACACTTACCAACTGGAACAACTACTGTTTTGTGATCCCGGCAGCAGCCATCACTTCCAGTACCATGTTCAGCTGGTACCAGGATGTGGGATCCGGTGCGGATTACGATCACTGGGGAATTGATAATGTGCAGATCTATCAGAACGATGTAAATGCGGATCTGATCTGGCTGCACGATGGCTATAACTATGGAGTTGGAAACCCGGGCGGTGTGGATCCCACACAGGTAACGCCTACCAGCACCACTACTTACACGGCACAGCTTACTACCGGCAGCGGTGTGGTTTGTACGCAAAGCATTACCGTTACTGTACTTCCACCGGTATTTGACGTAAACATTACAGCAGCGCCCACTTCTATTTGTCCCGGCGATTGCTCCAATATCACAGCAACGGCGCAGGAAGTCATCAGTCCGGCCAGCACACCCACGTTTGAAAACACCGAATTTTCCGTTGTTGCCAGCGGATCGGCCAGCGTGAATATTAATGTGCAGGGATTGAATACCACCAGCTTAAGCAACGGTTCCATCACACAAGTCGTCATCAACGGCTTTACCTTTTCGGGAAGCTCCTTTTGTACTTCCTTTGGCGGATGTCCTTGCGGAACAGGTACCGTGTCCTTCGGGCAAACCTGTACATTAACCCCGGGCAGCTTTACCGTAACATTAACATCTCCGGGAGGATGCTCCATTACGCTTGTCCCTGCCGGACTTGCGGGCGGCGGTTATTCCAATACCGTGTTTGTTCCCGTAGGGGGAACTACCCTGGGCGGATCATTTCCAACAGGCGGGCCATGGAATCCAAGTCAGCCATTTTCCAATTTAAATGGCTGCGATCCAAACGGTGTCTGGACACTTTCTTTTAACGCACCCGGCGTTGGCTTTGGAATTGGTACATTGCAAGGCTGGAGCATCAGCTTCGACGATCCGGCAATTTATGGCCCGGTAACTTATGTATGGTCGCCAACTACCAACATGAGTAACTCAACAACATTGAGTCCTACTGTTTGTCCGACCACCACCACTACGTATTCATTAACTGTTGCCAACCCTACACCGGGTTGTCCGACGCATACCGAGCCTGTAACAATTACTGTTACACCCTGCGGAACCTGTACACCGCCAACAGCTACCATTACCAATCCTGTAGCGGTATGCGCACCTGCAACCGTTAATCTGGCAACAGCGGTATCGGCATCAGGAGCAAATGTTTTATCGTATTACGCCACCAATGCCAATGCAACAGCAGGAACAAGTGCGCTTGCAAGCAGCGTAGTGAGCGCATCCGGCACGTATTATGTACGCGTTCAGGATCCTGTAAATGCAACCTGCTTTACGGTTTACCCGATCACAGTTACCGTTAATCCGGCAATAACTGTATCTGTATTGCCTGCTGCACCAACTATTTGTCCGGGATCATCCGTGAGCTTAACAGCCAGCGGTGCTGCCACATACAGCTGGGCTAATGCAACGGGATTAAGCGGCACAACAGGAGCAACCGTTACGGCATCGCCTGCAACAACTACTACGTATACTGTTACCGGAACAAGCGCGGGATGTACCGCTACAACTACGGTTCCTGTTACCGTTGCAAGCAGCTTAGTGGTAAGCGTAACACCGGCCAGCCCTACCATTTGTCCGGGCGGAAGCACCACGCTTACAGCAAGCGGCGCTACCACATACACCTGGGCAAATGCAACAGGATTAAGCGCAACAAGCGGCACCAGTGTAACGGCATCGCCTGCAACCACTACCACGTATACCGTTACCGGAACAAGCGGAACATGTACGGCCACCACAACGGTTACTGTTACTGTATCCAACAGCTTAATAGTAAGTGTAACACCAACCAGTGCAACCATTTGTCCGGGTGGCAGCGCAGCACTTACAGCAAGCGGCGCTACTGCTTATACATGGGCCAATGCAACAGGATTGGATGTAACTACAGGCGCTACTGTTAACGCATCGCCTGCAACCACTACCACCTATACCGTTACCGGAACAAGCGGAACCTGTACCGCCGATACAACTGTTACCATTACTGTATCCAATAGTTTAATAGTAAGTGTAACACCAACCAGTGCAACCATTTGTCCGGGTGGCAGTGCAGCACTTACAGCAAGCGGCGCATCCACATATACCTGGGCCAACGCAACAGGGTTGGATGTGACAAGCGGCGCTACTGTTAACGCATCGCCTGCAACCACCACCACGTATACCGTTACCGGAACAAGCGGAACATGTACCGCCGATACAACTGTTACCATTACTGTTTCCAATAGTTTAGCGGTGAATGTAACACCGGCTAGTGCAAACATTTGTCCGGGCGGAAGCACCGCGCTTACAGCAAGCGGCGCTACTACTTATACATGGGCCAATGCAACAGGGTTGGATGTAACCAGCGGTGCTACCGTTAACGCATCGCCTGCAACTACTACTACGTATACCGTTACCGGAACAAGCGGAACATGTACTGCTGATACAACGGTTACTGTTACCGTTGGTCCCGGCATCACTGTTTCTGTAACACCGCCTGCACAGGTAATTTGTCCGGGCTCCTCCGTAAGCTTAACTGCAAGCGGCGCTACAAGCTATACCTGGGCCAATGCAACAGGGCTGGATGTAACAAGCGGCGCTACTGTAAACGCATCACCGGCAACTACTACAACCTATACTGTTACCGGAACAAGCGGAACGTGTATTGCTGATACAACTGTTACAGTTACGGTTTCCAATAACATCATCGTATCTGTAACACCGGCAAGTGCAAGCATTTGTCCGGGTGGCAGCACTTCGCTTACCGCGAGTG
Organism: Bacteroidota bacterium; assembly: GCA_025963715.1. GTDB lineage: Bacteria > Bacteroidota > Bacteroidia > 2-12-FULL-35-15 > 2-12-FULL-35-15 > 2-12-FULL-35-15. The sequence continues at coordinate 96,355 of JAOQAG010000008.1, forward strand.
GAGCTACAACATACACCTGGGTAAATGCAACAGGACTGGATGCAACCACAGGTACTACTGTTAACGCATCGCCTGCAACTACTACTACGTATACTGTTACAGGTGTAAGCGGTACCTGTACTGCCGATACAACTGTTACGGTTACTTTATTAACTAACCCGGTGATCACTGTAACACCAAGCAGTGCAACCATTTGTGCAGGTTCATCCACTTCGTTAACAGCAAGCGGTGCGGCAACGTATACATGGCTTCCTGCAACAGGATTAAATACTGCGAGCGGCGCTACTGTTACGGCATCTCCGGCAGTAACTACCACATACACAGTAACCGGTACAACAGCGGGCGGCTGCTCACACGATACCACTGTAACAATTACTGTTACACCATTGCCGGTGCTTTCCATTACGGGAACAACCAGCATTTGTGCAGGCAGCTCTACCAGCTTAACGGCAAACGGCGCTACCACTTATTTATGGTCGCCAAGCGCTACGCTTAGCGCTTCCAGCGGCGCAACGGTAACTGCAACGCCAGCCGTAACAACGGTGTACACCATCATCGGCTCGACCGGAACCTGTACTTCCAACACTACGGTTACTGTAACGGTTAACCCTGTGGCTATTGCCGACGCGGGACTGAACGATACTATTTGTCTTGGACAATCGGTACAATTATCGGCAACGGGCGGCGATACTTACAGCTGGAACCCACCGTTCGGATTGAGCGATCCGAACATTCAAGATCCAATTGCAGCTCCTTTATCTACAACAATGTACACTGTAACGGCCAGCAATAGCGGCATCTGCGGTTCAACCGATGTGGTTCTTGTTGTGGTAAATCCTCTTCCGCAGGTAAGCGCAAGTGGTAGTACTACTATTAACATCGGCGACAGCACACCGCTGATGGGTAGCAGCACTGCTAATAGTGGACAAATAACCTGGACAGAAAGCGGAGGCGGAGGTACACTCAACTGTTATACCTGTAACAATCCTTTTGCCAGCCCGCTTGTAAACACAACTTATTCTATAACTACGGTTGACGAGAATGGCTGTGTAAATTCCACCAGTGTTTTTATCGATGTAACACAGGAATCGGCGTTGTTTATTGCCAATGCATTTACACCGGATGGCGATGGATTGAATGATCTTTTTTATGCGAAAGGATATGGCATAAAGGAGGTTCACATGATGGTATTTAACCGCTGGGGACAAAAAATATTTGAAACTGAAAAAATGGGAGTTGGTTGGGACGGAACTTATCTGGGTAATCCGGTTGAGCAGGATGTTTATTCTTACGTAATTACAGCTACGCCATACGTCGGCAATAAAATAAAACGGATCGGTAGTGTAACCGTTGTCCGGTAGGATATAATTTTTAAATTTAAGAAGCATCCCACAAAATAAAAATTGTGGGATGCTTTTTTTATTGCGGTACCATGGCTCATCACAGCCCTAAAACATTTGGAAACACAATCGTTCCACACACATGGCACATTCTTTTAAAGTTAAGCCTACAGACTGACGTTAGCGCCTATGATGCTAAATTCCCGGAGAAAAATAGTGTTTATCGTAAGAAAACATGACCACAGATGAATACACGGAAGAGTTAATTGCTGCGAGCAGACAACTGGCTTTTCAATATAAAGAAAAAGAAAAACGGGAAGCGGAATTAGTCCTCGCCAATCATGAACTGGCTTTCCAGAATGAAGAAAAAGAGAAGCGGGCGGAAGAGCAGATCATCCTGTACAATAATCTCAAAAAAGCAGAGGAGTTCCAGGAACAATACATCCACGGACTGGAAGAAATGATGTTTATGATCTCTCATAAAATACGGCAACCGGTTGCTCATATCTTAGGCTTATCAAACATGATCGGCGAGTCCATTAACTCGGTGGATGTGCTGACAAAGCTGATCGGCTATATTAAAGATTCGGCATTGTCGCTTGATAATTTTACGCGACAAATGACAGCGATCGTACACAAATTGGTTAAGAAAAAACATTCCGGTGAACATATTTAATACTTTCATCATCATAAAATCTCATAAATATTTGCAGGATGTTATTTCCGGTTTTTAATTGACCGATCCCGCAACAGGTGCGGGATCGCGTAAATGTTTGCAGGATCTTGATTCTGGTTTTTAATTGGCAGATCCCGGATCAGGCCCGGGATGACAGTCAAAAAGGTGATTCGTTTCCATAATAAAATTAATACGTCAGCATCCCGTTAAAATTTGTTATAACACTGTTTCCCGCACATAGATTTGTACATTTGTATTCATTCGTAATCCGTAAAAAACATGAGTACAAAACCAAAATCAGTGACCTGCCAGTTATCGCAAAAGGAAATTCCTTTGCAACATGCGGTAAAATTAGATTCGATCAGCAACACACTTTTAAATAAGATCAAAGAAAAACAACCGGAAATTGACGTTGCCGGTTATGTTGGTACAGATGCGCTGAACCAGATCCGTGAAGAATCCATTAAAGAAATGCTTGAATCCGATAAGGGAGAAATTTCGAAGCTGGATGCGGAAGTATTGGAAAATATTAAATCCAATGAATTGCTTTCGCTGGATCTGAAAGATGAAAGCAATGAAAATGAAAGCTTCGGGATCCGCCTGGCAGATAACATTGCAGAGTTTGGCGGCAGCTGGAAATTCATTATTATTTTCGGATCGTTTATCCTGGTATGGATCGCATCCAACATTTACCTGCTGGCAAATAAAGGCTTTGACCCGTACCCGTTTATTTTACTGAATTTAATTTTATCCTGTCTTGCTGCATTACAGGCACCGGTAATCATGATGAGCCAAAACCGCATGGAAGTGAAAGACAGAAAACGTGCTGAAAATGATTACAAAATAAATTTAAAAGCCGAATTGGAGATCCGCCATTTGCATGAAAAAATGGATCACCTGATCATGAAGCAAATGCAGCATTTGAATGAGATCCAGCAGATCCAGATTGAACTTTTGGAAGAGATCAATAATAAGAAATAGTAGCAAGTCGTTAGTATTAAGTATCAAGTATCGGATGTTATACAATTTTAATTAAAAGCAGTATCATTAATCACGACTGTCATCCCGCAACAGGTGCGGGATGACAGTCAAAAAAGGTGATTGATTTTCATAAAAAAAAGAAAATCACATTCAATAAAAAAACGCATCACAAAATTCTGTGATGCGTTTTTTTACACATTATCTACATCTGCACATCAGTAATCCTTTTTACTTCTCCGGCATCTCTATCTCAATTTGCCCGTGCTCATCTTCCGGTGTTTTAAAACGCGCTGCAAATTTATTCACACGCACTCTCCAGCCGTCGATGATCATGTACATGGATGGAACCAAGACCAGTGTGAGCAACATCGAACTGATCAAACCACCGATGATCACCCATGCCATACCGTTTTTCACTTCGGCTCCGGCACCGCTTGCAATGGCGATTGGCATCATCCCAAACACCATGGCCAGCGTGGTCATCATGATCGGCCGCAACCGTTCTTTACCGGCTTCCACCAGCGATTCTTTCACCGACATGCCGGTCGATTTTAAATGATTGGCAAAATCAACAATTAAAATCGCGTTCTTGGAAACCAATCCCAGCAACATGATCAAGCCGAGGATCGCAAAAATTGTCAACGAGTTCATCGTCAGCGCAAGCGCTAAAATAGCGCCGATCATTGCTACCGGAATGGAGAATAATACCACGAACGGATACACCACACTTTCATACAACGCCACCATGATCAGGTATACCAGCAAAATTCCGATCCCCATTGCCAACCCCAAACTGCTGAATGCATCACCCTGATTTTTAGCATCACCCTGGTAATCTAAAATAATTCCTTCCGGTAACTTTACAGTTTGCATGCTTTTTTTAATGTCGGCAACAATGGTTCCCGATGGGCGGCCAACTGCTGCAGATGTAATTTTGATCGAGTTTAAACGATCGGTGCGTTCCAATACGGATTGACCGATGGTTTCGTGCACATCCGCAAACTGATCCAAACGAATGATCGCACCGCGACTGTTTTTGATCGTCAGGTCGCGCACACTTCCAATGTTTTGTTTATCGGATTTATCAAATGCGATATTGATATCGTATTCTTCGCCGTTGTCTTTGTACTTTGTATTTGTATTTCCCTGGAATGCCAACTGCACAGCCTGCCCTACTTCCGGGATGCTCAAGCCTGCATCCGATAATTTATCACGGTCAATATCAATTGAAATTTCTGTTTTCGCCGTTTTTGTACTGTATTGCACATAATCTGTTCCTGCAGTTTTTACAACTACAGCTCTCACCATCGCGGCAGCTTTTACCACATCATTAATGTCGGTACCTTTTACCGCAATCATGATCGGGTTTTGTGTATTACCGGTAATGGATGCAGGCAATACCGTTACTTTTACTCCGGGAATTTTTGAAACTTCATCGCGGATGCCTTGCCCGAATGCATCCGTCGACATTTTACGTTTCTCTTTATCCACCAATGTTACCGATACTTCTGCAAGATTGCTGTTCGCGGAAGCGCTGGTAGTTAACGCACCCGATTGTGTTCCTACATTCGAGAATACTTTTACCACTTCCTTGTGTTTCATCAGGATCTCTTCCACTTTTTTTACCGTTTGATTGGTTTGATACAATGGAGTGGACGGTGCCAGATCCAATTGCACTACAAACTCGCCACGATCCGATTGCCCGATGAACGTTGCGCCCACAAAGCCCGCAGGGATTAATGAACAGGAACCGATCAGCAATACAAACACACCTGAAATAATGTAACGTTTGTGTGATAACGACCATGTTAAAATACGGCCGTAGCTTTCTTTTAAATAATTAATGAAGCGTTCAAAATTAATATTCAGTTTTCCCCATAATGTTTTAGGATTCAGAATTTCTATTTTCCCCCAACGCGATGCTAACAGCGGTGTTAATGTAAAGGATACAAATAAGCTCATCAGCGTGGAAAATACGATCACGAGTGAAAATTCTTTTAAAATATTTCCAATCAATCCGCCTGCCAATGAAAGCGGTAAAAACACCACCACATCCACCAGCGTAATTGCCATTGCGGTAAAGCCGATCTCGTTACGGCCTTCCAATGCAGCAACACGTTTTGATTTTCCCATTTCCAAATGGCGGTAAATATTTTCGAGCACCACAATACTGTCATCCACCAAAATCCCTACTACCAGCGACAATGCCATCAACGTCATTAAGTTTAACGAAAAACCGAATGCCCACATTAAAATAAATGTCGGGATCATGGCCGATGGAATGGCCACCAATACAAACAAAGAACTTCTGACACTGTGCAGGAACATGATCATGACCAATGCCACGATGATCACTGCTAAATACAAATCATGCATTACGCCGTTTGCGGAAGCAAGCGTGTACACCGACTGATCGGTTGCGATCTCGTAATTAAAATCTTTAGATGCAAAAATTGTTTTGATCTCCGCCAGTTTTTTCTTTACATCATTGCTCACACCCACTGCATTTGCATCGGTTTGTTTGGTGATCTGGATCCCGATCGCTTGTTTTCCGTTGATCCTGTTCATCAGCGTCGATTCTGCGGAAGCATCCGTAACTGTTGCCACATCGCTTAATAAAACGCGGCTTCCATCCACGTTTTCACGAATGATCAAGTTACGCAATTCCGATACTTTTTTAATTTTTGCATCCAAACGGATCGCAAAACGGTTCTCGGTTGTCTTTACATTTCCGGCAGGATATGAAACACCGCTCCCCGCAATCACCTGGTTTACCTGCGTTGCAGAAATATTGTACGCATGTAATTTATCATTGTCCAATGCTACTTCAATTTCACGTTCGTTGCCACCGATGATCGCCACCTGTGCTACACCGGAAACATTGGTCAGTAACGGTTTCACTTTCTGATCGATAAAATCATACAAATCCGTTTGCGGCATTTTGGAAGTGATACTTAATTTTAAGATCGGTGCATCATCCGTACTGAAACGGTTTACTACCGGGTCTTCCACGTCATCCGGAAGTGTTGCTTTGATCTGGTTGATCTTCCGTTCCGCATCGCGCTGTGCGTTAATGCTGCTGATCCCGGATTTTAATGTAACGGTGATCACCGAAACGCCTTCCTGCGAAGTGGATGTGATCACGTCCACGCCTTCGATCGCGGAAACCGCTTCTTCAATAGGTTTGGTCACGCTGGTTTGTACTTCCTCCGAAGATGCGCCGCGGTAAACGGTTTGCACCGAGATCACATTTGCTTCGAATTTCGGAAGCAAATTATAATTGAGTGATTTATAACTTATAAATCCAAACAATATGAGTGTTACGAAAATTACTGTAATCAGTAACGGCCGTTTGATGGATACTTCTGTAATTGACATTGTTTGTATGTTTAGTTGTTAATTTTTTCGATCACACTTCCTTCGATCAGGTTGATCTGTCCGTCCACAATAATTTCATCTCCTGCATTCAATCCACTCAGCACTTCAATGTTTTCGCCTATTTCGCGGCCCAATACCAATTTGCGTTGTGTTGCTTTATTTCCGGCAGTGATGTACACATACGGATTTTTCATTCCGTCGGCCAATGCTCTTTTAGGAATTTGTAAAGCGTTTGCAGTTGTTCCCAAATCAAATTCCGCTTTTACATACGTGCCCGCTTTTAATTGCGTGCTGTTATTGTCCACTAATATTTCCACCTGGTAATTGTGGTTCTCATCGCCTTTCGGACTGATGAACGTAATTTTACCATTGAATTTTTTACCCGGAAAAACATCACTCGTGATAATTGCTTTATCGCCTTCTTTCAATTGGTATACATCCTTTTCATTCACATACACCACTGCTTTCAACTGGTTCACATTTACTACCGTTCCAATGGTTGTACCGATGTTGGCAAACTCTCCTTCCATTAATTTCCTTGACGTGATGATCCCGCTGATCGGTGCTACAATGTTAGCATCCGCGATTTGTTGTTTGATCTGGTCGGCCTGCAATTTATTATTTTCATAATTGTATTTTGCATCGGTCACCGCCGTTTCATTGATCGCATTTCCTTTCAACAGATCCTGGTTGCGCTCATAATCATTTTTTAATTTTTCTACGGTCAGCTCAGTTGTTTGCAGCGTGATCTGTTTTTGTTTCGTATCAACCGATCCGATCACTTCGCCTTTGGTTATTTTTGTTCCAAGGTCAAATCTCAGTGACGTGATTTTTCCCAGTACGCTGGAAGAGATCACCGCTTCTTCTTCCGGTGCCAATACCGAAGGAACCGATAAATTTCCTGCGATCGGTAATAATTGCACTTTCTGTACTGCAACGGATACGGGTACTTCCGTGCGATCCACTACTTTATTATTTTCATTGATTGCTTTTTTATTTTTTGCAAGTGTGATTGCTATCGAGGCAACAACAATAACAATGATGGCGATGGTGATGATCCTGTTTTTCATTTTGAATGTGATTTAATATTTTATAACTGTTTGATATAAGTGCTTAATGTTCCCTGTGATTTTTCGTAATCCAACCTGCCCGATAAAAAATTAAGCAGTGATGTAATGTAATTGCTTTGCGCTTCTTTGTAAGCGTAATCCGAATTTAAAAAATCGGATAACGACGCTGTTCCTTTCTGGTATTGCAAACTGGTGGATTCAAAAACATCTTTTGCCAGGTCCAGATTTTCTTTATTGTTGTTCAGATTGGTATAAGAGCTTAATAATTGTGTAGTTGAATTTTGATATTGCAATTGAAAATTATTGATGCTCAGCTTCATATTTTCCTGTGCGTTGGCATAGTTCAATTTGCTTTCTTCCAGCTGACTGTATCTGCGCAAGCCGCTGAAAATAGGCACCGATAATTTTAATCCTACGGATGAATAATCAAACCAACTGTCAAATGCCATGTCAAACTGGTTGGAATATGCTTGTCCGCCGTAGCGTGCATACCCTGATAACACAGGGAAAAATGCTGCTTTTTTCCGTTTCACATCCAGGTCCTGGATCACTAAGTTTTTTTCCTGAATTTTGTAATCCAATCTATTATTTGCATCAAACGTTAATGTGGCAGGCATGCTCATTTGCGTATTGTAATTCAGCGAATCTTCCACAAGCAATGGCTGGGTCAGGTCCATTCCCATTGCATTTTTCAGCCTGTTTAATGCTAATTGCCTGTTTGTTTCCAATACCGTTTTTTGCGACGTAATGTTGTTCATGCTCACTTTCACGCGATCGTAATCAATTTTTTTCGCAACGCCTCTTTCATATTGCAGCTTCAATACATTCAATAGCTCAGTATATTTTTTTTCATTTTGCAACAGTAATTTCGCCTGTTCGCTGTAGATCAGCACCTGGTAGTATGCTACCGTTGTATTGTAAATTAAATTTTCGTTGTTCTGTAATAATTGCAGATCAGCAATGGCTGTACCGGCTTTGCTTGCAGCGGTTGCATAAAAAACGGTTTGATCATAAATTGTTTGATCCAGCTGTACAGAAGCGTTGGTGCTGTACTGGCTCCCGAATTGCAAATGCGTTTCCTGTGGGCCAAAAATACCGGCAGGTAAAATGGTTACCTGGCGTTTTAAGTTATCGTCGAATGCAACACTTCCGTTGATCTGGGGCAGATAACCCGCCAGCGCCTCGTTCTTCTGCTGTTGTGCCAACTCTACATTGTTGGCGTAAATGGTACTGTTTGGATTATTTTTCAAACTGTAATCGATACAGTCTTTTAATTTAAGAACCGTTTCTTTTGTTTGTCCCTGCATCGCAAATGGCGTGATCCAGAGAAACAGCAGAAAAAAAGCGGCCGATGTTTTTGTTTTCATTGTGTTGATTGGTTTACATTAATTAATTGGTTCTGAATTAAAAGAACCGATATCTCAAAAAAATTATTTTCGGGTTGCTTCCCACTTTTTAAACAGCAAAGGAATCTCTTTGCGCAGGTATTCAAAAAGACTGATGAACTCACTCAGGCTTTTGTTAAATTCTTTGGTGGAAGCGGTGCGTTGCTGCAATACTTCTTTCATTATTTCGTGCAGCATGCCGGTTTCTGCAAATTTTTCTTTTACACTGTCTTTCCAGTTGGCGATGTGCGTTCTGAAATAGCGTTTGCGGTCGCCTGGTTTGGTAATGTATTCGATGCGATCCATGCTCAGCATCATATTAATGGCATTGCTGGTGGCGCTTTTGCTGATGTTCAGCGTTTCGCGGATCTCGTCGAATGTTAATTCCGTATTGTCGGCTACCAGCAACAACCCTTCTATCCGTGCAGCTGCAGGAGTTAACCCCAGCTTTTCAAAAACAACGCCCAGCTTTTCTATCAGCTTTAATTGTTCTTCGGTTATTTTGATCTTATTGCTCATGATGATGTGTTATTTATAATTCCGGAACAAAGGTAAATAGTTTTCTTGGTTCTGCAATAACAGAACTAAAGAAACTTTATTAAAAATTACATAAACTATTGATAATCAATAATATAATTTTAACCAAATAGTTAAAAAAAAGTAGACAAGTTAAAAGTAGACAGTAAACAATAAGAAAAAGTAAACAAAAAAGCTACGAACGCGGCTTTCACACATAGCACAGCATCTGCACATCAGTAATTTGCTCATCAGAAATCACAGCGCCAGCTCCACCATCGGATCCCAGTAATATTTATCGAAATTTTTGACCTTATCTTTTACCACCTTTACACCTTCTTTTTCCAGCAATTCCTGCATTAAAAAAGGAGTGGCAAAATGATGTTTGCCGGTGAGTTCTCCATTACGGTTAACAACACGGTGTGCGGGAACCACTTTTTTTTGCGAGTGCGCCGCATTCATTGCCCAGCCTACCATCCGCGACGAGCGAGCTGTTCCTAAATATTTCGCAATAGCGCCATAGCTGGTTACGCGTCCTTTCGGGATCAGGCGGACCACCTGGAATACCATTTGAAAAAAATCTTCGTGTTTTTCCATGTGATAAAAATAGAAAATAATTTGTACAGATAACACCCGCCTGAACGATTCGGGCAGGAACAGGAACGAAATTACGAATCTGTGTGCTTTAGTTTATAAATTCACACCATGCACTAATCAAACAATAAATAAAAAATACAATAAAAATGAGCGTTGTTAGAATACCTTTTAACCATTTCTTCTTTACAAACTGATATATTGCTGAGGGAATCAGCCCCAAATAACCTATGATAAATAGAGAATAACTAATGTACCAGAATGTTTCATTTTTCCTGTAATCACTTATTATTGAAAGTCCTGTTGTTAAAACAAAAACCCAAATGGGCAACCACCAATTATTAAAGTAATAGATGATTGTTTTTTTCATTGTTATTTTCTTTTATTGAAGTTTGTGAGCTTTATTCCTGCTCATTTGAGATGAGCGTACTAATCGCTTAGCTAACCCTGCCAGGAGCAAATAAGCCCTGGCAGGGTGTTATTTTTAAAGATACTGTTAGAATCTAAACTTCAAATAACAGATCTTAAATCCCTTCTCCGAAAATTTTTTCTCGTAATAGGTTTTGATCGTTGTTAATACTTCATCGCGTGAAGCCGGATCAGCATACAGATCATTGGTGGCATCCAGCTCCGTAAAATTATTTTCCTTTACCACTTCCCTGCTGTAATCATAAAAAAATTCGCTGTCGGTTTTCAGATTTACAATGCCATTTTCAATTAAAATCCGCTTGTATCTTTCCAGGAAGATCATGTTCGTAAGCCGTTGCCGGATGGTGGTTTTCAGTGGCTGCGGATCCGGGAACGTGATCCAGATCTCATTCACTTCCTGCGCTGCAAAACACGCCTCAATAAAATCAATTCGCGTACGGATAAACGCCACATTGCTCATGTTGTTTTCAATCGCTTCTTTGGCGCCGGTCCAGATCCGGTTTCCTTTAATATCCACCCCGATAAAATTTTTATCCGGGTAACGTTTTGCCAGGCCAACCGTGTATTCGCCTTTGCCACAGCCTAATTCCAACACAATGGGATTGTCATTTTTAAAATATTGGTTGTTCCATTTCCCTTTTAACAACAAGCCATTGTCACGGGATTGTTCAAAGGAAAGAAAAAAGCAATTATCAAAATTAGATACCTGCTCAAACTTCATTAATTTACGTTTTGCCATAATTTTTATTGCGCTGCAAATGTGTAATTTAAAATGGTTATGTTGTAATAAAATGTTGCTACAAAGCAGAAACACTCTCCTGTTCGTCATCCCGCACTTGTTGCGGGATCGGTTAATTAAATACCTGCTAACATTAACGAGATCCCGCAACAAGTGCGGGATGACAGTATTATTTGTGAATATTGTACAAAAAACATTCTCCTTACAACATAAACTTAAAAGGTCAATCTGCGGCTACTTACACTAATTCATCATTAAAAGGTTATTTTTACAAAAATAAGAATTAATGGATCAACCTAAACGAATATTAATTTGTCCGCTGGATTGGGGCTTAGGCCACGCCACGCGCTGCATCCCGATCATTCGTTTATTGATACAAAAAAAAGCGGAAATTTTTATTGCTGCTGATGGCCGACCATTAGAACTGCTCAAACAGGAATTTCCACAGCTTACTTTCATCCCGTTCAAAGGTTACGAAATCAACTATCCCCGCTCCGGTTCCATGGCGTTTAAAATGCTCTTGGCCGTTCCCGGCATTTTAAAAAAAATAAAACGCGAGCACCTCGAATTACAGCAAATAATTGACACACATAAAATTGATATAGTGATCTCGGACAATCGCTATGGCTGCTGGAATAAAAACATAAAAAGTATTTTCATCACGCACCAGCTGATGATCAAAACACCATTTTTTGAAAAAACGGCGCATGCAAAAATTTTAAATTACATTCGAAATTATAATGAGTGCTGGATCCCGGATACTGCAGGATCAGAAAACCTTTCCGGCGACCTTTCACACAAATATGTATTACAAAAAAATACATATTTCATAGGAAATTTATCACGGTTTAAAAAGCCGGATGCTGTAAATGATAATTTTAAATATGATGTCATGGCCATTGTTTCCGGGCCGGAACCGCAGCGGAGTATTTTTGAAAATTCACTTTTACAGCAATTCAATACAACTGATCTTAAAACATTGTTGGTTTCCGGTTTGCCCGAAGGAAAAAAAAATCCGGAAATAAGATCAAACGTAACAATTGTATCGCATTTAAATGCAACGGAAATGCAGGCGGCAATTTTGAATTCAAAAATTATCATCGCACGCAGCGGTTATTCTACCATTATGGATTTGGCAGCGCTTGGTAAAAAAGCAGTGTTTGTGCCTACACCCGGGCAAACAGAACAGGAATATTTAGCGGAATTATTGTTGCAGAAAAACATTTCTTATTTCCAGCAGCAATCAGCATTTGACCTGAAGAAAGCGCTGCTAATAAGTGAAAAATTTACGGGCTTTACAGCATTGGATAATACAGGAGAATTAGAAAAGCGGATTGATTTGTTGTTGAAATAGCAAAATGCAGCCACAGATTCACAGATTAAAAAAGGAATTTAAAATTACAGGGATTGTTCAGGCGCGAGTGTCCCAACGTGCCATTTTAATTGATGGCATCTTGCCATCGCGATATATTCAGCCACAGATTCACAGATTAAAAAAAGTAATTTAAAATTACAGGGATTGTTCAGGCGCGAGTGTCCCAACGTGCCATTTTATTTGATGGCATCTTGCCATCGCGCTATATTCAGCCACAGATTCACAGATTAAAAAAAGTAATTTAAAATTGCACTGATTATTCAAAATCGCTTTGCGATTTTTCATCTGTGTAATAATTTTAAGAGAAAAAATCTGTGAATCTGTGGCAAAACACACCCCTAACCCCTCTCAAGAGGGGAATTCATCCTGCATGCATTTTTAATTACACACAGATTTGTAAATTCGTATTGATTTGTAATTTGTAACCACACAGATTGGTATATTAGTACAAATTGGTATTTAGTAGATACACAGATTTGTAATTTCGTATTGATTTGTAATTTGTAACCACACAGATTGGTAAATTAGTACAAATTGGTATTTAGTAGATTATGCTTTTTTTAACGTAAACGAAAACACCGTCCCCACACCTTCCGTGCTCATCACATTGATGTTTTGTCCGTGTGCTTCCAAAATATGTTTTACAATGGCGAGTCCTAAACCGGTGCCGCCCATTTCGCGGGAACGACTTTTATCCACACGGTAAAAGCGTTCGAACAAGCGCGGTAAATGTTCTTTCGCAATTCCCAAACCATTATCAGCAATTTCAATGGAAATATTATCACCGGCATCGTAAAAACGAACCCGGGTTTCGCCGTATTCCTTGCCGTATTTAATAGAATTTACAATTAAATTGGTAAGCACCTGCCGTACGCGAAACCGGTCGGCAAATACAAATACCTGTTTGCCGTCTTCCGGTAAAGAAAGAATAATGCCTTTACCGGTAGCTTTCATTTCCTGCGCTTCGCATACATCTTTTGCCATGGCGGCAATATCAAAACGTTCGGATTCAATTTGCAGTTCACCGGTTTCCAGCTGTGAGATCGCTTCCAGATCGTCAATGATCGTGATCATCCTGTCGATGCTGCGTTCTGCACGCATTAAATAATCGCGGTTAATGTTCTCATCTTCCAGTCCGCCATCCAGCAGCGTAAGCACATATCCCTGTATATTAAAGATCGGTGTTTTTAATTCGTGCGATACATTTCCTAAAAATTCCTTGCGGTATACTTCCAGTTTTTTTAATCGCTCGATCTCATTTTTACGGTCATCGGCCCAGGCCAGGATCTCGCAATTAAGATTGTTGAGCTCGTTTCCTTTATGGCTCACAGGTACAAGTGCTTTATCGCTTTGGGTCCTGTAATTTTTAACCGTATTCAACAATAAATTGAGCTTACTAAAAATAAGCACATTGATAAATGCCAGTAACAAAAGCGATGTAACAAAAGAACTGAGAAAAACCACGGCCACCAGCTTCCATTTTATTTGCCCGAATGCCGATTGCATATAAATAACAAGGCTTGCCGAAATGATCGCGGCAAGCAAAATGGAAAGGATAAACAGTACCGTTTTAAGGGAATAATTTTTCATGATGTATGTACTACAACACTAATATAGCAAGATTTGAACAGATCCGGAAAACCGGTTTAAAATTCGAATTTATAACCGATTCCTTTAACGGTACGGATAAAATCTTCACCTAGTTTTTCGCGCAGCTTGCGGATGTGTACATCAATGGTACGGTCGCCCACCACTACTTCTCCGCCCCATACTTTATCCAGGATCACCTCGCGGGTAAATACTTTTCCGGGTTTGGAAGCCAGCAATGCCAGCAATTCAAATTCTTTTTTAGGAAGGTTGATTTCTCTTCCATCCTGCACCACTACGTAGCGTTCGCGGTCAATTTTAATTCCGCCCATGTCCACTTTATCAGTAGATGTGCTTTCGGAATTTCCGCCACGACGCAGCAATGCTTTGATCCTGCTGATCAGCACACGCGGCTTGATCGGTTTATTGATATAATCATCCGCCCCTACTTCAAATCCTGCGATCTGCGAATAATCCTCGCTGCGTGCCGTTAAAAATGCGATCATCACATCCTTCAGGCCCGGGATTTCGCGGATCTCGCGACAGGTTTCGATCCCGTCCATGTCGGGCATCATCACATCCAGTATAATTAAATTGGGATTTTCTTTTTTAGCGATCACTACGGCTTCCTTGCCATTATTGGCAGTAAACACATTGTATCCTTCTTTTTTAAGGTTATAGCTTAAAAATTCAAGAATATCCGGTTCGTCATCCACCAATAAAATTTTGTATTCGTTGTTGTTCATATCTGTCTTTTTAATTCAGTGTAAAGTTCTTTTTAATTTATCAACTCTATGTTAATTCGATATTACCATAAGATTAACAAGTAGCGGATTTTTAGGATTTAGTTAACAAACTGGTAAACCCGCATTAACACAGCCTGGTTGTTTTTGAAACAACTTTGCGTAATGATTTTTAAGAACGGAATCAGGTGCAATCTGCCTGCTGCAATTACACACAGCAAAGGTAATGCTTTTTGAATTAAAACGGATGAACATCGGCGGAAGCAGGCTTTATTAACCTAAGATTAACTTAAAAGAAATCTTTTTTTTATACTGCCCGGCTACTTTTGCGGGAGCTGAAAAAAATAACAAGAGAGAAAACAAGAATAAAAATAATGAATATCAAAACAAAAAAATATAGTTGCGTATTTCTTTGCCTGATCTGCATCGCACTGATCAGCACGCCGCTGCGCGCGCAGGTAAAACGCCCGCTCAGCGATGCCGACAAAAGTGCGCTGGAAAGCGTGGAAGTGGAAAAATATTATACCTATACCGCTGCCGATAAAATGGACACACTCGGCGGTTGCCTTCCAAAAGGCGCTGTAACCTACCGTATTTACATCGACCTGAAACCGGGTTATTCATTACAGGCAGTGTACGGTGTATTGAACCATCCTTTATTTATCAAAACCAGCACGCTGTTTTTTAATAATACGCAATACGGGCAAGGCACCGGCGATTATATAGATCATAAAAAAATGCTGGGTAGCACCGCCTCATTTGATTCGTTTTTAACGATGGGCGCTGCCAGCAATTCCGATATGGGCGTACCGAAAGCAGATGATAAAGACGGTTCGCTGATCAAAGCAAATTCTTTTGCTTCCGCAGATGGTTTGATGGCAGCGAAAATAAAACCGGTTACCTATTTCGGCATCATCCCCAACTTTTTTAACACCTACAATCCCGCAAATACATTTACCACCGATAACGGATCCTGGGCGGTATTTGGCGGTGTGACCGGCGCAACCGAAAGTAATAAGATCTTAATTGCGCAGCTGACCACCGACGGCGTGCTTTCATACGAGCTGAACATACAGGTGGGAACACCTAACGGAGGCAGCATTAATTACGTGGCAAAAAATCCACAGGAGCAGGAAATTAAATTTGACGCACTCACAAAAGCAATAAACTAAAAACGAACATAAAACAATTTAAACATAAATAATCATGGGAAAAAATACTCTTAAAAATGTAATTGCAGGCGCACTGCTTACAACACTTGGAAGCGCAACATTCGCACAAGGACTTGAATCGGTGATCGTAGAAAAATATTATGTGGCTGATGCGGCAGATGCAGCAGGCAGTGTAGGAACATTAGCCGTTGGATCGGTTACGTACCGCGTATATGTGGATCTGTTGCCGGGATATAAATTTGAAGCGCTGTATGGGGTACCGGGACACACGATGACGATCAATACCACCACTACGTTTTTTAACAACGAAGATCGTGGCGCAACAACTCCATCTTACACAAAAGCACAAGCTGCCGGAAATACGGTAATGCTTGATTCATGGTTTTCTGCAGGTGCTGCAGCAAGCAACCAAATGGGAATTTTAAAATCGGAAGATGATGGTGCTGCCAACCAAACGAATGCTGACGGAATTTTACAAAATACAGATCCGCAGGCAGGAATTCCATTAACCACACAAGATGGTTTTATTGCCGGAACACCACAATCGGTAACGTTTGTAGGATTAAGCACAACCGACCTGAATGTATTTGATGCTACCAGCGCCGTAGGAAATTCATTCTCCACCAGCAACGGTTCCATCGCTTGTTTGGTTGGTTCTACAGGACCTGTGCCTGCTACCAACAAAGTATTGGTTGGACAATTTACAACAGACGGTACTTTCACATTTGCATTGAATATCCAGATCGGAACACCATCCGGCGGAACCGAAAATTATGTAGCTACAAGCCCTGCAAGCGGCGAGATCTCTATTCCTTCACTGATCTATAACAGCTCGGTTGGAGTTTCGGTTGCTGATATTAAATCAAACGAAAGCAATTTTATTTTGTATCCAAACCCTGCTACTGATGTTGTGAAAATGGACATTACTTCTACCAACAAGATCACCAACAACAGCTATAAAATTGTGAACTTGTTAGGCGATGTGGTAATGCAAAAAACGATCGGCGAAGTTTCGGGAACAACTACAGAAGTGATTGATTTGAGTTCTTTATCAACCGGGTTGTATTTTGTTGAATTGAACCTGAACGGAAAGATCACGACCAAAAAGATCATCAAAAAATAAATTAAATAATTCTCATTTTCCTCCGGTGTAAAACCGGGGGAAAATTTTAGAGAAGCAACACTATGAAAAAAACACTTTTACTACTCCTTCTACTTGTTATCGCTTCGGGCGCTCTTTTTTCGCAAGGAACGATCAGGGGAAAAGTAACCGATAAAAATGGCGAAACACTTATCGGTGTTACGATCGTTCTTAAATCCAACCCGGGCATGGGCGCCAGTACCGACCTGGATGGAAATTACACATTGAAAATAAAAGATTCGACGGAGCAAACGCTCGTGATCTCTTACATCAGCTTTCAAACCATTGAACAAAAAGTATTTCCAAAAAACGGCGAGGTCATCATTAAAAATTTTACGCTGCAGGATGCATCACAGGAATTAGGAGTGGTGGAAGTAGAAGCAAAAGCTGTGAAAGCAGCCGGAAGCTACATGGAAAACATCAAAAAAAATTCGGCTGTTACCTTTGATTACATCTCCAACGAGAGCATGAAAAAAACAGGCGATGCCAATGTTACCGCAGCAGTTGCAAGAGTTACAGGCGTTTCCACAAACGGCGGTTTTATCACCGTAAGGGGAATTGGCGACCGTTATGTAAAAACCACGATCAACGGAAACCGCATCCCTACGCTGGATCCGTTTACCAACAACATTAAGCTGGACATGTTCCCGGCAAGTTTGGTGGATAACGTAATTATTACAAAAACCGCAAGTCCTGACCTGCCGGGCGATTGGGCCGGTGCTTATTTATCAGTAGAAACAAAAGATTATCCGGATGCACTGAGTGTGAGTGTAGAATCCGTAGTTGGATACAACACACAATCCACATTCAAAGATGTGATCAGCTCGGAACGCAGCAATACCGACTGGCTTGGCTACGACAATACATTTCGTGAACACGATCACACGCAATTTCAATCGGCAGTAAAACATCCAAACCAATACCAGGAAATGACGGCATTGGGTTTGGGTGATTATTTCAGATCGATGGGCGTAACCGGCTGGACCGACGGGAGCAGCAGCGGCGACCTGTATTTTAAATTAGGATTGATACAACTTGGTTTATTACCTCCTGCACAGATCAACGATCCCATCGCGGTAAACGCTGCAAAAGCAGCTTACAACAGCGGATCTTACCATTCACAGGCATTTGCAACCATTAATGCAGGCGCTGCAAAAACCGGGCAATCATTCCCTGATAACTGGAATACTACCAAACGTAAAGCACCATTGAATTTCAGCCAAAGCTTTACCGTGGGCGATCAATTACAATTGTTTGGAAAACCACTTGGTTTTATTGCCGGTTTCCGTTATGGAACAGCAACGCAATACGACCCGAACTCTATCAAGGAAGAGCCGTATGCAGCTTCGGAGCTGATCGCAGGACATGCGGAACGCGAAGTGAGCAGGGAAATAAATACCTGGAGCGCCTTGGTAAATCTTGCTTATAAATTAAATCCGAACAACAGCATTGCACTTTTGTTCATGCCTAATTTCAGCGGAACAAATGATGTGCGCGATGGTTACGATACCATTAAAAACACCACCACCAAAGCGCAGTTTTATGAAGCACGCAAACAAATGGTGTATCAATATAAATCGGAACATTTTATTCCGGCGGCAAAAATGAAAGTAGAATTGAATGCTTCCTATACCAAAGGAAACAGTAATGCACCCGATTTTAAATATTTGCAATACGACGGAAACCCAAATACCAATAGCTTTGTGCTGGATCCGGGGGTGCATGACATTGATCGTTTTTACCGTTATTTATCTGATAATTTATTTGACTCGCGGATCTCTGCAGAAATTCCGTTGGGAGATAAACCGGGATTAACGCGCAAAATAAAATTTGGCGGTGCGTATCAACACGATTATCAAAAAAGCGATCAATATCAATATTTACTGGGTAAAGGCGATTACACCACGCCATTGCCAAGCAGCGATCTCAATTCGTATTTAAGTTTGGATCAATTTCAGATCTCAAATGGCATTAACAGTAGCGGCGTTCCATACAGCACACTCAACTGGTATTACAACCTGAACAATTTACCGACGGATCATACTTTTGGAAAAAGCAATATTTATGCAGCGTTTGTAATGGCTGATTATACTATTGTTCCGCGCTTACGCCTGACAGGCGGTGTGCGCATGGAGCATACGGAAATGTTTACGGACGTGGATAAATTTGATTCACTCGGGTTAAGCGATACCGATCCGCGCCGCTTTTATGAAGAAGGAACATTGCCTGCAACACCGGGCCGTTTGAATAAAACCAACTTTTTGCCAAGCGCTACGCTGATCTATAAATTAGTAAATAAGGAAGAAAGTCCGACCAACATCCGCCTTGGTTACAGCCAAACCATTGCACGCCCAAGCTTACGCGAGATCTCGAACGTAACCAATTTTGATTACGAGCTGCAGGCAAATGTTACCGGTAACCCGGATTTGAAAATGGTGGAGATTAAAAATTACGACCTGCGCATCGAATCTTATTTTAAGAACAAGGACAATGTTTCGGTGAGTGTATTTTACAAAGATTTTAAAAACCACATCGAGCTGGAGCGCGCCGATAATTATTACTGGCAAAACGTTGATAAATCGCATGTAGCCGGGATTGAGATCGAAGGAAGAAAAGGAATCATCAAAGGATTGGAAGCACGCGCTAACGTAACGCTGGTAAAATCACAAACCTCGTATGTGCGCACGCGTCAGGAAATTATCGGATCAACGGTAACAACTTATTACCTGGATACGGTAAAACGCCAGATGTTCGGGCAAGCGCCATACATCATCAACGCGATTTTATCTTATACGTCGGATTCGCTGGGATTGACTGCTACAGCAAGCTACAACATCCAGGGGCCGCGTTTGGTAATTGGTTCCAACAACAAATCCATCCCGGATGTGTATGAATTGCCAAGGCATTTGCTGGATTTTAAAGTGACAAAAACATTCGGTAAACATTTCAGCGTAAGCTTCACGATCAAGGATCTTTTAAATTCGAAAATTACACGCGCTTATAAATTTGATGATGGTTATAATGTGATCTACGATCAATACAGATGGGGAACAAATTATTTACTGGGCGTTTTGTATAAGCTCTAAACAACACATTGAAAATGAAAAAATTAATTGCAATTCTTTTCCCCATACTCTTACTGCAGGTCGCTGCCAAGGCACAGATCCAGCATGTGATCGTAGAAAAATATTATGTATCAGATTCGCTGGATAATACCGATACGATTGACGGTGCAGCAAGAGCCTTACCGGTAGGATCAAAAACATACCGCGTGTATGTGCAGCTGGATGCAGGTTACCGCCTGAAGAAAATGTACGGCACTGCCAATCATCCATTAAAAATAAAAAGCACGGCTAACTTTTTTAATAACATCGACCGGCCAACCGCTTATTTCGGTTACTTAATAAACAAAGCATGGTTTTCCGGCAACCCAACATTGGCATTGGATAGCTGGCTGACATTGGGATTATGCGCTACCAATTACAACGGCGTTTTAAAAACGGATGACACCGATGGTTCAGTGATCCTGCCTTCATGGGGCGGAACAGCAAGCGTACCGGGTGGAATATTGAGAAACAATGATACGGCTGCGGGAATCCCAATTACTACCGAAGACGGAATGAAGCCTAAAACAGGCACGTTCACGACCTGGATCAACAATGGTTTTATTGATTCGCCAACAGGCACAGAAGATACCACCGTGTTTGGTTCAGTCAATACGGGATCACAATTTATCAGCACCACTGCATTTTTACAGCAAAACAGCGGCGTGATCGGCGATTCGCTTACCGGCGAAAAAGTACTGGTAGCACAATTAACAACTACCGGCGAAATTTCGTTTGAGCTGAATTTACAATTGATCACACCAGGCGGTGCGAGCATGAACATTGTTCCCGGCAACAACTCACTGCCAACTACCGGCGACACTACTGTGAACGGAATGCTGAAATACCCGCCGGATGCACCGGTTTGCGGATGTAAAGATCCCAACTATTTAGAATACAATGCCGCTTACGCCTGCTCTGATCCATTTTCCTGCATTCACCTGGTTGTTTTGGGATGTATGGATACACTGGCTTGCAACTATGATCCGGCTGTGAATTTTCACATTCAATCACTTTGCTGCTATCCCGGCAATTGCAATAACCGCGACATTGCGCTGGTATGCCCTGGCATTGCTACCGAAGCGGGCGTACAATTATATCCGAACCCTGCAACAGAAGGGATCACCATCCAGTTTTCTGCAGGCGAATACATTGAAACAAAATATGCCATTTTCGATTCGTACGGAACGGTTGTGCTACAAAGGGACCTGGGAATGCGTACAGGAAACGTAGTGGAAAACGTAGACATTTCCAACCTGCAAACCGGTTTGTATCTACTGAAAGTATTCAAAGGAAATAACAACGTGGAAAGTAAAACATTCATGAAACAATAGTTTTACCACTAAGGACACGAAGAACACTAAGAAGAATTAAAAAATGAAGCATAAAAACAAACTAATTATACTGATCGGTATATTTTTTATACTCTTCAACAGCTCTTGTAAAAAAACGGAGGAAACTGCACCTGTTATTGAAACAGGAACGGTAACCGATAATGACGGTAATACTTACCGCACGGTAAAAATTGGCAATCAGTGGTGGATGGCGGAAGACCTGCGCACTACCAAATACCGCGATAGTAGCTTTATTTCACTGGTACCTGCACCGCCTGCAGATACTACATGGAAACATTATACCACCGGCGCTTTTTGTAACAACACAGATGCTGGTGGACATATTATCGGGCGTTTTTATAATTATTACACAATTGTTGATTCGCGTGGAATAGCACCTGCAGGCTGGCACATTCCAAGTGATGCGGAATGGAAAACGCTGGAAGAGCATTTGGGAATGAGCGCAAACGATGCGGATAATACCGGTTGGAGAGGAACACATGAAGGCGAGAAATTAAAAGTGGTAAAAGGAACGGTAAACGGCTGGTCGGATTACGGCAACGTATGGACCACCAACGAAAGCGGTTTTAGCGCACTGGCTGGCGGATGCCGCATGTTCAACGGTAGCTGGGGAACACCCGGACAATACAGTACCGGCTTCTGGTGGACGATCTCCACAAATGGAAGCAATGCATGGTACCGTTACCTGGATTACAAAAATGCAAACGTATTCCGTTATTATGGTCTGAAAACGTATGGTTTTGGCGTGCGTTGCGTGAAGGATTGATTTTAGTTTTGAGTTGGTTGTTCGGAGTTTTGAGTTGCGAAACCCGGTTTAGAATTTTAGAAATTAGAGTTTATATTTTGATGAAAAAAATAATTACATTTTTAGCAATTGTTTTCCCTTTCGTGATCTTCGGACAAACCGATACGATCAAACGAAAAAAGATAGAACTGGGAATTTCCTTTTCGCCGGATTATGCATACAGAATGTTGAAAGCAGACGCGGACAGTAAAGCCATCACTGATTACAGGGATACAGCCGAAGTAGCAAAATTTGGTTACACCACGGGACTGAATGCAGAATTTAAATTGAATAAAAAATGGAATGTGGAAGCCGGTATTTTATTTTCCGATAACGGCGAACGGATCAAAAAACAGTCGCTGGAAAGTGTTCCGTACGGACAACAGGCAGTAACGTACGCTTATAATTTTCACTATTATTATTTGAACATTCCTGTAAAAGCCGATTATTTTATTGTAACCGGAAAATTGAAATTTTATATCACAGCAGGTATTTCTGCTAATATTTTTCTGTCCGAAAATATTACTTCCATTACCGGCCTCGGCAACAGCGAATCGAAAAAAACAACAAAAGCCGATCACGGCTTTTCAAGGGTAAACCTGGGAATGCTGGCAGGATGTGGCATTCGCTACCCAATCGGCAAACGCACCGATTTACTTGTTGAACCGCTTTACAGAAGATCCCTGACGTCCATTGTTGATGCACCTGTAAAAGGATATTTATATTCGGCTGGGTTAAACATTGGTTTTTATTACAATTTATAATGACACGCATTTTTACAATGAAAAAAATAATTTTCTTTTTTCTTTTTCTTTTTCCGGGTTCATTTATTTATTCGCAAACCGACCTGCTTGCAGCTTCTAACAACAAGGAAGCGCTCAAAAAAACACTGGATAGCGCCCTGATCGCGCATTATTATATTTCCAATGGAGATGCTGCAAAAATTTTAAACCAACCGGTATATTTAAAAGACAGCACGTATAAATATTCGGGCGGGATCCTGAGATTTACCTTTGATTATTTAGCAAAAAAAGTAGACAGCACATCAAAAGGCAGGGTCTTTTTCAGCTTTGAACAATACAAAGATCCGGAGATCGCGAAAGTGACCTACCAGAGTATCAAAACTGAAAACGAAAAAAGCAGCAATACCAGCACCTTAAAAAATTTGGGGGAAGATGCTTTTCTGCAAAAAGATAATCTCAACCAGCCGTTCATTATGATCCTCGATCATACTAAAATTTATAAGATCAGGGTGTTTTCAGTTACCAGTCAGCAGTCGCAGGATGAATTAATGAATGTTGCTAAAAAGTTAGTAGCCAGCCATTAATTTTTTAAGTGTTGTTGTAGGAAAATGTTATTTTTTTACAATATTCACAAACAGTACTGTCATCCCGGGCTTGACCCGGGATCTCATGAATGGTAGTAGGATTCGATTGGCAGATCCCGGGTCAAGCCCGGGATGACAGCTTAAGAAAGTACTTCTGTTTCCATAAACAACATTGTTCTATAACATAGCTATTCGGTATAAAACTTTGTAAAAAGCTTAATATCGCTCGTCATTGCGAGCGATAGCGAAGCAATCTCACACCAGCACGTATTCTATTAATGAGATTGCTTCGTTCCTCGCAATGACGTTCTTAATTTGACATTCACAGAGTATTATCCTTCCCAACCACGCAATGTTAAATTAGCTTTAAGCCAATGCTTATT
Organism: Bacteroidota bacterium; assembly: GCA_025963715.1. Classification (GTDB taxonomy): domain Bacteria; phylum Bacteroidota; class Bacteroidia; order 2-12-FULL-35-15; family 2-12-FULL-35-15; genus 2-12-FULL-35-15. Next base: position 120,434 of record JAOQAG010000008.1, read on the forward strand.
TTTTTAATGTTTCCGCCCCTTTAACATAATACACACATAATTCGCGCTTAATTATCCAATAACAGCCCCCTTCTACTTTTATGCCCGCTAACCTTAATTACTAAGGGAAATAATATGAGTACTACTTAACCTAACCTTTTAACAACAAGATTTAAAACTTAAAACAATTAAAAACAAAAACATGAAAAAATTTTCACACTTAATTGCTACTGCTTTATTCGCTGTAGCGGCAATGGAAACAGGAGTGGCGCAAACGGACTTAGGTTCTTCCTGCGGCTGCCCTTCTGTATCTTCACGACCTACCGTTAACTTGTCGACACTGGCAGTGAGCGGCGGTGCTAATGATGGTAACTTATTAGCCAACACAACACTTACCTGCGATAAATTGTGGGTACTTGACAAGAAAATCTACGTTCCAAACGGAGTAACATTAACAATCCAGCCGGGAACCGTAGTAAAAGGAATGAACACAGGTGTTCCTGCTACTGCTACTGCTTTGATCGTTTCAAGAGGTGGTAAAATTTATGCGGTAGGAACCGAAGATTGCCAGATCGTATTTACTGCACAAGCAGATGCGATGGACGGTACTTATGCCATCCACAACGTTGGACAATGGGGTGGTTTAGTAATTGCCGGACAAGCTTCCAACAACTTAACATTGGCTAAGAACGGTCCGTTTGCAGCTGGTACCGGTGACGGTAAATTAGCTGTTGCTGACGGTTTAGGAACATTCGAAGGTTTTGCTTCTTCGGATTACCGCGATCAGTTTGGTGTAAACTTAACTACGCCGCAAGCTGGTTACTTAACTACATTTGATGACAACGATAATTCAGGGATCCTGAAATACGTTTCTGTTCGTTACGCAGGTCAGATCCTTGCTGTAGGCGGAGAGTTGAACGGAATTTCTTTGGGTTCAGTAGGAAGAGGAACAACCATTGATCACGTGGAAGTAATTTCTGCAGCAGATGATAACATGGAATTTTTCGGTGGAACTGTAAACGTTAAAAATGCAGCGTTCATGTTCGGTAACGATGATATGTTCGATTGGGATGACGGATACAGCGGAAAAGTTCAAAACGTTTTCGCGATCGGTGTTTCTTCAAACGATACAACAGGTACTGTAACAGGTGCTGGTGACAACGGTTTTGAAATGGATGCAGATGATCAGCAATCAGGTAACGGTTCAGGTGTTGCAGTTGGAACAATCGGTGCAGGCGGTTACCGTTCTCACCCGGTTATTTATAATGTAACTATGATCGGAACAAACAAACGCCAGGAAAACTCGGATAACACAGGTATGGCTGCTATCCAGGCAAAAGAATTAACAGAAGGTGAAATTTACAACTCTGTATTCGCAAATTTTGCAATCGGCTTGAACTTATGGACTGGTAACAAACCGGGAGAAGGAACAAGAACAAGCACTACCAGCTCAACGGGTCAGCCTGTTTTAGATTCTTATGACAACTGGAGAAACGATAACGGAACCCCAAGCTTAATTGTTAAAAACAACACATTCGTTGGAATGGGTGCTGGCAATGCTGGTGCTGCAACTGCAACATTAACAATGGATGTTTCTAAAATCGCAGGAAGTAACTCTTATTTCAGAAACCCTGCATCTCATGCTGCAACGGCAAGAGACACGATGCAATTTTATGTAACTGACGGAAACGTACGTACAACAACTGTTGCGGGCTTCACACCAATCTGGGCAATGGACGGATCAACAAACGCAGTAAGCACACAATACGATGCTACTCCGGATCCTTCTTTATCTACTACAAGTGTTGCTCCTGCTGATGGTTTCTTCACACCGGAAAACTACAGAGGTGCATTTGCATCAGGATATCCATCATGGTTATCAGGATGGTCATACGGTACTTTATTAGCTACTACAGGCGGATTAGCACCATGCCCTACGGATATTAACCGCGATGGTGTTACCAACAACGTTGACTTTTTATTACTGTTAGGTCAATTCAACCAATCTTGCCACTAATCTTTATAAAAAAATAAAAGATGAAAAAAAATAAAAATCTAATGCTGAGCTTGCTCCTTGCCTTCACAGGCGGGGTAAGCTTTGCACAGAACGGGTTGGAAAGCGTAATAGTTGAAAAATACTACGTATCCAATGCCGCTGATGCAACCGGCAGTATCGGCGCATTGCCTGCAGGCTCTGTTACATACAGGGTATATGCAGACATGCTACCCGGATATAATTTCCAGGCACTGTACGGTGTTTCGGGACACACATTATTGATCAACACCACTACTTCATTTTTTAATAATGAAGACAGAGGTAGCACCAGCCCTAATTTTGCAGCAATGTATCTGAACGACAACTCTGTTGCGATCGACTCATGGTTCTCCGTAGGCGGCGCTGCTAACGGACAAATGGGCGTTCCTAAATCGGAAGATGACGGAGCTGCAAACCAGATCACCGGAAATACCATGTTATTGAATACCAGCCCCACCGCAGGTATTCCATTGGGTACGCAAGACGGGATCATGGCAGGAAGCCCTGTATCTGTAACCTTTGTAGGATTATCCAATACCGACCTGGAAGTATTTAATGCAACCAGCAATGCTGGAAATTCATTCAGCACTGCTAACGGTTCTGTGGCTGCTTTAGGCGGCGCTGTTGGACCTACAGTAACCAACAAAGTATTGGTTGGCCAGTTTACAACAGATGGCAGCTTACATTTTGAATTGAACATCCAGATCGGGACACCATCCGGAGGAACTCAAAATTATGTGGCAATGAATCCTGTTGGCGCTGAAATCAGCATCCCAAGCCTTATTTACACATCTGCACCGGCATTGGCTGCAGCTACTGTACAATATTGTTCAGGTAGCACAGCATCGCCATTGAGCGCAACACCGGCTGCAGGCTGTACATTAAACTGGTACACCAGCATGACAGGTACTGCAAGTGCAACGGCTCCAACACCATCTACAGCAACGGCTGGCACTACTACTTATTATGTGAGCCAAACCAACGCAATGGGCGACACAAGCGTTCAGGCACCGGTTACTGTAATCGTGAATACCACGCCTACAGCAGCGGGAAGCGTTGTTTCAACTGTTGGAAGCGTAGTAACATTCTCTAACACATCCACAGGTGCAAGCACGTATGCATGGGATTTCGGCGATGGTAATAACTCTACCGCAACAAGCCCTGTTTATACATACGCTGCAAATGGTAACTATACGGTTACATTAGTTGCTATCAATGGATCTTGTACGGATACAACTACATTAACAACCGATATCACTACCGGAATTAATGAGAACCAGGCAAACCAAAATATTTCATTGTATCCTAACCCGGCAACTGAAAACGTTACATTAACGGCTACTATATCAAAAGCATCTGATATTATAGTAACCATTTATGATGTAACCGGCAAAGTGATCGCGACTCCGTTAAACGAGAAAGCGAATGCAGGAACAGTAACTTACAAATTAAATGTTTCTGATATCCCTGCCGGATTGTATTTTGCGTCGATCAAAACAAATGATGCAACAAAAACAATTCGTTTTGTGATCAGTAAATAATTCTTAATTAAAATTTTGAAAAAACACCCTGCAAGGATTTGCAGGGTGTTTTTTTATGGAGTGATTTATTTTTTGGAGCAGTAACATTTCGTTCCAAAATAAGCATTCACCCGCTTTACGCTGCAATCTTTTTGCGAAGTGCAAAAAGGATTTTCGCTACAATCGGGGCTATTGGGGTATGTTAAATGTTTTTAATTAAGATCGGTAGGCGCAGTGTTAGTGTTTTTAATTACGATTTGTTAGGCGTAGCATCCCGCTACGCCCAACGAGGGAAAATGTTTATTTTACCTGATATTTCATTTCGATTTGTCATCCCGGGCCTGACCCGGGATCTCATAAATGTTTGCAGAATGTTGATCCCGGTTTTTAATTGGCAGATCCCGGGTCAGGCCCGGGATAACAATACAGAGCGAGGTTGCAATCTCCGAATTTAGCGCAGACAGCATCTTCACACAGCAAACTTTGAACTTTCAAACTTTGAACTTTGAACTCTTTCCATATTTCCTCAACATTACCCATTTCCTTCAAAAAGATCGCATTCAAATAATCAGCACATCACATTCCGGTAATAATTACGATTTGTTAGGCGTAGCGTCCCGCTACGCCCAAACGAGGGAAAATGTTTATTTTACCTGATATTTCATTTCGATTTGTCATCCCGGGTCAGACCCGGGATCTCATAAATGTTTGCAGAATGTTGATCCCGGTTTTTAATTGGCAGATCCCGGGTCAGGCCCGGGATGACAATACAGAGCAAGGTTGCAGTCTTCGAATTTAGCGCACACAGCACCTGCACACAGCAAACTTTGAACTTTCAAACTTTGAACTCTTTCCATATTTCCTCAACATTACCCATTTCCTTCAAAAAGATCGCATTCAAATAATCAGCACATCACATTCCGGTAATATATACCGCCGAAATTTGCTGTATGAAAACAACACTCACATACATCATCCATTTCGTTCATGAGTTGCGTTCGCGATTACTCTTCTTCTGTTTTCATTCCTTTTTTTCGGCATTCAAATATTATAAAACCAATCACACGGTAGATGCTCTTTAAAAGGAAAGTTCAGTTAGCAGTGATCTCAGATGTCCACCTCGGAACATTCGGATGCCAGGCCAAAGAACTTTTGCAATACCTTAACAGCATCGATCCCGAGATCCTAGTGCTGAATGGTGACATCATCGACATCTGGCAATTCTCCAAACGTTACTGGCCTGCGGCACACATGATGGTGGTGAATCACCTGATCAATTTAATTGCAGGCGGAACCAGGATCTATTACATTACCGGCAACCACGATGAAATGCTCCGCAAATTTACGGGATTCAACATTTCTAATTTTTACATTACCAATAAGCTTGTGTTAACAATCGATAAAAAGAAAGCCTGGATCTTTCACGGCGATGTGTTTGATGTAACCATGAAACACTCCAAATGGCTGGCAAAGCTGGGCGCTATCGGTTACGATGCACTCATCCTGATCAACAGCGCTTTTAACTGGTATTTGAAAAAACGCGGAAAAGAAAAATATTCATTCTCCAAAAAAGTAAAAGACAGTGTAAAAAGTGCTGTAAAATTCATCAACGATTTTGAAAGCATTGCGGCCGAGATCGGCATTAACAATGGCTATGATTATGTGGTATGCGGACACATCCACCAACCGGTGATCAAGGAAATTAAAACAGAAAAAGGATCCATTCAATATCTTAATTCCGGCGATTGGATCGAAAACCTGACCGCGTTGGAGTACAATTACGGAGCCTGGGAAATATACAAATACAATGAAGATGCACTGGCAAAATCCATTGAGCTGGATTTCAGCACCAGTGTTTCCAAAAAAAGCGATGAGCTGTTCCAGGAGCTCGTCTGCGAATTCAAATTAAAAGCGTCATGAAAATATTATACGCAGTACAGGGCACAGGAAACGGGCACATTACAAGAGCGATGGCCATTGTACCGGTTTTAAAAAAATACGCTTCAGTGGATGTACTCATCAGCGGTTTTTCCTACAACCTAGATCTGCCTTTTAAAGTAAAATACGAATTCAAAGGAATGAGCTTTTGTTTTGGTAAAAAAGGCGGCATTGATTATTTGCAGACCTTTAAAAAAAATAAGCTCAACCGTTTCCGGAAAGAAATAAAACAGCTCGATTTAAAAGAATACGATTTTGTGATCAGCGATTTTGAACCGATCTCGTGCTGGGCGGCCATCAAACAAAAAAAGCTCTGTATCGGGCTTAGCAACCAGGCTTCCATCTTTACCGAAAATGTACCGCTGCCAAAATCATTTGATGTGGCTGGTAAATTTGTATTAAAATATTATGCACCCTGCAGCATTAATTTCGGGATCCATTTTCAGCAATACAACCCGCAGATCTTTACACCCATCGTTAGTGAAGATGTACGGAAATTAAAAACCGTGAACGATGGTTTTTATTTGGTGTATTTACCGGCTTACGATCCCGAAAAAATAAAATCCATATTCAAACAATTTGAAAAAGAAAAATTTGTAGTATTCTCTGATGTAAAAGAAAAAATACAAAAAAAGAACATCACCATTTATCCGCTCGGTCGTGCCGAATTTATCAAACAACTTTCCAGTTGTTACGGAGTAATAACGGCAGCAGGATTTTCCACCACTTCCGAAGCGCTTTACCTGAAAAAGAAATTACTCGTGATTCCGCAAAAAAATCAATTCGAGCAAAAGTGCAATGCGCTTGCGTTAAAAAAAATGGGGATCACAATTGTAAAAAAATTAAAAAATAAATTCATTCCGGAAATAGAAAGCTGGATGAACGAACCAAAAACAATCAATGTAAATTACGAAGACAATGCGGAGCTGATCGTGCAAAACATTATTAAAGCGGGCATTAACGAACGCAAAGTAAAAAGCAGCTACGTGCCGCCATTGGATTACAGCATCATTAATTCCGCAAAAATTTAGTTTTTTGAAAGCAGCTGATTTCGGATCCGATTTTACCTGGGGTGTTTCCACATCCGCTTACCAGGTAGAAGGCGCGCACAATGCAGACGGCAAAGGTTCATCCATTTGGGATGTATTTTCCAATACTTCACGCAAAGTATATCAAAACCACAATGGCAATACTGCAACGGATTTTTACAATCGTTTTAAAGAAGACATTGCCTTATTAAAAACGCTGAACATCCGGCATTTTCGTTTTTCCATTTCATGGTCGCGGCTCCTGCCGAATGGCACCGGAGCCGTAAATCAAAATGGGATTTTTTTTTATCATCAGCTGCTCGACGAATGCATTGCCAATGGCATCACACCCTGGGTTACGCTCTATCATTGGGATTTGCCAAATGAATTAGAAAAAAAAGGCGGCTGGGCCAACCGTGAGGTCATTCACTGGTTCCGGGAATATGTAACACTTTGTGTAAAACATTTCGGCAGCAAAATAAAACACTGGATGATCCTGAATGAACCGATCGTGTTTACCGGCGCCGGTTATTTTTTAGGAATTCATGCACCGGGCAGAACAGGATTGAAAAATTTTTTACCCGCCATTCATCATGCTTCCTTGTGTCAGCAGATCGGGTTTAACATCATCAAAGAAAAATATCCGGACAGTGAAGTTGGCACCACATTTTCCTTCTCGCATGTGGAACCGTACAACGGGAGCCTGCGCAACATTGCCGCCACCAGGCGCGTGGATGCTGTGATCAACCGCCTCGCAATTGAACCCACACTGGGGTTATCCTATCCGCATACCGATTTGAATTTGCTGAAAGCCATGCATAAATACATGCAGGAACAGGATGAGCATCACTTAAAAACATCTTTTGATTTTGTAGGTGTACAAGTATATACGCGCGAAATTGTAAAACATTCCTGGTTTATTCCGTACATCAAAGCCCGGCTGATCAGCGCCGAAAAACGTAAAGTGGAACGCACCACCATGAACTGGGAAATTCATCCGCCTTCGTTGTATGAGATCATTAAAAAAGTGGCAGGCTATAGCGGTGTAAAAAAAATAATTGTAACAGAAAATGGTGCAGCCTTCAATGATCTGCCTTCCGGCGAAGGAGTGCACGATCCTTACAGGGTAAGCTATTTAAAAGATCATATTGCCGAATTAAAAAAAGCAAAAGACGAAGGCATCAACATCACCGGATATTTTATCTGGTCGTTCACTGATAATTTTGAATGGAGTGAAGGGTATTATCCCCGCTTCGGAATTGTGTATGTGGATTTTAAAACACAGCAGCGCATTGTGAAGGATTCGGGATATTGGTACAGGGATTTTCTGGAACGCGGATGATGCGGATACGGCGGATTAAAACGGATTTTTGTTTTTATTATTTCCGAAGACTTGTTCCTTTTTATACCGTCATCCTGCATGTTTTACAGAGAACAATCCTTATTTTATATTGTCATCCCGGGCCTGACCCGGGATCTCATAAATGTTTGCAGAATGTTGATCCCGGTTTTTAATTGGCAGATCCCGGGTCAGGCCCGGGATGACAGATCAGGAGAGTATTTCTGTTTCCATAGCAACATTGTTCTACAACATAACCTTTTTAATTAACAGATCCCGGGTCAAGCCCGGGATGACAATCAATTTTATAATCAGCTTTCCATATCCGGCAAACCCAGCATCTGCGTACAGCAAACTTTAAACTTTTGAACTTTAAACTTTGAACTTCCTTAATTAACCAGCCGGTTACATTTTTTTTACAATCCCTCCCCGCTAATTAAGCATTCCATAATATACAGCTATCATTAATATAAGATCATACAGGCACTTTTGTTCCCAAATCAGAACAGATCACTATTAAAATTAAATCCATACCAATGAAAAAGAATTTCTACTCATTATTTCTATCGGTTGCATTGCTGAATACCGCTTCATTTGCGCAAACCGGCACACACTTCAACGACGGATACATTACCGTATACAAAGCAACATCTGCATCGGCGCTTACCAATACAGGAACAGCAATTGTTGCAGAAGAATATAATACGACAACACCAGCACAAGCTGCTCCCAATTTCAGTGTGGCCATTCCGACTGCCAGCGGAAATAAATTAGTTGTGTCGGGAACAGCAACAGCATCCGGCGGAATTTCCCGCTCGGAGAACGGCAGGTATTTATTGATGCCGGGATACAATGGTTTGGTTGGTGACGCCAATTCTACGTTCACTACCAACGGCGCCGTGCGTACCATCAATGCATCCGGAACAGTGGGTGCAGGAATTGCTGCAGGCGGAACGCTCTGGCTATCGAGCAGTAACAATTTAAGAGGCGCTACCAGCGATGACGGAACCAATTACTGGATCTCCGGGAACGGTGTGGGCGTGCAAACTTCCAGCAATGGAACAACCATCACTACGGTTTCTGCTACCAGCACCAACAACCGCGATGTGGTTATTTATAACGGGCAATTGTATTTAACAACCGGTGCCGGATCGCAGGGAATTTATGCCGTGGGTACGGGAAAACCGGTTACCAGCGGGCAAACAAGCACACGTTTATTTGTGCCTACCAATACAGATCCATACGCTTTTTCTATCAGTCCCGACGGGAAAACCATTTATTATGTGGCTGCATCCGGCGGTGGAATTTACAGAAGCACTTTTAACGGAACTGTATGGACAGGTGGAACACAGATCTTCAGTGGAACCGGTTATACTGGTTTAGCGGTTGACTGGAACAATTATACATTTAATACAGCTGCTGCAAACGGCGCGCGTATTTTTGCCTGCAACCCTTCCACGATCGTTGCTGCAAACGATAATGGAACTATCACTACAACCACTACTATTTTAAGGACCGAGCCGGTAACAGCAAATAATGCATTCCGCCAGATCACCTTTTCTCCTTCCAAACAAAGCGTGAGCCTGGGTACCAACAGCCCGGTTGCAGGTACTATCAATACTTCCACAGCTGATGCAGTTTTGTTTCAATTCAATTTAAGTGCTGACGAAGGAAATTCAACATTAAAAAAATTAATTTTAAATCAGTCGGGGACAGCTACCATTGGCGTAGGAAACGACATCAGCAATTTTAAGCTGATCGAAGATGCAAACAACAACGGAGTAGCGGATGCAGGCGAATTAGCTGCAGTATTTGCTAACGGAACTGTTGCGGGCTCTAACATTACATTCAGTAATATTAATCTTGCTGCTTATATTAACGAAGGTGCATCCAAAAATTTTATTGTTACAGGAGATCTTGCTGCAACGGCAACCGTCGCACACACATTTATTCCGGCAATTGTTTCAGATAAAATACTGAACGGTATAAATTATTCCAGCAATATCAGCAATGCCGGAGGGAGCTGGATCAATATTGGCGCAACGCCACCAACAGGAAATACATTAACGATCAATGCACCGGCGTCCACCAATTTTACATTGGGAAATATCGTAGTAGTAAAAACCACCGGCTCTGTTTCCAAAGCAGGATCGGCTGTAACGCTGAATGAATATACCACCGGCGGAGCACCAACGATATCCATCGCGATCCCGGCTACAGGTGCTACACCTTTGCAAATGGCAGCAGGTTCGGGCGGGTCCGAAGGTTTTTTAACACGCAACACCAATGGTACGGCATTAACGTTGGCCGGATATTCAACCGATACAGCATCCATTGCAGATATTACAGTAACCGCATCCAACCTGGTGCCACGCGTTATTTTTAAAGTGGATGGCACAGGTGCGTATACACAAATAGGATCAAGCAATACAAATTACACAGGTAACGACATTCGCGGTGCTATCTCCGATGGTACTAATTACTGGGCTTTCGGAGCTTCTGTTGCAGGAGTGGACGGAATTGATTATTACGGACCTTCCGCAGCAACAGCATTAGGTATCAGCTCCAAAGCTTATGGCTTGCAAATTTTTAACGGACAAATTTATTTCTCCACGCAAAAAGTAGTTGCGGGCGTTACTCCTAATTTCGGGATCTATGCACTGGGAACCGGAATGCCGATCAGCGGAAGCGGCACACCTGTAATGGTTATCAATACAGGATCGGCAACACCTACTGATTTTTCTTTCAACCCGGGTGGAACTATTTGTTACATCGCCATCAATTTAAATACACCTGCTGGCGGGATCCAGAAATGGGTAAAAACTGCAGGCACCTGGAACATTGCTTACACACTGGGAACTGGTGTAACAAATATTGGTGCATACGGATTGGTAGTGGATTATTCGGGAAGCAACCCGGTGATCTACGCAAGTACATTTGAAGCAGGCACTACCGGCAACCGCATTATTAAAATTACAGATACAGGCGCAGCTTCCACAGCAGGAACACTAATAGCTTCAACGCCTAATACATTTTTTCACGGTGTGGCTTTTGCACCTTCCACAACCTGCGTAGCTGCAGCACAACCTGCTGCATTTACAGCAAGCGCGGATACAGTGTACAACGGACAAAACAGTGTAACGTATACCGTACCAAATGATGCTTCTGTATTTTATACATGGAGCTACAGCGGAACCGGCGCTACCATTCACGGAAATGGTAACAGCGTAACGATTGACTTTTCGGTATCGGCAACAAGCGGTATGTTAAACGTGATCGCTACCAATGCCTGCGGAACAAGCAGCGCTACTACAAAAAATGTAAGCATGCTTCCTTTACCCGGAACGATGCGCATTACAGAGTACATGTACAACGGCAGCGGATCGGGTGCAGGAGAATTTGTTGAATTTACAAACGTGGGTACCACGCCTGTAAACATGGCGGGATGGAGCTTTGACGATAACAGCCGTACAGCGGGATCACAATCGCTAAGCGGATTTGGAACGGTACAACCGGGCGAATCGGTTGTATTTACAGATGTAACCGCATCGGCTTTCCGCAGCAACTGGGCTTTATGTTCGGGCATAAAAGTAATTGGCGGCAACTCCAATAACCTTGGCCGCGAAGATGAAATTAATTTATACAATTCATCTAATACATTGATAGACCGCCTGACATACGGCGATCAAACATATTCGGTAGGATCGATCCGGACAACTGCTGTGAGCGGTTGGGTAAATGCTGCAGGTTTAGGAAATAACATTATTACTGATTGGACCTTATCAGCAGTGGCAGATGCGGAAGCATCGTATACATCCGGCGCAGGAGAGATCGGCAGTCCGGGAAAAAGCAGCAGAGCCATTGTTGCATATAACCCGTGTTTGGTTACTAACGGTTCGCCAACCATTGTGATGAACGTGAGCAGCACTACCAATTATATTGATAATGCAGTAACTGTAGCGCCAACAAGCCCGTTCCCGGTTAGTGCTGTGATCAGTGATCCGACAGATCCTGCAAAAACACTGGGTATTGATTTTACGATCAACGATGCGGAAACAGTTGCAGATAGTTTAACAATAACGGCAACAAGCAGCAATACAGGGGTGGTTCCGAATGCAAACATCAGCATTAGCGGAAGCAGCGCAAACAGAAATATTAAAATTATACCGATCGGTATCGGGTATGCAACTATTACAATAATTGTATCTGACGGAACAACCAATACATCTTATTTATTGAGCTACGCAGCATCGGCTGCATCGGCAACACCGGCGGCTACTTTCTGGCACACGGGAATGTCTGACGGTTCGGATGGGTTTGCGCTGGATGATAATTATTACATCAGTGCCGATGACGAATTGGATGTGTTGAATGTGTATTCACGTGCTGCATCGGGCTTACCGTTTGTATCCTACGATTATTCTTCCAACTTAGCTTTACCGGACCCAACCAAGCCGGAAGTGGATGTGGAAGCGGCAACCGGAAGCCCGGCTACGCCTGATAAAGTATATTGGTTAGGTTCCATGAGCAATGGAAAAGCGCCATTCAATGATAAGCCAAACAGGAACCGCATTTTTGCAACCACGCATACAGGCACGGGAGCAAGCACTGCGTTTACGTTTGCCGGATATTACGGAAATTTAAGACAAAGCTTAATTACCTGGGGTGATGCGCACGGGTACAATTTTACAGCAAGTGCAGCAGCAGGTGTGGATTCAAAAACAGTGAGCGGCTTTGCTGCAGAAGGAATGGTTTTCGGGCCGGACAATACTACTTTGTACATTGCATTCAGAGCGCCATTGGTGCCGGTTGCCACTCGTACAAAAGCAGTAATTGCACCGATCGTAAATTTTGAAACATGGTTCAACAATGGCTCACCGGTGGGTAACCCGGTGTTTGGATCACCAATTGAACTGGACCTGGGCGGAAGAGGTTTCCGCGATCTGACACGTTTATCAAATGGTACATATATTATTGTTGCCGGTAATCCGGCTGGCAGTCCGCTTACCAGCGCGATCTACAAATGGACCGGAAATGCAGCGGATGCACCGATCATGATAACGACTGCCGCAGATGGTTTGCTGAACCTGGAAGGTGTGATGCCTGTAAATACTGCAGGACATTTAGACCTGAATAAATTACAGGTGATCAGCGATGGCGGTGATGAGGATTTGTATGCTGACGGAAACGAAGCAAAAGATTTTAATGATCTTATTTTGAGAAAATTCAGATCGGATAATCTAACGGCGATCGACCTTTGTATGACTTCTACCGGTGATACAACGGTAACGGCTTGTAACAATTTTACATGGCATGGTATTACCTATTCTACATCGGGAACGCCAACGCATTTAATGACGGGCGTTGCGGGTTGCGATTCGGTAGTAACACTTCATTTAACGATCAACACATTGCCTGCAAATACTGTAACAGCAAACAGTGCAACTACTTTTTGCCAGGGTGATTCGGTAACGTTTACAACGGTTGCCGGAAATAATTACCAATGGCAATTGAATGGCAGCGATATTAGCGGCGCTGTTTCAAATTTTTACACAGCACACGCTGCCGGAAATTATTCGGTGATCGTGACCAGTGCCAGCAGCTGCGTAAATACATCATCCGCACAAACAGTAACGGTAAATGCATTGCCGGACAACAGTGTAACGGCAGGTAGTGCAACAACATTCTGTGCCGGTGGATCGGTAACGTTTACAGCTGCAACAGGAAATAGCTATCAATGGCAATTGAATGGAAGCAATATTGGCGGTGCTACCGCAAACGCTTATACAGCAAATGCTTCGGGAAATTATTCAGTGGTGGTTACCAATGCAAGCACGTGTATAAATACATCAAACGCACAAATAGTAACGGTAAATGTATTGCCTGATAACAGTGTAACAGCAGGTAGTGCAACAACATTCTGTGCCGGTGGATCGGTAACGTTTACAGCTGCAACAGGAAATAGCTATCAATGGCAATTGAATGGAAGTGATATTGGCGGTGCTACCGCAAACATGTATACAGCAAATGCTTCCGGAAATTATTCGGTAGTGGTTACCAATGCAAGCACGTGTACAAACACATCATCCGCACAAACGGTAACGGTAAATGCATTGCCTGATAACAGTGTAACAGTGAGTGGTGCAACTACTTTCTGCCAGGGCGATTCGGTTATTTTAACAGCTGCAAACGGATTAAATTATCAGTGGATGCTGAACGGCATTAACATAACAGGCGCTACTGCGGATACATATACTGCTGCTGCAAATGGAAATTATAGTGTAACGGTAAGCAACGCTACCTGCCCGGATACATCAGCAGTTACAAGCGTTACAGTAAACGCATTGCCATCACAACCGGTGATCACACAAGTGGGTAATACGTTAACAAGCACTGCAGCTAGCGGCTACCAGTGGTATTACAACGGGGCGATCATCAGCGGTGCTACCTCACAAACGTACGAGGCTGCACTGGATGGAAATTACATGGTAGTGGCATCAAACACTGCAGGCTGCGAAGCTGCATCGGATACATTGCTGGTAACGGTAACCGGAATTGCTTCACTGGAAGCGGCAAACAGTCTGAATATTTATCCAAATCCTTATGCAGGATCTACTTCCATACAATTAACACTGGCGGATAATGCCATGGTAACAATGGAAGTATATTCCATGATCGGTGAAAAAGTACAAACACTTGCTGCACAAAATTATTCAGCCGGAACGTATACGTTTACATTCGGTGCGAAACAACAAGGATATGCAGGCGGTGTGTATTTTGTAAAAACAACAATCAACGGAAGTGTAAAAGTGAATAGGATAGTTGAAAACTAGTTTGTAGTTGGAAGTTCGTAGTTAGTAGACGGTAATAAACTTTAAGGGAAGGCTTTCTGGAAACAGGAGGCTTTCCCTCTTTTAACACAGAGCGCACGGAGAAAAAAGAGGCGCACAGAGTTCTCTGCGAAACTCTCCTTTCCCTGTATCTCTGTGTTTACCTAATCATCATAGAGAGTTAAAACCATCCTAAAACTATAATAACTCCTCCCGCTTATTTTTGCTTTGTCAAACAGTTCTACTCAAAACACAAACAATGCAAAAGCTACTCCTGCTCCCGCTTTTCCTTTTTATAGGTTTTCATTCCATGGCTCAACAAGTGGTGGTGAATGAATATTTTAATGCTGCCGATCAGCGCGATGAATGGACGGAGCTGCTGGTGATCAGCGACAATGTGGATATGCGTGGCTGGAGCATCCGCGATAATAATGGCAGCCAGACTTCCTGGCAACCAGGCGTTACGTTTTCGAATGATGCACTCTGGAATAATTTGCGGGCGGGCACTATTATTATTTTGTGGCACCGCATTACATCGTCCAGTAATACAGCACATACAACGGATGTGAATAAAGCTGACGGATACATTGAAATTAACGTACAGAATGCTACTTATTTCTCGGGCGGCTCATTTGGATCATCACCCGGCTGGGCCGGAAACTCACTGAACGTAGCAGGTGGCGGCGATGTGATCGAACTGCTGAATGCGGGCGGTACACACGTGCATGCGCTGGGACATATGAGCTCGCCGGGATCCAACTGGACGGCATTACCGACACCAAAATTAAATCATGCCAATAGCGCCAGCTCCGGCGATGCCATTTATGCTTGTCCCGGCGCCACTCTTAGCGATTACAACGGGCCCGGCACCGGAAATAATTTCACCTCCAAAAATGACATCACAACCACCTTCGGATTGCCGAATACCTGCGGTGCAAGTGCCAACGGCAACACTGTGTATACTAATTCCCTACGCGAGCCTTCCATTACTTCGCAAACAATTACGCCGGGCACCGCTCTTCCGGGCGACATTACATTTTCCTGGACGGCTGCAACAGATGCCAATCCCGGCGATCATACAACCGGTTACATGATCCTGAGAAACACCAGTAATACTTTTACTGCTCCTTCAGATGGCACTACATACACGGTTGGCAGCACGCTCGGAAGCGCTACCGTGATCACGGAAATAAATTCATCTGCTACCGTTACATATACTGATAATACTGTAACTGCAGGCAATTGTTATTATTACCGTGTGTATGCGTTCCGTTACGGCACCGATAATCTCAACGGAAATAGTTTTGATGATTCAAGAGGAAGAGCTTACAACCAAACCAATTTTATTTTTGTGAATTGTCTGACAGTGCTGCCAATAGAGCTTTTGAGCTTTGATGCAAAAACACTGGACAATAAAGTGGATGTAAGCTGGAGCACTGCTTCCGAAACCAACAACGATTTTTTTACACTTGAACGCAGCGCGGATGCGATCAATTTTAATTCCGTTGCCACGATACAAGGCGCCGGTAACAGCACACAGTTATTGAATTACAGATATACTGATGAAGCGCCACTGGACGGCACATCGTATTACCGGTTGATGCAAACCGATTTTAACGGTACATCACATGTTTCAGAAATGGTGCCTGTTACTACCGGAACATTCAGCATATCCGCAGTATATCCCAATCCTGCAGATGATGCCCTGACCATCGATCTTCATTTTCCACAGGAAAGCAGCGTGGAAATAAGTGTAAAAAACATGTTGGGAATTACGTTACAGGTTACTGAATTTTCACAAAAAGAAGGAGATCAGTCCTGTACGTTACACCTGGCCTCTATCCCAAAAGGAATTTATTTGCTTTGCATTAAAAGCGGGGACAAGCTCTATCAAAACAAATTTATAAAACAATAAAAAATCAAAATCATTTATTTAGTATGAGAACATTTTTTGCAAAAAGATTAAAAAGAGAACGCGAGATCAATATTCATGAAATTGTTTTTTGGATCACTGCATTTTTTTCCATGTTGTTTTTGATCGTGCTGATCTTTCACCCGCTTTAACACAGCTTTAACACAGCTTTAACACAGAGGCCACGGAGAGAAAAAAGAGTTGCACGGAGAAAATATATTTCCCTGTGCAACTCTTTTTCTATCTACGATCAAAATATATTATTACATCGAATAAACGGATCCCGCATCAAGTGCGGGATGACAGTCAAAGGAAAAAATTGTACTTCGAATCAAACATAGTGTAAACACAGATTCGTAAAATTCGTTTCTGTTCGTTATCCGTACCTAAACTTCTAAACTATACCCGATCCCTTTGATGGTTTTGATATACCGCTCGCCCAATTTTTCGCGCAGTTTGCGGATATGTACATCAATGGTACGGTTTTTTGAAAAGATCTCGTAGCCCCAGATCAGCTGGGAAATTTCCTTACGGGTAAATACTTTTCGGGGAGAAGTAGCCAGCAGCGCCAGCAATTCAAATTCTTTGCGCGGTAATATAATTTCGTCGCCGTCTTTAAAGATCACGTAACGTTCCCTGTCGATGGTAAGTCCCGATACTTCCTTTTTTACGGACGAATCGGAATAGCCCACATGTCGCTTTAGCAACGCTTTTAACCGGCTTACCAATACGCGTGCTTTTACGGGCTTAATGATGTAATCATCGGCACCGGCATTAAATGCAGCGATCTGCGAATAATCTTCGTTGCGTTCGGTATGGAAAACAATGAGCGTATCGGCCAGCGTTTCATCTGCCCGCAATTCAATGCAAATATCAATGCCATCCAGCTCGGGCATGAGCAGATCCACGAGCACCATCTGCGGAAGCTCCTGCTTTGCAAGTGCAATGGCCTCGCGCGAAACGGAGGATGTAAAAACTATAAAACCTTCTGCTTTTAAAGCGGCTTCTGTTGTCGAAAGCACTTCCAGGTCTGCATCAATCACCAAAATTTTAAAACTAGCTGTCGTCATTAAAGAATTATTAATGCGCTAAAGTACTTTTGTAATTGTGCTTTTACATTAAGGTAAGATTAACTTTACTTTACCTTACGGGGATGATCTACTAATTACCAATTAATACGAATATACTAATCTGGATGATACTGTGTGTTAGATGTTTCTTTAACAATAATCTTTCTTCGGAGTTGTCATCCCGTGCCTGACACGGGATCTCATGCATGCATGCAGATCTAAAGCTATAGTTCTGTAATATTGCTTATATTTGAGTGAGCAGCTAATCTGCAATACAAACCATGACAGAACAAAAACAACCAAGTCCTGCGGTAGGCTATTTTTTAATTGTGATCGGGATCCTTGGCATTGCAGCCCGCCTGTTCATAAGCTCGGGGAGTCTCTGGAGCACAGTAGCCATCGTTAAGTTAGTATTTTCCATTGCGGTGCTTGCATTTGGATTGTTTACGGTGTTTAAAAAAAGGCAATCATAGAAAATTCCATGCGGTCACTTTCCTCTATCCTGTTTTTGGCTTTATTTTGTATATTTTATTCCTGCTCACCAAAACGGGAATTCCCTCCAAAAACAGATTTAAATACATACAGTGCAACCACATTTGCAGCAACCCCGGAAGAAAAGATCGATCCCGGTAAGAATGTTATTTATTCGCCGTCATTGTTATATGCATGGGATAAATTAAGGAAAGAATTCAGCGTTCCGTTTGAGATCAACCAATCATTTCCTGAATTGTACGCTTTAAATGCTTCACAATCGCACATCAACTCATTGCCCGAATCGGAATATGAAACCAACGTTGTAAGAGAGGGATTGAATATTTCGGTAACTGCTTTTTTTAAAAAATCGCTCCCGTATGAAACCAAACTGCAGCGTTTTGATGATCCGCTGATCTTTAACAAACATGCAGTAGCCGCATTTGGCGCCTGGGGCAGTGATAAAGAAATGGCAAAAATGTTTAAGATCCTGTATTACAAAAACGACAGTGATTTTATCATCAGTATACAGCCAAAAGACGAAACGCAGGAAATTATTTTATTCAAAAAGGAAAACAATAATGACACAACACTGGCGGCGATCTTAAATGAGCTGAATGCAAAAACAGAGATCGGAAAAAAAGAACAGCTTTCGAGAGATAACTGGAAATATGAGCTAAAAGAGGACGATAAAATTGTTATTCCGGTATTGCGATTTAATATTGAAAACGAATATAAAAAAATGATGAGAAATTCGCTTGATGTAGCGGGAATGCATTACACGATCACAGTGATGAAACAACAAACTGCTTTTATCCTGGACGAAATTGGTGCTGAAGTTGAAAGTGAGGCAACTACCGGTATGGCAGGAGCGGCACTTCCACCGGAAAATGAACATCCCAAACATCTTATTTTTAATTCTTCTTTTTTAATTGTGCTGAAAGAAAAAGACAAAACAAATCCTTATTTTGCAATGTGGACGGTGAATAATGAATTAATGCAAACGGGAATAAAATAATAAGATACGGATGAAACCAACGGTGCCTTAAAAGTAATTGCCGGTTCACATGCAAAAGGCATCTGCAGACCGGGAACAATTGATAAAGCAGCAGAAACAGAAACATGTTGTAACGTAAAAAAAGGCGGGATCATGATCATGCGCCCCCTATTACTGCACAGCTCCGCACGATCTACCGAAAACACCCAACGCCGCGTGATCCACATCGAATTCACAAACCAGCAACTTCCCGGAAATCTGAACTGGGCGGAATACCTGGATGTTCTTAGCCCAAATAATTAATACTTCTTTTATCTTTCAGTCTTGCATTAGAAAAATGTAGGTTTTTGTTTGAATCTTTAGAAATATAAAAATGCGGCTCCATTTCATCCTCTTTTCTTTTTGTCTTGAAACAAAAAGAAACAAAAAATTCAAGAACAAGCCATCGGTCTCACGCACCATCCGACGCGCCCCCGCTACTTGTTCCGGCCACCGCGCCCTTCTGAATTTGTTTTTCTTACTCCCTCCGGATCGGGATGAATTAAAATCCTACTCCGCTTCTCAAACATTCTGCTGCCAATTTTTAAAAACAATAGGATACTCATTCTGAAGACTATTTCAGCCTGTCCAGTAATAGCGGGAATAAGCGCCAGAAAAATCATAGCTACGAAGCGATCAACCGCATGCGCGAAATTAACCGCGGTTTTCCTGCAGCGTTAGCGGAAGGAAAAATTACCTTACAGGCAGAAAAGGTTTTTGTTACTTTTTGCCTTCAAAAAGTAAAAGGTAGAGGAAAACCTACATTTTACTAATGCAAAATCTATCTTTTATGATATTTCAGTATATTTATAAACAGTAATACCGGATTGTGATCCGGTTAAACCGATAAAGCTTTACTATTCATTAAAAATTAACCACACCATGAAAAAAGTACTATTTCTATTCCTGCTTATTTCTGCAAACACTGCATTTTCACAAAATTATTTTTACCTGGAAGATGTAAAACTGAAAGAGAAAGTTGATTTTACAGCCAACGAAGGAAACGCGGTAAAAGCAATTGATTATTTAATGAGCACACCGGCGGAGGAAAACGTTGACCGTAAAGCCTGCATCCGTTTCATACTGCGTTATGCAGAAGGAAGCCCGATCACTGTAAGTCTTGATAGTTATTTTACTACTTTCTATAAAAAAAACCTGGACTTGCTTCCGATGTACATCGGCCTTTGGGTAAAATCTGCGATCAGCAACCCGGATGGAAAACCGGAAGATCATGAAAAATATCTTTATACTGAATTGTATAAATACATCAAAGCCGGAAATAATATCAAATCAAATGACAAGATTAAATCCTTGATCACTGCCGGAGATGCCGGAACTATAGACGATTGGCTGAAAAAGAATGTGTACGAAAAAAAATAAGGGAACCGCTCAATGAAAAAATTGATTTCTTTCTTTTTTATCATTTTTATTTTCAACACAGTCGTATCTGCACAAACAGATACGATCCGGATCAACGGAATAAAATTTATTACGGTAAAACAAACTGTAAAAAATATAGATTTTGATGATAAGAAAGATACCGTTTTAAAATTTTACCGGATGGAAAATGGCAAAGCAAAATATTTACTTAGTCATTATTTGCATGCTTATAGCGCCGATTGTAACAATGAATTTACAGACATTGGTTCTTATAAAATCCAAAACGACAGCCTGATCTTTATTACAAAATATTTACAAAAAACCGGGCTGGATCCGATTCCTGTGATGCGGAAACAGATCTACAAAGCAGATGCAAAAGGAAGGCTCAGCAATATTTACGATTGGGAACAGCAGCGCTCCGGCGAATGGGTGGAAGTGCAAAGCAATCATTAAGCGAACGTTCCATCAGAAATAAAGAGTTTGATCATGAAGCTGCTTGCTAAAATAAAATTTGTTTTTTACCTGCTGCTTTTATGGCTGATCGTGCATTTAACCTGCATTACCATTGATGGCTTATCCGATAATGGCGCTACGGCTGATGTTGCTGTGATCCTTGGCAACAAAGTAAATCCGGATGGAACAATTTCGGAGCGCTTGCAAAAACGACTTGAATGCGGATTGGAATTATATAAAGCCAAACGTGTAAAAAAAATAATCGTCAGCGGCGGATTAGGAAAAGAAGGATTTTACGAAGGTGATAAAATGAAGGAATTTTTAATTAAAAATAGCGTGCTTGATTCGGTTATAACAGTTGATAATAATGGAAATAACACATTATTAACCGTTGAGAATACCTTAAAATTAAAGGATCAGCTGCATTTTAACAGCATTATTGTGGTATCGCAATTTTACCATGTAACACGCACAAAAATGTTATTTAAAAAACAGGGATTTAAAAATGTAAGCAGCGTAAGTCCGCATTATTTTGAGTTGCGGGATGTATATTCGATGCTGCGGGAATTTGTGGCGTATTATGTAGAATAAAAAATAAATGATTTACCGAAAAGTTAATTCTGGCTACAGCAATTTTATTGAAGAACGTTTTAATCAGCACGTCATTGCGAGGGCTTTTCGTCCGGAGCAATCTCATTATAGTGCATATAAGCTGGTGTGAGATTGCTTCGCTACCGCTCGCAATGACGTTCTAAAAAGAATCCATTCAATGAACAAACATACTAAGCTTATTTTCATTTTTCTCCTCTTCTGCGCTTCTTCTTTTGCACAGGATTCGCTATTTGCAAAAATCCAGAAAACAAAATATTATCATTACCTGCGTTATGCAGATTCTACCAGTCAGAATCATTTGCTTATAATAAATTATCAATTTATGGTAAACCCGGTTGGTAAAACATTTGGGGCACAAGGCCTTATTCCAACGTTCGGTTTCAATATTGCCCGGCTTTTTTCAAAAAAAATAATCATTGCAGCATGTCTTGATTTCAAAGCCTTTCCGGGATTTGCAACAAAAAAATTATCCAGTCAATTTGTTTCTGATTTTAATAAAAATTACACCCAAACGTATCATACACCTTTGGATTCGGCAAACACATATACGGTCAAAGAAGGAATTAACAGTAATAGTATTATTTCGGGGAACGATGTTTTTAATATCGGGATCATGATCTCTTTGTTTCCACAACGTTATGGCGGCATTTTACTGCAGGTAAAACATGGCGAAGATGATTTTGAATTTCATTCTGTCTTAAACAATAAGTATGTCGACGGAGGTGGTCGTGATAAATTTCCAATGGGTATTTCCGATAACTGGACGTATGAGCTTACGTTAAAACCTTATGCATTTTTCAGCAATAGCTATATCAGCTTCACAAGCGGATCCGATGATATTATCTGGAAAAGTATTTGTGTTTCTTTTTTTTACGAACGGCTTAATTTTAAAAGCGCGGAATTTAACGGCACACCACTTTCCACTATGGTAAAACCCGAATTCATGAATAAATATGGCATCGACAATCGTTTTGGATTTAAGATCGGATTTGCATTTTATTGATCGTTTGTATTTTTTTAACAATTCATCTTTTAAAATAATTAGTACTTTTGCAGCATCATTATGCAAAAAACGATCGCTAAATATATTTTATTCCTGTTTTTTACGGTATTCATCACGAATGCCGTAACTACCATGCTGGAGAAAAAAAGCGACTCAAAAGTGTTGTGTTTACAGGCAAATGATAATGATTCGGATTCCGACGACAAACCGGAAAAAGATCCGGATCAGAAAAAATTCCAGTACAATCCAAACACCGGCCCTTCCGATGATGATATCTGTCATGAATTTCATTTCAGTAATTATTTTGTACACATCAACCATTTAAAATACAACAGCTCCGAACCTTCGCTGCTGGATGCTGCTGTAAAAAAATTGTATTCGCCTCCTAAAGCGTAATCCCTACTCTTCACGTTAATTGTCTCCTTCCGGAGAATCCAGATCTCATTTTTATTAAAAAAAATGTCACGCATTGCTGTGCTTTTGCACAAGCGATACAGGCGGCATTTGCAAAAAAATTTTGTATGAACGCACAACATAAAAACACATTTAATTTCAACTATTTTAAAAATGATCTTTCCGCCGGACTGGTTGTTTTTCTTGTAGCATTGCCGCTTTGCCTTGGTATTGCACTTGCATCCGGCGCACCATTATTCTCCGGAATTATTTCCGGCATCATCGGTGGCCTCGTGGTAGGATTTGTCAGCGGCTCCTCGCTCAGCGTAAGCGGCCCGGCAGCAGGCCTTACAGCCATTGTAGCTGCAGCCATCATTCACCTGGGCAGCTACGAAACATTTTTGCTCAGCGTGCTCATTGCCGGAATTATTCAGCTGATCCTGGGTTATTTAAAAGCCGGGATCATCGGGCATTATTTTCCATCCAGCGTGATCAAAGGAATGTTAGCTGCCATCGGTTTAATTTTAGTGCTGAAACAGATTCCGCACGCCTTTGGATATGACAAAGACAGCGAAGGTGATTTTACTTTTTTCCAGCTGGATAATAATAACACCTTTACGGAGATCATTAATTCGGTAAACCACATCAACGCCGGTGCCACGCTCATTGCGCTTATTTCATTGCTATTACTGATTACCTGGGAATGGCCTGCTTTAAAAAAATATAGTTTTTTCAAAAATGTTCCGGGCGCACTGGTAGTAG
This sequence comes from Bacteroidota bacterium, assembly GCA_025963715.1. GTDB lineage: Bacteria > Bacteroidota > Bacteroidia > 2-12-FULL-35-15 > 2-12-FULL-35-15 > 2-12-FULL-35-15. The sequence continues at coordinate 144,195 of JAOQAG010000008.1, forward strand.
TATTAGCAGGATTGGCGCTCAACATAACATTCGAATATTTTGCTCCTGCACTATTTTTAGGAAGCGAAGAACTGGTGCAATTGCCTGTAAGCAGTTCATTTCAGGGTTTTGTACATTTATTTACCTTGCCGGATTTTACACAGCTTGGTAATTTTAAAGTGTACAGCATTGCGTTTACCATTGCCATTGTGGCCAGCCTCGAATCCTTGCTCAGCGTGGAAGCCACCGACAAACTAGATCCGTACAAACGCAGCACGCCCACCAACCGTGAATTAAAAGCACAGGGGTTCGGAAATTTAATTTCAGGACTGATCGGTGGATTACCGCTCACAGCTGTAATTGTAAGAAGCTCCGCCAATATTAATTCGGGTGGAAAAACAAAATTAGCAGCCATCATTCACGGCATTTTTTTATTGGTCAGCGTTATTTTACTGGCGCCATTCTTAAATAAAATTCCGCTGGCATCGCTTGCCGCGATCTTGCTACTGGTCGGATACAAGCTGGCAAAAGTTTCATTGTTTAAATCGATGTACAAGTTAGGCTGGAATCAATTTTTGCCGTTCATCATCACCGTAGTGGCTATTTTATTGACTGACTTGCTGAAAGGAATTTCTGTAGGATTAATTGTTTCCATATTTTTTATTTTACGGAACAATTACAGGCGGCCGTATTTTTTTGTACAAAGCGAACACAAAGAAGGCAAGATCATTTCCATCGAATTATCGGAAGATGTGACTTTTATTAACAAAGGCAGCATCGCGCTTACGCTGGATCATTTACCTGAAAATTCCACGGTGATCATTGATGGAACACGCTCCCGCAACATCGACCTGGATGTGCTCGAGATCATTCACAATTTTAAAGAAACAGCAATTCTTAAAAATATCGAATTGCAATTAAAATCAATTCCTGCGTTCAATGGAACTGCAGCACATTAATAATTTATCAATTTAAAAACAGAAATCATGGGAACTAAATATCATCAGTTGTTTCACAACAATCAAAAATGGGTGCAAAAAAAATTGCAGGAAGATGTCCACTATTTTCAAAAATTAGCAAAAGGACAATCGCCGGAATATCTCTGGATCGGTTGCTCCGACAGTCGCGTACCGGCCAACGAAATTACCGGAACACAACCCGGTGAAATGTTTGTGCACCGTAATATTGCCAACATGGTAGTAAAAAACGATATGAATTTATTAAGCGTTTTATCGTATGCCGTGGAAGTGCTCAAAGTAAAACACATTATCGTATGCGGACATTATGGCTGCGGCGGCGTACTTGCAGCCATGAGCAAAAAAAAATACGGGCTGATCGACAACTGGCTGAGCCATATTGATGCGGTATATAAAATCCATCACAACGAGCTGGATGCGATTGAGGATCAGGAGGCGCGCTTCCGCAGATTTGTGGAGTTGAATGTAACCGAGCAGGTAAACGGATTGTGCCGTACCTCCATCGTGCAAAACGCCTGGAAAGCCGGGCAGGACTTGCAGGTGCACGGCTGGGCATACGATATTCACGATGGGCTGTTACACGATCTGGGATTTACATTCAGTAAAATGGAAGAACAAGTGGTGTTGAATCAATTTGAATAATTTAGTATCTTCACATTATCAATCCGAGCAAGATGAAAGAAAGTTATGACCGCCTGTTATCAGGCAATAAAGAATGGGCCGTTGAAAAGCTAAAGCAGGATCCCAATTATTTTAAAGACCTTTCCCTGGGTCAGAATCCTGAATATTTGTGGATCGGCTGTTCCGACAGCCGCGTTCCTGCAAATGAAATTACGGGAACAAAATCAGGTGAAATATTTGTACACCGCAACATTGCCAATGTGGTGGTGCATACCGATATGAATTTGCTGAGCGTATTGTATTACGCAGTGGAAGTGCTGCACGTAAAACATGTGATCGTATGCGGGCATTACGGCTGCGGCGGTGTGATCGCAGCGATGGGAAACACCGACAATGGCTTTGTGAACAACTGGCTGCGCAACATCAAGGAAGTGTATGAAAAATACAGTACGGAGCTAAATGCAATTACCGATCTGAAACAACGGGAGAATCGTTTGGTAGAGTTAAACGTGATCGAGCAGGTACACAATCTTGCAAAAACAAAAATTGTACAGCAAGCCTGGAAACGTCGCGAACTGCAGGTACACGGCTGGGTTTACGGCTTTAACGACGGCCTGATAAAAGACCTGCATGTGATGATGGATGAGTTAAGTGATCTGGAACCAATTTTCAGGTACGACCTGTAGGTTACGAATAACGAATAAAAAACGAAGCTACGAATCTGTGTATCTACTAAATACCAATTTTTACTAATATACCAATCTGTATAGTGCTGCGTGTTTATTTACAATAAAAATCATAAAAAAATTGTCATCCCTCACTTGTTGCGGGATCTCATAAATTATTGCAGAAACTAATAGTACAATTTATATTAAAACCGCTTTCTAAAAAGGAAGCGGTTTTTTATTTTTAATAAATACAGCACACATCCAATCTCTGCGAAAGCGAAGCCTCAAATAGTCTGAAGTATTTAGTTATTAGGATTTAGACGGAGTTTAAATAAACATTCTGCAAAAATTCAATGATTTCCGTCCTCTGCGAAAGCGAAGCCTCAAAAGCACACAGAAAAAATACAGAACGGCATAACCTCCGCGTTCTCTGCGTCTCTGCGAGAAATTACAGAGTATATAAAACACAGAAACTACCCATCCTTTGCGTTCTTTGCGCCTTTGCGAGAAAATAACACAGCAAACACCCAACCCTGTGAGCCCCCCCCCTCCTTCTCCGCGCTCTCTGTGTTAATTATTCACATAACCTTAACATTGAGATAACAATTTGATCCAAATCCAAAAATATATTTGCACCAGTTAAAGTTATATTAACCACCACATAACCAAAATGACACTAAAAACAAACTTTTTATTAACGCTGATCACCACTGTAGCAATAACAGGATTAAGTGTTACCGCCGTAAAAGCACAGGATGTGCAGGAGGCTCCAATTGATACGCTTACACGCAGCGTAAGCAAGCTCCAGGATGAGCTGGCCAATCTGAAAAAGATCAAAATATCGGGTTACATTCAATCACAATTCCAGTGGACCGATTCTGCCGGTGCCAAATCGTTTGCTGGCGGCGACTTTCCGGTAAACGTGGATAAACGTTTTAAAGTTCGCAGGGCAGAATTTAAAGTGACTTACGACAATGTAAGAACGCAGGTGGTAGCAAACATCAACATCTCACAGGATGGTGTGACCATCAAAGATGCTTACGGAAAATTTAATGAGCAACGCTTAAAAATGTTTTCGTTAACAGCGGGGATCTTTAACCGTCCGTTTGGATTCGAAATTCCTTATTCTTCCAGCATGCTTGAATCACCGGAAAGATCAAGGGTGATGCAGGTAATGTTTCCGGGAGAGCGCGACCTTGGCGCGATGTTGACCTTCCAGATGCCGGTTGGCTCCGTATTGCATCCTTTAAAAATAGAAGGCGGATTATTCAACGGATCAGGAAACAACGTGAATGATTTCGATTATTACAAAGATTTTATCGGGAACATTCACTGGAACAGCACTTCCAAATCGGAAAAAATAAAATACGGGATCGGTGTATCGTATTATTATGGAGGTGTACGCCAGAATACATCCAAAGTATACAGCATGCATCCGGATTCATTGGGATTAAGTGCATTTGAGCTGAACAAGGATACTGCAAACTTCGGGGCAATTGCCAAAAGAGTTTACATCGGTGCTGATGCGCAGGTATCTATTGATTTTCCTTTCGGGATTACCACCATCAGGGGGGAATACATCCAGGGACAACAACCGGGAACAAATGCAACCACTACCAGTCCATCCGCTCAGCCTGCAGGCGATACATACATGCGTAATTTTAACGGCGGATATGCAATGCTGGTACAAAACATCGGGCAATCAAAACACCAGATCGTAGTGAAATACGATTGGTATGATCCAAACACCAATACTTCCGGAAACAGCGTTGACAAAGCTCCTTTAGCATTAAAAAATACAGCTTTCGCGAAAACAAATGCACAGGATATAAAATACACTACGATTGGGATCGGTTACATTTTTAAACTGGATAACAATGTAAAATTTATGCTGTACTATGACATGGTAACAAACGAAGCCAGCCAAAACCTTCCTGCTGGCGGTTACTGGAGAGATTTAAAAGACAATGTATTAACAGCACGCGTTCAGTATAAATTCTAATACTTACAAAAAAGCAATTATTAATCATTAACGCATTTAACAAAACAAAGATCAGGTAATAACATTTTACCATCTTTGAAAAAATAAAACACATGAAAACAAAAGTAATCTTGATCGCATTGACCCTGTATACAGGAATGAGCTTTGCACAAAAATTAAAAGGAAGTGATACCGTTTTACCGCTTGCGCAGAAGGAAGCGGAAAGCTATATGAAAGCGGATAAAAATGCAAAGATCACGGTTACAGGTGGTGGGAGCGGTGTTGGATTGGCAGCGTTGGTAGACAATACAACGGACATCGCGATGTCGTCCCGCAAAATTAAAATGGATGAAAAAATAAAATTACAGGATGCCGGAAGAGCTTACAAAGAAACCATCATTGCATACGATGCATTGTCTGTGATCATCAATCCGGGCAACAAAGTAACGCAGCTTACCCGCGAACAACTGGAAGGAATCTACACCGGAAAAATAAAAAACTGGAAAGAAGTGGGTGGAGATGATCTGCAGATCGTTGTGTATTCACGCGAATCCAGCTCCGGTACTTACGAATTTTTCAAAGAACATGTAATGAACAAAAAAAATTATGCTTCTTCTGTATTGAGTATGCCTGCAACCGGCGCTATCGTTCAATCGGTAAGCCAGACAAAAGGTGCGATCGGGTACATTGGCCTTGCATACATGGACAAAGCGGTAAAAGCTGTAAAAGTTTCTTACGACCAGGGAAAAACATATATCGCGCCTTCCATGGCAACGGCAAAAGATAAAACATATCCAATTGTCCGCCCATTGTATTACTATTATTTGACCACTGTTGAAAAAACAGTAAAACCGTTTATTGATTATGTTTTATCGGCAGAAGGGCAAAAAATTGTGGAACAGGTAGGGTATGTGCCATTAACAAAATAAGTTCAAAGTTTAAAGTTCAAAAGTTTAAAGTTTGCTGTGTGTGGCTCCTTCGGAGCCGGTTTTACCGCGAAGGCGCAAAGACGCAAAGAAAATTTCTGTGTGTAGAATTACGGCATCCTACAAAAATAAAAAATGCTGGTCACAAATTAGTGTGACCAGCATTCTCTGTTTGCAATACTATTTAAATTCTTTTTTTCTTCTTCTTGCGTCTTTGCGCCTTCGTGGTAAAAATAACGCTCCGCAGGAGCCACGCAACAATACACAGCAAACTTTAAACTTTTGAACTTTAAACTTTGAACTCTTTTAACACAAGCATAATCTTAAATTAACGCTATCCTCCCCTCTTCTGTTTAGTTTTGCTGCCATAAAAATCAATTATAAAAAGAAATAACATGAACAAAAAAATGATTTCATTACTTCTTATTCCTGTACTGGGATTAATGAGTTGTGGCAACGACAAAAAAGAAACATCAGACACAAAACAACCGCAAAAAACAGTGATCACCTTAAAAGGAAGTGATACTGTATTGCCGCTTGGACAAAAAGAAGCGGAAGATTTCATGAAAAAAGATACCACAGCTTCTGTTACTGTTGTTGGTGGCGGATCGGGCGTTGGGATCACAGCTTTGGTAGATGGAACTACAGATATAGCAATGGCTTCCCGCGATTTAAAAACCGAAGAAAAATTAAAATTTACAGAACAGAAAAAAGACATTCAGCAAATTACCATTGCTTTTGACGCACTTTCAGTAGTTGTAAATCCTGAAAATAAAGTAAGCCAGCTTACACGCGAACAACTGGAGAAAATCTACACCGGCGAGATCACCAACTGGAAAGAAGTAGGCGGCGCCAACGAAAAAATCGTAGCTTATTCACGTGAATCCAGTTCCGGAACATTTGAATTTTTTAAAGAACACGTAATGAATAAAAAAAATTACGCAACTACGGTATTGAGCATGCCTGCAACTGGCGCTATCGTTCAATCGGTGAGCCAGACAAAAGGCGCGATCGGGTACATCGGGCTTGCGTATGAAACAAAAGAAGTAAAATCTATCGCGGTTTCTTACGACCAGGGAAAAACATACGTAGCACCAAGTGTAGCTGCTGCAAAAGATAAAACCTATCCTATTTCCCGTCCACTGTATTATATGTACGACAAAGTAAACGAAGCAAAAGTTAAAACATTTGTAGATTACGCTTTATCTGACGAAGGACAAAAAGTTGTTTCTGAGATTGGTTACGTTCCGCTTAAATAAGTTTTCATTTTTTTGGAAAACGGCTTTTCGATACATCGGAGAGCCGTTTTTTTATGCGCGCGTTTAGCCACGATTTTATGCTGGCGCGAGTGTCCCACTCGTGCCATTTTTATTTAATGGCATCTTGCCATTGTGCAATGTAAGGGCGGGACGCCCTTGAATAGTTTGGCACGAGTGGGACACTCGCGCCGGTACACACAGTCTTTTGTTTCTTTTGTTTTCTTTTGTGGTCCATCGGGGCGGGGGCTCCTTGCCCTTAGTGCCTTAGTGGTAAAATTTGCCTCAGTGGTAAAACCCCTCCTTCATAACATTAAATTAACACAAGCATAATGTTTACTAAACCGCCACAAAAACACGTCGGATTATCTTTGCCCCAGATTATTGAAAGAAGAATTGATCCCAACCACGCTTGAAAACATTTTATAAAAAATTCTCCGAAAAATTTATTGAAGGCCTGCTCATGCTGAGCGGCACAGTAACAAGCTTAACAGTTGTACTGATCGTTATTTTCCTTTTCAAAGAAGGCCTGGGCGTATTCGATAAAAAACCGGTAGAAGACGGATACGTGATTGCCCTCAATAAAAACAATCCCGTTCAAAAACTTTCTTCCGAACAAATAAAAAATATTTACGATCAAAAGATCACCCACTGGAGTGAACTGGGCGGTAAACCCGATTCTATTGTTTTGTTCCGTTTGGAAGACATCTCTAATTTTTACAGTGACGATGAGATCGGTGCTAATTTTGAAGGATTGCCAAACTGCATCAATCGTTTGATAGACAGCCTTCCCGACATCATCGCATTTTTCCCCGATAAATACCTCGATAAAAATTTTAAAGGAAAACAACTCGCCGTTGACAAGATCTCCTTTAAAGAATTTTTTGGCGGAAAAGAATGGTTTCCTACGGCACAACCATCCGCACAATTGGGTGTATTACCTTTAATCCTCGGCACACTTTGGGTAAGCCTTGGAGCTATTTTATTAGCATTACCGCTTGGTTTGGCAGCAGCCGTATACATGAGCGAAATTGCAAACGACCGCGTGCGCCGCATCATGAAACCTTTAATCGAGCTATTGGCGGGCATTCCATCCGTAGTCTACGGATTCTTTGGTTTGGTAATTATTGTTCCGTTGATCCAAAAAACATTTAACCTGCCCGTAGGCGAAACAGGTTTAGCAGGAAGCATTGTACTCGGCATCATGGCATTGCCCACCATCATTACCATTTCGGAAGATGCCATGCGCAACACGCCGCGCGCCATGAAAGAAGCCAGTCTTGCACTCGGTGCCAGCAAATGGCAAACCATTTACAAAGTAGTGGTTCCGTATTCTATTTCCGGAATTTCTGCAGGTGCCATCCTCGGGATCGGCCGCGCCATCGGGGAAACCATGGCTGTATTGATGGTAACCGGAAACGCAGCCGTAATACCGCATAGCATATTGGAACCTGTACGCACCATTCCTGCCACCATTGCCGCCGAATTAGGCGAAGCACCAAACGGAGGATTACATTACAAAGCCCTGTTTGCCTTGGGTTGCATTTTATTCCTCATTACTTTATTCATTAACCTCACTGTCGAATTTATTTCCAACAGAAACAAATACAACAAGCACTAATGCAAATGCCTGACGAAAATAAATTAGCAAAAAGCAAAAAACGGAAACAAGCCGTTGCATTTGGTATTTTCCGGATCCTCACCTATTCCATCGTCGCTATTTTATTCATCATCCTTTCATTCATTATCTACAAAGGAATTTCCGTGATCAACTGGAATTTTATCACACAAATGCCTACAGAAGGAATGACCAAAGGCGGAATTTTTCCGGCCATCGTCGGCACGCTCTGCCTCGTTGCAGGCAGCATGATCTTTGCTTTTCCGGTGGGTGTGCTTGCCGCGATCTACATGAATGAATATGTGAAAGACGGGATCATTAAAAAGATCATCAAACAAATGACCAACAACCTTGCAGGGATCCCATCCATTGTATTCGGCCTTTTCGGGATGAGCTTGTTTGTAAATAAATTACATTTCGGCGATTCGATTTTAGCAGGTTCACTCACACTCGGATTGCTTGCATTGCCTGTTGTGATCCGCACTACAGAGGAATCATTAAAAGCAGTAGACAACACATTCCGCCATGCAAGCCTTGGATTGGGCGCTACCAAATGGGAAACCACCCGTCGCGTAGTATTACCGATCGCATTCCCCAACATCATCACCGGACTGATCCTTTCCATTGGCCGCGTATCCGGCGAAACAGCACCGATCCTATTTACCGTTGCCGCTTACTTTTTACCGAAATTACCCACCAGTATTTTCGACCAGGCAATGGCATTACCATATCACTTGTATGTATTATCCACCAGTGGAACAGATATAGAAGCAACACGCCCAATTGCTTACGGCACAGCGCTGGTGCTGATCATCATTGTACTGATAGCAAATTTACTGGCAAACGGGTTGCGTAAATATTTTGGAAAAAAAGTAAAAATGAATTAAAAAAAAACCACAAATTAATTTGCAAAAAAAGCGCCACAGATTCACAGATTAAAAAAATAATTTTTAATTTCTCTGATCTGTGAAATTAAAATCACAATAAAAAATCTGTGAATCTGTGGCAAAGAAAAAACCTGCAAACCGGTGGTTATAAAATAAAATCATGAATAAAATTGAATCAAAAGACGTTAACTTTTTTTACGGCGCTTCACAAGCCCTGAAAAACATTAACATTGCCATTAAGCCAAATACGGTTACGGCCCTCATCGGCCCGTCCGGATGCGGAAAATCTACTTACCTGCGCTTGTTCAACCGCATGAACGACCTGATCGACAACACAAAAATTAACGGGCAGGTACTGATCGACGGAGATGATATTTATGCAAAAGGTGTGAACGTGGACAGCCTGCGCAAAAAAGTAGGAATGGTCTTTCAAAAACCAAATCCATTTCCGAAAACCATTTTTGAGAATGTAGCGTATGGATTGCGTGTAAATGGGATCAGCGATAAAAAATTAATTGAAGAACGTGTGGAAACGTCCATCAAACAAGTGGTTTTGTGGGATGAAGTAAAAGATAAATTAAAAAAATCGGCGTTTGAGCTTTCGGGCGGACAACAGCAGCGTTTGTGCATTGCACGCGCATTGGCCATTCAACCATCCATTTTGTTGATGGACGAACCTACATCCGCGCTGGATCCGATCTCCACTGCAAAAGTAGAAGAGCTGATCTATGAATTAAAAACAAAATATACGATCGTGATCGTAACACACAACATGCAGCAAGCCGGTCGCGTAAGCGATACCACTGCATTTTTTTACATGGGTGAACTGATCGAACACGACAATACAAAAACTATCTTTACAAATCCGAAAATTGAACGTACACAGAATTATATTACCGGACGGTTTGGATAGAAAGAGTCAAGAATCAAGATAAAAGAATCAAGACAAAAAAGGAAATAGACAATAGGCAAAAAGTAAAAAGTAAACAATAAAAAAGTAGACAATAAATAAATTAAAAAATAAACAATAAAACAAAAAACTGCGCAGGATCAATTCCCCTCTTGAGAGGGGTTAGGGGTGTGTTCTGCGATAAGTACAATAAAAAAAGTAAAAAGAAAACAAACGCAGCATCTGCATATAGCAACCCAATGAACTAGTAAACAAATAAACCATTGAACATCTAGCATCTGCATACAGCAAAACTTTAAACTTTTGATCCCGATAGTTATCGGGATTAAACTTTGAACTAATTTATCACACACAGATTAGTACATTAGTAAAAATTAGTATTTAGTAGATTAACAGGTTCTTAAATTTATGCAGACTTATTACTCCTGCACAATTTTCAAATTAACACATTTTCAAATTTTCAAATTATAATGAGTCACTTAGACATTGAATTACAACACTTAAAAAGCGAAACCATTAAAATGTGGACGCTGGTGAATTTACAACTGCGTAAAGGGAAAGAATCGCTGATAAAGCTCGACAAAGACCTTGCGCGGGAAGTTATTTTAAGTGAGCGCCGCGTAAATGCACATGAGCTGAAGCTGGACCGCGACTGCGAAAATATCTTCGCACTGTTTAACCCGGTCGCCGTGGATCTGCGCTGCGTACTGGCAGTTTTGAAGATCAACAATAACCTGGAACGTACCGGCGATATTGTGGAAGGTATTGCCAAATTTGTGACCAATGTGGATCCCAATTTTGATAAAAAAGTACTGGAAATAACCCGCGTAGTGGAAATGTACGAAGCCGCCATTAATATGATGGATGAAGTGCTGGAAGCATTCGACAAGGAAAATACATCTATTGCGCGCAAAGTGTTCCAGCAAGACGAATTGCTGGACGATATTAACCTGAAAGCCAACAACGTGATCGCCGATTATATCCGCAATCATCCCGATAATATTGAACCGGCATTGTATGTATTATCAATTATCCGCAAACTGGAACGCGTGGGCGATCAGGCAAAAAACATGGCGGAAGAGATCATTTTTTACATCGAAGCCAAAGTGTTAAAACATCGCTCGAAAGCAGAAAAGAACAATACGGATCTTTAAAATGCAAATAATGTTATTATGAAAGCAGAAACATTCTTCTGAGTTGTCATCCCGAAACATTGCGAGGATGACGGCAAATAAACAGCTTAAGAATTAAAAACATTTATTATAAATAACTAAAAATCAATCAATTACAATTTTACTTAACATTAAGTTAACATTAGATTAACGCAATGTTAATGAATTGTCGCGCCCATACTGGAGATGGAGTTTTACTTTTGTGAGCAATCAACGAGATTATTCCAAAACACTATAAAACTTCATCACAATGAGTCTTAACATTTTCCAGTATTTTACCCCAAAAGACAAAAACTTTTTTCCTTTATTCGAAAAAGCTGCAGCCAATGCAACCGCCACTTCTAAAATATTAGTGGAGCTTGTAAATTCAACCGGTTCCGACAAAAGAAGAGAATTATTCCGCGAGATCGAACGCCTTGAACACGTAGGCGACAATATCACACACGAAACTTTCAACGAATTAAGCGCCAACTTCATCACACCATTTGACCGCGAAGATATCCAGCGCCTTGTTTCGGCGATCGACGATATTGTGGATTACATCCACGGCGCATCAAAACGTATGGAACTTTACAAAGTAGAGCAAATGACACCGGCCATCATCAAATTATCGGAGCTGATCCAGAAAGGTTCGGAAGAACTGGAGATCGCCGTTTCCGAATTGAGAAACCTGAGAAACATTACCAAAATAAAAGAAGCGACCGTACGCATCAACAGTATCGAAAATCATGCAGATGATATTTTTGATATGGCAATCGCAAAATTATTTGAAGAAGAAAAAAATGCAGTGGAAGTCATTAAAATGAAAGACGTATTATCCATGCTTGAAACAGCAACCGATAAATGCGAGGACGCCGCAAACGTGATCAACACCATTTTAATTAAAAATGCGTAATCCATACAGCAGCGGGCTCAGCATTTTTCATTCATAATTCATCATTTATAATTTAGCATTCTGCAAATGACATTACTCGTAATATTAATTATACTTGCCCTCATCTTCGATCTCATCAATGGGTTTCACGATGCGGCAAATTCCATTGCCACCATCGTTTCCACGAAAGTGCTTTCTCCTTTCCAGGCGGTGATCTGGGCTGCCTTTTTTAACATCGTTGCCTTCTGGATCTTCGATTTAAAAGTAGCCGATACCGTTGCAAAGATTGTTAACAGCGATGCCATCAACTTCCAGGTAATTTGTGCCGGGCTGGTTGCCGCCATTAGCTGGAATTTATTAACGTGGTGGTTCGGGATTCCATCCAGCTCTTCCCATACACTCATCGGTGGATTTGCCGGTGCAGCCATCGCCTATGCAGGATTTGGCGTAGTAAACCAGGAAAAAATCCTGATTACGTTCGCATTTATTTTTCTTGCTCCCATCATCGGGATGCTCATCGCCGCCATTATTTCCACCATCATCATGCACATCTGCCGCAGGACCAATCCTGCCAAGGCCGACCGCTGGTTCCGGAAATTACAGCTGGTTTCCTCCGGGTTATTCAGCATTGGTCACGGTGGTAACGATGCACAAAAAGTAATGGGAATTATTGCCGCCGGATTAATGGTATATGCCGCCAAATTACATGCAGCGGGTTTACCCGTTCCCGATTGGGCAAGCGTAGTACAGGTTGCAGACGCACACGGAAAAATGGGGATCAAACACATTCCAAACTGGATCCCAATGGCTTGTTATTCCGCCATAGGAATTGGTACCATGATGGGCGGATGGAAAATTGTAAAAACCATGGGAACCCGCATCACCAAAGTAACTCCGTTTGAAGGCGTAAGCGCAGAAACATCCGGCGCTATTACTTTATTTTTGACTGAAAGATTAGGAATTCCTGTAAGCACCACGCATACCATTACCGGTTCCATCATTGGTGTGGGAATTACAAAACGCATTTCGGCAGTACGCTGGGGTGTTACCATCAACCTGATGTGGGCATGGGTGCTTACCATTCCCGTGAGCGGCTTGTTAGGCGCATTTGTGTACTGGATCTTTAAGATTTGCGGAGTGTAGTTTACAGGAGCAGCTGAATACATTACTCTTTACCAAATAAAAAGCGGGCAATTTCTTAGTTGAAATTGCCCGCTTTTATTTTTGAATATTTTATATCCCTGCCTGCTTTTTGTTTACAGATACCGTTTCCGTTGGGTTCTTTTTATGCGCATCTTTTGTATATTTCGTATACGCCCCGCTCAATCGCCGTGAGTGGCAGCCGGTAATAAACAATACCGCTGTTACCAGCATAAATAACACTTTCCGCGATGATCTGTTTTTATTCAGCCTTTGATAATACCCGATCAACACATCCCGCTTATCTCCGAAAGGACGATACAATTGCGTGGCTTTAAAACTGCCGCATTCATGTTTTTCAATAACGTCACTCGTAATTTCATCCGTTTTTGTAGCGGCAAAATCTTTTACACTTTTTTCGCAAACAGCACAATAGCGCCCATCTGCGGATGCCGGTAAATTATTCCATTTTACCGGGCATTTGAAGGTGAGTTGAATGTTGCTTTCTTTCATGTGCTGGATGTTCATTGGTTCACTGGTTAAATGGTTCATTGGTTTGCTTTACGCAGAAGCTGTGTAATGAACACAGGCTGTCCTTATGAAACGCATAAATGAAAAAATCAGTAATTAAGGTGCAATGTGGATCTCGTTGGTAATAACCGTGTTGCTCCAGTTTCCGGCACGGTCACGCAGGCGGATCTCAAATTTTACAGTCGTGTGGCCCGGAACATAGATCGGTAAAGATCTTAATTTAGCCTTGATCTGGCCTTCCAGTGATTTGTATTGTCCGGTTGGCGTAATGTCCTTGATACGGTAACCGTAAAAAAGTGTGTCCATCACAGCAGTAGAATCAATAGCATCGTAAGGTTTAAAAATGCCATCGGTATCTTTGTACAAATATTTCATTTTCAGATCGTCCTCAGAAACGGCATCACCTTCCAACAAACCGATATCGCCATCTCCATCCTTGAAAGAGATCACACAATCCGCAGAATCACTGCCATAGGTGGTATAATTTAAAAATTCGATCTTCGGCTCCGGCGGAAACGATTTTTCCTTGATGCAGGAAACTGCAAAAAGGCTGATTACCGCCAGGATCACGAACACGTATTTAAAATGCTTCATTTTATATCAATAGAATCATAAAATTAATAATTATTTTTGGCCAAAGCAATATAAAAACGTCCTTAACCCTCAATTATTGCCTAAAAACACATTGAAACCCTGCATCAGCGATATTTTCAGCATTTCCAGCGACGAGCAATTCAGGCAACTGGCCTTGTCGGTTTTCAGGTTCCAGGCAACCGAAAATCCGGTTTACAAAACCTGGCTCGACAACCTGGACATCCGTGCGGAAAATGTCACAGAACTAAAACAGATCCCGTTCTTACCGATCGGATTTTTTAAAACACATACCATCCTCAGCGAAAAAATGCCGGTAAGCGAACCGCTTATTTTTACCAGCAGCGGAACAACCGGAATGGTGCAAAGCAAACATTTTGTTTCCGATCCTTCCATCTATGAAAAAAGTTACCTGGATGCATTCACTCATTTTTACGGAGATCTGAAAGAATATTGCATCCTGGCGTTGCTTCCTTCCTACCTGGAACGCGATGGTTCCTCGCTTATTTACATGGCGGATGACCTGATCAAAAAAAGCAGGCATCCGAAAAGCGGTTTTTATCTTCACAATTATGAAGAGCTGATTGCTGCGCTGCAACAATTGAAAGAACAAAAACAAAAAACAATTTTACTCGGCGTTACTTATGCTTTGCTCGATATTACCGAACAATTTCCATTGACGGAAAACCCACATTTAATTGTGATGGAAACCGGTGGAATGAAAGGCAAACGCAAGGAAATGGTGCGCGAGGAACTGCATGAAATTTTATGCAGCGGACTTGGTGTAAAAAAAATCCACAGCGAGTACGGCATGACAGAACTTTTATCACAGGCTTATTCCAAAGGCGATGGTGTTTTTGACTGTCCGTCCTGGATGAAAATTCTGATCCGTGATACAAACGATCCATTCAGCATTTTAGAACAAACAAAAAGCGGCGGTATCAATGTAATTGATCTTGCTAATATTAATTCCTGCTCCTTTATTGCCACGCAGGATCTTGGAAAAATTCATCCCGATAATTCCTTTGAAGTGCTGGGGCGCTTTGATAATAGTGATATTAGGGGGTGTAATTTGTTGGTGCAATAATTAAACGTGTTTTTTTGCCACAGATTCACAGATTAAAAAAATTAAAAAAGGAAGTTCACTGATCGGAAATCGCTTTGCGATTTAATAATCTGTGTAATAATTTTTGCAGTAAAAAATCTGTGAATCTGTGGCGATAACCATAATAAATTGGCACGAGTGGGACACTCGCGCCTGCGGAGTCTTCATAGCTCTTAATTGGCCCCGGGTCAAGCCCGGAATGACAGACAAAAAAAGATTACATTTTCAAACAAACATTTGAACACAACTTTTCAAACAGCGCCTTGTGATTCTTTTGTTTTCTTTTGTGGTTCAAAAAACACACAGCGCATCTCCACACCAGCCAACCATTCCAACAAATGGTTACACCATTTCAAAACTTATTTAAAACTAAATTTGTATTTCGCAGGCAATAAACTGCAATTCGCTTCCGTTCTCCCACCAAATCCCAATCTTATGGCGTAAGTTTTACTTTTTTGATAATGTGTTTTTTCTTTCACCGGTACACACCGGAAAAAACAACGGGTCACAAACTAAAACGATAAACCATGAACTACAAAAAACTCTCTGCCCCAGCCCTGCTTAGTTGTGCGTTTTCTTTTTTATGCAACACAAGCCATTCACAAAACACACAACATCTTTTTGAAAAATCAAAAAATACCGAACCTTATGATGTGATCATTGTTCCCGGAGTTCCGTACCAGGATCAGTCCATGAAGATCATTTTAAAAGCACGCATCCTGTGGTCGAAATATTTGTACGATCAGCACATTGCCAACAATATTATTTATTCCGGCGCTTCCGTGTACACACCGTATGTAGAAAGCAAGATCATGAAAACGTATGCCGATTCGCTGCACATTCCATCTGCACATACATTTACCGAAACGCAGGCGCAGCATAGCACCGAAAATATTTATTACTCGGTGCTGATGGCAAGAAAAATGGGATTCAAACGCATTGCCGTTGCCACCGATCAATACCAAACCGTGATCCTGAACATGTATATCAAAAAGAATTGTCCGGATGTGGAGATCCTCACCATCGACTTTAGCAAAATCGACCTGATAACCGCGCCATGGCCGGAGATAGATGCTTCCTGCGCCTACGTGGATAATTTTGTTTCGCTGCCCGATCGTGAAAAACGCGGCGAACGTTTTAAAGGAACGCTTGGAAAAAATGTAAGCTTTCCCGGAAATGATTCTACTTATATAGGCTCCAAAACGCCACGCATGGCAGGGATCGAGCGCATGGTAAATCCACTGATCGCAAGAACACCGTTTTTATCGGCGATCTATAAACCAAATTAAGTTCAAGGTTTAAAGTTCAAGAGTTTAAAGTTTTGCTGTGTTTATTTTACCACTAAGACACTAAGAACACAAAGAAATTAAAATTCGCAATGTCACTAGGCGGAGCCTAGCGCCTACCTAAAAAATCTGCAATAAAAATGCTGGTCACACTAATTTGTGACCAGCATTTTTTATGTACTAAAGTTTGTAATCCTGCGTACAGTATTTTCTCTTTGCGCCTTAGTGCCTTCGTGGCAAAAAAAGAATGCTCCGCAAGAGCCACACAGCAAACTTTGAACTTTAAACTTTGAACTCCTTTTAAATCCCCTTGATCACAAAATAATTCTTTTTCCCTTTCTGGATCAGAATGTATTTATCATTGATCAAATGCGCCTTATTGATAGACAATTCAGCGTTTTCTACTTTTGATTTATTTACCGCAACACCGCCACCCTGGATCATTTTACGTGCTTCTCCTTTTGATGGAAACACCTGCGTTTTTTCTGCCAGTAATTCCGCAACCGCAATACCGCCGCTTAATTCAGATTTTGAGATCTCAAACTGAGGCACACCGTCAAAAATATCCAAAAATAATTCTTCCGATAATTTTGCAAGATCTTCAATTGAACCGTTGAATAATATTTGTGACGCTTCCACTGCCGAATTGTAATCTGCTTCCGAATGCACCCGGATCGTAATATCCTTTGCCAATGCTTTTTGCAGCACCCGCAAATGTTTTGCTTGTTCATGCTCCGTTTCCAGCGCTTCTATTTCTTCCTTATTAAATAATGTAAAAATGCGGATATAGTTTTTTGCATCTTCATCGCTTGCATTCAGCCAAAACTGGTAAAATTTATATGCCGACGTTTTTGCTTTATCCAGCCACACATTGCCACTTTCGGATTTACCGAATTTGGTTCCATCTGCTTTTTTGATCAGGGGTGTTGTCAGCGCAAATGCTTCCCCGCTTGCTTTCCGGCGGATCAGCTCTGTTCCCGTCACAATATTTCCCCACTGATCCGAACCGCCCATCTGTAATTTAACACCGTTATTTTTCCATAAATGGTAAAAGTCAAAACCCTGTACCAGCTGGTAACTAAACTCTGTAAAGCTCATCCCGTTTTCCAAACGGTTTTTTACCGAATCTTTTGCCAGCATATAGTTTACACTGATGTGCTTTCCTACATCGCGGATAAATTCCAAAAAGCTGAAACCTTTGAACCAATCATAATTATTAACGATTTCCGCCGCATTATCACCGCAATTAAAATCCAGGAATTTCTCTAATTGTTTACGTTGGCTGTTCAGGTTATGATTCAGCGTTGCTTCATCCAACAGGTTACGCTCCGCGGATTTCCCGGAAGGGTCGCCCACCATACCGGTAGCACCGCCCACCAATGCAATTGGCTTGTGCCCCGCTTTCTGAAAATGCAACAGCGTCATGATCTGCACCATGTTTCCCACACCCAGCGAATCGGAAGTCGGATCAAAGCCGATATAGCCAATCACCATTTCCTTGTTCAGTAATTCTTCCGTACCCGGCATGATGTCGTGCAGCATCCCGCGCCACTTCAATTCTTCTATAAAATTGGTTTTCATGATCGTTATTTTAAGGACAACAAATATACTATAAATCCTTTTGTGGCAAAAGCCGCAACGTTTTTAGCCTTCCCTGCCTTCCCGCTAAAAAATAGCATTTATCTTGATTTGTTTGAGTAAATTCGCAGCATGATATTAGTAACAGGCGGAACCGGATTGGTTGGAACTCATTTGCTGTATGATCTGTGCAGATCGGGCCTGCAGGTGCGCGCCATCAAACGGGAAAGCAGCGTCATTGCCAACGTGGAAAAGGTATTTTCCTGGTACACGCCGGATGCGGCACAGCTGTTAAAAAATATCGAATGGGTAAATGCCGATTTACTCGACGTATATTCCTTGCTTGAAGTAATGGAAGGCATTACAACCGTTTATCATTGTGCGGCGCTGGTATCATTCGATAAAAAAGATGCCGCCGAACTAACAAAAACCAATGTGGATGGAACCGCCAATATGGTAAATGCTGCGTTGGAAAAAGGCGTAAAAAAATTCTGTCACGTTAGCTCCATCGCCAGCCTTGGAAGAGCGGAAAACGGCGCACTCACCGATGAAGAAACATTCTGGAAATCATCCCCCGATAATTCCAATTATTCGATCAGTAAATATGCCGCTGAACGCGAAGTATGGCGTGCTTCCGAAGAAGGACTGAATGTGGTGATCGTAAATCCATCGCTGATCGTAGGCCCGGGAAACTGGGACAAAAGCAGCAGCAACATGTTCCGCAAAGCCTACCAGGGAATTAAATTTTATACGGAAGGTGTCAATGGATTTGTGGATGTGCGCGACGTTGCCACGATCATGATCAAATTAATGAACAGCGATATTTCCAATCAGCGCTTTTTGCTCAATGCTGAAAATGCGACTTTCCGTAAATTTTTCGACCTCGTACATACTGCTTTCGGGAAACCGGCGCCTGCCATTAAAGCCGGGAAATTTTTAAGTAGTTTTGCCTGGAGAGCCGAAAAAATAAGAAGTGCAATAAGTGGTTCCACACCTTTGATCACAAAAGAAACATCCCAATCGGCACACCGCATCAGCCGGTTTTCCAATAAAAAAATTCTGGATACATTTCCGGGATTTCAATTCATTCCTTTGGAAAAATCAATATCTGATACTTGTAGATTATTCTTGAAAAAATAAATTGATTACTGATTTCTGATGTGCAGATTTCTGATTTGCTGTGTGTATTTCACCGCTCCATAGCAGTCATTCGGGCAAAGGCGCAGAGCATTATAGTTGCCACAGATTCACTGATTAAAAAGGAAATAAAAAATTCCACTGATTCCCTAAAAATCGCAAAGCGATTTACCCATCTGTGTAATTCAATTCAAATAAAAAAATCTGTGAATCTGTGGCTTTTTCTGGAAGATTCGGTAGCAAACATTGGCATGGAAATCCTGATACTAAATACTTGATACTAACTACTTAATACTTATTTCCCGTTAGTGATCTCCGCCTGCATTTTACTCAGATCGTTCAGCACCAATTGGTACACTTGCCCTAATAATTCGGGATTAGCCGTATAAAAGGCATAGCTGTCTTCGTATTGTTTACGGGTTACATTGTGCTTGTTAAATACATCCACCACCGTTTCGTTCTCGCTGATTCCCACTTTATCCGTAGCGCTGATGCTCACATTCATAGTGGCTTCCAGTAAATGAATATCTACCAGCACTTCCGCCATTTTTTCCTTTGGCAATACATCATCCGGGATTTTCACATTTCCGTTCCCGGAGCAGGAAAATAACAGCGAGCAAAGCAGGAATAAGAATATGCTGGTATATTTTTTCATTTTATTTTTTAAATTTCCGGAAGGCTGTAAAAATACAGACAGGCAAAGTTAATACAAAAAATTAAGCTATTTTTGTGCCAATGACTGCATTTAAAAATAAAGTAGTGTGGATCACGGGAGCAACTTCCGGAATTGGCGAAGCGCTGGCATCTGCATTCGCAAAAGAAGGGGCAAAACTGGTGATTTCCGCACGCAGAACAGCCGAATTGCAACGCGTTAAAAATGCATTGAAAATTGCAGATGAAAATGTGCTGATCCTCCCGCTTGACCTTTCCGATACTTCCAACGTAAATGCGCTCACCCAACAAGTCATCTCCACCTTCGGGCGTATCGATATTCTGATCAACAACGGCGGGATCAGCCAGCGCTCCTTAACAAAAGAAACCCCACTGGAAATCGACCGGAAGATCATGGAAGTGAATTTTTTCGGGACTGTGGCGCTTACAAAAAGTGTGCTGCCCCATTTATTAAAACAAAAAAGCGGACACATCATCGCCATGAGCAGTATTGCCGGTAAATTCGGCTTTTATTTCCGTTCGGCTTACTCTGCATCCAAACATGCATTGCATGGTTTTTTTGAATCGCTGCGCATGGAAATTTACAACGACAATGTAAATGTACTGATCGTTTGTCCGGGCAAAATAAAAACAAATATTTCCATCAATGCCGTTACCGGAGATGGTGGAAAACACAATAAAATGGACGAAAGCCAGGAACAGGGATTAAGTGCCGAAGCCTGCGCGCAACAAATTTTAAAAGCGATCGAAAAAAAGAAGGAGGAAGTATTTATCGGTGGAAAAGAATTACGCGCGGTATGGGTAAAACGGATCTTTCCAAAATTATTTTCGAAAATTATCAGGAAGCAAAAAGCGGAATGAGAAGAATCAAGAGGCAAGATCTAAGAAGCAAGAAAGGCAGTAGACAAATAAAAAAGTAGACAAAAAAAGAAATAGGCAATAAAGCAGTAGGCAATTGGCAAATAGACAAGAGACAAGAGACAAATAAAAAAATAAATTATAATATTAGAATTACACAGCATCTGTACATAGCAAAACTTTAAACTTTTGAACTTTAAATCTTGAACTAAAATGACCCCAACTATCGCAGGCATTCAACAAGTAGGAATCGGAATCCCCAATGTACATGAAGCATTCAAATGGTACCGTCAGCATTTCGGAATGGACATTCCCATTTTTGAAGAAGCGGCAGAAGCTAATTTAATGTTGCCGTATACCGGTGGAAAACCGCATCAGCGCCACGCGATCCTGGCCATCAACATGAAAGGCGGCGGCGGATTTGAGATCTGGCAATACACCAGCCGTACACCTGTACCCGCTGCATTTGAATTACAGCTGGGCGATCTTGGCTTTTATTGCGCACGCATGAAAACCAGCGATGTAAAAGGTTCTTACGAATTTTTGAAATCAAAAAAAGTAAACCTTGTGTCCGAACTTACAAAAGATGCAGGCGGAAATGATACGTTTTATTTACGCGATCCATGGAATAATTTGTTCCAGGTTGTAAAAGGCGATGCATGGTTTGGAAACGGCTTGCAACTCACCGGCGGCCCTGCAGGTATGATGGTGGGCGTATCCGACATGGAGCGCTCCAAAAAATTCTATGCCGGTATTTTAGGTTATGATACCGTTGTATATGATAAAGAAGGTGTATTTGAAGATTTTAAAAATTTACCGAACGGCGGAAAAATCACACACCGTGTTTTATTAAAACACAGCAAACCGCGTGTGGGTGCATTTTCTAAATTACTCGGCCCAAGCGAAATTGAGCTGGTACACGTGAAAGGATATGCGCCGCGCAAAATATTTGAGAACCGTTTTTGGGGCGACCAGGGATTTATTCACTTGTGTTTTGATATTACCAATCAAAAAGCGATGAAGGAATTGTGCGCTGCAAAAGGATATCCGTTTACGGTGGACAGCGGCGAAAAATTCGACATGGGCGAAGCGGCTGGACATTTCAGCTACATTGAAGATCCGGATGGCGCGCTGATCGAGTTTGTGGAAACAAAGAAAATTCCGATCATGAAAAAATTAGGCTGGTACCTGGATCTGCGCAAGCGCGATGCATTAAAACCATTGCCGGACTGGATGCTGAAAGCATTGAAATTTAACAGGGTGAAAAATTGATTATAACCCGTCATTACGAGGACTTAAAATAATGTTTAATGACTATCGAAAAGTTTATACCAAGCTATAGCTATTTTATTGGAAGAAGTTTTAATCAACGCGTCATTGCGAGGGCTTTTCGCCCGAAGCAATCTCACACCAGAGCATAAAACCAGAATGAGATTGCTTCGGGCGAAAAGCCCTCGCAATGACGTTCTTAAAGTAAATTCTTTTTATGGTACAAAGTTCCAGATACTCATTTAATGTTTTTATAATATAAAATTCCGAATACTAATTTAACAATATACCAGATTCGTAATGTCATCCTGAGCTTGTCGAAGGACGAGTTTGTTCGCAATCCGTAAACACATGAAACTCGAATTCCTGCACAGCATTAACGAATACGGCGACCAGCTGATCCGCCTTTACGATTTTGATAAAGCAGAAGCCATCTTGTTTCGCGATACTGTAAAAGAAAACCTGCTGAATAATAAATCGCTGGATGTAAATTCACTGCCTTTTATTGAAGCGGTAAATTGTAAATTGATCTTACACATCGCGGAAGAAGATGAAGGAATTATGACGCAGGATGATGAACTTTTTTTCTGCGATCTCACCATCGACGGTTATAAAAACATGCTTCGTTTGATAGAGCCATTCTGTAATAAAGATCTCCGTAATTTCCAGCAATTGTATGAACTGGATACACAGATCGATTTTTTGTTTTCGCCAAGCGGGCAGTGGTAAGAAATAAGTTCAAAAGTTAAAGTTCAAAAATTTAAAGTTTTGCTGTGCGCAGATGCTGTGTAAATGGTTGCAGAATGTTCTTTTGTTCTTAATTAACAGATCCCGGGTCAGGCCCGGGATGACAGTATAAAGAGAGATTGGTTTCCAAATTATACATCACGCACACAAATTTGTACATTTGTATTGATTCGTAATTTGTAACCATACAGATTCGTAGTTTCGTTCCTGTTCGCTATCTGTACCTTTACAGCGAACCAAAATATCCTTTCATAGCTGCTTCTATTTCGGAGATCACCGTATTGCGTTCCGCGATCAGCTCCTTCACAATGTGTTTTTCTTTCCGTACCATGCGGAATAAACGCCAACGGCCAAAGATCTTTTCTTTTACAGGATAATACCACAAACAAAAATAACCAAGCAATGGAGCAAGCGCTGCATAAACGCCCAATACTATCCAGTTGCGGAAAACCAATGCTATCGTTAAGATCTGAATTGCATAATAAATTCCCCAAAGGATCATCCCCAGGTTAGCATATACTGATGCATAAAATTCAATGTTTTTGATCTTCGCATCACTGAATTTTTTTGCTGCAAAATAAGGCGGATAATTCATCAGCAAACCAATTGCGTAAAGCGGCATTCCAAGGTAGATCAGCAAATAATCGCCTATGAACCTCCAGATATTATTTTTTTCAATACTATCGGGGCGTAACAAATGATCCCGTAAACCATTTGCGCGTACACGACGGATATACTCTGCCGTATGATCGCGCAGCGAAGTTGTCAATTCCGGGTTATTCTCATCGTAATGATTGATCATCTGCGCCAGGTGCTTGCTGCCTTCGTAACTGTGCTGTAAATTAGTCACACCCTGGTTTTTATCTTTCAAACACTGGTACATATAAATTTCCTCGATGCTCACAAACAGCTTGTCGTTATCGGTATTGTTCAATACCACCATTTGCTGCTGCATTTTGTATTCCAGCATTTTTGTAAATTCGTTGATCGCTTTTACCTTGTCCTCTTTAAAACGTGCCTCGTATTCCTTTACAGAGATGGGCTTTCCGATATCAATAAACAATTTACTCCTGAATTTATATGCAGCCGTGTAATTTAATCCTACCGGAATTACCAATACATCTTTCGAAAAATTAAGCGTTTCTTCCGTTTGAAAAACTACACGCGCCAATCCCTTTTTCAAGGGGCGTAATCTTCTTTCCTGTACACAGATCGCTTCCGGGAACAACAAAATAATTTCGTTCGCAGAAAGCCGCTGACGGCATTCTTCAAATGTTTTGTCATTCTTTTTAATTTCAGCATACCCTTCCTGGATGCGGTACATCGGGCTAATGCTTAAGGCATTTAAAATGGTGCGTGCAATTTTTCCTTTAAACACATCGCCGCGGGCAAAAAAGCGTACTTTTTTTTGCGATAGCAAGGCCAGCGCGATCGGGTCGATAAAGGCGTTCACATGATTGGGAGCAAGCACTACCGGCTGATCATACGGAATATTCTCAATTCCTTTGTAATCGTATTTATAAAAAACCCTGAAAAAGGTAAACACAAACGGTTTTATGAGCCAGTAGAACAAAGTGTATATTTTTAATGGTTAATAGCTATTTGAGTTATGCTGTAATAAAATGTTGCTTTTTTTAATATTCACAATTAATACTGTCATCCCGGGCCTGACCCGGGATCTGCCAATTAATAACTGTGTAGGCGCTGCAAGTATTTAACAGATCCCGGGTCAAGCCCGGGATGACGACTCAATAGAATGTTCCTGTTCCCATTGCAACATTTTTATACAACATAATCTTTCTTAATAATTCAGGAACGACATGCGCGCGCCTTTTTTTGTTTCATCAAACGTTCCGGCATCAAACACCAAATGTCCGCTTACAAATGTTTGTGTAACAGCCGAATGAAAAGTAATTCCTTCAAACGGGCTCCAGCCACACTTATACAGAATGTTTGATTTTTCTACCGTCGTCTTTTTTTCAAGATCCACCAATACAAGATCGGCAAAATAACCTTCACGGATGTAACCGCGTTTTTCAATGTTGAAACAATCGGCAACAGCATGCGCCATCTTTTCCGCGATCCTTTCCAGCGATATTTTTCCCTGGTGATAAAATTCCAGCATCGCATTCAGCGAATGCTGTACCAATGGCCCGCCCGACGGCGCTTTAAAATAGGTCTGCCCTTTTTCTTCCAGCGTATGCGGCGCATGATCGGTTGCGATCACATCAATTTTATTTTCCAGCACCGCTTTTAAAATGGCATCGCGATCAGCCGCTGTTTTTACAGCCGGGTTCCATTTGATCAGCGAGCCTTTCGTTTTATAATCCGCATCGCTGAACCATAGATGATGGATACAGGCTTCTGCGGTAATGCGTTTTTCCTTTAATGGCAATGTATTATCAAAAAGCGAAATTTCTTTTGCAGTGGAAATGTGCAGGATGTGCAAACGCGTATTGTGTTTTTTCGCAAGCTGCACCGCCAGCGACGATGACTTGTAACAGGCTTCCTCACTGCGGATCAGCGGATGCATTTCCATCGGAACATCCTCGCCGTATTTTTCGCGGTACACTTCCATGTTGTGCCGGATCGTTGCTTCATCCTCACAATGTGTGGCGATCAGCATTTTGCATTTTGAAAATAAAGCATCCAGCGTTTCGGCATTATCTACCAGCATATTGCCGGTTGACGAACCCATAAATACTTTGATCCCGCAAACATTTTTAGGGTCCGTTTTTAAAACTTCGGCGATGTTATCGTTGGAAGCGCCCATAAAAAAAGAATAATTCGCAAGTGATACTTCCGATGCGCGTTTGTATTTATCTTCCAGTAACTCCTGTGTAAATACATTTGGAACGGTATTCGGCATTTCCATGAACGACGTAACACCGCCTGCTACTGCCGCTTTTGCTTCGGTATAAATTTCGCCTTTGTGTGTTAAGCCCGGCTCACGAAAATGTACCTGATCGTCGATACAACCCGGGAATAAATACTTTCCGGCAGCATCAATTATTTTATCCGCAGCAACATTTATTTCCGTTTCCGAGATTTTCGAAATAACCTCCTCTTCAATCAAAACGTTGCCGGTAACAATGCGGCCTTCGTTTACAATCTTTGCGTTTTTAATTAATGTCTTCATCCTAAAATGTAACGTTCATTTTTAATTCTTTACCATTCCGGACCACCGTTACTTCCACCATATCTCCTTTTTTTATCAGTGATAATCCTTTCATATAATCGTTCATACCTTCCACCTTTACATCGCCCAGCTTACACACAATATCACCTTTAAGGATTCCCGCTTTATTAGCCGGTTTGCCATCCGTTACACCATCTATCCGCAAGCCTTTTCCTTCAAACGTATAATCAGGCATTACGCCCATGGTCACTTTAAATTTAGGCGTATTTTCATCCGATGTTTTTGTTTTCTGAAACACCAGTTTCGGAAGTTTTTCGGTTTCCTCTACAATCTTCACAATGTATTCCAGCACCATGCGCTCGCCCGGATAATTTACTTTTTCGTAATCATCGCTGGGTTTGTGATAATCGGCATGCTGACCGGTAAAAAAATGCAGTACCGGAATGTCTTTTAAATAAAAGGAAGTCTGATCCGAAGGGCCAATGCCCGCACTGTCTTTTTTAATGCTGAACGCAGATGGGATGCGCAGGATCATCGGTACCCAATCGGGCGCAGTACCTACACCGTAAATAATTAATTTCTTGGTAGAATCGTTCAAACGCCCGATCATGTCCATGTTGATCATGTAATCCACTTTTGCAAAATCGATGGTTGGATTTTCACAGAATTTTTTGGAGCCGAACAATCCCAGCTCTTCGCCTGAAAAACAAATGAATAAAAAATTTACTTTTTCTTTGCGTTTGTTCTTCGCAAAATAATTGGCCAGTTCCATCACGCCTGCAGTGCCAGAAGCATTGTCATCGGCGCCGTTATGGATCTTTCCTTCCGGATTTGCATCGAGTGAATTGTGATCGTAACCCAGGCCCAGGTGATCGAAATGCGCACCGATCACCACCGTATTTTCCGCCCCGTTATCTAAAAAACCAACCACATCCAGCGCCGAAACTACATCGCGGCCAACGGTATCGTGCGGGTTTTCCGGTTTTTTGAATTTGTAGGAATAAAAATAGCTGTTGATGTTCCCTTTCGGCTGCAAACCCGATTTTTTAAAGCTGGCAGCAATATAATTCGCAGCGGTAAGTTCTTCCTGCGTTCCCGTTCCACGCCCCTTCAGCTTATCGGAAGCAAGAAATTTAATGTGCTTTTTAATGTTTGTCTCGGAAATTTTTTGGGAATACGAATGGAAGGAAAACAATAAAAAGAGTAGACAAAAATTAACGATCCTGCACATTTTGTTATTTTATTAAAGATTTTCGGATTCAGGATTCGAGCTAAAGAAATCTTTAATCCTCATTCCTTAATCATTTTTTACTGATGCTCATAAAGCGCATTTTTAAAACGCCTAAAATGGCTTCTTTAAAAATCCCTTTGCTCATTTTGGAAGTTCCTTCGATCCGGTCGGTAAACACGATCGGCACTTCCACTATTTTAAAGCCCAGCTTGTAAGCCAGGTATTTCATTTCGATCTGGAAGGCATATCCCACAAATTTAATATCGTCGAATACAATGGTTTCCAGCACGCGTTTGCGGTAACATTTAAAGCCTGCGGTGGTATCTTTGAAAGGCAACCACAGGATCATGCGCACGTATACGGAAGCAAAATACGACATAAGTACACGTCCCATCGGCCAGTTCTCGATCTTCCCGCCTTTTACATAACGGGACCCGATCGCTACATCGCCGCCATTTACACAGGCTTCGCGCAAGCGTATCAAATCATCAGGATTATGCGAAAAATCGCAATCCATTTCAAAAATATATTCGTAGGAGCGCGACAGTGCCCATTTAAAACCATGGATGTATGCAGTTCCCAGGCCTAATTTGCCTTTACGCTCTTCAATAAATAATTTCCCCTGGTATTCCTGCATCAGCTGCTTTACAATGTCGGCCGTTCCATCCGGGGAACCGTCATCAATAATTAGCACATGAAACTCAAAAGGCAATGAAAATACTTTGCGGATCATTCGCTCGATATTTCCTTTTTCGTTGTAGGTTGGTATGATTACTAGACTGTCTGACACACTTAAAAATATTGAAAAACGAAGATAACGCAAATTCAGGAACTACGAAAGTTTTAACATTTTTTTACGAATGGTTTTTACTTCCGGTATTCCATGATTTTTGCAATAAAACGATAAATAAGGCATGATTGAGGTAAACGGCCAAACCGGTAATGCACATTTTATGTACTTTTGACAGCTATTCAGTTTTTGTCAGAATGTACGATACCAAAGAAGTAAAAGAAAAAGAGAGGATCATGGATGCCGCAATGGTCTGCTTCCAGCGCTTTGGCACTGATAAAACCACGCTTGGCGATATTGCCGAAAACCTGGGATACAGCCGTACAAAGATCTATTACTATTTCAAGGACAAAGAAAGTGTGTGCAAAGCGGTGCTTACCAAAATGTCGAAATTGTACTTTGAGGAACAGGAAAATATCGTTTTAGCTCCGGCTGATCCTGCCGTTTGCCTGGAAAAATTGTTGCAGAACCGGATCCGTTATGTGCTGGAGATCCAGACACAAGGCATTTTTTCGCTTTCATTTACCCAGGAAGTGATGGAAAATGACGAAGATCTGAAGCTGATCCTGGAAAAAGAACAGCAGCTGTATGTGAAGATCATCAAAAAAGGAATCAGGGAAAATGTGTTCAGTATAAAAAATGTAGCGCTTCACACACAGATCTTATTGGATTCGGTTTCGGGATATTTGCATGTAATTACATCGCGATACAGCGATATGCAAAGCCTGAGCCCGCAGCACCTGAAAGAAATTAAAGACCTCAGCAATGCACAAATAAAATTTATTATTCAATCATTATATTAAAAGAATTAAGTCTTGCATTAGAAAAATGTAGGTTTTGTTTGAATCTTTAGAAGTATAAATAAAATCGAATGCTGCTTCATTTCATCTTCTTTTCTTTTTGTCTTGAAACAAAAAGAAACAATCCCGCACCTGCGGGACAAGAACAATCCGCCGCGGCGGACCACGCACCATCCGACGCGTCCCCGCTACTTGTTCCGGCCACCGCGCCCTTCTGAATTTTTTTTCTTACTCCCTTCGGATCGGCGTGAATTAAAATCGTGCTCCGCTTCTCAAACATGCTGCTGCCAATTTAAAAAAAACAATAGGATCCTCATTCTGAAGACTCTTTCGGCCTGTTCAGTAATAGCGGGAATAAGCGTCAGAAAAATCATAGCTACGAAGCGATCAACCGCATGCGCGAAATTAACCGCGGTTTTCCTGCAGCGCCAGCGGAAGGAAAAATTACATTACAGGCAGTCCGCCGCGGCGGATTCTTACTTTTTGCCTTCAAAAAGTAAAAGGTAGAGATAAAAGTCTACATTTTTCTAATACAAGGCTAAGAATTATTTAAAAAAACACCCGCTTACCTGCTCCAATACTACTCCTTAGGTTACTCAAACATTACTCCGCTATCCCTGGATTATTCAGGAAACCACGGATAACAAGGGCTCAGGACCTGCAGACGTTCATTTTTAAATACAGCCTGCCGCTTATTTTCGCTATTGCGATGCTGTTTTTTATTTTTTGGTAGCATTTTTGACAGGGCTGCTTAACTAAGCTGCGCTTCATGAAAAAATTATTCTGCTTCTTTTTATTCCTCATTCCTTTTCTGTTGTCGGCACAAACCACAACAGAACAGACAGGAACAGCCAGTTATTATGCAAAGAAGTTTGAAGGCAGAAGAACTTCCAGCGGCGAAAAATTCAGCAATAAAAAATTAACGGCGGCTCACAAAACACTTCCTTACGGCACTAAATTAAAAGTGACCAACCTGAGCAATAATAAATCGGTGATCGTGATTGTAAACGATCGCTTGCCGAAAAAATCAACTCGCTGCATCGACCTCAGTCAAAAGGCTGCCAGGGAACTGGATTTTATCCGTGCAGGAAAAACGAAGGTGAAAATAGAGGTCATAAAAGAAGAATAAATTATACTTTTTTATCGAAATTTTTAAAGTTTTTCTCTATAACAGCAAGGCACACATTCTCTCAAAACCTTTACTGTTAAGCATTACAACAGCTGTGCAGCAAATTCCTCAATTGCAGGCAAACTCTTCGGCGAATAAATACCTTTTGTTTTACAGAATTTTGTAAATTGGTCTGAAACACTTTTATAAATTACTAAAAACTCTACTAAAAAATGCGTAAAATAAAAACCGGTTTGCTTGTGCTGTTAACGATCACAGGCAAGCTTATGATTGCACAAAACATCAAAGATGAAACCGTGGAATATCATTTCACCAAATTACCGTTGGCACCATTACCCGGTGCTATACAAAATTATCAGTCTTCTATTTTTGCAGCATACGAAGCAGAAAATCAGAAGAAAAAAGATGCGTACGAAGCAGAAAAAAAAGTAGCGCAAGCTGAACTGGCAAAGGAACAGGTGGCTTATCCTGCTAAAGTAAAAGCGGCAGACGATCAATACAACATTGAGCTGGAAGCCTGGAAGAAAAAATCATTCGGCGAAAAAGTAGTGGAAAAACAAGTGCTGGGCGAAAACACCAACAAACCGGTAAAACAAGTACCACCGCCGCCTTCCATGCGTTATGTGCCGGAACCGATATTGCAGACCAGCTATGATTATCCGGTGGTTGCAAAAACATACCTGATCCTCGATGGCTTTAACGACAAACCGGAAAATGCTGTAAAAATTGAGGTAACGATGTACGGCTTTGATTACACGGAGCCACGCCAGATCTCCGAACAAAAAAGTGTAACGAGCTATGCAAACGGCCAAACCAGCACCAATGCGGTAATGTATTATCACAACGAATTTTCATACCGTCATACCATGTCGGTGAAAGTAACCACACCGGATGGAAAAGAATTGTTCACGGTAACCCCGCAGGAGTTAAACACTTATAAAATTTATAAAACGCCTGAATCGACTACTCCTGCTCCGTTAAATGCAGAGCTGCTTATCAAAACAAACGAAGCGAAGATCCTGCAGGATAATTTAACGCTGATCAATAACGTTGTGAATGATAAGATCGGTTACAAACAAACATTACGCAGAACCGAATTGTATTATGTAAAATCAAAAGACGATACATACAAAGATTTGCTGGTTGCATTCAACGATGCTTCTGCAGGTTTAAAAATACTGATCGACGATCCGGCAACGGCAAAAGCAAAATTACAAAGCGCTGCACAAGCCTGGAATACTGCTTTGCAGGAATCGGATGTAAAAAATAAAAAAGCACGCATTGATAAAGATGTGACCATTGCCGTTTGCTTTAATTTGCTGGAATGCTATTTCACCCTGGGCGATTCGGGCAACGCCGATAAAATTATTGCGCAGCTGAACGGGATCGATATGTCCTCTTCCAAAAGAAAAGACAAGGAAGATTACGAAGCACTGTTCAACGATTTGAAAAAACGGGTTGCCGTTAATAAATAAGAATTACGCACGAATCCTAAATAATAACCAATTAAAAAACAAACATGAAACAGTTTAAAAAAATCACATTCATACTTTGTCTTTCGGTTGCAGGCATTGCAGCAAAAGCGCAAAAAGTAACCCTTACAAAAGGACAGCCATCGCCGGTGGAGCTGGTGAAAGGCAGCGACGTTATTAATTTTACAGCCAACGGCGATAATTATTATTTTACCAAATTTTACGAGCATGCTGTTATGAATTATCATTTGTTATCGTACGACAGCAAGGGCTCTTACATTACCAAAACAAATGTGGAGATCAACCTGGGTACATTTAACAATACGTACAGCATTGATGATGTGGTAGGGCTTGGCAATAAAGCGTATGCAATGGTGGAACACCTTGACAAAGCCGGTGGAAAAAACACATTGCTGGCGCGCGTGATCGATAACAATGGAAAAGTTTCGGAAACAGAAACAGAAGTGATGAGCATTCCGTTTGAAAAGATCATGAACTCGGGTTTCAACAATTCAGCATCTTCCCCTGATATGAAAACGCTTGCGGTGATTGGCGAAATGCCGTTTGTGAAAGAACAGCCTGCAACTTTCAAAGTGGCGATCTACGATGCTTCATTGAAAAAAACAGGAGAAGGGCAGATCAACCTTCCCGGCGAAAACACAAAAAACAAAAGCATGAGCGTTGCTGTTGGAAACGACAGAACGGTTTACATCATCAAAAAAGGAATGACCAAAAAAGGCGAGATCACACTTTCAGTTTATCAATGGTCGGCTGCAAGCCCTGCCGATGTGAAAGAATACACCATCGCGGTAACGGAGCCAATGCAGATCTCCAGTTATACATACACGGTAAACGATAACAGCGAGATTGTTGTAAGCGGTTTATACTACGAAAGAAAAACATTAACTGTTGGTGAAAAACAAGCAGTAGGTGTACTTTATTTTACGAACAAAGGTAAAACAGAAAACCTTTTTAAAACATTTGCGCTGGATGCAAAGGTTGATAATTTAACAGCAGAAAAAGTATTGATAAACGGAAATACAATTTTCCTGACTGCAGAAAATTACAAAGAAGAGCGAATCACGCCACCACCTGCTACCGCTGGTACTGCCGCAAGCTTTGATTATAATTACGATTACACGCATAAAAGTGATTTTGTGATCGCGATGGATGCTGACGGAAATAAAAAATTCCAATTGGAATTATCAAAAGATGGTAAAGCAAGAGATTTTGACAAGCAGCTTTATTCCGCGTATTACATCTGCAATGGTAAATTAACTGTGGTGTATAACGATGATATTAAAAAATACATGAAGGATTATTATTCAAATGGTTATACAGGATTAATTCCGGTATTGGTACAAATCACCAACGACGGGTTAATGCAGCCTCCTATTATTTTCAAGGATGATATCCGCATTGATCGTGATTTTATGTTGTACCCTGCTTTTTCTACACAACAGGCAACCAACCAGCTTTCGTTTTTGGAAGCAAACGGGCAATATTTTAAATTTTTAGGTGTGAAGGTAGATTAGTTTTCATGTTGAGTAATAAACATAGTACGTCATTGCGAGCGATAGCGAAGTAATCTCATTATAGTGCCCGCTTAGTTAAATCATTTTAAGAAAACGTCATCCCGTGCGTGACACGGGATCTCATAAATGCTTGCAGTATGTTTGTCTGCCACAGATTCACAGATTTTTTTGTATAAAAAAAATTAAAGCAGATTTTTATCGCTTGCACGATTGATTTTAGCGATGACATTGTTAAATTAACATTCTAAAAATAAAAATCCGTTATGAAAATTTCATAACGGATTTTTTTATGTTTTAAAAACAGGAATACTTTTCTGGACTGTCATCCCGGGCTTGACCCGGGATCTGTTAATTAAAAACCGGGATCAACATTCTGCAAACATTTATGAGATCCCGGGTCAGGCCCGGGATGACAAATCGATTGAAAATATCAGGTAAAATAAACGCCTTCCTATTTGATCGCGCCCTGCCTGATCTCCTCTACCACGCCCGGATCAAGCAATGTAGACGTATCGCCCAAATTACCGAAATCCCCTTCCGCCACTTTCCGCAGGATCCTGCGCATAATTTTTCCACTGCGCGTTTTCGGCAGTCCGCTTACGATCTGGATCTTATCCGGTTTTGCGATCGGCCCGATCACTTTTGTTACTTCTGCTAAAATTTCTTTGCGGAGTATTTCCGCATCCTTATTTTTATTGGTGCAAATTACATACGCATAAATTCCCTGTCCTTTAATATCGTGCGGATAACCCACCACAGCGCTTTCCACCACATCCACATGCATGTTGATGGCGCTTTCCACTTCGGCAGTTCCAATGCGGTGCCCGCTCACATTCATTACATCGTCCACCCTTCCGGTGATGCGGTAATAGCCATCCTCATCGCGCTTGCAGCCATCGCCGGTAAAATATAAATTGGGATATGTTGCAAAATAATTCAGCTTACAACGCTCGTGATCGCCATACGTGGTGCGGATGATCGCCGGCCACGGAAATTTAATGCACAAATTTCCTTCCACGCCATTGCCATGAATTTCATTTCCTTTTTCATCCACCAGTATTGGTTGTATTCCCGGTAAGGGCAATGTTGCAAAACCGGGTTTTGTTTTTGTAATTCCAGCCAAAGGCGAAATCATAATCCCTCCCGTCTCCGTTTGCCACCATGTATCCACGATCGGGCATTTTCCTTTCCCGATATTTTCATTGTACCAGTTCCATGCTTCTTCATTGATCGGTTCACCAACACTTCCCAATACCCTTAGTGAATCAAGCTTGTAAGGTTTTACAAAATCCAGTCCGGCCGCTTCCAATGCACGAATCGCAGTAGGCGCCGTATAAAATATATTCACGTTGTATTTATCGATCACCTGCCAAAAGCGCCCTGCATCCGGGTAAGAAGGAATTCCTTCAAAGATCACGGAAGTAGCGCCTGCCAGCAACGGCGCATACACAATGTAGGAATGTCCTGTAATCCAGCCAATATCAGCCGTACACCAATAGATCTCACCTTTGTTATATTGAAATACATTTTCGAATGTATAATGTGTGTACACCATGTAGCCGCCGCAGGTATGCACCACACCTTTCGGTTTTCCGGTGGAGCCGGATGTGTACAAGATAAAAAGCAGATCCTCCGCATCCATTGGTTCTGCAATACAATCAGCGCTTGCCGTTTTCATTTCCGCATCCCAGGAAACATCACGTCCGTCTGCCATCACCACGCCGGATTTAGTATGTTCCAGTACAATCACTTTTTTAACCGAAGGACAAGTTTCCAAAGCTTCGTCCACTACTTCCTTGATCGGAATTGCTTTTGCACCGCGGTAAGCGCCATCTGTAGTCACCACCATATTACAATCACAATCCTGGATCCTGCCGGATAATGCCGAAGCAGAAAAACCGCCAAATACCACCGAATGCACCGCTCCTATTCGCGCACAGGCCAACAAAGCAATTGCCAGCTGCGGCACCATTGGCATGTAAATGCAAATGCGGTCGCCTTTTTTTGCACCGTTTTTTTTCAACACGTTTGCGAATTTGCACACCTGCTCATGCAATTGTTTGTAGGTTAATTGTATCGCTTTCGCAGAAGGATCATTCGGTTCCCAGTAATATGCAATTTGGTCGCCGCGCTCCGCCAAATGCCGGTCGAGGCAATTCTCAGTAATGTTTAATTTACCGCCTTTAAACCAATTGATCTCCGGTGTGGTAAAATTCCAATCCAGTACAGTGTCCCATTTTTTACGCCAGGTAAATTGTTCTGCCTGCTGTTCCCAGAAGGCTTCCGGGTTTTCCACGCTGCGTTTGTATTCCTGCTCGTATTGCTCAAAGGATGTGATTCGTGCCATATTTTTTAATTAGATCGGATTTCAAATTTAATCAATTAGGACTTGAAAAGGAAGCATTCTTTTTTCAAAGTATTGGCTCAGTTTGAAGTCGCCAAATGTTTCGACAAGCTCAACATGACTTCAGAAAGTCACTCTGAGCTTGTCGAAGAGTAATTGATTGAAAAATTGTACGTTATAATTTCTCAAACTGAGCCACTATATTTTTCAAACATACCGCTTCCTGATTTACATTTTGATGATCCTGCTCATTTTTTAACCGCTTTTTTAAGCTATATTTGATTTACAAAAAAATGCTCCTACATGACCACACGATCACACTTCCTGCTCCTGCTTTTTATTGCAGCAACTGTATTTACTTCCTGCAAGCACGACAAAAGCAACACCGACGAAACACCTGCCGTTACAGGCATCGGACCGATCAATGCGAGCAGCAATGTAAAAGGCTACGGAATTTTAAGTCATTTGTCCGGTATCTGGAACGGCCCGGTTACTTCTTCCACGGCATTGGGAAGCTATCCCGAATGGATCGTTGATTTTCGCCCGGTTTCTGCCGCGCAGGTTTCTGCAAAAAATGAGTTGGATTCCCTCAACACTATTTTAATGGGATTTTTTATTGTAAAACATAACAATGAATACAAAATGGCTTTCCGTAATGGCGGCGGTTTTGCCGGATCACAACGCATTGCGTATGCAGTGGTCGATAGTGTTTCGGAAACGACCAACAATTATTTTTACCGCTTTTCGGATTTCAAAGCGGGCGGCAACCGCGTGCATGTAAATGTGTTGTTCAAGGACGATAGCCTGATCATGCATGTGTATACAAACAAATACAATACGCTGACAACCGCTACCACACACATGCTCTGGAAAGCGCAGCTGCAGGATAATTCATCCGCGCAAAACGCGATTACACATTTTGCATTCCCGCAAAAACAGCTGGTAAAAGATTTTTCCACCACATTTGATTCAAAACCTGATGCCATTTATTACGATCTGGCATCCGATCCATACAACGAAGCAGCACAACCGTATCTTGGCAAAACTACCGTTAACATTAGCTTTGGAAGCGGGCACACACCCGATCCTACTAAAAAAGTGTTTTTAATGATCACCACACAACCGCTGTTTACAGGCTTTACATTTATTCCGGCGCAATTAAAATACCGCTCACGATATGTGTTTTTAGCATCCACCGACAATGTCTTTACATTTAATTACATGCATCCCGGCAGCTATTATTTATATTCATTGTACGATGCAAACGGCGATGGAACCTTTTCTTCCGGCGACTGGATCAGTTCCAATTTAACAAACACATTTACACTGGCCGAGCTTGGAAACCAAACGGTGAATACAACAATTGATTTCACGATCCCGTAAAAAAATAAACATGAAAAAAATCACGATTACATTCATCATTCTTTATGGAATTTCTTTTACAGGATTGGCCCAGTTTGAAAAAGGAACGACACAAACCGGGGCATCAGCATTGCCTGTTTTTGATGTTTTAAATATAGCGCCTCATAATTCCATCAGTGGTTTTGGCGGCAAAGCAAATGTTTCTTTTTTTCCCGTAAAAAATCTTTCGATAGGGCTTAGTCCTTTTGCTGCCGAAGTGAAGAACGGCTATACTTATACGACTTCATTATCCAGCTTAAAAAAAGAAGAAACAATAAAGTTGTTTGGGTTGGGAATGTGCCTGAGATATTATGTTTTAC
The DNA here is from genome assembly GCA_025963715.1 of Bacteroidota bacterium. Lineage (GTDB taxonomy): Bacteria > Bacteroidota > Bacteroidia > 2-12-FULL-35-15 > 2-12-FULL-35-15 > 2-12-FULL-35-15. Next base: position 181,139 of record JAOQAG010000008.1, read on the forward strand.
TGAATAAGAAATTTACCATTTACCCTGAGTTCGACCTGGGATTTGGCAACCTAAACACAAGAACAAGTACTGAAGGGCATTCAAAAATAAAAGAACGCAATACTTCTATACTTGTTGGTTCTTTGGGAATTGGTGCAAATTATTTTTTAACCGAAAAAGTGGCGCTGGAGCTGAATGTCACCTACCTAACGGTAAATGAATTTGCAAATCGTCCTGAAAATTTCAAAACCATTGCACCGACAATTGGTGTTCAGTTTTTCTTTCAGTAAGCCATTTTTTTATAAAACCCGGAATCACATTACACATCAGAAAAATTGATCAGCACAGACAATCCTTATACCCAACTTTACCTCAGCATCAGCGATGCAGCATTGCTTGATATCCTTTCCCGCGAAAGCGATTACCAGCCACTTGCAGTGATTGCGGCAAAGAATGAATTAGCGTTCCGAAAACTTACGGCCGAACAGCTTGCAGATGCAAACGAAGTATTTGCAAAAAAAGAAGCGGGCCGGTTACAACGGGAAAAAAAATTAGGAAATACAACGAAGTTTTTAAAACCGTTCCACAATTTTTTTATTGCAGGAATACTTTTTTTATTGGTAGCTCAACTGCTCAAACCAGTGAACGATAGCTCGGCCGCAATAAAATTAACAATGGAAGGCGGCCTGTTTATAATTGCTGTTATTATAAAAATCTTACAAAAAGATTAAGGCTGAATTAGTGTCGGGGTTTTATGCCTTATTAGAAACGTCATTGCGAGGGCTTTTCAATAAAAATAAAACAGATATGATATAAGCTTCCGATATGCACTTAAAAAACCATAGCTTACTTGGACAATTCACTTGCCCGGTCCCGTGCTTTTACAATCCCTTTCTGCAGGTTTTTACCCACCTCATCGGCATTAAAAGAAGTCAGCGCCGCTTCCGTGGTGCCGCCTTTTGATGCCACAGCTGTGATCAGCTCATCCAGCGATTTACTGGCGGTATTCATCAGGTGAAAAGATCCCAGCATGGTTTGTTTCACCAGCATCGACGATGTAGCTTCATCAAATCCCATTTGTTTGCCTGCTTCGATCATTTGTTTAACAATGTAAAAAAAGTACGCAGGCCCGCTTCCGCTCAACGCTGTTACAGCATCCAGCAAATTTTCGTTTTCAAAAAATACCGTGCGTCCCGTTGTTGCCAATAAATTTTCAGCTTTCCGGATCTGCTCTATCGTCAGCGCTTTACTGGAAGTAAAAGCAGTCATTCCCATACCCAGTTCGGCAGGCGAATTGGGCATTGCGCGAATAATATTTTTTTGCTGCAACACCTCTTCTATCCGTTCCAGCTTCATTCCTGCCATGATCGAAATAATAATATTTTCGGGTTTCAGCACTTGTTTTAATTCAATGCTCAACTCATTAAAATCCTGCGGTTTTACAGCTAAGATCACAATATCGCTTTCCGATACACGCGCATCGTTTACCACACATACCTGACCGATATTGAGTTTCAGCAATTCCTGCTTACGTGCTTCGCTTTTTTCGGCCAGTAATAAATTTTCTTTCGAAACGATGTTATATTTCAAAAATGCACGGGCATAGATCAAACCCATATTGCCGCAACCTACAATGGTAATTTTCATATCTTTAGTTTTACGAAGCGTAAAATTAAAACAAAAAGCAGATCACGCTGTTATATTATCATAAACAATTACCCATGCACACCCTTATTAAAGAAACGATCATTAACCGGCCTATTGCCGAAGTTTTTGATTTTTTCAGCAAAGCCGAAAATCTGGATAAGATCACACCGCCTGATATGCAACTCCGGATCATAAGCCCTCAGCCCATCATTATTCAGAAAGGAACCCTGATCGATTATAAAATAAAAGTAAGCGGCATTCCTTTTAAATGGCAAACGCTTATCAGTGAATGGAATCCTCCGTACCGCTTTATTGATAAGCAGTTAAAAGGTCCGTACAATACCTGGATCCACGAGCATACGTTTGAGGAACGTAATGGTAAAACGTACATGAAGGATTATGTGCAGTTTCGATCGCCGGGATTTTTCCTGGAACCGCTCATCAATAAATTATTTGTAGAAAAAAAGATAAAAGCCATTTTCGAATTCCGCGAAAAAATACTGAAGGAACTTTTTAAATAATTCCGTTCTTTGTGTTGTGAAAACATACGAATTTATTTTATTTGATCTCGACGGTACACTCACCGATCCGCAGGAAGGCATTGTCAACTCCATACAATACGCACTGAAACGTTATGGAATTGAAAAAGAAAACCACGAGCTGATCCGTTTCATCGGGCCGCCATTGCACACTTCTTTCCGGGAATTTTTTGATACGGATGTGCAGGCATTTGAAGCCGTGGATGTTTACCGCGAATATTATTCAGACAAAGGAATATTCGAGAATATTTTGTTTGAAGGCATTCCGGAACTATTGCAAACATTACAGCAAAAAGGAAAAACAATTTGCCTGGCCACTTCCAAGCCTCAATTTTTTGCAGAACAGATCCTGGATCATTTTAAGATCAGTCATTTTTTCAAGGTCATTGTCGGTGCCAACCTCGACGGTACCCGCACCGAAAAAAGAGAAGTGATCGCAGAAGTGATCAATCAATTGCCCGGCTTTGATCCTGCAAAAGCAGTAATGATCGGCGACCGTAAGCACGATATTATTGGCGCTAAATTTCATAATATGGATACCATTGCTGTATTGTTTGGGTATGGCACTTTAGCGGAACTGGAACATGAACAACCCACTTACGTTGTGAAAACGGTGGGAGAATTAGGCGGATTGTTGAAATAGAAAGCCACAGATTCACAGATTTTTTACCTGATTAAATTACACGGATTATAAAATCGCTTTGCGATTTTATAATCCGTGTAATTTTTATTGGCTTTTTTAATCTGTGAATCTGTGGCAAAAAACATGTGCCCCGTTGTGTTCTTTGTGTCTTATGTGGTAGAAAAAGTTCTTTTTTCGTTGAAGCACTTACTGCTGATCTACCCATTCAAGGGTTTAAAACCCTTAAAGGATTAATTCCGGAGTAATTCCTACAAAAAAACGCTCCCGGAAAAATTCCGGAAGCGTTTAAAATTTTAATCAACACAAATTCTTATTCTGCATACCAAACCGCTTGGCTGATAGATGGTACCGGCGCATTAGGGTTTCCGGAACGCTCCTGCAACGAAGTTGGCATCCGCTTAGGAATAAAGCTTACCAATCCATTAGGGTTGACTGTCAATGCCGGGAAACCAGTTCTTCTGTAATCGGAATATGATTCGATCGGATTCGCAAACATGGCTTTCCATTTTTCGAGGATCACGGTATGCAGATCGGTGTTAGCTCCCGTGTAAATTGCAATAGAGCTACCATCATTAGCACCACCGGTTACTTCCTGTACAGATGCCATAATTGCATTGTTCAGCGATGTAAATGCTGTTCCATCTCCCAAACGTGCTTTTGCTTCTGCTTCCAAAAATAAAGCTTCTGCATAACTTACCATAGGAAGTTGTTTTGCGCCATTTGTATAACCCTGGTCATCAAATCCACCTACATAAGGCCCCCAGCTTGAAACATTAGCATCTGAATTCCCTATTATATTACCAGTAGCAATTCCAACACCCGTTGTATCAAAATAATAAGGAGTACGCGGATCTGTCATGTTACCCATTGAATCGATCAATGTTTGATTAGCTACAATATAACCATATCTGTTATCCAGGAAAGACGCCCATTGATTACCTTCCGAAGCACCCGCTCCGTGAATGGTATAACAATTATCATCATTGCTTGCTATCCCGTTTGTAAGATCTGTAAGCACAACAGTTGCATCAAATCCTGCTTTTTTGCTTAAGCGCATGTAATAGCGTGCTTTTAATGTCCAGGCAATTTTCGTCCATGCAGCTACATCACCGTTAAAAACAAAATCATTGGTACCCGGTGATATGTGATTATTTGTATTTGCAAGATCGGCAATAGCACCATCCAATAATGTCTGGATCGAATTCAATACATTCTGCTGCGGATCAAAATGCGGTGTGTAATTTCCGGATGCTCCCTGAAAAGCTTCTGAATACGGGCAATCACCCCACATGTCGGTGGTCATCCCCAGGTTCATTGCCATTAATACCCTGGCAATTCCCCTGTAATTCGGGTTTTGATCACCGCCATACGTGTCTATTAATAATTTACAGTTAAGCATGGTTGGATACAATGTATTCCAGTAATTATCCATATCGCTTTCCAGCAATGAATACTGCTCTGGCTGCACCATTTGCCCGGCTACGCCGGAGCTGTTTTGCATCAGGATAGAAGCAATTCTTACCGTTCCGCCTTCCTGGCTGTTAAAAGTCCCTACCTCACAGGCAGAAAGCATAGAAGCTGCAGTTGCTGTAATCGGCTGATTTGGGCTTGTATATAAATCGTCTCCTTTACGGCAGGAAACTAATCCTGCAACTAAAAGTGCGACTCCGATTATTATTTTTGATTGATTTTTCATGTTAAATTTTTTTACAAATTTTTTATAGTTCAAAATTGAATTTTCTCTTCTATTAAATACCAAATTTCACGTTAAACATCACTGATTTGGTTCCCGGATTATTAAAATAATCAAATCCTTTAATATTTGAGCCTGCACCTGTTAAGCTGGTTTCAGGATCAACACCTGTATATTTGGTAAACAACAGCAGGTTTCTTCCGCTGGCACCAACTTCTACAAATTTGAACACATATTTTTTTGTTCCTTTTGTTAAATCAAAACGGTAGCTCAGGCTTACAGAACGTAATCTAACCCAGCTTCCATCCTGGATCGAGTTTTCATCCGCTCCGTTTTGTCCTTTGTAATAGGTAAAATAATCAGCATTGGAACCATCATAACCGATCAGGTTGGTTGTATGCGCCTGGCCTGCATTTGGTGTTCCTTCATCGTACACGCCATTAATCGCATACGTTGAATTTCTGTCAACAGTAGCTGCTGATTTTCCTTTTGTATTCAAGCTTTGTTCCGTCCCGTTCCAGATGTCGCCACCTTTGCGGATGTCCCATAAAAAGCCAAATGTCCATGCTTTGTAAGTAAATGTATTGTTGATGTTCATCAACCATTTTGGATTTGGATTACCAACAACCGTAGAGGTAGCATTCATTTGCGGAAGGCCATCTGCATCCAGTAATAAGTCGCCGTTACCATTACGTTTCCACGATGTTCCGTAGAACACACCGAAAGGTTGTCCAACAATCGCATAAGAGCTTAAGCCGCCGAATCCAACTTCATAATTAAATTGTTGAACGCCATCAGCTAAATAAGTTACTTCATTTTTGTTATGTGACCAGCCTACCATGATATTCCAGTCGAAGTTTTTTGTCTTGATCGGGTCACCGCCTATAGCCAGCTCAATACCTTTATTGGTCATTGTTCCTGCATTTACATAACGTGCAAGGTAACCGGACGATGCTGCAACCGGTTGAGGCAGCAACAGGTCTTTTGATGTTTCCTGGTAATACGTAAAATCAACAGTTAAGCGATTGGTGAAAAAACTCAGGTTTGTTCCTACTTCCACATCCGAAACTACTTCCGGGCGAAGAGATGCATTTCCTAAAGTAGTGGATTGATTTAATCCTGCCTGCCCTAAATAAGGAAGGGTATTTCCATTGGAATATCCATCTGTAAAGAAAGGAACAGAATAATATGTTTTGTCAGAATAAAGCGGTGGTGCAATACCTACGTTTGCATACGCTGCTCTGATCTTACCAAAGCTAAACCATTTTGGTAATTTGAATGCTTCCGTGAACACCCATGATAAATCGGCTTTTGGATAGAAATAAGATTTTCCATTTTTTCCATAAGCGGTATTCCATTCATTTCTACCTGTTAAATTCAAGTATAACATGCGCTTAAAATTAAGCGTTGCATCCAGGTAAACTGCATTTGTTTTTTGGTAGGATTGCTCGTCGCTGCTGTATAATTCGGCAGCATTGCTCAGGTTATAAAAATTTGGTACTGTAAGCGTACGGCCCCTGGCAAAGATAGAAGCAGATTGTTCGTATCTGAAATTGTAACCAAGTAAGGCGTCCAATCCAAAGTTTTTACCAAGATCAGTATTGTATTTTACAATCAGATCCGAGTTTAAATTTCTGTATTGAAGCGATGAATTGTTTACCTGCCCTGATCCATCTCCGGCATCATTACCATAAGAAGATACTGCATACACCTGTTGTGTAGTGGTATTGTACATATCTGTACCAACTTTCCAGGTTGCCGACAAGTTTTTTAATGGTTTGTAATCAAGGAAAACGTTTCCGATCATACGGTTTGTTTCATCCGTGTACGGGTTTTTATAGGCCGAATACAAAGGGTTATCATAACCGTCGAAGTATACATTCTGAGTTCCGTCGTTGTGTGCATAATTACGGATATCAAAATCTACAGGGGTACGCGTAAGTGTTAACATGGTACCTGCTGTATTAGATCCGTTCTGAACCCTGACTGCAGCTGTATTTGAATAATCTACAGTACCACCGGCAGAAAACTGATCATTGATCTTTGTATCGGCAGTTAAACGTGCTGTTGTTCTTTTTAAGCTGGAATTAGGAACGATCCCTGTCTGGTTGGTATTACCAACAGACAAACGCAGGGCAGAATTTTCGGTACCGCCGTAAATAGCAACGTTATTAGTATAGGTATAACCTGTTTTAAAAAAATCGTCATAAGGATTGCGTGGAGTTGCAGCAATTTCACCCCAACTGTTAGAAGATTGTCTGGTGGCAACGCCATTGCTTCCCTGTCCATAAACTTCCTGTAATTTAGGAAGCTGGCTTACTTTATCAATATTTACAGAAGAGCTGAATGTGGCACCGAAATTTTTACCGGCTTTTCCTCTTTTAGTGGTATAAACGATAGCGCCGTTTGCCGCTGATGAGCCGTATAATGCCGCAGCAGCTGGCCCTTTCAGGATACTTACAGATTCAATATCATCAGGGTTGATATCCAATGCCCTGTTTGATTCGTTGATCCCCGCAAGGTTTACGTTGAAAGGTGCATCGCCTGCTGTAGGAACATTCGTGGAGTTATCCATGATCACACCATCAATAACAATGATCGGCTGATTAGGTCCTGAAAAATCGGTAGGCCCGCGAAGCGTTACTTTTGTAGATGCTCCCGGCGTTCCGCCCGAACCAACTACTTCCAGCCCCGGTGCTTTTGCAGCAAGTCCTTCAATAATGTTGGCTTCGCCTGATCTGCGCACATCGTCGCCGCTTACTTCAGATACAGAATAACCCAATGATTTTTTCTCTTTGGAAACCCCCAAAGCAGTTATTACTGTTTCTTTTAACATGGTAGTGTTCAGTACAAATGCAATATCGATCACATCTTTGTCTGCCGGAACTACCTGCGTGACATATCCAATAGAAGATATGATCAGCTTTTTCCCTTCTCCCTCAACAGTAAGGGAATAATGCCCGCTTAAATCCGTAGTGGTACCATTGGTGGTGCCTTCTACTAAAATTGTTACTCCGGGAAGTGTTTCATTGGTTTGGGAATCCTTTATGGTTCCCTGGATTACTCTGCCCTGCGCAAAAACAGCAGCTTGTAGCAGAATAAACATTACTGTGCATAGTAAGTTTGTTCTTTTCATTTTTATGTAGCATTTAAATTAGAATTGTGAAAGTAGACTATCGTTTTGTTAAATTCAAGTTAAAAAACGCCCGTTTTAAGGTTTCGGATTTGAGGTAAGAAGGGTTAAAATTGCGGAAAGAAATATGCCAACATGATATAAATTATTCATTTTCAACACATAAGGTACGGTGTCTTTTTTAAAATAAATTGAAAATGGAGCATATAAATACTAATCCCAACGATTAAAATCGTTAGCTGATTTTTTTACATCTTCAGAATTCATTCAGAAATAGAAAAGGAGCGATCCTTGAATCGCTCCTTAAAAAATTAGTTTTTATTTTTAATTGAAATCGGAAAGTTTATACCAAGCTTATAACTATTTGAATTGAAAAAATCTTAATTTTTTGCGTCATTGCGAGGGCTTTTCGCCCGAAGCAATCTCATTCTAGTTCATAATCTGGTGTGAGATTGCTTCGGGCGAAAAGCCCTCGCAATGACGTTCTTAAAATAATTTCTTTTTCATGGTGCAAAGTTCCGGAAACTCACTTATTTTTTATTTACAACCCCAGAACGATCTCATTCGGATCTTTTCCTCCGAACAACATTTTTACAGGATTTTCCAGCATCTCTTTTACTTTCACTAAAAAGCCAACCGACTCACGTCCGTCAATGACGCGGTGATCGTAGGATAATGCAACATACATCATCGGGCGGATCACCACTTGTCCGTTTACAGCCACCGGGCGTTCCACTACATTGTGCATCCCCAGGATAGCGCTTTGCGGCGGGTTAATGATCGGCGTGCTCATCATGGAACCAAACACGCCACCATTGGTGATCGTAAAAGTTCCGCCGCTCATATCTTCCAGTGTAATTTTATTATCGCGTGCTTTCAATGCTAAATTTTTGATCGCCGTTTCTATCTCCGCAAGGCCCATTTGCTCTGCGTTACGCACAACAGGCACCACTAACCCTTTTGGTGCGCTTACCGCGATGCCGATGTCTGCATATTTATGATATACAATTTCTTCTCCGTCGATCATGGCATTTACAGCCGGGAACAGGTTTAATGCTTCGGTTACGGCTTTGGTGAAAAAACTCATGAAACCTAAATTGGTTCCGTATACTTCTTTGAATTTGTCTTTGTATTTAGCGCGCATGGCATAGATCGCGCTCATGTCTACTTCATTAAAAGTAGTAAGCATGGCCGTTTCATTTTTCACAGCAACCAAACGCTGTGCTAATTTTTTACGCAACGGACTCATCTTGCTGCGATCAGTATCACGTGTGCCACCCCAGCCTTGTGTTGCAGAAGAATCAAATCCGGCAGCAAGCGTGTTCAACACATCGCCTTTGGTAATGCGGCCATCTTTACCGGTTGCTGCCACTTTATTTGCAGGAACTTTATTTTCGTCCATCAGCTTTTTAGCAGAAGGCGAAGGAACGCCGTTTGCGTAAGAGTCTTTAGTCGTTTGTACGGAGTCTTTAGCTGTGTTCTCTTTAGCAGTAGTAACGACTTTTACTTCTTCTTTCTTTTCAGGTTGAGCTTTTTTGTCCTCAGACTTTGGACTAACTACTTCGGACTTTTTCTCGCCTTTCGCGCTGGTATCTATCGAGCAGATCACTTGCCCTACTTTTACGGTATCGCCTTCGGCAGCTAATAATTTTATTGCACCGGCTTCCTCTGCATTGATCGTCAGGGTTGCTTTGTCAGAGTCGATCTCTGCTACTTCTTCATCTTTCTCTACAAAATCACCTTCTTTTTTTAACCAGCGTGCAATCACTACTTCTGTAATGGATTCACCCGGACTCGGTACTTTCATTTCTACTATTGCCATATTTTATTTTGTTATTAAGGATTTAGGATTTGTATTCAGGAAATCCCAAATCCTAATTCCTTAATTATTTTATTTAGTTACTAATTGTTTTACTATTACCACTTTATCAACGATCGCTTGCTGTTGTTCGGCATGCGATTTTGAGAAACCGGTTGCGGGGCTTGCATTTTCTGCACGGCCAATGTATTTTAATTTGATGTTCTCAGTTTCAGGGTATTTGGTGAACATGCGCATTACGTGTGCCCATGCGCCCATATTTTCGGGCTCTTCCTGTGCCCAGATGTATTCTGTTGCACCTTTGTATTTATCCAGAATTACTTTGATCTGTTTGATCGGGAAGGGGTACAATTGCTCCATGCGTACAATGGCAATATCATCTGCACTATTTTTTGTTTTTGCTTCGATCAGGTCATAATAAATTTTACCGGAGCAGAACACTACTTTTTTTACTGACTTAGCAGTTGCTGTTGCGTCGTCGATCATTTCCAGGAAACCACCGCTTGTAAAATCTTTAACAGACGAAACACAGCTTGGATAACGCAATAATTTTTTAGGTGTAAAGCAGATCAATGGCTTGCGGAAATCGCGTTTGATCTGGCGGCGCAATACATGGAACTGGTTTGCCGGTGTTGTACAATTCACTACCTGCATGTTGTTTCCTGCGCATTGCTGTAAGAAACGTTCTACGCGTGCACTGGAGTGTTCCGGACCTTGTCCTTCGTAACCGTGCGGTAATAACATTACCAGGCCGTTCATTCTTCTCCATTTCGCTTCCCCGGATGTGATGAACTGATCGATCATGATCTGCGCACCGTTAAAGAAATCGCCGAACTGTGCTTCCCAGATAGTTAATGTATTTGGTGTTGTTAAGGCATAACCGAATTCGAAACCAAGCACACCGTACTCGGATAATAATGAATTGTAAATGCTTAAACTTCCTTTTGCACCAAAATTATTCAATGGTGTGTATTCTACTTCCGAATCTTCAAATTTTACAACAGCGTGGCGGTGCGAAAATGTTCCGCGCTCCACATCCTGCCCGCTAAAACGCACATTGTGCCCTTCGCTCATCAGTGTTGCATATCCCATCAGCTCACCCATCGCCCAATCGTATGTATCATTGGTGATCATGGCTGCGCGATCGTCATACACTTTCTGGATCTTGTTAAAGAATTTTTTATCCTTTGGCAATTCCACTGTTTTTTTAGCAATGGCTAAAAAGTCTTTTTTATCAAAGGATGTATCCGGCGATTGATCAAATGCAGTATCCTCCGCCATTTTTATTCCTTTCCATTGTCCTTCCAGGAAAGAAGTAATTTTTGCTTTCTCGGTTTGTTTTGCTTCATCCAGTTTTTCCTGCAACAGATTTTTAAAATCCGTTTCCATTTGTTTTGCTGTTTCTGCAGAAATGGATCCTTCAGCTAATAATTGTTTCGTGTAGATCTCCCTGGAATTAGGATGTGTAGCAATTGCTTTGTACAACAATGGTTGTGTGAAACGAGGCTCATCGCCTTCGTTATGCCCGTATTTGCGGTAACACAATACATCAATAAATACATCGCGGTTAAAGGTCTGGCGAAATTCCATCGCCAAACGGGAAACATATACCAGCGCTTCCACATCATCTCCGTTCACGTGGAATACCGGTGAAAGCACCACTTTGGCAACATCCGTACAATACGTGCTGGAGCGGCCATCCAGGTAATTGGTAGTAAATCCAACCTGGTTATTAATTACAATGTGAATGGTTCCGCCGGTTTTAAATCCGTCGAGCTGACTCATTTGCAATACTTCATACACGATGCCTTGTCCCGCCAATGCAGCATCTCCGTGGATGATGATCGGGCAGGCTTTATTCAGATCGCCGCCGTGCATGTTATCAATTTTTGCACGCACAATACCTTCCACTACAGGGTTTACCGCTTCTAAGTGAGATGGGTTTGGTGTTAAGCTCAAATGCACCTGTTTACCGTTGTTGGATTTCAGATCGCTTGAATAGCCCATGTGGTATTTCACATCGCCATCAAATACTGAATCTTCAGACGGACGGCCTTCAAATTCGGTAAAAATATCTTTGTAGGTTTTATTTAAAATATTGGTAAGTACGTTCAATCTTCCGCGATGTGCCATCCCGATCACAAAATCCTGGATACCCATGTCGGCGCCTTTTTCACATACTGCATCCAATGCAGGAATGGTTCCTTCGGCACCTTCGAGTGAAAAGCGTTTTTGTCCCACAAATTTAGTATGCAGGAAATTTTCAAACAACACCGCCTGGTTCAATTTATTGAGGATGATCTTTTTTTCATCCAGCGAAAATTTCGGTGTGTTTTTGCTGCTTTCCATTTTATCCTGCAGCCAGTTGATGATCTCGGGTGTGCGGATATACATGTATTCGGCGCCAATCGACTGGCAATAGGTTTGATCCAGGTGCGCGATGATGTCTTTTAATTTTGCAGCACCGATCCCGATCTGTGTTCCTGCCTGGAAAACGGTTTCCAGATCTGCTTCGGTCAAGCCGAAATTTTCAATATCCAATGTTGGGAAATAATGGCGGCGTTCGCGAACAGGATTGGTTTTGGTGAATAAATGTCCGCGTGAACGGTAGGCACTGACAAGGCTCAATACATCAAATTCTTTTTTCACATTTTGCGGAATTTCTGCGGAACCTGCACTGTCGTAACTCTGACGTGCAAATTCAAAACCGGCAAAAAACTGGCGCCAGTCGGCTTCTACCGAATTATTATCTTTTAAATATTGTTGAAACAATGCTTCGATTGCCACAACATCTCCATTACCTAAATATGAAAACTTGTCCATAACCTTGATTTTCTCTGTTTGAGGCATCAAATTTACGATTTTTCGACGAAAATGGGAAGGAAAAAAGCGGATAATTTAAGTGTGGTGAACGCGGAGATTTAAGTGGTTTTAACCGCAGAGAGCGCAAAGGAGGCTCGGAGGACGCGAAGACTTTGGTTTGCTGAGTGTTTTCTGCGTGTGTTTTCTCGCAAAGACGCAAAGGGCGCAAAGGCTGTGTGTTTCCTGTATACTGTTTCTTGCAGAGGCGCGGAGATCGCAGAGGCTTTGTTTGTCCTGTGTATTTTCTATGTGTTTTTGAGGCTTCGCTTTCGCGGAGATGAAGCTCATAATCGTTTACTTTCTGCGCACAGTCCAATTACTAAATACTTGAGACTAAAGACTACCTACTACTGTAGTGATTGCGGATCACTACTTTTTGCAATTCGCGTTTGATGATCAGATCGGTGACGATCTCCGAAAAGGATTCGGAGGAATTTTCATTGATCGCTTTTTTGACCTGCTCGTCGCTTACATCAATCCGGTAAAGGATTCCCATGAATTTGGAATGGTTGGAATCGATGAGCTTTTTGATGTGCGGCTCTATTTGTTCGAATAATTCTTCATAGGCATTGTAAGCATTTCCTGAAAACTTCACTTCCAGTCCGAACATATCAAAATCCTTGATGATCTGCAAAGCGGTTGCTTTTACAAGATCAAGACGGTTGAAATATTTGGAAATGTCGGTAAGGTTCATGGCTCAGTTTTTAACCGCAGAGAACGCGAAGGAGGCGCAAAGGTCGCGGAGGATATTGTTTGTTGCTGTGTGTTTTCGGTGTGTTGTTTTCTCGCAGAGACGCGGAGATCGCTGAGGTTTTATCCATGCTGTGTGTTTTTTGTATGTTTTTGAGGCTGCGCTTTCGCGGAGTTGTGATATACACACAGACTAAACACTAGCGACTAATTACTAAATGCTCTTTTTTGCTCTGACATTTTCCAACCGTAAGCGCTCTACTATCCTGTTGTTTGCTATGTGTTCCTCGATGATCTCATCCACATCGCTTAATTCAACGCCAACATAAAAAACGCCTTCCGGATAGATCGCAACGGTTTGTCCGAAATCACAAATATCGAGGCAGCCTGCTTTTTGAGCGCGTAATTTTATCGGTAAATTTTTCTCTTTTAATTTTTTCTTGAAGGCATCCACTATTTCCATTCCGTGCGCCTCACCGCAACTTTTACGTGTTGCTGTTTCGGGGCGCTGATTGGTACAAATGAAGATGTGTTTATCGTAGACCATTATTGATTACTGATTTGTTGATTACTGATTTCTGATTTGCAAAATTACGAATCCTGTTGATAATCCGGGATTAATAGTTCTTGAATTTTATTTCTACATTGTTTCAACAATTAAATTGAAGGAGGCGCTGCGAAACCTGTTGGAATGCGGATAAGGCGAATGCGGCGGATTTTCGCAGATGTAATTTTATTTTGCCACAGCCCCGATAGCTATCGGGACACTGATTAAATAAGGAAAAAGAACTTACACCGATGCAAATTTAAAAATCAATTCCCCTCCGAAGTCGTCATCCCGTCCGCCGCGGCGGACGGGATCTCATACTAGTCTGCCGGATGTTGATTCCGTTTTTAATTGGCAGATCCCGGGTCAAGCCCGGGATGACAGTAAAATTTAAAAAGTAGTTTTCAAATTTTATATCTGTCCGGGATTCCAATCGAACTAACAAACAATTATAAATTACTTGTTTGTTTTGCCGCCCATTTTTGTTAACACACTGTCGATCGGTTCCCATAACTCAATTTTATTTCCATCAGGATCCATTATGTGAACAAATTTTCCGTAATCTACTTTTTGAATGGTATCCACAATGGTAGCGCCGCTTTTTCTTAAATTTCTAAGCAGTCCTTCAATGTTCTGAACCCTGTAGTTGATCATAAATTCTTTTTCGGAAGGTTTAAAATAATTTGTTTCTTTTTTAAAAGCGGACCAGCAGAGGTAATTGATTTCATCCGGTCTGTTGGAATTCCGGAATTCAAATACAACACCATAGGGAGCTGAGGTCAATCCTAAATTTTTACTGTACCAATCTGTTGTAGATGCAGGATCGCTGGATTTAAAAAAGATCCCTCCTATACCTATAACTTTCGGTGTTGTATCTTTTGCAAGAGCTCCGGTTGAGGGATTATTTTTTGTTGCGGTACTGCAGCTGGTCATAAGAATGGCAGCGAATAATATTAACAAAACTGATTTCATTAAAAATGATTTTATCATGATTTTGAGTTTGTAGAGTTTAATTTATGATGGCAAATATAAAATGCTGTTATTATTTATGCGATCCCGGGTCAAGCCCGGGATGACAGTAAAATTTAAAATTGGTTTCCAAATTTTAACAGTCCCATTGGCACACCACACAAATTAGTATATTAGTAAAATTTGGTATTTAGCAGATACAGATTCGTAATGTCATCCTGAGCTTGTCGAAGGACATTCCTGTTCGCTATCTGTACTACACTTCGCGTACCATCAGGCTTTCGGCGAACGCAACCAGCGCTTGTTTTTTATCTGCGGCAACGGGAATATCTTTCAGACAATCGATAGCAAGATCAAAATGTTTTTTCATTTCGGTTCTTGCTAATTCTTTTACATTTAAAAAATTGTAAATATTGGTCACCGCTTCTACTTTATCTTTCGGATCAAAATGCGGTGCTGCAATCCATTGCTGTAATTCTTCTTTCATGTAACGGTTGCTTTCTGCCATTTCAATGGCTTTCAGCAACAGGTATGTTTTTTTATTCGCGATGATGTCGCCGCCTTTCTGCTTCCCGAATTTTTCCGCATCGGCGTACACATCTAAAATATCATCCTGCAATTGAAATGCAACTCCTACGTGCTTGCCAAAATCGTACAAACGCTGCGCATCTTCTTCACGCGCGCCGCCAACAATGGCACCAATCTTCAATGCGCCGCCCAGTAATACAGCGGTTTTCAATTCGATCATTTTTAAATAGGAAGGAATGGCAACTCTCGGCAACGCTTCATAGTTCATATCAAGCTGTTGCCCTTCACAGACTTTTGCAGCGGTATCGCTAAAAATTTCCAGCAATACCGGAAGCAGGGCAGCATCCGCTTTGCATAATTCCTGGTAAGCGCGCACCATCATGGCATCTCCGCTAAGGATCGCAATGTTATCATTCCATTTTGCATGCACGGTTTGTTTACCGCGGCGCAAAGGTGCTTTGTCCATGATATCGTCGTGCACCAACGTAAAATTATGAAACAGCTCGATGGCAAGCGAAGGATGCAGCGCTTTTTTCACATCCCCGTCGAACAGCTCGCAGGCCATAAGCACCAGCACCGGCCGCATGCGTTTACCACCCAGCGACATGATGTATTCGATAGGCGCATAAAGCTCTTTGGGATTGCTGCCGTAGTTTTTTCCTTTTAAGGCTTCTTCGATCAGCTGCTGATATGTATTGATGGAGTTCACAGAATTTTTATAAAATGTTTTATACAGATTGTTCTGCGAGTTTCATCAGGTAAGTTCCGTAACCGCTTTTTACAAGCGGTTTGGCAATTTTTTTCAATTGTTCTTTGTTGATGTATCCCATCCGGAATGCGATCTCTTCGATGCAGCCGATGCGTAATCCCTGACGTTCTTCGATCACCTGTACAAATTGTCCGGCCTGCATAAGCGACGCAAATGTGCCTGTATCCAGCCATGCTGTTCCGCGATCGAGGATGCCTACTTTTAATTTTCCCTGCTTTAAATATTCTTTGTTCACATCGGTAATTTCGTATTCGCCGCGTGCGCTCGGTTTTAATTTTTTTGCAACGTCCACAACGGAATTATCATAAAAGTACAAGCCCGGTACGGCATAATTTGATTTTGGCTGTGCCGGTTTTTCCTCGATAGATAATACTTTTCCGGTGGCATCAAAATCAACCACACCATAACGTTCCGGGTCGGAAACATGGTATGCAAATACTACTCCGCCTTCCGGATCCTGGTGTTGCTGCAGCAACCGGCCTAAGCCTGCGCCGTAAAAAATATTATCGCCCAGTACCAATGCTACTTTATCATTGCCGATAAATCTTTCGCCGATCACAAATGCCTGCGCCAGTCCGTTCGGAATTTCCTGCACGGCATAACTGAATTTACATCCCAAACTTTTTCCATTGCCCAGCAAGCGCTCAAACTGAGGCAGATCATGCGGTGTGGAAATAATGAGCACTTCCGAGATCCCCGCCATCATCAGCACGGAAAGCGGATAATAGATCATTGGTTTATCGTACACCGGCATTAATTGTTTGCTTACGGCCAGTGTTAAAGGGTGTAAACGTGTTCCGGAGCCTCCGGCTAAAATTATTCCTTTCATTATATTTTAGTTCAAAGTTTAAAGTTCAAAAGTTTGGTACAGATAACGCCCGCCTGAACGATTCGGGCAGGAACAGAAACGAATTTTACGAATCTATGTGTTTCCTGTGTGTTAAAAAATAGTTCATTAGCTCATTCGTTCAATGGTTCATTGGTGTGCCAGGCGCAGATGCTGTGTGTTAAGTGCTAACCGCTGAACACACCCCTAGCCCCTCTCGAGAGGGGAATTTGATCCTGCGCAGTTTTTTATTTGTTTTTTTCTTTAATTACTTTTTTAAATTGTTTATTGTCTATTTAATTTTTTTTCTTGTTTACTTTTTTAAATTGTCTACTGCTTTTTATTTTTCTTTTTCAATCTCCAATTCGTTGTTGTCGATGTCTTCATCTTCGTCGTATACATCAATCAGCGGTTCCTGCATGAATGCTTTGCTGGTAATGCGTTTTTCCAATGATAATAAAAAGCAGGGTAACAATACCAGATTGGAGCAATAGGCGATGAGCAATGTAACGGAAATTAAAATTCCCAATGCTGCTGTTCCTCCGAAGCTGGATGCTGTAAAGATCCCGAATCCGCAGAATAAAATGATGGCAGTATAGATCATGCTTACACCGGTTTCTTTGATGGTAAGCGATACCGCTTTGGAAATGCTTCCATGTGTGTGTTTCAGCTCCTGGCGGTATTTGGTGAGGAAATACAGTGTTCCGTCGGAGGCAATTCCGAAGGCAATACTAAACACCAGGATTGTGCTTGGTTTGATGTAAATATGGGAGAATCCCATGATCCCGGCTGTAATTAATAAGGGAACCAAACTCGGGATCACCGAAATAAAGATCATGCGCGGCGACATGAACAAGGTGTATAAAACAATGGCGATGAGGATCACGGCAAGTAATACGCTTTCCAATAAATTTTGTACCAAAAACTGGTTTCCTTTCAGGAACATCAAACTGTTCCCGGTAATCACTACGTTGTAATTCTGATCTTCTGCAACACGCGCTTTTGTATCGGGATCGTAATTAAAAATACTATCCACACGCGGCTTTAATTCTCTTACCAGCTTCGCCATTTCGATGGAACCGATGTCTTTCATCTGGATACTGATGCGGGTGTAACGTTTGGTGCTGTCGATGAATGCGGCAAACTGATTTTCCTTGCCTTTGTTATTGCTGGTTTGTGCGTAATCCGCTAATTTTTGCAATTCCATAGCGCCCGGCAACCGGTAACTTTTTGCTTTACCATCGTTGTACGCCTGGTTAAAAAATTTGATCCCTTCCACTACGGAAACGGCGTGGGAGAATTCGGGATACTGACGAAATAATTTCTGCAAGCGATCGATCTTATAAAGTGTACGGCCGCCATCTGCAAAAACACCGTTTTCTTTTTTGGTATCGATGCTGATCTCGAAAGGTAAAACACCGTTATAATTTTTTTCAAAATATTTCAGATCCACCAGGATCGGATCTTTTTTCGGAAGGTCGTCCACTACAAATCCAAGCGGTAAAATTTTGGTCATGCCGTATGCGGAAACCAGCACGATCACTATCACAACAGCGTAAATTCTTCTCCTGTAATGATGCACCCAATAATCCACTTTTGCCAGTACCACATTTAATGTTTTGCTTTGCAAATGCTTGGTATGGCGTACGGATGGCGCCGGTAAAAAGCTGAACACGATCGGCACCAGCATCAATGAGATCGCATACGTAAGCATTACGCTCATGGAAGAAACCAGTCCGAATTCAAATAAGATCTGGCTATCGGTAGAGCAAAAAACGGCAAACCCGATGGATGTGGTAATGTTTGCCATGAATAACGAGATCCCTACTTTTTCGATGGCGCGCGACAATGCCCGCATTTTATTTCCATGAACTTTATATTCCGTGTGGTATTTGTTCAGGAGCATGATGCAATTCGGGACACCGATCACAATCAGCAATGGCGGGATTAAGCCGGTTAATACCGAAATATGATAGCCTAATAAAACCAAAATCCCAACCGACCAGATTACCCCGACAAATACAACGGCGAGTGAAAAAATAACCGGCAGTAAGGATCGGAAAAAGATCATTAAAATAATGGCGGTAACGATCAGCGCCAGGATCATGAAGAGCGTCATTTCGCCCTGGATCTTGCGTGCTACAGCGGTACGGATGTACGGCATACCGGAGTAATGCACCTGTACGTTTGTTTTAGCAACAAATATTTCGACTTTTGCTTTGATGGAATCAACAATGGCGAGGCGGTTTTTGGTATTGAGCAGCTTATTATCGAACGTGATGGCCATCAGCGTGGAATGAGCGGTATCATTGTAAATAATGCCACGGTAGAATGGCAGCTGATGGATCACTGTTTTCAGGCTATCCAGCTCTGCAATGCTTTGCGGCCTGCGGGTAAGAATGGGAATGTTTATAAATTTTTCGAGGCTATCGTCTTTGATAATGGTTTGTAAACGCGCTACGGATACTACGGCTTTTACACCAACCACGTCTTTGAGGGCATTTCCCAGATCATACCAGGCATTGAACACATTGAGCGTATACAGGCTGCTATCGGAAATCCCGATCACCATCACGCTTCCATCCTGGCCGAAACGTTTTTTAAATTCTTTGTATTCAACGGCTGTAGTATCGTGATCCGGCAGCAACTTTGGCGCTTCATAGGAAATCTCGGCCTTGCTGCCATAAAAGCCCAGCACAATGGTTATTGCTGCAAGTACAATAATGATCGCCAGGCGGTTACGTAGAATAAATCGTGCAATGGATGCCCACATAGTGAATTCACAGCGGAGGTATGTTTCATTCCGGCTGTATTTTTTGTTTACCCCCCGAAATTAAGCATTATTTGGAAATGGACAATTGTAATAGATTGATAATTGACAGTTGATAATTGACAATTTGATTGTGGAACGGTGAATTGGAGCGATTCGGGGAATCATTGGAACGGGAAAACTGTAAACTGTAAAAATGGGAACGCAGATTTTCTAAGATTCGTTATGATAAAAAAAGATAGCTGTGTGCTAAGCTCACTTATGGTAAGTTAGGATTTGATTATAGTCAATTAATGATTTTTTCCTCTAATAAAGTCTGTGCATCCCTGGCTCCCTAAAACGTAGCAATCAGCGATAACTTATAAGCAAGGTTTTTTTCCGGTTGTGCATCCGCGTACGGCCCGTAACGCATGAATGCACCGCCACCCAATCCCAAATAAATGATGTTGTAATAATTTAAACGCAACACATTATTGATGAGCAAACCGCTTTCATAAAAACCTTTTTCCATGGTTTTAAACTCAATATTCTTGTGCTGCTCCGGATGCGTTAAACTTCCATAACCCACATTGGTAAAGATCATGAATTGCGGCTGGAATTTAGGCCGCTTAAATAATAATGAACCGAAATTGTGCGAGAAAAATAAATTAACGTAACGATCAGAAACAAACTCATACAAACCCATGGTTTGGAATGTGTTTTCGATGTATAAATAATTTCCCTGCGCATTGCTTCCGTTACCATTGAATAAATAAGGATACGGCACATTCCCTTTCAGATAGCCGCCTTCCACCAGAATTTTTGTTTTTCCCAGATTTTTGATCAGAAATGTTTTTTCGATACCGAGCGATACTTTGTTGTAATCGTAATTGGCGAATTGTGAAATGCCTTTTAAACCTTTGCTGTAAGCGAAATAAACGACAGGATATTTTGTTCCGTCGGAAAGCATTTGTCCGAACGATTGCACAAATTGCTCTTTGTAAGCGTATCTTCCTTTTATGCGCAGCTCCGCAGATCTAAAGCCAATCGAGGTTTCAGTAGAATCATTGCGGTTAGGTAAAAATATATAATCGTAGCGCGGGATCCGAAAACTCTCGTTGTAGGCCACATTCATGGTTAAATAATTTAATGCACGAAAATTTACCGACACTTCTTTTTGCTCGATATAATCCATGCGGAACGTCATGGTGTTACGCGTGTAATTATTTTTTGTGTAAAAATACTGCGCTTTGCCCGATTCTGCCAGGTCCTTTGAATACAAGGCTTTCAGGTAATAATCCTTGCTGTCTTTTTTAAAATTTACCTGCGCATCAAAACCGTATTTTACAGTGGAATCTTTATAACCGTAACCGATGTAACCGCCCACATCAAATCGTTTCGATAATTTATTATTGGTATGCAAACCAATCCCACCGCGGATCACTTCATAATCGTTGATCCCGATTATTTTATTGAGATCGATGCTGATGATGGAAACCGGAATTTGCAGCGTGGTTAATGCTTCCACCACATTCAATACTCTGTCGAAATGCTCCCGTTTCCCCAAACTATCGATCACCTTGTACGTTTTTTGTTCTTTGATATCGAGCGAATCGATGCGGTGTGTTTTCCAGTAATCATCGCCTTTGTGCGCAGCATCATCTGCCATCACAATTGTTTTTTCATCAAATTCTCTTTTCTTTAAAGGCACATCCAGCTGTACATTGGTGATGTAACTTTTTCCTGTGAGCCGCATTCCCATCAGCTTACTGGGATATTTTTTATAATGCAATTCATAATTCAGCTGCTCGGGAAACCACTGTTTACCGGCAACAAATGCATACTGCTGCTGAATTTTTATTTCGATCAGGCCTTTATCGTACGGACTGGCAATCACATTCTGGATCGCGTAACCGTTGCTGTTGATATACAACACACCTTCCAGCCCATCGAAATTTTTACCTTTCATCGGTCTGAATGAAATAATAAAAACCGAATCATTTCCCTGGAAAAGTGTATCCTGCAGGATGAACAAATACCTGGAAGTGCTCCCGCCGGTGATCGGGTTCAGGTAATCTTTTCCGAGGATCTTAAAATAATCGTCGTAAAAGCTGAACGGTTGCAGATCGGTTGCAGATGTGGAAAAAGAAGGATCTTTAAATCCGGATACTTTTGTAGCCAGCACCGTTTCTTTGGTATTTTCGGGATATAAAAATTTGCGTTCCGTAACGGATTCCATCATCAGCACATGCGCGCTTTCAATAAAGATCTTTAGACGCGATTTAAGCGAATCGGCTTTTAAGGAATCGGCTCTGCTGCCAGCCTCATCGGTATTGGGAACCAGGTCGTAATATGTTTTACTGTAAGTATTGCAAACGTAGGAACTGATCTTATCCGGATTATTTTTATCGCGGTTTTTTGTAGCTAATTTTATAATGCGGTGGGCCGGATTTTCACCCGGTAAAATTTCAACGGCATTCAGGTCGTATGCTTTTTTCTGCATCCTGATGAGCACATTTTTATCCCTGCCGATAGTGTATGTAATGGATTCATAACCTACATACGTAAATACAATTTGAGTGAAAGGCTGAGTGGAAGTTAGTTTAAATTTTCCGTCAATATCCGTGGAAGCACCACCCGCCTGACCAGTAATACCAATATTTACAAAAGCAAGCGCTTGTTTATTTCCGGCATCCACCACTTTCCCTTCAAGGGTAAATTGCGCAACTATTTTTGCAGAAATGAGGCAGAAGAAAATGAGTAGGATCCGGTAACGCACAAAAAATATTTTGTACGAATGTAAGCGTTTAGGCTGAAAAAAATAATCCCGGTACATTTTTTAACAACCGGTATTCTTCTATCTTTGAAATGAATATTAAATTCAACAAAATGAACCGGTTCCTGTTTATTATTTTTGCATGTAGTTTTTTGATCATTTCCTGCACTACGCCGGAAGAAGAAGCATATCATCAAACGCCTGTAAAAGTGGATTCAATATTAAAAAAACAACCTGTCGTAATTGTTGATTCCACCTATGATTCGGCACTTGTAAAATTTCCGGCCGTTACAACAGCATTAAAAAGATGGTTTGATTTTTACAGGAAAAAGTATCCTGATTTTGACATCGCTGCATTCAAGCTGGATCGCGCAAGCACCAATTCATTTACAAGCCGCAGTGAAGAAATGAGCAAGAAAAACCTGGAGCTTTACAAAAATTTATTTATTTATTCGCCTGATAGATCTTCATTGATCGACATGGATACATACAATTTTTTTCTGTCGAAAGATAAGAACGGAAACCTTATTGGAGAAGGCGGCGACCCGGAAACAGAAGTAGCGTTGGTAGATCTGAAAGCACAAACGCGAACGCAATTGTTTTATGCCGGGCCGCTTACAGGTTTTGACGATGCTGCCTGGCTTAACCAATTTCAGCTGGCGATCGTATCTTTAGATGGCAATGGAAAGCAGCATACATTTGTTCCCTGCATTACTGTAATTGATTTTGCGAACAATACAACGATCGGTTACAGATACATTAAGAAAATAAATGTTGATCCGGGTGACTATCAATCCCAGGTGAGATTAAAGGGAATAAAAATAAGGTAAAACGTTTACGTTTTTCTGAATTCCAATCCTTCTTCTTTCAATTCTGCTGTTAATTTTGGAATAGAGCTTTTACCCATTCCATGCAACCCCAGCACTTCTTTTTCAGTTAATTTAGAAAGCTGTTTCAGTGTTGTTATTCCTGCATTTTCAAGCGCACGCCGGGCCGGAGCAGATAGCATTGATAAAAATCCATCTTCGGGCTTGCGGTCTTTTTCGCAAACCGGGCAAACCGGACAATCACTGCTTTTGTAATATTTGTGGCCGTTCGGGCAGGTACGGAGATTTTTTTCGGAAGGTCTCATCGCAACTAATTTAATTTACGCATATTTTACGATTGATTAACAGTATAAATATATAAAAAATCGAAATTAGCGCTATAATTTCCCATGCCGAAACTGGCATAAATATTTCATAAGCGGTTTACTAAAGAAAACAAAATGGCAACAATAAATGACGCAAGAATAGTAGTGACTACCCCGAAAGAGATCGTGATGAATTTTATCGAAGCCCTTAACAACGAGCATTTTAATATCGCCAGAAATTATCTGGCTGATGATATGGTTTTTGATGGCGTAATGGGCTCCCGCAATGGAGCAGATGTATACATCAGCGATATGGAGAAAATGAAATTCAAATACGACATTAAAAAAGCATTCCGGAATGGAAATCATGTGTGCCTGCTATACGACATCAACATGAATGGCACCACCATTTTTACCTGCGGATGGTATCATATCAAAAACAATAAAATAAAAACACTGAAAGTTGTTTTTGATCCGAGGCCGCTGCTGGAGAAATCCGATAAAAAATAATTGGGAAAAATTGATTCGTTTTTCGTTTTTTTTATTATTTGTACCCACACACCCCTAACCCCTCTCAAGAGGGGAATTGATCCAGCACGTTTTATAATCAGTTCAATAAATCTGCCTTTATCCGTTCTATCCGCCAAATCCGCGTTCCATCAAACACAACATCACACAGATTGGTAAATTTGTATTCATTCGTAATTTGTAACCACACAGATTCGTAATATTCGTTCCTGTTCGATATCCGTACCTATTTTAACCCGCGCTCTTCCCACACCTGCTTTAAATTTGGCCGTAACCGGCTTTTATAAACCGAAAGCGAATCTTCTTTTTTCCGTCCGCGGCGCAATGCTTTTTGCTCTTCCACCGACAGCGATGCGATGTGCACGCATTCCGGCGTACAGCAACCCTTCATTTTTTCGACACATTTTTCACATTGAATAAAAAGCAAATGGCAATCGTCGTTGGCACAATTCACATGTGTATCGCAAGGTTCGCCGCATTGGTGGCATTGTGCTATCACATCGTCCGTAATACGCTCGCCTACCCGTTCATCAAACACAAAATTTTTCCCGATGAACTTCGATTCCACGCCCGCTGTTTTTATCTGGCGTACATAATCAATAATGCCGCCATGCAGCTGATTTACATCCGTAAAACCGTGGTGCTTTAAATACGCGCTTGCCTTTTCACAACGCACACCACCGGTGCAATACATAATTATTTTTTTATCTTTTTTGTCCTTCAATTCTTCCATCACCATCGGCAATTCTTCACGGAAAGTATCCGCATCCGGACAAATAGCGCCTACAAACCGCCCTACTTCCGTTTCGTAATGGTTGCGCATGTCCACGATCACCGTTTCCGGATCTTCCATTGCTTTGTTAAATTGAATGGCATCCAGGTGATTCCCAACATTGGTCACATCAAAAGCATCATCATCCAAACCGTCCGCAACAATCTTCGTGCGCACTTTTACTGCCAGCTTGTAAAACGATTTACCATCGTCCTCCACCGCAATTTTAAAGGGAACGCCTTCGAAGCGTTTATCAGTATTCAGGTTGTATTTAAAGATTTCCCAGTTTTCTTCGGGTACGCTCATTTGTGCGTTGATGCCTTCGCGGGCCACGTAAATACGGCCAAGAATGTTCAGGCCATTCCATTGTGTAAATAATTGATCGCGAAGCTCCGTTGGATTGTCAATGATCACATAACGGTAAAACGAAACAGTGATCCGTTTGAGGGATTCTTCCTGAATTCGTTCTTTAAGCTCCTTTTTGTTAACTCTGTTATGCAAGAACATAGTGTCAGGGATTTTAAAAAATATTTGTACAAAGATAAAAAAAAGGAATAAAGATTAAGGATTTATCGATTAAGCCCGCCCGGATAAACCCTTCGGACGGGGAATCAGGATTTAGCGCTACCCGCCTGTAGTAGAATTATTAATTAGAATTCCCCTGCAAGGGCTTTTTTGTCCCTTGCAGGGGTAGAATAAGCGGCTGGTACGTCGGTTTTAAAACAGTTGCCACAGATTCACCGATTAAAAAGGTAAAAAAACAATTGCATAGATTATAAAATCGCACAGCGATTTTAATCCGGGCAACTCACACACGGATTCGTAATATTCGTTCCTGTTCGTTATCCATACCAAAAAATCTGTGAATCTGTGGCTTAATCCGGGCAACTCACACCATAGATTCGTAATATTCGTTCCTGTTCGTTATCCATACCAAAAAATCTGTGAATCTGTGGCTTAATCCGGGGAATTCACACACAGATTCGTAGTATTCGTTCCTGTTCGTTATCCGTACCAAAAAATCTGTAAATCCGTGGCTTAATCCGGGCAACTCACACACAGATTCGTAAAATTCGTTCAAATTCGTTATCCGTACACTTTGAACTTTGAACTTTTTTTTCCTACCTTATTGCCCTCTAAAACGAATTACGCATTTATGACAGGATTGACTGCTGATAAAACGATCACACGGATCAGTGAGCTAACCGCAGAAGCATTGGACATTTGCCGCAGCAATCCCCGCAAAGGAATTGAGCTGGCGGACGAAGCCATTTCGCTTACACAAAATGCCGCATTGGAACACGAGCTGGCGCAGGCACAAGCCTGTAAAGGTGCCTGCCAGGTGTGGATCGGCGAGTACGACCAAGCCTTAAAAAATTTATTTGACGCGCTTCCCCTGCTTCAAAAACACAACAACCGCATTTTTAGCGCTTCTGTTTTTTATCATATTTTCTGCGCATTTTATTTCCTTGCGGATTATGATAATGCCTTAAAGTATGCCTACGATATGCTTGCTTTCGCAGAAAAAAATAAGGATGCAAGCGCACAAGCCAACGCTATGAACGGGATTGGATCTGTGTATTATACTTCGGGCGAAAATAAAAAAGCAGTCGACATTCTCAAAAAAGGATTGAGCCTCGCCGAAAAGCTGGGCGATAAAGATCTAATGTCGCGTATCCAGGACGGAATTGGTTCCGCATATTTTAACCTCAAAGACATTGAACAATCCATTATTTATAAAAAAGATAGTTTGGATACAGCCCGCTCCATTGGCTTAAAACATGTGGAAGCATACGCGATCGACGGACTGGCAAAAATGTATTTTTCCATCAACGACCTTACCAACGCAGAAAAATATTTTAAGGAAAGTCTTATCATCCGCCAGGAGCTGGATTTTAAAGCCGGTATTTCCGAAACGCATTTACAGCTGGGCGAGCTGTACATGAAGAAAAAAAACTGGGGGGAAGCATTAGCACAGCTCAACAAAGCATTGGAAATTTCCCTGGCAATTGGCGCAAAGGAAGTTATTTACAAAACGCATGAAATGCTTGCTGCTTATTACGAAAAACAGCACGACATATCAAAATTTGTTGCACATTTTAAAGAATACTACCATTACAAAGAAGAATTTTTCAGCGAGAAAAACAAGCAGAAAATGAAGAGCGCCGAGATGCAGATTCGCATCACGCAAATGGAGCAGGAAAAAGAATTGCTCAGCTCTAAAAATAAAGAGCTGGAAACACTTTCCAACGACCTTTTATTACTGAGCGATCTCGGTAAAACCATTACCGCACAGCTCAGCATCGAAAGCATCAACAAAACCGTGTACGAGATCATTAATAACATGATGGATGCACCCGGATTTGGGATTGGCGTTGTCACGGAAAATGCACAATCACTGATCTTCCCCGGCTATATTGAAAAAGGCGAAGTGCTGGAATCATCCGGCTACGACCTGGCCGATGAAAACCGCATGGCTTCTCTTTGTTTTAACCGTGAAACAGAAATTGTGATCAACGATTTTGAAGTGGAAGCCGGAAAATACATCAAGAAAAAAATGAAACCCGTGGTGGGTGAATCGGTGAACTCGCTGATTTACCTGCCGCTTCGCGTAAGCAATAAAAAGATCGGCGTAATTACCGTGCAAAGTTTTCAGAAAAACGCATACAGCGAATATCATGTGAACATTGTAAAAAATCTGGCGATCTATTGCGGTATTGCCATCGAAAATGCCACGCAATACGAACGCATGGAAGAGCGCGTGGTGGAACGCACCCGCGAAGTGGTAAAACAAAAAGAAGAGATCGAGCGCTCACATGATAACACCCGCTTGTTAAGCGTGATCGGACAACAAATTATTTCCAGCGTGGATTTTGATTCTATTTTTCAAAGCCTCCATGAAAATGTAAGCCAGCTTATGAATGCCGATTGTTTTGGCATCCGCATCTATCATTCCAAACGAAAAGAAATTGAATACCGCTACGAAATGGAAAGCGGCGAATTGCTGGAGCCGCTCACGGTTTCCATGAGCAACGACGATAATTATTCGGTGTGGTGCGTGAAAAATAAAAAGGAGATCTTCATCAACGATAACCTCAACGAATATCCCCGTTACACGAAAAAAATTGTGGTGCCTTCCGGCGATATGCCCCACTCCCTGTTGTTTTGCCCGATGATCATCGGCGAGCGTGTAGTGGGTGTGATCACCGCGCAAAGCTTTACAAAAAATGCATACGAACCTTTACATCTTGATATTTTAAAAACGCTGGCTACCTATACGGCCATTGCATTGGAGAATGCCAACCTGGTGGAAAACCTGGAGGAAAAAGTAAAGGAACGCACTTCCGAAGTGGTAAAACAAAAGGAAGTGATCGAAGCAAAAAACAAGCACATTACGGACAGTATCAAATACGCCAAACGTATCCAGGAAGCTATCATTCCGGGGGAAGATATGGTAAAAGGATTGCTGAAAAACTCGTTCGTATTATACAAACCAAAAGACATTGTGAGCGGCGATTTTTACTGGGTGGAACGCAAAGAGAACAAAATTTTATTTGCCGTGGTGGATTGTACCGGGCATGGCGTTCCGGGTGCTTTCATGAGCATCATCGGGTTCAACGGATTGAACCAGATCGTGAACGAATACAATTATACCAAACCTTCTGAGATCCTCACCGAGCTTAATAAAATAATAACGCACACACTCCGCCAGCGTGTGGAAGATTCTGTGATCCGCGATGGAATGGACATGGCCATTTGCTCCATCGACCTGGAAAATAACAAGCTGGAATTTGCAGGCGCTTTTAATCCTTTGTTCATCATCCGTAACAACGAAGTGCTGGAAATTAAAGGCGATAAGCTCCCGATCGGGAATTTCCTCGGTCAGGCCGATTATGAATTTACCAACCACGAAATTGATTTATTATCAAACGATAAATTGTACCTCTTTTCCGACGGTTATGCCGACCAGTTTGGCGGTCCGCAAGGCAAAAAATTAAAATACAATCACTTCCGCAAGCTCCTGCTGGATAATCACGCCAAGCCAATGGCTGATCAAAAAAGCTCCATGGATACTTTCTTTGAAAGCTGGCGTCAGGGCTTCGAACAGATCGATGACGTGTGCGTGATCGGCGTTGCGGTGTAGCCTTTACCACTAAGGCACTAAGAAACACTAAGCCCCCCCCATTTTCTATTTCTTTAAATCAAATTTGTAAGTATTAAAACCTTACTTACAAAAACCTTAGTGCCCTTAGTGCCTTAGTGGTAAAATACCCTGAAAAAACTATTTTTTATTTCGGATTTAATAATGATATTTAGCCTTTCAATTTATACAAAGCTATGCGAACGAGTGAAAAAATATTAGTGATTGGTTCGTCCGGACAAATCGGAACGGAACTGGTACAAAACCTGCGGGAAATATACGGGATCGATGGAGTGATCGCTTCCGATGTAAAAGTAACCGAACAGGCAAAAGAAGGCCCTTTTGAAGTGATTGATGTAATGAATGCACAAGGCCTGCTGGAGATCGTAAAACGCCACAAAATCACCCAGGTCTATTTACTGGCCGCCTTGTTATCCGCTACGGCCGAAAAAATGCCGAAACTCGGCTGGGACCTCAACATGCAGGGCTTATTCAACGTCCTCGACCTTGCCAAAGAAAAGATCATCAAACAAGTATACTGGCCCAGCTCCATCGCTGTTTTTGGCCCGAATACCCCAAAAGTAAATACCCCGCAATTTACCGTAATGGAGCCCAGCACTGTTTACGGGATCAGCAAACAAGCCGGTGAGCGCTGGTGCGAATATTATTTTAATAAATACAATGTGGATGTGCGCAGCCTGCGTTATCCCGGCCTTATCGGATGGAAATCCGCTCCGGGCGGAGGTACTACCGATTACGCCGTGCACATTTTCCACGAAGCCTTAAAAAACGGAAAATACGAGTGCTTTTTGTCGGAAAACACCATATTACCCATGATGTACATGCCGGATGCCATTAAAGCCACCATAGGCATCATGCAGGCCGATCCCGGTACCGTAAAGATCCGCTCCAGCTATAACCTGGCAGGATTTAGTTTTTCACCCAACGATTTAGCTGCTGAGATCCGGAAACATGTACCCGGTTTTACCATTTCCTACGCTCCGGATTCGCGCCAGCAGATTGCCGATAGCTGGCCGCAAAGCATTGATGCGAAAGAGGCTGCGAAGGATTGGGGATGGCAGCCCGAATATGATTTGAAGAGTATGACGGACGACATGATAAAAAATCTTAAAAATGTGCTTTTGTAGTGTAACTTTTAGGATAACCTCACGTAAAACGCCGTTGGCTATCTTTATCGATTTATAAATCATGTTGGTCTAAAAGAATTGACAAGGATGTAAAAAGAGTTATAACTTAGCTTAACTAAACTAAACAAAAAATTACCGTACTCCAATGAGAAAAGTTGTTTTGATATTGTTATTTGTTGCCTGCAAGATTGCCGTTGCACAGTCGTTTGAGCTATCCGGAAAAGATACTATAAACGTGACTGATGCCACCGGTAAAAAACAAGGCAAATGGGTGGTTACTAATGCAACATTGCATAAACCCTGCTATACCGACGACCAGGTAGTGGAAGAAGGAAAATACATCGACAGCAAAAAAACCGGTCCATGGAAAGAATATTACTGCAATAAAAACATTAAAAGCGTAATCACTTACGAGAACAACCGCCCTAGCGGATACGCCAAAATGTATAATGAAAACGGTAAGATCAAGGAAGAGGGGATGTGGAAAAACAACCGCTGGATTGGTGATTACAAGCTTTATTACGATAACGGACAGGTACAACAGGCATTTAAATTCAATGCATCCGGTAAACGCGAAGGCCCGCAGGTATATTACCATGAGAACGGACAGGTAATGATCGAAGGAAACTGGGCGGAAGGAAAAGAGGCTGGCGAGTTAAAAGAATACTACCCGAACGGCGATATTAAATCGATAAAAAACTTTTCTGACGGAAACATTGATCCTGCAAAAACCAAAACGTTTGAGCCTAAAAAACCAATTGTAGCTCCTAAACCTGAAGAGGTTGTTGCAGCGCCACCGATCATTCCTAAAAAAGACGAAAAAGACAATCTTGGAAAACCATTTAACGGTGAAGGACATTGGACACTATACAACTCTAACAGGCAGATAACAAAAGACGGAACATTCTCAAAAAGCCGTTTGATGGATGGTAAAGTATATTATTATGACAGTGACGGGATCCTTAACCGTATTGCAGTGTACAAAGACGGAAAATATGTGGGTGACGCTGTAGTGGAAGATAAATAGGCCACGCGCCAAAAAATCCTAAAAAACTTAATATCTTTGGACTTATGAAACACTCATAAGTCCATTTTTTTTATGCAAAACGAATTAACGCTATACAATACCCTTTCACGCTCCAAAGAAAAATTTACGCCGATCAATTCCGGTATGGCTGGCATGTATGTATGCGGCCCTACCGTATACAGCGATGTGCATTTGGGCAATTGCCGCACATTTATCTCTTTCGACCTGATCTATCGTTACCTGCTGCATTTGGGCTTTAAAGTGCGCTACGTGCGGAATATTACGGATGCAGGCCATTTGGAAGGCGACCGTGACGAAGGCGATGACAAATTTACGAAAAAAGCAAAACTGGAACAGCTGGAGCCGATGGAGATCGTGCAGAAATACACATTGGGTTTTCACGACGTGATGCGCGAATTTAATGCACTACCGCCAAGCATTGAACCTACTGCAACCGGGCACATCTGCGAACAGATCGAAATGATCAAGGAAATTATAGCGAACGGCTACGCGTATGAAAAAAACGGAACGGTTTATTTTGACGTGGAAAAATACAATAAGGAATTTTCGTACGGACAGCTTACTAACCGCAAGCTGGAAGAATTACTGGAAGGCACGCGTGAGCTGGGCGGTCAGGATGAAAAAAACGGACGCCTGGATTTTGCCTTATGGATTGTTGCAAAGCCGGAAACGCTAATGAAATGGCTTTCGCCCTGGGGCTGGGGATTTCCGGGCTGGCA
Organism: Bacteroidota bacterium; assembly: GCA_025963715.1. GTDB lineage: Bacteria > Bacteroidota > Bacteroidia > 2-12-FULL-35-15 > 2-12-FULL-35-15 > 2-12-FULL-35-15. Next base: position 212,796 of record JAOQAG010000008.1, read on the forward strand.
CATCGAATGCTCGGCCATGAGCAGCAAATACTTAGGAGATACATTTGATATTCACGGCGGCGGAATGGATCTGCAGGCCACGCACCATACTAATGAAATTGCACAATCGCAGGCATGCAACCACAAAGCGCCTGTAAATTACTGGATGCATACCAATATGCTTACGGTAAACGGCGTGCGCATGTCGAAAAGCGCCGGTAACGGATTTTTGCCCGGCGAATTATTTACCGGCAACCACGCACTTTTGGAAAAAGGCTACAGCCCGATGGCTGTTCGCTTTTTTATGATGCAAACGCATTACCGCAGCACGCTTGATTTCTCGAATGAAGCATTACAGGCTTCGGAAAAAGGATACGCGCGGTTGATGAACGCGATCAAATTACTAGACAAATTAAAAACTGCAGATACATCCACTTCCAACATTGCCGACCTGAAACAGAAATGTTACGATGCCATGAACGATGATTTTAATGCGCCTGTTCTGGTAGCTAATTTGTTTGAAGGCGCACGCATTATCAATTCGGTAAATGATAGCAAAGAAACCATTACTGCAGATGATCTGGCTACGTTAAAAAGCATGATGCACAGCTTTGTGTTTGATGTATTGGGCTTAAAATCCGAACAATCCAACAGCGGAAATGATACCGCGCTGAAAGGTGTGATGGAAGTGATCCTCGACATTCGCAAGGATGCAAAAGAACGCAAGGATTTTGCGGCTTCGGATAAATTAAGAAATGATCTTGCTAAATATAAAATTACCATTAAAGACACAAAAGATGGCGTTACCTGGTCGATTGAAGAATAGATCCCACATTTATTTCCCGATAATCTTTGCTGCATCATTTTTAGCTTCCTGCGGAAACGAGCCGAAAGCACCGGTTACAGAAACACCGGTAAAAACGGTTGCTGTTGCAAAAGTGCCAACGCCGGTATTCAATCCCGATTCGGCTTACACATTTGTAAAAGCGCAGGTAGATTTTGGCTCACGCATTCCGGGAACGGCAGCACATGAAAAGTGCGCGGATTATCTGGTGGCTAAATTAAAATCATACGGATTCACAGTAACAGTTCAAACAGGAACGATACAAACATTTGATAAAAAACAATTCACGCTTAAAAATATCATTGCACAATTTAATCCCGGTGTACAAAGCCGGATCATGTTGTGTTCGCATTGGGATAGCCGTCCCTGGGCCGATTCGGATACAAAGGACAAGGACAAACCATTTGACAGCGCCAACGATGGCCCAAGCGGCGTAGGACTGGCGCTGGAAATTGCCCGCAATGTAAGCGGTGCCAAACCAAACATTGGTGTAGATATTATGTATTTTGATATGGAAGATTACGGCGAAGATGGTGGCAGTGAAGATACCTGGTGCCTGGGAACACAATATTGGGCAAAAAATATAATACCATCAAATTATTACGCCAATTTTGGGGTATTGCTGGATATGGTGGGCGCTCCAAATGCCACATTCCCGAAGGAAAGCCAGTCGGTGAGCCTTGCCGGAGCAGCAGTGGATAAAGTATGGAAAGCAGCAAGTGAGATCGGTTACGGAAATTATTTTGTATCGCAAACCCGCCAGTTTGTTGGCGTGGATGATCACATCTATATAAATAAAGCAGGCGTCACCTGCCTGGATATTATTGAATACAACCCTGCAACGGGCGGTTTTGGCGATTATCACCATACGCATAAGGACAACATGAGCATCATTGATAAGAACACATTAAAAGCTGTTGGACAAACATTGCTGGAAGTGATCTATTCGGAAAAATAAGATTTGAAAAAATTCCTGATCATACGGTTTAGTTCTATCGGCGACATTGTGCTTACAACGCCGGTTGTACGCTGTTTAAAAAAACACTCTGCCGATTTTGAGATCCACTATCTTACCAAAAAATCCTTCAAAGGAATTTTAGAAAATAATCCTTACATCACAAAAGTGCATTGCATTGAAAAGGATGTGAACGAAGTGATCGCGGATCTGAAAAAAGAAAACTTTGATTTTGTATTCGACCTGCATAATAATTTGCGCTCCTCGCAGGTAAAAATGAAATTGGGAAAACCGTCTGCGGCGTTTAAAAAGTTAAATTTTAAAAAGTGGCTGCTGGTAAATTTCAAGATCAATAAAATGCCTGCAGTCCATGTAGTGGATCGCTACATGCAGCTGCTGGAGCCGATGGGAATAAAAAACGATAACAAAGGACTTGATTATTTTATTCCTGAAAAAGATGAAATAAATAGTAATTCACTTCCAGCATCTCATCAAAATGCCCGCCTGAATGACGCAGTCGGGCAGGGATACATTGGTTTTGTGATCGGTGCCAAACATTTTACAAAACAATTACCGGTAGAAAAAATAATCTCTATCTGTAAAAAACTCAATCAACCGATTATTTTATTGGGTGGAAAAGAAGATGCTGCGCGTGGAGCAGAAATTGAAAACGCTGTAGGCACCAATATTTACAATGCTTGCGGAATTTATAATTTAAACCAGTCGGCTTCCATTATTAAAAACGCAACAAAAATAATTACTCACGATACAGGCCTGATGCACATTGCAGCGGCTTTCAAAAAAGAAATTATTTCGGTGTGGGGAAATACGGTTCCTGCATTTGGCTTTACGCCTTACCTTCCGGCTCCTGCTTCAAAAATAGTAGAGGTGACCGGATTGTCTTGTCGCCCCTGCTCCAAGATCGGTTATGATAAATGCCCGAAAGGCCATTTTAAGTGCATGCGGGAGATTGATGAAAACGCGTTTTAACACAGAGGTACGGAGTTAAAAAGAGTTGCACAGGGAAGTCGGGGCAGGCGCGAGTGTCTCACTCGTGCCATTATATTACAATGGTTCTTGCCATTGACCTGCAAGATTGAAATTGTTCAAAGAGATACTAAGCAAACAATGCTTTCAGTTCAGTAGCATCCTCCGGTTTCATTTTACCGGCTAAGATCAAGCTCAATTGTTTTCTGCGCAAAGCACCGGCAAAGCGTTGTTTTTCCTCATCCGTTTCCGGGATCAGCTCGGGAACCGGCAAAGGAGAACCGTTTTGATCCACAGCAACAAATGTATAAATGGCTTCGTTACATTTTTTCTTTTCGCCTGTAACGGGATCTTCTACCCACACATCAATAAAAACCTCCATAGAAGAGGAAAATGCGCGGGAAACCTTCGCTTCCATGGTCAATAAGCTGGCGTGATTGATCGGCATGTTGAATGATACATTATTTACCGAAGCGGTTACCACTACCCTGCGGCAATGGCGGTGTGCAGCAATCGAAGAAACAATGTCCATCCACTGCAATAATTGTCCGCCGAATAAATTTCCCAATGTATTGGTATCATTCGGCAATACCATTTGTGTTTGAATGGTTAACGATTCTTTCGGTGTTTTGGCTTTCATTTCTTCAAAATTTTCGACAAAGATAGTGAGAATTTCTACCACAAAAGGCACAAAAGAAAAGCAAAAGACTATACGTCTTAATACCTGATACTTTGTAACTTTGCATTAAATTTAAATACAACTAACTATGAACTTAGGATATCTTAAAGCATTACATATCATTTTTGTTGTAACCTGGTTTGCTGGTTTATTTTATATAATCCGGTTATTTATTTATCATACCGAAGCTGAAAAAAAGGCTGAACCTGAAAAAAGTATTTTACAGGCTCAGTATAAAATCATGGAAAAAAGGCTTTGGTATGGGATTACCTGGCCTTCAATGATTTTAACTATTGTATTCGGAACATGGATGGTTTGGGAGGCGCCGGGAATTTTAAAAGAAGCTTATTTTATTTTAAAATTATGCTTTGTAGGAGGACTAATTTTATATCATTTCCAATCTCATGTATTTTTTAAACAATTGCAAAGAGATGAGGTAAAATCCACATCTTTTAAACTTAGAATCTGGAATGAAGTAGCTACACTATTTTTAGTAGCAATCGTCTTTCTAATTGTACTGAAAAACAACACAGATTTCGTTTGGGGGATGCTCGCACTGATTGTCTTTGCAGCAACATTGATGCTGGCGATCAGGATCTATAAAAAAAGCAGAGAGAAGAAAGAGAATGGTGAAAAGGAATTATAGATGATAGATGATGAATTATAAATAAAATTGCAAACATTCATGAGATCCCGTGTCAAGCACGGGATGACGAATCGAATTATTAATTTTAGTATTATCATGATTTGTACTCGAATCAAATCATAAAGAAATCATAACACGCCAACGGCGATCATTTTTTATTTTTAAAATCTTAACGAATCTGCGTTCCACTACACACAGTTAACTCATCTGCTAACATTTACGAGATCCCGTAACAGGTGCGGGATGACAGTTCCAGGATTAGAGCACTTATCAATAAAATTTCCGGAAATAAACAAGAGAAGAAAAATGACAATTATAAATTCATTTATAATTCAGCATTTATCATTAATTTTTATAAAGCCATGCATTCGGCTGTGACTTACGAAGGATTTCCAATTGATCATTTGCTTCTTTACGCGTAGCAAAATCGCCGCAGCTTACCACAAATAATCCTTTATCATTTTGTCCGATGATGGACGCAGCAATGTTTTGCGATTGTAACGATGCTACAAATTTTACCGCATTGTTTTCGATCTGGAAGCAACCGGCCACTAAATGAAATTTATAATCTACATTAACCGGCGGCGCAGTTACAACTCTTGTTGTATCAGGTTTTACAGGCTCTACAGTTGTAGTTGTTGCCAGCGTTTCAGCAGCATTTGCTGGCATTGCCGCTGTATCTTTTTTAACAGGCGCGATCACCACAAGCGTGGTATTTTTGGGAACATCCGGCGTAACCGTTTTCACTTCTTTTGAAGCAAAGGGATTTAAGCTGGCGTAATTGATGTGCTTTAACAAATCTGTTTTTAAAGGGATCCAGACCATTGCAAAGATCAGCGGCATGGCAATCGCTAGTGCGACATAACGCTTTACATTTATTTTTTTGCGTTCGGCCGGAACAGCTCCACGGTCCTTGAATTCTTTTTCAATGCGTTTGCTAATGTTGTCGCGCTTTATAGCTGGCGACTGGAATGCAGCCAAGCCAAAAGCATCCGGCAAATGGTTGGTTTTGGTATCCGGTTCAAACTGGATATTACGTTCTACATCTAAAAACAAGGTCCCTACTTCATCGATCTTCACTTTGCTTCCTTTTTTCAGCTGCAGGTTTGCATTCTCCACAAAATGCTGAATGTATTTTAATGCTTCCGGGTAGGTTTTATTTTCGGTAGTAACGATCTGGTTAGCCAGTAAACCATCGTTGTTTTTTAAGTTTTTATTAAAAACAATGTTCTTGGAAGGTGGCGTAAACGAATGTTGCACGGGGTGAATTTTTGCAGGCGCATAATTCGCTACAAATCCACCCAGCTCCGGCACAATCACACAATCGTGCCCGTATAATAATTCGCTGATATGTTTATCCACTTTTTGCATTTGGGGATGTGAAAATACAACAATTTTATAAAAATTTGTCCAGTTTTTTGAGGTCATCCGGGGTATCTACCGCAACACTCTCTAAATCAGTCACCTCAACTTTTAATTTATAACCATTCTCAATCCAGCGCAACTGCTCCAGCGCTTCGGCAAGCTCCAGCGGCGACTGTTTTAAAGCGGTAATTTCGGCTAAAACCGCAGTACGATAGGCATAAATACCGACGTGCTTGTAAAACGTAAAGTGGTTGAGCCATTCCGACTGTTCTTTCCCGCGAATGTGCGGTATGGTTTGTCTGCTGAAATAAATAGCTTCCATTTTTTTGTTCAGCAGCACTTTTGGCGTATTTACATTGAGCAATTCCTCATTGGTGCTGATCTTTTTCACCAGCGTAGCCAGCTGTACCTCTCCTGCATTGAAACACGAAGCCACCAGGTTGATCTGTTCCGGGTGGATGAATGGTTCATCGCCCTGAATGTTGATCACTACATCTGCCGTAGCATCAAACTTTTGAATGGCCTCAAAGCACCTGTCGGTACCACTTTGATGCGCTTCCGAGGTCATTACCACGTTACCGCCAAAGGATCTTACATGTTCCCCGATCCGGGCGTCATCCGTTGCCACCACTACATCCGTTAATTTCCGCGATTTTTTCGCCTGTTCGTACACGCGTTGGATCATTGATTTTCCACCAATATCGGTCAGTGGTTTTCCCGGAAAACGGGTGCTTGCATAACGGGCAGGAATAATTCCGATGATCTTCATCTCTTCGCTTTGTTTTGCACGAATTTAGTAATTAAAACGAACGCTTTTTTGTATGTTTGTAACTATGCATTTTGTACGGGTTTTCATTTGTTTTTTACTGATTTATACGTTTACCGCCGCTGATACTGCACCCACTAAAACTATTACCTGCAGGGAAATCATCAGCCAGATGATCGATAGCATCAAGATCATTAAAACGCAGCGGTATACGGTAAAATCCACTGAACGGGTGGACGGACATTTGCTGTTTGCGCAATCGAACATCAAGATCAACACCAATCCGAAAAAGATCTACTTTTTTAATCCTGAAAAGAACATTGAAGTATTGTGGGTGCAAGGCACCAATAATAACGATGCGCTGGTGCATGCGAGCGCAATGCCGTTCATGAACTTCAACCTGGATCCGTATGGCAGCATGATGCGCAAGGACCAGCATCATACTATTTTCGACCTGGGATTTCAATTTGTGGGATTGACCATTGCCAATACCATTATTAAGGCGCCAAAAGACTTCGACAAACATTTTTTATATGCGGGCAGCATTTTATACGACAACAAGGATTGTCACCAGGTGGTGATCAATTATCCCGAATACAAATATGTGGATTACATTACCGGCAAAGGCGAAACGGTGACCAGTATCTCGCAAAAGCTGAATACCAGCGATTTTAAGATCCGGCACATCAACGATCTGTCAAGCTATTTCGGTACCATCAAGGAAGGCAAAAAGCTGAAAATCCCTACTCCGTATGCCAATAAAGCCATTGTGTATATCGAGAAAAAAACGGCATTACCGCTCAGCATTAAAATTTACGATGAAGAAGGGCTTTTTGAAAGCTATGATTTTACGTTCGTCAATATTAACAAGCCTTTTGCGGAAAATGAATTTTCAAAATCCTATAAAGACTATCGTTATTAAACCCTTTTTTAATGAAATTAATTTAACGTTAATTTAAAAATGAGATTAACTTTGCAGCCCGTTAAATTTTTGGAATGAAATTAAGGATCAGACATATACTCTTTTTTGCAGCGCTCTTGCTCATCGCAGGAACTTCCACTTCTTTTAAGATGCGGGGCACAGCTGAATCCAACAACAGGGAATTTATTGATAAGATCTTCGATGCAGTGGACAATGTAAAAACACTGCGTTACAGCCTGCAATGCAATGAGCGCATCAAAGGCCGCATGCAGCATACGGAATCAAAAGTAAAACTACAGATCTCCCCACGCAAATTATACCTGAATATCCGCGGTGTGGAAGTGTTGTGGCTACAAGGGCAAAATAACGGCGAAGCGCTGGTAAACCCAAATGCTTTTCCGTACATTGATTTAAACCTGGATACATATGGCTCGCTGATGCGCAAAGATCAGCACCATACTATCCATGAAATGGGCTACCAATACCTTGCGGATATTTTAAAGGACGGATTACGCCGCTCTGGCGATAACCTTGATAAATATTTTAAAGTGCTGGGTGAAGAAAAATACGACGGCCGCGATTGTTATAAATTGTCCATTTCGTTCCCGGATTATGCCTGGGTGGATTACACTGTAAAAAAAGGAGAAAATGTAACAACCCTTTCCCGCAAATTGCACGTGAGCGAATACATGGTGCTGGAAAATAATCCGAAGATCGACTGGTACAATGATGTAAGAGAAGGACAAGTGATCAAAGTTCCGAATGCTTACGCAAAACTTACGCTATTACTGATCGATAAAGAATATATGCTGCCGGTAAACAATAAAGTCTTTGATGACAAAGGACTTTATGAAACCTACGAATACCACGACCTGCAGATCAACCCGGTGATTGCGCCGGAAGAATTCACCAAAAATTTTAAAGGATACCATTTCTAGATTTCAGATGGGGAGAGATTAGATGTTAGACTTAATAAAAGTTAATATTTAAAATCTGTTCATTATTTTAGATACAGGACACATTCCTAATAATTACTATCCATAAAGGTTTCATCGTTTTTTCTGTCAGGCCAATGATCAGGTAATTGATTGTTGGTGAAAAAAAAATTGAAAAATAGTTCCCAGACCGGGAACTTTTATTAACTTTGTAAACGTAAAAAGAAGGTGAGAGTAATTTCGAAGAAAGTATTGAGGGAGTTTTGGGAAAAACATTCCGACAGTGAACAACAATTAAAAGCATGGTTTCGCGAGGCAGATACCAGCAAATGGAAATCACCAAAGGAAATCAAAAAGAAATACCCCGGTGCAAGCTTTCTGAATGATAACCGCGTAGTTTTTAATATTAAAGGAAATACGTACAGGATCATTGTAAGAATAAATTACGATTACCAGATGGTGTGGGTCCGGTTTGTAGGAACACATGCAGAATACGATAAAATTGACGCAACTAAAATTTAAGCCATGACAATCAAACCGATCAAAACAAAAAAAGATTATCAGAATGCTCTTGCAAGGCTGGAGCAAATTTTTGATGCAAAAAAAAATTCCGCCGAAGGCGATGAGTTGGAGATTTTAGGAATCCTTATTGAGAAATACGAGGATGAACATTTTCCTGTTGATTTACCTGATCCGATCGAAGCGATCAAATTTCGTATGGAACAATTGGGTTACAACCAAACTGATCTTGCAAAAGTAGTTGGGTTAAAAAGCCGTGCAAGCGAAATCCTGAATAAAAAAAGAAAGCTCACACTGGAAATGATCCGGTTGCTGCATGATAATTTGAAGATCCCAACAGATATATTGATTAAGGATTACATGATTAAGGATTATAAGATTTAGATGTTGGACTGTGTGTAAAAGAAAAAAAGAACTTTTAATTTGTAAAAAAGGAGAATCATTATATGATTCTCCTTTTAGTTTTATAATACACAGTCAAACATCCAATATCCGCTAATGTGCTTCCAGCCAATTATACCCCGTTCCCATTCCAATTTCCATTGGTACTTTTAAGGACGGAATTGCGTTTCGCATACGGTTGGAAACAATTCCCTTTACCACATCCACTTCTTCTTTCAACACATCAAACACCAACTCATCGTGCACCTGCAGTAACATTTTTGATTGCAGTTTTTGTTCAATAAAATCGTTGTGAATGTTGATCATTGCAATCTTGATCATGTCGGCAGCACTCCCCTGGATGGGCGCATTGATAGCATTTCGCTCTGCATAACCTCGCACGGTATGATTCGGTGAATTAATATCACGCAGATAACGCCTGCGTCCCATGATCGTTTCCACGTATCCTTTTTCTTTTGCCAGCTCAATACTTTCATCCATGTATGCTTTGATGCGCGGATATTTATCAAAATAATTGGTGATGATCTCTGCGGCTTCCTTACGCGGAATGTTCAAGCGCTCGGAAAGTCCGAAAGCAGAAATCCCATAGATGATCCCAAAATTCACCATCTTCGCATTCCTGCGCTGATCGGAAGTTACTTCTTCCAAAGGCACATTGTATACTTTTGCTGCTGTAGCGGCGTGAATGTCCTGGCCGGATGCAAATGCTTCTATCATTCCAACATCTCCGCTTAATTCAGCAATAATGCGCAATTCAATCTGCGAATAATCGGCAGACAACAAGATATAATTTTCATTGCGTGCCGTAAATGCTTTACGAATCTCGCGGCCACGCTCGGTGCGGATCGGGATGTTTTGCAGATTGGGATTATCCGAACTCAAGCGCCCCGTTACTGCTACCACCTGGTTGTACGATGTATGAATGCGGCCGGTGCGTGGGTTTACCAGTTCGGGCAATGTATCCACATACGTATTTTTTAATTTCACTAATTCGCGGTAATCCAAAATTTTCCCAACGATATCATGCTTGCCAACCAGTTTCACCAATACTTCCTCACCGGTTGCATACTGACCGGTTTTTGTTTTTTTAGGTTTTTCAATGATCTGCAATTTTTCAAACAACACTTCTCCTACCTGTTTCGGTGATGAAACATTGAACGGCCCACCAGCCAATTGCTGAATTTCATTTTCCACCGTAGCAATGTCTGTTTGCAATGCCAGCGAAATATCTTTCAGCGCATTTTTATCCAGTGCAATGCCTTCTTTTTCCATCGCGGCAAGCACAGGAATCAGCGGAATCTCAATTTCTTCAAACAATTTGGTGATCTGTCCGTCGTGCAGCATCGGCTCAAATTTATCTTTTAATTGCAGCGTGATATCCGCATCTTCCGCAGCATATTCTTTAATATCTTCCAACGCTACATCGCGCATGGTCAGCTGATCTTTTCCTTTTTTTCCGATCAGCGCCTCAATCGATACCGGCGAATAGCCTAAATATGTTTCCGCCAGTACATTCATGTTGTGGCGCATTTCCGGCTGGATCAAAAAGTGCGCGATCATGGTATCAAACAATTTTCCTTTGATCTCCACACCGTACCATTTCAAAACAGAAAGATCGTATTTAATATTCTGCCCGATCTTCATGATCTTTTCGTTTTCAAACAATGGTTTGAATTCGTTCACGATCAGCTGTGCTTCATCATGATTAGCCGGAACCGGAACGTAATACGCTTCCCCGGTTTTAAATGCAAACGACATTCCTACCAACTCCACATTGTTGGCATCTAGTCCCGTGGTTTCCGTATCAAAGCAAATAGCTGGCTGCTGCGAAAGCTGCATAATCAGCTGTTCGCGGCTTTCTTTTGTTTCTGCAACATGGTAATTATGCGCGGTTTCTTTGATCGTTTTGTATACTTTTGGTGCTTCCACCACATCAATCTCCACTTCAACCGTAATTGTTGCTGCTCCTTCTCCAAACATATTTATTTGTGAAGCATCCTGTTTTTTCGCTTTCGCGGATGTTGATTTCGTTTTAGGAATGTCAGCCGTATTTGTAGTGATCGTTTCTCCCAGCACTTGTTCGGCCAGGCGACGGAATTCCAGCTCTGTAAATAATTCGCGCAATGCTTCTTTATTCGGTTCGCCCATTTCCAAAGCATGCTCATCAAATTCTACCGGAACATCGCAAATGATGGTCGCCAGCCATTTCGACTGGATTGCTTTTTCTTTGTTCTGTTCTACTTTTTCTTTTAATTTTCCTTTCAGCTTATCGGTATTTTCCAGTAAATTTTCAATGCTTCCAAAATCCTTGATCAGTTGGATCGCTGTTTTTTCACCCACTCCCGGGATTCCCGGAATGTTGTCCACCTTATCGCCCATTAATCCAAGAATATCGATCAGCTGGCTGACATTTTCAATTTCCCATTTTTTACAAACTTCCGGAACACCCATGATCTCCACACCATTGCCCAAACGCGCCGGTTTGTAGATAAAAATATTTTCCGAAACTAATTGCCCGTAATCCTTGTCGGGCGTCATCATATAAGTGGTATACCCTTCTTTCTCCGCCATTTTCGCCAACGTACCGATCACGTCATCCGCTTCATAGCCCGGTTTCCCGATCACCGGAATATGAAAACCTTCAATGATCCGGATGATATACGGAATTGCCAAACGCAGGTCGTCCGGCATCTCTTCACGATTGGCTTTGTATTCGGTAAACTCCACGTGGCGCACGGTGGGCTCGGCTGTATCAAAAACAACGGCAATGTGCGTTGGTTTTTCTTTTTTCAATACTTCCAGCAATGTATTTGTAAAACCCAATACTGCGGATGTATTCAGTCCTTTTGAGTTAATGCGGTGGTTATTGGCAAACGCAAAATACGCGCGGTAGATCAATGCAAATGCATCGAGTAAAAACAATTTCTTTGGCTGGTCGCTCATGATTTTCTTTCTCTGAATTTAGAACTTAAAAATAACCGAAATTTTTCAGTTATCCGCGGTTTTTAGCCACAGATTCACAGATTATTTGCTTGGAAGTTTACTGGCGTGCCCCCGCCCCCCTTTTCTACCACATAAGGCACAAAGAAGCACATAAGGCAAACAGTAACTTTCCAACGTGTAATTTTTAAACCACAAAAGAAAACAAAAGATATGGAGTGTTAAACTGTGTGTAAATATACATTGGTATGTCACAGCTTGTCTTTTGATTCTTTTGTTTTCTTTTGTGGTTCTTTTTATACCCCAGCCTTATGTGCTTCTTTGTGCCTTATGTGGTGGAATTTTGCTTTTTAATTTTGTTTTTCAATCAAAAAAAATCCCGGCCTGCAAATGCAAACCGGGATCTTTAAAAATTTCAGTAAAAAACTAGTTCGATGCTTTTTTGTTGTACGCATCCACTACTTCCACAATGTTTTCGTAATCGTATTTTTTTTCTTCCAATGCTTTTACAATTTCCTGGTTATCAGACATCGCATCGGTCATTTGTTTTTTGAATTTGCTGGATTTTACTTTTACAAATTCACCGCCCGCTTTTTCCATGTAATAATCCGATTTTACTTTGATCTCATTCATTTGCAACACTTCCACCTGTGCTTCATATAAATTTACAGTTCCTTTCGACAGGCGTTTTACAAATACCTGATCGCCGTCAATGTTGCGGGAAACAAAGGTGATCCCATCCACACAGTATTCCTTGATCTTAGCCGGAGAAAACGTTTTGATCTCCGATCCTTCTTTTTTACGGTACGATGCTTTTGTGAAATTATCGAACTCGTGCTTCATGTTTGTTTTGATCTCTCCCTTCAATGAATCGCCATTCAGCATGATCACATAACCCGGAAGATATTTTACCTGTGCGGTTGCACTGGTATTAAAAGCCATAACTGCAGCTACCACCACTACAGTTATAGAGAAAATATTTTTGATTTTCATTAAATCTGGTTTTATCGTTTATTTTGCGAAAGCCCAAATTAAAAGGAAATATTTTACATAAAGAACAGCTCGTTAAAAACTCCGCCCAATTGTTAATAACTTGTTAATTACCGGGAGTCGTTTTAGGGCTCATTCACCTCAAATTGCCAATTTTACTGGAAAACCCATTTAATTCTAATTTAGTAAATTTGTACAAACTATTACTTGACGCGCTTGAGACGTTACTACCTTTTTATTTTACCCGCTATTTTCCTTTGTGTTACTTCCTGCAATAAATGTGCAGGCGATAAACAAGCTGTTGTGCTCGTTGACAAACCCGAACTTGTAAACCAGGAGGTCACAAAATTACTGACTGAAAAATTAAGTGATGTTGATACTTCCAAATCATTGGTAATCGATAAGGATACGCTGGTGGCAAAAAAATTCCTGCTTGATTTTTACACGAAAAACAAGTTCGCGGTAAGCTGGACGGATAAAGGGAAACTGACCAAACAAGGCGATACGTTATTTTCTATTTTAAAAAATGCGGATGAATTTGGATTGATCGCGGAAGATTATCATTTTTCAAAAATCGATCAATTATTAAAAACGGAACAAGACAGTACCACTCATAAATTTGACGCCGTTAAATTATTGAATGCCGATCTGTTACTTACCGACGCTATTTTTAAATTTACCGTACACGCCAGCAAAGGCCGTTTCAATCCGGATAGCTTAACGCTGGAATGGCATCCCGAAAAGCTGGATACTGACCTGGTGGTGCTCGTTAATATAGCGATCCATCAAAACAGGCTGCGGCAACTGATCAATTCGCTGGAACCCAAAAATGAACAATACCAGAATTTAAAACTGTCGTTAAAAAATTATAAGAACGAATTTAAAACCGTTCACTGGGATAGCCTTGCCAGCCGCGAATCTGATTCGACCACCTTTACTGCGCGCTTAACAAAACGCCTGATCGCGAGCCACGATTATTTTAACGATACTACGCACAACGATTCCATCAAACTGTTCAAGTCGGTCAAAAATTTCCAATGCAAACACAACCTGGTGGAAGACGGAAAGATCGGCAAGCTTACATTTAAAGCATTACAGCAGACAAAAGAAGATGTGATCCACCAGATCGAGATGAACATGGAACGCTGGCGCTGGCGCGATGCACCTGCCGACAAACAATATGTGTGGGTAAACATTCCGAAATTCGAGATGCATGTAACAGAAGATGATACACTGGTAATGCGCTCCCGCGTGATCATCGGGGAACCGGAAAAACAAACGCCACTGTTAAAAAGCACGATCACCAACTTTTTAATTTATCCCTACTGGACTGTTCCGTTTAGCATTGCTACCAAAGAATTATTACCGATCTTAAAAAGAGATACGGCGTATTTACGCAAGAAAAATTTTGAAGTGCTGGACGGAAACAACATGGTGGTGGATCCGCAAACGATCAATTGGAAGCGGTATTCCAAAACTTATTTTCCGTGGAAATTGCGCCAGAAAACAGGCGATGATAATTCGCTGGGAATTTTAAAATTCAATTTTAATAATAAGTATGGCGTGTACATGCACGATACGGATAATCACCGCTTATTTGGCCGCGAGATGCGCGCACTCAGCCATGGTTGTGTACGTTTGGAAAAGTTCATCGACTTTGCTTCTTTCCTGATCCGCGACGACAGCGTGAAATATCCGAAAGATTCGCTAATGCTGGATCTCTTACAGGAAAAACAAAAGTATGTGTACATCAAACATCCGATCACGATCTACATTAATTATTACACGGTGGAAGCCGACGCATATCATGAGCTGCATTTTTTTAATGATGTGTATGAGCGTGACGAAAAGATGTTAAAAGCGTTATACAGATAAAACATCATTCTATGAAAACTTTTGCCACCATTATTCTCCTCTTTACTTTTGCTACGGTGTATTCACAAAAAAGTGGCGGAACGGGAACAATAAAAGTTAAAAAATCGGGATGCGACAACATCTTTTTAGGGATTTGCATCTTTGATAAAGTGAAAGATACGTTAACCTTTGATCAGCTGCATGCTGCAGCAGGACTTTTTGCAAGAACAAAAAATTGCGATCAGAATGTTACGTATAAGATCAATTCTTATGGGATTTCGATCAACGGCGACACACTAGAAATGATCACCGGGCCGGTGTATAATTTCGGCATTATTCCTCCTTCCAAAGTGTATAGAAAAATTACGATCAGCAATTGTAGTGTTGAAGTTAAAGCGCAGGGACTTCCGGCAAAAACGGTGATTATACCGTTATGGAAATTTTACATTCGTCCCGAATAATAAGATCAATAAAGAAAATTATTATACGGATACCGTTTCTGATGCAGGTCTTTAATCCTGTCATACAGCAGCTTCCGGAACTCATCGAGGTTTTGTTTGTTAGCTGCAGAAATAAAAATACATTCGGCATGTAATTTATTCATCCAGGTTTTGCGAAGATCTTCTAAACTTAAATTTCTTTTAGTAACAGGCGTTAAATCGTCCGCTTCTTTTTCATCAAATGTAAACGCGTCGATCTTATTAAATACCAGCAATACCGGCTTATCCGAAGCGCCAATATCCGTAAGCGTTTGTGTCACCACATCGATCTGGTCTTCAAAACCGGAGTGTGAAATATCCACTACGTGTATTAAAATATCGGCTTCACGCACTTCATCCAGCGTGGATTTAAAGGATTCAATTAAGTTGGTAGGCAGCTTGCGGATAAATCCAACTGTATCGGAAAGTAAAAAAGGCAAATTTTCGATCACCACTTTTCTTACAGTTGTATCCAGTGTCGCGAATAATTTATTTTCGGCAAACACTTCACTTTTGCTGAGTAAATTCATGATTGTGGATTTTCCCACATTGGTATAACCAACCAGCGCTACGCGGATCATTTCGCCGCGACTTTTGCGTTGCGTTTCCATTTGTTTGTCGATCAGCGTTAGCTTTTCTTTCAGCAATGAAATACGATCGCGCACAATCCTTCTATCCGTTTCAATCTCTTTTTCACCGGCACCTTTCATCCCGATCCCGCCCTTTACACGGTCCAGGTGATCCCACATTTTGGTTAAGCGCGGTAGCAAATATTGGTATTGCGCCAACTCTACCTGCGTTTTTGCATGCGCTGTGCGGGCACGGGCTGCAAAAATATCAAGGATCAGCGTGGTGCGATCCAGCACTTTTACTTTTTGTTTGGGATCAACTTTTATTTCTTTCTCCAGGTTCCGTTGTTGCGCAGGCGTAAGCTCATCGTCAAAAATAACAATGTCGACGGCATGTTCTTTTACATATGCTTTGATCTCGTTTAATTTTCCGGACCCTACAAATATCCGTGAATCCGGATGCTCCAGCCGTTGTGTATAGCGCTTTAAAATCTGCGCTCCGGCGGTATCAGCTAAAAATTCAAGCTCATCAAGGTATTCCCTGACCTTCTCTTCATCCTGGCTCCTGTTGATCAATCCTACCAATACGGCAGTTTCCTGTTTCTTCGCGGTCTCAAACACTGTTCGTTCTATTTCTAGTTTTATATTAAATAACGCCGGATTATTTTTTCAGCGTTTGGATGTATCCTACTACTGCACCAATCTGCTCATCGCTTAACTGTCCTGCAAATGCAGGCATTGTAGTTTTTCCATTTTTCACGATCTCTAATTTTGTATTCGCATCCATTGCGCTTACCGATAAGTCCGATGCTCCCAGCACACCTGCTTTTCCATCATCGCCATGGCATTTCGCGCAATTAGCTGAATATATTTGTTGACCATCGGCAGATAATCCATCAGCTGGTTTCGCTACATTATCATTAGTTGTTGTTGGATGTAATCTTTGTTTATAGCTCACTTCACCTAATCCAAAAGCTGCTACGATCATTATAAAAGCAAGGAGCGCCAACATTTTGTTTTGCTTTTTGAATCCTACCACCGCTATTGGAATGGAAGCCAGAACAACCACTATTTTTATGATAAGCAGCGAGCTTACTACATCAATCTTTATCAATGGTATCAGTAAATAAATACCCGTGGCAAGGAATAAAAAACTCACGATCATTTCAGGAACTTTTACTGATTTTGTAAATTTTATCAGTTGTTCTTTTTTATCTGTTAACAATAAGAATGTCTTGATCAGGTAAATCAGTAAAAAAAGTGTTACTACTGCAAAGTGTGTATAAAGTATTGCTCTTTCCATGGCTAAGGTTGTTTTTTGTCCATTCAAAAGTAATAAAAATCCGGCGAATTTACCGCTCATCCGTTTTTAAACGTTTATTCGTTTAAAATGCTATTTTTGTTAGGCTTAAAATTCAGATAAAATGTCGTGCCACAGGAGCTAAAATGTGGCGGCAACCAACAGGAACTATGAAACAACTATTTATACTGCTTGCCCTTGTAATCGGTAGCACCAGCATCGCACAGGTTACCGAAACATTTCCGGTAAACGGCACCACTAATAAAAATCACAATACCTACGCATTTACAAATGTGAAAATTGTGGTGGACCCGGAAACCACTATCGACAATGGAACTCTTGTAGTGAAGGACGGAATTATCATCGCCGTAGGGCCTAAAATTTCCGTACCTAAAGGCGCTGTGGTGTACGATTTGAAAGGAAAAACGATGTATCCGGGCCTGATTGATGCCTATACTTCCTACGGAATGCCGGAAATAAAACGCATGCCGGTGTGGGGCCCGCCGCAAATGGAAAGCAACGTAAAAGGTGCTTACGGCTGGAACGGCGCTGTAAAAGCAGAAACAGAGGCCAACAAGATTTTTACCGACGATAGCAAAGCCGCTGATGAAATGCGCAGAATGGGATTCGGGTCGGTGCTTACTTTCCAGAAAGACGGGATTGTACGCGGTTCGGCTGCGGTGGTAACGCTGGCCGACGGGCGCGAGAATGAATTGATGGTGCTGGATAAAGCTGCCGCGATGTATTCTTTCGATAAAGGAAGCTCCACACAGGATTATCCTTCGTCGCTGATGGGTGCCATTGCATTGCTGCGCCAGACTTACCTGGATGCCGACTGGTACAAAAAAGACAAAACAAAAAAAGAATACAACATTTCGCTTGATGCATTTAACAACCTGCAAACGCTTCCGCAGATCTTTGAAAGCACCGATAAGCTTAACATCATGCGCGCTGATAAAATCGGAGATGAGTTTAAAATGCAGTACATCGTGAAAGGTTCGGGTAATGAATACCAGCGTTTGGACGACATCAAAGCCGCCAATTGCAGACTGATCATTCCGCTTAACTTCCCGGTGGCGTACGATGTGGAAGATGCGTACGATGCCGCTAACATTTCGCTTACGGAATTAAAACACTGGGAAATGGCGCCGGTGAACCCGTATGCGCTCGAAAAATACGTGATCCCTTTTGCGATCACTACTGCTGATCTGAAAGACAAAAAAGATTTCTGGAAAAATATGCGTAAAGCTATTTCTTATGGCTTATCGGAAAAACAAGCGTTAAAATCACTCACTGTTACTCCGGCCGAAATGCTGAATGTATCGGACAAGCTGGGGAAATTAAAAGCCGGGATGATTGCTAATTTCATTATTACTTCCGGCGATCTGTTTGATGAAAAAACGTTGATCTACGAAAACTGGATCCAGGGAAACCCATATAAAATATTGGATTATAACGCTATTGATGTACGCGGAAATTATGATCTTTCCTACGGCGGCAATCACACGGTAAAATTAAAAGTGGAAGGCGAACCGGATAAATTAAAAGCAACCGTAATGGCTGACACAGCTAAAATGGTTGCCAGTATTACCGTTACCGGAGATGCGATCACGCTTAATTTTAACCCGAAAGATGCAGCAGGAACACTTCGCTTAAGCGGAAACATAAATGCAAATCCTCTGAAATTTAACGGTAAAGGGCAATTACCGGATGGCAGCTGGATCAGTTGGTCGGCTACTTATACATCCGCGATGAGCGCAGATGCAAAAAAAGATACTGCAAAAAAACAAGCGCCTACCTTCGGACAAGTGATCTATCCGTTTTGTGCTTACGGCGAGCCTGCAGACGATCGCGATGGATTTGACAAGATCATCAATGATTTTAAAAACCGCTACGATGCGATCCTGATCAAGCATGTAACCGTTTGGACCAACGAAGCGGAAGGTGTTTTAAAAAATCAGGATGTGTACATTACAGAAGGCCGTATTGTTAGAATTGCGGATGATATCAATGCAACAAAAATGGCCTATGCCAAAATAATTGACGGAACCGGAATGCACCTCACTGCCGGGATCATTGATGAACACTCGCATATTGCGCTGATCAGCGTGAACGAAGGAACGCAGGCTTCCAGCGCAGAAGTACGCATGGGCGATGTGATCAACTCCGAAGACATCAGCATCTATCGTCAGCTTTCGGGCGGTGTTACCATGGCGCAATTGCTGCACGGTTCTGCAAATCCGATCGGCGGACAATCAGCGATCATCAAATTGAGATGGGGAAAATCGCCGGAACAAATGAAGTTTGATAAAGCTGCGGGTTTCATCAAATTTGCTTTGGGCGAAAATGTAAAACAAAGTAACTGGGGCGATATGAATACCATCCGTTTCCCGCAAACCCGCATGGGTGTTGAGCAAGTGTATTACGATTATTTTACACGCGCAAAAGAATACGATGCAAAACAAAAAGCATTCGGCGCATTAACCGACAAAGCGAAAGCAACGGCAACACCTTTCCGCAGGGATCTGGAGCTGGAAGCAATTGCCGAAATTTTGAACAAGCAGCGTTTTATCACTTGTCACTCTTATGTACAATCGGAGTTGAACATGCTGATGCACGTAGGCGATTCCATGGGTTTCCAGGTAAATACCTTCACACATATTTTAGAAGGTTATAAAGTAGCGGACAAGATGAAAGCGCGCGGCATTGGCGCTTCTACCTTCGCTGATTGGTGGGCCTATAAAGTGGAAGTAAAAGATGCAATCCCTTATAATGCAGCCATTATGACCAAGATGGGAATTACTACTGCGATCAATTCGGATGATGCCGAAATGGGAAGACGATTGAACCAGGAAGCAGCGAAAACAGTAAAATACGGCGGCATGACGGAAGAAGAAGCGTTGAAAATGGTAACGCTCAATCCGGCGAAACTACTGCACATAGATAAATGGGTAGGAAGTATCAAAGTCGGGAAAGATGCCGATGTGGTATTGTGGTCGGATAATCCCTTATCGATCTATGCGAAAGTGGAAAAAACGATCATCGACGGACATATTTATTATGACCGTGACCAGGATGAAAAAATGCGCATTGAAATTCAGAAAGAACGTGCACGCATTATCCAGAAAATGATCGATGAGAAAAAAGCAGGTGCTGCAACGCAGAAGCCGGTTTTGAAAAAACAGAAATTATTCGGATGTGATAGTATGCAGGAGAATTATATGGAGGAATAGCGGATTTTAGTTTTTGTACGCAGATTTTAAAGGTGAATTTTTAATGTAAATAGGAACGCAGATTTATTAGGATTTTTATGATCAAAAAAGATTTTTTTATGGTTGCTGTGTGTGGTTGGTACGCAGATTTTAAAGTAAAATTTTTATGATAAAAAATGATTTTTAAGGCTGATTGATAGATTATGATGGATAACTTTTTTACATTCTGAAATTACCGGAACGATTTTAAAATCGTTCTTTAATGTTTACAATGCCTTGGGTTCGGGTTTCCCGAAAAAGTTTATGAAAACGCCCTAGCCATTGAGTTAAAGAAAGCCGGGTTAAATTGCGAAAAGCAAAAATCGATTTCTGTTTTTTATAATGATGAGATTGTAGGATCTTATTTTGCCGATCTGGTAGTAGAAGAAAAAGTAATCATTGAACTAAAAGCAGTAGATCAACTAATTGAGCAACATGAAATTCAAATTGTAAATTACTTAAGGGCAACAAACATGGAGGTTGGGCTTCTTTTAAATTTTGGAACTAAGCCACAGTATAAAAGAAAAGTGCTAGCAAATGAACTAAAAATTCATACAAATAAAATACTTGCAACACAATAAACACAAAGCAATCATATATAAACCATAAATAAAAATCATTTTTTATCATAAAAATTTTACTTTAAAATCTGCGTACCAACAACACACAGTATAAGTAAAACAGCAATCATAAATAACCATAAATAAAAAAAGATCATTTTTTTATCATAAAAAAATCTCTTAAAATCAGCGTACTAAAAACACACAGCACACACAGCAAATGAAAAAATTAACCTTTATACTAGCACTTCTTACCACCATCGCCACAGCGCAAAAAAGCACGCTGATCATGAATGGCACCGCGCATATCGGCAACGACAGCGTGATCCAGAATTCCATGATCGGGATCAAAGACGGAAAAATTGTAGAAGTGGTGGATGCTTCCAAAGCACAGGTAACCGGTACTTACGATGAAAAAATTGATGCTACCGGCAAACAAATCTACCCGGGATTTATTGCACCCAACTCTACCCTCGGCCTGACCGAAATTGATGCTGTACGTGCCACTAACGATTTCCATGAAGTAGGAACCACGCTTCCGAATGTACGTTCACTGATCGCTTACAACACCGATTCTAAAATTATTCCAACCGTGCGCACCAACGGAATTTTACTGGCACAGATCACACCGCGCGGCGGATTGATCTCCGGGACTTCCAGCGTGGTAGTGCTCGATGGCTGGAACTGGGAAGATGCTGCTTATAAAATTGATGATGGTATTCACGTGAACTGGCCGCGCATTCAAAGCCGCAAATATCTGGATGAGGATAATATTTATCCGGGCCCGTACGAAAAAAACAAGGATTATACCAAACAAACAAATGATCTGCAAAAATTATTTGCCGATGCAAAAGCATATAATGAAACGGATGTAAAAGAAGAAAAAAATCTGCGCTTCGAATCCATGAAAGGATTATTTACGGGCGAACAAACATTGTATCTGCACGTAAACAACGTGAAAGAAATTATTGAAGCGGTTAATTTTGCAAAAACAAACATGATCAAAAAAGTAGTGATCGTGGGTGGCAGAGACAGCTGGATGGTAACTGATTTACTGAAAGAAAATAACGTTGCTGTAATGGTTTCCCGCCTGCACGATCTGCCGGAACATCCGGAAGATGATGTGGACCTGACGTACAAATTACCTTACCTGTTGCAGAAAGCAGGCGTTATGTATTGCCTGAACAATGAAGGTGACATGGAAGCAATGGGAACCCGAAACCTGCCTTTCCTTGCGGGAACAGCTGCTGCATACGGCTTAACAAAAGAACAGGCTTTGCGTTCCATCACATTGAACACTGCAAAAATTTTAGGCATCGATAAAACTACTGGCAGCATTGAAGTTGGTAAAGATGCAAATATTTTTATTTCCACCGGCGATGCGCTCGATATGAGAACGAACAATGTAACGCAGGCATTCGTAAAAGGAGTAAGCATTGATCTGAACAACGATCAGAAAGAATTGTACGAAAAATATAAAAAGAAATACGGATTGAAATAATGTGCTGATCGGGTAACCTTAAAAGATCATCAACATGAAAAATTTTACTTATTTTTTTCTCATCCTGGGGTTGTTTTCCTCCTGTAAAAAGGATGCAAAAAAGCACAGCGTTATTTACAAAGTAACTGTGATCGGCGGGCATCCGAGCTACACCGTTAATTACTCTTCCACCGATAACAGCACCGCATCACAAGGTCCGTTTACAGATCAGATGTGGACATCACCAAAAGTTGACGACCGCGAAGGTGGCAGCAGCGTTTATCTTACACTGGAAGGTGGCGTTGGCGGATCGTACAATCTATACATTTATGTGGATGGCAGCCTTCAAAAAACAGACCGCATGGATGATCCATACGGTCCGTTGACCATTAGCGCGAAAATTCCGGAAGACTAGTTTTTAAATCCCAATTTTTCCCGCACACGTTTTAATGTTGCTTTCGCGATCACGCGCGCTTTATCAGCACCGATCTGTAATTTCGCATCCAGCTCGTTGCGGTTTGCCATGTAATAATTATAGGTTTCGCGCGGCGTTTTAAATTTATCCAGGATCAGCTCGTATAACGCCGTTTTTGCATGCCCGTAACCGTAACCGCCTTTTAAATAATTGGCGCGCATTGCTTCTATCTGTTCTTTTCCTGCCAGTAATTTATACAAAGCAAATACATTGCAGGTATCCGGATTCTTAGGTTCTTCCAACGGTGTGGCATCCGTAACAATACTCATCACAATTTTTTTCAATTCCTTTTCAGGAAGAAAAATATTGATGAAATTATTATACGATTTGCTCATTTTTTGTCCGTCAATTCCCGGCACGATCATCACCGCTTCATCTACCTTTACCTGCGGCACCACAAATACTTCCCCGAATTTATTATTGAATTTTTCAGCAATATCGCGCGTCATTTCCAAATGCTGCACCTGATCTTTTCCAACCGGAACAAAATGTGCATCGTACAAAATAATATCCGCCGCCATCAAAACCGGGTACGTAAATAATCCTGCATTTACATCCGCCAAACGCTCCGATTTATCTTTGAACGAATGTGCATTTGCCAGCATCGGGAAAGGTGTGAGACAGCTCAAATACCAGGTCAATTCACATACTTCAGGCACATCACTCTGGCGATAGAAAATATTTTTATCCGTATCAAATCCAAATGCCAGCCAGGTTGCAGCAACCGCATCCGTGCTTTCTTTCAGCTGCTCTACATTTTTTAAAGATGTAAGTGAATGCAGATCGGCAATAAAAAAAAGCGAATCGTTCCCTGCCTGTTTCGATAATTCGATCGCAGGCATAACCGCACCTAAAATATTTCCTAAATGCGGAATGTTGGTGCTTTGAATTCCTGTAAGTATTCGTGACATTATATAGTTTTGAGTTTGAAAAAGTTTTGAGTTTGCAAAATTCAATCTTTAAAAATAAAATCCCGGCAAACGATTAATTTACCGGGAACTAAGTTAATATAAAATAAGTTCAAATTCGGAAGTTCAATTTCAGAAGTGTTGGAATACAGAAAGTAAAAAATAAAAAAGTATGAATGTATTAATTTTTTTATTTGCCTTTTGCTTACTGCAAATTCGGAAGCCCGATTTCGGAAGTGTAGAAGCGCAGAAAGTAAAAATTTAAAAAGTATGTACTAATTTTTATTTACTTTTTGTCTATTGCCTTTTCTTCTCCGCTTTGTTTTGCCTTTTGTCGACTGCATATTGTCGACTGAATTATGGTTCTAACGCCGCTTCAAAAATATCAATGTTCTCCAGCAAATGGATCGAATTTTTAATATACTCATGCGCCGGTTTTGATTGTCCCACACCTTCAATGTTTTCTTCCAGCAGGCGGGAATTGTCAAATACCTGTCCCAGCTCCATAAATTCAATGTAAGGATCCAGTCCGCCCATTAAAATACGCAGGTCGCTGGTATCATCCATAATGCTGTTCCAGTAATCTAAATATTCCGGATAATCATTCAGTTTGCTATCATCGTTCAAACGCTTGCGTGCCCAAAGCTTTACATCTTTCAGCATTTCGCGGCCAATAAAATTAAATTTCGGCTGGTCGGGAAAAGCATGTGCAATGGTTTCACACAGCAGTTCCGATGTGGTTGCCGCAGCTTCACCTGCCGAAATATGATACACATTGTATTTCCGTTTCTTGAACATCAGCTTGGTAATAGCGCTGGAAACATAATCCACCGGCACCATGTCCAGCAAACAATGTGCATCGCCCGGGATCAAACGCAGGAAATTTACCGTTGCCAGTGTCCACATGATCACATAAGAACGCGGGATCCACGGACGGCTATCGCCGAGAATGATCGATGGCCGCACGATCAGCACTTTATCTTCCGTTAAATATTTGTGCAGTAATATTTCGCCCTGTGTTTTTGTATAGGTATATTTTACAAGATGTTCGGCATTCGGGTTCGGAGATTCATCTTCCGTTACCGTTCTGTTTTTTACCTGCTTGCCGCAGATGGTAGCCGTTCCAACATATACAAATGAATCCAGGTTTTTCAATGACTGGCTCCATTTTAATACTTTTTCAAGTCCGTTGATATTGATCTCTTCTACTAATTTATCGTAGATCGGAGAAAAGGAAGTATTTGCTGCAGAATGCACAATGTAATTCACATCCGCCAGCATTTTATTTTCAATCAGGCATTCCGTTAAGTCATCCTGCGCCAGGTCTCCCTGTACCGGGATGATGCGCTCCGGATCAAATACATCGCCATGAAAATCAAATACTTTTTTCAGGCGTTGCATCGCTTTTTCTTTAGAACCTGCACGTACCAGGCAATAGATCTTGTTGACTTCATTTCTTTTAGATAAATCTACCAGCAACTCTCCTCCTAAAAATCCGGTTGCACCCGTTATAAAAATGTTTTTCATCGTTATGAAATAAATTGAATCAAAAAAGTTCTAAGCCAATAATACCGGCAATTATCAATAATATAGAAACCACTTTCGGGATCGAAAAAGGCTCCCCTAAAAAAATCATTCCGATCGCAGCGATCAATGCTGTTCCTACACTCGCCCAGATCGCATACGCAATGCTTACCTGGAATTTTTCAAGCACCAGCACCAACAAGCCTAAGCTCAATCCGTAAAACACAAAAACAAGCACGGAAGGCCATAATTTTGTAAAACCTTCGGCAAATTTCATGCAAACAGTGCCTAACACCTCAAAAACTATTCCCAAAGCCAGATAAATCCAATACGTTTTCATTTTATCTTCTTTGGGTTATGCGCTAAATTGTTGATTATTTGTTTTTTAAGAGGGGGAAATCCGGAATATGACCTGCTTAAAAAGTTAATGTTAAAAAATACTGTTTCATGTTAAATTTCCGCAAATTTATAAAAATTTACCTATCTGAAAATTAAAAACATTGTTAAAAAACCCTTATTCAGGCTTAATGCAGCAAATGCAGCTACCACGCCGCTGTTAATTTGGACAACACAGCGTTTTTTTTTCATATTTTTGCATTCCTATGAAGTATCTGTTAATCTTGCCCCGAGTACTTTGGAAAATTTTGTTTTTGCTCAATTTCGTGCTGGGGCTGATCGTGCTTTATCCTTTTTTTTACCTCCTGCTTTCCCGCAGAAAATGGTTTCCGCTCGCTTTTCGGTTAAAGCGATTCTGGGCCCGCTGGATCCTTTTTACTCCCGGCTTGTTCCTGACTGTAAAATATAAGAATCCACGCCAGCAATTGCCTCAGCCCTGCATTTATTGCGGCAACCACGTTTCCTATCTCGATATCATTGCCAGTTACCTGATCACCTGCAATTATTTTGTATTTATGGGTAAGCAGGAGTTGGACAAAGCGCCTTTGTTCCGCATTTTTTTCAGGGAAATGAATATTTTGGTGGATCGCAGCAGCAATATTGGTTCACACCGTGCATTTATGCGGGCCGGGGCCGATATTGATAAAGGCGACAGCGTATTCCTGTTTCCGGAAGGCACCATTTCCAGCTTTGGGAAATTACGCGGATTTAAGAACGGCGCATTCAAGCTCGCCATCGAAAAACAGGTACCGATCGTGCCGGTTACCTTTTTGAATAACTGGAAATTGCTGCAGAACGGTGGTTTTCTAAAATCGCACGGCAGGCCCGGCATCAGCAAAGTGGTGGTACACGAGCCTATTTCCACTGTTGGAATGACTGAACAGGATTTAGTATCTTTACGCAGCAAAGTACACGGGATCATTTCGGCCGAACTGGAAAATTATAATAGTAAAAAGTAAAAAATTTAGTCGGGTCTTGTAGGGATTCGAACCTTTAATACCAACATTTACAATACGATATGAAAATCGATAACGACACAGTAGATAAGATCGCGCACCTGGCCCGCCTTGAATTTAACAGTGAAGCCAAAGCGGCAATGGTAAAAGACATGAACAACATGCTTGGCTTTATTGATAAGCTGAACGAATTAGATACCACCAACGTGGAGCCGCTTATTTACATGAGCGACGAAGTGAATGTACTGCGCGAAGATGATGTGATGCACGACATTACACAACAGGAAGCATTAAAAAATGCTCCAAAACATGATTCCGATTATTTTAAAGTGCCGAAAGTGATTGGAGGGAAATGATTACTGATGTGCAGATGGACGCGCTGTGTAGAGGATAATTTGAAAATATTTTGCTGTGCGCAGAAATTCAATTTGAAAATTTGAAGATGTGTTAATTTGAAAATGCGCCTGACGCTGAAAATAAAACGAATGAAATGATTATTAGAACTGTTGCAGTTTTTTTAAATCATATATAAATATTCTCCGGAGCTGTCAGGCACGGGATGACGTTTAAATTGGTGATTGAAATCCTACAAACATTAACGCTACTATAATCCAGCATTTTCAAATTTTCAAGTTGATTCATTTTCAAATTAGTTACAACCAACCTTTCTCCAGAATATCTTTTGTATGATAGGTGATAATCAGATTTGCGCCTGCTCTTGCAAATGCATACATGTTTTCCATCACAATTTTTTGCTCATCTATCCAACCTTTTGCTGCCGCGGCTTTCACCATGGAGTATTCGCCGGAAACATTGTAGCAGGCAATGGGTAATAATGTATTTTGGCGCAGGTTAAAGATCACATCCATGTACGCCAGCGCCGGTTTTACCATCAGTACATCTGCACCTTCGGCTTCATCCAGCAACC
Source organism: Bacteroidota bacterium (assembly GCA_025963715.1). Lineage (GTDB taxonomy): Bacteria > Bacteroidota > Bacteroidia > 2-12-FULL-35-15 > 2-12-FULL-35-15 > 2-12-FULL-35-15. The sequence goes on from JAOQAG010000008.1 coordinate 240,405, forward strand.
CTTCCGTCATCGATTCATTGCCATTCCTGAAATCCATCTGGTAGGATTTACGATCGCCTTTTTGTGGCGCCGAATCAGCAGCTTCACGGAACGGCCCGTAATACGCCGATGCATATTTTATGGAATACGACATGATCGCTGTGTTCTCAAAACCATTATCATCCAGCAGATCGCGCATGGCAACAATGCGCCCGTCCATCATATCGCTTGGCGCAACCATATCAGCACCCGCCTGTGCATGTGCCAGCGCCATTTTCGCAAGCACTTCCACAGATGCATCATTGTGTACATATTCATCGTGAATGATCCCGCAATGACCGTGCGTGGTATAGGCGCACACACACACATCCGTGATTACGTAAATATTTTCTCCAAATTTTTCTTTCAATGCTTTCACCGCTTTTACAACTACGGAGTTGTTACTGAATGACGAGCTTGCATCTTCTGTTTTTTCTTCGCCCACACCAAACAATAAAATTTTATTTATGCCTGATTTTAATCCTGTTTCCACATCCTTCAATAATTCATCTACCGAAAAGTGGCTCACACCGGGCATTGCATCAATCGGGTGAACAATATTTTTTCCATCCACCACAAAATAAGGGTAAATGAACATGTCTTTTGACAAACGTGTTTCGGCAACCATTTCACGAACGATCGCGTTTTTTCTTAATCTTCTTGGTCTTTGTAACATTGTACTGTATTTTTTAACCGCAGAGAGCGTAAAGAAGGCGCAAAGTCCGTGGAGTTTTTATTTACTGTAAATTTTATAATTTCGTTTTTCTTGTTTCTTCGTAAGAACACACCCCTAACCCCTCTCAAGAGGGGAACTGATCCTTCACACTTTTATAATTTAGTTCAACAAACATAGATTCGTAGTTTCGTTCCTGTTCGTAATTCGTAAAGAACACACCCCTAGCCCCTCTCAAGAGGGGAATAGATCCTGCAAACATTTAAGCCTGGTGCTTAACACACAGATTCGTTATTCGTTGAAATTCGTTATTCGTTGAAAACACAGAACAGATTAGTATATTCGTAATAATTGGTAATTAGTAGACCCCAAATACAGCTTCCGCTAATCCCACTTCATCAAAGGATTCCGGCAATATGCATTTTTCCACACCGTATTCTTTTAATTTTTTTTCTGTAGATTTTCCAATTGCAATTACTTTTTGATCCGCGCTTATTTTTGCTTTTTCAAAAAAGGAATCTACATTCGACGGACTTGTAAATACTACAATTTCCACTTCCGGTAATTTCAGATTTTCTTTTTTTACCGTTTCGTAAACCACCATGTCGGTTAATTTACCGGCATCACCAAATTGCTGCTGCACGGTGCGTAATCCGCCTTTTGCCTGCGGGAATAATACGGTTTCTTCTCCTACTGTTTTTGCAAATTTTTGCGCGATCACTTTTGTGTCGTTTATCTTCCCAACAAATGCAGCATTTTTTCCAAACTGTTTTAATGTTTGTTCGGTCGCTGTTCCGATCACACCGTATTTCACTTTCGGTTTTAATTCCGGTTCCTGTTCAAAAAAGTGGCTTACCGCATTGCTGCTTGCAAAAAAGATCCAGTCGGTTGCCGGTAATTTTTCGATCATTACTTTTTTTGTTTCAATGAACGAGATCCCGTGTACCGTATATTTATTACCTTCCAGCACATTCTTAAAAAACGAATCATCATTCAGATCACGTGTTATCAGCACCGAAGTTGCTTTTACCGCATTTAATTCATTCACAATTTTCTGTGCAAAACCATCCATCGTAAACGATTCGCGGTAAATCCGCTTCGGCATGGTATCCCATGTTTCCGAACGCGATGCCCATACTTTAAATTTGTTATCTTCTTTGATGCAATAAACGCCCAGGGGCAATTGACAACCGCCATCAAACAAGTTCAATACTTTGCGTTCAATGCCGATAATGTCTTCTACTTTTTCGGAATTTAATTTCTGAATGTACTGCTCCAGCTCAAAATCATCCTCGCGGATCTGCAAGCCCAATACGCCTTGCGCCGGTGCCGGAATAAATTCTTTCGGATCCAGGCGGATCACTTTAAATTCCGTTAAGTTTATTTTCAAACGTTCTACTCCTGCTGCTGCCAGCATAATGGCATCGTATTTTTTATCACGTAATTTCTGAATGCGTGTTGGTACATTTCCACGCAGATCTTCAATTTTTATATCGTTACGGAAAGCCAGCAATTGGGATTTTCTTCTTGCCGAAGATGTTCCCACCACTGCATTTTTTTTGAATCCGTATTTCAAACCATTGTCAGCGCTTTCCTTGCGGATCAGCACCAATTCGGCCGGGTCTTCCCGTTCGGATACCGCTGCAATCTTTAACCCTTCCGGAGATGTGGTTGGCAGATCTTTGTGTGAATGTACCGCCAGGTCGATCTCTTTTTTTAATAACGCTTCTTCAATTTCTTTTGTAAAAAACCCTTTTCCTTCCAGTTTGTCAAAACTCAGATCCTGGACGGCATCTCCCTGTGTGGTGATTATTTTTATTTCAGCCGTTAGTCCCAGCTTCTGCACTTTGCGTAATATGTGATTGGCTTGCCACAATGCAAGATCGCTTCCTCTACTACCAATAATTATTTTTCGTTCCATTGTTTTTCTTTTCGCTTCTGTTTAAAAAATAAAAGCCCTTTCGGGCTCTGAATATTTATTTTGTTTTTGCATCCTCTATCAGGATATCCTTTGCCATTTTCATCGGGACGCTGATGTACTTTTTTTCCATGTATAACAGGATCTTGTCCAGTACTTCTTTTGATCCGGCATCCATGTTACTCAGCTCTTTTGCAAACACTTCATTGATCGCCAGCTCACGGATCTCTTTCACTTTTTTCGGCACTTCGCTCATAGCGAGCTCCACTTTGCGCGTTTTTAAAATTTGTTTAAAACCTTCAATGTTTTTGTTGATAATGGTTGCACATGCTTCCATTTCCTGTTCACGCGCCTGTAAATTTTCTTTTGCCACTTCCTGCAGGTTGTTCACTGCAATTAAATTCACGTCGTAATTATTTAAAATTTCGGAATCAAGATCATTCGGGATTGCAAGATCGATCACTACTTTCTTAGCTTTATCATCGCCTACAAGGCTTTTGTAAATGGCAGGCGTGATAATGCTTTCGGCTGCACCGGTACAAGTAACAATAATATCAAAACCGCCTTTGTAATGTTCCAGTTCTGATAACGGAAATGCTTTTCCGTTTAATTCGTTTGCTAATTTTTGTGCATTTTCCAATGTTCTGTTAAATACGGTAAAGTTCGCAAACTCGTGTTTTTTCAGGTATTTCGCCATGTTGGTATTGGTAACACCGGAACCGATGATCAAAAAACGGGCATCTGATTTTACATTCAGTGCGCGCAATTTGCGGTAAGCCAATGATACAACAGAAACAGGATTCCGTGCAATATTTGTATTTGTATATACTTCTTTTGCTACTTCAATGGTGCTTTTGATCGCCAGGCGGATCAGATCTCCGGTAAGGCCTAATGCATTACATTGTTCGTACGCGTTGCGCACCTGTGTGATGATCTCGCGCTCGCCAACCACCAGTGAATCAATAGAAGAAGCTACACTGAATAAATGGTTTAAAGCGGCGTCGCCTTCAAAAACCTGTGCATTCTGCATCGACCAGCTTACATCAGCAGTGCTCATGTTGGGATCAAATGCAGGAAAGAATTTTTTCAGGAAAGACTCGTCAATCGCAGCAGCGGTAGAAAGAAGAAACTCTACACGGTTGCAGGTTGACAGGTACAGCAGCTCATCAACAGCCATTTCACTTTTCAATGTTTCCAACCTGGATCTCAGATCGGATTCATCCATGTGAAATTTACCGATGTCATTTATATCGGTGGTTTTGTGTGTAAATGCTATGATCTTAATACGCTGCAAAGGGTCGTTCTGTTTTGGTAATACAAATTTCCTATGTATTTGCGCTATTATTGTCATAGAATTGTCAGGCAACCAATTTAGAACAATTATAAATTAGACCAAAAGACTGGGAGATTCCGGAAGCCGGTTTGATTTTTTGCAATTTTCCGGTAAAAACCACCGCATTTCCATAGATTATAGTAATTTAGCATTCCCAAAATAAAAAACGGGAGTTTTTCAGACAAAATTCCTCCCAAAACGACAGATGGAGCCAGATTAGATGCGATTTTGAGATCTCGGATCAAGTCCGGGATAAATGAATCTAATCGTTTCAGGAAGCGAAAAGCTTCCCAAAACGACAGATGGAGCTAATTAGATGCGATTTTGAGATCCCGGATCAGGTCCGGGATAAATGAATCTAACTCGTTTCAGGAAGCGAAAAGCTTCCCAAAACGACAGATTCATTTAGTTTTCAACATTTTATTTGTGAATTATTTTGTGGAAAAAAAAAATGTGCTTATCTTCGCGTCCCATTTTTAGGGAAAAGTGGATATTATTAGTAAATAAATTAATACATAAATAAAGTGGAAGCAATTAGTTACAAAACGGTTTCAGCAAGCAAAGAGACTGTAACCAAAGGTTGGATTTTGATCGATGCAGAAAACGAAGTATTAGGTCGTTTAGCGTCAAAAGTAGCGTATGTATTACGTGGAAAAGACAAAACCAACTTTACACCTCATGTTGATACCGGCGATAATGTAATTATCATTAACGCTGAGAAGGTTAAATTAACCGGGAACAAGTTAAATGATAAAGAATACGTTCGTCACACAGGCCATCCTGGTGGACAGCGTTTCGCAACTCCAAAAGAATTACTTGCCAAAAAACCAACGGAAGTAATTACAATGGCAGTGAGCGGTATGTTACCTAAAAACAAATTAGGTGATGCTTTAAGACGCAATGTATATGTGTATGCAGGTACTGAGCATCCTCATACTGCGCAACAACCAAAAGAAATCAAATTAAATTCAATTAAATAAAAAAAATGGAAGTAGTAAATACTCTTGGTAGAAGAAAAACCGCTGTAGCACGTGTATACGTGCAAAAAGGAAGTGGCGAAATTGTAGTCAACAATAAAGATTACAAAACGTACTTCACAACATCCGTTTTACAAGGTAAAGTAATGCAAGCCTTCGCAGCAACTAAAACGCTGGGTGAGTTTGACGTGAAAATCAATGTAAAAGGGGGCGGGGTAACAGGTCAGGCAGAAGCTGTTAGATTAGCGATTGCCCGTGCTTTAGTCGAAATGGATGCAAATCATAAGCCGCTGTTGAAAGCAGAAGACTTAATGACACGTAATCCTAAAATGGTTGAACGTAAGAAACCGGGTCAGAAAAAAGCCCGTAAACGTTTCCAATTCAGTAAACGTTAATATTATTTGGTTTTGCAAATCCCTTTTCAGCGATTTGCAATTCCTTATATCAACTATCAAACAAGTATTAATCAAAAATAAAAAGACACTAAATGTCATCATCAAGAACTAATTTTAACGAATTACTAGAGGCCGGTTCACACTTTGGCCACTTAAAAAGAAAATGGAATCCTGCAATGGCTCCATATATCTTTACAGAAAAAAACGGTATCCATATTATTGACTTAAATAAAACGGTTGTAAAAATCAACGAAGCTGCTGAAGCTTTGAAACAAATTGCAAAATCCGGTAAAAAAGTTTTATTTGTTGCTACTAAAAAACAGGCGAAAGACATTGTTGCTGATAAAGTAAAAAATGTAAATATGCCGTATGTTACCGAGCGTTGGCCAGGTGGTATGCTTACTAACTTTGCAACAATCCGCAAAGCAGTTCGCAAAATGGCGACTATCGATAAGATGAGCACTGACGGAACATTTGACAATATCTCTAAAAAAGAGAAATTACAAATTTCCCGTGTTAGAGCTAAATTAGAAACCAACTTAGGAAGTATCGCTGACTTAACCCGCTTACCGGCTGCGTTATTCATCGTTGATATTTCTAAAGAGCATATCGCTGTTGCGGAAGCAAAACGTTTGAACATCCCAACGTTTGCTATCGTTGATACAAACTCTGATCCTAATGCAGTTGATTACGCAATCCCTGCAAATGATGATGCTTCTACTTCTATCGCTTTAATTACCGGTATCATTACCAAAGCAATTGAAGAAGGATTGGCAGAACGTAAAGTGGACAAAGAAGCTGCTGCAGCTGAAGAAAAAGAAGGTGGTAAAACATCGCGTGAAGATGCTGAGAAATTAGCAGTCGGAACAAAATTCAAATCTCCTTCGGACGATGAAGCTAAGAAAAGCGGAGGTGCAGGAGCACCGAAAAAACCAAGAAGAAAAGTTAATTAATTATACTAACTAATAAAAAAGGTCCCGACAAAAAAATCGGGACATTTTTTAATAAAACAAGATCTAACAATGGCAATTACAGCAGCAGATGTAAACAAATTAAGACAAATGACCGGTGCAGGTATGATGGATTGTAAAAAAGCATTAACTGAAGCAGACGGTGATTTTGAAAAAGCAATTGATGAATTGCGTAAAAAAGGACAAAAGGTTGCCGCTAACCGCAGCGATCGTGATGCAAAAGAAGGTTTGGTTGTTGCAGGTGTTACTGCTGATAACAAACGTGGTGTTGTGTTCGCTGTGAACTGTGAAACTGATTTTGTTGCGAAGAATGCTGATTTCGGTAAATTTGTAAATAACATTCTTGATATCGCGATTGCAAAAAACCCAAAAACTGCGGATGAATTAAAAGCAATGGCGTATGATAACAACATTACAATTGCTGATAAACTGATCGAACAAACAGGTGTGATCGGTGAAAAAATCGAATTATCAAAATACGAAGTGATAGAAGCTCCGTTTGTGATCGCTTACAACCACCCGGGTAACCAATTGGCGAACATTGTAGGATTTACTTCTGCAGCTGTTAATGCTGATGTAGCGAAAGACGTAGCAATGCAGGTTGCTGCAATGGCTCCTGTAGCTGTTGATAAAGACGGTGTGGATGCTGATACATTGCAACGCGAAATTGAAGTTGGCAAAGAACAAGCACGCCAGGAAGGTAAACCGGAAGAAATGCTGGAGAAAATTGCCATGGGTAAACTGAATAAATTCTACAAGGAATCTACTTTGTTGAACCAGGAATTTATCAAAGACAATAAAAAAACAATTGCCCAGTATCTGAACGAATCTGAAAAAGGATTATCAGTAAACGCTTTCAAACGAATTGCACTAGGCTAATTTATTCTTATTTTAAAATCCCGATATGTATCGGGATTTTTTTTGGACTAATCTTTCCTGTTATGACAAAAGCATTGAGTTATTTTTTGGTACTTCCCCTTGTGTTACTCTTTTCGTGCTCCGGGCATTCCGTTAAGGAAAAAATCAATACCGTTGGTGATGCCGCCGGGCAAACGGCCGGAGAGTTTTTTAAAGGCGTTGGAAAAGGAGTGGATAAAATTCTTGAAGTAAAAATTACGGCACCCGCATTCATTGCTGAAAAGGGATTGCAACTGGGGAAATCAACCGTTACAAGCGCTAATGAAGGAACTGATAACGTACTGAATGTATATGCGATCTTCACAAAAGCATTTTCAGGAAAGCTAACTGCAAAAGTATTTGATTTGAAAAACAATGAGATCGGTCGCGCAGCAGTTGAAATTACCGGCAAAGCAGACGATGCACAGTATATTACATTTGAGTTTGACAAGCACACAAATATTGACAGTGATTTTAAAATAACGATAGAATAATATTCAAAAACAATTTTTAATATGAAATACAAACGCATACTTTTAAAACTGAGCGGTGAATCGCTGATGGGAAATAAACAATTTGGAATTGATAACGAGCGGATCGCGCAGTATGCAAAGCAGATCAAAGAAATCTCCGAAATGGGTGTGCAGGTAGCGATTGTGATTGGCGGCGGAAATATTTTCAGGGGAATCCAGGCGGAAGAAGGCGGAATGGACCGGGTGCACGGCGATTATATGGGAATGCTTGCGACGATGATCAATTCCATGGCGTTACAATCTGCGCTGGAAAAAGCCGGTGTGGAAACACGCCTGCAATCGGCCATTAAAATGGAGCAGATCTGCGAGCCATACATCCGCAGAAAAGCAGTACGCCATTTGGAAAAAAACCGAGTGGTGATTTTTGGTGCCGGAACCGGAAACCCTTATTTTACAACCGATACAGCTGCAACATTACGCGCGATCGAGATTGAAGCGAATGTGGTTTTAAAAGGCACACGTGTGGATGGAATTTATACTGCTGATCCTGAAAAGGATAAAACTGCTACTAAATACGATACGATCTCGTTTGACGAAGTGTATGCAAAAAACCTGGAAGTAATGGATTTGACTGCGTTTACATTGTGTAAAGAAAATAAATTGCCGATTATTGTGTTTGACATGAACAAAACCGGTAATCTTAAAAAATTAATGGACGGTGAAAAAGTAGGAACGCTGGTAAGCCTGTAATTATTGTTTTTTGCTTCATCGCGATCCGGATGTTGAAGCATGGAAAGAATAAAAAAATTAAATATATTTGTAGTAAAGATTAACATTTCAAAGACGATATTATGAACGAAGACATTCAATTTATACTTGACAATGCAAAGGAGCAGATGGACAAAGCTGTGTTGCATCTGGAAGCAGAACTGGTGAAAGTACGCGCTGGCAAAGCTAGTCCGAGCATGCTGGAAAGCATTATGGTAGATTATTACGGAACAAAAACGCCATTGAACCAGGTTGCGAACATCAATACGGGCGATGCGCGTACACTGATCGTGCAGCCATGGGAAAAATCGATGCTGACACCGATCGAAAAAGGAATTATGATGGCTAACCTGGGGTTGAATCCTCAGAATGATGGTGTGATCATCCGTATTTTGGTGCCTGCATTAACTGAAGAACGCAGAAAAGATCTGGTAAAAAAAGCAAAATCGGAAGCTGAAAATGCAAAAGTGAGCTTGCGTACTATCCGTAAGGAGGCGAATGAAGAATTAAAAAAATTACAGAAGAACGGCACGCCGGAAGATGAGGTAAAAACTGCTGAAACCACTGTACAAACTATTACTGACGGCTTTGTTATTAAATGTGACAAGCATTTAGAATTGAAAGAAAAAGAGATCATGACGGTTTAATGTTTCGATCATACCATTTACAAAAATCCTGTACCTGCGTACGGGATTTTTTTATGGTTTCATTTCTGCGCTACTGCTACTATACAAAAATGCACCCCCCCGGTTGCCCGGAAAGGTTGCTACCACATTAATCATTGTCGTGGAAACCAACATGAATTAGTTTAAACGACAGGCAAATTAATCCCTTTTTAAGGAGAGTATCAATCTCAATATCGCAAAATCTTACTAAATTTGAATACCACTTAACATTACTACTTTGAGCCAGTTACAATCCTTATTGCAAACCCTTTCTGAAAATGAAATGGTGGAATTGAACACTTTGCGATTGATCGGCAAGGAAAAAGTGGTATTTGATTACACACAGAAATACCGGCAACAGGAGCTCCCAGGCATTGAAACAATACTGGAAACGCTCCGGATCACAGACGCTCATTATTACAAAATAAACTCGATCCTGCTGCGGAAATGCTATGAGGCGCTGGTTCCCGGACAAGATGCGGCATTGCTTCAATTTTTAAAACGGAAAAATTTATTTCATTTGCTGCGGCATGAAATGCTGTTCCAGGATAAAAAATCTGCTGCTAAAAAAAGCAAAACCGAGCTGGAAGCCTTTTATTTATCGTGCTTTCACTACCTGATCGATTTCCCATATAAATATTACGATAAAAAACTGACGCATACATTCGGGCAGAAATACCTGGAACATAAACATAACCGCAGGGAATCGGATTCGTTATATATAAAATTCCATACGCTTTTTTCGGAGATCAACCGGATGGCGGCACGCAAAAATCCGCGGAAATCCAGCGGAATTAACCTTCCTGAACTGTTGAAATATGAAAAGGAGCTGGAAAATTCCAATCATTATTTAGCTGCTTATTATTTGTACCGCAGCATTTGCAGCTATTATTCCTACTATGATAAACATCCTGAAAAGGTAATTATCTACCTGGAAAAAGCAATGACGCTGAAAGATAAGATCGCTTTCTTTTTCCCGGTTGATATTCATATTTTCCTGCAATTACTTTATGCAGATGCTTTGTTTAACAACAACCAGGTAAAGGATGCGGAGATGATCTACAATGCTGTTTTTAAAACAGGCGTGAATGAAAACATGTACGGCTATTATTATCATTGCGAACAATACATCCTGGTATCCATCATTCAGAAAAAATACGAGCAGGCGCAATTGCTTATGGATAAAGTGTTTCAGCCCTGCATTGATAACAAACTGGATATTTACGCAACGCGCGGCGCTATGTCGTATGTGAAATTATACCTGAGCAATGGCGAATTAAAAAAGGCATCTGCGTATTTGAATACAGCAAAAGCAATCAACGAAAAAACATTTTACCTTCCGTTTGATATACAGTTGCGGGTACTGGAGAATATTTATTTTTTCCTGAAAAAGGATTATGATTTCAGCTTTCAGCTGGCGACACGTAACATGAAGTTTTTAAAAGCACAGGAACAGGATGATATTTTTAAAAGTTACATGCAGCTCTGGCGCATGATCATTGGCATGATCAACTCAATGAACAAAGGAAATAAACTGAGCGACGAGCTTGTAAAAGATTATAATTTTTTGAACAAGCGTTATACGAACTTATATTGCGGATTGCTGGAACAGTTGTATTTACAGGCAATTAAGGAGATAAAATAGTTGTTAGTTACTGTTGTTTATAGTTGGGAGTTCGTTGACGGATCAGCCGGATGATTGTACTGTCAATTTGAAATTGGTGCGCATATAAAATCTGTTCTGTGTTTTTTATTTTCTACTTGTTAGACCGTTGTTAGGTTTAGCGTCCCGCTACGTCGAGGTTAAGCCCAGACCTGTGTCCCTTCGGTGCAATTTTTACAAATATCTATTTCGGAACGGGAGCGTAATACGGCTGCACGAAAGTTGGTGTATTCCGGGCTTTTCCAAAGCGCTGCAAAACTTGTTTTTTTAAGATCGCCTAATTGATGTGTGGCATCTTTGTCAAAGCAGCAAGGCACTACCAGCCCATCCCAGGTAATCACGGTGGAATGCCACAAACGCCAGCAATGATTCATCATCTGGTTTTTAATGCCGTATGTACCATTTTCCTGCTTTTTATAACGCGCGTATTTATCAATAGTAGGCAACAAAGGGCTTCCATTTTCATGATCGTAGATTTGTGCCGTTTTAAAACGCACCTCATCCACGCCAATTTTTTTCGCCAGCAACTTCACCTCTTCCAGCTGATGTTGGTTGGGTTTCACCACCAGGAACTGAAAAATAACATGCGGCGTTTTTGATTTTAATTCTTTTTTCCAGCGGATAATATTCTCTGCTCCTTCGAGCACTTTTTTAAGATCGCCGCCAATGCGATACTGTTCGTAGGTTTCCTGCGTGGTGCCATCTATGGAAATAATAAGACGATCGAGCCCGCTCTCAATTGTTTTTTTTGCATTCGCATCGTTCAGGTAATGTGCGTTGGTAGATGTGGCGGTATAAATTCCTTTTTTCGACGCGTAATTTACCATGTCCAAAAACTTCGGATTCAGGTAGGGTTCGCCTTGAAAATAGAAAATCAAATAGGCTACTTTTTTCGCCAGTTCATCAATAGTATTTTGGAAAAAATCATTTTTAAGCATGCCTGTCGGGCGGGTAAATTCGCGTTTGCCGCTGGGACATTCCGGGCAGCGTAAATTACAGGAAGTAGTCGGCTCCACGGTTACACTGATCGGGAATCCCCATTGAACCGGCTTTTTTGTGAGCTTGGATACATAAAAACTCGACACTACTTTTACTCCATTCCACATGCGGCCAACACTTAGTTTGGAAAAAAAATTGAGTCCGTCTGTGATTTTTGCATTCATTATTGTAAAGATACGCATTCTTTTTCTGGGTAAATCTTACCTGCAGGCTTGCTTGTTTATACCACAAAAGAAAACAAAAGAACCAAAAGAACGAAACACGTGCTGTGTGTTTTAAACCACATAAGAAAACAAAAGAGTGAATTAGAAAATAGCCACAGATTCACAGATAAAAAAGGATTCGAATTTGCACAAATTGTTTTAAAATCGCGTTGCGGTTTTATCAGTATATAATTTCAAGTAAAAAAATCTGTGAATCTGTGGCTAAAATGAATGTTGTGTGTAAATAAAAAAACTCCCAAACAAATGAACGTTTGGGAGTTTTTTATGTGTATTAAAACAATGTTTAATTGCTTACCTGGAATTTTCCCCTGTTAAGAGAAACGCCATGTGTATCATATACGTTGTACATGTAAATACCGTTTGAGTAGCCGGATGTTTCCACTTCTACTTTGTTGTTGTTCATCATGTAGGTTCCAACTTTTCGGCCGGTAAGGTCTGTTACTTCTACCATTTTAGCTGTTACAGAACACTCTAAAGTGATTTTGTTTGTTGCAGGGTTCGGATACACGCTTACGCTGTTTTGAACGCCTTCAATGTCGTTAGTGCTTACATAACCTGACCATGCAAAATCATCAACAGTAAATTCACTATTGAGTTGTGCCCCATGGTGGGAACGGTAAATACTGGAAGAGATAAAGATCTGTTCCGAATCGGCCATCACACTGGAAAATGCAGGTTTGTATGCCATTGATAAACTGCATGTAGTAGCAACCCCCAGCGCTCCTGTTGCAAACTTTCCGGTACCGATGGTATCGCGTTTGTTCAGCGTGGTATTCCAGTGTGTCATGTAGGCAATTACAAAAGCAGAATCAAGTCCGCTAGGTGCGTATAGTGCTTTAAAAGTAAGCACCGCAGGTCTGTTTACATACGTATAACCATAAATAATGCCCGGAGGCGAAATGTTTATTTTTCCGATAGCAAGAATTCCGGCAGTATCCAATGTTCCTCCATAAGGATTCGGGATAGTGGCACCCGTTACTTTTACGGTTTTAATCCTTGCGCTGGCTGTTCCGGCAATAGGTAATGCAGTTTCTTTGAATACAGATTGAGGTGTTCCGGCAATGGTAAGAACATTCAAACTGGCCCAGCCATTGGGATCCTGTGCTGTAGAAAATGGAACGGTAGTCCAGTTTTCAAAGCCAAAATCAGGTGCTTGTGCTTTGGCGCCTGTAGCAAATGCTGCGATAACAGATAAGGATAGTAAGATTTTTTTCATTTTTTATGGGTTTATTCCGTTTAAACAAATATAAGGCTAAAAAACATTCCCTGCAAATCTCCATGGGAGATTGGAAATCAGATGTGGTAAGGGCAATAAAAAAAGGCATCTTCTTAATAAAGATGCCTTTTTAAAATGGATAATCAATTTTTATTTTGCAACGGTAAATTTACCGCGATTTAAAACGGATTTATCTTTTCCTAAAATAGAGAATGTATAAGCGCCGTTCGCGTAAGCGGAAGTATTGATCACAGAAATAGTGGAAGTGATGGTTTGCGCATCTACCACACGTCCCATAATGTCGTAGATCTGCAAGGCATACGCACGTGTGGGGTCTGTTTCTACATTGATCTCGTTTTGAGCCGGATTAGGATATACATTTACCTCAACAGGCGCTGTATACTCTGTAATGCCTACTGTAGGAAGTGCTTTCAACCAGGTTGCAGAGGACACGTTGCCTAATGAATCTTTGGTTAATGATACTAATGGAAAACCAACGCTGTTCGCCCAATACGTGTATTGCGTGGTAGAATCAGATGTAATTTGCGCACCATTTTGCCAGCCGATAAAACCAATGTGTACATCGGAAGTATCGTGTTTTACTTTGGTTTCTTTGGAACGGATCACACTGTAAGTTCCCAGTGGAGTTGTTAAGGTTCCCCAACCGTCAACCAACACGGTTTTATGAACGGTTGATCTTGAACGGATAGAATCCGCAGGAGGAAAAGCCGAGCCAATGTAGGTTGCAGGTGTAATGGTCACAAAATTATTGGTATACGCCGTATTGTAAGTAAAGGGGAAAGTTGCTACTTTTTCAACCGGGGAATTGATCTGTGTTACAGTAATAGGTGATCCTGCAACTGAAATGGTTGCATGAATTCCTAAGCCGGATAACTGGGATGTATTGTTTGCAAGGTACGAGTAGATATTGCTTGAATTCTGCTGAACCACAATGTTTGCCGAGCTGAATGCTGCATTTGGCGCCCATGCGTAAGGAATAAAATGCAGGGTGTCAATGGAATGGGAGTTCAAGCCTGTCATGTTCCAGGTTTGGCTGATACCTGCGCCGCCTTCCACCACGGTTGGCATGGTGTCATTTGCCTGCAAAATGGTTTTCAGAGGCGTTGCAACGTCGGTTGAATTGATGGTGATCTGTGCGCTTGCGCTGATGGCTGCAACAGTAAAAAGAGTAAGAAGTAGTAAAGGTTTTTTCATGGGTTTTAGTTTTAGTTAAAATGCAATATATCAGACAAATATAGCTTTTTTGAAGATAAACTACGGTTTAAATATGTTAAAAATTACGGTACGGATAACGCCTGCCTGAACGATTCGGGCAGGAACAGGAACGAAACTGCAAATCTGTGTGTGATGGAACGCAGATCTTACGGGTGAAACGGATTTGGACGGATAGGATGCAGAGCTGTATGTTAAAAAAAGGACTATCCCTTCAAGGGTTTCAAACCCTTGAAGGGATAATAGCAAGCCCTGGTATAAAATGTTACGAATAAAGCCCGCCTTTGTTTGGATATGGTTTTACACAAACGATTGTAATTCGTGCAGCTTTTTGTAGGTGCCGGTCTGTTGGATCAGCTCGGAATGGGTTCCGCGCTCAATGATCTTGCCTTTTTGCATGACAATGATCTCATCGGCATGCTGAATGGTGGATAAACGGTGCGCAATCACAATGGAAGTACGGTTTTTCATCAGTTTATTGAGAGCATCCTGTACCAAACGCTCGCTTTCGGTATCCAGTGCGGAAGTTGCTTCATCGAGGATCAGGATCGGTGGATTTTTGAGCACTGCGCGCGCAATGCTGATGCGCTGACGTTGTCCGCCCGACATTTTATTACCACGATCGCCGATATTGGTTTGGTAACCAAATGGCATTTGTGTAATAAACTCGTGTGCATTGGCAATTTTTGCCGCTTCCATCACTTGTGCTTCGGTAACGTTATCGATGCCGAAGGCAATGTTGTTGTATACGGTATCGTTGAACAAAATGGATTCCTGCGTTACAATTCCCATCAGGGCACGCAAATCTTTCAGGCGTGTATTTTTGATGGGGATGCCATCGATGGAAATTTCGCCTTTGGTGGTATCGTAAAAGCGTGGAAGCATGTCGGCCATGGTGGTTTTTCCGGAACCGGATTGTCCCACAAGCGCAATTGTTTTTCCTTTTTGGATCTTGAGGTTGATATCGTCCAGCACCCAGCCTACTTCTCCTTCGCGGTAAGCAAAAGAAACGTTTTTATATTCAATCTCTTTTTCGAAGTTGGGAATTTCGGTTGGGTTTTCCGCATCCCGGATGTTTACTTCGGCATCTAAAATCTTATTAATGCGTTCGGCGGAAGCCAGGCCTTTTTGAACGTTGTAATACGCCTGTGTGAATGATTGTACAGGTGGCAGCAATTGGGCGAAAACCAATAAATAAAAAATAAGGCTTGACCCGTTAACGCTTGAATCTGCGCCAAGAACAAGCTTTCCGCCAAAATACAGCACGATCACCAAAACGCTGACTCCTAAAAATTCGCTGATGGGTGAAGCCAGGTCGACCTTGCGCTGAATTTTGAGTGAAACACCGGCATAATCGCTGTTTACTTTCTGAAAGCGGTCGTTGGAATGTTTTTCGGCATTAAATCCTTTGATGATGCGCAAACCGCCCAGTGTTTCTTCCATTATGGAAATGAGCAATCCGATCTTTTCTTTTTGACCGGTGGAAGATTTGCGCAGGGCTTTACCGATGCGGCCGATGAGCAAACCGCTGATGGGCAGTAATACAAATGAAAACAGGGAAAGCTTCGGACTGATGGCCACCATGGTGCCGAGGGAAATGAAAATGCTAACCGGTTCACGAAAGATCGCTTCAAGCGATTGCATGATACTCCATTCTATTTCCTGTACATCGGTGGTCATGCGGCTCATGATATCGCCTTTGCGCTCTTCGGAATAATAAGATAAAGGCAATTTTAATACTTTATCGTACATTTTGTTGCGCATATCGCGGACTACATTGATGCGGATGGGCGCTACAAAGAACATTCCGAGGTAACGGAACAGGTTTTTCAGGAATACATTGACGACGACAAACAAACAGATGAGTACGAGCGCATCCAGCTTGCCGTGCTCCACGATGATTTTTGAAAGGTAATAATTGATGGTATCGTTAATGGAACCGGCGGAAAGCTTAAAGGCAGGAAGTCCTTTTTTAATGGCATCCTGGAGTTTATTGTCGTCTGCATAAAGCAATACCTGCAGGAAAGGATAGATCATGGCAATAGAAGACAATGCAAAAACAGCGGACAGGATATTGAAGATGATATTGAACACTGCAAAATTCCAGTATCCTTTCACATAGCGCAACACGCCGAAAAATTTTTTCATGCGGCAAAGATAGTGTTTGTAGGCTTTAATTTGCTAATTTTGCTGTTCTTAATTAATGTTAAAACAAGAATGGATTCACAACGTCAGTTAAAAGTATCACGGTTATTACAAAAGGAATTGGGCGAGATTTTTCAACGCGAAACACGCCCGCTTTTTGGCAATGCGCTTATTACGGTAACGCAGGTGCGTGTGAGCCCCGACCTGAGTGTTGCAAAGGTGTATGTAAGCTTGTTCAACGTGCCGGATACAGCAGCTTTGCTGGCATCTATCAAAGTAAACACAAAAGAGATCCGGACACGGTTATCCGACCGGGTAAAAAAGCAGGTAAGGATCATCCCGAATCTGAGCTTTTTCCTGGATGATTCACTGGATTATGCGATGCGGATTGAAGAATTATTGAAAAAGTGATTTTTCGATTACTAATTACTTATTTCTGATGTGCAGATTTGCTGTGTGGAGATACTATTGAAAAACACATTATTTGATTATATAAATTTTA
The DNA here is from genome assembly GCA_025963715.1 of Bacteroidota bacterium. Classification (GTDB taxonomy): domain Bacteria; phylum Bacteroidota; class Bacteroidia; order 2-12-FULL-35-15; family 2-12-FULL-35-15; genus 2-12-FULL-35-15. The sequence goes on from JAOQAG010000008.1 coordinate 257,475, forward strand.
CACACCCCTAACCCCTCTCAAGAGGGGAATTGATCCTGCACAATTTTGTACTTAGTTTAACAAACACAGATTCGTAAATTTGTATTAATTAGTAATTTGTAATAACACACATTTCGTAAATTCGTATTAATTCGTTATCCGTACCTTGAACTTCCCTTTCTTCATAGCAAAACGTTACCTGGTTTCGAAAAAATCGAACAATGCCATCAATATTATTTCGGCCATTTCGGTGGGCGGCATCTGCATTGGAACCATGGCGCTGGTAATCGTGCTCTCGGCATTTAACGGCTTATCTTCCCTGGTACAATCGCTTTACAATTCTTTTGATCCGGATCTCGAGATCAGCATCAAACAGGGAAAAACATTTGATCCTTCCACTCCTGAATTTGCCGAATTGAGAAAAGTGAAAGGCATTGCGTATTACGCCGAAGTGGTGGAAGGAAATGCTTTATTAAAATACAACGACAAACAATGCATTGCCACTATAAAAGGCGTAACCAGCGATTTTGAAAAAATGAGTGGTTTTGATACGCTGGTACGCGAAGGGAATTTTAATGTGGCGGGCAATAAAATGGTGATCGGAAAAGGGATTGCTTATATTTTGCAAACGGGCCCGAACGACCACTTTTCTCCTGTTTCGGTATATGCTCCCAAACGTGGAAATGTTAATACACTAAACCCGGAAGACGGGCTGAATGAATTAAAGGTGTATGTTTCCGGCGCATTTTCCATCAGTGATGAATTTGACAGTAAATACGCGATCATGAACATTGCCAAAGCGCGCGAATTACTGGATTATACAACGGAGGTAACGAAAATTGAGATTGGGCTGGAAAAAGGCGCGAATGTAGCAGAAGTACAATCGGAGCTGAAAAAAATTGCGGGCGACAAATATGAAATAAAAAACAGGGAAGAACAAAATGCCTTGTTGTATAAAACATTTAAAGCAGAAAAATTATGGACCTTCATCATCCTGGTTTTTATCCTGATCATTGCCACGTTCAACGTGATCGGATCACTGACGATGCTGATCATTGAAAAGAAAAAAGATATTGTGATCCTGCACAATATGGGTGCGGGCATTACGCTGATCCGCAGGATCTTTTTAATGGAAGGTATTCTCATCACGGTAATCGGTGCTGCATCGGGATTATTCCTTGGGGCATTGGTTTGCTGGCTGCAGCAGAAATTTTCTTTTGTAAAATTTACGCAGGGTTATGTGGTGGATGCTTACCCGGTTGCTTTTAACACGATGGATTTTGTGATGATCACGGTTTCGGTATTACTGATCGGATTTTTTGCGGCCTGGTACCCGGTGAGAATTTTCACGAAGAAACATCTTATATAGTACAGATAACGAACAGGAACGAAATTACGAATCTGTGTAAAAAACAAGTTCAACGTTTAAAGTTCAAAATTCAAAGTTTGCTAAGCGCAGATGTCGGATTTAATTTCCGCTGCATACAAATGACAAACAGTAACGAATGTGTGAACCTCTCTTTAATCTATAAAAACATTGCGAACTCTGCGCCTTCTTTGCGCTCTTTGCGGTTAAAAACCTACTCTACCCTATTAAACAATTTCTGCAAAAATTTGCTTTTCGGTTTTTTATAGGGATAAAAACGATCGCGCGGAATATTGTTGAAGATGAGCGCAATTACCAGTAAAATCAACACTCCTGTGAGCACCGGCGAAAGCACATAAATAAATCCAAGCGCTTTTATCTTTTCCGAACCGATGTTGGCGATCAATGCTGTAGCGCCTCCGGGAGGGTGAACAGTTTTGGTAACCTGCATTGCTACAATGGCAGTGGATACAGCTAATGCGGACGACAGCCACACTTCGCCGGGAATTAATTTATGAACGGCAACACCTACAATGGCGCTGATCACATGTCCGCCCACCAGGTTGCGCGGCTGCGCCAGCGGGCTATTGGTGGCACCGTATACCAATACAGCCGAGGCACCGAAAGAGCCAATTAAAAATAAATTATCGTTGAGGGTAAAATATTTTGAGCTGATAAAACCGATGATCCCGATGCCGAAAAATCCACCGAGAAAAGTCCAGAGCATGTCCGTTTTATCAATAATGGTTTCACGATAAACCACGTAACGGGCAATGCGGATATTTCGTTTGATCTTATCTTTCATGAAATTTAAGCAATTTCCATTTCGGAATATTTTTGCTGCACTTCGTCGAGGATGCTGATGATCTCTTCGTATGAATACGTAGTAACCAGTTTAAGACGGTAATCTTTAAAGTGCGACAAACCTTTAAAGTAGTTGGTATAGTGCCTGCGCATTTCCACAATACCGGCATGATTGCTTTTCCATTTCATTGAAAAATCCAGGTGTTCTTTACACACATTCACCCTGTCGGCGATGGTAGGCGGCGGAAGATGTTGCCCTGTTTTCAAAAAATGTTTGATCTCGTTGAAGATCCATGGATAACCGATACTGGCGCGACCGATCATCACACCGTCCACACCATAACGATCCTTCATAAGCTTTGCTTTTTCGGGCGAATCCACATCACCGTTCCCAAAGATCGGGATTTTGATACGCGGATTATTTTTGATCGCACCGATGAGTGTCCAGTCAGCTTCGCCTTTATACATTTGTGAGCGCGTACGCCCGTGGATGCTCAGTGCTGCAATTCCTATATCCTGCAGGCGTTCCGCTACTTCCATTACATTTTTGGTATTATCGTCCCAGCCCAGGCGGGTTTTCACGGTCACCGGCCGATGCGCAATTTTCACGATCTCGGAAGTCATCTGCACCATTTTGGGAATATCCTGCAACAATGCAGCACCAGCGCCTTTACAGGCAACTTGTTTTACCGGGCAACCGTAATTAATATCGATCAGATCGGGATTTGCATGATCGGCAATAATGCCTGCTTCCCTCATGGAATCTATATCGGAGCCAAACAGCTGAATGCCGATGGGGCGTTCGTATTCAAAAATATCAAGCTTTTGAACGCTTTTGGCAGCATCGCGGATCAGTCCTTCCGATGAAATAAATTCGGTATACATAAGGTCGGACCCGTTTTTTTTACAAACCGCACGAAAAGGTGGATCACTCACATCCTCCATGGGTGCAAGCAATAAGGGAAAATCGCCCAGCTCTATATTACCAATTTTGACCATGCTGCAAAATTACCAAAAAATCGGATACCCCCGCTCATGAATGGAATTAATGGGTATAAACACGTAAAAGATCGGCAGCCTAAGCATTTTCCCGCTTTTACGTAATTCTGCGCAAGCCGCAGGTAAAGCATGAACTATTTTAGGTTATGTTGTAATAAAATGTTGTTGTTTTACGATGTTCATTAACAATACTGTCATCCAAGTCCGCCGCGGCGGACGGGATGACAGATCAGAAAAGTATTTCTGTTTCCATAGCAACATTATTCTACAACATAACCCTATTTTATTAATTTTAGACAAAATTCTCACAAACACACCCATGGAAAATACTGTACAGGAACGTCATTCGTGGTTAAAGCTCACCGTTGTTTTATTATGGATCTCAGTATGGGCAGCGGCAACCGCTTTTTCAGGAAACAATGAGGTAACATTGAATTATGACGACCCTAAAACGGTTGCATTGATGTACGTTTTACAAATTGTGAGTGTGATCATTTTATTTGTTGCACCGGCAATTTTAATTGCTGTTTTCTGGACAACAACGCGCATCCGTTTCCTGGGTATTGCCACCAAACCACGCTTCGCAACGCTTATTGCTGCAGGATTTGGAATCTTATTTGCGCTTCCGCTGATCGACTGGCTGTCGGGAATAAATCAACAAATGCATTTACCATCGGCCCTGAGCGGCCTGGAAGAATGGATGAAAAGCACGGAGGCAAAGGCTGCCGGGATGACGGCTGTTTTTACAAGAGGTACCACAATAGGTTCATTGTTTTTAAATTTATTTGTAGTTGCTTTTCTTGCAGCTTTCAGCGAAGAGCTTTTTTTCAGAGGACTTCTCCAGAAAATGGCCATTCAATGCTTTAAGAATAAACATGTGGCAGTGTGGTTCGGAGCCATTATTTTCAGCGCCTTTCACATGCAGTTTTATGGATTTTTACCGCGGATGCTGATGGGTGCTTACCTTGGTTACCTGTTTTTATGGAGCGGATCATTGTGGCCGGGAATACTAGCGCATTTTCTGAATAACGGGATTATTGTTTTTCTTACCTGGTTATCTAACCGCGGCGCCATTGCAATAGATCCTGATAAAATAACAGGCGGACAAAATCAGCTGGCTTATGTTGCGGGAAGTGTTATACTGGTAACCGCCTGCCTGTACCTGGTGCAGCGGATAGAAAAGAAGAGATCAGGTTCATTGGTTCAGTAGTTTATTGGTTCATTAGGGTGCGCTGTGTGAACCTGTGTAAAATTTGGTCTGTCACGCACAGTAATTATCAATTGTCCATTATCAATTCTCAATTAAACAAAAAATCTGCGCTGGCATCTTTTTCGTATGTCGTTGTATATTCATCATTTAAATTTTACGGCTATGAAACACCTGTTTTTTATATTCGCTGTTGCGATCTGCATTTCGGCGAATGCACAGCAACCGATCCCGCAACGTAGCACTACACCTTTCGCTGCTGATACGACCTGGACCACGAAAGTGATCAAATCGAAAGAGGAATGGAAAAAGATCCTGACACCGCAACAATATTATATTACGCGTGAAGAAGGAACGGAAACGCCTTATTCAAAAGGGAATTTTTCCGACAATCATGAAAAAGGAATGTATTATTGCGTGTGCTGTAACAATCCTTTATTCAGCTCCGCAACCAAATTTGATTCGGGAACCGGCTGGCCAAGCTTCTGGAAAGCATATTCCACAAAAAGTATTCAGTTAAAAACGGATACATCTCTGGGCATGGATCGTAATGAAGTTTCCTGCAAACGCTGCGGCGCTCACTTAGGTCACGTTTTTGATGACGGCCCAAAACCAACAGGATTAAGGTACTGCATGGACGGAGCGGCATTGTTGTTCAGGAAAAGCTAATTTATTTTTTAGTGTTTATTATTTTTTACACTCGCTTTTATTGCGATATAAGATACACATACACGTCTGAAAATTAAAATGGAATAATTACTTTATAAATAATTATTCCATTTTAATTTTATAACGACCCTCCCATAATTCCTTCAAATAAAGGGTTACAGACGACTACTATTTTTGGTGTATTTATTTTTCAGGAAAACAAAATTTACTTTCTTCTATTTTTTTTACATCGTGCAACTTTATGCAACATTCCATTGTCTGAATTACAAATAGAATAACCACTGCTCCATTTTTGATTTTTATGAATGTTATTTGCCCTGACCAGTTTGCGCTGGACATAATTGCTCTGTACGATAAAGTGAACAACCATATTGAAAACATTGCTTTTTCTGAAGCTCGAAAAAGTCGTTATTTATTTATGATCCGGTCGGAGATCCGCCACTATTGCCGGTTAAGCTGTATTAATTACAATACGCATTTCAAGCAGAAAAAAGCATTGGTGGTTCCTTCCAGCCATTTTTTATATTTCCGTTTTTTAGCACTGGCATTGGCACATCTGCCGTTAAAGGAACTGCCGGGATTCCTGGAATACCAGTTTCAGCAATACGATGGAAACAAGCTGGCAACGAGAGAAGAATTTAAAATTTATTTAAAAGAGAAATTACAGGACGAAGTGAAAACACTTTCTTTCAGTGATACGATCATTCGTTTGCAAACAATCGCACAGTGGGTAGATGGCTGAGTTTAAAGTTAAATTTTTGAAAGTCCGTTGCTTCGTAGCATTAGCGCCGGACTTTCAACTTTAAACTACTGCTTTTTTGAACTACAATTTTTTTTGAACCACAAAAGATTACAAAAGGAATTTCCCCTACTGTGTATTTCAACCACATAAGGCACAAAGAAACACATAAGGCATTGTGTGGTTTGCTGTGTGTGAAGCTGTACGCGAAACACACCCCTAACCCCTCTCAAGAGGGGAATTTGATTCTGCTGAATTAAAAATTATAGTTTTAAATATAATTATAGAATAATAATATAATCACACTGTATGCAGCATGCATTCCCCTCTTGAGAGGGGTTAGGGGTGTGTTAAAAACATAGATAATTTAAAACACTTCCTGTTTACACCATCGCTTCCTTATTGTATTTATTCCGATACTCGATCGGCGATACACCGGTGATCTTGCGAAAAACCGTGCGAAATGCTTTTGTATCGGTATAACCGACATCATCCATTACTTCATTGATATTTTTCCTGCTGCTTTCAAAACTTTTTTTGGCGGCTTCAATTTTTACACGCTGAATGTATTCGATAACGGTGTTGCAGGTTGCTTTCTTAAAGCGGCGCTCAAAACTTCTTCTGCCAACGGAATACATATCCGCTAACTGGTCAACGGTTATTTTGTCGGCGTAATGTTTTTCAATGTATTCCTGCGCTTTTTTCACTTCGTGATCTTCATGCTCTTTCTGGCCTTTAAAAATAATAAATGCCGACTGGCTGCTTCTGCCAATATCAACGGCAAAATATTTGGAAGCATGGATCGCCACTTCCCTGTCAGTATATTTTTCTACGAGATGCAGCAATAAATTCCAGTACGACATAGCGCCACCGCTGGAATACAAGCCGTTTTGCTCGGTGATGATGCTGCCGTCGACCAGTTGTACATCGGGGAACATTTCCCTGAACTCGTTTGCAAACAGCCAATGTGTGGAACATTGTTTTCCTTTTAACAAACCGGTGGATGCCAGTAAAAATGCACCAATGCAGAGACTTGCTACTTCCGCTCCATCTTTGTATTGTTGCGTGATCCAGGGAATAAAATCTTTATTGAGCTTCAGGGTGTTTTTCATATCACCGCTGAGTGCGGGAATAAAAATAAGATCTGTTTTTTTTACATCACCGATAAGCACATCGGGATAAATGCTGAAGGAATCATCGTTGAGCTTTACTTCTTTTGTAAGCCCTACCAGCTGCACTTTAAATAATGGTGGCTTACCAAGCTGTTTTAAAAACTGGTTGGCCGCGGTAAACATATAGCGCGGATCGGCAATGGCAGCAAGCACTGCTTCATTGGGTACAAGAATGGATACGTGTTTCATATTACAAAAGTAAAAAATTAACTTGTCGCGATCAACCCCTTTGATTGTCGTTTTTACACCCTTTACAATTGCAGATTTTCACAATACCTTTGCAGTATCAACTAAAACTTTTAGAAAACATGAGCGCAAAAACAGTTAAAATCATTTATTGGATCGCAACGGTGCTGATTGCATTGTTCGTCCTTCCGGGAATTTTTTTCCTGAACAGTCCCATGGCGGTTGAAGGATCGCGACACCTGGGCGTACCCGAATGGCTGCGCCTGGAAGTCGGCATCGGCCATTTTATCGGTGCACTGATTCTGATCATTCCGGTGTTTGGCAAACGCATTAAAGAGTGGGCGTATGTGGCATTGGGCATCGAATACATTTCTGCGATCATTGCGCATTTATATGTGGATGGCGTAACAAGCGAAGCCTTTTTTGCGCTGATCATTTTTGTGATCCTTTTGATCTCCTATATTTTTTACCACAAGATGAAGGACGCTGTAGCGTAAAGCGCGATGGTAGAAATTTTTAAAACAAATGTGAATGATCGTGATCAGGCGCAATTGCTGCTGACCGAGATCCATAAGGCTTTCAGTGTTTATAAAGCTAATTTTGATTTGGAGGACTGTGATAAGATCCTGCGTGTAAAATGCACGGAGGAAATTATCCAGCCTTCTTCTTTGATCGCATTCCTGGAAAATTTTGGTTGTAGTGCTGAGGTTATTTTTTGATATTTCTATGCCTTTACTTTTTGAAGGCAAAAAGTAACAATCCGCCGCGGCGGACTGGCCTGTAAGGTAATTTTTCCTTCCGCTGGCGCTGCAGGAAAACCGCGGTTAATTTCGCGGACGCAGTCATCGCTTCGTAGTTATAATTTTTCTGCCGCTCATTCCCGCTATTACTGAACAGGCCGAAATAGTCTGCAGAATGAGTCTGCAGAATGAGTCTGCTTTTATTTTGCAAATAAGGATTTCAATAAACTTACATGCTCTAATGCAAGAACCATTTGGTATAAACTTTCCGGTAATTATAATATTGTCCTTTCCTGCCGCGAAAGCCTGTTATTCCTACCATTTATTTATTCATAATTAAAAAAACGAAAAATAAATTTGCGTAACCGAACAGTTACATATATATTTGTAACCGATCAGTTACATAATTAATAGTATTAAAATGAGAAGAGATGTATTCCAGGCCATAGCCGACCCGACACGCAGAGAAATCATTGGCATGCTTGCCAGCCAGTCGCTGAACCTGAATTCGGTTGCGGAACATTTTGATGTGAGCCGTCCCGCGATCTCGAAACATATAAAGATCCTGACGGAATGCGGATTGATCACGATCACGCAGCAGGGCCGGGAGCGCTACTGCGAGGCAAAGCTGGAAAAGCTGAATGAAGTATCGGACTGGGTGGAGAAATATAAAAAGTTCTGGACCGGAAAACTGGATGCGCTTGAAATCTACCTGATGGAAATGCAGGCGGAAGAAAAATCAAAAAAGAAATCTTCAAAGAAATCAGATAAATTAAAAAAGAAAAAACATGGCAGAAAAAAATGATTTTACGATCACGCGGGTGTTCAATGCATCACGTGATCTTGTATGGAAAGCACATACGGAAGCAAAACATCTTGCAAAATGGTGGGGTCCAAAAGGTTTTAAAATGCTGGCCTGTAACCTGGATCTGCGCCCGGGCGGTATGTTCCATTACGGAATGGAATCGCCGGACGGGCATACAATGTGGGGCAAATTCATCTACCGCGAAGTACAGCCGCAGGAGAAACTTGTATTTGTTGTCTCGTTCTCAGACGAGAACGGTGGCACCACACGCCATCCGATGAGCGAGAACTGGCCGCTGGAAGTATTGAATACGGCAACGTTTACAGAGCAGGACGGAAAAACAACGATGGTTATTAAAGGACATCCGGTAAACGCCCTCCAAGAAGAAGAGGAAACATTTTTTGCTGCATTTAACGGCATGAACCAGGGCTTTAATGGAACATACGACCAGTTTGAGGAATATCTTACAAGTATTATACATTCAAAATAAACGTAAAATGACAACAACAGACAACGATACATCCGGCCGTGAGCTGGTAATAAGCCGCACATTGAATGCGCCGCGCGAACTGGTATGGAAAGCATGGACATCGCCGGAGCACCTGATCAACTGGTGGGGGCCAACCGGTTTTACAAATACATTTAAAGAGATCAGCATTAAACCGGGCGGCGTTTGGCTGTTTACAATGCACGGCCCGGACGGTACGGATTACCCGAACAGGATCATTTTTAAAGAAGTGGTAAAGCCTGAGCGATTGGCGTATGCGCATGATTCGGGAGAAGATAATGATCCGCAATTATTCAACGTGGTTGTAACATTTGAAAAAGCGGGCGATAAAACCAACCTGACCATGAAGAGTATTTTTGCTTCGGTGGAAGCTCTTAAATTAGTAGTGGACCAATACGGTGCAATAGAAGGCGGCAATCAAACGATCGATCGTTTGGAAGCGGCATTAAAAGAAATGTAAAAGCGTTAACATGGTTCATTGCAAGATCTGTGTATTTTTGAACCACAAAAGAAAACAAAAGAACAGAAAAGGCGTGATGAGTACTGGCTGGTCGTACTTGAATAAAAAAATTAAAATAATGTTTCAAATATTCATTAAATCTAATTCAACAAAAAGTATAAACTAAAAATCAAACAAACATGAAAAAAACAAACATTATTTACTGGACCCTGACGGGATTATTTGCTGCATTTATGATCTTCACGGCTATCCCTGATATTTTAAAAACGCCGGAAACTGTTGACTTTATGACGAAACTGGGTTACCCGGTTTATTTTACTCCGTTCATCGGGGTGGCAAAAGTGCTGGGTGGACTCGCAATCGTGATCCCGGGTTTTCCGCGCATCAAAGAGTGGGCGTATGCAGGATTGATGTTCGACCTGATCGGTGCAATGTATTCGATCATGGCTGTTAACGGCGTTGCACAAAGCTTAATGATGCTGGTATTTATCGCATTTGGTTTCAGCTCGTATTTTTTCTATCACAAAAAATTAAAACTTGCTGCATAAATTATTTACTATTAAAAATGAACGACATGAAAAATGAACCATTCGTAATTGAGCGCACGTACAATGCGCCAATTGCAACAGTCTGGAAAGCCATCACCAACAGGGACGACATGGAGCAATGGTATTTTAAGCTGAAAGAATTTAAACCCGAAGTGGGATTTAAATTTGAGTTTACCGGCGGTGATGAAAAAATGGAATACCTGCATGAATGTATTGTGCAGGAAGTGGTTCCCGGTAAAAAAATAGCATACACCTGGCGTTATCCGGAGTATGAAGGCAGCTCACTTGTAACATGGGAATTGTTTGAGGAAGGAAACAAAACGCGATTGAAATTAACGCACGAAGGTTTGGAAACATTCCCGAAAAACAATTCTTCTTTTGCAAAAGAAAGCTTTGCAGGAGGCTGGACGTACATTACCGGCACTTCACTGAAAGAGTTTGTAGAAAAAGGTACACAAAGCTAGTTTTTTCACGAGTACAAACCTGCTAAAACAAGCCACCGGAAGCTATTTTCGGTGGCTTATTTTGTATTTAACAGCATATTCATTTTTTGCGTATAAGTTACAGATGTAAGAAATTACGCATTTTTGTAAAATTCCTGAAATGCTCAGGGGCTATTTTTGATATACAAATCAATACAATAGCCCGATGAAAAAAGCTATTAACTTCCTGATGTACCTGGTAATTTTTGTTTTTACCAAAAACGCAACGGCCCAGGTGTATGCTAATTCGCAAACTTTTAATGTAACCGGACTATGCATCGGTTGTGGCATTTCAACTCCGGCAAATTCGGTGGATGCCCCGATTACCAATTACGAAACCATGAGCCTGACGGTTTCTGTTCTGGGAGCAAATGTGACACAAAAATTTGTTTTTCCTTCTACGGGCAGCGTTGGGAATTATGTGGGCGTGGTGGTAGAAAATCCATCACTCGGGGCGCTTAATTCTACATTGCTGAATAGCCTGAGTGTTACTACTTTTTTATCCGGGGTATCCAATGCTGATACAAAAAATGCCGGTGGAATGCTGGTTTCTAATATAGGTGGTTCGCTCTGGAAAATGGAATTTACCACCGCATACTCTTTTAATCAGCTGGAAGTGAAATTCGATGCCGGGATATTGGGTGCTATGAACAATGTGCATGTTTATTATGCCTATTATACAACCGTAGCGCCATTACCGATCGAGCTGCTTTCCTTTGGTGCACAAGCTAAGGACAAAGCAATTGATTTAAACTGGAGTACCGCTTCGGAACAGAACAACGATCATTTTACCGTGGAAAAAAGTACGGATGCCATTCATTATTCGGAAGTTACAAATGTGAGCGGTTCGGGAACCAGCACCAATGTACATCAATATACGTATGCAGATCAACATCCGCTTTCCGGCCTAAGCTATTATCGCCTCAAACAAACTGATTTTGACGGGAATTTCAAGTATTTTACAACATTATCTGTTAATTATACAGCTCCGGATCCGGGCTATTACTACGTTTATCCGAATCCATCCGGGAACGGTGCTATTCATTTGATAATGCCGTGTGCAGGAACAAGGGTAAAAATTATAAACACAACCGGGCAGCTGATTCTTGAAAAAGTATACAGCGATGCGGGAGATTACACGGAAGATTTATCTGCGCTCAACAATCCAATAGCTCCCGGAATGTATTTTATCTTGTTTATTTCCGGCGAAAGCAGTCAAACGTTCAGGCAAATTATCCAATAATAAAATTTACTACTCGGTGTTTGATCTACTAAATACCAATTAATACGAATATATTAATCTGTGTGATGCTGTGTATAATGGAACGCAAATTTGGCAGATGATGCGGTGTAAATAGAATTTGTGTGATGGTTTAATACAGCACACAACCCTATCCAAACAAAAGCCTCTTGTTATAATAAACAAGGGGCTTTCTCAATTTTATCCCTGATTGAGTAAACAAATCTACGTTGAGAAATTTGCAGAATAAAGCATTTTGATAAATCATCTTATCAAAAAATAAATTTCATTTAACAAAACACATTATTATCTTATAAACCCTTTAAATAAAGGATCACAGACAGTATAAAAAATCATACCTGCATAATAATGAATGATGCGGCATACCTGTATTGCGTCAATAAATGAGATGGTATGTATTTTTAAATGGGTAATTAAACAAACAACTAAAAAATTAGTAATCATGAAAAAATTAACTTTTATAATAGCACTTATTGCAACAACGCTTTCAGGCTATAGTCAGAACAACAACAATGTGGATGCTCCGGCACCCATTGAGCAATCAAAATTTTCAATCGGATTTAAAGGCGGTTACGGGCATTCCACTATTATGCCTTTTACACATGCAACTTTCTGCCCTTCATGGGATGCAGGTATTGCAGCCGTTTATGCACCGGCAGTACACTGGGGAGTGGAAGTGGATGCATTGTACTCCGAAGAAGGTGTAAATTACAAATACCGCAATTCAGGAGATGAAGCGTACCATACCAAACAAATTTACCTGGATTATATCCGTGTACCGGTTAAAGCGGTTTACTTTTTCAGAGCATACGATAAAGATTTCCGTCCGAAAATTGCAGTAGGGCCATCCATGGGATTCCTTGTAAACGAAGTTGGCAGCAGAGGAGCAGCTTCTTTTGACTTAGGTGCTACCGGTTTGGTTGGATTTAACTACCGTATTGCAAAAGCCGTTTGGATCAATGTGGACGCAGTATATTACCAGGGTTTTCTTGATACGTACGATAACAAATCCAGCAATGAGCTGAACAGCAATATGCGTTTGGATGCAGGTATCAATGTAGGATTTTAAAGATTAAATGATACGGAAGTATTGATCTTTTCTAAATAAAAACATCCGTCATTTATTAAATGACGGATGTTTTTTGTGAATACAAATATCATTTTAAACGGTACGTTGGGGCTTGCTGTGTGCTGATTTATTATTAGAATCCCCTGCGAGGGCTTTTTTGCCCCTGGCAGGGGTTGAATAAGCAGTTAGTACGTCGGTTAAACAAAACGTTATTAAAAACATGCGATTAATACTCCTGTTTATAGATGTATGTTTCCACAATGGCAAGATGCCATAAAATAAAATGGCACGTTGAGACACTCGCGCCTGCAATTTTAATTTGAGTGGTCATCCCGGGCTTAGCCTGTCCCGAATCTTCGGGAGCCCGGGATGACAAATAAGAAGAAGAATTAGTTTTCCAATTTCACATCATCAAAACTCTCCTTTCACACCTGCATAATAATTACGCGGCGCAGCAGCGTTGTAATAACGGTTACCAGCGGCATTCAGGTCGTTCCCTAAACTGTATTTCTGATCCAGTAAATTATCCACGCCTGCAAAAACGCTGAGCTTAAAACGTTGGAACAGAATATACCATTCGGTTTTTATTTGCAGTAAATGATATTCTTTTGCCGATTCGGTTCCGGCATCATTCAATGGAATAGCTGATGAATAATAGTATTGCGCATACATGCTGATGTGCCCCGGAATTTCCAGGTAAATGCTTTCTGCAGATGTATAATCAGGAACACCCGTTAATTTATTCCCGGAATAATCTGTATTATTTACTACGTAATTACTAAATGTAAACTGATTGTATGTGATGTTGCCTTTGATCTGTAATGCTCTCACAAACACATCGGTGTTGGGTTTTATGATCCACAAATTCATTTGCGCTTCCAATCCGGGCTGAGAAGTGCCACCTGCATTTACAAAATATTCATTCCCGTTTTCATCCGTACGGCGTACAATTGCATTTTTTAAATTGAAATAAAAAACAGAAGCATCTATCCAGATAAAATCTTTTTTATCGCGCAGGCGAAAACCTGTTTCATAATTTTGCCCTTTTTCTGCTTGTAAATTTGTATTTACAATATTATCAGATGAACGCACTTCTGCAATAGTGGGTGCGGAATAGCCTGCGCTTGCTGCTGCACGCCAGGAAAAACAATTGGTTATTTTATACGATGCGGCAAAATGCGGCATGAGCTGTGGGGTAAAATTGCGTTGTCCGAATGACGTTTCATTTGCAGGGAAAATATTTTTATAACGGTAAGAGAAAAAATTATAGCTCAGCGAGGCTTCCAGTAACAAGCGCTGATCCACATCGGCCAGCAAGCGTGTAAAAGCAAAAGCCTGTTGCGCATTCAACAGATCGTGCGCCTGCATAGCCGCTTTCACACCGGCATCGTTATCAAAGTTGGAAATATCAGAATTGGTTTGTTGTGCTTCTCCTCCGATATTCCATTTTAAACTGAAATGCTCCCTATTCAAAAAAGTAATATCGAAATACGTGCGAACTCCTAACGTGGCTTCCCTGCGCTGCTCATAATTGGTAATGAAGGGATTTTTAAAATCGGTATACGAACCAAAAACAGAAACAACATGCCGCACGTGATCCGTGATGTTGTATGTATTGGAAATTCCGCCAAAAGCGGTTTTATTGTAGATCGCTGCCTTTTGCTCCACAGCGCCCGGTAATGTGGCGGTGGCGTGCCGCGCATCGGATGGCGATTCATTAAATTGTTTCAGCGTTAATCCTCCCGGCGTTTGATAATAGAGATCGGAAAATAAAAGCAATACTTTTAACTGTGTTTTGGAAGTATAATTCCAGATCTCAGATGTTTGTACATAATGCCTTTGCATAGCGCTGTTCTGGCGGTATCCGTCGGAATGCTGATATGCCTGGTTGAGTGTGAATACGGAATTTTTCTCCCGTATTTGAAAAAGCACATCCTCATGAAATAAGCCGTATGAGCCGCCGCTCAATGTGGCAGTCAGCTTTAAGCTATCCGGCGTTTTATAAACGGGATCGATCAATAATACACCACCTGTGTTAGCGCCAAAAATACTGGCTTCCGGACCTTTTAAAATGCGAATGCTGTTCAGGTTAGAGATATCCAAACTTCCTAAATATGTATTTCCTCCGGCATCTGTAAAGGGAAAATCACCGAGATAAATTTTCACATCGCGTACGCCAAAAGGTGAGCGCAACAAACTTCCGCGAAGTGATAAGCGATAGCTTCCGGGAGAGCGCTCTTCCATGCGCAGCCCGGGAACGGTGTTGAGAGCTGAAAGAATGGAATAAGACGCTTGCTTTTTTAATTCCTGCTGTTCCAGGATATTTTCGGAGGATAATAAACGTAATGCAGCTTCCTGCGATACAGGCTTTATTTCCACAGCTGGTAAGCTGTAATAAATGGAATCCTGCTGTGCGCTTGCGCACAACGATAGAAACATCAATAAAAAAAGTAAATTCTTTTTCATTGATGGATGTTTTGGCGGTTACACAGGAAATTAATTTTCATGTGAAAAATATTTAAAATGATGCTTAAATATTTGTGCCAGTGTTGTTGCCTATCTGTGTTTACACGTAGGCGCCAGGCTCCGCCTAGTGACGTACATTTTTTTGTCACTAGGCGGAGCCTGGCGCCTACGGCATTCTGCAAACATCAAAATCCCACCCTTCAATATCATCCGGGAGATTTCCATTTTAGCGGAACCAAAATCAAAATCCGTTTTTATCCGTTACATCCGCGTTCCATCACACACAGCCCCGATAGCTATCGGGACGTAATATTCGTTCCTGTTCCTGCCCGAATCGTTCAGGCGGGCGTTATTCGTACACTTTAGCTCGTCCGCTTATCATTTAGTAATTTACTTACAGCATCCTTAAATGAACCGGCACGTGTTACTTCACCGGCATTTACAAAAAAGATCTCATCTGCATTTTCAATTGTATTGAGGCGATGCGCAATAATAATGCGCGTAGTTTTATCCGATAATTTATTTAAAATTTCCTGCAGCAAATGTTCCGTCATCGTATCTATATTCGCAGTTGCTTCATCCAGGATCAACACTTCGGGATTCCGCAATACGGCACGCATGAATGCGATCAGCTGTTTTTGCCCTAAGCTGATACTATCCCCGCCGGAAGAAATTTTTGTTTCCAATCCGCTTTCAAAAATTTTCAATAAGCTTTCGAGGTTGGAATCTTTGATGACCTGCTCCAGCTGTTCGTTTGTATAATGCTGGTATTGCTCATTTCCATATAAAATATTATCCTTTACCGTTCCCGAGAACAGGATAGGTTCCTGCAAAATGAAACCGATCTTTTTCGAAAGTTGTTCCGGCGGATAAGAACGAATGTCTTTTCCATCTACCAATATTATTCCGCTGGTTGGGTCATACAAACGCGCGATCATGGATGCTGTGGTGGTTTTTCCGCCGCCGGTAGGCCCCACAAACGCATACGTTTTACCACGCTCTAATTTTAAAGAAACATTGTGTAAAATTTCTTTGCCGGTTTCGTATGCAAAATGTACGGAACGAAATTCGATCAATGCATCGGAGGTAGCAACGCCCGGATTATCAATGGTTGTTAAATTGCTATCCATGGATAAGATTTTTGCGATCCTGTCCCAGCCTGCAAGCGCTACCTGGAAACTGGTCCAGAGCGCTGCCAGTTGCCGTAGCGGATTGTAAAAATTGACTGCATACGCTAAATAACTTACTAACAGACCAACAGAAAAACTTCCTTCCACGATCAGGTAAATCCCGAACGTTAATACGATCAGCTGTGCAAAGCTGGAAAACATACTGTATACCGGCAACACAAAGTTATTGACCAAACCCGCTCCTGTTGCGGTTTTATAATTCTGCTGATTTGCTTTATCAAAACGGTTGCGGAAATAATCGCGGCGGTTGAACGCGATGATCACTTTAAAATTTTGCAGACTTTCCTGGATCTCCGCGCTCAGATCGCCTACACTTTTAGCGCTGGCTGCGTTTTTTCTTTTCACCCAGGGCGAATATAACCGCGTGAAAATTAAAATGAGCAGGCCGGGAAGTAACGTTGCTAACCCTAATTTAATGTTGATGGACAGCAGAAAAATACCGGCGCCCAGCATGATGGCAATGCTGCTGATGAATTGCATGAGCGATTGCGAAAAAAATGTATTGAGCTGATCGGTATCGTTGTTTACCCGGGAGATCAGATCACCTGCTTTATTAGCATTAAAAAATGCAACCGGTAATTTCTGAAGCTTTGTAAAGATGGCGTTCCGCAATGCAAACAATACGCGCTGCCCGATACCGCCCATGAGCTTTGTTTGCAAATAACCGGTAAACAGCGCCACAACGTACATTGCCAGCAGAATGCCCGAAATCACCAGCACGCCGTGATAATTACTGTGCTGTACATATTTATCGATGGCTGTGCCGATCAGGAACGGGCCAAGTAAGGTAAGCCCGGAATTGATCAGGATCGCAACCACGGCCAGCATCAGATTTTTGCGCTCGTCTTTTACCAATTGCAGCAAGCTTTTCAGCGCTGCATAAGTGGATGTTTTCTTTTCCTTCCCGGCAAGATTATTCAGGTTATAATTCATAATTGCTGGTGCTATGTTGTGAATTCACTAATTGTATGTATTCCGGACTGGTGTGGATCAAATCTTCGTGTTTACCGATCGCGATCAGCTCGCCCTGCATGATCATGATGATCTGATCATAATTTTCCACCGCTGCTATTTTTTGTGTTACCGAAAGCAATGTCAGTCCGGGGTAATTGTTGTGAATGTTTTCCAATATTTTTTTCTCGGTAGTATTATCCACACGTGCTGTAAAATCATCAAGCAGTAAAATCGCAGGATTGAGTGCCAGCGCTCTTGCCAGCATGATGCGTTGTTTTTGTCCACCCGAAAGATTGGAGCCGCGTTCGGAAACAATGGTATTTAATTTTTCAGGAAGCGCATCTACAAAGTGGTTCAGCTCGGCTGTATCGATCGCTTTTTTCAGAGATTCGTCGGTTACGGTATCGCTGAACGCGATGTTTTCCCGGATACTCATATTAAAAATGATGCTGTCCTGGAAGACAAAGCCCACCTGGCTGTGAAAGGATTCGCTTTTATAATTTTGCAATTCCTCGCCGTCAAATCTTACCTCGCCGGAAGTAGGGTTGATCAAACCGGTAAGCATATACAGCAATTGCGTTTTACCGGCGGCGGTGGGCCCTACCACTGCCACTTTTGTTCCCGGCTGTACATTAAAAGAAATATTTTTCAGGACCGGTTTTTGTCCGTACATCATATTCACATCTTTTAATTCGATCTCGCCGCGCAATTTCCCGCTGATGCTGCCTGTTTCCGGCTGTTCTGCCGTTTCGATCACCGTGCGGATCCGCTCGTATGAAGCGCTTGCCTGTGCGATCACGTTGCTCATGAACCCGATCACAAGAATGGGAAAGATGAGCAAAGCAAGATAGCTATTGAATGCTGCAAAATTTCCCAGCGTCATGCTTCCCTCGATCACAAAATGTCCACCCAGGGCTAAGATCGCCAGTCCGGCCATGTTTGCCGTAAATGTAATAACGGGAATAAGCCTTGCGAACAGGCGTAAAATGGAAAATCCGAATTGTTTTGCTTTGGTGCTTGCTTCCAGAAATTTATCATACTCCAGCTGTTGCGAGCTAATCACGCGGATAAGCGCCGCACCTAAAATACTTTCGTTGATGACTTTGTTGAGCGAATCGATCACTCCTCTACCCTGTATGAACAGTGCACGCACTTTGCGCAATACAAGAAAAAATGTGATCCCGATCGCCGGAATGATCGCGATCACGCACAATGCCAGCTTCCAGTTAATGGTGATGAGCAAAATGCTGGAACCTATAATGATAAAAATGGAAGAGATGATGGCAACAATGGCCTGCGACACAAACATTTTAATGGAATCCACATCTGCCGTAAGGTTGGTTAACAGCTTGGAAGGGTTTGCCAGCTCTATAAATCCGTACGATTGCTGTGAAATTTTATCGGCTAGGCGCGTCCGCAGATCGCGGGCTACACGCTCGGAAGCGTAGGTTTGAATGATGCTTTGCAGGTACGTGAATATAAAAATGCAAATTACCGCGATAGAGAATTCGATCAGCACCGGCTTGAAATGAAATGCTCCATTGGTAAACGCATCAATGCTTTTGGAGATGATCTTCGGAAGCCATAAGTTGATGGCGTTGCTGATAAGTGTAAATAAGAGTAAGGTAAGGATCAAACCTCTGTAAGGTTTGAGTAAATGGAGGAGTCCCGGTTTTTTTTCCATCAGGTTCTATGCTTTCTTTTTGAGGTACAAAAATACAAAAATCGCATTACCTGCAATCCCGATTTTTATTTTTAACAAACAGGTTTCGGGAAACGGGAGCAATTGCGTACTACTTTATAAGACGATCCGGGAAGGGAAATACTTTAAAAGATCGCATTTTTTTCAAAAAAGCTGTTTGGCGAATGGAGTGATCCTGCAGCAGGCTTAAAAATCCAGATAGAATGTACCGATTTACTGTGTTTTTTCAGCCACAGATTCACAGATTTTTTGTGTAAAAAAATTAAAGCGGATTTTATCGCTTGCGCGATTGATTAAATACAAAACCTGGAGCAAATTTATCTACCACATAAGGCACAAAGGAACACATAAACTCTGTATGTGAAGTATCGCGTTTACGCATAACCTTATGTGTTCCTTTGTGCCTTATGTGGTAGAATTGGGGATAATCGTAAGTGGAGCAAAAGTATTCATTTAACATTATTTTGTTTTAGGATTGGGATTTAATGTTTGAACATAATCCGCGAGTTTTTTTATTTCTTCTTCCGAAAATGTGGTTTTGAAGGATGGCATATTTCCTTTTCCGTTGGTAATGATCTGCTGCAATGCCGCTGCGTCCATTGTAGTTTGCTGCAGGTTTGCCGCGCCTAAAATGCCTGCTGTTCCATCGCCTCCGTGACAGGAAGCGCATTTGTCGGTAAACAAATTTTTTCCTTCAGCAACGGGTTGCTCCGTTTTTACGGAATCGTTTTTTGCTGGCTCTGTATTGTTCCCGGAATTGGAACCGGGCTCTGCGCAAGCGGAAAAAAGCAGGAATATTACAGCAAGCAAAGGAATAAATTTAGAGTGTATCATGAGTGATGATTTAGTTGAATTTAAAGACACTTAAAAGTAGGATGATGAAAAACAATACGAGCTGTGCGGTGTGAAACATCCGGAGGTTGCTTTTTACTTTGTTAATTTTTACGGTGATCTCCTCTTTGTTCTCTTCCATGAGCTTACGAAGATTTAAACCCAGGCGACGGCCTACCAGTAAAGCATTCAGGATGATCACGATCACAAACCCGAATTTGATCCGGAACCAGATCTGTTCGCCGAACACACCACGGGTCATGGCCATCATCCCCACACCGCTTAAAATAATGGCTGCCATTCCTATTCTTCCGAGGACCGGTAATTTTGAAAATGATTGTAAAATCGTTTTTGCTTTGATCCCTTCCAGCTCATACTGTTGCCAGAACTGGCGGAGCGTTACAAAGTTGATGATGGTGGCGCCTGCAAACAGTACGAATCCTACGAGGTGCAGCATCAGGAAAATCTGAAAAAATGTGTGTGTTGTCATGTTGTTTATTTTGGGATTTAAATTGATTAATTAGCGATCTCTATTTTTGAGCGGAATGTTTTCGGATCGTCGATGCTGGCGAGTAAAAAATGTGCAACATCTGCTCTTGCAATACTGAATGCTTTGTTGAGATGGACATTTACAGCCATCCTGTATTTTCCGGTTACAGGCTTGTCTTTGAGCATGGGCGGGCGAACGATGGTCCAGTTGCTATCGCAGCGTTGTACTTCGGCTTCCATCAAACGCATATCGGCGTACGGTTCTTTCAAAATTTTCTGCAGGACATTTTTTGTAAAAAAACGCACGAACATTCCCATTTCGCCGTATGCTTCCAGCGCCGTTGCAGAAACACACAGCAAACGTTTTGTTCCGGTGGCATCCATCGCGGCGATAATATTTTTTATTCCCGCCGAATAAACGGTTGTCGGTTTTGTGCTCTTGCCATTTCCCAAACAGGAAATAACAGCATCCTTCCCGGCAATTATTTTTTCGAGTGTGAAGGGTTGTGTTACATCTCCCTGAACGATGATCAAATGTGGATGCTCCAGTTTAAAAGCTGAAGGATTGCGGATAAGCGCCGTTACTTCGTATCCTTTTTCGAGCGCCTGCAGTACTGTTTCTTTTCCTGTGCCGCCGGTTGCGCCAAAAACAATTATTCTTTTCATGGTAATTTAAATTTTAAATGAGGATCTTTTTTTTGAAATTTTAATCAGTAAATGCAGGATACAGCGATGAACAGCCAATGGAACATGGAAAAAAATTTGGATCTCTTTCAGTATTCTTTTCATTTTATATACTACGTTTACGATCTTTATTTTACAAATATAATACGTTTTCGTATCAATATGCAAATTTTCGTTGTAATTTTTGTATTTTTAGATCGTAAACGAAGTAAATATCCATGAACAAAGCAGTTGAACTGATCACCGAATGGGGAAATTTTGATGCACAGCATCCGGAAAGCAACCTTGAAGATTTTTGCAGGTATTACCTGATCAATAAAAGTGAAAAAGAAAATAAAGCGCGGCATTCGGCCAAGTGGTCGGCTGTAACTATTGATTTTGCGCTGATGCGACTGATCAACCGGATCGTGAAGCTGCATTCCATTTATGCAATTGCCGCTACGGAAGGAACGGGGATCAATACCTCCGAAGAGTTTTCGCTGATGAATGCGATCCATAGCATGGGCGAACCGCGCAAAACCGAAGCGATCTATGCAGCATTGTTTGAGCTTTCTACAGGAACAGACATGCTGAGCCGCTTTAAAAAGATCGGCTATATCATAGAATATGATGATAAGGAAGATCGCAGGTCGAAGCGCTTGCGGATCACGCCGAAAGGTCTAAAAGCATTGCTGGTGTGCAAAAAACGAATGGCACAGCTGGCGGAAATGGAATTTTTTGATCTGTCGGAGGATGAAAAAAAGATCTGTATCCAGTTATTAAATAATGTAGACATGAAATTTTCGGCTGTGTGGCAATCGCATAAAGGAAAGGCATTTGAGGCGATCTACGCCGAAATGGTGGGAGCTACCAGCGAATAGATTATGCTTTTCTGAATTCCTTTAAGAACGTCATTGCGAGGGCTTTTCGCCCGAAGCAATCTCATTCTAGTTTATAATCTGGTGTGAGATTGCTTCGGGCGAAAAGCCCTCGCAATGACGTTCTTAAAATAGTTTCTTTTCATAGTACAAAGTGCCGGATATCCATTTAAAGTTAAACTATAAAAGCATTTTATTGAACCGTTTTTATGTTTTTAGTCCGGGTCAAATACCAAATTGTTTAAAAACAAAATAATTACATTTGATCATCTATGAAAGCATTTAAACTGATCAATACCGCCGGGGGTTTGTGTAGTTTCCAGGAAGGAATCATACCGGAGGTTGAACATCTGCCAGCCGCTCATTTTTTTGTGCAGCATCATATCGAAAAGTACGAGCTGCGTCCGCATCCGGCACCGCGATATCAATTTGTAGTTACTTTAAAAGGGAAATTGCGGTTTTCGGTAAGCGATGGTTCTACTTTTATTATTGAGCCTGGGATCATCCTGGTGGCAAAAGATCTTGCAGGGCCGGGGCATACCTGGGAGCTGATTGAAGGCGATGAATGGCTGAGGATCTACATTGTACCACCGGCAGATGCACCGGATCATTTTATCGAAACAGCTCAGGGCAAATAATACCGATCGGTATTATTTATTTATACTTTTCAACCACAAGGGTTTTGTTTTTAGTATTTTTTTGTAGATCACACAATCAGCAGTATGTGCGCCGGGCAAATAACCGGTGCTCATTAAAAATTCATTCACGATCTCGCCTCCTGTAAAGCGAAATGTTTTTTTGAAGAGTTTTACCCATTCATCTTTTGTTTTGGGATGATTCAGCTCCAGCCATTTTTCAAATGAGCCATATTCTTTTTGCAATTTCAAAATTGCTTTCGCATTTTCTATGGCAACGTTTATTTTCAAACGGTTGCGGATAATGCCTGCATCTGCCATTAAACGTGCCCGATCGGCCTCAGAATATGCCGCTACTTTTTTAACATTAAAATTATGAAACGCTTTCCTGAAATTTTCCTGTTTTCTTAAAATGGTTTCCCAACTAAGTCCCGCCTGGTTGATCTCCAGCACCAGTCTGCAAAACAGCTCATTGTCATCATGGATCGGGAAACCGTAATGCAGATCGTGATACGGTTTGTGAATGGCCTGTTTTTCGGCGGACATGTATTCTACGACGCTGCAATATGACATAAAAATGGATTGGGTGAGAAATTTGTTTGCACTAAAATTAAGAAAATGTGTTGTTTGCGGCAACATCATTCTCATTTATTGCAAAAAAAACCGAAGCACTCAAGGCTACAAATCTTTCGCCACAGATTCACAGATAAAAAAAACAATTTAGAATTGCACAGATCCTTTCAAATCGCATTGCGGTTTTTATCAGTGTAATTGCCTTTTTTAAATTAAAAATCTGTGAATCTGTGGCTCCTTAAATCGTTAATTAATGGCAGACCTATTAATTGATCTGATCGGGTTGTTGTAAAAACATCGAGGTCATGAACTGAAGCGAATCCGGTGCATGCAGGGCTTCGGTATTGTCCAGCGACGCTTTTGCGGCTCCCGCAGCTCTTACCCGCATTTGTTTTTCATACGCAGCAATAGCCGATTGTACATCTGTAAATTCATCGCTGGTAATGCATTCGCTTAATTCCAGTGCATCCAGCATTGCCATGTTTACACCTTCACCTGCAAACGGCGGCATTAAGTGCGCGGCATCGCCCAGCATTGTAAGATTTGGTAATGCTTCCCAGGTTTGGTCCAATGGCATGGAATGGATCTGTCGTGGAAAAAAATAGCTTTTGTCATTGTCAAATAATTCGTACCACAACTCGGTCCATTCCGGAAAATCTTTTTTGAACCAGTTAAACACCTGTGTTTTATCTGCAAAATCAATTCCATTGGCAGTGATCCAGTTTTCATCTGTTTTATAGCTTGCATAAAAAGCGAGGCTTCCATCGCCTTTTGAGCTTACGATCAGGCTTTTTTCGCCACCGAATGCAAATATTTTCCCACCCTGCAGCAATGCATGAATTTTTGGAGTGGTGGTTTCGGAATCATACACATTGCCTTCTACAGCCGTAACGCCTGCATAATACGCTTTGATTGGTGTAATAAAAGGACGGATCTTTGAATTGGCTCCATCTGCACCGATCACGAGATCTGCGAAAGCGGTGCTGCCATTTTTAAATTCCAGTTTCCAACAGGCCTCTGTTTGTGTCATTGACTGGAACTGGCTATCCCAAACAACAGTATTTTCCTGTAAAGATGCCAGGAGCAGATTCCTCAACGGGCCGCGATCGATCTCCGGACGGAAATGCTCGCTGCCGAAATCGGCTTTTGCACCTTCATCGGCATGTTCATTATAAAATATTGTTGCATTATTATCTACAATACAGAATTTATCAGCACCCGGACGGTAATTTTCTTTGAATGCGTCCATCAACCCTGCTGCTTCAAGCGCCTTTAAACCCGATTCGATATGCAAATCCAGCGTAGCACCCTGCACACGCACATTTTTATTTACATCCCGTTCATATACTTTTACATTTGCGCCTTTTAATTGTAAAAGTCTTGCAAGTGTGAGCCCGCCCGGGCCACCGCCTACGATTGCTATTTTTTTTCCTTTGATCAACATATTTTAAAGTTTTTTTTGTTCGTTCTTTTATGTGTTATACTTATAAGACGATTGAAAGAAGTAAATACTTTAAATTTTTTAATAAGTTTGTGGTACGGATAACGAACAGAAACGTCCTTCGACAAGCTCAGGATAACAACGAATCTGTGTGTTGCTTTGTGCCGATACGGGATTATCAGCACCGTCATTCCCCCAATTAAACCACATAAGGCACAAAGAAACACATAAGGCGTGGTGTGTTAAACCGGATGTGAAATATACGTTGGTACGTCGTAGCTTGCCTTATGTGTTTCTTTGTGCCTTATGTGGTAGAAATAAGAGTGTAGATTAAACGAGATTTTTTTCCTCTCCGACGAATCGTGATAACGAATTTTCCGATAGCCATTCTAAATTAATTTGATTTATTTTGCTGCATATTCTCATCAATACAAAAACACATGAGCGCGTTAGCTGATTTTAAAATAAATTTTATTGAAGCAATTGACGGTACTAAAATCGGTTACCGGGAAATTGGTAGCGGCCCCGGTGTGATCCTTGTGCATGGAGGGCTTCAGTCATCGTTAAATTTTACAATGCTTGCAAAATTATTGTCAGTTGATTTTACGGTTTATATCCCCGACAGGCGCGGGCGTGGGTTAAGCGGCCCATACAATCCTAATGATACTATTTTAACGGAAGCCAGGGACATGCTTGCATTGGCCCGGCACACAAATACGGAATATATTTTTGGGCTGAGTTCCGGCGCCATTCTTACATTGCAGGCTGCAGTGCTGGAACCTGTATTTAAAAAAATTGCGTTGTACGAGCCACCTATCCCGTTAAATGAGCATCCATTTAAAAAAATGGGGATCGATTATGAAGCTGCTATGAGTAAAGGAAATTTTGGAAAAGCATTTATTACTATTGTTAAAGGCACCGGCGATACTTCCTTTTTTGGCATGTTACCGGGTTTTATAACTGTTCCGCTGGTGAATATGCTCATGAAAGCGCAATTAAAAAACCCAAAGGAAGATGAATTGCCTTTGCAGGAGCTGGTGTCTACGTTTCATTACGACCGCATGATCGTAAAAGATTCGTTACCACTTTTGGAGAAAGCAAAAAATATAAGTGCAGAGGTATTGCTGCTTGGCGGTGCAAAAAGTCAAGCATATTTTATACCGGTGCTTGAACAATTGCAAAGGAAGATCCCGAATGCCAGGCGCATGGCGTTTGAGAAACTCGGGCATTTGGGTGCCGACAATAGCGGCACGCCGGAAAAGGTAGCGAATGAATTACAAAAGTTTTTTAACTAAAAGAAGGTATGTAAACCTGTTTAACAGATCATGCATACCTTCATTTTATTTTTTGCAGCAACTCATTTTTAAACTTGCGCCGTCATTGCTTCGTACTCATAATTATTAATGCTGTCTATCGCTTTTTGTACCGCAATGTCTTTAAATTCGGGCATCATCATTCCTTCGATCCTGAAAGTGGTGATATCCGTCAGGCCTATAAATCCCAATATATATCTTAAATACGGCTCTGCAAAATCATAGTTTTTCAGCGGCCCATCAGAAAAAACACCACCGGATGAAATTGCCAGGAAAACTTTTTTATCCGTAAATAAACCTTTCGGCACGCCATCTTTATAGCTGAATGTAAAACCCGCTCTCACAACATGATCGATCCATGCTTTTAAGGTAGATGGAATATTAAAATTGTATATCGGTACACCAATTACAATAATGTCGGCCTCCATTAATTCTTTAACGGATTGTTCGGAATGGCTCACCGCTTCTTTTTGCTCAGCAGTCCGTGCTTCATCCGGAGTATAAAAAGAGCCTAAATGCGTTTCCTCCAAATGCGGAAAAGGGCTTTTGGTCAAATCGTGCGTATGCACATTCTCAACCCGGTAAACCGATGATAATTTATCAATTAGCGCATCTGCCAATTTAATGCTGAAAGAGTCTTTGCCTTTCACGCTTGAAATGATATGAAGAATTTTTTTCATTTTGCTTTTGTTTTTTTTCTGTATGTATTACTGATTAACGGAGCAAAATTAGGGCACGATCACTATATAATTGATATGGATTTCCTTTTAGAAAGTAGTTTCCTTTTGGGAAGTGATTTCCTTTTGGAAACGATCTTAAAATTGTTATACCTTTGCTTCATCTATTTATTATCCGGATC
Organism: Bacteroidota bacterium; assembly: GCA_025963715.1. Lineage (GTDB taxonomy): Bacteria > Bacteroidota > Bacteroidia > 2-12-FULL-35-15 > 2-12-FULL-35-15 > 2-12-FULL-35-15. The sequence continues at coordinate 284,463 of JAOQAG010000008.1, forward strand.
AGTAACAACGACTACCACATGAAAAAGAAAATAATTGAAAAACGCGGTGAATGCACAACGGAGCTATTGGCTATAAAAGATGCGATGGAGCTGCTAAGTGGAAAATGGAAAGTTCACATAATTGCAACGCTTACTTACAAAGGAGCTGTCCGGTTTATGGATCTGCAGAGACATGTGGAAGGGATTGGCGCCAAAATGTTATCAAAAGAACTGCAGGACCTGGAAGTTAATCTGCTGATCAAAAGAACGGTATTGGATACCAAGCCCGTTACTGTTGAATATGAATTAACGCCGCATGGCAAAACATTAGAAAAAATAATTGGCGAAATACGTATTTGGGGAAGGTCTCACCGGAAAAAAATAATTGAACGGAAATAATGTGTATGTATTGATGCAAATAGTTATGTTGTAGAACAATATTGCTATGGAAACAAAAATACTCTCCAGAACTGTCATCCCGGGCCTGATCCGGGATCTGCCAATTAAAAACCGGGATCAACATTCTGCAGACATTTATGAGATCCCGGGTCAAGCCCGGGATGACAGCTTCGAAATGAAATATCAGGTAAAATAAACATTTTCCTACAACATAACCATACAAATTAAACATGCAAAAAGCCGCAAAACAATTTCGCGGCTTCTTCTTCTCCAGGTTCTCTGTGTTTAATTTACTTCCAGTACCACTTTTCCGTTGATCCCACCGGCAGCAACCAAATCCTGTGCTTTTGCTGCATCTTCTAATTTAAGTGTTTTTGCTACGGAAGCTTTTATCTTGCCTTGTTCAAACAATTGCAAACCATATTCGAGTTTTTTATGCGATGGAGCGGAAGAAATAAATTGTGCGGTCACTTCAAATTTTTGGGCCAGTTCGGCTGAAGGCGGCATTACAATGCTGATCAGTTTTCCGCCTTTTTTTAATACTTCAAATGATTTGCTTTGTGTTTCTCCGCCTACTGTATCGGCTACAAAATCAGCCTCTTTTACCAGTTTGGTAAAATCCTGTGTTTTATAATCGATCACTTCATCAGCACCAAACCCTTTTGCAAGATCCAGTCCTGCGCCGGATGCGGTAGCGATCACGTATGCACCCAAAGCTTTCGCGATTTGCACCATCACGCTGCCAACAGCGCCTGCCGCACCGTGGATCACTACTTTTTGCCCTGCTTTTAATTCTCCTTTTTCTATCAGCACGCTGTATGCTGTACCAAACGGAACGGCTAAAGCAACGGCTTCGTTGAAAGAAATATTTTCAGGTTTGAACGTGATGTTATTTTCTTTCATCGCCATGTATTCAGCGTAAGCTCCCCCGAAAGTAGTCCCGAAAACAGCATCTCCGATCTTGATCCGCGTAACAGCGCTCCCAACAGCTTCCACTATTCCTGAAGCATCTGAGCCCGGAATAAAAGGCAATTCCACCGGCATTATTTTTTGCATGTTACCCGAACGAATCTTTAGATCCAGCGGGTTTACCGTTGTTGCTTTTACTTTTACCAAAACCTCATCTTCTTTTATAAGGGGCTTATCCACCTGTTTCAATTCTAATACATCTGATTTTCCAAATGTTGTATATTGTATTGCTTTCATCGTTCTTTGTTTTTTTAATTAATTTTTAATGAGTATCGGGAACTTTGCACCAATTAAAAGATATTGGTATCTATTTATGCTTTAACTTTTTGAAGGCAAAAAGTTACAAAAACCTTTTCTGGCCTGTAAGGTAATTTTTCCTTACGCTGGCGCTGCAGGAAAACCGCGGTTAATTTCGCGGATACGGCTTGTCGCTTCGTAGCTTTAATTTTTCTCCCGCTCATTCCCGCTATTACTGCACAGGCCGAAATCGTCTGCAGAATAAGTATTCTATTATTTTTACTAATTGGCAGCAGAATGTTTTAAAAAGTCTATACCAAACGGATTAAAATAATTTCTTATTCGTTTTCCAACGTCGGGTAATCTGTAAAACCTTCTTTACTGCCGGAGTATAATGTTTTCATATCGGGTTGATTTAAAGGTGCATCTTTTTCTATCCGTTTATCAAGATCCGGATTTGCCAGATAAGACTTGCCAAAAGCAACCAGGTCGGCAAAGCCTTTTGTTAATGCTATTTCAGCAGTTTCGGGTGTTAAGCCATTGCATAATATAATGGTGCCGTTAAAATTCTCACGGATCACATCCAGTGTTTTTTGAGTAATGGCAGCATTTATACCGATGTGGATGTAGGCGATTCCCAGGGCATTTAATTGTTTTGAAAGATAGGCATAGGTTTCATACACTTCTTCTGCATCGTAAGCAGGCAAATCGTTGAACGTTGAGAACGGCGAGAGCCTGATCCCTACTTTATCCTTTCCGATCTCCACAGCAATTTTCTCAACAACGGAAAGAATGAATTTTGCCCGGTTAATGATGTTTCCGCCAAATTCATCCGTACGGTTATTTACAACCGGGTTTAAAAATTGTTCCGGCAAATAACCGTTGGCCGCATGTAGTTCCACACCATCAAAACCCGCTTCCACTGCATTTTTTGCAGCTGTTCCATAACCTTCAATAACTTTCTTAACGCCTTCAGTTGTCAGGGCAACCGGCCCGGAATAATCCTGTACGCCGGATGCATGCGTATAGATCTGTCCGGTTGCTTTAAGAGACGAAGCGCCAACCAATGTGGAGCCCGCAGGCAAATTTAAATTGTGCCCGATGCGGCCGGTGTGCATCAGCTGCATAAAAATTTTACCATTGCCGCTGTGTACAGCTGCTGCTGTTTTTTTCCAGCCTTCGGTTTGTGCGGCACTGAAGATGCCCGGAATATTAGTATAACCCAAACCTTCCGGCAGTGGCGAAACGCCTTCTGTGATGATCAATCCGGCACCGCTGCGCTGCCCGTAATATTCTGCAATCAAATCATTGGGTAAATTACCAATGGCCCGGCTCCTGGTCATTGGCGCCATTACCAAATGGTTTTTAAGTGTAAGGTTTCCTTTTGTATAAGGTGTCAGTATTTTTTTCATTTTATGGTTTTTAAAAATTACAAAACAAATGTATAGCTAGTTAAAGAGACAAAATAGCGAAAAAAGACTATAAAATAGTCCTATCCGGCAGAAGTAAATTTTTTAGGTGTTAAGCCGTAATGTTTTTCAAACAAACGGCTGAAGTGACTGAGGTTGGAAAAGCCAAGCTGGTAGCCTACTTCCGTTACCGAGTAGGCTGCCTGTTTTAATAAAAAAGAAGCTTCGCTCATGCGGGCTTTCTGATAATAGTTATAGATCGAATCCCCGAATGTTTGTTTGAATAATTGTTTCATTTTGGTTTCGCTCATGCCTGCTGATGTTGCAAGTTCGTGCAGGCTGGGTGGCACGCTGAGATCGGTAATGATCGCTGTTCTGATCTTATAGATCTTATCAATATCTGCTTTGTTGATGGGATTGTGTTTTTCTGTTTCCCTGTTCAGCAGTTTACTGAACAGAAGATAAAGCAGCTCCTGTATCTTTATTTTATAATACAAATGGCTGAGCTTATCCTGTTGATTTATTTCATCCAATTGTTTTAAGATCCGTTTAAATTCGGGCGTCATTTGCTCATGAAAAAAGAAATTTGTTTTCCCGCTCAGGATGGTTTCCACGATGCTGTTTGTTTTTTCGATCCGCAGCATTGCAGCCAGTGATTGCGGTTTCACGCCAAGTACGGTAAAATAAATTTCGCTGTTTGCCGGAAAAAAAGTTTCGGTACCTAATGCACTTGAAGAAATATGAATGGCCGAACCATTTTTTTTAAAGGAAGAACAAACGCTTCTCTTATCTCCATCGGTAGGGATCTCGGTGCTGTTAAAAACAATGGAAATTAAATTGCCGCTTTCTTTTGGAGCCAGGCGTTTTAAATAAAAATCCTGCTTTAATGTATAATGATGTGTGAGTAGTTTCAGGTCGGGATCCACATCTGCTTTTTTGATGTAGCCTTCACCCATGGAAGCGGGAATCGTTAGTTTATTTTTGTAAACAGGAATGCCGAACTTTTCAGCAAAACTTGTCACAAAATTAAAGCCGGGTGAAACTGTAAATTCAAAAACCATTTTTCAAAGGTAAGGAATAATGATTATCCGGAATTTTGCACCAATTAATCCATGTCTTTACTTTTTGAAGGCCCGCCCGAACGAGTCTGCAGAATGAGCATTCTATTGTTTTAAGAATGCGGCAGCAGAATATTTTGAGAAGCTGTACTTCACAATTCGGAGGAGGTTTTAAAAATTAAATAATTACCACTAATCTTTTTCCGGCCTGAACGTTCATCTGCCAAAGCGTTTCTATATTTTCCAGGTCCACATTCACTGTTTCGATCTTCAATTTTCCATCTGCTGCCAGCTGAAATGCTTCGGGCAAAATATGGGTAAATAATTTTTCCATCTGCTCTCTTGTCCAGCTACCCACACCCGAACCAGAGATCCGGAGATCAACGCTTCTCAAAATTCCTGCGGAGAGCTGTATCTTATCTCCGGTAACGCTGCCAACAGAAACAAACCGCACTTTATGTGTGAAGCCACCTTTTCCTTTTAATGCCGAAAAAATAAGCTCTGCAGTATGTCCCCACAAATAATCAATGATAACATCAACAGGTGTACTAGCGTGAAGCGCTTTTATTTTTGAAATAAACTGCTCATCGCCCTCCTGTACCGAAATCACTTCATCGGCGCCCAAATCCAGTAACTCTTTCAGCGATTCCGGATTCCTGCCGGTAACAATTACCTTTTTAGCACCGTAATGTTTTGCCAGCTGTACTGCAACTTTGCCTGTGAATCCTGTTGCACCATTTATTAAAACGGTTTCGCCGGATTGGATACCTGCCCTGAAAAGCAATGCCATTGCAGCTCCCGCAACGGCGTTGGGTAATGCCGCTGCTGTTGCATCATCTATTCCTTCCGGTAATTTTACCATCCGGCTTTTTTCAATGATGGCTTTCTCCGCTATCATTCCGGTTATTCCCAACGCAAATACTCTTGTTCCGTCTTCCAGTATTCCTACGCCATCTCCGCCTATGACCTGCGCATTTTTTTTATCCGTTTCGCCCGAATAATGAGTTCCGGCAGCTTTTCCCTTATCAAAATGTTTGATGGCTGCTGCTTTAACAGAAATTAATAATTGACCGGAATTTTGAACGGAAGGTTCAGGAAAGTCTGTGTATTGTGGCATTTCGCCTTTTTGGTAAATAACTGCTGCTTTCATTTTTATTTATTTTATGAAGCAAAGTTATTGAGCATTCAAATGACGGGCAATAACATTTGTTATTAAATTTAAATGAGTATCGGGAAGTTTGTACTATAAAAAAATCTCATTAAAGTAAATCCAACATTTTTCTCTACCACATAAGGCACAAAGAAACACATAAGGCGAGATGCGAATTCCAACGTGTAATTTTAAACCACAAAAGAAAACAAAAGAATCAAAAGGCGAACTGTAAGACCCCAACATGTAGCGCGTCATTGCGATCCGCCCAGGCGGAGAGGCAATCTCAGGAAGCATGTATTTTTACACTCCGTTTAACACCCATATCTTTTGATTCTTTTGTGGTAGCTTTTTCCTTATTTTTTTGCCCCGGGCCTTATGTGTTTCTTTGTGCCTTATGTGGTAGATTAAGCAGGTAGATTTAAATGAGATCTTCTCCGCTTAGGGGTCGAAATGACGTACTAAAATAATTTCTTTTATTGTATAAAATTCCGGGTACTCATTTAAATTCAGTTATCTGCCTTCCTTTGTCAGCTTGCTTTTTATGCGGCTTAGATGCACACTACTGATTCCCAAATAAGAAGCAATGTAATGCTGCGGTATACGTTTGACGATCTGCGGCTTTTCTTTTACCAGGTTAAGATAGCGCTGTGAGGGTGTATCTTTTATAAAGGAAAGAAAATGTTTCATGTAATTAAGTGTACGGTCAAATAATACATTGATAAATTTATCCCTCAATTCCGGGATCTCACTTATTTCAGCAATGATCCTGTCTGCATCCTTTTTATGGATCCACCATAAAACGGAAGGTTCAATTGTTTCAATAAAAACCTCGCTTGGAAATTTTTTCCGGAAACTTTCGATGGAAGAGATGCTGCTGTTTTCAAAAAAGAACTGGAACGTAATGTCTTTACCTTTGTTATTAAACCAAGCACGGATGCATCCTTTTTCGATCAGGAACAGTTTTTTTGAAATTTCGCCTTCTTTCAAAAGAATTGTCTTTGCAGGAACCTCCAGGCGTTTGAAACAGCTGATGTAATCATTCCAGTGTTCTTCATCAAGCGGAAATTTGTTTTTGAACTGTTCAAACATAGCGATTTTATTCTAAGATATTAGTATGTAAAATTACAGCTTACAATAAAGCAATACTATTTTTTAATACCGAATATAATAAATTGCTTTTCGCCAAAAAGTAAAAAAGCCTTCCCGGAATAACCGGGAAGGCTTTTTTCTTCAAAAAAAGTGATAAAAATTTGCGCAGTCAAATAACTTCATTATATTTGCAGTCAAATAGCTGCATAAAATGGAAATCAGAAGAGATGTATTTCAGGCAATTGCCGACCCTACACGCAGGGCAATATTAAGTTTAGTTGCATTACAGGCGATGACTCCGGGTGCTATTGCTGAAAATTTTGATTCGTCGAGACAAACAATTTCGAAACACATCCAAATATTAAATGAATGTGAGCTGCTGGACCAAACACAATCCGGCAGAGAAATTTATTATCATTTTAATCCAAACAAGATGAAAGAAATAGCAGATTTTATTGAACCATTCCGCAACATGTGGGATGACAGGTTTAATAAATTGGAAACCATCATGAAAAAATATAAAACAAAGAAATAGGATCACATGGAACAAAAAACAAAGATCAGTGCCGAAGACGGCAAACAGGAATTAGTAATTACAAGGGAATTTGACCTGCCATTGGAATTACTTTTTAAAGCGTATGCAGAAGCCGAAATTGTTGAGCAATGGATGGGAACAAAAGTGTTGAAACTCGAAAGTAAAAAACACGGCAGTTACCAGTTTGAAACATCAGATGCCCAGGGAAAAGTTGTATTCCGGGCCAATGGAACAATCCACGAGTTTATCCTGAACGAAAAGATCACACGGACATTTGAAATGGAGAATACGCCTTTTGATGTTCAGCTGGAATTCCTGGAATTTGAAAAACTTACTGACGATACCAGCAAACTCAGGATGCATGTAGTATACAGATCAGTTGCACTCAGAGATCAAATGCTAAAACTCCCTTTTGCTCAGGGCATAAACATGGCGCATAACCGGATACAGGAAATTTTAAACAAACTAAAATAATATATCATGGAAAAGAGAAATAAAATTATCTATTGGATTGCCACTGCTTTATTAGCTGTTGGCATGCTGGGAAGCGGCCTGGCGCAAATATTTCATGCAAAACAAATGATCGACCTGGTTGTTCCTTTGGGTTACCCCATCTATTTTTTATCCATCATCGGCGTTTGGAAAGTACTTGGAGTAGTTGCTATTTTAGTACCTCGGTTTACGCTTGTTAAAGAATGGGCCTATGCAGGTTTCTTTTTTGTTATGACAGGCGCCCTTGTTTCGCATTTGGCAAGCGGCGATTATGCCGTAAAGGCAATTATGGGGCCCGTAATGCAAACTGTTTTTATTATCTTGTCGTGGTATTTCAGACCTGCTGATAGAAAAATTAGTTCCGTCAATTAATAAATGAATAATATGAATCCTAAAGTTGATTTTTATTTTAATAAAGCCAAAAAGTGGCAGGAAGAAATCGAAAAATTGAGAATGATCGCTCTTGATTGCGGGCTTACAGAAGAATTGAAATGGGGTTGCCCTTGTTACTCATTTAAAGAAAGCAACATTGTTTTAATACATGTGTTCAAAGAATACTGTGCGTTTTTATTTTTCAAAGGTGTTTTGCTAAAGGATCCCAAGGGGCTTTTAATCCAACAAACGGAGAATGTACAGTCGGCGCGCCAGATCAGGTTCACTGGTGTTAAGGAAATAGTGAAGATGGAACGTACACTCAAAGCTTACATTCATGAAGCCATTGAAGTGGAAAAAGCCGGTTTGAAAGTGCCTTTGAAAAAGACGGCAGAATTCAGCGCTCCTGAAGAATTTCAAAAAAAATTAAATACAATTCCTGCCCTGAAAACTGCTTTTAAAGCATTAACGCCGGGACGGCAAAGAGCGTACCTGCTTTATTTTTCTGCAGCCAAACAACCCAAAACCCGGGAATCGAGAATCGAAAAATACATTCCGCAAATTCTCAGTGGAAAAGGATTGGATGATTAATCCATCCGACTTATAACAGCTAATAAATGTCAAATTTAAAAACTGAAAATAAAATGGATGCGTCTTTTTACCTCGACAAATTTCAAAAGGCTGCAGACCAGCTTGACAAGAAAAAATTTCATACAAACCAAATTGAAATAGCAGTTGGCGTGGTCCTGGATTCTGTTTTTTTGAAGCTTTATAAAAAATCCTGGGCAAGCCCACTTCAGGATCCATTGACTGCTGAATCAAGGATTTTCTTTTCCGTTTGGATAAACGATTCAACAATTGCAGAACAAAAAATATTTTACAATATACATGCCTTCAAACTAAGGCAGCTTAAAGGCTATTCCATACAAAGCAGAAAATTTGCAGAGCTTTTCAGAGCTGACTTTAAAAATTTTGAACACAAATGGAAAAATGTAAGTGTTGATTTTGGGCCCCTTACATTAATGGAAGGTTGGTTAAAAATAGATCTGGAAAATTTCCAGGATGATATTTTGAAACTTGCCAATGGTTTTTTAGAAATTGAACATTTAGTTGACAACACGCTTGTCCGCTTTAAATAAACAAAAACAAATCGCCAACAGAGATCCTATGAACGTATGAAAAACGATAAAAATAAATTGTCAGCAGAACAACATAAAGAGCTGCTCAACGTATTGAAAACCCGTTTTGAAAAAAACATGAACCGCCATAAAGCCATTGAATGGGCCAAAGTACAGGCAAAGCTGGAAGCTGCTCCTGAAAAACTGTGGTCGCTCCATGAAATGGAAAAAACGGAGGGTGAACCAGATGTTGTCGGTTATGATAAAAAAACGGGCGAATATATTTTTTATGATTGTTCGGCGGAAAGCCCTAAAGGCCGCAGAAGCGTTTGCTACGACAGTAAAGCACTGGAGTCAAGGAAAGAAAATAAGCCAAAAGATAGCGCTATGAACATGGCAGCTGACATGGGTATTGAAATCCTGACGGAAGAGCAATACCGGGAACTGCAGGAGCTTGGGAATTTTGATACTAAAACATCGAGCTGGATAATAACACCTGCTGAGATTCGGAAACTGGGTGGTGCACTCTTTTGTGATCGCCGCTACAATACTATTTTTGTGTACCACAACGGTGCAGAATCTTACTATGCCGCCAGGGGCTTCCGCGGCGCATTAAGGGTTTGAATTTTTCTCAAAATAGTCAATGAAACCCTGCAACTTGTTAAAACAGTATTGTTTTTAAAGTACAATTATGTACCTGTTAACAAAAAATATTACTCATTTAATAATCGTGACTAAACAACATGAAAAATACACAACAAAAACCTAAAAAAAACTTATCCGAAATAATCGGCTTTACTATAATAACATCAGGAGATAGATACCACTTAGGCATAAAATCAGATGGCACTCTTTGGGCCTGGGGAGAGTCTTCGTATGGTAGTATGGGTACCGGGGGCAAGGAAAGTATTGTTCCTATACAGATAGGAACCGATAATAAATGGACTGATATCAAAGCGGGGTATTATCACAGTCTTGGCTTGAAATCAGACGGTACTCTTTGGTCATGGGGGTGTAACTGGTTCGGACAATTAGGGGATGGAAGTATAAAAAATGGAAAACGGAAGGTACGAATAGGAGGAGATGATAAAGAAAGCCCTATCCAAATAGGGGAAGATACCAATTGGATAAGCATTGCTGCCGGAGGAAACCACTGTTTAGCTTTAAAATCAGATGGTAGCATTTGGGGATGGGGAGATAATTCCAATGGACAATTAGGAGATAGAAACTTAACTAATTACGTTTTTGATGTTAATGATGATGTACGCGATGGACGAATTGGTCCCGGGCAAATAGGTTGAAGATCACGATTGGATAAATATCACTACTGGCGAGGAAAGCAGCTTTGCAATAAAATCAGATGGTACCCTTTGGGCATCGGGAAGTAATCTTTATGGAAATGTAGGTGATGGAAGTACTGAAATTCAAAAGGAACTGATTAGAGTAGGAACTGATACTAATTGGAAAAATGTATCCGCGCGAGATGCCTTTTGCTTAGGTATAAAATCAGATGGCAGCATTTGGGCCTGGGGAAATAATTATTCCGGACAGTTGGGTACCGGAACTACTGAAGACGAAAGCAAACCGGTACAAATAGGAAAAGATTTTGATTGGGTAAACGTTGTAGCTGGAGAAAGTTGTTATGGTTTAAAATCAGCTGGAAGCCTTTGGGAATGGGGTAATAATCAACTTTCGCCTTTGAAAAAAAATGTTTCAAAAGATGATACCCGTATTCATCTAAAAGCTGATGATGGTTTATGGATCCAAAGAAAAAATAACATTTTAGATTCTAAACCAAAAGAGAAAAGCAAAACCGCGATACAAGAAATAGTCAAAAATCAGGAAGTTAATAATTCCAAAACAATGAAAACCGCATCGGGTTTAGAATATACAATTAAAGAAAAAGGAAAGGGTAAAAAGCCAAAGAATGGCGATAAGGTGGTCGTTCATTATACGGGAAGATTAACAAATGATGCTGTTTTTGACAGCTCGGTAAAACGTGGTACCCCGTTTTCATTTAAACTTGGTGCAGGTCAGGTTATTAAAGGATGGGACGAAGCACTTCTTCTTTTGCAGGTAGGCGATAAAGCTACAATTAAATTTGGTCCCGAATTGGGCTATGGCGATAGAAATACCGGTCCGATACCTGCCAATTCCACTCTTATTTTTGATGTTGAACTATTAGATATACTATCAGCCACTCAAAAAACGGATGAAGATGTTTATATGGAAGAGGATGATGTAGATGGCGAAACCACAGCTTGTTTGATTTCAGGGCGTAACGTTGATATTGCTGCAGACAAACTAAAAGAGGTAACTTCTGTGATTGCCAAATGGGTAACAAAAACAAATATGCCACTTTATTGTGTTGCATCTTCCCATCAAAATTTAAGTGTAATAGGTTTACTGATTGAAAAAGCATCTGCTGATGATGGTGCCCCTGAAGGCCCCATTTCTAAAGAAAAAATTACTAAAACCATAGCTGATGCAAAAAAAATACCTGAAGATTTCTGGAAGGAGATCAACAAAGTTTTAAAGTCCAAAAATTCCATCATAAAAGAAAAAACTAAATTATTACTTTGCTCAATAGGGCCTTTAGCTTCTGCCTATCTTGCTTCCGGAAAGCTTATTTCAAACGAAGATAAAAATGCAGAAAATGCTTTCTACGGATGCAATATGCAGCAAGAACGGCACTCAACAGGTGTAAAAGGGAAATGGATTGTAAGAGCTGAGGATTGGGATGTTATAGAAGTCGAACTTCCCAAAAAAATTGATGGGGAAATATATTTGATTGCCCGGTATGATTAGAAATTTATTTTAACGAAAAAATGAAGACAAGTTTACTGAGTTCGAAGTTTAGTAACAAACAATAAAAAAAGTGATTTAGATTAATCTAAATCACTTTTAACTGAACTTGATTTCATTGGTTATGTTGTAGGAAAATGTTTATTTTACCTGATATTTCATTTCGAAGGTGTCATCCCGGGCCTGACCCGGGATCTCATAAATGTTTGCAGAATGTTGATCCCGGTTTTTAATTGGCAGATCCCGGGTCAGGCCCGGGATGACAGATCAGGAAAGTATTTCTGTTTCCATAGCGACATTTTCCTACAACTTAACCCAAATAAATAAGTGGTTCCTACCGATTAGTTAGCGGTCAGGCTATAACACCGACAACTTAGACAAAATAAATTTAAAAAATGGTAAATAGAAATTTCACACCTTTCCCAATTTTGACAACTGAAAGACTAACACTTAGACAATTATCAGTTGACGACCAGCAAGACATTTTAGCTTTACGTTCTAACTCAGAAATAAACAAATATCTTGACAGAGAACCAAGCAAAACAATTGAAGATGCTATAAACTTTATCAACATGATTAATGATAACATAAAAAGGAACAACTCAATTTATTGGGTAATCTCCTTGATAAATACAAAAACATTTGTTGGGACAATTTGCCTTTTTGACTTTTCTAACGAAAAAAGCAGTTGCGAAATTGGTTATGAACTGATGACAAAATTTCAAGGACAAGGTATAATGAAAGAAGCGACAGCAGAAGCTATTGACTATGCTTTTCAGACATTGCAGTTTCAAAAAATAGTAGCATTTACTCACAAAGAAAATCAGAATTCAATTAAACTTTTGACAAAATTCAACTTTATTAAATCCATAGAAGCAGACAAAGAAAACTCTGATTTTAATATTTTCACATTGACTCATTCAAATTGACAACTAAAAATTAGAATGAACGCCCGACAATAACTAAAAAAAAGCGCCAATTTCGGAAGAAATTAGCGCTTTTTTGCGCTGGCGGATTTAATAGCGATAAATGACTTTATAGACTTAATTGAAATACAAAGCTATGGTGAATTTAAAAACCATACATACCACCCGAAACAGAAATTTGCTCACCCGTAATCCACGCTGCATCATCGGAGGCAAGAAAAACGGCAGCTTTCGCAATATCTTCAGGCTGACCTCTACGACCAAGTGGTGTATGGGCAATAAACATTGTTTCAGCCTCACTGCCAGTAGTTACACCCGCACTATGTGCACCTTCTGTTTCCGTAGCGCCCGGCAAAATAGAATTGACACGAATGTTTTTTGCACCCAGTTCTTTCGACAAAGAAATCGTTATGGCATCTATTGCTGCTTTAGTTGCGGAATATAACGAGACTCCCGCCATCGGCATTTTGCTTGCACCCGAACTGATATTGATGATATTGCCACCCTTATCGCTAAACAGTTTCAAAGATGCCTGGATAGTAAGTATAGGGCCCAAAACATTGACGTTGAAATGCTGATGAAAAGTTTCTACTGATGCCTGTTCAATAGGCAAGTATTGCTGATGGACCGCGTTGTTTACCAAAATATCCAAGGTACCGAAAGCCTTCTTTGTTTCTTCAAATAGCCTAATAACATCGGCTTCTTTCGATACATCGGCCTGTACTGCAATGGCTAAGCCTCCATTGTCGATTATGGCTTTCACCACTTTATCTGCTCCTTCTTTACTTGAAGCATAATTTACAACAACCTTTGCGCCTTCCTTGGCAAAGTGCTTTGCGATAGATGCACCAATTCCTTTTGATGAACCTGTAATAATCGCTACTTTGTTTTTTAATTTACTCATTTTTTTTGTTTTTATTTATTTGTTTTATTAAGTCGATTCAATATCTGATTAATTTTATCAATATGGTTTGCTTCATGTTTTGTTAAAAATTCTAAGGTTTCAATAAAATCTAACTTGCCAAATGCACGAAAATTGTTAAACATTCCTTTGTCGTAATCATCTTTTAAAAAGTCTGCTGTAGGCAACAACAATTCTTTTATTTCCTTAAATTCTTTACCTATATCGGTAGCCTTTGGATGAGAGCCCGACATATAATTTTGAATGTAATATTGTTCAACATGAGCAGTATGTCCATTGGTAACATAAAAGTAATGTTGTGGTATTACCAAGATGTGTCCAAGATTCCAAAGAATATTGTTGTTGTTTCCTTCAGGTATAAAACTTAGTTCATCGTTACTCAATTTTTCTAATTGCAATAGCAAGTTTGACCTTTGATTTTTTAAAAATTCAATTTGTTTTGTGATGTCCATTTTATGTAAATTGATTTAGGATTATTATTTACTTAGCCAAATAGCTCATACCACCATCAACAAGGAGTTCTGCACCAAGCATAAACGATGAATCATCAGAAGCAAGAAAAACTGCGGTTTTACCAATGTCAGATGGTTGTCCAATTCTGCCTGTCGGCATTTCACCTGCAAAGTGTTTTTTTATAGTTTCAATTTGTTCTAAGGGAACAAACTTTTCAAATGCCGGTGTATCTGTTGTACCAGGAGTTATAACATTTACTCTGATTTTTCTGCCTAAAAGGTCGCTTGAAAATGCTTTTGCAAAAAAGATTACAGCCGCTTTTGCAGCACCATAAAGCGTAAAATTCGGATATGCACGATGTGCTGCATTTGACCCGATAAGAATAATAGAGCCACCATCTTTTATATAGGGCAGTGCTTTATGAACAGTGAAATAAACACTTTTCAGGTTTAAATCCATTGTCTTGTCATAGTCGACTTCGCCAAGAGTTGCCACAGTTCCTACCGCTCCACCACCTGCATTGGCTACAATCACATCTATTTTACCAAATTTTTCAAATGTTTCTTTAAACACTCTTTCCAGGTCGGTAAGGTTGGTTACATCGGCATTTACGGCTATAAAATTATCTCCAAGTTGAGCCACAGAACTATCTAAAGTTTCCTGATTTCTGCCGACAATAACTCCTTTAGCACCTTCGTTTTTAAATTCCTGGGCAATGCCAAAGCCAATGCCACTATTACCACCTGTAATAACTGCTACTTTATTCTTTAATTTACTCATTTTTTAATTTATTTTTAAATTGTTTCACAAAGATACTGTCAATAGTTTATATTTGTAACCATCATAGTCTATTCTAGTTACTATTAGGTAACTACAAAATTTAAAAAAATATGAGAGACGAGAAATTTTGCAATTCTAATTGCCCATTTACAAGAGCTATTGGCACTATTGGTAATAAATGGAAACCAATAATAATAAATGTGATTAGCACTCGAACTATACGCTTTGGGCAGTTGGATGCCATCATACCGCATATAACACGGAAAGTACTTACTGAGCAGCTTAAAGAGTTGGAAGAAGACGGGATATTAGAAAGAATGGCTTATAAAGAATTACCACCACGGGTAGAATATAAGTTATCTGAAAAAGGGTTGGCTTTTTTGCCAATTTTAGAAAGCATTAAAGAATGGAATTGTAAATATGAAGTAGTTCCAATACACTTATAGCTTATGCTCGAATTTGGGACTTGTATAGGTATCTTCTAAAAGAAACCCAACAAGAAAACAGTTAAGATTATTCGTGACGGGTTATTTTCTTTTTATTCTTTACACCTAAAAATTAAAGTAAAATGGGTCTTTAATATGATTGAATTATAAGAAATTGATTTTAATAGAAAAATGAAGGCAAGTTTACTGAGTTCGAACTTTTTTTTGGTTTTAGGACACAAAAAAAGTGATTTAGATTAATCCAAATCACTTTTCATTGCATTTCACTCACTATGCGGAGAAGGAGGGATTCGAACCCTCGATACCCTTGCGAGTATACAAACTTTCCAGGCTTGCTCATTCGACCACTCTGACACCTCTCCGGAATTACAATATGTGTGGAATAAATTCCCTTTTGGTCATTTAAGGGACGCAAATGTAAGCATTTCTTTGTATTTCCATGAAATTTTTGCTGATTTATCTAGCGGTAAAAAAACGGAATAAATGTAATTGTCTTACTAAACAGGTGTCTTGCCTCATATTTTAGACCTTGGAAATTATGAAAACTAATTTTGTAATGTGAAAGATCAGGTACAACATTATTCATCACGGTTATTTAAATCCGATCAGCGTGGAAACGATATGGGAGTCGACTTCCGTTGTTTTTCAACTTTTAATTATGGCCATTACGAGCAGCCGGGACGTGAACCTTTTGGAGCATTGCAATTTATAAACGACAATTACATCGCTCCTGCAAAAAGCCATTCATTCAATTACCAGAACATTACCGAATTAATTATTCCCATTGCCGGAACAGTGCTTATGTATCCGCACGGGTAACTACCGGAGTGCTGGAGCTGAGCGACGAAAGCCAGTTTAAAGTGGGGCAGAATTACCCGAACCCGTTTACAGGCGAAACGACTATTCCGGTAGTGCTGAAACAATCTTCCGCTGTTGTGATCTTTATTTCCGGAATGGATAGAAAACAAATTACACGGCTTACACCCGGCGATCTTACGGCAGGCGAACACAACATTTCGCTTTCACTTCCGGACATTGCCAGCGGCCGTTATATTTATACCGTACAAATTGAAAATACAAGCGGCACATTCCGGCAATCAAAAGTATTGGTAAAAAAATAGTCCGCATGTGTAAATAATTCCCCCTGGCAAAAAACAACATCCCATCCAGAAAGCCCTGTATTACAGGGCTTTTTATTTTTTTAATTGTTGAGCACGATTTTTTTAGTGTACAAATAAACAAACTAAAAAAAATTATGAAAGCAACATTCACTTCCCGTACATTTCTGGCCCTGCTGTTCGTTGGCTCGGTAGCCGCAACAGTAAGCAGCTGTAAACCACACGTGATGTGTGGCGATACCACCAGCAAACAACCAACTTCCACTTCCAAACGTTATAAAAAAGCCCTTGCTGAGCGCGATTCGTTGTGCAGCCTTACCAAACAACAAAAAATGCAACTGGACGGGCTTACCAAAGATTACGATAACCTGAAAGCAACATCCGGCAATACCGTAGCCAACCTGAGCGGTGATTTAAGAAACAAACAAGCGGAATTATCCCAGCAGGATAAACTGCTGCGCGATAAAGAAGCACGCCTGAGAGACCTGGAACGCATCATCAACCACCAGGATTCAGTTATGCAGGCACTTACCAACACTGTAAAAAATGCATTGCTTGGCTTTAACGCCGATGAATTAACAGTGTATATGAAAGACGGAAAAGTATATGTGTCGATGTCGGATAAATTATTATTCAAATCGGGTGTTGCTGATGTGGAAGACAAAGGGAAAGATGCATTGAAAAAATTAGCGGAAGTATTAAATAAAAACAGCGATGTAAGCATTGCCATTGAAGGCCATACCGATAATGTGCCGATCAAAACCGCTTCCTATAAAGACAATTGGGATTTGAGCGCCGCAAGGGCAACCAACGTGGTACGCTTGTTAACCGACCAATATGGAATGGATCCACGCCGCTTAACTGCTGCCGGACGCGGAGAATTTTCGCCGGTTGCAGATAACGGAACAACAGAAGGAAAAGCAAAAAACAGGAGAACGGAAATTGTACTGTCGCCAAAACTGGACGAATTAATGAAAGTATTGTCCTATAAATAATTTTACAGGACGAGCATAAATGTCAGTGTTTATGCTTAAAAGCTCCGCCGCAAGCGGAGCTTTTGTTTTTTCATTTATTTGATTCCGGAACGCCTGTTTTAATCCGCCAGCGCTACACCGCTTACCGCGATGGCTTTCCAGGTACCATCAAACAATTTCCACACACGGATGTAACGGAATTTTGCATCAATGATATTTCCGATCGAATTTCCTTTTAAATGCAATATAAAAGAAACTACAGCTGTATCACCAAGTATATTAATTGTTTGATCGCTCGAAACCAGCACTGTCATTGCCGTATTTCCATTACGGTAATTTTCGATCACCGCTTTTTTTGTCAGCTGCATCCCATTTGGAAGTATAAAAACAGCTGCATCGTGGATCAATTTATTTAATGTTTCAAGATCTTTATTTTGAAAAGCATCCAGCAATACTTTCTCTTTTTCGATGATAATTTCAGCAGACATTTTTGTTTTTTTTATAAAAGTAAAAATTAAGTGAAATCGGAAACTTTATACCAAACTTGTTTTTTATTAAAAATTTTGTTGTTGTAGGAAAATATTGTTGTTTACAATATTCACAAACAATACTGTCATCCCGGGCCTGACCCGGGATCTCATGAATGGTAGAAGGATCCCCGTAGTTTTTAATTGGCAGATCCCGGGTCAAGCCCGGGATGACAAACAAGAAAGTATTTCTGTTTCCATAAACAACATTTCCCTACAACAACACCAAAATTTTTAATTAGCATGTCATTGCGAAGGCTTTTCGCCCGAAGCAATTTAACAGTAACCTAAAGGTTAGCGTTTTTTAACAGGCCAAATTATATGTATATACATTTAATGTATATATTTGCATTCTGAATTTTAATAAAAATATTTAAAACATATCCTTATGAACTTAATAGATGCATTGAACTGGCGCTACGCCACCAAAAGAATGACCGGCGCAAAAGTACCCGACGAAACCATCCACCGGATCTTAGACGCAGCCCGCTTATCGGCTTCCTCCATGGGTTTTCAGCCCTACACTATTTTAGTGATCAGCAATGAAGATGTAAAGAAAAAATTACATCCGGCCAGCTTTAACCAGCCACAAGTGATCGAAAGCTCACACCTGCTTGTATTTTGTGCCTGGGCGGATTACGGCGAAAAAGAAGTGGACGAATACATGGCTAACATTGCAAAAACACGCAACATGGATGTAGCATTGCTGGATGGCTTTAAACAAGCAGTAATGGGAGCAGTAAACGGTAAAAGCCCTGAAGAAAAATTCAACTGGGCTGCACGCCAGGCATACATTGCCCTCGGAACCACATTGGCTGCAGCTGCACTGGAACAAGTGGATGCTAACGGCATGGAAGGTTTTAATCCGGCACAGGTAGATGAAGCGCTCGGATTAAAAGAAAAGAATTTACGCAGCCTTGCATACGTGGCCATCGGTTACAGAAGCGCTGAAGATCAATTGCAGTTTGCTGCAAAAGTGAGAAGGGAAAAAGATAAATTGTTCCACTTCCTTAACTAGTCATTAGCAGATAGTATTTAGTAATTAGTATAGTAAATTAGTTTTTAGCAATAAAAAACCTGTTATGATTTATAACAGGTTTTTTATTGAAATGAAGGTTTACGAATAACGAACAGGAACGAAATTACGAATCTGTGTGGTTGCTGTGTTTGATTCGGAGTACAATTTTCTTTTATTCTGTCATTCCGCAACGAGTGCGGGATGACAGCTTCGTAAAAGGAATACAGATAAAATCAAACACAGCAACCACACAGATTAGTACATTGGTATCAATTAGTATTTAGTAGATAGTAGGTACACAGCATCTGCGCAAAGCAAACTTTAAACTTTCGAACTTGCAACTTTGAACTTAAATCGTCATTTCCCCTCTCAGATCCGTCATCAATAATTTTTCAATTTCTTTTTTGCCCGATGCTTTTCCCAATACAAACATTAATTTAGCCACTGCCGCTTCGGTTGTCAAATCCGATCCGCCAATTACGCCGATCTTCTCAAACGCTGCACTGGTAGCGTATTTCCCTTGCTGCACTTTACCCGCATTGCATTGCGTGATGTTTAAAATTACTTTTCCTTTTGTCAGCGCTTTTTTTAAGCTCTCAATAAACCAGGGCTGCGTAGTAGCATTTCCCGATCCGAATGTTTCCAGGATAATTGCTTTTGCATCTTTCGTATTCAGGATTGCTTCCACCGCATTAGGTGTAATCCCCGGAAACATTTTTAAGATCGCAATGTTGGTGTCCAGTTTGGTATGTACGCTCAGTTTTTTAGTGTTTGCTTTTTGCAATGCAGCGCGGTTGTATTTAATGTGTACGCCCGCTTCGGCCAGTATCGGGTAGTTTGGCGACTGGAACGCCTGAAAATGTTCCGAATTATATTTGTGCGTACGGTTGCCGCGGTACAATTGATATTCAAAATAAATGCACACTTCCGATACAATTGGTTTCCCTTTTTCTTTGGTAGCGGCAATTTCAATCGCTGTAATTAAATTTTCTTTTCCGTCGGTGCGGATCGTCCCTATCGGTAATTGCGATCCGGTAAGGATCACCGGCTTACTTAAATTTTCGAGCATAAAGCTGAGCGCCGATGCAGTAAACGACATGGTATCACTTCCGTGAAGGATCACAAAACCATCGTGTTTGTCGTAATTTTTTTTGATCGTGGTGGCAATCTCTATCCACACGGCCGGACTCATATCACTGGAATCAATAGGTTTGGCAAAAGATACTGCGGATAGCTCCACATCAAATTTATTTAATTCCGGAATTTGTTCCGTTAAATGCTTAAAGTCAAATGGCTTTAACTGGCCGGTTTTTACATCCTGCATCATGCCAATGGTACCGCCGGTGTAGATTAATAGAACTTTTGATCTCATAATACGGATAACGAATTAATACGGATTTACGAATCTGTGTTTGTGTTTAAATTTTAATTTATATCTCTAATTTTTTATGCTTGCAGAATCAATTCCCCTCTTGACCTTAATTACGCAAGACAGATTTTTGGGTTAATTTTGATGGAAACCAGCACTTTTTCGACTGTTAAAATAAAATTTTTTTTGGAAGGTTGAATAAAAAGGGCCTGGATTATTAAATAATCCAGGCCCAATGAAAAAAAATTATCAATATTTCAATTTTTTATAAGTATTTATTAATAAAACAAAATAGGTTTTGTATTAAAAACACAATTCTTTATCTTTGTGATAGAATTTTAAGGTTGGCTAAGTAACTTCGGCAGCAATTGTAGCTGTCCAACACGCTTAAGCCAACCTTTTACTTTTAAGAGATAGATGTGCTTATGCAGCAATGTTTTTTAGATTTTTTTAAGTAATTCATCAGGCCATTTAGCCTTAGACAATTCTTCTGCAATAGCTTTTACTCGTGGTTCCATTGATTTTCTAATCATCATTGCAAGCTTTAATAGCTCAGGGTCATTGACCATAAATATTTTATTTCCGTTCATTTTTTATTATGCTGCTGAGGATTTCAGCATTAAATTATTAATTATTGCCATTTTATTCTTAAACAGTACTGTATTAGAATATTTATCCAATTCAGGATTAATAATAATATTTTTTGCAATTAATTTTTGTTTTGTTTTTTTATTCTTTTTCATCGCCATTTTTTTTTATTAAAAAGGCTAAGAAGTTTACATTTCCACTAAAAGGAACAAATCTTCCTGCCTCGGTATATCCATAAATATTAAAATATTCTGAAATATCAGAGAAATATTTAAAAATCATTTGTCTATAAATTCTTGTCCTAGCATCATTACTTCCTGTTGCAATGACATAGCTATCAGGATTTTCATTTGTAAAATTAATTGTAGTATTTGCCACAGTAGCTAAAACTTTATTCATATCCCCATTTTTACTTTGAATTTCATCATCACAACTTCCATCTTCCTTTAAATCACCAAATCCTAAATTGTAAAGCTGACAGTTTTCAGTTTTTCCAGTTTCCCAATATAAAGTTGTCACTCCAGTTACTAATGAGTATTGTATCGTTTTTTCTATTACCCCTTTTTTGCCAATGCTCGTAAAATAATACTCACGTGCTAATGTTGAGGCTGTTGTAATATATTGTTCAAATTTCATTATTATTATAAATTTTACAAATAATAATGCTAAATGGTTATAATGTAAATACTAATCTTAAAAAGTCTCAAACATTAAACTACATTAACCTAACATAGTCGATTTTGGAGTCATAGAAGACATACCTATCCTCCTCATAGGAAAATGCTCCTCTCAAAAATTCGGATAAAAATTTTGGCAATCGGAAAGTTATTTTTAATTCTTTTATTTTTTTCGAAAAAAATTTCAGCAAGGCGAGATATAAGTTATTTGTAATCCCAGATATTATAAGGTGAACCAGGTTTTCATTAAGTCGGCTAAATGGCAATATAGCCCATCCGAAATTATTTTTAAGTGCATCAAAGTTTTTCTCTATTGCTCCCCGCTGATGATATTCTCTCATAATTGATTGTTCAGTGGCCTTTTCATCATTTGTAATGACAAACTTATAGTAGTATCCATTTTTCAATCTCCACTTTGAACTTTGTTCTAATTCCCTATCTTTTTTCTTAACCTGAATTGCAATCATTCTATAAGTATTCTTTTTATCATTTGAAAAGGTAAAAGGAACAGAACACATCATAGCATTCCAGCGATGAATGGTTGTATTAAGCACAACCTTTTTAGGATTCTGGCAAGTCATAATCATGCGATGAGTTCTTTCAGACCAATCAGCACCAACAACAAATTTTATCTTATTGTCATTCAAATATTTCAAAATCTCCTTGGTGAATCCTGCTCCATCAATTCGTACTCTTCCCACTTTAATATTATGTTTCTTTAAGAGAGCAAGGCATCGCTTAAGGCAATCCAGCTGCATAAAGAGAGAATTAGCGTTTCCACTTCTCATGCTGACATAAACAGGGATTTGATTAATCATACAAACCATAGGTGTAAAGCCTAACCCGCTTTTATAACATGGCCTGGCTTCGTGTACCTTGGATGGAATTATAGTAGCATCCATATCCAATTCATAGTAGATATTTTCCTTAAGCAGATTAAGTTTTTTAGATAATTGGATAGAGAGGTCATTTAATTTGTCATTTTCGTTTTTGAAATATTGTTTTTCGCCACGGTTTGGATTTTTGGGATTTATGCTTTTTATTTCTTCGTTTGGAGTTGCAAATTTTTTAAATACCCTTCCAACTGTATCATGCGAGCATAGTTTGAGGTTTTGAATCAAGGCAAGGTCTTTCTTTGCATCTTCAATTTTTATAAGTCTGGTTCCATGGGACATTGAAGTAACCATCCAACCAACCATGACATCAGAATAGCTGTATCTAGCTTGAGCAGGGCGTTCACCAAGAGCTGCCTGGATAGTCTCAGGAATGCGCAGGGCATTAATCCTCTTGAGAACAGGAGCCACTCCAGCGAAGCTAGATACAACTTTATTTGACCTGACGGCTTTCACGATTGCTTGGATGATTTGTATTAATTTCAAGTGTTATAGGTATTGAAAAGGCCTTAAAAGAAGGCTGTTAATAACTTTTATTTAGAACATCTGAACCACTGCATTTTCTCTTCCTCTCACAAGCTCAATGATATTATAAGCTATATCAGCTCCATCAGAATCTGGTGTTAACAGAATGCCTCCATACTGCTCTATGTCCTGAAGTCCATCCAGGTCAAAGACATGGCAAAATTCTTTCAAGGTCATATCAAAGAAATCAATGACTCCTGCTATTGTTCCTTCTTGTGGTTTCATCCTAAGAAGAATTGCATCACCAGAGAATTCATCATAACCCCATTCATCAAATATCATTGGCAGTTCTTCATAGCACCAGTTATGAGTTTTCACTATGTAGCTGGTGTGAAGTTTTTTCTCAAGAGCAGTGAGTGTGGCCATTCTGTATATTCCATGTTCAGCATGGTCTTTAATTGTTGCAAGGTGGTCCGCATAGTGAATCAATCTTTCATTGTAAATTGTTTTCATGTGAATTGTTTTTTAGGATTTATAATTGATAAATAAATCCAAACGAGGGGGAAAGAAAAAAGAACCCGCATTCTTTCTTGCTTCCTCAAGAATTATCCATGCACTGATTTAGCATGGCACTCTAAAGGGACATGAATAGTCCATGAAACCACTTATAATGGTTCCTCGTTCAGATTGTTTTTTTATACTTTGTTGATTAAGCTAGCTGAAGGATATCAGGTGTTTGTAAGCTGTAGACCATGGGCACGTAAAGGGTTTAAGTTAGACATGGTTCATCTCATTAATGAGATGAACATTTGTTCTCCTTGTACTTTGCCATATGTTGATTGAGTGTCCTCAGCGCCAGTGCCAGGCCGTGAGGGTAATTTTGCGGGAAATATTGACAAATAAAACTGCGTCAACCTTTTCTTTGTACGTAATAAAAGAAAAAAAGTTTCAGGTTTTTGAAAATATTATTTGAAACGCTTTGTTTTCGTGGTCTGTTTTTTTATTTTTTTAAATGAAAGAAGATATAAAAAGATGGTTTGTGCACCTTTGGATAGATATATATTATTCAATGCCTGTTTCATATATAAAAATTAAATGGAGGCGTTTTAAAAGAAAATTTTATACACTAGAAGATGAAGATTAAAGATTTTAAAAATTGGAAAGTAAAGACAGAATTATCAGCATATCGCATTGCTGCAAATGAAAAAATAAATCAATTAATAGCTGAAGCTCAATTGCTAAAGAATATTCCTTTAGCAATTGAACTTATTGGCATAGGTACAATGATTCTATTATCTAATTCAAAAACTGAAGTTGATGAACTATTGAATAAAAAATTGAAATTTAAGTAAACAGTTCATCAATGGTATCTTCAAGGCTGCGCTGATGTGTTTCCAAGTATTCAATTTCAGTTTTTCCTTCGTTTTTTAATTTAGCAATGGCTATGCTGTTCTTATAAGCAAGATTAGCCAGTGTTTGCAATACTGTTTTAATTTTTTGTTCGTCTTTAGGAGTCATAATTTTTGTTTTTTGTTATAGCTAATTTATAACAAAAAATCGTTTTTCAAAATCCTAATTGAGTAAATACATATTCTTCACATACCATTTCAATAAACTCCTCTGGAGTTATCTTCTTCCTCATTCTGGCGCATTCCGAATATACATCAGTTATATACTCCCACTCAGCTGTTCTAATCGAAACAGATTGATATGTGAGTTTTTTTTCTTCAAAAAAGAATAGGTCCCGCCTATCTGTTCCATAGTGAAAACAAA
Organism: Bacteroidota bacterium; assembly: GCA_025963715.1. Lineage (GTDB taxonomy): Bacteria > Bacteroidota > Bacteroidia > 2-12-FULL-35-15 > 2-12-FULL-35-15 > 2-12-FULL-35-15. The sequence continues at coordinate 309,007 of JAOQAG010000008.1, forward strand.
TTTCAATTAATACAATACAACCATCTCCCGTATATCGCAATCTCCCCACCTCATAACCAATCGTGGGAACCCTGCCACCCTCCAACAATGCGTGATTCCCACTCCTGGCTATGATATCAATTGGTACAAATAAATCTCTTGGCTTGCTCATTTAATAGCTCCAGTCACAATTAAATTTTCCTGTAGCTTCCAATTCATGCTGTTGCTGCTCGATGTATTCCTTTGTGTAAGTAATACTCGCTCCATCATGTGTCATTGCTGATTGACCAATGGTATACTTATATTCAGCTCGGTCTGAATCTGAGCATGATACTTGGTTTGCAACATCTTTGTCATGTGAGTATTGTTTCTCTGTACATGTACAGGTTTTTTTTTGGCAAGAGGCCATCAAGGCACTCATCGTCACAAATAAGATGATTTTTTTCATGTGTTTATAGGGTTGTTAAGGTTTTAAATGAATGTTCAGCTGATAAATAATTCCTCGCATATACTGCATTATCCGTAACCTCTCCATAAATGCCATATGGACCAATGAGGAAAGTCCCAAGCCTGGCTCTATGTCCAGTGTGGTCCATGTTCCAGATTTCCAGTGAGGTCGTGTAGTTCCTGTTGATTCGGACATGCTCTATTATATTGGGCATGCAGTACGTCAGCACATTATTAAAGGAAAAATCTGGGATTGAATCCATAGGATTCATATTCAGCGAATACGTGGAGTCAGCGTAGGTAAGTGCAAAGCTATCCAGCACTGTTCCATTGCACCTGGTAATTCCGTAAGATGATTGGAAGGAATTGGTGTTCTGATAATCGAACACATGCTGTCCGCCAGCACTCAAATTACCAAGGTCAATGCTGTCGTAATCCAAGAGATAGATATCAAGGTTAACAGAATCAATACCATTAAGTGTTTGAGGGGCATTAATGTAAACGGTTTCCTTTTTACAAGAGAGCAAAAGGAGGATTGATAAAAGCGATATATAAGTTAAGGGTTTCAATGCTAATGCAATTATAAAACAAATTTCAATATGTTATCCAATCGGATAGCACATTTTTTAACCAAAATCCCGCTCTTTGAGTAAAATAGGTAAAGACGGAACATGGATGAGAGGGAAAAGAAAGAACGTTTAAAACTGCAAAAACGCTTTGGTGAACATCTGAAGAGGTTGAGGGAGGCTATGGGGTTAACTGCGGCTGAACTCGCCAGAAGGTGCTTCATGGAAAGGTCAAATATTGCCAGGCTGGAAGCAGGACGCTCAAATCCCTCACTTTTTGTCCTGAAAAAGCTGGCTGTCGGCCTTGAAATTGAATTGGAAGAGTTAATGAAAGACTTTAAATAGAAAAGGACGCTAAATTTAGCGTCCTTTGACATGTTAATAAATATTTTTACCCTTATTTATCCCTACAGTATAGACTTGCGTAATTGGGGTTGAGAGGGGTTAGGGGTGTGTTTTTTAATTTTCAAACAAATCAAATTCTTCATTTATTAACACTAAATTTTATCATGTTTGTAGAATCAATTCCCCTCTTGAGAGGGGCCAGGGGTGTGTTTCTCAAATTCTTCAATATAAATTTCAATCGCTCTTAACACCATCAACATTTTTTGTCTAATATCATTTTCTGTAAACCGCAGAATTGTTAAATCCTGGTTTTGTAAATTCTTTTCTCTTTCAAGATCTTTAAAATAAACCGCTTCATCGTTATGGTATTTACCGTCAATTTCGATTACAAGGTTTAATTCCGCACAGTAAAAATCAACGATATATTCTAATAAAGGTTTTTGCCGGTGAAAATCATAACAAAAAAACTGTTTGCCTTTTATTTTTTTCCACAATAGTACTTCTCCAAGCGTGCTGTTATTTCTTAAATCCCTTGCAAGATTTTTAAGATTTGGATTGTAAGGGATTATTTTTCTTGTCATTTTTTTTTCGAAATGCTGTGTGTAACACACCCCTGGCCCCTCTCAAGAGGGGAACTGAAACATTCTGCTCAATTTATTATTTTTTGTTTTTAATTTAAATTTTTCTTCCTTTATTTCTACATCCCAAACACATCCTTCGAATTCTGCGTGGTCACTTCCGCCACTTCCTCGATGCTTATTTTTTTTATATCAGCAATTTTTTGTGCGATCAATGTTAAATAATCCGGTTCGTTGCGTTTACCGCGATGTGGCATGGGCGCTAAATACGGCGCATCGGTTTCCAAAACCAAATGTTTCAGATCCACCGCTTCCACTACTTTATCCAGTCCCGAATTTTTAAACGTAACCACGCCGCCAATTCCCAGTTTAAATGTTCCCAGTGCCAGCACCTGCTCGGCCTGCTCCACGTTTCCGCTGTAACAATGAAAAATTGCTTTGATCTTCTCTTCTTTAAATTCGTTTACGATCGCCATTGTTTCATCAAAAGCATTGCGCGAATGGATCACATACGGTAAATTATATTTTTTTGCCCAGCGGATCTGCGTACGAAAAGCATCCTGCTGCTGCTCAAAAAAGGTTTTATCCCAATACAGGTCAATCCCGATCTCGCCAATAGCGGCAAATTTGCGTTTCTCCAGCCAGTGCTGCATCACCACCAGCTCCTGCTGATACGATACATTTACAGAACAGGGATGCAAACCCATCATGGCAAAACAATGATCCGGAAACTGTTGCTCCACCCGGAACATTCCGGGAATGGATTCGCTGGCCACATTAGGCATAAAAAAACGGGTAACGCCCGCAGTCATTGCTTTTTCGATCAGGGCAGTACGGTCGGCATCAAATTCTGTGGAATATAAATGAGTATGTGTGTCGGTAAGGATCATCCTGCAAAATTATCATAAATTAGTTGATGGGAAGAAGTTTCCCGGATCAGGATAAAAATCAACCCAAATTCTTTTAAATGTGTATGTATTTCATTAGATTTGTATCTATGATCACAACGGGTAAAGCATCCATTATCGATATCAAACAGGTTACCAAACGTAACCCGGAATAAACCCTTCCAATTTCTCCAAACCATTGGAAATGTGGTGCATCATTTATAATTTCTAATTCATAATTTCTAATTTTTTCACATGCCGATCTATCATAAATTGGGGAAATTCCCTCAAAAACGCCATACACAATTCGAAAAACCGAATGGTGGATTGTATTACGAGCAATTGTTCGGAACAGAAGGTTTTCACGGGCATTCCGCTTTGCTGTACCACACACACCGCCCAACACAGGTAAAAGAAATTTTACGGTCGTACAGCGTAGCGCCAAAAATTGCAGTGGATAAAAACATCAAGGCATTGCTGCTGAAAGGTTTCCAGGTAAAACCGGAAAAAGATTTTCTGGAAAGCCGCAAACCCATGCTGGTAAACAGCGATTGCATCATCGGTTTAGCCGCGCCGCAGGAATCATTACGCACCTATTTTTATAAAAATGCAGATGCGGACGAATTGCTTTTTATCCACAAGGGAAAAGGAACACTTCGCACCTTTATGGGTAACATTCCGTTTGAATACGGCGATTACCTGGTGATCCCGCGCGGCATGATCTACCAGATCGATTTTGAAACCAGCGACAACCGCATTTTATATGTGGAATCGCATTCGCCGTTTTATACGCCGAAACGTTACAAGAATGAATCGGGGCAACACCTGGAACATTCACCCTTTTGCGAACGTGATTTTAAATTGCCAATGGAGTTGGAAACGTATGATGAAAAAGGAGATTTCCTGATCAAGATAAAAAAAGAAGGAATGATCCACGAATTTGTATATGCCACACACCCCTTTGATGTGGTGGGTTGGGATGGATACAATTTCCCGTACGGATTCAGCATTCACAATTTTGAACCGATCACCGGCCGTGTGCATCAGCCGCCACCGGTGCATCAAACATTTGAAACAGCTACGTTTGTGGTGTGTTCATTTTGTCCGCGCTTATACGATTATCACCCGAAATCGATTCCGGCGCCTTACAATCACAGCAATATTGATAGTGATGAAGTACTGTATTATGTAGACGGTGATTTTATGAGCCGCAATAACATCGAGCAGGGCCACATTACACTGCATCCGAAAGGAATTCCGCACGGGCCTGCACCCGGAGCAATGGAACGCAGCATCGGCAAAACCGTAACGGATGAATTAGCCGTGATGATAGACACGTTTAAACCATTGATGGTAACGGAAGAGGCAATGGCGATTGATGATGGGAAGTACTATAAATCATGGACTGAGTAATTTGAAAATGCGGTAATTTGAAAACCTGCCAATTTGAAAATTTGGCAATTTGAAAATTTGAAAATTGGTGTAGCGTGTTAAAAAATTAATAAATTATAAAATCATTTTTTAAAATAATAAAATGCTAAAAGCAAAATTAAACATATTACGTGCTTCCTCGATGGCTATGTGGTCGGGGCAATTTGATGGTGGCTTTCATTTGATGATTTGAAGATATTGTTCGAAGAAATAATTATTCGGTTACAACATTTTCAAATTTTCAAATTGCCAAATTTTCAAATTATTTTCATTTTCAAATTAACTAATTTTCAAATTAAAAAAAATGTCAAAAGTTGTAAAAAATGTAGAGTACGGTTTAGAAAAAATATTTGAAGGAGCACAGGATTTCCTTCCATTATTGGGAACCGATTATGTAGAATTTTATGTAGGAAACGCCAAACAGGCCGCTCACTTTTATAAAACAGCATTCGGATTTCAATCCTATGCATACAAAGGCCTGGAAACAGGCTGCCGCGATTATGCATCGTATGTATTAGCGCAGGATAAGATCCGCATTGTATTAACCACACCCTTAAATTCAAAATCGGTATTGAACCAGCATTTGGCAAAACACGGCGACGGTGTAAAAGTAATTGCACTGTGGGTGGAAGATGCACGCAAATCATGGGAAGAAACTACCAAACGCGGCGCCAAATCGTTTATGGAACCAACCGTTGAAACGGATGAGCATGGCGAAGTGGTGCGTGCCGGAATTTATACGTACGGAGAAACGGTACACATGTTTGTAGAGCGTAAAAATTACAAAGGTGTTTTTATGCCGGGTTACCGCGAGTGGAAATCGGATTACAACCCGGCTCCAACCGGATTAAAATTCATCGACCACATGGTAGGAAATGTAGGCTGGGGCGAGATGAACCAGTGGGTAAAATGGTACGAAGATGTAATGGGATTTGTTAACTTTTTATCGTTTGATGACAAGCAGATCACCACTGAATATTCGGCATTGATGAGTAAAGTAATGAGCAACGGAAACGGCCGCATTAAATTCCCGATCAACGAACCTGCAGAAGGAAAGAAAAAATCACAGATCGAGGAATACATTGATTTTTATGAGAGCCCGGGCGTACAGCACATTGCCATTGCAACCGACGACATCATTAAAACTGTAATGGAATTAAAAGCGCGCGGTGTCGAATTTTTATCGGCGCCTCCAAGAGCGTACTACGAAGAAATCCCTAAACGCTTAGGTAAACACATGGACATGATGAAGGAAGATCTGACAGTGATCGAAAAATTAGCGATCATGGTGGATGCCGATGAAGAAGGCTATTTATTGCAGATCTTCACCAAACCGGTAGAAGACCGTCCTACTTTATTTTTCGAGATCATCCAGCGCATGGGTGCCAAAGGTTTTGGTGCCGGTAACTTCAAAGCTTTGTTCGAATCGATTGAAAGAGAACAGGAGAAAAGAGGAACATTGTAGTTAGTTGACAATGGACAATTGATAGTTGACAATTGACGAACTAACCGCTGAAAAATTAAATACTGAAATCCCAATCCGGAAACGGGTTGGGATTTTTTGTTACGGTTTACCGAAACGAAACAATTCTTATTAATTAGCAATGGACGGATTTAGTAATCATTATCAATTGTCAATTCCCTTCAAATTGTCAATTCCTTTCAAATTTGCTTATCTTTAATTACCAAAATTCGAAAATGACTGTACCGCTTTTCATTTTTTTTATCCTAACAATGTGCGCAGCTATCAGTTACTTTTTTAAGTTATTCTTAAAACGGAATAATTGTCAATTGCCAATTATCAACTGTCAATTATTTTTCTCCTTCCTTTTGATCTGTTCAACCGGAAAAGCACAGGAAGGCATTGCTGTGGATTCATTACAGGTAGTTGTGGCCACCACCGGCAATGATTCGCTGCGTGTGGAGGCATTGTGCAAATTAGCCGAAGAATGCAAATATGCCGATCCGAAAAAAGCATTCGGATATGCCAACCGTTCCATGGAATTGTCGGACAAGATCCACTATCAGCATGGCCGCATCCAATCGCTTAACATATTGGCATTGCTGGAAAACAGCAAAGGAAATTACCTGAAAGCGCTTACCGGGTTAAAAGATGCATTGCTGATCGCCGAACATACCAACAACACAAAAGACATTGCTCTTTGTTTTTTAAGTATCGGCGATGTATACTCTACCCTCCGCAACGTCGATAAATCAATTGACAATTACGAAAAAGCAGCGGCGTTATTCGAACAGATCAATGACGACGATGGCAGGATCGGCACATGGAACCGGATCGGGAACCGCAACATGGATAAAGGAAATGTGCTGAACGATACCGCTTATTATTTGAAAGCCATTGCTATTTATCAAAAAGCAAAAGCACTTTCTGAAACAAAGGGAAACAAGCTCAGGATCATCAACTCCTATATTAATCTTGCGGATGCATATATCATCCTCGGTAAAAAAACAAGCAACAAAAATTACCTGTTCTGGTCGATCGATCATTCGCTGCACTCTTTAAAATTATCGCGTGAGGTTAAATTGCCGAAATCGCAGGGCGTAAGCTTTATTAATTTGGGCGAAGCATACGAAAATTTAAAGCAGGATTCGAAAGCGATCCATTATTATGAGCTGGCTTCTGCGATCTATCATCAATTGGAGGATCACTCCTGGATCATGAACATTGACCAGCTGCTGGCAAAAACATACCTGGCGCTTGGCAATTACAGCAAAGCCACCGACTACATCAACGAAGGAATTTCCCTGGCAAAGGAGGAAAATTTAAAAGTGTACCTGCGCGATTTTTACGGCTTGCTTTCCAGTAATTACCTCAGTCAAAAAGATTACGCCAAAGCGTATGATGCACAATTACTGTTCAATAATTACAAGGATAGCATTGCTGCTGAAAACACATCGCTGAACATGGCGCGCCTGCAAACCGAGCTGGAGCTGGATAAAAAAGACATGGAGATCAATTTCCTGAATAAAAATTCGGACGTGCAAAATGAAAAGATCCGCGTGCAAACCATCCAGCAAAATTTTTTGATCGCCGGGATCTTGATCTCACTTATTTTACTCGTGATCATTTACAGCCGTTATCGCGAAAAAAATCGCGTGCAGCTGCAGATCATCAAAGCAAAGGAAACGGCAGAACATGCAAAAGAAACGCAGGAACAATTTTTAGCAAATACCAGTCACGAGATCCGCACTCCCATGAATGGGATCATTGGCATGACCAATCATTTGAAGGATACGCCGCTTAGCTCCGAACAAAGCGAATACATCAGCGCCATCAACGAATCGGCGAACAGCCTGTTGGTAATTATCAACGACCTATTGGATCTTTCAAAGATAAATGCGGGTAAAATGACCTTTGATAAAAAGGCTTTTAAGATCTCGGACCTGTTTAAAAATTTAATTTATTCGCTGCAATACCGCGCTACAGAAAAAAATATCCGTTTGATCTCCAGCATCGATGAAAAAATCTCTACCATACTCATCGGCGATTCGGTGCGGCTGAACCAGATCTTGCTGAACCTTACCGGTAACGCCATTAAGTTTACAGAAGAAGGAGAAGTAAAGATCATTGCGAAATTATTGAAGGATGATGGAAAAAATACAATGATCTGGTTTAGTGTACAGGATACTGGTATTGGGATCCAGCAAAATAAACTGGATACTATTTTTGAAAGTTTTGCGCAGGTAAATGCTAAAACTACGCGTAAATATGGCGGTACAGGCCTGGGCTTAACCATTGCCAAACAATTGATCGAACAGCAGGGCGGTACCATTTCGGTAAGCAGCAAAGTAGGTGAAGGCTCTACATTTTCGTTCACGCTTATGTTTAAAAAACAATTAAAACAACACAAAGAAATCAAGGAATCTATTTTGCCTACATCCAGCTTTAGTCATCCCGACCTTTACTCCATGCTTGTATTAGTGGTGGATGATAATAAAGTAAACCAGCGCGTAGCCGCATTAACACTGCAAAAATGGAATGCAAAAGTGGAGCTGGCCGATAGTGCAAAAATGGCATTTGAAAAATTAAAAAAACAAAAATTCGATCTGATCCTCATGGATGTGACCATGCCGGAGATCGACGGATTTGAAGCAACCATGTTCATCCGCAAAAAAATGCCTTCACCCATCAGTAAAATCCCGATCATTGCCATGACGGCTTCTGCACTCATCGGCGATCGTGAAAAATGCATTTCCGTGGGAATGAATGAATATGTTTCGAAACCGTTTAACCCGGAAGAGCTGTATACCAAGATCATCAAAACCGTTTCTATAAAGGAGCACCAGCAGAATGCACCGGTGGTGAATCTTACATTATTGAATGAACGCGCAGATGGCGATACCGGTTACCTGAAAGACATCATCGGCAGCTACATTGAGGAAATGCCGGTGTATGTAAAAGAAATGCAGCAGTTTATAGCTGATAAAAATGTTGCTGCCATTGGCCCGCAGGCACACAAGATGAAAAGTCCTGCAAAATTACTCGGTGCTTTTGAACTGAGCCGTCAGCTGGAATTTATCGAAAACATTATCGCGAAAGAGGGATTGACCAATCAATTATTGAAGGACCTGGAACAAATGAATGCCCTGTGTTTGCAAACGGTGGAAGCATTGAAAAAAGAATTGCAAAAAATTCCTTAATGTTTTTAACATGAAAAAAATGCTTTCCTGCTCCCGTATTTTCTTTCCTGTTTTATTTATTTTTTTATCTGCCTGTACAATTGACCAACGCTCGCATTACGGCGTAGAAAATGAGCTGTTGAGCGATTCTTCATTTTGTAAGCTGGCAAACCAGTACGCTGTTTTTAATGGGACTCCTGTACAAAATGAATTGTATACCTGGACAAGCAAAGAGCAGATCGCACAATTGAGAAACAGTAAAACGCTTTTGATAAAAAGCAGATCCGAAAAAAGCGGCAAAGCAAATTACGACCTGGTGCTGGAACAAAAAAAAGCAGCAGGCGACAGTACCGCAACATTTTTATTAAGTGAATGCTTTGCAAAAAAACGCTTTGCATGGCCGCATCCCTGGGCAACTGTACGCGGTTACCCGGGCGAAAACTACGGAGATCAATTGCTGAAAATTACGTTTAAAGAAGATGCTATTTTCGGCAGCTTTGTTAACAATGAAGATACCAATCCTGTTTTTCATTTTTACAACATGAGAGGAAAAGAGCTGGGTGTGGATTATGTGAAATTACATCCGGAAAAACTAGCGGTAGTGTATTTTGTAAACGCACGTAAAACCACAAAAAAGTCGCCAAAATACCGTGGAACATACGGCCCCCGGCATTCATACATCAAAACAATAACTACGGACTTTCCTTACCGCGAATATGTGATCTGTAATGAAGGAATGATAAAGGAATGGTCGTACGGAACTGCTGCTATCATTCACAAAATGAAAAGCGAGCTTGTGTATTTAAAAACAACGGATCGGCTGCTGAGCGGCCCGCATCCGCTCTGGGTAGTGCACAGCGGGTATTTGCCGCCTTACATATCAGATGACTGGATCAGCAATTTCAGGGAGGATTGTGATTACTATTATACCGTTGCACTCGTAAATAAATATTACGACCTGAATACAAAACAGCTGGAGATTACTATGAATACAATGAATGCAGCTATTGCCGCCCAGGGCGATTCGCTGATCGTAAAAAACAAATAGATGCCGGAAATTCTATCAAAAATAAATGCACTTGCATTGCTTTCGGAAGAAGGTAATCCCGATGAATGCCTGATGTGCCGCATCAATGCAACCGCAGCCTACAAATTGTGGGAAGACGGGCATTCCATTGTTTTTCTTTCGGAATATCCGCGTTTTTGGGGACACATCATTGTATCGGCAAAACAACATGTGGAAACATTTACAGCGCTTAACGATGAAACACACACCGCTTTATTCAGGAATGCACACACTGCCGCAAAAATGCTGGAACAACTTTTAAAACCATCGCGGTGTTATGTAGCTTCTATCGGTTCGGAGCAAAACCTGCTCAATACCTGCCCGCATATCCACATTCATGTGATCCCCGTGGCAGACAAATCGCTGAAGCCTTCGGAGGTATTTACCTGGGAGAACGGGATCTTCAGCGGCAGCAAAAAAGAGTGGCAAAAGCTACATTATTCAATAAAATCAATGCTTCCGACGGTGTAAAAAGAGATTTTTTTTTGCCGAATATTTTTAAGTACTTTGCTATAGCTAAAACTTCAACGCATGATCCGAAAATTTTTGTTTTCTGTCGCTATACTATCACTCGTAGTTTCATGTAATACTGAAACCACATTTAAAGAAGTAAAGGTAAATGATCGTTATTCGATCTCGATCCCTGATTATCTCCAACCTTGCGTAGACCTGCACAAGGATGCTTCTTTTCAATATCAGAATGCCGATAAGGATATTTACGCGATCGTGATCGATGAGCGAAAAAAAACAATGGCCAATCATGATTTGGATTACGACATTGACCTGTATTTTAAAAGCATTGCCGCAGAACCTTTTTTAGAAACCATCAAAGACGGTAAAGTAAGTACACCGGCTTCTGAAACCATTAACGGAAACAAAGCGCTGGTAGGTGAAATTACCGGTAAGATCGACCAGACACCGATCTACTACAAACTGGGCGTTGTGGAAACTCCTTCTTCTTTTTACCAGATCATTACCTGGACCCGCCAGGACAATAAAGAGCAAATGGAATCCGACATGACCCGCATGATCGATTCTTTTAAAGAATTGCCGCAGGCAGAAAATGAAACGCCGCATCCGGCTGTGAATACGGACAGTATTAAAAATTCAGCGCCTTAAGATAATTTGAAAATGTGTTGATTTGAAAATGGCCAAAACGTGCTGAAAACTCTGATTAGATTATAAAATAAAAACCGCGATTGTTTATAACAGTCGCGGTTTTGTTTTTAAACTGATTGGCTCAACTAAAAAGATCCTGCTATAAAAAGCAGGATCTTTTTAATTATTTCATACCAACCGGTATATTGTTTTACTTCAGCTCTATAATTTTTTTCATCGTTGCTTTTCCATCGATGATGATCTTCACAAAATACACACCTGCATCGTATCCTTTTGCCCTTGCGGAAAACTGGTAATCATAACTGCCCGCCTGTTGGTTTTCATTTACGATGGATTGAATTTTTTTACCAATGGCATTGAATACTTCCACCGTTACAGCAGCCGGTTTATCCAGCAAATAACTAATGGTAGTGGAGCTTGCATAGGGATTCGGATAAATAGTGATGCCTACATTGCTCTGGATCTCATTCACAGCAGTTGCAAACGGATGCACGGTGATGGTATCCGCGATGGTATTGAACAATACCGTATCACCATTAGCAGTAATGGCAATATATGATACCACATCCAATGCAAACTGCGTGGTTACAGCAGTTGTATTTTTTAGCTGGAACCTGTACGTTGCGATCTTACCGTAACCTCCTGCATTTGCATGATCGATCCTGGTCATGGCACCGTATGCCGTGTTTGCAGGCTCATCAGCTTTGCTGAATTTGATCGCATCAGTACCCGGCACTCCCAGCCAACTGTTTGGATACAGGAAATTTTCTGTTCCCGGCACTACAAGCGAAGCGGTATAATTTACATCAAATGCAATTCCGTAAAGCGCAGTTACCGGCGCCGATGAATTACCAAGATACAGATCGGCCGTTACCCAATCGCCTGCATTGTAATCCGTGCTGCCTGTAACCCAATACATCGGAGGCGTCAGGTTCCTGTAATGCGTTCCCGCCATTGGCCGTAATGCATGTGTGGAGCTAAAATTAAGGTTTACCGCCAGTGTATCATTATCATCTATGGTGCCGTCGCCGTTGCAATCAATGTGCTTAATGTCAAAACCGCTTATTTGCCCTACACCCCAATCCATTGCAGGATAGGCTGTCCAGGTATTGCTGATGCTTGCACGCGGCGAACCTGTTTGTCCGTAGAACAAACCGATAGGAAGTAAATCATTATTATCCACCAGGTTATTTTTATCTGCATCGCCCGGCCATACATCGGTTACAATTAAGTTGATCTCGTCAGCGCCAATATCCGGCGCATCAATCAAGCGTGATTCGCCATCAATATCCGTTGTTACAAACGGGAATGGTTTTGCCAGTCCTTTTAAGTTAGATGATTGTGAATGCAGATCGGTTGCGGAAAGGAAAAGCGGGTTAAAATTCACAGAGCTGGAATCGGTATGCAATCCGCTTTGGATTTGTGCCACAGTGTTGTATGCAGCTGTGGATGTGCTTGCAAGCACATGGCTGTTCGGCGCAAAATAATTATTATTATTCACATGCCTGATCAGTGAAGGCGATACTATATAATACAACAACGCTGCACCTGCTACATCATCTGTATTAAAAATATTATTGTATAACGTGATCGTATCCCGCGGATCATTAAAATAAGTTGCCTGGTTAAACGTGTTGTTATACGCTTTTAAATTATGCGCTTCTGTGATCTGGCTGTTTATGGAGTTACCGGAGTTTACCATGTTATTGATCAGCGTTGTGCGATACGTAGGAACAATAAAATTAAACGCATAATTACCGGCATTAATGTAATTGGCTTCCAGCGTTAAATCCTGGGAGCCATTGGTTTTAATTTCAAGAGCATTGCCTGTGGTTGTGATCTTATTATTTTTCACCAGTACTTTTTTATTCATCGAACCCATGTTGTAATCCTTGATAAGCACGCCACGTGTACAGGAATCCACCACATTGTTGCTGAAAATAATACCATCCGGCATCAAGGAGCTGGTATAGCATTGAAAATCGGAAAGGTTGATCGCATAATCCAGGTTTTTAAACAAACAATTGGTGATGGTGGCTGCGGCGCCATCGTACTGACTGAAAAACATCAGCCCGGCTTTTTCATTGATGGCTGATCCGGCAATAAATTTACAGGAATCAAAAACGGTTGCAAGATCACTGTAGATCTGAACGCCGCCATCGCTATAACCTCCCGGGTTGATCGGTGTGATGGTAAGGTTTGAAAATTTCATAAGCCCTGCCTGGTTCATATTCGAAAGCCGGATATGAACATCATCCGCATTACCGCTTTCGGAAGTATATTCCACCCAGTTGGTTGTGTATGAACTTACATTACGATTCACAGCAACGGTTTCAGTGTACGTGCCCGTTCTGTATAAAAAGCGCACATTGGCAATGGTACCGCACACATTTAAACTGGTACGCGAATCCAGGAAATTAGTAAAATCAGGATTTACACCGCCAATGGTATAATCGCCTGCCATTGGCATGATGATGATCTTGTGCAGGCTGTCATCCGACACATTGATCTCCGTTTGCAAAGGGTTTAGATTTTCAAACCAAACTTTAATATCATACAATTTGCCATTGGGTACATTAAATAAAGCAGTAAATGTATATTGCAGTGAATCGCCGTATGCAAACGCACCGTGCCATGTTTCTGTAACAACCGGGCCACCGTTCACCTGGTAATGCATCCGCAGCGAATCTACTGTTCCGGTATATTGGTTGTAATCCGGATTTAATCCGGGAGGCGTTCCGTACAGAATGGACGCAGTGACCGCGTTGCTCCCGATCGTAAGTGTATCATTGATCCTGCTCAGCACAAGGTATTCATTTACTGCATCGTAAAGTGTATCTGGTCCACGCTCGTAAGCGCCAGGGCGTGTTGTCAACGCGCCACGCAAATAATTCAGCCGGTCGGTAATCACTTCCGGAACCGCAATCCCTTTTCCTGCAAGCGTATCATTGAGGCAGTGAAGATCAGTAACAGAAGCAAACAGGGGGTTCCGAAAAGATGAATGTGTTTCCAATCCTGTAGCTGTTGCATACGAAGGAACATCATTGTAATTCACAAAATTATTACTGAATTTCATTGTTCCGAGGGAATAAAAAATATTGTAATCGGATTGTAAATTTACAGAAGCTGAAGTGCGGTAAACCAGCCTGCCGGTAGCCGATACAAGAATGTTATTATAAATTTTATCCCTGCCTGCAGCAAGCATCAGCGCAATGTTTGCATTTGCCATTTGTACAGTGTTATAATCTGCAATTACACTGTCGCAGGAAATATTGATCCCGTAAGACGTTCCCGCCCCTGCAATCACCACGTTATTGGCAATGAGCGGCGTATGCATGTTAGAACCCGCCGCTCTTGCTCCCATTCCGATCCCTGTTTCAAAATTTCCGCTTACCACATTGCGTAAAATTTCTGAATGATTTTTCGGAGCTGAGATTTGTACCGCATACGAGCTTGCAACTGCGCCTGCTGTTCTATAGAAATAATTAGAATCGATTACAACCCCATCCACATTGCCTATCGCAACAGCATTGTAAGCGTTATCAAATGTGTTTCCTTTGATGAATACTTGTTTGGAGCCATTGGAACCCATTGCAATGAACTTGCCGGAACCTGTAAAATAATTATTGATCAACTGCACATCTTCATTGTAATGGCTGGAACTGATCAGTGCATATGCAGATGAAGGTGATGCTGCGCCGGTTGTGAAACGATCGCCGATAAATGCAATTGTTTTTGAATTTATTCCGAGGTCAACTGTACCCATAAATGATATATTCTTAAATGAAACACCTGTAATGTTGCTAAGATTAAGCCCGGTAGCTGATGCAGAATATTCTACATTTAATATTACGGAACTTGCCAGGCCTGTTTGCGATCTGAACGTAATTGTGTTTGTTGCGCTATTTCCAAAGATTGCATTTAACGTTACGGCAGTATAGCCGGATGGGATCACATACGTTCCGGGCGCGATCACAAATTCCACCGGAGCACACATACCGCGCTGCGTAAGTGCATTGGCTGCCGCGAAGAAAGAATTAAAATCACCGGCAGAAGCATCTATCGTATATATTCCGTTAAGTGCTGCTGCTGAACCGTTTGCCGACAAGGTATCATTACCGGTGCTTCCGTCAGCAGTTCCGTTTGGAGCTGTTGTATAAAAAACAAAATTATTTACCCCACCGGCAGTGTAATTACCGATAGTAATAGCAATAACACTATCGATTGCAAGTGCGCCCGACCAATTGTATACAGGCTGTGCAACACCGTTAACGCTCCAGCCGATCTGAACAGTAGTTAAATTGCTGGTTCCGTAATTTTTAAGCGTAACGCTTACGGGGCTTGTAGTCGCATCGCAATACATGGTTGTATAATTAGTGATACCAGCATCGTTAGCAACTACAGGCACGTTAAATTCATATACTCCCGGATCAGGAGCAGTAAGGCTGCGTGCCACACCATCATAATCTGTAGTCACGATGCTGTTTGCAATCCCGGTATTGTTGATGTGTACATCATTTAAAGGATGGAAATCTGCCGGGCCACTAAACTGCGGTTGGAAAAATACCGAATGCTGGTCCTGGCTATAATTTACAGCCCATTGTGTTTTACTCACGTTGTTAGGACTTGCCGTACTGTAGGCAATGGTATCGCTATGGGTATAAGCTGTGTTGTAATCAAATACAACGGCTGTTGTCCCGGATGTAAAAAGCGGATCATTAAATTCATACACATCTTTACCGTTGCTGCTTTCTAAAATATTATTCCGCACGCGGATGTTGGAAATAGTCCCTGATAATGATAAACAGCCGCCGGATCCAAACCCTGCTGCAGGGTTGGATAATATAGTATTGTTATAAATATTTACAGCAGCAGAAGCAGTGGTAAGCGCAAGCCTTCCGCCGTTAATGATATTGTTGTAAATATTTTTGGGATAAGTACCGGATGCCGTTGAAAGAATAAGATTACCGCCGGTTATTTTATTATTATAAATAGCTAACGCACGGTTGGACGTAAGGATGCTTACCGTGGAAACAGCTGTATTATAGCTGTATTCCAGGTTATCCAATTTGCTTGCCTGCACAGGGGTTACACCTGCAAAACTGTTATTCCTGATCAGTATATTTTTTGCATTGGTGGCGCCGGAAGTAGTAGCAACAATATTTGTATTGATCCCAAAAATATTATTTTTTACCGTAAGATCACCGGCGGTAGAATCCACAAACGTTGCATTGATGCTGCCTGTAACTACTCCTGTTGGTTTACTGAAGCTGCAATTACTGATCTCTATATTTTTTGCAGCGCCCGTGATCGTAATGGACGGAACATTAAGTGCCGAATTCTGAACAAAGCTTACCGCATGAAAACGGATATTTTTAACAGCAGTTAATCCCAAAGCAGTTCCGCTATTGGCAATGGAAACGGTGGAGCTATCGAGCAATTCGCTTTGAAAATTTACGGTATTTATTACGGATGAAAACGGGATGGCTGTTATTGTAAAATTGGTGGCATACACGCCGCTTCGGATATTGAATGTGGCTGGGCCACACAGGCCGCATACATGCAAACTGTCTGAGGCATCCTTTAATGTTGCAAAATCGGGGGAAGTACCGCCGATAGTATACACGCCGTTAAACCTGGTTTTTACAGGTGCTATGCGCAAAGTATCATTTACGTTGGACGAATCGACAACACCGTTTGGCATGGCAGTATAAAATTCAAAAGCATATTTACGGCCACCGCTAAAATTGTAGTTGCCCAATGTTACCGTAGCACTATCACCGCTTGAAACACTGCCCGAATAATTATAAACGGACTGTACAACGTTATTTATTTTCCAGTGTACATCCACAGCTGTAAGTACTGTTGTTCCTGTATTTCTAAGCACTACCGATACGGGGTTGTTGCCTGCACAAAAAGCGGTATCGCTCATTACAAAACGCTTCACTCCTGCATCTGCGGCAGCAAAGCTTTGCAGCTCGTACGCACCGATATCCGGTGTTGAAGCATTTCTTATATGGTTTGCAATATCTGTGGAAACACCGGTAACGGGTATTCCGGCATTGTTAAGATCATAATCGCCAACAGGGATATAACCCGGTGTTGCACCCAGGTATGTAGGCTCATATTGCGAATGTGCATCAGCTGTATTTACTGCCTGCCATGCCGCTAATGTAGCTACCGGTCCGGAAGAATGACGCCCGAAATTACCGGGAGTTGCTGAATAGAAACGGTTGTAATCTTCCTGCGCATTACTTGCAGAAGAGATCAGCTTACCAGCAGTACCTGTATTCAGGAAAATATTGTTTTTCACATCAAAAGGATCAAGCACATTTATATTGATCACATAATTGGCTGCATTATAAAGACGTGCTTTTACGGTATTGTAAACAAACTGTGTCCCGGTAATAGCACCAGGCAGATATACCACAGCGCTGTTTGCAACAGCAATGTTCACACTGTCCACCTGGATGTAATTATTTCTTGCCTGCATGTGTCCGCTGCCATTATCCATATAAAAAGCCGATCCTGTCTTTAGATGGAATACGTTTCGATCGATAGTGTAAGATGCAAAACGCAGGTACATACTTGTGCTGTTCTGGTTGGTGAGTGTGGATGTAAACCTGTTATCGCTGATCGCCCCATTACCATAAGAAGCATCATAAATATACACTGCGCTTGTCCGGTTATTTACAAAATCGTTGTTGCTGATCAGCACGTTGGTTGCCGTAGAAGAACCCAACAGATTAAACCCATAATCACCGGAAATGAACACGTTATTTTTCAGTTGCAGGTTAGTTACATGGTTTGCATTACTTAGGCAGATAGCATTACCGGACGTGGTGCTGCAAATAAAACGACAATTAAAAAAATGAAGATCGTTTATTGTTGCTGCAGTAAGATTGGTAATAAAAATTCCGTTGATACCGTAAGCAGGTGCAGCACCAAAATAATTCCGTTGGAAAGTTACTTTTTCGAACGTAATATTTTTTGTAGCCATCAATTGCATAATATAAGTAGCGCTGCCCGGAGGGGTTACGGAAGTAGCATAATCCTGCAACGTTACTGAACTGCTGTCGTTATTCTCTGCTTTAAACTTAATACTGTAGCTGGTTGTTCCTGCAATCAATGGAATTGTTAATGTGTCGGTATATGTTCCCGGGCGGATGTTGAATGTAACGTTGGAACAAACGCCATATATTTTCAATGCGGTTACAGCCTGTCTTGGCGTTGTAAAATCCGCCGCGGTTCCGCCTATCGTGTAAACACCGGCCATGCTGCTGTTTAACGTGGTGCTCGTAAGTGTATCGTTTGTTACATTATCATCCGGCAGGCCGTTTGGCGATGAGGTCCAGCCTTTTACCGAATACGTACCGTACACATCCGTGATGTTAGCAACAACTATAGAATCCTGCACGGCACCATGCGCCAGTGCACCGGTCCAGTTAACCGTAGGATATGTATTACCTAAATAAACAGCAGTAAGCTGTACGGAATTCAAGACATTGATTCCACCATTTTTAATTTTAGCATACATTACTTTTGTTCCGCCACAGGCTGAATTAGCGGTGTACAGCTGGATCATCTGCGCATCATTATTAATGATCACCGGCGTAAATTCATCAGCACCAATATCCGGTGTAGTCGGGCTTCTCGGCTGCCCGTCAATATCATCCGGCACCAATGCACTATATGTTCCGGCATTATTAATTGCTGGCCCGTTCACATGCAGGTCGGATACAGAAGTAAATGCAGGATCGGCAGAAACCGAGCTGGCCTCATTACCGCTTGCTGTGTTGTAAGCTGTTAACGTTGAATAAGCAGTGGCGCCTACCATCACCAAGCGGTTGGCCGGGCTATAGATACAGTTATAGTTGGAAGTATAAGCGGAATTAGTACCTGCCATTAGCACACAATAACCGGTGCTCCCGGCATTGTAATAAATATTATTCCTGCTGAAAACATTTGTTGTTCCCGCAATGTATACACCTGTACCACTGCCTGTTTGATAAACGGAGTTATGAATGATGTTACCATAATTGAACAGGTTCACATATATCCCGTAACCGCTGCCATTTACCGATACAAAATTATTGGTGACATTAAGTATCCCTGTAATACTACCACCTGTAGCGCTTACTCCTTTTCCATTCCCTGAAATAACCACTTGGTTTTTAGAAACGGTGCCGCTGGTTGCCACACCATTTAAAGCGATGGCAGTACCATTGAACGACGCATTGTAATTAAATTTATTGAGTGAATAATTAAGCGAAGCGCCTGCACCGGTAATTCCGGATACTGTTTGTCCTTCAAAATAATTATTCAGTACCCTGCTATAAATGCCCTGCATGTTTACGCCGTCCGAAGCAAAATAAAATTTACTGTACGCCACAAAGCTGCTATCCGAATTTGCCTGAAAAGCAGCAAGTGTACCGCTTCCCGGAGACGGGCCTGTGAGTGTACAATTCCTGATCTCGCAATGTGTAGCTTTGTTGGAGAACAGCAATACGCCGCTATAGCTGCTGTTCAACGATTTTAATCCCAGTTTATAAAAAGTTACATAATCGGTTGTGTCCACATTTATAGTATAGTTAAATGTTGTGGACGGTGCATTGTATTGAATGGTTACGAGCGTACTATCAAGGCTTTGCGATTGAAATTTAATAGTGTTCACGGAAGAGCTTCCTTTTATATTCTGCAATTTCAATTGTTCTGCATATATGCCATCACGGATATTAAATACTACAGCACCGCAAACGCCACCGCTTCTTAAAGCTGTTGCCGCGGCAGTAAGCGTAGCAAAATCCGGTGATGTTCCGCCAACTGTATATGTACCGTTTAATGCGCTTGATGCATATGTTTTTGTAATGGTATCATTTAACGTGACAACATCAGGTGTACCGTTAGGGTTTGACGACCATGCTTTTACGGTATACCCTACAGCAGGCAGAAAATTATATGAGCCCAACGTTACCAATGTTTGTGAGCCGGAGGCAAGACTGCCCGACCAGTTATAAACCGGCTGTGTCACGGCGTTTACTTTGTAATTAATTACTGCGGAAGTAAGCGTGGTTACTCCGCTGTTGCGCAAGTATACCTGCACCGGTGTAACTCCTGAACAAATAAGCTGTCCGAAATTAAAGGAAGCCAGGCCTGCATCCAGTACCGGTACTGTAAATTCATCAGCACCAATATCAGGTGTTACTGCCCGTGCATCACCGTCATAATCTGTTGTGATGTAAGATGCCACGTTTACCCCGGCACTTTTTAATGCAACATCGTGTGCATGCAGGTCCGAAAAGGAAGTATACGCAGGGTTTACATTGATAGCTGCTGTATCTGCAGCAACTGCAGTCTGCCATGCCGAAAACGAGCTGATCACAGCGCTTCCGTAACTTCCGAAATTTGTAGCATTGCTATAATATGCATTCTTTCTTAAACTCAGGAAAGATGGTGAAGCAATACTCATTACCAAACCGGCACCATTGTTTACCACACAATTATTCCAGAATTTATTGTTGGAGCCGGAGGCACTGCTGACCACTTTAAATGCAGCTGTATTGGTATTGGTGTTGGTGCTTAAAATGGAGTTATTGATAAATTTTAAATTCTGACAGGTTGCTGTCGACATTCCCGTACCAGCCAGCGTACCTTTCAGGATGATCATGTTATTTGCCACGATGGATGATGTAACCGTTGTTAAAGTTAAAGGAGTAACATTGGTGGAAACAAACTTATTTGCTTTGATCACCGAATTGCTGATCCCTGTAAAAGATGTAGTAGTTGCCTGTGGGTTGGCAGCCGTTACACGATTATTCTGGTAAGATAAGGTATCGATGGTGGAAAGTGTGACCGCTCCGCCAGCTGTATTGCTGAAGGTATTTCCTTCTATTTTTATGTTTGAGAATTTATAGATGCCACCCACAGTAAAGCTAATGTCGGTAGTACCGGAAGTGAAGGTATTGTTTATGAACCGGATATCGCGCATGGAAGCATCCAAAGCAGTTGCCTCTGATGCGTTTTGCGTAGTGCCGGATGCGATGATACAATTTTTAAATTCTACGTTCTGGCAATTCTGATCCATGTGTATTGTATTTACAGTTCCGGAAGCACTGCCTATAGTTATATTTTTGAAAATAATATTATGTGTACCTGATAATGATACAGAGCTCCCTGCGTAATAAAAAAGAGTAGTTGCTGTGTTTACGCCGCTTAGTGATTGTATTGTAAGTGTGTCTGCATTTGTTTGGTTCGGGATAACCGACATTGAAAAATATTCAAAGAAACTTCCTGTAGAAAGGTTCAGGGTTACATTACCGCAAACGCCCCTTGTTAACAAATCAGCTCTTGCATTTCCAACACTTGGATAATCAGATCCTGTTCCACCAACAAGAAATGCACCGCTCATGCGGGTAAACATCTGCTGCGTAATCACGGTATCATTTGCTGCAAAACCATCGGCAGCGCCGTTAGGATTGGATGTCCATAATTTTACAACATAACTTTGCGAGCGCGCAAAATTAAGCATACCAACAGTTACAGTAGAAGTATCATTATAATTAAGGCTGCCGCTCCAGTTAAAAGCAGGTTGCGCTACGCCATTCACCGTCCAGTTAATGGTTGCATTGGTAAGCGTTGATGCACCCTGATTTTTAAATAAAATTTTTACCGGCTGTGCACCGGGGCAACTATTGGCAATGGGTGTAATTATTCTGTTGATAGCAGCATCGTTTGGAATGGGCGTATTAAAAAATTCGTAGGCACCTACATAAGGAGCAGCAACATCACGCACAGTGCCATCTATATCTGTGGCGACACGCGAAAAATAAGGCGGCATCAGGTTATCAGAAAAATCGGCTGCAATATGAAAATCGGTAGCAGAAACAAATTGAGGAAAATAGCTGATACTGTTAAGATCAATTCCTGAAGCGCTTTTCCAGGCGTTCAGGTTTGTACAATCGGTCAGGTGATAAACGCCAAAATCACCGGTAGCGGCACAGTACAACTCATTGTAATCAGCTGTTATTGTTGCTCCGGAAACAATATAGTAAACCAACCCATTGCCTTTCTGATAGAAAATATTATTTTTTACAATGTTCCCTGCAGTTGTTCCCTGTGCAGAAAAACAATAGTTGCTAAACGTTGATCCTGTATTAACCACAGTATTGTGGCAAACCAGCATGTTGGTAGTATTTGTCAGCAAAATGCCGGATGTGCTCCAGATCGCATTGATCATGTTGTTCGAGATCAGACCATTTCCTGTACAACTATTAATGGTTATGGAGTTTCCGCTGGCTTCACGCTGGGTAATTTTGTTATTGGATATGATCACAGAATCGTTACACGTATTCAGTACAATCCCGCTGTTAGGCATGTAATCATAGGAAAACATATTGTTGGTGATCCGCGGGCTGCGAATATTTGTAAGATCGATCCCGTATTCGTACTGTAGAAAAAAGCTATTGTTTTTAATAATGAATTGATTTGCTGTTGCACCTATTCCTGTAAACTCAATACCGCGTGTACCGCCGGTAATGGTATTATTCATGATCGTACAATTTTCATTGTCGGTGCTGTTGGATGCAAACACATATTTAGCAGTACTTACTGCAGAGCTTTGAATACTTGTAACCGAACAGTTATTGAATGTATTATTGTCGGAGCTGTTTTGTAATACTACAACACCGCCATACGTTAAGCTCGTATTTTTTAAGCGCAGCTTATAAAACGTTACATAATCGGCACCGTTTAAGCGGATGATATAATTAACTGATGCCGTACCAGCTGCCTGTATGTTTACAGAAGTCGTATCCAGTGCTTCCGATTCAAACGTAATGCTATTTACCGCTGAACTTCCGGTAATTGCCGGGATAGTTACCTGCTCGGCATATGTGCCCGAACGGATATTAAAAACAACCGGGCCGCAAACGCCATTGGTTGTTAATGCGCTTACAGCGGATGTGATGGTTGTATAGTTAGGCGAAGTTCCGCCAATCGTGTATGAACCGGAAAGACATTGAGCCGTTGCAAAATTTACAACAGCGACAAAAAACAACAGTAAGAATTTTTTCATTTGGAGTAGTTAAATATAAAATACGAACACATTTTCCGGATCCGTATTTTAGAATCAGGGAATCCTAATTCAGGCATTAAAGTTACTAATTAATAAGCTGCTGCGGTTACCGTAAAACAGGTTTTTGACACACAATTAATTGTTTAATTATTTGAATATCAGACAATTACATTACATCTGCCATAATAAGGAGGAAATAAAAACATGGGTGAGACGAACAAATCCGAGCAAAATTCCAACTTTATTTTAAACAAAAATCCCCGCTGAAAAACGGGGATTTTGAATGATCATAAAAATCTAATCCAATATTTTATTTCTTCAACGCAATTGCCAGTTCATCTAATTGCGCTTGCGCGATCGGTGCAGGAGAATCGATCATGACATCGCGACCTGAATTATTTTTAGGGAAAGCGATAAAGTCACGGATCACATCCGCACCGCCAAACAGGGAACACAAACGATCGAAACCCAATGCTAACCCACCATGCGGAGGCGCACCAAATTCAAATGCATTCATTAAAAATCCGAATTGTGCCTGCGCTTCTTCTTTTGTAAATCCTAACAAATCAAACATGCGTGATTGCAATTGTTTGTTGAAAATACGAATAGAGCCACCGCCTATTTCCACTCCATTGATCACCATATCGTATGCGTTTGCACGAACACTTCCCGGTGCAGAATCAATGAGTTCAATATCTTCCGGCTTAGGCGATGTAAACGGATGGTGCATTGCGTGCCAGCGGTTGGTATCTTCACTCCATTCCAGTAATGGAAAATCAATTACCCAATGGCAGGCAAATTTATTTTTATCGCGCAAACCTAAACGTGTACCCATCTCCAAACGCAATTCAGATAAGGCTTTGCGTGTTTTATTTTCTTCTCCTGCAAGGATCAGCATCAGGTCGCCGGGTTGTGCATCAAATGCCGCTACCCAGTTTTTGAGATCTTCTTCCGTGTAAAATTTATCTACCGATGATTTGATCGTTCCATCCGCATTGTAGCGTGCATACACCAACCCGGTGGCACCGATCTGCGGGCGTTTTACAAATTCCGTTAATTCATCCAGCTGCTTGCGTGTATATTCCGCAGCACCTTTTGCACAAATTCCCACTACCAAACCTGCATCGTTAAACACTTTAAATTCTTTGCCTTTCACTACATTGTTCAGCTCCACAAATTTCATTTCAAAGCGGATATCCGGTTTGTCATTCCCGTAAAATTTCATTGCATCGGCATACGTCATGCGCGAAAGTGTAGGAATCTCAACATTCTTCACCGCTTTAAATAAATGGCGTACCATTCCTTCAAACGTGTTTAAAATATCTTCCTGCTCTACAAAGGCCATTTCACAGTCGATCTGGGTAAACTCAGGCTGACGGTCGGCACGCAGATCCTCATCGCGGAAGCATTTTACAATTTGATAATAACGGTCGAAACCACCTACCATTAACAATTGTTTGAATGTTTGCGGCGATTGCGGTAAGGCATAAAATTCGCCCGGATTCATGCGCGAAGGCACCACAAAATCGCGTGCGCCTTCCGGTGTGGATTTGATCAGCACCGGCGTTTCCACTTCCAAAAACCCCAATGAATCCAGGTAATTGCGGGTTTCAATGGCTATACGGTGGCGCAGTTCCAGGTTTTTACGAACCGGATTTCTACGCAAATCCAAATAGCGGTATTTCATGCGGATATCATCACCACCGTCGGTTTCATCCTCGATGGTAAACGGTGGAACCAATGCAGGATTGAGCACGGTAATTTTATCAGGTGTAATTTCAATGGCGCCGGTTTCGATCTTGTCGGATTTGGAATAACGCTCCACTACTTTACCGGTAACGCTGATCACAAATTCGCGCCCCAGCGTACGTGCTGTTTCTACCAGTTCTTTCGCCGCATTTTCTGTTTCGATCGTGATCTGTGTAATTCCGTAACGGTCGCGCAAATCGATCCAAAGCAGGGAGCCTTTGTCCCGCATACCTTGTACCCATCCGCTGATGGTAACCGTTTGTCCTACATGTGTGATGCGCAATTCGCCGCAAGTGTGTGATCGTAACATAGTTTAGATATTAGATGTGAGATATCAGATGTGAGACGCGAAGCCCGGCACTATTATCCCTGTTAAATTTTGAAGCACGAAATTACTAAAATTTAGTGGAAAAATTGTACAGATAGCGAATGTTTACGAATTTACAAACCTGTGTGGGATGGAACGCGGATGAGGCGGAGAAAAACGGATTGGAGATTATTTATTGTTGAATATTACTTTCTAGTATGTTATTAATAATTTTAAATACAATTTCAAAATTTTTAAAATCTTCTTTTGTGCCATTATTGCAAATCCATTTACAAAAATTTGCTTTTTCATCTTTATTCACTTCGTTTAATTCTTCATAATAATCAATGCCACGTATTGTCCCTTTTTTAGTATTAAAATCAATAAATTCTTTTTTCTCTTTTATAGCTTTTTGAACCGTATAATTACTAAATAAATTCTCTATTCCTTTTCCTATTAAATGCCCATTGAATGTGGGGATTGTTCGTTTGAATAAGTAATTACCAAAGTCACTATCTTGTTTTTGTGTATCACAATCATAAAGCAATATTTTTTTTTGAGCAATTAATTCTAATGAATTACTTTTATAAAACTCCCAAATTTTATCTAAATTCCTATATCCATTGCGTTGGCGTAATTCAATTTTATCTAATGTTTTTTCAAAATCTAAATGTCCTGCTGCTGTAACAATATATTGTATATCATGTTCGCCTTCGACATATACTATTGTTTTATTAAAAAAAATTTCAACGTTTGCTTTTACTTTTCCTTGATCATAAAGCGTTATATACTTTTCAGCAAAAGCTATAAGTTCAATCCTTAATGTTTTGACTAAATCATTATAATCATAAAAATAATTTAAATCTATTACTTCAGGAAAGGACTCTATGCAATAAAAATTGTAATTTATCATTTCAATTTTCGTAGCAGGTTTACTCCTAAAGCTTCCTAAACTATAATAATCTAATTGTTGAAACGTATATTTTTCTAGGTGCTTATATTTCGTCCGTTCTTCTTTTTTAAAATATTCCTCCGAAGATTTTTTAATTTTCTCTTCAAATGCTTCATTAATGTTATAATTATAATCATTAATGATTTTCATTAATTTTTCTTCACCATATTGTTTTACATAATCAATGTTTGCTTTTAGTTCTTTAAAAAAAACATCTATTGTTTCTTGATTTGTAGTATTTATTATTTGGAGTACTTCATTTTCAAAATTAGTTAGAGCATCTCGAAAATGTAAAATTTCATCTTCAACAAGATCTTTGTAATAGTCGTTATTACGTTGTTTATATTCCCAAAAATAATAGTCAAAAAATCGATTTTCACTAAAACTTAGAAACGAATTAATTGCTATGTTTTTAAACGGAAATATTCGTTCCATACATTTAATAATGTTTTTTATTAATCTTTAAAACCGCAAGCCGATCACCAGAATATCATCGATCTGTTCCACATCCATTTTCCATTGGTCAATGGTTTCGTTGAGCTTTAAGCCCTGCGCAGGCATAGAGAGTTCCTGCATTTCCTGCAATGTTTCTTTCAGGCGTTTCGTAGAATATTTTTTGCCTTTTTCGCCGCCAAACTGATCCACGTATCCATCTGTAAATAAATAGAACGTGTCGCCTTTTTTCAGCGTGAAATTATGATTTGTAAATTGGTAATGATCTTCCATTTCCAATCCGCCAATCGATTGTTTGTCGGCTTTTATTTCATCAAATCCGGGATTGTTGTAATAGAACAAGGGACGTTTTGCACCGCTGTACTGCAATGTATTATTCGCCGTATCAATTACCGCCAGCGCCAGGTCCATCCCGTCTTTCGACTCATACGTATCCCTGTCCTGTTTCAATGATTTACGCACGCCCTGGTGTAATTTTTTCAGAATGCCGGCTGCATCATGCGTTCCTTTTTTATTCACGATCTCGTTTAGCAATGAACTGCCGATCATACTCATGAATGCTCCGGGAACCCCGTGGCCGGTACAATCCACAGCAGCAATGTAAATGATATTATCTTTTTTATTGAACCAGTAAAAATCGCCGCTTACCACATCACGCGGCTTGAACAATACAAACGATTGCGGCAATGCCAATTTTATTTCTTCTTCAATTGGCAGGATCGCATCCTGAATTTTTTTCGCGTAATTGATACTATCCTTGATGTCCTGGAATGCCACCGAAAGCTTGTCATTGGCATCTTTCAGCTCATGTGTGCGCTCCGTTACTTTTTCTTCCAATACCTTTTTCTCTTTCGCTAATTGCGCCGTGCGGTAATTGATAAATGCAAACACACCGCCCACCAAAAGCAAAATGCTCAGCGTATAAAACCACCAGGTTTGCCACCATGGCGGGTTGATCCGGAAGCTGAATGCAATCACGTCTTTGCTCCACACACCATTGCTGTTCACTGCTTTTACTTTGAATGTGTAATTTTTTCCGGGATTAATGTTCGTAAAAGCCGCTTCTGCGTTGGTAGAGAGCGGCGACCACTCTTCATCCTGCCCTTCCAGGATAAATGTATATTTTACATTATCGGTCGTGAATGCCTGGAAATCAAATGTTAAATTATTGTTCTTGTGCGAGAGCTCCAAATTCAATGGCAGGTTGGTAGAAGGATCCACCGAATCTGCATAATTTTTCCAATCCACCGTTTGATACGCCAAACGAATGCTGCTTAAATGTAATTTTGGCGGTGTGATGTTTGGTGAGTCGTACTGCCGGTTATAGCGGCTCAAGCCATTGATCGTACCAAACCAAACGGCACCTTGCTTGTCCAGCAACACCGCATTCTGGTTGATCTCAATTCCTTTGTAACCTTCCTGTTCGCCGTAATACCGCAGCGATTCAATTTCAAAATTGGGTTTCAGCTTCAGATCATTGATCCCTTTTTCGGTCCCCAGCCACAAGCTGTTGTTGATCGGATCAAACGTGAGCGCCAAAATATAATTGGAACACAAACCGTCTTTTACCGAAATGGTTTTAAACGTTTTGCCATCGTAACACGCCAACCCGTTTTCGCCTGTTCCCAGATAAATATTCCCGTTGTTATCTTCCGTGATCGCCCAGATCGCTTTGTCAACCAGGCCTTCTTTCACCGAATAATTTGTGAAATTTTTTCCATCGTATTTTACTACGCCCGCATCTTTTGTCCCGATCCACACATTGGATTTCGAATCCATAAAAACCGTGAGCACCTTGTCGGAAATAAAACCATTCTTTGTCGAGTAATTGATCGCTTCTCCCTTTGAATTGATGCGATACACACCCGATGCATACGTAGCGATCCACAGATCTTTTCCTTTGTCCTGGATAATTTTAAGCGCCGCCGTTACTTCATTGTCCGCTACTTTTTTATTGTAAAAATGCAGCATCGAAAATTTATCGCCCGTTTTTTTCAATACAAAAACACCTTCCTGCGCGCCTACCCAAATCTGTCCGAGATCATCCAGTGTTAACGAAAAAATAGTGCTTTCATCCACTTCTTTTATGCCGCAGGAATTTTTAAACGTATTGCTTGCCGCATTGTATACATTCAGTCCTAAACCGGTGGTTCCGATCAGGTAATTGTCCTTATCGTATTGTACAATACAGCTGATATTTTTGCCTGTCAATCCATCTTTGTCAATAAAATTTACAAAGGATTCGTTGTTGAATAAATTCACGCCGCCGCCCTGCGTCCCGATCCAGATATTGCCTTCGTAATCGTTGCAAACCGACAAAACGCCGTTGGAAGAAAGCCCTTGTTTTTCGTCAAATAAATGGAAGGTTTTCCCGTCATATTTTAACACGCCATGATCGGTGGCAAACCAGATATTTCCTTTTGTGTCTTCGGTAATGCTGCCGAAAAAATCGCCTTTCACCACTTCCGGCAATGCCAGCATTTCAAAATTAGTTCCGTTGTATTTCAGCACGCCGTAACCGGAAATGCCGCCAAACCAAACATTGCCTTTTGAATCGGCATAAGAAGAAAAAAATGTTTTGTTATTCAGCAAGAGATCTTTATCAAAGCTCACAATGTGATCGCCATCGTATTTAGCAATTCCATTCGACAAGCCAAACCAGTAATCGCCTTTTTTATCCTGCGCGATCGTGTATACATTGTTGGAAGGCAAACCGTCTTTGGTACCAATGGATGTAAACTTTTTTCCATCATACGTATTCACGCCGCCTTCCTGGATAGCAAACCAAAGCACGTTTTTTTCATCCGTGTAAATGCAGTACACACTTCCTTTCGAAAGCCCGTCCTTGTCCGTATAATTTTTGAAGTTAACACCATCGAATTTCGAAACACCTTCCGATGTGGCAATCCAGATATTTCCCACTTTGTCTTCCGAGATGTAGGTCACATCGTTGGAAAGCAAACCATCGGCCTTGGTATAATTCTTAAACGTCTTTCCGTTAAAACGACTCACACCTCCGCCTTGTGTGGCAAACCAGATATAACCTTTTGTATCCTGAAAAATATTATTGACAATAGAAGTTGCCAAACCATTTTTGGGCGTGTAATTTTTAAAATTGTATTGCTGTGCTGCAGATGGAATGATCTGCAACAGTAAAACAGAGAAAAAAAGAAGTATTTGTTTGATACGCTTCATTAAAAAAATTGCCCGTCCGTCAAAAGGTCGGGACAGGCAAATTTAAGATAATTACATTGAAATCTGATTTTAATCCGCAACTAATTGTACTGATCATTTTACTGTACCACCAGCTTTTTAAACGCCTGCATTCCGCCGCTTTTAATGCTTACCAGGTACATTCCTTTTCCATAACCGGAAAGGTCTATTTCCCTTTTAGTGCCTGTCATTCCGGATGTAGCTACGGTTTCGTCGTACACCACCTGCCCCATCATATTCTCTATTTGAATGCGTGCTGTTTTTACGTCCGGCGCCAAACCAATCGTCACTTGTCCGTTGGCCGGATTCGGATACATCACCACTTTGTTATCCAGCTGCTGCGATGCAATTCCGGTTGCAGTCAATTGCGCATGCTTGATGTTGGAACGCGTGGTGTTTACCGTTGCGCGTGTTGGATCACACACAATGCTCCAGTTGGTTTTTACACGCCAGTTGGCAATATTGCCGTGTGTTGCAAAACCGGGATCAGTAGCCGTAGTATCGGTTGGCGGAACTGTAGATACCGGCCCCCACACATCCACATTGGCGGTGTCGCAGATCAATACATAATTTGTTACCGGGTTGGAAGCGCCTTCTATCCCGTAAGGAATAGCCCAGGAAAATCCACCGAAGCCATCATCCACAATAAAAATAGTGTTGTGGTACGGGCTCAGTGCGCCATAATTTCCGCAGGTATCACGGATCTGGAGTTTGTACCTGTAAGATGCTGCATTCGGATCGCCATTCGCAGCTCCAATGCTTCTTGCTGTATCTTCAAACTGGCTTAATGAATCGCTGGACACAGCACCGATCCTGCTATAAACAGAAGCGGAAGTTTCGCGGTAAACAATAAATGAATCTGCATTGGTATAAGATGACTGATCCCAGTAAACAAAATTATTTACAGAATGCGCATCCGTGGTTACCATGCAAATAGAAGGTGTTGCAACTGGTGGCCCTGAAACGGTAACAGTACCGGTAGTGGCACAGCTGGGGCCGCCGTTTATAACTGTAACAGAATAAGTTCCGGGCATTAAACCGGTTGCAGTAGCAGTGATTTGAGATCCCGCTGAAACAGACCATAAATAGGTGTAAGCGCCAAATCCCCCGGTTGCAGAAACAGTTGCGGAGCCATTATTATTATTCGGACAGCTGGCATCGGTTGTTGTAAATGTAAGTGTAAGTGTTGGGCAGCCTGCTTTTGTAAGAGTATCTGTCAATAACATTGCAGTAAAAAGTAGTAGTTTTTTCATGTTGTATAATTTTTTTCCAGAGCTAATATACGACATTACGGATAACGAATGTACAGATAACGATGTACAGATAACGAACAGGAACGAATATTACGTCCCGATAGCTATCGGGACTGTGTTTGCTGTGTGCTTGCCGGATGTTAAAAAGAGCTCCCCCTTCAAGGGCTTTTTTGTCCCTTGATGGGGTGATAGCAAACGTTGGCATGTAATGTTACAGATAACGAACAGGAACGTCCTTCGACAAGCTCAGGATGACACGAACCTGTGTGCTCGCTGTGTTTAAAAAACTACCCCTGACAGGGTTTGAAACCCTGTCAGGGGTGATAGCAAACGTTGGCATGTAATGATTATAATTACACCCTAATCAGCTCACTATTTTTTGCCGCAGATTCACAGATTAAAATTTGTGTAATAAATTCCTGTAAAAAAATCTGTGAATCTGTGGCTTCTTTGCTTTGCATTGTTTTCAAAAAAAATCCCCTCGCCAATAAGCGAAGGGATTTCAAAAAGATCATTTTTATTTTTCTAGTTGATCACTAATTTTTTAAACACTCTTGTCATTCCGGATTCAATCGAGATCGTATAAATCCCTTTTGCAAAACCGCTGGTATTGATCTCTTTTGTTGTTCTCGCATTTGTTGCAGAAACATTCTGATCATACACCAATTGTCCCAATGAATTCATGATCTTAACAGATGTATTTTCATTCAATGCCGGTAATTCCAGCGTCACTGCTTCCGTTGCCGGATTTGGATATAACATCACGGATGATAATTCGGTTGTTTGGATCCCCGTCATCAAGGCCGCATGTTTAATGTTAGAACGTGTTGTATTTACCGTTGCACGTGTTGGCGTACAGGTAATACCCCATACCGTTTCCACATACCATCTTCCATTCGGATAAGTGGCATAGTTGGGATCTACCAGCGTGTTCTGCGTTCCGGCGGTAATGGCCACCTGGTTCCAGGTACCGGTGTTGTTATCATCGCGCATCAATGCATAATTGTCTACCGGGTTAGCACCGTTCTCAATAGTGTATAACGGATTCCAGGTAAATTGTCCCAAACCATTATCCACAATATAAATAGTATTGTGGTAATTACTTTTTGCACTCACACCGCCGCAATTATCTACTACTGCTATTTTGTAGCGCTTTGTAGTTGTGTTCGGATCTGCACCGTAATCATGGAATTCACTTAAACTATCGTATGCTACCGAACCGATCAGTGTGTACACATTCGTTACATCTTCGCGGTACACACGGAAACTATCAATGTTGGTCACCGATGGTTTTTCCCAATAAATAATGTTGTGTGTTGATCCGGGATCAACCGTTACCATACAAATCTCGAGCGGTAATGTAGTCGCAGCAATGCTGGTGGTACCGGTTGCAGTACATCCTTTATTATCCGTAACTGTTACCGTGTAATTTCCCATGGCAAGTCCTGTTGCTGTTTGCGTGCTTTGTCCGCCCGTCCATGCATACGTAAAGCCGGTGTTACCGCCTGCAGGAGTTGCTGTTGCTGTTCCGTCGATATTACCACAGGTTGCACCCGTATTGGTAACCGCCGCCACCAATTGCGAAGGCTGTGTAACCGTATAGCTGCGGAAGCTCATACAACCGTGCGCATCGTTTACAAACACTAAATAATTACCCGGTGTTAAGCTGTTAATGTCCTGGTGATTTGTTTGCGGAGGAGGAACGCTCCAGGTATATAAATAAGGAGATGTTCCACCGGTAACGGTAATATCCACCGCACCATTGCTGCCATTGTAACAACTTACATTGTTCACAACTGCTGTAATATTCGGCGCATTTGAATTACTCAGATCCACTGTTCCATCCATGGTACAGCCTTTAAAATCAGTAATGGTAACCGTGTATGTTCCGGCTGGTAAACCCGTTGCCGTTTGTGTGGCCTGGTTTCCCGCATTACTGTCCCACATATATGTATACGGCCCTGTTCCGCCGCTTGCTGCTGCACTTGCCTTTCCATCAAAATTACCGCAGGTTGGCGATGTTACCACTGCCGTTGCTACCGCAATTGGAGAAGGTTGTGATACCGTTGCGTTTAATGTAGCGTGACAGCCACTGTTATCAATCACTGTAACCGAATAGTTACCTGCCGTTAAGCTGGAAGGATCCTGTGCCGGTGAAAGGTTCGACCACATATAAGTATATGGAGGAGTTCCGCCAGTTACGTTAATATCAATAGCACCGGTTGCACTTCCGTTGCATGTGGCATTTGTAACGGTGTTCAATGCCAGTGTAGCACCACCGTTCTCACTCACGCTGGCTGTTGCCGATGAGCTGCAACCATTTGCATCAGTAATGGTTACCGAATACGTTCCGGCTGCAAGGCCTGTTGTTGTGGCATTTGTAATTCCCGTCGACCATAAATAATTATAAGGTGATGTGCCTCCGCTGCTTACCACTACTGTTGCTGTTCCGCTTGCGCTGCCGCAGGCTGTAGTAGTGGTGCTGATCGCCGGAACGATCGGTGCCGGTGTAGGAATAGAGACTGCGAATGTAGTTGCACATCCGATATTATCGGTTACTGTTGCGTAATACAAGCCTGCCGGTAAACTGGTGGCTGTGGCTGTGGTCTGCGCTGCAGCATCATTCCATGCATAGCTGTATGGTGGCTGGCCGTTACTTACCGCGATGGAAGCGCTTCCATTACCACCATTCACACAGGTCGGCGAATTGGAAGATGTTAATGAAACTGCTGGTCCGCCAACACCGGTTACCGTTAATGAACGGGAGAAAGTAGCTGTATTGCCGCAGCCGTTGGTTACAAGCACACTTACCACATACACGCCCGCTGTTGCATACGTGTGTGAAACGCTGGAAGAGCTGGTGGAAAGTGTTCCGCCATCACCAAAATTCCAGCTGTAATTGGATCCGCCGAATGCAAGTAAGCTGATTGGTGCACAGGTGCTGAACGGTGGAGGAGATGTGGTCATATCGCCTTGTACGGAAAGTCCGCCGCCAATATGGATCGTCATGGTATCGGTTACGGTATTACCGCAACCGTTGGTAAGTGTTAACGTGATCAGGTAATTTCCTGTTGCAGAAAACGCATGCTTGATAATGGTTACCGGAATGGTCCCGTCGCCGCCATACACAAGGAAAGGTTCTACCGCTGTTCCGCTGGTACCATCGCCAAAATCATAATGGTTGGATGCCGCATTTCCTTCAAAATAAAATACGATCGCATCACCCACACAACCGGCTGTTGATCCCGAACTGTTATCGCCATCACTGCCTGCAAATCCCCAGGTTGGATGTCCGTCGGACCCTACAAGCGCTGGCATTGCAGTATTCGAGATCACTTCATCTGTGGAAACAGTGAGTGTGGAACCACAGCCGTTGGTCGCTGTTACAGTAACATGATAGGTTCCTGCGGTTCCATACATGTGCGTTCCACCCGATCCGATGGTTGTATCCACCGGTGAGCCATCTCCGTAGTTCGTGATGTAAGTATAACTGGATTGTCCGCCATGTACATTAAAAAACACATGATCGGTTGGACAGGAAGGATTTTGAATTCCCTCCACCCCTAAATCCGGGTTAACCGGGCCGGAACCGGTAATGGTTACAGAACCGGAAACAGTTGTGGTAAGCCCGCAACCATTGGTGATCACACAGGTTACATTGTATGTACCGGTGGTGGTGTATGCGTGTTCTATACGTTCCCCCAGGGATGTAAAAGTATTTCCATCACCAAAATCCCAGGCATACGACTGGAAGCCGCTTGGATATACCTCAAATTCAATAATATCGTTCGGGCAACTGATGTTTGGCGATGCATTTATCTGGATGCCGCCTGGGAAAGAGCCTGCATTGTTTACTACAATGGAAGTGTTTAAAGTGGTATCATTCCCACAATTGTTGGTGATGGTTACACCTACGTTGTATGTTCCGTTTGCTGTGTAGGGGTGCGAGTTATGACTGCTTCCACCTGCAGATGTGTGCCCATCACCATAATCCCACGCATAATTTGAATATCCGGATGGCGCTTCAAAATTAACGGCATCACCATGACACACAGGATTGGGCGTTGCATTCAGAGAAAACCAGGATTGATTCGGAAAACCTATATTGCTTCCCACCTGCACCACTGAATTTAATACCGTATCATCACCGCAACTATTGGTAATGGTTACAGAAGCATTGTAATTTCCAAGTGTGGCACCGTAATAATGGCTGGTGTTGGATTGTGTGGTGGTAGCGGTTGGAGAGCCATCGCCGAAATTCCAGAGAAACGTATAGCTGCCGCCGGGTGCGTTAAAATTCACATAAGAGCCCGGACAAACCGGCCCGGAGTTATCCATGTGGAAATAGGATTGGGTTGGAAATGGCGGATGACTTACAATGTTAACGGTATTGCTGGTGCTTCCCGATTTTCCACAACCGTTGGTTACCATTAACGTAGCGGTATAGGAGCCGTTGGCCGAATAAATATGTTGCGGGGTTTGTAAATTGGAAACGTTATTTGCCCCGGAACCCGGATCACCGAAATTCCAGCTGTAAGTGGTATATACGCCGCCGTAAAAGTCAACGGGGGCACCCGGACAAGAAGGATTGGGATTTGCAGATAAAAAAGGATGAGGATACACACCCGGAGCGATCACAATTGTTTTGGTTACGGTGTTGGTACCGCAGCTTCCATTGGCTACCAATGTAACAGTATAAGTTCCGTTTGCACTGAATGTATGTGTGGGGCAATTTTGTGTGGAGGTATTGTTAACTCCCGAAGCCGGATCGCCAAAATTCCAGGAAGCAGAATTGAGCTGTCCGTTTGCACAAAAATTAACTGCATCGCCAACGCAGGCGGAATCCGATGTGCTGATGGAGCCGCCGTTTACCTGGATGCTGCTCCCACCGCCGTAGCTATACCCTACATAACCGCCCGAACTATTGTAAACAGTTAAAAAAGCGCTGTAATAACCCGGTGTCGTATATGTGTGGGTAATTGTTGTGGGCATTGTATCGATAAATATAGGTGTCCCGTCATTAAAATTCCATTCGTAACGGTACGCCGAAGGATCGGTACTGGCATTGGTAAATGTTACAACCAATGGTGCGCAGCCCTGGTTGGGGTTTGCAAAATAATTGATCTGTGCCGACAGGCGGGTGCTGCCGGTAAGGAGTAAAAAGGCAGCGCTTAATTTGAGTAAAAATGTATGTTTCATGTACGGATTTTTAAATTTCATGGCTAAAATAATATATTTCGTCTAACCGGCAAGTTCGTTTTCCAAATAAATTTTATTATTTTATCCTTCCGTTAAATCATTGATCTTATGAATGATACGAAACGCAACCGGCATCGGTTTAACCGGACAAATGAGGAAAAGTACCGGCCGCCCCGAAAGCATAATTTTTAGTAGCTTTGCCCCATCATTTTATGGAACTAACCGTTTTTTCCGACGAACATTTTATGCGTGAAGCGCTGAAAGAAGCAAAAAAGGCTTTTGATGCGGATGAAGTGCCTGTGGGCGCTGTGGTGGTAGCTAACAATACCATTATTGCCCGGGCGTATAATTTAACGGAGCGCCTGCACGATGTTACCGCTCATGCGGAAATGCAGGCGATCACGTCGGCAGCCAATTTCCTGAACGGAAAATATTTAAATGAGTGTACGCTGTATGTAACGCTGGAACCCTGCGTAATGTGCGCGGGTGCGCTTGCCTGGTCGCAGATCGGAAAAATTGTGTACGGTGCCAGCGATACCAAACGCGGCTATAATTTGATCAGCCATAATTTACTGCATCCCAAAACGCAGGTAAAATCGGGTGTGGTTGCCGAAGAATGTGCAGCACTGATCAAAACCTTTTTCCAAAAAAAGCGTTGATTATAATTTTCCCCATTGCTTTTTTACGGTTTTATCCACCGCTGATTTTAGAGGATTCACCTCTAAATGTCTCCCAAAAGTTAAAAATTCAGAATTAAAACAGAATCAGGTTATAGCCTTGTTATAAGCTTAGTAATTAATGAGTTTCATTTTCTATTGCTGAATATTCGCTCTCTCGAACTATCATCATAAAGGAAAAACCATAGACGCTCCAAAAACCCATTGTCTAAGGCTTAAAAGGCAGACCACTTCTCTCCGTGGTCTGCCTTTTATAATTTTAAATATGTATTTCAGAGCTTGTACCAATTAATCATATTTGTTTTTATGCTTTAACTTTTTGAAGGCAAAAAGTTACAAAAACCTTTTCCGGCCTGAAAGGTAATTTTTCCTTCCGCTGGCGCTATAGGAAAACCGCGGTTAATTTCGCGTATGCGGTTGATCACTTCGTAGCTATAATTTTTCTGCCGCTCATTCCCGCTATTACTGCACAGGCCCGAAATCGTCTGCAGGATGAGTATCTTATTATTTTATAAATATGGATTTAAATAAACTTACATCCCGCGAATGAAAAAAACCATTTGGTATAAACTTTCCGATGGTCACTTCATTTTAGCGCGGTGTTGTTACTTTTCCTTTCGCTTTTTGTTTTCCTTCTGAGGGTGGCTGAGTGGTTGAATTTTTCGGCGCCTCAGCTGGTGTTTCCGCTTTTTTCTCTTCTTTTTTAGTATCCATCGCTACCGGGTTTCCATCAGTATCCAGCTCCACTACATCGTATCCCAATTTTACTAATCCTTCGTATACTTTTGCTTTATCGCCAACAACTAAAATAATCATGTTGTTGTACGGCAAACGATTTTTTGCAATGTCGTTGATCTCCGGTTGAGTGATGTTTTTCAGGATCGCATTTTGTTTTTCAACAAAATCTTTTGCTAAATTATAATCCAGGATACGGCCCATAAATCCGGCTTTCTGCATTGGTGTTTCATATTTTAATGCTTCGCTTTGTCCGATCGAATTTTTTGTGAACGCGAGCTCTTCTGCTGTGATTCCTTTATCAGCAAATTTTTTGATCTCGTACATGAATTCCATCACGGAGCTGTCTGTTACATTTCCTCTTACACCAGCACTTGCCGTGTACGGTCCTGCAAATTTTGTTCCTGCAAACCCGGAGCGTGCACCGTATGTAAATCCATGCAATTCGCGTAAATTTAAATTGATGCGGCTGTTGAATGCGCCACCCAATACATAGTTCATTACCGTTGCTTTGTAATAATCAGAAGTAGCATCATATGGGATTGCCATATAACCGATGCGAATCTCCGATTGCGGCGCTTTTTCTTTGTTCACAAGGTAAATACGTGTTTTATCAATCGTCGGCAACGTCGGTTCTGCAGTATGAACCACTTCTTTCCCGCTCCATTTTTTCAGAAAGCTTAATTTTGTCAAAGCCGCATCTTTATCAATATCACCTACTACCACCATGGATGCTACATTTGGCGAAAAATTATCTGCGTAGTATTTTTTCACATCGTCCAGCGTGATCTTCTCTACCGTTTCTTTTGTACCCAATGATGATGTTCCCATCACACTTCCGTTGCCGTAAATTAATTTTGCGTATACATTGTTCGCAATCGTAGTCGCCTGCGTTGCCTGGTTGGCAATGGCTTCCAGGCGTTGTTTTTTAATACGGTCAAAATCTTTGCTGTCGAAACGCGGATGCATCATGATCTGTTCCGCAATAGCAATGGTTGAATCCAGGTTTTTTGTAAGCGATGAAATGTATACCGAAATATTTTCTGATCCGTTGGAAACGTTTACAGAACTTCCCAAACGGTCGAGTTTTTCATTGATCTCTTCCGCAGTGTATTTCATAGTTCCTTCGTTCATCATGCTGGCTGTTAATCCTGCAATTCCGGCCTGATTTTTATTTTCATAACGGTGGCCTGCTTCAACACTCACTTGTACGGTCACACTCGGAATTTCCGTAGTTTTTGCACCGATCACTTTTAATTTATTATCAAATTTTTCCGTCCAGTAATCCGGTGGAACGATCACCGGGTTGGCGCCGCCTTTTGGTTTTACATTCCGGTCGAAATTATCTTTTGCTTTGTTGTACACCAAATTTTTATAATCCGCGCTTTCCACTGCGGTAGTGATACGCGCTGGAACGGTGTAATTATCAGCTTTCGCAACCATTTGCGGTTTTCCTTTCGGATAGATGCTCAATACCACCGCGTGTTTATTTTTGATGTAGGTATTGTATACACGCAACACATCTGCTTTTGTTACTTTGTTGTACGCTTCAACTTCTTTGGTGATGTAATTGGGGTTACCGGTAAACGTTTGATACGCCGCCAGCATTCCGCCTTTGCCCTGTACACTGGTAAGTGAATTTACCATTTGCGTTTCAAAACCGGCTTTGAATTTTTTCAGGTCATCATCGGTCACGCCGCGTTTTTCAAACTCAGCAAGTGATGCACGCACCAACGAATCCATTTGTGCCAGTGATTTATCCTGCGTGGTGCGGATGGTAATATTGAATTCACCGGCAAGCTCCTGCGTACCATCGTACACATTTGCAGATTGTGCCATTTGCGATTTTACAAAGTTTTTGTAAAAGATGGAAGATTTGCTTCCGCCCAAAATATCAGCCAATACATCCAGCGCCGCTTCATCCGGATGGTGTTGCGGAACAGTTGGGAACGTAAATGTTAATTGAGGCAAACGAATGTTGTCTTCATAAGAAATGTAACGATCCTTATCTAAAACCACCGGCGCAACTGTTTGTGATTTCACTTCTGCTCCGCGCGGGATCGGGCCGAAATATTTTTCTGCATATTTAATTACATCCGCAGCGGTAACATCCCCGGAAACGGTAAGTGTGGCGTTGTTAGGACCATACCAGCGCATAAAGAACTTTTTCAGATCGTTTACATTCACCCGGTTAAGGTCTTCGATATAACCAATCGTTAACCAGTTATACGGATGATTCTGAGGATACAGGGCAGCAGAAATTCTTTCCTGTGCCAATCCGTACGGACGGTTATCGTAATTTTGTCCGCGCTCGTTTTTTACTGTTTCACGCTGCACTTCAAATTTTTTCTGCGTTACCGAATCCAGCAAAAAGC
The DNA here is from genome assembly GCA_025963715.1 of Bacteroidota bacterium. Classification (GTDB taxonomy): domain Bacteria; phylum Bacteroidota; class Bacteroidia; order 2-12-FULL-35-15; family 2-12-FULL-35-15; genus 2-12-FULL-35-15. The sequence continues at coordinate 349,052 of JAOQAG010000008.1, forward strand.
CCATACGGTCGCTTTCCAGCCAGAATGCAGTTTCCAATTGATTGGATGGTAATACTTCCCAATAGTTGGTGCGATCGGTGGTGGTGCTTCCGTTCAATGTTCCACCTGCTTCGGTTACCACTTTAAAATGCTGTTCATCGGCCACATGCTCCGATCCCTGGAACATCATGTGCTCAAAAAAGTGTGCAAAGCCGGAGCGGCCTTCCTGCTCCCGTGCAGAGCCTACATGATAGGTCACATCCACATACACGATCGGGTCGGAATGATCTTCGTGTACGATTACGGTCAAGCCGTTTGGTAATACATATTTTTCGTAAGAAACCACCAGTTCGGTGCCTTTACGGTTTACTTTTTCTACCAGTTTGGTTTGTGCGAAGCTGTTTGTTGCAATTAATGAAACAACGGCAAGTGCTTTTAAAAAAATTCTTTTTTGCATTTTTATGTAGGTATTATTTATTACGAATGTACGGTTACGAATACTAATTTCTACGAATGTACGGTTACGGATAACTAATTTTTACGAATGTACGAATCTGTGTAGAACTTGCCAATTATTTTTTGTGCAGGCGCGAGCGTCCCGCTCGTGCCATTTTATTTGATGGCATCCTGCCATCTGTTTCAAATAAAAAAGGAACACAAATCGTTATGATTTTTATGATTAAAAATGATTGCTGTGTTTGCCGGATGCTTTTGCAGGCGCGAGTGTCACACTCGTGCCATCCTATTTGATGGCATCTTGCCATCTGTTTCAAATAAAAAAAGCGACGGGATAAAATTCCGTCGCTTTTTATTCTTGTTATACTATTGGATCACGATCCGTTTGAATGTGCTTCCATATTCTGTTTGTACACTCACAATGTAAACACCTTTTGTAAGTGCGCTTACATCCATTTTATGTGTAAGTGTTCCTTTATAGGATCCTTCATCTGCAAGCTCCTGGTTGTATACCAGCTGGCCCAATGCATCAAATACCATCAAGGTATATTTTTTAAATCCTACCGGGTATTCCACTGTAATTTCATCGGAAGCCGGATTCGGATACACGTTAATTGCTGCATTCATAATGTCCTGCTCAATATTACCGGTTGTGATCAACCCAACGTGTTTAATGTTGGAACGCGTTGTATTTACCGTTGCACGTGTTGGCGTACAGGTTACCGCCCAGTTGGATTCCAGCAAATAGCCAATGTTGGCAGCGCTTGCCGGTGGAGCAACATCGGTGTAAACCGTATTTACACCCGGTACGGAATCGATCGGAACAAAATCTCCGGTGCCAGCTGTATCGCGTAGAATGCGGTAGAAATCAACAGTTGCACCTTCATACGGCACCCAGTTTAAATTGATCACACCACCTACTCCCTGGTTGGCTTGTAAGAAAATCGTACGGTGATAATTGCTCAATGCACTTTCATTTCCGCAGGTATCGATCACCGAAATTTTATAACGGAAATTGGTTGTGTTCGGATCCGCAGCCGGTAAATACACATTATCTGCATACTCGCTTAATGAATCATACGGTACAGAGCCAATGTGTACAAACGAGCTCAATACTTCGCGGTAAATGCGGAAGCTGTCGATGTCCGTTGCCATTGGTTTTTCCCACGTAATAATGTTGTAAGTCGAACCTGTATCCACCGATACCATACACAATTCCTGTGTTGGAACCGGTGCAACATATACATTTAATGTGGAAGACGCCCCCACTCCGCAGGCATTTTGTCCGAATACGCTGATGTTACCCGAAGCTGCTGCGTTGCTGTAATTCACGGTAATAGAATTGGTACTGTCGCCGCTCACAATGGTAGCACCTGCTGGCAATGACCAGGTATAATAACTTGCGTTGAATACCGGGCTTACCGTATAGGTAATTGAATTGGAAGCCGGACAAAGCGTTAATGTATCGCTGCCGGCAATCACACCTGCCGCTGTCGGCAATGTGTTTACAATAATTGGTAACGATGCTGCTGTCCCGTTTCCACAACTGTTTGCAGGCATCACCGTAACGTTTCCTGAAACGGCTGAAGCGCTGTAATCCACTGTAATGCTGTTTGTACCGGCACCGCCAACAATACTGGCGCCAGTTGGAACCGCCCAGTTATAGGTACTTGCATCGCTTACAAGCGGAATGGAATAGGTAACGCCGGATGTAGACGGACAAGTAGTGATCGATGCTTGCCCCACAATGGTACCGGCTATTCCCGGATACGGATTCACTGTAAAAGTGATGCTGTTGCTCACACCATTTCCACAGGAGTTTACACCCATCACGGAAATAACACCGCCTGTTAAACCATTTGTATAATTTACAGTAATGGAGTTGGTATTGGTTGCCCCGATGATGGTTACACCACCCGGTAATGACCAACTGTAAGATGTTGCATTTAAAATGGAAGGCACACTGTAGGTAACACTTGTAGCGCCGTCACATACAGTTGTTGCACCGCTGATGGCACCTGCCGAATTTGGCAATGGATTAATGGTTACCGGGAAATTTGCCGATAATGTTCCGTTACCACAGGCATTTGTACCTCTTACGCTGATGTTGCCGGAAATAGAACCGGCACCGTAATCCACCGTAATGTTATTTGTATTGATACCGGAAATGAGTGAAGCACCGCTTGGTAAATTCCAGACATAACCGCTTGCATTATTGATCAGCGGCACGGAATACGTTACGCCGTTTTGTCCCTGGCAAACTGTTGCAGAACCTGATACATTGGAAGCAGGATCCGGCACATCGTTGATGGTAACAAATCCTGTTTTGATCTCAAAATCGGTTGCAGCTAAATTATCCGTTACCTGCAGCGATACTGTTTTTGCTCCGGCAGTTGAATACGAAACCGTATGCGGGCCTTGTCCGGTTGCCGTTGCCGGAAATGCACCCGGGCCGAAATTCCAGCTCCAGGAAGTAATGGTTGCACCGGCTGCAATCGATGCATCGGTATAGGTAATTACAGGAGTGCCGCTCAAACATTGTGTGGTGGAACTTGCTGTAAAATCAGCTGTTGTAGGGCAGCTGTTGCGTTTGATCTTCACAACGCTTGAAGATGTGGCACAGGAGCCGTTGCTGATCGTCCAGCGGAATGTTGCTGAATCGCCGATGGCAAAATTGGTAACGGTAGATGTTGGATTGCCCGGTACAGTAACTGAAATGGCGCCGTTGGTAGTGGAAACGATCGACCATAAACCGGTACCGAATGCCGGTGTATTTCCCGCCAGTGTTGCCACACCCGGACAGATCTGCTGGTTAGGGCCAGCAATGGATACAGTTGGTGTATGATCTACGGTTACAGTAAATGTGCGCGTTAAAATATTATTGTTGGTTGCGCCATCGTTGATCGTTACAGTGATCAGCGAAGTTCCGGAAACTCCTGCAACAGGCGTGTATGTTAATGTTCCGGTTGCAGCCGGGCTCACATAATTTACTGTTGGTGTTGGGATCAAGCCGGTATTGCTGGATGTTGCAGTAATCGTTAATGTTTGTGTTTCGTTACCGGAACCTGTTCCGATACCCGATAAATTAACGGTTTGCAAACCGGAGCTTTGACAGATGGATGCCGGATTGGAGATCGCATTCAACGTAGGCGGGTTGTTATTGGTTGCCTGTGTTGCGCTATTATTGCCCGAATTAGGCATGTAGTTGTACTGGCAGGTCAATAATCCGTTGTATTCATAAACGCTGAATACATAATTGGTATTGGATAATAATCCGTTAACGGTTACACCGCTTCCGTTCCCATCAAATACACAATACGTTCCGCCGCCCAAATCGGTTCCGCTACCAAATGTTGTATTTGGCACGTAGCTTACACCATCGGACGGGCTGAATGCAGGGGAGCTTGCCGCACGTACAAATACTACCTTATTAGCACCGTTGCCGGGCGTAAAAGTAACTGTCATTTGTGTGGTGGTTACTGCCGAAAACACCAGATTGCTTGCCTGCACGGTTGGTTCGGCAGCCAATGGGTTGATGTTGTTCTGGAAGTAAGAGAAATTTTGTCCGTTGGTAGTTGACAATACATCCATTTTAGAATCGGCGTTCATATCTGCCACTGCAACTACTGCCGGATTACTGCCACCAGCCACCAGGAAGTCATTTTTGGTTGCCACGCTGATGGTCGCCGTACTGTTATTTTTAAAGATAGACACATACGATCCTGAAACGTAACCAACCGTAATATCAGCTTTGCCGTCACCATCAAGGTCGCCCAATTTAATATTGCCTGGTGTGTAGCCAAGAGTAGTTAATGTGGTAGGCGTGGTAGAAATACTCACAGTTCCCGGAGTGGAATTGTTTTTTAAAATACCGATGGTGCTTACACTTGCGCCGTATAAAATTTCGGGCTTGCCGTCGTTATCAATATCGCCAATAGTTACACCGGTAATAGTTCCTGTAAGCGTTACCGATGATAATACAAATGAAATAGAACCGATACTGCTCGTATTTCTCAAAACCTGGATGGTAGAGTTAGTACCTTCTGCAAAAGCAACATCTATTTTCCCGTCGCCGTCTATATCTCCCACCGCCATGCTGTTAAAAACTGCGCTGGAAAAAACACCCAGGTCTGTTCTGGTTGCAAACGTAATGTTGCCGATGGAGCTGGTGTTCCGGTAATACGACATGTAATTGTTAGCATAGGTCATGATCACATCCGGCTTACCGTCCTTATCAAAATCGGCCACTTTCACATCGCTTACGGTATAGCCGGAAATACCTGCAAATTCAACATTTGCAGCTGTACTAATATTTCCGGGAGTACTTGTATTACGTGTTACAATAAACGAACCGTTGGAGTTGTATGAATTTCCGACCAAAATATCCGTACGTCCGTCGCCATCAAAATCCGCAACATCCAGATCGGCAGTGGTAGCATTGCCATCGTAAATATATACCGGCGAATTGCTCAGGTTCACTGCCGTGGATGTGGATGCATTGCGTGTAATAGAAGTATAGCCATATTGGTACAAGCCCACGATATCGGGCAAACCATCCTGATCCATGTCAGCGATCCTTACAGAGACCGGATAATAGCCGGTTGCAGTTGTTCCTGCATTCAGCGTGGTAGCCGTAAATGCGGAACCTCCGCAAGGCGATGTTACATTGAATGGTTTTGTTGTATATGCCGTAAGCGTATTATTGGTAACGGAGATGGGCTCGAATGTAGCACCCGACGGAACTTTTACTGTAAGAACAGTACCTCCTGCATTGGCCGTAAGCACTGTTGCTTTGGTGGCACCGAAGTATACCGTATTGTTTGCGGGTGTTGCGTTAAAACCACTTCCGTTAATGGTTACAATAGAACCGATAAAACCGGAAGCTGGCGTAAACGATGTAATTACCGGCGCTGTTACAGCTGATGTAAGCACTTCCCCGATCGCGTAATTATTTATTAAATAATTGTTGTTGCCGGATGTTCCATTATAATCAAAAACACCAAACGTGTAATACGAATTCGGCGAAAGCCCGGTCACATTTACAGTAGTGCTATCCGGCCCGCGGTATACTGTATAGTACAAATTACCATAATAATAACTGGTGCTGGTGTTTGTCATAAACACCGTATTGTCAAAATAAGAACTAAAATCAAGCGGTACATTTACCACTGCTCCCGAATGGATCCAGCCGCTGGTTCCGGTAAAGGATGTTGCCGGTGCAAACGATGAAAATCCAAATAATTGCGCATTTAACCCGCTGGTGAAAGAGGAGTTGACAGCAGTGCTGGTACTGGTGTAACCGTCATCCAGTTTCCAATATCCTTTTAAACCGTATTCATTTCCTACCAGCGTTTTATTCATGTAATCCTTAATGGTGTAATACGGATTGGCCACATTCCAGATCCTTACTTCATCTATCTGCCCGTTAAAATTGGTACCCGATACAGCCGCGTTGGAACCGATATAAACCGGGTAGCTGGAATTGTACGGCGTAAGTGAAACCGTAGTGTAAGCATCCAGCGCACCATCTATATACAGAATCATTTGCGAACCATTGTAAGTAGCGGCCACATGGTGCCATTTGCCATCATTCACACTGCGATTACCGTATGTGGAATAAGTAATTGTTCCGCCAAATATAAACGGGGTGTTAATGGAATATTTAAGTGAATTTCCTGTTCCGTTCCGTGTGATCGACCAGCCATCATTGCCTTTGGTAATGACGGATTGGTCGGAAACTGTAAATGCATTTACTTTGATCCATGCTTCGATCGTCATGTTGTTAAGGTCAAATGTAGATTCGTTTGGTATCGACACATAATCATCGGTTCCGTCGAATGCAAGTCCCGTTTGTTTTCTTCCTGCAGCTACTCCCACAATGCGGTTGGCACCGTTTCCATTGGCCCAGGTTGCACGTGCCGAGCTGGAAGTAATGTTACTGAACGTTAATCCGGATGGCGCAACTGTTGGCTCGTTGGTAAGCGTTTGCTGATAATCACTCGGATAATACGACGTATTATAGTTGTACGTATTGTTATACGTGTTGGTAGCTACATTATACTCGAATACGGAAAAGCAATACGTGGCTGTATTCGATAAACCGGTAACGTTCACATAATTACCGGTTCCGTTATACACCACATACGCGCCGGATGTACCCAACTGACTCCCGGTTCCAAAGGTTGGCCCCGGCGTATAGTAGGTTGCATCTACAGGCAGCGCCGCGTTTAAAGTCCCCGCTTTACAGGTAACAATGCGGTTTGTTCCGCCGCCGCTGGCAGGTATTGTCCAGCTAACCGTCATGGAATTATCGGTAATATTTGTAAATGATATCAGGTTAGATCCGCTGGTAGGCTCTGCCGCCAGGGTTGTAAACGTGGTAGCCGGGTATGAGCTGGTGTTGTAATTATTGGCACCGGAATAACCGTTATAAGTGAATGCTGCCGCAGAATAAGTTGTTCCCGCAGTAAGGTTGCTCACGTTAGAAACGTTACCGGTACCATCATACACCACATAGGAATATGGAATGGTACCCGCCGTATTTCCTCCGGAACCATAAGCGCTGCTGGAACCGTAATCGGTTCCATCTACCGGAGTATTTGCATAAATGCTGGATGCCCGCACTGCTATCAAGTTATATGTACCGCTGCCCAGCACATCTGTAAGTGTTACCGTGGTAGTATTTACGTTGGAAAATGTAAGCGAGCTGGGGCCGGTTGTAGGCTCGGTTGCCAATGTGTATTCGTAAATGGTTGGATAAGAGGAAACATTGTAATACGGCACTCCTACTGATGTATTGTATTCATACACCCTGAAACGATAATCTGTATTGGCTGCTAAGCCAAACACCGTACAACCGTATGATGTTCCGTTATAAACGCAATAATTACCGGTACCTAAATAAGAACCCGAGCCAAACGTGGAGCTGGCGGTATAATTTGTACCGTTAGTAGGATTCACGGCTCCATTGGTTGCCAACGCGCAGGTAACAATCCGCTTGGCTCCGTTTCCGGATGTCCAGTTCAGGGATATATAGCTGGTGCTTTTTCCAACCAATACCAGTCCGCTTGCACCTGTTGTTGGCGTTTGCGCAAAGGCGAAAGCACTGCAAACCAATATAACACATGTCAGGATGCTTTTTAGTAAATGTTTTTTCATTGTACGGTTCAATTGTATAGGGTTTATTTATAATTAATGTTCCGGTTGGTCCGGATAAAATCATTTTTTTGTAGACAAACGATTTTTTTTAAAAGACCAACAGTTAAATAAGGAAGCTAAATTATAAAAAAAGTGGACAATGTCAAGTGCTTTTTTATCCACAGCGGTTACCCGATTTTTTAGTAATTTTGTACCACACTAATAAAATTGTCCTAACAAATTAAAAAAAAACAAATATGTATCCTGAAAGTATTGTATTACCAATGAAACAAGAGCTTGTGACCGTTGGTTTTGAAGATCTGACAACACCTGATGAAGTAACTGCTGCGATCAACAGCAAAGGAACCGTACTGGTAGTTGTAAATTCTGTTTGCGGCTGTGCTGCCGGTGCTGCACGCCCGGGAGTTAAGTTAGCGGTATCGGGTAATAAACGCCCCGATCGCATTACCACTGTTTTTGCAGGTTTTGATACCGAAGCTGTAGCGGAAGCACGCAAACATTTTGCACCTTACCCGCCATCTTCTCCGGCAATTGCCCTGTTTAAAGATGGTAAGCTGGTTCACTTTGTAGAGCGCCATCACATTGAAGGACGCAGTGCTCAAATGATCGCTGATAATTTACAATTGGCATTCGACGAGCTTTGCTAATCGTTGTACATTCAATTAAAAAAACGCCCATCATTCAATTGATGGGCGTTTTTTATTTGCATTCCGTTTATACCGGAATACCGCCTTTCAAAAAAATATTTCCGCGGATCTCAAATCATTTATTAATTTTATTTTTATTCCTGATACTCTAAAACCAAAAAACACTAATGAAAAAAATTTCGATCCTGATTGGTCTGTTTATTTCAACCATTACCATTGCTCAGAAAAAAGCGCCTGATAATTGGCAAACACTCGATCCAACTGCCGATAAAGTTTACGGAACCGGTGCAGAAGAAGCCTATAAAACATTAAAAGGAAAAACGTCGCAAACGATCATTGTTGCGGTAATCGACGGTGGTACCGATGTGGATCACGAAGATCTGAAAAACATTATCTGGACCAATCCGGGTGAAATTCCGGATAACGGGATCGACGACGATAAGAACGGATACATTGATGATGTGCATGGCTGGAGTTTCCTGGGCGGAAAAAACGGCGACATCAATTATGAAGCAACCGAACTGGCACGCATGTACCAGAAGATGAATAAAAAATTTAAAAATGTAAATACCGCTTCATTGAGCGATGCGGATGCAAAAGAGTACAAAGAATTTCAGGATAAGATCAAGCCTGAATATTTAAAAGCGCAGGCACAGGCCGATCAGCAGGCACAACAGCTGGCGGTATTATCGGACTTTATCAATAAAGTAAAAACGCAAACCAAACAACCGTTCAGCAAAGACGCGGTAAAACAATTTGTACCTGACAATGCACAGGATGAGATGATCAAAAAAAGAATGAAGGTGATCCTTGCCCTGATCAGCGCGAAAGACCTGGATGAACAGGTGACACAAGGTGCCAACATGATCATTAACAATGCAAAATACAACAAGCTGAATGTGGATTCGATCCGCCAGTATATTGTTGGCGATGATCCAAACAACCCAAACGAACGTTATTATGGTAACAATCACATAAAAGGCCCGGATGCATTGCACGGTTCGCACGTTGCAGGAATTATTGCAGCGATCCGCAACAACAGTATCGGCATCAACGGGATTGCCGACAATGTAAAAATTATGGTGGTGCGCGCTGTTCCTGATGGAGATGAGCGCGATAAGGATATAGCGAATGCCATTCGTTATGCCGTTGATAATGGCGCAAAAGTGATCAACATGAGCTTTGGTAAATATTATTCGCCCGATAAAAAAGTGGTGGACGAAGCAGTTCAGTATGCATTGTCGAAAGATGTATTGCTGATCCATGCTGCAGGGAACGAATCGAAAGATAAAGATGTGGAGAATTCTTATCCAAGCCGCGATATGCTGGATGGAACAACAGCAAGCAACTGGATCGAAGTAGGCGCCAGCAGTTACAAAAAAGGAAAAAAACTGGTTGGTGATTTTTCCAACTATGGTAAAACAAAAGTAGATTTCTTCGCTCCGGGTGTTGATATTTATTCTACGATTCCAGATAATAAATATACGACCGAATCCGGAACAAGTATGGCATCTCCGGCAACGGCTGGTGTTGCAGCACTGCTGCGCGAATATTTTCCTGATCTGAAAGCTGCAGATGTACGCACCGTATTGATGAAAACGGTGGTTACTTATAAAAAGAAAGTAAAAGTACCGGGCAAGAAAAAAGCGAAGATAAAAATGACGGAGCTTTGCATCACAGCCGGGTTTGTAAATGCGAACAACGCAGTAAAAGAATTATTAGGAATGAATAAAAAATAAAACATTCGACATTAAATAAAAAAAAGCTTAAAATAACGTAAACAAAAGCGCTTCCACAACGGAGGCGCTTTTGTTTTTATAATACTATTAAAAAACCTTCTGACCGAATCAGAAGGTTTTTTTCTCCCGCTTCTCTCCTTCCAAATTTTATTATTCTGCAGCTTCCGCCCTGTTTCCACCCATCATCAATAACGCATTGATCTGGATCTCGGTGATGTAACGTTTTGTTCCTTCTTTGTCTGTATAATTCCTGTTGATCAGTTTGCCTTCTACGCAGATCTCACTTCCTTTCACCAGGTATTTTTCGATGATACCGGCTGTTTTTCCCCACGCGATCAGGTTATGCCATTGCGTTTCCGTTACTTTTTCACCTTTTGAATTTTTGTACGTTTCATTTGTAGCAATGCTCATCTTCGCGATTTTTTTGCCGTCGTCAAACGTTTTCACCTCAGGATTCATACCCAGATTACCAATCAATTGTACTTTGTTTCGTAATGCGTTCATACTTTTATTTTTTTAATGATTAATAATTACGTCAATAAACGCCTTGTTATTTGACGCTGCAAATGTGTATCAAATTTTAACGATCATCATCCCGTTAAATATTTATATCCTGTTAAATAAACCGTTAAGCATTTACACACGGATAAATGTTCTATATTTATCGCAGCAAGAAAAAATGATTACTAGGAATAATCATTTCTCTTATAACTTCTTAAATAGTTTTATGAATAAAGAATGCATGGAATGCGGAGAGTCGGTTATTGGGCGAATCGACAAAAAGTATTGTTCGGAACTCTGCCGGAACACATTTAATAACAAAGAAAATTACACCAACGACCATTATGTGAAAGACATAAACAGGATGCTGCGCAGAAACAGGAAGATCTTAAAAGAGCTGACTCCCGCGGAAACACTGGAATCTAAAATCTCCAAGATGAAGCTTCTGAAAAAAGGTTTTAACTTTCATTATTACACCAACATTTCCCGGAATCAAAAAGGTGCGGATTATTTTTTCTGTTACGAATATGGCTATTCGCCATTGGAAAAAGATCTGTACTATATTTTTAAACAGCGCGAAAACGATTAAAGATCGTTTTTAATTCTGTTGTTTGAATCCCGTAAACTGCTTTACACAAGCGGCGTGGAATTGCACTGCAACTGCCGGAAAATTTAATTTTAATTGAGTCTCGGAAAGTTTATACCAAGCTACAGCTATTTTATTGGGAAAAGTTTTAATCACCTCGTCATTGCGAGGGCTTTTCGCCCGAAGCAACCTCATTCTAGATTATATACGGGTGTGAGATTGCTTCGGGCGAAAAGCCCTCGCAATGACGTTCTTAAAGTAAATTCTTTTTATGGTACAAAGTTCCGGATACTCATTTAATTTTAACTCAAAAACTTCTTCCAGTATTCTTTTCCGTAGCCGCAAAAGATCTCTTCTCCACTGCTGATAGTACGTGTTGCGATCAGGCATACTTTGTCCTGCTGATCCAACGCAATAATGGAATTGTTCTTCGATCTGTTTTTTTTAAATCCTTCCGCATCATTGGCATATTTGGCAAAGCATTTTACTTCGCGTGAATCCATGATCGTTCCATCCGGCATATTGATAAAATAACCATCCGTTTTATTTTTTACCCGGATCGCAGCTTCCCGGTTGGATAAAATCTCTCCTTTAAAAAGTGAGATCCGCTCATTCTTATAGATCCTGATGGCAGTAAACAAACCCATCCCGGCATTAAGAATGGCGGATGTTTTCAGATATAAATAATCTGATTCCTTTGCATCGATCAGATCAGGCATTCCTTCATCCGGCTTGTTCATGGTTTGTTTTATTTCCTTAAAGATAGACAAAGCGATCCGTAAGGAAAGTATGATCCGCCGGAATAGTGTTTTATTAAAAAACGGGGTCCGGGCTTGTTGTAATTTTGAGTATATTTAATAACCTTTTTACCAAATGATGCTGCAGCAAACATTTATAACATTAGCACAACGTTATTCAAGTGATGATCACCTGATCAATGCACTGTGGGAAGAAATTGAAAAAAATTATTCCGGCAAAAAACGTCATTACCACACGCTTGCTCATCTTGATAATTTAATAAGTCAGCTCAACGAAGTAAAAGCACAGATCAGAGATTGGGATACTGTTTTATTCTCTGTGTTTTATCACGATGTTATTTACAGCGCTTCCGCGAAGGATAATGAAGAAAAAAGTGCAGCGTTGGCCGAAAAAAGATTAACCTCCCTTTCTTTTCCGGCTGATAAAATAAAAAACTGCACCGCGCAGATCCTTGCTACAAAAGCGCATACACAAAGCAATGACAATGATATAAATTTATTTACCGATGCGGATCTTTCCGTATTAGGCCAAAGCCGGGAGGTTTACACCGATTATTTTAAAAATGTGCGAAAAGAATATTCCATTTACCCCGATTTCCTTTACAATCCGGGAAGAAAAAAAGTAGTACAGCATTTTTTAAACATGGAGCGCATTTTCAAAACGGATTTTTTCTTTTATAAAATGGAAACGCAGGCCCGGGAAAATTTAGCATACGAACTGAAAGTGCTTTCATAAATTTTCAGCCAAAACAAACGAGCGGATTCCTGCTGCTTATATAATTTTGCTTTTGCAAAAACCTTTCGTATTTTTAAGCTACTACTTTTAAAACATTCAAAAAAAATGAAAAATAAAATTATTTTACTGGCATTGGTTTCCTTTTTCTTAATGAATAAATCATTCGGACAATTAATGACAATGGGATTTATAAAAAATTGCATGTCGTATGCACGCACTACTGTAACGGATGAATTAAAGAAAAAACAAATTTTCATGATCGACCGGAAAGCGCCAACTCCGAATAAATTATTGCAGGATGCCGTTTATTATTCAAATGATAAGGGTGGCGATTCTATAAAAGGCGAGATCCGCGTATTATCGTCTATCATCGGTTCCAAACAAATTACGGAGATCACCTATATTACCGGGCTTGACAATGATTACTCAAAAAATTACAATGATGTTTACAACCAGATGGTTTCTTTTTTCCATACCGAAAAACCATTTAAAAGCGGGAAATATAAAACAGATGTTTTAAAATTTACAAACGATAAAAGCTATTATTATGTGTATAAAAACGGTTCGCGCCCCGTCATCGTTATCTCCAATTATAAAATTGATGACGAATATTTTGCAATTCTGCCAAAATGAGAAAACTCTTTTTATTGCTTTTTGTATCCTGCAGCTATAATTCCGTTGCCTGCCTGAATATTTTTTATGCGTACGACAAAGAAGGTAATCCTACGAAAATGGAAGAACTTCCTGTTTTTCATAAAAATTTCGATAAGGAATCATACGTTGATAAAATAAAGCAGCTCGAAGCCCGCTTAAAAAAGGATCACAACTACATGTTATTGTCGGATTACAGCGTTTGCCTGATGAAGCTTGGGAAGCCTGCAGAAGCATTACAATTGCTGATCGAAATCTACAAACATTACCCGAACGATTACAAAATTGCTGCAAACCTGGGTACTGCCTATGAATTAAACGATCAACCCGACAGTGCATTAAAATATATCCGGCGCGATATCGGGCTAAATCCAAAAGATCACGATGGCAGCGAATGGATCCATGTAAAAATCCTGGAAGCAGAAGTACAGCTCAAAAAAGATCCTGCTTATTTAACAACTCACAACGTACTCCAGCTTACCGAAAAGCAAAAAAAAGATAGCATGGTCTGTGTTCAGCTGAATATTCAACTGTATGAGCGCGTTCCGTTTACACCCGGCCCCAATGCATTGATGGCAAGCTTGTTTACCGATTTTGGGGATCTTTCGGCAAATACAATATCTGTGGAATATGCACGCGCATATTACCTAACGGCAAAGGAATATTATGGCGACAAATCAACTGCCTTGGATGAAAAAATAAAAGCAATGGTCGCGCTTATTAATAAATACAACTCAAAAAAATTACCTCCTCCCGATCCACATGAAGAATACGGAACGATGAATCCGCTTGGATATGTAGGCTATAAGCAGCTTCTGGTCAATTATGATCCGTACAAATACCAGGTCAACTGGTCAAAAATAAATACCGGTGTTCCGGCATTATTAAAACTAGTTGATTTTACAAAATCCGCAACCGAAGTAAAAACAATTGCTGTGCACTCAGCTCAACCAACGGATTCATTAAAATTAATCCCGGAAGTAACAGATACGGCAACATCTGCCAGGCCAGTTGAAAACATAGTAAAATCAAGCAATACAAACGCAGCAGCTCCAACAGCAAACAATACATTCATCTATATTTTGATTGCGGGAATTGTGTTTGTAACGGGAATATTCTTTGGATGGAGGAAATTAAAAAAGAATAATTAGTTTTTTTAGCATGCCATTTTTGCCACAGATTCACAGATTAAAAAAGGCAAAAAGGAATTACGTGGATTGTAAAAAATCGCAGAGCGATTTTCATCTGTGTGCATTAAATTGAAATTAAAAAATCTGTGAATCTGTGGCTCTCCTGCATCGTTTCTGCAAAACAAAAACCCCTGTCAGGTTTGAAACCTGACAGGGGTATAAAATAACACACAGCACAACACACAGATTGGTATATTAGTACCGATTCGTATTTAGTAGATTTTACTCCGTAAGATCAAAATCTTCCAAAAATTTCGTTGTATAATCACCTTTGATAAAATTCTCATCCTTCATTAATTTCAGGTGAAACGGGATCGTGGTTTTTACACCTTCAATTACGTACTCGCTCAAAGCACGATACATTTTTGCGATCGCTTCTTCGCGTGTTTGCGCTACCGTAATTAATTTAGCAATCATACTATCATAATTCGGCGGAATCGTGTAACCAGCATAGATGTGAGAATCCACACGCACGCCATGTCCGCCCGGTGTATGCAATACTGTAATTTTGCCCGGTGACGGACGGAAATTATTGAATGGATCTTCCGCATTGATGCGGCATTCGATCGCATGCAATTGCGGAAAATAATTTTTTCCGGAAATCGGCACACCTGCCGCTACCAATATTTGCTCACGGATCAGGTCATAATCGATCACCTCTTCCGTGATCGGATGTTCCACCTGGATCCGCGTATTCATTTCCATGAAATAAAAATTGCGGTGCTTGTCAACCAAAAATTCTACCGTTCCCACACCTTCATATCTTACAGCCAATGCCGCTTTGATCGCAGCAGCGCCCATACGTTCGCGCAATTCATCCGTCATAAACGGAGAAGGCGTTTCTTCCGCCAGTTTTTGATGGCGGCGCTGGATCGAACAATCTCTTTCTGATAAATGGCAGGCTTTTCCGTATTGATCGCCTACCACCTGAATTTCAATATGACGTGGCTCTTCAATGTATTTTTCCATATACATAGCACCATTCCCAAATGCAGCTTCCGCTTCTTTGCTCGCCGATTCGTAATTTGCTTTCATCTCCTCCTCTTTCCAGATGATGCGCATTCCGCGGCCACCACCACCGGCAGTTGCTTTAATAATTACAGGATACCCTACTTTCGGTGCCAGCTCAATTGCTTGTTCTGCACTTTCCAGTAATCCTTCCGATCCCGGTACACAAGGAACTCCGGCGGCAATCATGGTTGCTTTCGCAGATGATTTATCGCCCATGGAATTGATCATCTCGGGCGAAGCACCGATGAATTTAATATTGTGTTCCTGGCAAATTTTTGAAAATTTAGCATTTTCCGATAAAAATCCGTAACCCGGATGGATCGCATCCGCATTGGTAATTTCGGCAGCTGAAATAATATTCGGAATATTCAAATACGAATCTTTGCTTGGCGGTGGCCCGATACACACGGCTTCGTCAGCAAATTTAACGTGTAAGGAATCTTTATCAGCAGTTGAATATACAGCCACCGTTTTGATTCCCATTTCTTTACAGGTACGAATAATGCGCAATGCAATCTCGCCTCTGTTTGCTATCAGTATTTTTTTGAACATATTTTAAATGAGTTTAAAGTTCAAAAGTTCAAAGTTCAAAGTTCTGCTTTAATACACACAGAAACTTTGAACCTTGAACTTTAAACTATTTAATTAAGAAGGATCTACTAGAAATAAAGGTTGATCGTACTCCACCGGAGTTGCATCATTTACCAATACTTTAACGATTTTTCCTTTGATATCCGATTCAATTTCATTGAACAGTTTCATCGCTTCGATGATACATACCGGTTTTCCTTCGGAGATCTCATCACCAACACTTACAAACGCTGGTTTGTCAGGAGAAGAAGAACGATAGAATGTTCCGATCATCGGCGATTTGATGGTTACATATTTTGCATCATCATTTGCTGCCGGTGCTTTCACGTCAGGGGCTTTTGTATCTGCAGCCGGTGCTGATTGTTGAACCGGCGCCGACATTTGTTGTGCAGGAGCAGATGTTTGAACATATATCTGTTCTTTTTTTCCTGCGGGAGTTTTAATAACAATTTTTACATCTTTGGTTTCCAGCTCTACCTCGCTTACGCCTGATTTTGCTACAAACTTTATTAAATCTTGAATTTCGTTCAGTTTCATTGTTGTAATTATTAAAATTAATACTCCGTTATTAGTTCAAAGTTCAAAAGTTCAAAGTTCAAAGTTGATACTAATAAACCCTTTTCAACTATTTTAATCTTTGTTCTTATTTTAATTTTTTTGTCCGATCGTTTTTGATACCCGGTAAATCCTAAATCCTTATTCCAAAATCCTACTTAGTATCGTACGCCCATTTCAAATATACGCTTCCCCAGGTAAAGCCTGCACCAAATGTGGAAATAATAATATTATCTCCTTTTTTCATTTGTTTTTCGTAATCCCACAAACACAACGGAATTGTTCCACCGGTGGTATTACCATATTTCTGAATATTCAGCATTACCTTCGCGGATGATAATCCCATGCGCTCAGCCGTAGCATCAATAATGCGTTTGTTTGCCTGATGTGGCACCAGCCATGCTACATCATCGGATTTTAATCCGTTACGTTCCATGATCTGCGCCGATACATCCGCCATACCAACAACGGCGCGCTTAAATACCGGCTGTCCGTCCTGGAATACAAAATGTTCGCGTGCATCCACCGTTTCATGGGATGGTGGTTTTACCGATCCGCCTGCTTTCTGGTGTAGGTACTGACGGCCGGAGCCATCTGATTTTAAGATCGAATCCTGGATCCCAAATCCTTCTGTATTTGCTTCTAATAAAACCGCTCCTGCTCCGTCACCAAAAATGATGCAGGTGGAACGATCCGTATAATCAAGGATTGCCGACATTTTATCGGCACCCACTACTACTACTTTTTTATATTTTCCAGTTTCAATAAATTGTGCACCGGTAGAAAGCCCGTATACAAAACCAGAGCAAGCTGCTGACAAATCAAATCCCCATGCATTGGTTGCTCCAATTTTATCGCAGATGACATTGGCAGTGGAAGGAAAAACAAAATCCGGTGTTACCGTTCCAACAATGATCAGGTCGATGTCCAACGCAGTAATTCCGCGCTTTTGCATTAACAATTCAATTGCTTTCACGCACATATCGGAAGTGCCTAAGCCTTCTCCTTTTAAGATCCTGCGTTCTTTGATCCCCGTGCGGGTTTCGATCCACTCGGAAGTAGTTGGAACTAATTTTTCCAATTCCGCATTGGTCAAAATATAATCGGGAACATATCCGCCAACAGCAGTAATAGCAGCAGTAACTTTCGTCATTATTGAAATGCTAGTTTAATTTTATCGGCAAGCTTTGCATTTACAATATCTTTTGTAAGCAAAAGCATATTTTTTACCGCAATTTTACTTGAAATCCCATGTCCGATCATTACCGTGGAATTAATTCCTACAACAGGAGTTCCACCATAAATCTCGTAATTAAAACGGTCAAAATACGCATCTTTTATTCCGCGTTTTTTGATCATTGTATAAAATGCTTCCGCTTCTTTTAATACCACGTTACCGGTGAATCCGTCGCAGACGATCACATCGGCATGATCATTAAAAATGTCACGACCTTCAATATTTCCTATGAAATTAAAATCTTTTGAATCTTTCATCAGGCCGTGTGCAGCCTGCGAAACCAGGTTTCCTTTTTCGGGCTCTTCGCCGATGTTCAGCAAACCTACTTTTGGATTTTTGATCCCGTAAACGTTTTCCGCAAACAGGGAACCGAGTACTGCAAACTGGTACAATACATCCGGCTTACAATCGGCATTGGTACCTACATCTAACAGTAAGCCCACGCCGCCATTCTCTTTGGGAAGAATGGAAGTGATACAGGGACGGATCACTCCGGCAACCGATTTTACGCTGAACATGGAACCAACAAGCATTGCGCCTGTGTTTCCATTGCTCGCAAAACCATCGATCTTGCCTTCTTTTAAAAGATGAAACCCAAAGCTAATACTAGAATTGGGTTTCTGTGAAAATGCTTTTGTCGGGTGCTCACCCATTCCTATTACTTCAGGAGCATGAACAATGTCGAAATTTCCTGCATCAGCAGCTTGTTTCGCAAGTTCGGCCTCAATAACAGCTTTATCACCAATCAACACCAACCGAACATCTTTGGGTAATTCATTATAAGCTAAAATAGCACCTGAAACAGTAGCTTCGGGTGCATAATCACCGCCCATAATATCTATACCTATCTTCATAAAAAAAGAAATAAGTTAATTGTTAATGGATATTGAAATGGCTATGGCTGAGCCTTCAATTTTTAAGCAGAAACTTTTTTCTCTACTGCTAATTTGCCTTTGTAGTAACCACATTCTCCACAAACACGGTGGTATAATGTAGGTGCTCCGCAATTAGAACAAGTTGAAAGTGTAGAAGCTACAGCTTTATCATGACCTCTACGGCTATCTCTTCTGGATCTCGATAATTTTCGCTTTGGATGTGGCATTGTATTATGTATTTAATTGTTATTACTCTATTTATTAATTCAACTTTATATTCTTCAACTGGTTCCAGCGTGGATCCGTTTCCGGTTCATCTTCGCCGCCTTCGGGTGCTTTGTCCACCAGGTAATCTTTAATTTTTTCCAGCATTTCCTGGTTACAGGTGCTGTTTCCTTTTGCATCGGGAGGATGTACCCGCTTGATCGGCAATGAAAGTACAATGTACTCATAAATGTATTGCCTCAGCTCCAGCTCATGTTCCGCAGCGCTGATGGTGATGATGTCATCGTCTTCAACTCCCGAATCGCTTCCGCCTACTTTCACAATCAGCTTATAGCTTCCCGTGATCGGCAGATCAAATTCTTCGGTACACAGGTCACAGTTTACTTTTACTGTTCCGCTGATCTCAAATTCCAGCGCCATCATTGTTGATTGCTTTAACAGCGTAAGATCAACCTGTATGTTCGCCTGTTTTATTTCTGAAAATTCGAAGTGCTCAAAGAACGGATCTGTTACACTAAATTTATATTCATGTTTCCCAATTGCTAAACCAACAAACTGAATAATATATTCTTTTCCTGCCTGCATTTTTACTTCACTTTTTGAGAAAGACCGCAAAGGTAAAAAATTCTACTTTATTTCAAAGCCTTAATTTAAATTAAATTTTAGCTGCATTTTGACAGAAAAAAAGCGAAAATCTGATAAAAACAATGCTTTTTCATCCAATTTCCGCTATAAAATTGTGTTTTTGCAGGATCAATTCATTACCGTTCCCGTTTCATCGGGTTAATTTTCAGCGGATTAACGGTCAATTCGCTATAAAGCCTGCGGGTTTTGTAAATATCAATGGCAGTATAAATGGCTTTGCGGAAGGATGCCTCCGATGCCAGATTTTTTCCGGCAATATCATACGCCGTTCCATGATCGGGCGATGTGCGCACTACCGGTAAGCCTGCTGTGAAGTTAACACCATCGTGAAAAGCAATGGTTTTGAACGGGATCAGGCCCTGATCGTGATACATGGCCAGCACCGCGTCAAAATTCTTGTAAGCGCCATTCCCGAAAAAGCCATCGGCCGGGTACGGACCGTAAACCAGCATTCCTTCTTCTTTTGCCTTATTGATAGCGGGAATAATAATATTTTTTTCCTCGTCGCCAATCACACCATTATCGCCTGCATGCGGGTTTAAACCCAGCACAGCAATTTTTGGTTTACGGATGCCGAAATCTTCCACAAGGGATTTATATAATGATTGTATTTTTTTCTGAATTTTTTCGGGGCTTAGCTCCTGCGCCACGCGTGTAACCGGAATGTGCCCTGTTGCAACTGCTACACGCAGATCGTCACTTACCAAAAACATGAGGCTGTTGCCGTTCCCGAAACGATCATCTAAATATTCGGTATGACCGGGGAATTTAAAATCAGGCGACTGGATGTTCTCCTTATTAATAGGTGCAGTTACCAGCACATCCACTTTTCCCTGCGCCAATGCATAAGCAGCTGCTTCGAGGGAAAGGAACGCATATTTTCCGCCGGTTTCGGTTTGTTTACCTAATTCGATGGTAATATCCTCATCATATACATTAATAATGTTGGCGCGCTTGTGGTTGATCTCGGAAACATCCTTGATCTGGTTAAAGCTGAAATCCTCGATGTTTAATGCTTTGCGGTGAAAGGATGCGGTTTTGTACGAACCAAAAAGTACCGGCGTACAAATATCAAAGATCTGCGGATCAAGGAATGTTTTGATGATCACTTCCAGTCCAATCCCATTTATATCTCCTTGCGAAATTCCAACAATTATTTTTTCTTCTGACATTAAAAAAAAGTTTAAAGTTTAAAATTGATCAGTTTAAAGTTTGCTGTGTTTGATGCAGCGAATAACGAATTTAAACGAATAGCGAATCTGTGTGTGAGTTCTGTTTTAATTGTGTTTGCTAAAAAACTACTATCCATCATTTCAGACTGTTTGCAGTAGGCGCTAGGCTCTGCCTAGTGACATTGCGTTTTGTCACCAGGCAGAGCCTAGCGCCTACATTACATTATAACCAACACATCCGTTTTTATCCGCTCCATCCGTCAAATCCGCGTTCCATTGGCGAAATTAATCAAAATTACTGTTCTATCCAGCCGATAATGTTAGCGATGGACGAAATATCCAGCAGCACCCATTTTTTGGAAACACTGTTCCATACTGATACTCCCTGTGCATAGCGCTCTGTACCGATTACCATATCGGTTTGCAATGCCGCATATCCTTTTGTGGTTTGTGCATTGTCAAAGCGCCACCATTTTTTTCCGATCTCGGCGCTTTCGTATTTCATGGTGCGCCCGTATTTATTGTTCTCTACAGATTCTACAAAAAAATTATTCCCGAGTGTTTCATACACTACAGGATCTGCCTTTTTCTTTTTCACATCCACTAAAAAACGTCCTTTTCCACAGGTATAAATAATATTTCCATCGGCATCGTATTCGAAATACGCATTGGCAGCGGTGGATGGAACGGCATCAATATCTGCAATCTTCTCGCTGCTTTTATCTGTTCCTACTTTATAGATACTCAAGGCATGCTGATCTTTTGAAAAATTTGCATATAAAAACGATGTATTATCCAGCCAGAAAATAGCGAATTTGCGTTTTACATTATCACCGATCAGGGGCTGTGATTCGCCGTAACCGGCATCTTTCACCAACACTTCTTTTTTTCCGCTGGCAGCGTATGCATTGATCGTGAATGGCTGCGTACTTTCATCTACTCCTACATCCGGCCGTGGCTGCGGGTTGTAATTTGCATTTTCTACTTTCTGATATTTTTCGTTTTTTAAGCTGAACACCGAATAATAATTCCCTTTAAAAATATCGTTGGTATGAAAGATCACACTATCACCGTTAAACCCAACAAATTCGTCCTTTTCCGCCAATATTACTTTTTTATTTTTCAGATCGATGATGTTGCCGATACCGGTGATAATGTAGCGGTTGCGGTACAATTTATTTTTACCGATATCAAAACGGATGTAATCGCCTTTCTGATCTTTTTTTTGCGTGGGTACGGATAGTACAACATCTTTGTTGGTCATCACGCCGTTTTCAAACGTATAACAAACAATATTTTGCAAATGATTTACCGCAGCATTATCGTCATACTCAGCTACCACCAGTGATTTTTTCTGCGCAAAGCACCAGCTGCCTGCAAAAATTGAAAGGAGTACGAACGTGTATTTCTGAAAAAGCAATTTCACAGAATAAAAATTTAAAAGTTATTTTTAAAGTAATCGAACAGCAGGCGCACTCCTGTTCCGGTTCCGCCTTTGGTACGGTATCCGTCTTTTGTCATTAAAAAAGCCGGGCCCGCAATATCAAAATGCATCCATGGATAATCGATGTAGCGCGCTAAAAATTTACCTGCCGTGATAGCCCCGCCGTACGGCCCGCCAATGTTTTTCATATCAGCAATTTCCGATTTGATCATATCATCATACTCGTCCCAGAACGGCATTTCCGCCAAACGTTCAAACGTATTTTCACCGCTTTGTTTTAATTTATTTTTTACACTTTCGGATGCGGTTCCCATCGCTACTATTCCGGAAGTACCAATCGCGGCAACAGCGGCACCGGTTAAGGTGGCTAAGTCCATCACCAATTGCGGTTTGTATTTTTGAGCATACGCCAATGCATCCGCCAGGATCATGCGTCCTTCGGCATCGGCATTGAGCATTTCCACCGTTAATCCATTGTACATGGTAATGATATCGCCCGGTACGTAGGCGTTTTCGCCCGGACGGTTGTCCGTTGCAGGCACCAGCCCGATCACATGCACAGGTAATTTCGCTTTCGCGATGGCGTAGATGCTACATGCTACGGCAGCAGAACCGGCCATGTCGCATTTCATCATGTCCATGCTGTTGGCCGTAGGTTTTAAGCTAAGCCCTCCGGTATCATACGTCACGCCCTTTCCAACCAGGATCACCGGCTGCTTGTTTTTTGCATTGGCGGGTTTGTATTCCATGATGGTAAATGTTGGCGGCTCAATACTTCCTAAGTTTACGGACAGCAAGCCACCCATTTTCAGCGATGTGATCTTTGATTTATTTAACACCTCCACATTAAAACCGGCTTGTTTCCCAAGCTTTTGAAATTCTTTCCCGAGCTGTGTTGCCGTTAAAAAATTAGCAGGTTCGTTTACAAGTGTGCGGGAAATAAAAATGGCTTCTACCACTGTATTCAATTGATCCAGCTGTTTATCCGTAATTTTTTTACTGTAAACACCAATCGTTTTTAAAGAATGCGTTTCTTTTACTTTGTCTTTTTTATATTTTAAAAACTGGTAATTGCTCAGCGCCAGTCCTTCAGTAAATGCAAGTGTTTCCTCCGCTTTGCTTTCCACATCCACAACGGTAACACTTTCCAGCTTTGCGTCTGTAATTTGCGTATGCAGCACGCTGGCGGTTTTCCGGATGGATTCAAGGTATTGCGAACGGTCTTTTTTCACTTCCATCAGCTGTATAAATACATACCGGCTCAGCTGGTTGATGACCACGCATTTCTTTTCTTTTGCGCCCATTTCGGTTTTTACAAAATCGATCTCTGCTTTGCTTAAGCCGTAATTTGTAAGATTGGACGATTTTCCGCACAACAAAACAACGCTTTCGTTGTTATTTATTGTAGATTTTTTAGATATCGTAGTCATATAATTTTTACTTTTGAGAACCGTAAATGTAAATAAAAGAATTTGTTAATTTTTTACTAATTTCCTGGTATTTATTACAAGCGGAAACTCCAATATTAATCGGGCTATGTGCTCATATACTCATAAAAATGAATACCCAATCCCTGCTGAAACGTGCGTTAAACTTTGAATTTTTAAGTATAGAAGAAGGTGTGTATCTTTTCAAAAACGCAGCTACTGCCGATCTGATGTTTGTTGCCAACGAATTACGCAAGATCCAAAAACCTGATTCCATTGAAAAAAATGGTAAAAAAGGGAAAGTTACCTGGCAGATCGACCGCAACGTAAATACAACGAATGTATGCATCGCGAATTGTAAGTTCTGTAATTTTTACCGCATACCCGGACACAAGGAATCCTACATCACGGATATAGAAACGTACAAAGTAAAAATTGATGAAACGCTTAAATACGGCGGCGACCAGCTGCTCCTGCAAGGCGGCCATCATCCTGATCTGGGCTTGAAATTTTATGTGGATACCTTCAGCTCCATCAAGAAATTATACCCGAAATTAAAATTGCACTCACTGGGGCCACCCGAAATTGCACACATTACCAAACTGGAAAAATCCACACATACCGAAGTGCTGAAAGCATTAAAGGAAGCCGGTTTGGACAGCTTACCGGGAGCTGGCGCGGAAATTTTAAACGATCGTGTACGCCGCCTGATCTCAAAAGGAAAATGCACCGGCCGCGAATGGCTGGATGTGATGCGTGCTGCTCATCAGTTAAACATTACCACTTCCGCCACTATGATGTTCGGGCACATCGAAACCATTGAAGAGCGTTTTGAACACCTTGTGTGGATCCGCGAAGTACAAAGCGAAAAACCAACAGATTCAAAAGGATTTCTAGCCTTTATTCCATGGCCTTTCCAGGACGACGGAACCTTATTAAAACGCCACAAAGGGATTACCAATAATGTAACCGGCGATGAATATATCCGGATGATCGCCATGAGCCGCATCATGCTGCCAAACGTGATCAATATCCAGGCAAGCTGGTTAACCGTTGGTAAAGATGTAGCTAAACTATGCTTACACGCAGGCGCTAACGATTTTGGAAGCATCATGCTGGAAGAAAATGTGGTTTCCGCAGCCGGTGCACCTCATCGCTTTACAGCGAAAGGAATCCAGGAAGCAATTGCAGAAGCCGGATTTGAACCGCAACTGCGCACACAGCAATACGAATACCGTGAACTGCCTGCAAACATGGTGGAACAGGTGATCAATTATTAAGTACCGGTAAAAACAAAGAAAAATTTTCCACCACATAAGGCACAAAGAAAACGTAAGGCAAAGCCCGGCATGCCAACGTATTTTTCGAGTTACATCCTTATGTTTTCTTTGTGCCTTATGTGGTGAAATTTGTTTTACACATTAGCAAGTAACCATTTAAACGAAATTCCTTTTCTTAAGTCATCAAGAAAAGGAATTTTGTTTTTGTACAATCATCCGGCATATATTTTTACAGCTTATCAGGAGAAAAGATCCTTTTAAATACCGGAAAATTCATTATTTCCGGCAATATCATAAAATAAAATTGCGTATTTTTGAGTTACAGGTTGGAGAACATTAGAAAATGAAACAATTTTTACTTGCCATCTTTATTACAATGACTGCTTCCTGCAATTTATTTGCATCGCATCTCCGCGCAGGCGAAATTACCTATCAAAATCTTGGAGGTTATACTTACCTTGTTACAGTTACAACATACAGCAATACACTGGGTACTTCTGTGGATGATTGCAGCGTAAACGTTCATTTTGGTAATGGCGACACGGCCGTAGCACCACGTGTAAACGGGGCACATCCCGGCATAAATTGCCCTTCTACTTCAGATGGAGTAATCCTTTCGGGCGTTGCATATACCCGGCTCAATATTTACCAAACTACCTATACTTATAAAGGCCCCGGCATATATACCATTTCCGTGGATATCTCCAACCGTAATGCCGGTATTTGCAATATTAATAACGGCAATTCCGACATTGTTTCTTTTTATTTACACAGCGTTTTGGTGATCAACAATATTATTGGCGCCAACAATTCCAGTATTTTACAGCGGCTTCCCATCGACCAGGGATGTGTGGGACAATGCTTCGAGCACAATCCCGGCGCGTATGACGTAGATGATGATAGTTTGTATTACAGCCTTATTCCCTGCTATGCTTCCGGTGCCCCGATTCCCGGCTTTACCTGGCCAGCCAATTTGTCCACCGAAAGCATCAATCACCATACGGGTGAGGTTGATTGGTGCACTCCTGCCAATATTTGCCAATATAATATTGCCATACAAATTGAAGAATGGAGATTATTTACCGGAAATCACCAACGCTATTTTATTGGCTCGGTTGTGCGCGATATGCAGATCAATATTGCTTCCTGCGCCAATACACCGCCTACAATCAGCAGCTTGCCCGATACCTGTGTGGTAGCCGGAACGTCGCTGAATTTTAATGTTTCATCCACCGATGCAGAAGGCAACAACATAATACTCAGCGCAACCGGCGGGCCACTTACCTTAACGCCCGCAGCCACCTTCCCGGATGTTTCCGGCCCGGGTAGCGTTACCGGAACTTTTAACTGGACACCTTCCTGCTCCGAAATTCAATTGCTCCCTTACCAGGTTACGTTTAAAGCTGTGGATGATTACCCGACAACGCCTTTGGTCAATTTCGAATCCATGTTCATTAAAGTTGTGCCGCCTGCTCCAACCGGTTTAACAGCCAGTCCAGGCGGATCGAGCATTATTTTAAACTGGCTGCCTTCCGCCTGTGCTGATACAACCGGCCACAACCCGCTGAAAAAATATCTGATCTACCGCAAAAACACCTGCGATCCCTGGGTACACAATCCCTGCGAAACAGGTGTACCCGCCTATACCGGCTATACCTACATCGGATTTACCACCGGCAGCATTTTTACATTTACAGATAACAACGGCGGCAGCGGCCTGCTGCACGGTGTGGATTATTCCTACCTGGTGGTAGCTTATTACAAC
Organism: Bacteroidota bacterium; assembly: GCA_025963715.1. Classification (GTDB taxonomy): domain Bacteria; phylum Bacteroidota; class Bacteroidia; order 2-12-FULL-35-15; family 2-12-FULL-35-15; genus 2-12-FULL-35-15. The sequence goes on from JAOQAG010000008.1 coordinate 375,680, forward strand.
GACGGCTCACAAAGCTATGCTTCTACCAACGTATGCGCTCATTTAGTGCGTGATGTGCCTATCATTACCAATGTAAGCGTGATCACTACGGGAACGGATGCCACGGGAAGCATCTGGACACATTGGGTAAAACCATTAGGCTCGATCCCCGATCTGGATACCATTGCCAACCCCGGCCCGTATGAATACCGCCTGATGAAGGCACAGGGCGCTACCGGTCCCCTTTCATTTACACAAGTAGCCAGCTACGTATACCCGGCATTCTGGCAGCTCACAGATACCGGTTATATAAGCACCGGTGTAAATACGCAGGACAGCAGCTACACCTATCGCGTTGATTTTTATTCCAACGGATTATTAAAAGGTTCCACACACACTGCTTCGTCGGTATTTTTATCCGCCGTACCAAGCGACAATAAAGTAGCACTTTCCTGGCAGGAATATGTGCCCTGGACCAATTACCTGTTTTACATTTACAGGGAAAATCCGGCCGGATCAGGAAGCTTTGTTTTGCTCGATAGTACAATCACACACACCTATCTAGATTCCGGTTTGGTAAACGGCGTAAATTTTTGCTACAAAGTGAAAAGCCGCGGCGCTTATTCCGATCCCGCTTTGCCAAATCCGCTTTACAACCTGTCGCAGATAAAATGCGCCACCCCCGTAGATCAGGTGCCACCTTGCCAGCCAACGTTAGCAGTAACGCCGGATTGCAGCATCATGCAAAATGTATTGAGCTGGCGTAACCCAAATACATATTGCAGCAACGACGCGATCCAGTACAACATTTATTTTGCGCCCAACAGTGATGATCCGCTGCAGCTGGTCCACAGCACCACAAACATGAACGATACATCCTATACACATGTATATGATTACCAGGGCGTGCCATCCATTGCCGGTTGTTATGCCGTTACTGCCGTAGATTCCTTTGCCAACGAAAGTGCGATCGTAAATAAAGTGTGTGTGGATAATTGCCCTGAATATGAATTGCCAAATGTATTTACACCCAACGGCGACAATGTGAACGATTTTTTTATACCGCTGCCATACCGCTTTGTAAAGGATGTGGAGATAAAAATTTACGACCGCTGGGGATTGTTAATGTACGAAACCACCGACCCGAATGTGATGTGGAATGGCAAAAACCAGGATACAAAACAACAATGCGTGGATGGAACCTATTACTACGTTTGTATTGTGAACGAGATCCACGTGGAAGGCCTCCGTCAAAAAGTACTCAAAGGCTTTGTACAGCTCATCAATACAAAATCACCCCCCAGCCGCTAAGATCATTTTTTCCGTTTTCCCGAAATTATTGTTTTCAGGTATGCCTTTGAAATAAATTGTTTAATTTTATAGTTCTTTTTGATCCGGGTTAAATGAAAAAAATCTTCCTATCGCTCATTATTGTCTTGGTTGCCAGTGTTAGTGCATTTGCCACACACAACCGTGCAGGAGAAATCACCTACAGGTGGATCTCCGGGTACACGTATGAGATCACCGTTACTACTTATTCAAATACATACGCCACCACCGCCGACAGATGTGAACTGACCGTATATTTCGGTGATGGCGACAGTGCAGTAGCGCCTCGCACCAACGGCCCATCGATGCTTTGTCCTACGGCGCACGACGGCGTAATGTTTCTCACCGTTGCCAACACCAAATTAAATGTTTATAGAACCGCGCATACCTATGCCGGTCCCAATAATTACGTTATTACGATGGAAGATCCCAACAGGAATGCAGGGATCTGTAACATTCCCAACTCGGTAAACACCTCGTTTTTTCTGCGTACCGAATTGGTCATCAATCCTTTTTTAGATCCGAACAGCTCCCCCGTGCTTTTAAATCCGCCCATCGATCAGGCTTGTGTTGGCGAATGTTTTGAGCACAATCCCGGCGCGTTCGATCCGGATGGCGACAGCCTTTATTACAGCTTAACAACCTGCTATGCCAACGGTGCGCCTATCTTCGGATTTTCATTGCCGCCCAACATGACCTACGAAAGCATCGATCATCACACAGGTGATTTATTATGGTGCTCTCCCGATCGTATTTGCCAGTACAACATTGCCATCCTCATCCAGGAATGGAAATTATTATCCAATACACACCACCGGTATTATGCAGGCTCTATCCTGCGCGATATGCAGATTGATGTGGCTGCCTGTGCCAACACGCCGCCAACCATTACCAGCCTGCCGGATACCTGCGTGGTTGCCGGTACACCACTGCATTTTACAGTCCATGCATCGGATGCCGAATTTAATGCGGTAACGCTCAGCGCTACAGGCGGACCTTTTGTATTGAGCCCTGCTGCTACGTTTCCAACGGTTACTGCTATGAACAGCGTTACCGGTAATTTTAACTGGACACCGGCTTGTAACGAAATTCAACTGCTGCCTTACCTTGTTACATTCAAAGCAGAGGACAGTAACCCGATCACGCCGCTTGTTAGTTTCGAATCGATGTTCATTAAAGTGATAGCTCCTGCTCCAACCGGTTTAACAGCCACGCCAAGCGGCTCCAGCATTGTTGTTAACTGGACAGCACCTGCATGTTCTGCCACAACAGGAAACAACCCGATCAAAGGCTACATGATCTACCGCAAGGAAACCTGCGATCCATGGGTACACAGCCCTTGCGAAACAGGTGTGCCAAGCTATACCGGTTACACACTGGTAGGTACATTAACAGGAACAATATCAGGCCCGCCACCAACCACATTTACCGATAACAACGGTGGATTGGGATTATCCCACGGCATTGATTATTCATACATTGTAGTGGCGTATTACAGCGATGGCTCGCAAAGCTATGCTTCTACCAATATCTGTGCGCATTTGGTTCGCGATGTGCCGATCATTACCAACGTGAGTGTTATGGCTACCGGCCCGGATGCTACCGGAATGATCTGGACACACTGGCTCAAACCAATTGGTGTTAGTCCTAACCTGGATACCATCGTAAATCCGCCACCGTACGAATACCGGCTGATGAAAGCACAGGGTGCCACCGGCACGCTTTCGTTTACACAGATCGCCAGTTACAATTACCCGGCATTCTGGCAACTGACGGATACCGGATTTGTAAGCACAGGTGTAAATACGCAGGACAGCAGCTACACCTACCGCGTTGATTTTTATTCCAACGGATTATTAAAAGGCTCTACGCATACGGCTTCATCGGTGTTTTTATCATCCGCGCCAAGCGCAAACAAAGTATCGCTTTCGTGGCAGGAATATGTGCCCTGGACGAACAACCTGTTTTACATTTACAAAGAGATCCCGCATGCGTCCGGTACGTTTGTACTGATCGATAGTACTGTTGCTCACACCTATGCCGATTCGGGATTGGTAAACGGAATAAACTATTGCTACAAAGTGAAAAGTAGTGGCGCGTATTCCGATACCACATTACCAAGGCCGTTGTACAATATGTCGCAGATCAAATGTGAAACGCCGGTGGATATAGTGCCGCCTTGCCAGCCAACATTAGCGGTAACCCCGGATTGCGGCATCATGCAAAATGTATTGAGCTGGCGGAACCCAAATACATACTGCAGTACGGATGCGGTGCAATACAATATTTATTTTGCGCCAACGAACGACCAGCCTTTGCTCCTGATCTACAGCACCAACAACATGAACGATACAACGTACACGCACATTTATAATTACGAAGGCGTTCCGTCCATTGCAGGCTGTTATGCTGTTACAGCCGTAGATTCGTTTGCCAACGAAAGCGTGATCGTGAATAAGATCTGTGTGGATAATTGTCCGGAATATGAATTGCCAAACGTGTTTACTCCGAACAATGATAACATCAACGATTTGTTTATACCGCTGCCATACCGTTATGTAAAAGACATTGATATTAAGATCTACGATCGTTGGGGCTTGCTGATGTTTGAAAGCACCGATCCAAATATTTTGTGGAACGGTAAAAGCCAGGATACAAAACAGCCGTGTGTGGACGGCACGTATTACTACATCTGTAAAGTAAACGAGATCCACGTGGAAGGCATCCGGCAACGGGTACTCAAAGGCTTTGTACAACTCATCAATACGAAGAACGGACCAAATCATTAAGCATTTATGTTTTCAGGAATTATAGAAGGGCTGGGGAAAGTAACAGCATTGCAAAAAGAGCAGAGCAATTTGCACATCACCGTAAAGTCCGCATTTACACATGAATTAAAAATCGATCAAAGCATTGCGCACAACGGCGTTTGCTTAACGGTGGTCGGCATCAGCAATGATGAATATATAGTGACCGCGATCGATGAAACATTACAAAAATCAAACATTGGATTATTATCTGTTGGTGATGAAGTAAACCTGGAACGCTGCATGCGCCTGGGTGACCGGCTGGACGGGCACATCGTGCAGGGACACGTAGATCAAACGGCAGTTTGCAGATCTGTGGAAGAAAGCAACGGCAGCTGGATCTTCACATTCGAATACGATGCTGCACAAAATAACATCACAGTCGAAAAAGGCTCCGTATGCGTAAACGGCGTAAGCCTCACAGTTGTCAATTCAAAAGAAAATTCTTTTTCCGTTTGCATTATTCCTTTCACCTTCGAACATACCAATTTCAAAAATATAAAAACCGGATCGGTTGTAAATCTGGAATTTGATATTTTAGGGAAGTATATCAGTAAACTGGTGAAAAAGTAACACTCGGATTTTACCACTAAGGCACTGAGGCCACTAAGATTATAAAACAAAAAATGCCCGGCTTAAAGTCGGGCATTTTTTATTTTATTTCTTTGTGAGCTTGTAATAAAAATTCTCGCCTGCGAGAATCTAAGTGCTCTTAGTGCCTTAGTGGTAAAACCTTAAAAAACCTGGCTGGCCACTCTCCGCGTTACTTCCGATGTTCCCATTGTATAATAATGCAAACAAGGCACTTTCGCTTTTATCAATTCTTTTGATTGATTGATGCACCATTCAATTCCCACTTCTTTTACTTCCGCATCTGTTTTGCATTTTTCGATCTGCTCCAGCAAACCTTGCGGAACATCTATTTTAAAGATCTTCGCCAGTGTAGTTGCCTGTTTTTTAGTGGTCAGTATTTTTAATCCCGGAATGATCGGAACATCAATATTCATTTCCTTGCATTTTTTTACATACTCAAAATACTGCGCATTATCAAAGAACATTTGTGTTACAATATATTCAGCACCCGAATCAATCTTTGCTTTCAGGTGCTTCATGTCTGAGGTCATGTTCGGCGCTTCAAAATGTTTCTCCGGGTAACCGGCCACACCAATACAAAAATTAGTTGGCGCTACATCGGCTAAATCATCATCAATGTATTTTCCTTTGTTCATTTGTTTTACCTGCTTTACCAGGTCGATCGCATACGCATGTCCGTTGGGTTCCGGAATAAATTCCGGTTCGCTTTTGATCGAATCGCCACGCAATGCAAGTACATTATCGATCCCTAAAAACTGCAGATCGATCAATGCATTTTCTGTTTCTTCTTTGCTGAAACCACCGCAGATAATATGCGGCACAGCATCCACATGGTATTTATTCATGATGGCCGCACAAATGCCAACCGTGCCCGGACGCTTGCGGATGCTCACTTTTTCGAGGTAGCCGCCTTCACGTTTTTTATATAAATATTCTTCACGGTGATACGTTACATCCACAAATGATGGTTTGAATTCCATCAAGGGATCGATCCCGTCAAAAATCGACTGGATACTTTTCCCTTTTAAAGGCGGTAAAATTTCGATGGAAAACAGCGTGGAATTCGCTTGTTTAATGTGATCAACAACTTTCATAGATTTTAAACTTACAGGTTTAATTTTTATTTGCGGCTGCAAAGTAACGGCTTGAAGCGTTAAAAACCAAATTAAACTGCTTGTCAAATATTCTGCGATCAATAAACGGTCAATAGAATATGTTTACAAATGAAGTATCACCGGAAGGAACAAACACGGTGCTGGGAGCAAGCGACGTTGTTCCATAAGAAAAGGTTAATGTAGCATTACTGTTAGGATAAACTTTGCACACAAAAGTTGTATCATATATATGCCCGGCAGGATGTGTTGACGTGAAGAAATACTCCGGGACCTGTATAGATATAGGCTCTATGATATTGTAATTTCCCTTGCAATAAATAAGCGGTGCGCCAATCCCGGATGTATCTTTAATATGAGTTTTTAAATATCCGACCGGTTTTACATAAAGTGGCGTCATAACATGTAACCCATTTTCGATCAACTGCCCGAATTTTACTTTTACTTTCCCGCATTGATTATTCGTGTACGCGTAAATGTAAATATCAGCGCTGTCTGGCAGTGCATGTGTATAGCGCACATCACCGCCCCAGGTATAATCACCGCTGTACCAGCCCACAGCCGTTGTTCGACCTAACGTATATTTATCATCAGCATAGTAGGGCTGAAACTGGCACACCCTTGCGTTTGCCACTGGAATTCCGGTCAGTGTATCGATCACGATCCCTTTCAGATGATAATGATGATAAACCTGCAGATTCAAATAAGCGGGATCGTACGCATCATCTTCCTTTCTACAGGAATACAAAGCTGTTGTTAAAAGAAAAAATAAAAATAACCTGCTTAACATATAACAATTATTTTATCAACGCACCGTAATACCAGGCACAATAAGCGTATCGTTCGCATTCAGCTGCCCTGCTTTTATTTTTTTAAAACCGCTTTCACTGCCCAAGTGTGCGCAGACATACAAGTTACTGCTGTCGCCGGGCGGATCATTATGAGGGCCTAAGCCCCAGGTAATATGGGTAATGTACCAACCGCCCGAAATGATCGTACCTGCCCACAATGCACTACCATTGGAAGTGGATGCAATGTAAACTTCAGCATCAGGAATCTGCACGGCTGTTGTAGAATCAATCACTTTTGTTTTCGTGTATGCCGAAAAAGAGCCCCATACAGGCTGGCTGTATGACTGCGGTTCCTCTTCCTTTTTACAGGAAAAAAAAACAGTCAGGCATAACAGCAAAAGAAATGCGACCCGGTTTTTCATACATAAATATAGCAATTAACTTTTGAAAACACACAAACCAGTTTATGCCTCCACAATTCGCAAAAAAGTAGTAAATTCGCAGTCCTTAAAGAGAAAGCTATAGAAAAATGGAGAACATCAGAAATTTTTGCATCATTGCGCACATCGATCACGGAAAAAGTACATTGGCCGATCGCTTGCTGGAATACACCAATACCATCAGCAAACGCGAAATGCAGGCACAGGTGCTCGATGACATGGACCTGGAGAAGGAACGCGGCATTACCATTAAAAGCCACGCCATCCAGATGGATTATGTGAAAGACGGCAAAAAATACATCTTCAATTTAATTGATACACCGGGCCACGTGGATTTTTCCTACGAGGTTTCCCGCTCCATCGCTGCCTGCGAAGGCGCATTGCTCATTGTGGATGCAGCACAGGGCATCCAGGCACAAACCATTTCCAATTTATACTTAGCATTAGAAAACGACCTGGAGATCATCCCGATCCTTAATAAAATTGACCTTCCCAGCGCAGAACCCGAAATTGTAAAAGACCAGATCGTGGATCTTTTAGGCTGTAAACGCGAAGACATCATGTCGGCATCCGGCAAAACCGGGATGGGCGTTCATGAGATTTTATCCGCCATTGTAGATCGGATTCCAGCGCCAAAAGGCGATCCGAAAGCGCCATTACAGGCATTGATCTTCGATTCGGTATACAATTCCTTTCGCGGGATCATCGCATATTTTAAAATTGTAAACGGTACGCTCCGCAAAGGCGAGCGTGTAAAATTCATGAATACCGGCGCCGAATACAATGCCGATGAGATTGGCGTATTAAAATTAAAACAAGAGCCGAAAACACAAGTCAGCACCGGCGATGTTGGTTATATTATTTCCGGGATTAAAGACGCCCGCGAAGTAAAAGTAGGCGATACGATTACCACTACCATCAATCCATCTGAAACAGGGATTCAGGGTTTTGAAGATGTAAAGCCAATGGTATTTGCCGGGATCTATCCCGTAGATACCGAAGATTTTGAAGAGCTGCGCTATTCCATGGAAAAGCTGCAGCTGAATGATGCATCGCTTACCTGGGAACCGGAATCATCCGCTGCACTGGGATTTGGCTTCCGTTGCGGATTTTTAGGAATGCTACACATGGAAATTATTCAGGAACGCCTGGAGCGCGAGTTTAACATGACTGTGATCACCACCGTTCCCAACGTATCTTATTTTGCATTTACCTCCAAAGGCGAAAAAATAACAGTAAACAATCCTTCCGATCTTCCGGATCCAAGCAAGCTTGATCGCGTGGAAGAGCCGTACATCAAAGCACAGGTGATCACCAAAGCCGAATTTGTAGGTTCCATCATGGGCTTGTGTATTACCAAACGCGGGATCATTGTTAACCAGAATTATTTAACGACTGATCGCGTGGAGCTTATTTTTGAAATGCCTTTGGGCGAGATCGTATTCGATTTTTACGACCGCTTAAAAACCATTTCAAAAGGATACGCTTCCTTCGATTATTCTCCGTTGGATTACCGCGCTTCCGATCTGGTAAAAATGGACATTCTTTTAAATGCGGAACCTGTAGATGCATTGTCTTCCCTGATCCATCGTGATAATGCCTACGATTTCGGCAAAAAAATGTGTGAAAAATTAAAAGAATTAATTCCGCGCCAGCAGTTCGAAATTCCTATCCAGGCAGCGATCGGTGCAAAGATCATTGCCCGCGAAACTATCAAAGCCATGCGGAAGGATGTTACCGCAAAATGTTACGGCGGTGATATTTCCCGTAAGCGTAAATTATTGGAAAAACAAAAAGAAGGTAAAAAACGGATGCGTTCCGTTGGAAATGTAGAGATTCCACAAAGCGCGTTCATGGCCGTATTGAAGCTGAATGATTAAACAGCATTTATTATTATAAAATAAAAAATCCCTTTCCGTTAAACAGAAGGGGATTTTCAATTAAATATTTATTGCTTCACAATTTTTTTTACTGCCGAGTTTCCGTTTGAATCGCTGACCCTTAAAAAATAAATTCCTTTCGGCTGATTTGTTAAATCAATTTCGGTCACATTCTCTTTAATCTTCATTGTTATAATCGTGTTCCCCAACAATCCCTTAACTTCCAAAACCGCATCAGTAACAGCTGCTCCGTTTATATTCAGCTTATACTTTCCTTCACCTGGATTCGGGTAAACGAAAACATTGTCTTCAGGTTCAGAAGGCTCGCTGATATTCACTGACAGCATAGTGCAAAAAGATCCGGGAGTTGTATAGATCCCGGTAGTGTCCGTAAAGCAATCCAGCACATTCTGTATCTCGAATGGAGGCATTAATATTCCTAAAAAGCCAAAAGTCGAGCCTACTCCTTCAATTATTGAAACGTATGCCGGTCCGGGATTTGCTGTTTGTGAAATATTAAATCGTTTATGATAAATACTTCCTATCAGCACCGAATCGATTGAGCTTACCGTATCAGTAGACACAATAGTAGGATGAGTATACGATCCGGGCAAAGTATCACCTACGCTTAAATTAAAATCGTACAATAATGTATCGGTTAATTCTCCTGCGGGAATAAAATAAACTTTTTTATTAGATACATCTTCCCTGAAAGCACCGGGATAATAAATACTGGTGCTATTGTGTAAATAATAATATGAATACAAACTACCCAGCTGACATCCCCAGTAGCTACCCGAAGACCCGGTTGTAGCCGGATTTGGACTGTCATAAATAATTCCGGCCCATTTCAATTTATGATAGGTTGTCCCGCTGATAATAGTATCGCCATCAATATTAACCTGGTAATCCCTGCAGCAGTTACAGTTATAATCACCCGAATTTTCCCGCCACAATGCACCGGCGCCCGGAAAAGAATGATAAACGCTGCTTTGTGCTTTCACAAAGCTTAAAGAGAAGCAAAAAAAGAATAAGAGTAGCAGTCTTTTCATGTAAATGGGTTTAAGGTTTATCTAATTTAACAAAATATTTTCAAAATCGCTGTAACTTTACCGAAAGTTACCCGTCATAAACCCGAAAACGCACAAAAAACGCTACAATGACCGCAGAAGAATTCAACAAATGTGTTGACCAGTATGCCGATAATCTTTATCGCTTTATCCTTAAAAACATTAAGGACGAAGAAAAAGCGCGTGACGTTGTACAGGATACTTACGAAAAGCTGTGGCTGAAAGTATCCGAAGTGGAAAGTACCAACGCAAAATCGTACATGTTTACCACTGCGTACCGCACCATGATCGACCGGATCAGGAAAGACAAAAAGCAGGGTGAAATGACGGATGCGAAAATGAACACGCTGAGCCACAGCAGACAATACAGTGATTTAAAAGAAATACTGAACGAAGCACTTACCAAATTACCGGAAATACAACGTTCCGTAATTTTGCTCCGCGATTATGAAGGTTATAATTATGCAGAGATCGGTGAAATTACCGGTTTGAGTGAATCACAGGTAAAAGTATACATTTTCAGGGCTCGCGGATTTTTGAAAAATTACATCGGCACCATGGAAAATGTGATTTAAACAGGTTAATACTATTAAAATATAAATGAAGATCAACAGGAACAATTACGAAGCTTTTTTCCTCGATTACCACGAAGGAAATCTGGCACCTCAACAGGTGGCGGAATTGTTATTGTTTGTAGAGCAGCATCCGGAACTGAAAGAAGAATTTGAAAGCTTTGAGAATTTTTCCCTGGAAGATCTTTCAAATATTTCCTTCGGTGATACATCCGGCCTGAAAAAACAAATCACGGTCGAAAACAAGGATGAGTATTTTATCCGCGCCATCGAAAATAATCTGAATCCAACTGAACAACAATTAGTAGATCAGTTTTTAAAACAACATCCGCAATACAAAGTTGATTTTGAGCTTTTTCAAAAAACAAAATTAACGGCGGACCGGTCGGTTGTATTTGCAGACAAAGACATTTTAAAAGACATTGCCATCACTACCGATTACCTGCTGATCGCTTCTGTGGAAGGATTACTCACAAAGCAGGAATCATCCATGTTGAATCACCAACTGGCAGTGGATGCGGAAATGCAACAAAATTATGCGTTATATCAGCAAACAAAAGTTACCGCGGATCAAACCATTGTTTTTGAAAACAAAGAAGAATTAAAACGCAAAGAAAGAAAAGTAATTCCCTTGTTTTATTATGTTGCTGCCGCTGCCGCGATCATTTTATTATTCGGGCTTTCCGTTTTATTTAATAATACAAACAACAACACTCCGGCAGTTGCTGTTAAACCCGCAAACGAACCAAAAATAAAAATGGAGAATAACGCCGTAAGCCCTGTAAACACAAAAGAAAAAGATGCGCTGGCAGCAACAACAAACATTACTCCGGCTAAAACAGCTGCGGCAGGCAAACAAAAAAATACTGCCCCAAACAATTCGATGGCTGTTGCAGTAAATAAAAAAGAAAAAACGATTGTTGCTCCGGTTGAAACACCGGCACCGATTATCGCGCAAAGCAAAGAAGAAAAACAAAGCCCGGCAGTTGATCCTGAAAACAAAACAAATACCACTGCTCCTGTAACCAACGAACAGCCTGCAATTGCACAGGTTCGCCCACAGGTAAAACCTAATAACGATGGTCCTTTTTTATCGCTTGGCGAAATTGCAGCAACAAAGATCAAGCAAAAAACAATGGATGAAGATGCATTGAAAAACGAAAAGAAATTTGGCAAATTAAATAAATTCAGCGGCTGGGATGCATTACAGGTTGTTGCAAAAGGAGTAAGCAAACTTACCGGTAAAAAAGTAGAAGTAAAACCTACTTATAACGACGAAGGCGAAGTTACTGCCTACGCTTTTAATGCTGGTAAAATAGGCTTTTCGAAGGAAAGATAATTTTTAAGGTCATTTTGATTTATTCTATATGCGGAGCACCGGTAAATTTTATTCCTGCTTTTTTATTCTCCTGTTCTTCTTCCCGGTTTTTTCATTCTCTCAAACTGAAAAAGTAAATTTTTCTAAAATTGATGCTTACGCCAAATCAATAAAAGGAATAAATGATCCCGGCAAGCTTTCTAAAAAATTAACGGCTCCTTACAAAACAGAACTGGAAAAAACCCGCTCTATTTTCAGATGGGTTGCCGAGAACATCAGTTACGATACAAAAGAATTTCATCTTCCTCCATCCGAATCATCTTACACAAAATTGTTTTACAAGCTGGATCCTGCAACCAAAAACATTGATAATGTATACCATGTTGAATTGGCAAAATATGTTTTGAAAAATAAAAAAGCGATCTGCGAAGGGTACGCCGTATTATTTAAAGTGCTTTGCGATAGCGCAAACCTAAAAACAGAAGTGGTGCACGGAATTGCTAAAAATTCGGTGAGCAACATCGGCACAGCCATGAAAGAGAATCACGCCTGGAATGCTATCTTTTTAGATAATAAATGGCAATTGCTGGATGCAACCTGGGCAAGCGGTTCCTGCAACGACAGCACAACCATTTTTACAAAACAGTATGACGATTTTTATTTTTTAACTCCGCCCAACAAGCTCATCATTAACCATTTTCCAACAGATCCGAAATGGATGTTATTCAGTAATCCGCCTTTGTTAACGCAATTTTTAAGCTATCCGCTGGCATACACCGGGTACTTTGCAAACAACATCAGCTCTTACTCACCAATCAATGGAATTATAGAAGCGAGGATTGGAAATAAAATTTCTTTTACAATGAACATCCCTGTTAAAGATTCAGATATTTCTGTTTCATCAAAAACAGGAAGTAAAGAGATCACAATGAAAAGACAGGAAAAAACAGTGACCTATGAATATGTGGTCAGCTCCGACAAGGATGATGAGTTGGATATTTTTCTGGATGGTAAATGTGTTTTTACTTACCGGATCGTAGTTGTTCCAAAATAAGATAACGTTATAGCTAATTAAATGGCTATATGCCTGGTATAAATTTTCCGATAGTCACGAATTCTAATTTTTCTAAAGTTTCACACATAGTATTAACCCAGATTCGTAGTGTCATCCTGAGCTTGTCGAAGGACGTTTTTTATTCGTTATCCGTACCTTTTGGATAATTCACCGTATAGTGCAATCCCCTGCTCTCCTTGCGTTTCCTTGCATGCTTGATAATAATATACGCCACATTGATAAGATTGCGCAACTCGCATAATTTAGGCGAAACAGTTGTGGTGAGATACAACGATTCGTTTTCCTTGTAAAGAATTTCAAGCCTGTCAAACGCTCGCTGTAAGCGGAGATCTGAGCGTACAATTCCTACATAATTGGTCATGATCGCTTGCACTTCACGCAGGCTCTGGATCAGCAGCACCATTTCTTCGGGGTGTGCCGTTCCCTCTGCATCCCAATCAGGGATAGCTTCACAGAAGTTTGTATTCCTGATCACTTCTATCGCATTAAGCGCTGCGCGATGACCATACACTACCGCCTCCAGCAGTGAATTGGAGGCTAAGCGGTTGGCGCCATGCAAGCCTGTAGAAGAACATTCTCCCACAGCGTATAAATTTTTAATGCTGCTGCAGCCGTTTTTATCTACCTGGATCCCGCCACACATGTAGTGTGCAGCCGGAACAACGGGAACATAATCCGTCATCATATCAATGCCAATGCTCAAACACTTTTGATAAATGTTTGGAAAATGTTTGATCAGCTCTTTTTTATCGAGATGCCTGCAATCAAGGTATACATAGTCATCTCCACGGGTTTTCATTTCGTTATCGATGGCACGTGCTACAATATCACGCGGCGCCAGTGATTTGCGCGCATCATATTTTTCCATGAACTCTTTTCCATCCACGGTTTTTAAGATCCCGCCAAAGCCGCGTACCGCTTCGGATACCAAAAACGAGGGGCTTTCACCTGGATTGTATAGCGATGTGGGATGAAACTGGTAAAATTCCATTCCCTCCACGCGTCCTTTTGCACGATACACCATTGCCACACCATCGCCGGTAGCGATCGTAGGATTGGTAGTAGTACTGTACACATGCCCGGCGCCGCCCGTTGCCATTAAAATGGTTTTCGCCAAAATCGTTTCGATCTTATTGCTGCGTAAATTCAACACATACGCACCGTAACATTCAATACCCGGTGTGCGGCTGTTCACTTCAATCCCCAAATGATGTTGTGTAAGAATGTCGATCGCAAAATGATGATCGAGGATCTTAATATTGGGATGCTTGTGTACAGCAGCCAGCAAAGCGCGCTCGATCTCAAATCCCGTATTGTCTTTGTGATGCAGGATGCGGTGTTCCGAATGTCCGCCTTCCTTTGCCAGGTCATACTCGCCGCTGGATGTTTTATCAAATTTAGCGCCCCAGCTGATCAGTTCATTCACCCGTTCGGTGGATTCCGTGATCACCATCCGCACCACTTCTTCGTCACAGATTCCGTCACCGGCAATTAATGTATCACTGATGTGTTTTTCGTAACTATCCGGACTGTACATCACCGCTGCAATTCCGCCCTGTGCATATTTTGTATTGCTCTCGTCCTCGTTGGCTTTGGTGATCATGCACACATTGCCGTGTTCAGCTACTTTCAGCGCATAGCTCAATCCCGCAATCCCCGAACCGATGATTAAAAAATCTGTTTTTGTTTTCATGATCTCTATCTCCAGCCCGCTTTTGAAAAAAGAACAGGAGCTTTTTTTAGTTATCTTTGTAGCTCAAAATTACAAAAAGATGGACACATTAGTAAAAAAGCCAATTATCATATATGCGGAGAGTACTCCCAATCCTTCTTCCATGAAATTTGTTGCCAATCAATTATTGGTGCAGGATGGTGCAACAGCACAGTATCTTTCAAAAGCAGAAACAAAAGGATCGCCATTAGCGCAAAAATTATTTGAATTCCCCTTCGTAAAAGCCGTGTTTTTAGCATCGAATTTTGTGACGATTTCTAAAACAGATGCCATTCAATGGGAAGAGGTAACACAGGAATTGCGCGATTTTATCCGCATTTACCTGAACGACGGAAAGGCGGTAATCACTGAATTACCAAAACAGGAAGTAGCAGTTGATAATACATTCACAACAAAGAAAGAAGTGTTTACCGAACACGCTGCACCCACCACAGAAATTGAAGTAAAGATTGTGGAGATCCTCGAGCAATATATTCGTCCGGCTGTTGAAGGCGATGGCGGAAGCATCACATTCACGAGTTATGTGGATGGCATTGTTACGGTTCAATTACGCGGCGCCTGCAGTGGCTGTCCTTCTTCCACCATTACGTTAAAAGCAGGCATTGAAGGCTTGTTAAAACGCATGATCCCGGAAGTGAAGGAAGTGGTTGCGGAAGCGGTTTAAGAAAATCCTGCTGCTCATTGAAAAATAAAATTTTCATATTTCTACTCGTTTTTTTTCCGCTATCAATGTTGGGACAGAGGCCTGATTCGCTCCACACCAGGAGGATCGGCGCCATTGGCTCATTGGATGTTGCTTATAATTTTCAGGATAAAGTATTAGGCCCGGGTATGGGCCGTAAGTGGACAGCCGGTGTAAGCTACTGTAATAAAAAAAGAGAGTTCATCGTATTTGTAGCTGCCGGAATAAAAGGTTTTAAAATAAATGCATTATCATCTACGTTTCGCGGATCGTTTATAAACGATGTTCAAAAACATTATGTCCCCATCAATCACACAAGTGAAGACAGCCTGGTTGGTGCTAAAATGAACGGTTCGCCCGGAAATAGCATGTGGGGAACTTATTCTCAATACGTACAGGCCGGTTTTATTTTAGTAAAATATAAATGGAAACCAACCATTAGCTTTTACCTGGGCCGGGAGGATTTTCTTTTATACGGAGGTTTTGCACAATATGAAGATCCTGAGAATCACGATATTGATTACGTAAGCATGACCACCACTTTTTACGAATTGAAGCTGGGCTGTACCATTCCGTTCAAAAAAATGTGGAACCTTCCATGTAATCCAATCATAAACATCGGATATAAATGGGTGGATTATGGCAAGATTCAATTCGCTTCGGCACCTTTAAGTGCTTATACTACAGGGGATTTAGCAGACAAATACAGAAACCAGGGCAAGCTTACTGTTTCGCTTTCGTTTTATGTATGGTCGAACTGGGATTGGAGATACAAACGATCTAAATAAAAAAGCTCAATCGTTATGATTGAGCTTTTTTATTTAGATCGTGGTAAAACGCTGTGTTTATTTCTCGCAGAGGCGCAAAGTTCGCAGAGGCTAAATGTTTACTGTGTGTAAGAGAACGCAAAGGTTATATTTCGCTTGCGCGAAATTTTAAGCAACTCCACACACAGATTCGTAATATTCGTCTCTGTTCGTTATCCGTATCCTAATTTTTTACAACCTTTTTATTCAGAACACCATCATTGGTGATCACCTGTAAATAATAAATTCCTTTTGCCTGTTCTTTTAAGTTCAGTTGTTTTTTGTATGTTCCCATAAACTGGCTCAGTTCATCTGTGTAAATTAGTTGTCCGGCAATGCTCATCAGGTTGATCTTCACATCACTTGCTTTCGCGAGATTGATCTCCAGCGTTACATCATCCGTTGCCGGATTCGGGTATACGCTCAAAGATGCGGATGCGCTGATCTCATCAATTCCGATATCAAAGATTCCTAAAGAGGTAGATGCTGTGGAACATCCCTGCGCATTATATACTCTTACATAATAATTTCCATTAGCTGTGTAAATGTATGTATTGCTGGTTGCGCCTGTAATGGCTACACCGTCCACATACCATTGATAGCCGCTTGCAGGTGTGCTGCAAACCAATGTATCATTTTGTTTCGTAAACACAGGCACGCCCGGATTTCCAAGCACCGTAATTTTAACAGAATCAATGTTTGAACATCCGCCCGAAGCGGTACCGATCACGGTATAAGTAGTGGTAACAATCGGGCCTGCAACCGGGTTGAAAATAGTAGAATCGCTCAGCGATGTTCCCGGGTGCCAGATGTAAGTCATAGCACCGCTTGCCGTTAAATTCACATTGGTGCTCAAACAAGTACTGTCGCTCAATCCGGCATCAACCGGTGGAAGCGTAACTACGGTAACCGATTGTGTGCTGGTAGCCGCACATCCGTTTGCATTTGTAACCGTTACCATATAAGTACCGCTCGTATTTACAGTAATGGAAGCCAGCGTATCGTTGGCAGCAGTGCTCCATTGGTAATGAGTAGAAGGGTTGGAAGTTAATGTTACCGAACCGCCGATACAAAAAGTAGTAGGACCGCTTGCCGTAATGCCCGGTGCAGGTAATGGAACAACGTTTACAACAACTGTATCCAGATCCACACAACCGTTAGTATTGGTAATGGCCACATAATATGCTGTGGTAGTGGTAGGGTTTGCTATTGGTGTTGCAGAGGTAACGCTGCTCAGTGTTCCGTCGTTCGGCAGCCATGCATAGCTCACCGCACCAATTGCAGTAGCGCTTAATGTGGTATTGGCACCGTTACAGATGGTCACATCGCTTCCGGCATCAGCAGTCAGCTGACAATATTTAATGGTTTCAAAATCATCATTTGTTCCGGCACCTTTACTCACGCCTGCCACAAACACATTCCCGATATTATCCACGCCTACAGCAAGTGATTGATCGGAGTTGTTTCCGGTACCATTGTATTTGGTGATCCATTGCTGAGCACCGGTTGAATCGTATTTAATAGTTGTAAAATCATTGTTTACACCGGTAGTATAGCTATAACCGGTTACATAGGTATTTCCAATTGCATCAATAACAAGTGCTTTCCCTTCGTCGTAACCATTGGTAGGGCCATTGTAACGCGCCAGCCATTTTTGTGTTCCGGCATTGTTGTATTTAATGGTCACAATGTCTTCTGCATCAGGAGAAACACCCACACTGCGGCCGGTCACATATACATTGTTGGCAGCATCCAGCTTTATAGCATTGGCCCTGTCGTAATCGTTGCCGGAACCGTTATAGGTTTTCGCCCATTGCTGCACACCGGCAGAATTGTATTTTACGGTCGCATAATCGTAGTTGGTAAGAACAGCAGTTTGCGTGTAACCGGTAACGTATACATTTCCGGCAGGATCTACGGCAATGGCACGTGCCTCGTCGTAATTATCAGCCGGACTATCATACTGGCTGGCCCAGACCTGAGTCCCTGTATTATCATATTTGATGGTCACAAAATCAAAATCGGCAGTAGCGCTTTGATAGGTATATCCTGCTACGTAATTATCTCCGGTAACGGGATTTACATAAATGGCAAAACCTGCATCGATACCGTTTCCGGCACCGTTAAAACGCTTTGCATATTGCTGCACACCTGCGGAGTTGTATTTGATGGTAACGGCAGCACTATTAGAGCCAGATCCGTCGCTGGTACCGGTAATAAATACATTGCCTGCATAATCCACGGCAATGTCCCATGCCTCGTCGGTTCCGTTGGTAGTATTATTATACCGCGATGCCCATTGCTGAACACCGGAAGCATTGTATTTTACAGTAGCAAAATCATAACCTGTGGTAGCACCGCCGTTGCTCCAGCCGGTTACATACACATTGCCTGACGTATCCACAGTAATAGCGTGCGCTTCATCCAGCCCGTTGCCCGGGCCGTTGTACTGCGCGATCCACTGCTGTGCACCGGCAGCGTTATATTTTATGGTTATATAATCGAAATTGGTGCTGGTGCCGATGCCCAGGCCGGTTACATATACGTTTCCAGCCGCATCCATCACCATGTCTTCGGCTTTATCAACATTACTGCCGGAACTGGTATAGCGTGTCTGCCATTGAATATTGATTTGGGCAAATGATCCGGTGATAAAAGAAATATAAAAAATGACTGTGAGTAGGTGTTTTTTCATGCCTGACGTTTATGTTTTTATCAAGTCAAAACTAGTCTTTTTTATCATTAATCTCATCTTTTTCACGATAAAAATTTGCACTTTCAAAAAAATCTGTACATTTACCATTGATAAACGTACTGAGTTAAACACATTTATTCCAACGGATGAAGAACAAACTTTTACTCCTTTTAATTATTGTTTTCTTTATTCCTTTTACATCTTCGGCGACCCATATTGTTGGTGGTTCACTTACGTATGAACAATTAGGAGGCTCCACTTACCGCATCACCTTAAAGCTTTACCGCGATTGTAAGCCCGGTAGTGCTGCATTTCCCGGCACGGTGGATATTGATGTACGGAAAAACGATGGAACAGCATTTACTACAGTAAGTATCCCCTTCCCCGGTTCTGCTTTGGTTCCGCCAAACATTGATACCTGCGCAGTAAATCCCGGCATTTGCCTGGAAGAAGCCGTATATACAAAAGTAGTAAGCGGTTTGCCACCCAGTCCGGGCGGATACCATTTATCATTTCAATATTGCTGCCGTAACTCTACGTTATTAAACATTATAAATCCTTTAAATGCCGGTGAAACCTGGTATGCACACATTCCGGATAACGGCGTGGTGATCTCGAACAGCAGTCCGAAATGGGTAAATCCCCCACCGGTATTTGTTTGCCAGGGAAATAACATGTCGGTAAACCACAGTGCTACCGATGCTGACGGAGATTCGCTTGTATATTCATTATACACACCATACGACGGGGATACCGGTGCCGGTGCGCTTGATCCTACTTATCCGGGAGGCGTATTTACCGTGCCGCCTGTAAACTGGTCGAGTACTTACAGTGCTACCAATCCACTGGATCCTTCCATACCCAATTCATTGACCATTTCGCCTACAGGGATCATCAACGGGATCCCTCCAACCATCGGCCAGTTTGTTGCCGGTGTGCGTTGTGAAGAATGGAGAAGCGGCGTAAAGATCGGTGAGATTCTGCGCGATTTCCAGTTCAACGTGGTAAATTGCCCGCCTTTAGCTGTAGCTAGTTTTAACTCCAGCGGTGCGTGTAACGGACAGTTGATCACATTTACCAATACCACTACTCCATCAGCCAATTCATACATGTGGAATTTTGGCGACGGAAGCACATTATCCGATACATCGCATGTAGTAAGCCCTACCTATATGTACCCTACGCTGGGTGTTTATACAGCAACGCTGATCATCAACTACGGAACTCCTTGTGCAGATACTTCTTCGCAGATCGTACATTTATCGTATGTAGATGCAGATTTTACAAACGATGCACCTGCCTGTAAAGGCGTGCCGATCAATTTCCATGATACAACGGATGTAGACCCAAGCAGCAGCATTACAAACTGGGATTGGAATTTTGGTGACGGAATAGTTTCCACATCGCAGGATCCAACGCATCCGTACAATGCAGGAGGCGCTTATAATGTTACATTGATCACTACAAGTGCTGCTGGCTGTAAAGATACCATTGTACATACTGTGAATATCCAGGGACTGCCAATTGCAAATGCAGGTAATGATACGGTAAGCTGCTCTAATAATTCAACTATTAACCTGGGTGGAACGATCCTGAATGCAGGGGGCGGAATCTGGAACGGAACCGGGGCATTCACTCCGGGCAACACCACCTTAAATGCAACGTATACACCAACGGCAACGGATGTCTCCAACGGATCAGATACTTTATTACTCATCACTACAAGCAATGCGCTTTGCCCGGCGGATACCGACCAGGTGATCATTAATTTTTACACCGGTCCAACGGTGAACGCAGGAAGCGATCTTTCGGTTTGTAAGGATACGGTAAGCGTTCCGGTATGCGCTACCATTACGGTTGCATCGGGCGGAATATGGCAAACAACCGGTTCAGGCTCGTTTGCGAACGATTCATTAGCTTGTACACAATACATTCCAAGCACAGCAGATACAACTGCGGGATCCGTGATCGTGTATATTACTTCCACAGGAAACGGAAATTGCCTGGCATCGCGCGATAGTGTTACAATCGTATTTACATCTACACCGTATGCTACCATTACTTCCAATGATAGTTCCTGTGCCAGCAACCCGGTTGACCTGGGTGTGAATATTTCTACCGGCTCCGGAATCTGGAGCACCAGCGGAACCGGCACATTCAGTCCAAGCAATACCACATTGAGCGGCGGCGTTTATAATCCGAGTCCGGCCGATGATGCTGCAGGACATGTGGACATTTTATTTACATCCACCAACAACGGTGGTTGCCGCGCCACATACGACAGTATTGATGTTACATTAATTCCTTCACCAACAGCTGCATACACAAGCGTTTCTGCCTGTCCTACTTTCCCTGTAGTATTCACAGATGGTTCTACATCTACCGGAACGGTAGTGAACTGGAACTGGAGCTTTGGAGATGGCAGCAGCAACAGCACATTACCAAGCCCAACACATATTTATTCAACCGGCGGGCCGTACAATGTGCAACTGATCGTAACTTCCAACAATGGTTGTGTGGATACACTTTCGCAAACGGTAAACGTATATAACAAACCAATTGCAGCTTTCGATGCAAACGGAATTTGTTTGAATGAAGGAACTGTATTTACGGATACTTCTTTTGTTGCAGGATCAACTATTAGCCAGTGGCACTGGAACTTTGGCGATGCTACCACAAGCATTGCACAAAATCCGTCTGTACATTATTATCCGTCGAGCGGAACTTACAATGCAACATTGATCGTACAATCTGCGCAGGGCTGTATCGATACTGTGGTGCAATCGGTGAACCTGTTACCGGGTCCCGGCGCTAATTTCAGTGCGGATGATGTTACTGCCAATATCGGGCAAACCGTACATTTCACGGATCAATCCACCAATGGCGCAATTTCATGGACATGGGATTTCGGCGATTCGCAGATCGACTCCACTTCTACTGATCAGAACCCATCACATGCTTATAACACAGGCGGCTACTACGATGTATGTTTAGCTGTAACGGATGTAAACGGTTGTTCGGATACGATCTGCAAACAGGAAATTGTTTCGTTGCCTCCAAAAGTTCCATCCGGATTCAGTCCGAACGGCGATGGCGAAAACGATATTTTTTATGTGTACGGCGGGCCTTTCCATTCACTGGATTTCAAGATCTATAACAACTGGGGTGAGCTGATCTTTGAATCTAACAACCAATCACAGGGCTGGGATGGTAAACGCAAAGGCATTGACCAACCGATCGGTGTTTATGTATATGTGGTGGTGGGCGTAACGGAAGACGGCGAAACACACAAATTATCAGGTGATGTAACTTTATTAAGATAAGGTTTCAATTATAAAAAGTATATGACAGAGTTATACAAAAAAATTAAAAAATCATTTGGCGCATTATTGATTGCGGTAGCGTTGATGCTATCGGCAGGCAATGCTGCACACGCCCAGGATTTTCACCTTTCCCAGTACGATGCACCGCCGATGTTCCTGAATCCTGCCATGACAGGCATGTTTGACGGAAAATTCCGCATTGAGGCACATTACCGTACACAGTGGGCGGCTGTTGCTACAAAACCTTTTACAACTACAGGAATTTCTTTTGATATGCCGATAAAAAAATTCGGCGTAGGTGTACAGATCATGAATTACCGCGCTGGTGCCGGACAGTTTAATGTATTGAGCGCTTTGGTTTCTGTTGCGTACGACATTGTGATCGACAAAGCAAAAAATCATCATTTTGCATTGGGGATACAAGGCGGTATTGTTTACAAAAGCTTTGATATTAACAAGCTTACATTCGGGAACCAATACACACCATTAAACGGCGGTGATTTTGATATGAACCTGCCAACGAATGAAGTATTGCAGAACTCAACCATCCTTACACACGACATCAATGCGGGAGCGCTTTATTATTTTGCAAAGGAAAATGTGCGGATCAATCCATTCGTAGGATTTTCGGCATTCCACTTAACACAGCCGCAGGAATCTTTTTATGACAATGGAAATAAATTACCGGTCCGCTATTATGCGCATGGTGGTTTAAAGATCAACGTGAATGAAAAAATCCAGTTATTGCCAAAAGCAATTTACATGCATGAGGTAAACGACAACGAATGGACGGCGACTCTTTTATTACATTACTTTTTAAAGGATGCGGATACGTACCTGATCTTCGGGCCAACTTACCGGAGCAAGGATGCAGGTATTATCGAAGCCGGGATCAAAAAAGGACAATATACCTGCCGGATCAGCTATGATATAAATACATCATCATTACAAACGGTATCCAATCACAGGGGCGGTTTTGAAATATCATTCACGTATATTGCCCGCAGAAGCAAACCGAATCCATTAGCTAATTGTCCGAGGTTATAATTATGAAACGTAGTTTAGTAATCCTATTTTTATTTACAATTTCTGTTTTTTCTTTTGGTCAGACAAAGAGAGAATGGATGGCTTACGGCGATGCCTCCTTTAAAAACGAAGATTATAAATCGGCGATCAATTATTATTTAAAAGTGCTGGACAAAAATACCAGTGTTGACCTGGTTTACCCTTATACTCCTAAGCCTTACATTCCACCGGCTAAAAAAAACAAAGACAGTATTGCGCTTGCACAGAAAGATACGCTTCGTAAAATTTCACCGGTAAGCCCAATGGAACAATACGTAACGCACCAGGTAGCGGATGCTTACCGCTTGAATCATGATTATGCAAATGCGGAGATCTGGTTTAAAAAATCGGTGGAGAACAAGCCTGAAAAATATCCTTACGAGCGTTTCTGGTATGGTGATGCATTGATGAAGAATAGAAAATATCCGGCTGCTGCGATTGAATTTGATGCGGTAATGAGCGATGCGGAGAAAAAAGATTCTACCATGTTTAAACTGGCGCAGGTAAAAACGGCAGGATGTTATTTGGCGACGGATACCAATTATGTAAAAAAAGAGATCAATATTAAAGAGCTTGATTCGATCTTCAATTCAGGTACATCCAGCTTTGCAGTAAATTATTACGGCGATGCCAGCACGATCCAGTTTACTACGGCGCGTGAAGGAAATACAGTTGCTGATCCTAAAAAGGATAAAGACAAAGCAAAATTCATTGCCGATATCTATACTTTAAAGAAAACCAATGATGGCTGGACAGATCTGAAAAAAGTAGAAGGTCCGGTTGATACGGATGTGCATGAAGGTGCCGGATTTTTAACACTGGATAAAAGCAATTATTATTTTACACGCTGGTCCACCACCAATAAAAATGAATGTTCCATTTACTTATCAAAATTATTCAATGATAAATGGGTAAATGCCGAGCGCCTGAACGATAATGTAAATCTTGCGGGTTACAAAAGCATGCAACCCGCATTATCTCCGGATGGAAGCATTTTGTATTTTTCATCCAACCGTCCGGGCGGATACGGCAAAATGGATCTTTGGTATGTGAATGTGGATGAGGAAGGTAAACCGACTGGTAAACCGATCAACATGGGACCGATGTTCAATACTGCTGAAGATGAGGTAACGCCGTTTTTCCATTATTACACTTCCACGCTTTATTTCAGCTCGAACGGGTTAGCCGGTTATGGTGGTTTGGATGTGTTTAAATCGACATTTAACAGTGACTCTTTATGGAGCGCACCAAGAAACATGGGAGCGCCTGTAAACTCCAGCAAGGACGATGCTTATTTTGTGCTGGAACGCAGTCAGCAACATGGTTTTGTAACTTCCGACCGGAAAGATTGCCCGGATTGTGTTGGCGGAACCTGTTATAAAATTTACGGGATTGATAAAGAACCAAACGTATACGATCTTTCGGGAACGGTTTACAATTCGGAAACCAACCAGGTAATCGGCAATGCATTGCTTACATTTAAAGACATCCGCGGTGACAAGGAAACGTTTTATTTAACAACGGATTCGATGGGTAATTACGCTACGCCGCTGGAAGAGGGTTGGGAGCTTTACATTAAGGCACAAAAGAATACTTATTTTGGGGATGCGGGAAATATTTCGACGCTGGGCTTAACGGAATCACAGCATTTTGTAAAAGACTTTTTCTTATCACCAATTCCAAAAGGTGATATTGTGATCCCTGGGATCGAGTACGATTACGACAAAGCAACGCTGCGTCCTGAATCTAAAAAAGTACTGGATGACCTGGTTGATTTCTTAAACATCAATAACAACTTAAGTGTGGAGATCAGCTCACATACGGATTCACGCGGTAGTGATGCTTATAATATGAAATTATCGCAGGAGCGTGCAAAATCTGTTGTGGATTACCTGATCGAAAAAGGAATTAAACCGGAACGCCTTGTTGCACAGGGTTACGGTGAAACAAAACCGTTGATCCCTGACGCGCAGACAGAAGCGGAATTTCAAAAGAACCGCAGAACTGCTTTCCGCCCGATCAAAGAAGGCATGATCCTGGAGAAATGGACGAAGTAATTTAATTTGAAAATTTCCTGATTTGAAAATTTGAAAATACCTGATAATAAAAAAGATCCGCGAGAAATTGCGGATTTTTTGTTTTTAGTGATTCTTGCTTTTTATTTCTTTTTTTCTGTGTTTGCTAACACACCCCTAACCCCTCTCAAGAGGGGAATTTGATCCTGCTCAATTTAGAAATTATAGTCTTAAAGAAAAATGATAAAAATAATAATGGACTTACAATTACTGGCAGGATGCATTCCCCTCTTGAGAGGGGTTAGGGCTGTGTTCTGCATTTAGCTCTAAACAGATTCGTTATTGCTCGGCAGGCACGAGTGGAACACCCGCGCCTGCTAATAGTTTTGCCACAGATTCACAGATTAAAAAGAAAGTAAATAATTTGCGCAGATTATCTTAAAATCGCGTTGCGATTTTATTTGTGCAATTAGCTCCAAGTTAAAAATCTGTGAATCTGTGGCTGCTAATTCACACAGTATCCACACAGATTCGTAATATTCGTTCCTGTTCGTTATCTGTACTTCATAAAATCAATGATCTGACCGTATGCTTTTTTACGTGGATTTAAAAAGCTGAAGATCATTCCTACATGGCGTGTGTGAGGAACAGTGATCAATTGCGTTGAGGGCTCGTATTTTTTAAGGGATGCATAAAATTCGTTGTTCCCGGTAATGATCGCCGGATTTGTTTTACCGCCAAGGAACATTAAAAACGGTGGCATGTGATCATTTAAATGATAAATGGGAGATCCTTTTTTCCAGATGGCTGTATCTTTTGTAAAAACAGAATAATAGACAACCGGTTTATAGCTTGCTTCATTAAAATATCGATACATGTTGAGTCCGAATGCATCAATTAAAATAACTCCTTTGAGCGGATCTTTGACTTTCAGTGAATCAAAATATGTATTGTCGGTTGCTACAAGCGCAGCAATTTGTCCGCCTGCAGAGTGGCCAGAAATAAAGATCCTGTTGGGATCACCGCCGTATTCTGCAATGTGCGCTTTAAGCCATTCCACAGCTGTGGCCGCATCTATGGCCATTCCATCGTAACCGGTAAGCGGACTCAGGCGATAATCCATGATCACAGTAACTACTCCTTTATGAGCCATTCCCCTGCCGAAAAAATTATATGTGGATTTTTTTCCATGTACCCAGCTGCCACCATGGATAAAAAGCAATACTTCTTTGGGTTGTTTTTTATTTTTGGGTGCAAATACATTCAGCGAAAGCTGCTGAGCGGGGCTGTATACAATGTTCTTTGTCCGGCTGATGGGTTGCCGTGCGCAACCTGCAAACAATACGATGCAGAGGAATGGTAGTATGAATGAGTGGTTAGAAAAAAGTTTCATCTTAATGAAATATACGATCAATTTGCGTGGAAAGATCTGTTAAATTAATTCAAAATCGGCGCCAGCTCGCAGGCGCGTGCTTTTACCGCAAAAATTTCTACCACATAAGGCACAAAGAAACACATAAGGTTTTACCCGGAAGTACTGCATTTTTTTGAACCACAAAAGAAAACAAAAGAAATACATAAGGCTAAATATAAAGTGAGTATCCGGAACTTTGCATCCTGAAAAGAAATTATTTTAAGAACATCATTGCGAGGGCTTTTCGCCCGAAGCAATCTCATTCTAGTTCATAATCTGGTGTGAGATTGCTTCGGGCGAAAAGCCCTCGCAATGACGTATTAATTAAAAATTTTCAATAAAACGACTATGCTTTGGTACAAACTTTCCGATTTCATTTTATTTTAAAATAAATTTGGTTTATATTATAAACTAGTTTACATTTGTTAAATACTTACAATCATAAATCAGCATGATGAAACACATTACTACACTTTTACTATTGATTTTACTGGGAACACAGGGCATTGTGGCACAGACAAAAATTTCGGGAAAAATAACCGATCAGAAAAAACAAGGGATCCCGGGAGTGAATATTTTAGTTAAAGATACATACGATGGCGGAACGACAGATGTGAACGGAAATTATTCGTTTACAGCAAGTGATACCGGTATGGTAACTCTTGTTGCCACGATGGTTGGCTTCGACCCGATCGAAAAAAAGATCCGGCTAACGGGAAAAGACATTGCATACAGCCCGGTGATGAAAGAATCGGTAAATGAATTGAACGTGGTAACGATCTCGGCGGGAACGATTGAAGCGAGCGATGAAAAAAGAACGACTGTTTTAAAACCGCTGGACATTGTGACAACGGCAAGCGCACAGGGAGATATTGTAGGCGCTTTAAAAACATTGCCGGGTGCGCAACAGGTAGGAGAATCGGAAGGGTTGTTTGTACGCGGTGGAACGGGAACCGAAACAAAAACGATCATCGACGGAATGGTGGTGAATAATCCATTTTTCAGCTCGGTGCCTGATATTGCAACGCGCGGACGTTTTTCACCTTTCCTTTTCAAAGGAACGGTGTTCAGCACGGGTGGTTATTCGGCGCAATACGGACAAGGAATGTCGTCGGTGCTGGCGCTGGAAACACAGGATCTGCCCGACAGGACTTCTTCTACAGTCGCCATCTCGACGGTGGGTGTGGGCGTTGGTCACAATCATTTGTGGAAAGACAAAGGCATGAGTGCAGGATTTGATCTGAACTATACGAATTTGGTTCCTTATTTTTCGCTGGTGAAACAGGTTCCGGAATACACACGTGCACCGCAGTTCAGCGGCGGTTCTCTTAACTTCCGTAAAAAAACATCGGCAAGCGGGATCCTGAAATTTTACGGATATTTTAATACATCTGACCTGGGAATTAAAACATTTGATATTGACAGTACGGATGGTTTCAAAAAATTATTCGAGCTGAATAATTTAAATATTTATACGAATTTAACGTACAAAGAACGGCTGGGTGAAAA
This sequence comes from Bacteroidota bacterium, assembly GCA_025963715.1. Classification (GTDB taxonomy): domain Bacteria; phylum Bacteroidota; class Bacteroidia; order 2-12-FULL-35-15; family 2-12-FULL-35-15; genus 2-12-FULL-35-15. Next base: position 403,888 of record JAOQAG010000008.1, read on the forward strand.
ATATGTACTGAACATTGGGGCATCGTACAGCACAAACATTGACAAGATAAAAACCATTTCGGACACGATCAGATCTCAAAGCGATTTAACACAGGGCCGCGTGGTGCTGAGCCGTGGGGTTGGAAAATTATCGATCATCCGTGTGGGTGCGGAATATCAATATGCATTTGACGGATTTAAAATTGACTCACGCGTGAATCCGTATTATGTGTATCATAACACAACAAATATTTATGATAATTATGTGGCGGGGTTTGCAGAATCGGATATTTACCTGACACATAAACTGGTTTTACGTTTGGGTGTGCGTGCGGAAAATTCGACGTTGTTGAAAAAAGCAGTGATCGCGCCGCGTACATCCATTGCCTATAAACTGGGCCAGTACAGCCAGGTGTCGTTTGCTTACGGCGAGTTTTATCAGAAACCTGATCGTGATTATTTATTTTATCCGCAGATCCCGGGTTATAACAAAGCAACACATTACATTTTAAATGTGCAGCGCGTGGATGATTATCACACGCTGCGTGCGGAAATTTATTTTAAGAAATACGATAATTTAACGAGTACACTTTCGGATACAACTAACAGTGGTAAAGGATATGCGCAGGGATTGGATGTTTTCTGGAGAGATAAAAAATCGATCAAGGGAGTGGATTACTGGATCTCGTACACGTACCTGGATACGAAGCGCCAATGGTTAAATTATCCGAAAGAGGTGATGCCGCCATTTGCTGCAACACATACGGCAACGCTGGTGTTTAAAAAATTCTTTACGAAATTAAATTTGAGTACGGGACTTACTTATAGCTATGCAACCGGTCGCCCGTATTACAATCCTAACAATCCAAATTTTATGGGTGACCGGACAATTGAATTTAATACGATTGGTGTGAACGCTGCTTACCTGCGCCAGATTGGCAACTGTTTTGCGGTGCTGGCGGTATCGGTTGGAAATGTAATTGGCAATCAACAGGTATACAGCTACAATTATTCGTACGACGGGATGCGCCGGGAAGCTGTTGGCCCGCCTGCGAAACGCTTTTTCTTTATTGGCTTGTTCCTGTCTTTCGGGCAGGACAGATCCAAAGAAGTGATTGATAATAATAACTAGAACCAATATATAACAAACCTAAATTCATAAAAACAAACAACATGAAAAAATTAATTTTAATTGCACTGGTAGCCACAATCGGCGTAAGCGCAAAAGCACAAAATCCAAGATACGTTGCCGCGATGGAAAAAAATACACCGATGGCTGATACTGCAAGAGATGGAGAACACCTGCAAAGTCTTGCAAATAATTTTGAACGCATTGCGGGCGCTGAAAAATCGGAATGGCTGCCGCTTTATTACGCAGCTTATTGTTATGCAAAAATGACGTATACGACCAAAGGCAATACAATTGATACGTATTGTGATAAGGCGGATGTGTTCATTAAAAAAGCGGATTCATTAAACCCGAACAACTCGGAAATTTATACGTTGAAAGCGATGATCGCTTCGGCACGTATTAGTGTAAACCCGATGACACGCGGACAAAAATACGGAACGGAATCAGCGGAGCTTCGCGATAAAGCAAAGGAACTGGATCCTACAAACCCGCGTCCGTATTACCTGGAAGGAACTGCATACTTTTACACGCCCCCGATGTTTGGCGGTGGAAAAGACAAAGCAAAACCTGCGTTTGAAAAAGCAATGAAGCTGTTTGAAACGTTTAAACCTGCAAGCTCTATTGCACCAAATTGGGGGAAAGATGCGACGGCGTATTTTTTGAAAAAGTGTGACGAGAAATAGTTAAAAAAGTCATTAGTGATTAGTCGTTAGTAATTAGATGAATCGCTGAAAGTAGCAGGTATCAGGTAGTAAGTACCAGGTACCAACCGCAGAAAAGATTAAAGACTAAACATTAAAAAGACAAGTAAACGTAGTACGTACTAAATACTAAGGACTAAATACTTCATACTAAAAAAAATGGAACAGGACGAAAAACAGTTAACGCAGGAAGAAAGCCTGCGGATCATCCGGGAAATGATCTCGGCGGCAAAAAATGATGTAAAAAATGATGCATTTATTTTTTTATTGTGGGGCTGGCTGGTGTTTATTGCAAGCATTACGCAGTTTATCATGATTGAGCTGAATTATATTGAGTGGTCGTCGTTTGCCTGGATGCTGATGCCGATCGGCGGGATCATTACGGTGGTCTATTCGATGCGCAAAGCGAAGAAAGACCGGACGCGTACCAATGTAACGGAATCGCTGAAATATACCTGGATCGCATTCACGGTGTCGATGTGCATTATTATGTTTTGCAGCTCGATGGGCTGGTCGCAAATTTTGCCTTGTATCATGGTATTGTACGGATTGGGATTATTTTTATCGGGCGGCGCCATGCTGTTCAAGCCATTAATCCTTGGCGGGATATTTTGCTGGGTGTGCGCCGTTGCCGGATTTCTGATCCACAACGATGTGTACCTGTTACTAATTGTGGCAGTTGCAGTGTTGGGCGGATATATCATTCCGGGATATTTATTAAAGATGAATAATAAAAAATAAGCATGTTCAAAGATCTTGATCCGATATTACATTCACAACTGCGCTTATCTATCATGAGTTTATTAATAAGTGTGAAGGAAGCGGATTTTACTTTTTTAAAAGAAAAAACAAAAGCGACGGCAGGTAATCTGAGTGTGCAGATCAGCAAACTGGCAGAAGCGGATTACATTACCGTGAAAAAAGAATTCAAGGATAATTATCCGCAAACGAGCTGCATCATTACAAAAAAAGGGATCAAAGCATTTGAGGATTATGTGACGGCGATACAGGCGTACATAAAGAAGAACTAATGGACATTTTGTTATCCGAATGTTTTGAGAACTGTTTTTGCAAAATTATAAATGCTGAATTATAAATTATAAATGAATCCCAAATTCGAAGCTCTAAATTCTAATTGTTCAACAATTTATAATTTAACATTCATAATTTATAATTAAACAAAAAGAAAAACTATAATTAATAATTTTAAACCAATCAAAAAATGGACGAAAGAGACGAACAATTATGGCGCATCGCAAAGAAGCGCGCCGGTTTTAAAAAACAATTGGCTTCTTACATTATTATCAATGGTTTTTTATGGGTTTTGTGGTTTGTCACAGAAGGCCGTAATGATTATGGAGATAATATTCCATGGCCGGTCTGGAGCACGATGGGCTGGGGAATCGGGCTGGCATTCAGTTATTACGGTGCGTATCATGATAACAGGGAATCGGATACGATGCGGGAATATCAGAAGATGAAGGATCGTGAAAGAAAGGATTAAGGATTAATTTATTTAGGATTTAGGAATTGGATCTACTAAATACCAATTATTACTAATGTACTAATCTGTGTTTGGTACAGATAACTAACAGGAACGAATATTACTAATCTGTATGTTTTCTGTGTTTAAAAGAACTACCCTGTCAGGGTTTCAAACCCTGTCAGGGATGATAGAAAACATTGGTATGTAATGTCTTTATTAAATTAATTTTATACAAAAAAGCCGGAAACATTAAATTGTTTCCGGCTTTTTTGTGCTTATAATTTATTTTCTAGAATGTACATACATACTGCAATGCAATCGTGCGCGGTGATTCGATCTTGAGCGGACGTAATGAATAATCCACGTTGAATACATTGTTACAGACAATAGCTATCTTGGATTTTTTGTTGATGTTGTAACCAATGCGTGCATCAAATAAGCTGTAACCATTGTGTGTTTTCCAATAGTTCACGACTTTGATATCATCAATAAAATCAAGTGCTGCGGTAAGCTGTTCCACGTCCTCAAAGGCTTTATCGATGTTTTGCATCCTGCTGTAATATTTATAGCTAACGCCAAACGTAAAACGATATACTTTAAACTCAACATCAGCTTTTACCATGTGTTTGAAACGGTATTTCATAATATTGCCGGTAGTATCCATGCTACTGTTGGCATAGCTGAGATCCCGCCCTGCACCGCCAAACGAATGATCGTGGCCATACACAAAATCAGGTGTTAAGCTCACCGGCTCTACGTAAGTATAACCAATAAGTGCAGTGATCCCCAATCGCTTATTTGTTTCGGGTGTTGCTGCCACCAACGACATGTCCACACCGCGTACTTGTGATTCGCCGGTATTTAAAAATTTAAACCCAACTACCAGCGAGGAAGAAGGATCCCAGACACCGAATAAATATTCGATGGTATTTTTATAACGCTGGTAAAAACCGGCGATATCAAAGTATCCGGCAAGCTTACCTATTTTGAATCCTTGTTTTAAACCTACTTCAAAGTTGTTGCTTGTTTCGGGTTTCAGATCGGGATTTGGATATACACCAAACAATCCGGCACGTGTGGAAATGTAACGTTCGGTAATGGTGGGGTAGCGGAAACCTTGCCCGTACGATGCGCGCACATACGTTGCTTTCATCAGCTGCAAGCTTGCACCCGCGCGGAAGATAGGCGCTACCACACTTTGCTGCGTATTCATTTTAAAATATTCGTAACGGAAACCACCGGAAAGGTTTAAGATCTTCCAGAATTTTTTATCGATCTGCGCATAACCTGATGCATTCGCGATCCGGTTATTAGGCGAACCGCTGGATTTGTAGAGCTGCGCATGCGACTCCGACAAACTACCGACAATACCGCCGGTAAATGTAAAATCCAGGTTTTTAAAAATACGCTGCAGCTGATACTCACCGTAGTAGAGCGTTCCGCGATTCGATTGATTATTGGTGATCACGTTATCGGTATGAAAAAGCCGCGTGACCAAACTGTGACTCACGCCGTTTTTGCTGTATTTGATAAACGGATCGAGGTTAAAAATGGCCTGATTTTCTAAAAACACAGCACCGGGATATCCTTTGTACAAACCTGTAGAATCGTTGAACCAGGCAAGTACCATGTTGGTCTTGTTCAACATTCCGTTCGCATTGATCCCGTAATTTAATCCTACATGTTTTTTGGAACGGTAACGCAAATTAAAATTTAATCGTCCGCGCACCTTCAGCATGTCCTGATTGGTAAATGTGTGGATGGTATCAAACTCATCGCGCGCATATTCCGGGATTGGCGGTTGTGGCGGCGGTGGCCCGATGTAACCCTGGTCGATGTTAAAATTCCCACCCACTACAAAATCAAGATTGTTTTTGATGATGCGCGAATGTAAAAAGTTAAGATTTGTAAATCCCGGTAAGGAGCTGCCATACCAGTTTTCCGCCGGAGCATCGGGCATGCTGTAACTTCCTACGGAATAATTGATCACTGTTTTTGGCGTACTACGCGGGTATGCGGAACGCACGTTGATAACGCCGCTAAGTGCAGATGAACCGTACAATACAGAGGACGCACCTTTGATGATCTCGATCTGTTCCACATTTTCCACCGGGATGTAACTCCATTCCGGGCGACCGGCATCACCGCTCAGCAAAGGAATTCCATCCACCACAATGGCAACGCGGCTTCCTACACCGAATGTAAATCCGCTTCCACCGCGGATCTGCGGATCATTATCAATAATGGTTAAGCCGGGAACCTGTTCCAGCGCGGTTTCGATACTGGTTGTGTTTTTACCTGTAATTAATTTCGGCTTGATCACTTCCATGGAAACGGTCATTTCTTCGATCTTCTGATCAAACTTTCCGGAGGATACCACAATGGTTTCTAAAAATTTAGCGGCAGTAAGCAGGTCGATATTTTTTTCGGTGATCGCATCGGTTTGAATGTGTACCGAAAATGTATCGTTCACATAACCGATGTACGCGCAGAATAACAGGTAATTCCCGGTATCGAGCACCAGCGAATAATTTCCATCCATATCGGAAACGGTACCTTTTGTAAGATTATTTACCAGCTGTACTGCGGCACCGGGCAACAATTCTTTGGAACCTGCTTCCGTGATCTTCCCTCTTAATACACCTGTTTGTGAAAAAGAAGAAACAACGGAGAAAACGGACAGTAATAGTATGAGTAGTTTACGTAGAAACATCTGAACAAAAAATAAAAACCCTGACGGAGATGCCAGGGTTTTATTAAAAAACAGTTTGAATTATTGGATCTGTAGTTTGCCGGATTTTTGGAAACCGGTACCTGATAATTGGTACAGGTAAATTCCCGGATTTACATTCGACATGTTCACGGTCGTTAATTTATTGTTTGTGATTTTTTGAGAAACCACCAGTTTGCCGGAAAGGTCGTACACCGAAAGTGTGGATTCGGTTTCCGTTCTGATCAGAAAATCAATGTAAATGGTTTTATCCGCAGCATACACTTTTACGTTGTTCTCTGATTTTGCAGCAGGATTATCGATTCCGGTTGTTGAGTTGTAAACAACAGCAACATCATCCAGCCACATTTTACTTCCTGCAACGCTGGTGTTCTGGTTGTTGGACGATGTGCAGTTTAACATGATGTATTGCGGTGTTCTTCCATCTACATACGTGAACGGAACAGAAAAACGGGTCCAAGCGCTCACGTTTGCCATTGGCGTTAAAAAGGTAGCATCCCCGATTTTATTTACTGTAGAATCAGGGTGGTTGGACGATACCGGTGTTTCAGGATCGTAGTAGTGTCCCATGTGCAGGATCGCGCGAACTTTTCCCTGCTCGTTTGCTCCGCCTGTTCCGCTTGTAGAAGTGGATTGTACGTATTTGTACCAGCCAACCAAACTATCCGGACGGCCATCAAAGCTGATGCGGCGGATATCGGTGGTAGTTGTATTCTGGATCGTTCCGAGGTAACCCTGTAATTTATTGGTAGACGGAGCGTTTACAATTCCGGAAGTTAAGGAACCGTTTACAGTTGCAATAACGAATGAAACGGTTTCCATACGTGCGGAGTATGTTCCCGAGTGCATTGTTGTATTGTCCTGAAACAGTGTTTGAGGGCCGGAAGTGGCATAACCCGTACCGGTTTTATTGGAGTTGTAACTTACAGGTTCCATACTGGAACCGGATCCTTCCCAGGATTCAAATCCGCCATTGGGAAGCGGTGGGGTTTGTGCAAAAACACTTAGAGTAGAAGAAGCACAAATAAAGAAAAGTGAGTACAGTTTTTTCATGTGTTTGTTTTTTAGTTTATTTTATTGCCCACATGATTTACGTCAGAATAGAGGAACCGGTTTTCCGTTCATCTAATTTGGAGTAATTACACGGGGATGTTTTTAGTTTATGAGATCAAATGTACAAAAAAATTGAAAATCAGACACCTTTTTCCATCCAGTCGCCATGCTTTTTGATCAGGTCGATCAATGCATCTACCGCCTTTTCGGATTGGATATTACGCTCTACCACATCGCGTCCTTTGTACAGGGTAATTTTACCGATCCCGGTTCCTACGTATCCATAATCGGCATCCGCCATTTCGCCCGGCCCGTTTACAATACAGCCCATGATACCAATTTTTACACCTTTCAGATGATCGGTGCGCTGGCGAATTTTTGCAGTAGTTTCCTGCAGGTCGAACAGCGTACGGCCGCAGGATGGGCAGGAGATGTATTCCGTTTTGGAAATGCGGGTACGGGTAGCCTGTAAGACCCCGAATGCAGTTGAATTTACATTTTTAGGAGAAGCGCAACCGGCCTGATCTATCCAGATCCCGTCGCCAAAACCATCCAGCAACAAAGCGCCAAAATCGGTGGAGGCATGCAGCTGAAAATCTTCTTCGGAAATATTTTTATAATCGCGTTTTACGATCACCGGCACATCCACATTATGATCCATTAATTCGATGAAAGCGCGGCGCTGCTCTGCCATGCCATGCTCGTTTGCAGTTTCAAGCACAAATACCACGTGTGTTAGATCCATACCGGAAAAACCTTTCATCACATCATCGATGTTTATCTTCACAAAATTGATCTCCGTAGATTTATTTTCGGATTTTACGTATTCGGAAAATGTAAATAACGGATACGATCTGATCTTGTTTTTCAATTGTTGCCAGGTGGCTGCATCATAGATCAGACCAAGCGTTCCAGGGATCGGAAAATCTACTTTATTATCGCCCACAAAAATATAATCGCAGGCCTGGTCGCTTAAATTCCATTTGTCGGTTGGTACTGAATAATTGTAACCTACCGCAAAAAACGAAGCAGGGTTAATGTTCTGTTTTCCGCTGAAATCGGCAATTACACGCGGTACATTTGTTTTACCGATGTTGTTTACTTCCGTGGATTTGCGGCGCTGGTAATCGTAAGGCGAATACGGCAATTCAAATGTAGCGGGTACATTTACCGAACGTTTTACTTCCGGGATCGCTTTCTGTGCAGCACGTTTGGAGTACCTGTCGACCAGCGCTTTTGCAACCGGGATCTCAAATTCAGGATCTTCCGTTAAGGAAACACGTACGGTATCGCCAATGCCGTCTTCCAGCAGCGTACCGATCCCTGCTGCCGATTTAATGCGGCCATCTTCTCCTTCACCTGCTTCGGTAACGCCTAAATGCAAAGGATAATTCATGTTCAGCTCCTGCATTTTCAGGATCAGCAAGCGGTAGGCCTGTACCATTACCTGCGGATTGCTGGCTTTCATGGAAAGTACAATGTTGTAGTAATTGTGGTCTTCGCAGATGCGCAAAAATTCGAGCGCGCTTTCCACCATTCCCAATGGCGTATCGCCGTAACGGCTGAGGATCCGGTCGCTCAGCGAGCCGTGGTTGGTGCCGATACGCATTGCGGTGCCGTATTCTTTACATATTTTTACGAGCGGTGTAAAACGTTCGCGGATGCGGTCAAGCTCTGCAATGTAAGCGGTGTCAGTATATTCAATGGATTCAAATTTCTTTTTATCGGCGTAATTACCCGGATTCACACGTACTTTTTCCACGATGCGCGCTGCTAATTCTGCGGCATTGGGTGTAAAATGAATGTCGGCGACCAGCGGTGCATTGTAACCGCGCTTACGCAATTCTTTTTTTATGTTCTCCAGGTTTTGCGCTTCTTTAAGGCTGGGTGCAGTAATACGCACGTATTCACAACCGGCATCGATCATGCGGATGCTTTGCTCCACAGTGGCAATGGTATCCATGGTATCGGTGGTGGTCATGGATTGCAGGCGGATAGGGTTGTCGCCACCCATGGGTACATCGCCGATGTTTACAACACGCGTTTTATATCTTGAATAGTGTGTTAAGCTGTTGCAGTAAATGGAATAACTCATTGCATAAAAATTAGGGTACAAAGTTACGAGAAAGTTGGGATTTTTTATTGAATTTGGCTTTGATAACGGAATTTTAATTCGTCTTTTCAGGATTAAAAACCTTCTTGTTTTTATCTTCTTACTTTTTGTAGCCAAAAAGTAACAAAAACCTTTTTTGCCTTGTAAGGTAATTTGTCCTTCCGCTAGCGCGGCTTGACAACCACGGGTAATAATTGCCAATTGGTATTATTACTTGATTTGAGAATATTTTTAAATTTTCTACGCAACATGACACCGCGGGCAATTATTCCCGCTATTACTGAACAAGGCCAAAAACGTCTACCCGGGAGAACATTGTTTTTAATTGTGATTGATGCACTGTGTTTGATGTATCCAAGACAATTATAATTAAATATCGATCTGACAAATTTGTGTTACGATCAAATCATAAGTTTAAATCATAAGTCGCCACAGGCGATCTTTTTTATATCATAAAGATCATTTTTGATCTGCGTTCCGATACACAGCATTTCAGCAGTATTATTTTCTACGCGTTCAGCTTCTTTTTAAGCCAGTTCCGGTAATTTACAATGTCGGAATCGGAGGTTTGTCCTTTTTCGGCTATCAGCCCGGCAGCAATCTTTTGCAGTGTTTTATCCTTTTTTACATTGTCGGAAACGATCATTTTTTCGATAACGGCGATCAATTGCTGCTGGCGTTTGAATTCTACTTTTTTAAGCAGGGCGCCGTACTCTTTTTTCAGCCGTTCGGTTTTATGTTCCAGGTAATCGTAATCGTTGAGCTCAAAGCGGATCATGAGCTCAAAAACGGCGAGCTTAAAGCGCAGCGATTCATCGAGGTTACTAAATGCATCTTCCAGCAATGGCTTTACCAGGTTTTTCAGTGCTTCCCTGAATTCGCCTTTGCCGAAGTTGAGCACGGCCAGGTTGAGGTATACAAACACGTTGTACATCGGCAGCTTTTTGATCACCTGGTCGGTTTTTGCTTCCTGCAGGATTTCAATTGCCTTGTCAATATTTTTTACAGAATAATTGATCACCAGCGAATTGTAATAATAGAACAGGTATTTATCATACAGCAGGCTGTTGTGCTCCTGCATGGCGGTTTTTAGCTGTTGTGCATATTCCAGCGAGAGATCATTTTTCTCGTTTTTAAACAGCGAATTAATTAAATACGTGAGCATTTGCAGCTTGGTATCGTGGTTGTTCTGATTGAATAATTTTTGCGAAGTAAACTCAGTGTATGTTTTCACGAGGTATTTTTCCAGTGCCGGAAAATTTTGTTGCTGCAATAAGATCCGGCTCACGGAATCGTAAATTTTAAAACGCAGCACAGGACTATTTTTTACTTCTTTGCTTTTGGAAAAATCGCTCACTGTTTTTTGAAGCAGCTGCAGGATCCCGCTGTTTTGTTTTGCAAAATTCTGCGTGGTTTTGATCCGGTAGATGAGCGCTGCAAGAATGTTATCGATCTCCTGGACCTTGTTTAATTTGGAGCGGTTCTCTTTCCGTTTCCGGATGTAATCTTCGGGGTTTATTTCCAGCGTTTCATGCGAGATCTTGATGTAATCCCCGTAAATAATGTCAAGCCAGTCGATGTACTCTTTTTCCACCGCTTTTTTTTCGGCTTTACCGAGGTAATAAAATGCAATTTTATATTGGGATTTTTGCTGAAACAAACGCGCTAACACTAAATTGTTGGAGATAAAATTCAGCTCCGTTGCATCGTAATAATTTGTTGTAAGGCTTTTGCTGATATCCTCGAGCAGCCTGTTTTTTAAGCGGTACAGCGCATTTTTATCTTCGGCGCTGTATAATTTTTTATGGATCTTCTCTTCTTCGTATTCCGGAAATTGTTTGCGGATGTAATCAAATAAAATTTCATCTCTCCTGTTTTCTTTTTCCGTACGGTTGATAAAAAGTTTGTAATGCCGGATCTCTTCTTTGGACATTACACCGATGATATTCTGTAAAACCTGCATGTTTTTTTATACTTTGAATGCGTAAGAAAGTTACAAATTTTAATTGAACGGGTACACTTTATTGGATATTTTTGTTTCAGCACTTAAAATAATGTGTTATGAAAAAGATCTTATTAATAGTATTTGTACTGTTTTCAATAGGCAGCAAAGCGCAGGTAAATATAGGAATGGGACACCTTTTTCCTACCACTGGCTTGTTTGCCCACTACGATACGGTAGTGAACGGAGCACCCGACACGATTGGTGTGTGGGTCAAAAATTACGGCTCCGCTCCTTTTAACGGGAAGATCAACATTCATGTTGGAGTACAGGATACCACCTTTCCCGGAGTGATTGATTCTGCGGCCATTAATACAGACACCTTATACGTGAGCGGTTTTAATCCCGGCGATAGCATACTGGCAACGTATACTACCAATTATACTGTTTCCACAGGAATGTACCGTTACGGGATAGATGTGATCGTTGTATGGCCGGTGGCAAGTTACAACAGCGGTGCTGTGTTCGAGCCGCACGACTCGCTGCAATTTCCTGTATTTATCGAATATCCGGAAAGCGTGAACGAGCTGGACATTAACCGCATTATCAAGCTGTATCCGAATCCGGGCACGGACAGGATAACGATTGAAAACGTTGCAAATACGCCGGTAGAAACGGTTATTATTTATGATACATCGGGCAAAGCGGTGCTAACCGAAAAAAGGAAAAACACCATTGATATTCAAAACCTGGCTCCGGGAGTTTACCATGCAGAAGTGTATTTATCGGATAAAAAGCATTATTCCATCAAATTTATAAAACAAAAAAATTAAGTTGAACAGGTAAGAAAATCAAATTTTGATCTTGTGAACGTTATTTTTAAAAAACATCTTTGTATCATATTAATAATTATTATAAATCAATCTACATGAAAACAGAAAATACAAACAGAACAAGCCCTTTGTTAAAGCTTACAAAAGCTTTGACAGTTATTCTACTAATAACATTTGGCTTCAAAGCAAGTGCGCAGTGTACTGCAAATTTTACTTATGTGGTGGATACTACCAATAATGGTGTGGTATCTTTCACAAATACATCAAGTTCGGCAGGCAGCGTACAATATGCCTGGGATTTTGGCGACGGGCAATCTGCTTATAGTGCTTCGCCAACGCATACTTATTCATTTACCGGAACAGATACGGTAACGCTGATGATGTATGATTCGCTGGCATTGGGCGGTGGCTGCAGCGACACGGTTTCTTACGTTTTAAGCGTAATTCACATTACTCCACCGGCTTGTTTTGCACATTACACGGCGGTTGATTCCCTGGGGTATATTTATTTTGTGAATGCATCATCGGGAGGAACCGGTACCAGTTATTTCTGGGATTTTGGCGACGGAGATACACTTACAACATACGGAAATGCAGTGCATAGTTACGGCCCGGGAATGTATACGGCCTGCTTAACGGTCAATAATCCTTCGATCAGCTGCTCTGTTACGTATTGCGATAGCGTGATGGTAAACAGCTGTGGCGCTTATTTTACATCCACAGCGGATGCAAGCGGATTTGGCGAAACATTTACTTCTTCTGTTACCGGTAGCGGCGATACGTATTACTGGGATTTTGGTGATGGCAATACTTCTACTCTTGCCAATCCTTACCATGTTTATGCTGCAAGCGGTACTTATTATGTGCAGCTTGGCGTTACATCCAGCACCGATCCGGGTTGCGGAGCTACGCACAATAATTATGTGAATGTAAGCAACCATTGCAGTGCAGCATTTACCATTGCACAGGACTCGCTGGATCTGTATCATTTCAACATTTACAACAATGCAACTTCTCCGGGAAGCGGAATTACTTACCTGTGGGATTTTGGTGATGGCGCTACATCTACGGCAGCATATCCAAACCACACGTATGCCGGAACAGGTCCGTATTATTTATGCTTAACAATTACTTCTACTGATACTGTTTGTACTGCTACACATTGCGATTCTTTAATTGCAGGCCGTTCTACCAGCACGATCAGCGTTACTGTGCTTGCGCCTCTTACAACCGGTGTAAATGAAGCAAGTGAAGCGGCAAGTATACTTGAAAATTATCCGAATCCGTTCAACGGAAGTACAACTATTAACTATTCCATTTCTAAAAATGCAGCTGTTGAATTAACAGTAATGGATCTTTTAGGAAATAAAATAGCGCTGCTGGAAAGCAGTCAGAAATCGGCAGGATCTTATTCTACTGTATGGAATGCTGATGGCATTGCACCGGGATTGTACTTACTGCAAATGAAAACGAATAACCGGATTACTACCAAAAAAATAGTGATCAGTAAATAATAAATAAAATGAGGTCCGGCCAATAAAACGCTACATTTATATTGTAGCGTTTTATTACCTGCCTGTCTTAAATTACAATTCCCCCCTTGTGTATCCGGCAAAATGAATTAATTCCTTTAATTCTCCGTTGCCATCCCCGGTGCATATTGCAAGCATTTATTTAAAATAAAACAATTTAAATTGCAAGCATTATGAAAAAATTTACGAATTACAAAAAACGACTTCCTGCAATGAAAAAATTACTACTTGCCGGTGCATTTTTAGCACTGTGGTGCAAAGGAAATGCACAAACAATCAGCTGTATAACCATACAACAGCCTTGTCACAATAACGGCATACTTGCGGTAAGCACAACCGGGTTAACACCTCCTATTGACTTTTCGTATTACGACGGAACCGGCGGTTATTTTCAACATACCGGTGTACTCTCGGTAAATGATACACTCCGGAATATTGGCAATGCGATCATCTATGTGTATGCAAACTCATCGAGTATTCCAATGCCAGTTTATACTTCCGCTACAGGAATGAATGTGCCATTTACAGTGGATGCCCCGGTTACAACAAATGCGATCTGTCCTTCTTTAACAGGAACGGCGCAGATCACTATCAATGGTGGAACAGCGCCAGCATCGGTACAATGGTATAATTTTAACTGGGCCGGTACAGGCAGTTATGTAGGAACCGGTAATCCAATGACCTTGCCTGCAGGCGAATATTCCACGATTGTAACGGATGCTGCAGGATGTATGATTACAAGCGGTACCGATTCATCCGCCGCTATTTACATTCAAAATATTTCGGGGATCAGCTTTTCTGTTCCTACTACCGATGCAAACTGTACCAATGGAACAGCAATGGTAACTGGAATTTCGGGCGGAATGGCACCCTATACTTATTTATGGCAGAACGGTGCAACAACTTCTACTCTCAGCGGATTGTCGCGCGGCAGCTGCGATGTGACAGTAACGGATGCGCAGGGTTGTTACCAGTTAGGGTACGGCTACATAAGCCAGGCTGTTACCATTGGGGCAAATCCTGTAGCTACTGATGCTACCTGTTTACAAAACGACGGAAGCGTGATCTCTTTCGGGTCGGGCGGAATGCCACCGTATACTTATGTGTACAGCAATGGCATGACGGGGCAAACAGCCAGCGGCCTTGCAGGCGGAACAAACTTAAATGTAACGGTTACAGATGCGAATGGCTGTGTCGGCACAGAATATACTTACATCAATACAACAACTCCTATTACAGTTACCTATACAACTACTGCGAGCTCTTGTACTGCTCCCACAGGAACTACAAATCTTTCTATCAGTGGCGGAACAGTGCCATACACTATTAACTGGAACACCACTCCTGTATTAAGCGGAGCTGCTCTCAGCGGTTTAGCGCCCGGCGAATATACATTTACTGTAACGGATGCGGTGGGTTGTGTGCGAACGGGTACGGTTACTATTCCTCCTGTAAGCATTATTGTTGCTTCTATAGCTCCTTCCAATCCTGTTTGTCCGGCTGTTACGGGAACCGTAAATGTTTTTGCCACCGGCACCACTCCTCCCTTTACATACTCATGGAATAATGGCGCAACAACGCCTGCTATAACAAGTGTACCTATGGGATCTTATTCCTGCCTGATCACAGATGCTGTTGGCTGCTCTGTAACAAAATATGCAGATGTAGTAGCTACCAGCCCTATTAACATTGGCTTTAGCAGTACACAAGCCAGCTGTATTTATTCAGCCGATGCAAGTATCCTTGCAAACGCAACCGGCGGAACAGCGCCTTATACTTACAACTGGAGCAATGGACAAACCGGCCCGAATGCAACAAGCTTAACTGCGGGTAATTATTATGTGTATGTAACGGATGCAAACGGATGCACGCAGAATTATTATAATAATCATGCATACGTTGGTTACAATCCGGCTAACGACAATTGTTATTGCACCATCACCGGAAAGGTGTACCAGGATTTAAACAGTAATTGTGTGTACGATAGCGGGGAACCTGGAATTGAGCATATTATGATGCATTGTAATAATTTCGGTTACGCATTTACGGATGCGAATGGCGATTATTCATTTTTAGTACCAAGCGGTACTTACACATTATCGGAATCGGTACAATATGCATACCCGCTGGCAAGCTGCCAAAGCAATGCTATTTTGGTAACTGTTACTGCTGCTTCGAGCTGTGTGAATACGGTTAATTTTGCAAATAACATGAATACGATCCACGACATGCATATCCTGAGAACGTTTGTGAACAATGCCATCCCGGGCAACACGTACACGCAGGGACTCATCATACAGAACGACGGTACGGTACCGGAATCTGCTATTCAATTGGGTTACAGACATGACGGGCAGCTGACTTTTACAGGAACGTCGCCATCGGTTTACTCGCAATTGAGCCCGGTTGCAGAACCGAACTGGTACAGTGTTACAAGCGGATTCCCAACAATGGCAGCGGGTTCGTCTACGATGTTGTATTCGAACAATACGGTAGCAACCAACATTCCGCTGAACACACTGGTTAATTTTTACGATACCATTGCAGCTGCAGCGCCGATGAATAGCTGGTTGAGCGATTTTACACCCTGGAACAACGTACAGCATTATCAAACAACGGTGATCGGATCGTACGACCCGAATTTTAAAGAAGTAAGCCCGAAAGGATACGGCGCAACGGGCGATATCACTACTGCTGACAGCGTACTGGATTACGTGGTTCACTTCCAGAATACAGGATCGTACTATGCACAAAAAGTGGTAGTAATGGATACGCTGGATGCCGACCTGGACTGGAATTCCCTGAAACCGGGCTATTCGGATCATCCGTACACGGCAACAATGACAGAGAACGGTGTGGTAAAATTTACGTTTGATAATATCAACCTGGACTGGAAAGACCGGAATGATATGGACAGCCGCGGATTGATCTCTTACTCGATCAAACAAAAAGCGCACCTGTCGCCGGGCACACAGATAAAAAATTCGGCTGCTATTTATTTTGATTACAATGCACCGGTGATCACCAACCAAACGTTGAACACGATCGCGGTAAACGCAAGTGTGGCGGAAATGAAAACAAATAATATGATCAGCATTTATCCGAATCCGGCAACGGAAGAAATTACCATTGCGATGGAACATGCGGAGAATATTACTGCAATTAATATTTATGATTTACAGGGGCGTTTAGTACAAACCGAAGCGGTAAATAAAAACAATACGGTTCAGAAAGTAATGATCGGAAATTTAATGAACGGCATTTATTTTATTGAATTGAAAAAAACCGACGGACAAAAAATAACCGGACGTTTTATAAAAAATTGATTTATTTGATTGCTTGAATAGGTCAATGCCCTTATGGGGATAAGGGTATAAGTAAAACGCCTCTGCAGAACCGCGGAGGCGTTTTTTTATGCTCTCTTCAGATAGTTTTTCAGCAAGCCGTTACCGAAGATCACCGAAAGGATGATGAGCGTTCCAATGTAAAATCCGGGTGTCATGGCTTCGTCTTTTTTCCAGATAAAATACGCAAGGATGATCCCGTAAACGGTTTCGAGGTTTACGGTAAGTGTTACGGTATACGGGCTGATCTTTTTCATAAGGTTAACGCTGGCAATGAACGGGTATGCAGTACCTACGATGGAAAGAACACATAACCAGCCGATCCCTTTTTGCGTAAGTTCGAAAAATGTGGGTTTAAATTGTCCGGCAAAATACAGATAAACAGTGAATGCCAGAAAGCCGCCGCCCAACTCATAAAACGCAATGATGGAAGAAGGAATGCGCCTAACCAGTAAACCGTTGAATACTGTAAAAAAGGAAGAGGTAAGCGCCGCCAGCATCCCAAACACAATTCCCCATACGTATTGCGTTTCCACAACGTTGAAGATCATGGCAATGGCAGCAATGATGACCATCCCGAATGCAATTTCGTAACGAATAATTTTGCGTTTGTAAAAGATCGGTTCGATAATGGAGGTGAATAAAGTGCCGGTTGCAAATGCTACCAACGTCACGGAAACGTTAGAAACATTGATGGCGTTGTAAAAACAAAACCAATGGAAAGCAATGATGGTTCCCACGCCTATCAGTGTCAGGATATCTTTTCGCGGAAGCCGGATGCTTTGTTTTGTGATCAGCAAAAACACAGCAACCGTGATGACGGTAATGAGCATACGGAACCACACTAATTGATAGGCAACGATTCCTTCAAGGTTAATGAGCTTGCCGAGGATCGGGGAAAATCCCCAGATCAGGACAATAAAATGCAGCAGTAAAAGATTTTTGTTTTTAAACATAAAAAAAAGCGCTTCACATAAATGTAAAGCGCTGCAAATATACTAATCCTTTTTTGTACGGAATGAGGAGCTATTTCAGCTCGCCGTTTTTATAATTTTCGGTTTTGATCACTTTGCCATCCTCGTTCATTTCTTTCCAGGCGCCTTCTTTTTTGCCATGCACGTATTTTCCGGTGATCTTTAATTTTCCGTTCTCAAAATATTCGTTGTAAACGCCTTCTTCCAGGTTATTCACAGCAGTTACTTCGGAATTGATGTTGCCATTTTTGAAAAATGTTTTCATTGGCCCGTTAATGTTTCCGTTCACATAAGTGTATTCCACGCTTACTTTTCCTTCGGCATCAAACCATTTCGTTTTTCCATCGCGCACATTTTTTTTGAAATAACCTTCTTCCTGCATTTTTCCATCGGAATAATACAAGCGTTTAACACCATTCAATATGCCCATTTTATAATCGATCTCCGAACGTAATTTAGCACCGGAAAAATAAGCAACAGCCATTCCATCCAGTGTATCATTTACAAAATATTGCTTCTGGTAATAAAAGCCGGATTTATCAATTGCAATGCTGTAACCGTTTTTCTTTCCATGTTTGTATTCATCAATATTGCTGATGATTCCGTTCATGTAATACCCGATCCAAAGTCCTTCTTTCTGGTCGTTCTCATAATTCCCATACCAGTCGGATTGTGCCAGCTTTTCTTTCCACAAACCTGTTTTTTTTCCGGATGCATCTGTTTTATTGGTGTCGGAAGCCATTGTTCCTGTTGCAAAAGAAGCAACACTTATTAAAAGTAGAGCGGAGAATAGTACTATTTTTTTCATGATTTATTTTTTAATGTTTGATGCACAAATTTAACGGATGTGCTTATTTATTTGCAAATGTTTGTTTGTTAATTTTTAATGACTATCGGGAAGTTTATACCAAATGCTTTTATTTTGTATGGTTATGTTGTAGAACATTATTGTTTATGGAAACAGAAATACTTTCTTAAGCTGTCATCCCGGGCTTGACCCGGGATCTGCCAA
>JAOQAG010000033.1 GCA_025963715.1 Bacteroidota bacterium
AACATTATTGTTTATGGAAACAGAAAGACTTTCTTAAGCTGTCAACCCGGGCTTGACCCGGGATCTGCCTATTAAGATCTGTTTAGGCGCTGCAAGTATTTAACAGATCCCGGGTCAAGCCCGGGATGACAGCTTAAGAAAGTATTTCTGTTTCCATAAACAATAATGTTCTGCAACATAACCAAATTTTTTAATTACTACGTCATTGCGAGGGCTTTTCGCCCGAAGCAATCTCACACCAGTATATAATCTAGAATGAGATTGCTTCGGGCGAAAAGCCCTCGCAATGACGTTTTTAAAATAATTTCTTTTCATGGTGCAAAGTTCCGGATACTTATTTAAAATAAATTCATCCTGTGTTCAGATCCGGCAAAACGTCTTTATTAATTTAAAAAATAAGCTAAAAAACACTGTTCCGTTTTTAGATTTTTCAAACATGGCATCTTTTTTTAATTGAAAATCACATGCTTTTGTTTATCGAAGGCAATCGATCAGAAAACATAACCAATTAAAAAAAATAAGATCATGGCAAAAAAATCAAAAACTCCGGCAAAACCAAAAGCGAAAGTTGCTGCTAAGAAAGCAAAAGCACCGGTAAAAAAAATGTCCGCTAAAAAAGTGGTTACAAAAAAAGTAACAATTAAGAAAGCAAAATCTGCTTCCAAACCGGTTGCTAAAAAAGTAGCTGCTAAAAAAATCACTTCAATAAAAGGTAAACTAAAAAGCATTGCTGCTAAAAAACTGAAAGCACCTGCAAAAAGTGCTGCAGTAAAAAAAAGCAAAGCAGTAGTTAAAAAAGCTGCACCAGTAAAAAAGATAGCCGCAAAAAAAACAAAAGCGCCGGTTAAAAAAGTAGCACCTAAAAAAGTAGCTGCAAAAAAATCGGCTGCACCGGTAAAAAAAGCAATCGTTAAAAAATCAACAGCACCTGTAAAAAAAGTAGCGGTTAAAAAACCGGCAGCACCTGCAAAACCACCGGTTAAAAAAGCGCCGGTTGCACCGGTAACAGAACCTGCAAAAATACAACCTCATATCATTAACCCGGAAACACCTGCAAGCCCATTCCCTTCTCTTGAGCTTCATGGTGAAGATCTGCACCTGATCCCGAAAATCGGGGAGCAGCGCCCGATCACTACATTGGAAACGCATGAAGCCGAAAATAAATTTCATCAGCGTGAAGAAGTGACTTTTCACCAGGAAAATAAAAAAGTAAAACAAGCACTGTCAAAGAAAAACTCCATGCGGTTCAATCGTTTCAAGGGAAAAAATTAAATGAAATCAGGAAATTTGTAAGGTTATGTT
The DNA here is from genome assembly GCA_025963715.1 of Bacteroidota bacterium. Classification (GTDB taxonomy): domain Bacteria; phylum Bacteroidota; class Bacteroidia; order 2-12-FULL-35-15; family 2-12-FULL-35-15; genus 2-12-FULL-35-15. The sequence goes on from JAOQAG010000033.1 coordinate 1,303, forward strand.
GTAGAACATTGTTGTTTATGGAAACAGAAATACTTTCTTCAGCTGTCATCCCGGGCTTGACCCGGGATCTGCCAATTAAGAACTGTGTAGACGCTGCAAGTATTTAGCAGATCCCGGGTCAAGCCCGGGATGACAGTATTATTTGTGAACGATGACAGTATTATTTGTGAACATTGTAAAAAAAAACATTTTACTACAACATAACCTAAATTAAAAAATGCACACCGGAATGATGTGCATTTTTTCAATCTCTTCCTATTGAATTTTTATTCTAAAAATATTTTTCAATAATAATTTCCATTGCTTCTTTTGTCAATGGTTTTGTAATGTAATCCGAAACAAAATCCCAGTTTTTTGCTTTCGTAATGTCCTTACTATTTGCGGATGTAGAAAGCATGATGATCACTGCTTTGCCCTGTAATTCCTTATTCAGGTGATTGTATTCTTCCAAAAATTCCCAACCGGTCATACCCGGCATATTAATGTCTAAAAAAATAAGATCGGATAAGGGATCCGTTTTTTCTTTCAGGTAACTCAATGCTTTTTTCGCTGAATTTTGAACGATCACCGTATTTGCCAGGTCGTTATCAATGATGGCCATTTCATGAAAAAAATTGTCGTCCTCATCATCATCCACCAGCATGATGCAGTTTAATTTATGTGTCATAGTGTTAAGATTGGTATTGTAAAATAAAACGTAGTTCCTTTGTTAAGCGCCGATTCCAGCCAGATCTCACCGTTGTGCAATTGCACTATTTTTTTGCAGTTTGCTAATCCGATCCCACTTCCTTCGTATTCTTTTTGTCCGTGCAGGCGCTGAAAAATATCAAATATTTTTCCAAAATAAACGGGATCAATGCCAATGCCATTATCTTTCACCGTAAATAACCATTTTCCGCCTTTTTCTTCTGCCGAAATATGGATCGTTGGCTTCCCATCGATCTTCTGAAATTTGATCGCATTGGTGATCAGGTTCTGAAACAGCTGATGCATTTCCGTTTCGTATACATTCAATACCGGCATTCCGGAAATTTCAATTGTTGTATTGGATGATCTGATCAATGTTTCATGATCTTCCATTACATCCTCCAATACTTTTTGGAGATCAACAGTTGCCAGCTTTCTATTATTACCGAGCTGTGAAAAAATCAGCAATGAATTGATCAGCTGGCTCATCCGCTTAATGGCATTGTTTACAGAGTGAATATATTTTCCGGCATTTTCATCCAGCTCTTCCAGGTATTTTTCTTCAAACAAATGCATGTAATTGGATACCGTGCGCAAGGGCTGTTGCAAGTCATGCGAGGCAATAAAAGCAAATTGTTCCAGCTCTTTGTTGAGCATGCTCATTTCCGTTGCCCGCTTTTCTTTTTCTTCATTCTGAAAAGCAAGCTCCAGGTTGGCAAGGATCAACTCTGCTGCGCGTTTTCCTTTTTCTTCATTTTGAAAAGCCAGCTCTTCATTGGCAATTACCAGTTCTGCCGCACGTTTTCCTTTTTCTTCATTCTGGAATAACAGCTCCTTATTTGCGATCAGCAACTCATCCGAGCGCTTTCCTTTTTCTTCGTTCTGGTACGCCAGTTCTGTATTTGCTACAACCAGCTCAGCCGCACGCTTTCCTTTTTCTTCGCTCTGGAATAACAGTTCCTTATTTGCAATCATCAGCTCATCCGAACGTTTTTCTTTTTCCCCGTTCTGGTACGCCAGCTCTGTATTTGCAATACTTAGCTCATTGGCACGTTTTTCCTTTTCCGCATTCTGGTAAGCCAGCTCTTTATTGGCAATTATCAGCTCGGTAGCGCGTTTTTCTTTTTCTTCACTTTCAAATGCGTGTTCCTTATTGGCAATGATCAGTTCTGCTGCACGTTTTGCTTTTTCCTGGTTTTGAAACGCCAGCTCAATGTTGGCAATGATCAATTCTGCTGCGCGTTTTCCTTTTTCTTCGTTCTGGAAGATCAGCTCCTTATTGGCAATCATCAGCTCCGCCTCTCTTTTTGCTTTCTCCACATTTTGAAATGCCAGCTCTATATTAGCAATTACCAGTTCGGCAGCACGCTTAATTTTTTCTTTGCCTTCGTATGCAAGCAATTCTTTAGTAAGCTTTAATTCTTCAGCATATTTTTCAGCAATTGCATTGTCTGTTTTTTCCGCAGGATCCATCTGTACGATTTTATTTTAAATTTCAGCATAACAACAAAAAAATGTATCAGTGGTTATGCAAACCCAATACAAATCGGTTCAGGATAAAGGAAGTAAACAGTAGTAAGATTAAAAACCGGTATGTATACTTTAGATATTCATGAAATGTACGACTATTTAACGTACAGGCCTGCTTCTATTTTTTTGTTTCCGTATGATCCGGATTGAATACAATCAAAAAAGATGCTCAGCCGGAGCGAAACAATACGGTGCGCTTTTCACCACATAAAACACAAAAGAAAACAGGAGGCAGGCCTTGCTATACTGCATGTTTTATCACTCCACAGGAGCGCATCCGGGAGAAACACACAGAAAATCATACAGCCTTTGCGTTCTTTGCGTCTCTGCCAGAAATTTTCACGAGCCTGCGGGTTTCCCATTAAGGGAAAATTTATTTCCCAATACGGGCACATTGCTTCCCTTTTGGAGATAAAAATAAATTTCCAAAAAGCAATGCACCGCTGTAACGCCCTCAAATTAACAAACACGCACATGGTACATGTATTGTTTAAAGCAGATCACAACCTTGCATACTTCTGTGCACCTAATCTCAAAATAAAGTAAAGCATACCCTCTCATCTTACAATTCATCTTGTGAAAATTCATTCACAAGCTAAACTAAACACATGAAAAACAAACCACTTCAAGTATTTGCAATAGCAGCATTATTGCTAATACCCATCATCAATTTCGCACAAGCGCCCAACCTGGGAACAGCAGCAAATTTTGTTTTATTTTCCACCAACGGCGCTGTCACCAATTCAGGCATCTCGCATTTAACCGGTAATGTTGGCACTAACAACGGTTCCAGCACCGGCTTTGGAAATGTGAACGGTGTTATGCACGATGGCGATCTTGCCAGCGGACAATGCGCTGCAGATCTGCTTACAGCCTACAACCAGCTAAACAGCAGGGTTCCCGCATTTTTCCCGGCCTCCCTGCTCGGCAACGGACAAACCCTGAATGCAGGCGTTTATAAAATAACCGGTGCCACCACGCTTAATTTAAATCTGATCCTGAACGGACAAGGCGATCCCAATGCAGTATTTATTTTTCAGCTACAGGGATCTTTTTCAACCAATGCCAATGCAAAAGTAAAGCTCATCAATGGCGCGCAAGCCTGCAATGTTTTCTGGAAAGTGGAAGGACTTGTGAGCATGGCTGCAGGCACTACGATGCGTGGCACCGTTATCGCAAACAATGCTGCCATCAACATGAATACAAACGATACACTGGAAGGCAGAGCGCTTTCTACCGCAGGCGCAGTAACGCTTGACGGGATCCTGGGATACACACCCATTGGTTGTGGAAGCCCTGTACTTACAGGCCCAACCGCACCGGCACTTGCCTCTACGGAATGTTACGGAATTTTTTCTGCTAACGGAGCCGTTTCCAACTCAGGTATAACGCACGTTACCGGCGATGTTGGAACCAATACAGGTTTAACAACCGGTTATACAGCTGCCATGGTAACAGGTACCATTCACCCCATCCCCGATGCTTCCACCGCCACGTGCGCTGCCGATCTGCTGAATGTATATAATTACCTGAACACATTGCCCTACGATATTGAATTGCTGTATCCCGCCCAGTTTGGGAACAGTCTGGTGCTTACACCGCATACGTATTTATTAAATGCAGCCACTGTGTTTACAGATACGCTTTACCTGGATGCGCAGGGAAATACAAACGCGGTATTTGTGATCAAAATAAACGGCGCACTTTCTACCAGCACCTATTCAAAAGTGCTTTTGATAAATGGCACGCAGGCAAAAAATGTATTCTGGAAAGTTGAAGGCGCTGTCGGCATCAATAATTATTCGGTTTTTTGCGGAACAATTGTTTGCAACAACGGCGCAATGGGCGCATTAAATACAGGTGTAACGCTTAACGGAAGAGCGCTGACTACCGGTGGCGCATTAACAACTACGGCAGTTTCCACTACCATGGCAGCAGTATGCGTTCCGGCTGGAATTGAATTATACGGACTGGAAAATTCATCCGTAAGTATTTTTCCAAATCCATTCAGCTCTTCTGTAAATATTGTTTTAAAAGAATGGCAGCTTACAAATTATCAGTTTAAAATGTACACTATTTTAGGTGCGGAAATAGTAACCCGGAATATTACCAACCAATCAACCACCATTGAAACTGCTGATCTTACACCCGGAATTTATTTTTACCGGATCATTCGTAACAACACAGTAATTGCTTCGGGCAAACTAATTTCACAATAATAAAACAGCTTTATTGTTTTCGAAAACAATAAATTTCTGTTAAATTTCAATAAAAATGCACATCATTCCGGTGTGCATTTTTTTGTTCCCGGCCTTTCCGGTATGCCGTAAATACTGCAAAACTGCATAAAATCTTCCTGCCTGACAGGATCACCTCCAACTACTCGCAAAAAACCAGCCTTGACTTTTAAATAAAAACGTTTTATATTTCCGCCGTAGAAAACCACCGGAGTAAATCTATAAATAAATAAACAGGACGAAACGGACAAAAAAATTAAACAATTTCAGCAAGCTCCATTTTTTTAAATAAAAATGGAAAAGCGTTTTTATTCCTGCTAATACATTTCATTCGAAAAAAAAATAAAAAATTTTTTCGGCGAAAATTTTATTCTACGAACACGCTTAAACTCTTTATTAAAAGGCAATTTAACGCCCATGTCCTATTCTCAAAAAATAGCTGTGATCTGTTTTTTAACAACGCATGGATTTGTTTTATTGATAAATAATGTTTTTACTTTGCCATGATCAAAATTATTTTTAGCATAAAAAATTTATAATTAATCTTTTAGTAATCAACCCAATAATTAACCTTTAAAAACTTAAAAACATGACAGCAGTAGCAGGAGCACCATTCAGCAACACTTACGGACCACTTGTAATTACAGGAACACCATCAACTACAGCACAATCTATTTTTGTGAGTGTAGCTATCAATGGAAGTGTTGTAACACAAAACAACCTTACACCACAAGCACCAAATTTGATTTGGACTAACTTACAGGTTGGAAGTGAAACTACATCCGGTAACGTGAGTGCGCTTTTTGCGACAGGTACTGATACCAACTCGCTTACAGCAAATTCTCTTTCCTGGAATTCACCACGCGGTGGAGCAGGAACAGGCAGTGGCCAGGTTGGTCAGTGGTAATTCTTTTTGAGGGAGAGAAATTTTTTCTCTCCCTTTTTTAACTTTTTCATTGCGGATTTTTTCAATTAAATAAATTCCAATAACTGAATGAAAATCTTTTTTTCAATACTGTCCATCGCTCTCCTGAGCATACTGCCTTTTTCGGGCGGCAGTGTTGAAAATCGTTCTTCCCTACTCCCAGGTATAGGAATTAATAGTACTAACAGCTCCCTTTTCAATTCAAATGATACTGTCAGTAAAGGCATGCGAAATTTTGGGCCGTTTAAAGTAAAGTACGGCGTTACAAAAGCAGGCTATAAGCTCGACTGTACACTGATGATCGGCGGAGAGCTAGTTGGGTTGAGCACTTTAACAGCTGCAGCACCAAACTATCAATTCAATATCATTTCAAACACAAACAAAGCCTGGGGAACTTTCACAGTTGCTTATTATCCTCCTGACCAGGTATCTACACTTGAAGGCGACATTTATGTTGTTTCCGCAAACACAGATACCGTAAGGTTTAAAGGAACTGTAGCTGGTTGGTACACAACGCAGCAGATTGCTCCACAGCAATAAAAATTAATGATACAATTCAGTCTGGATCAACAAAGTTCAGATATGGTTCTTTACGTGGCGCAAGGCGTTAACGCATCGCAGCCATATTGGTTTGCTTACGTTTCGTTCACACCCGGAGCTCCTGTACCTCAAAACCCTACACTGTCCGACATCTGGACGAACATGGTATTGAGTCCTTCCGGCAATCCTCCCGGTGATTTTATTTTTTCTACCACAGCGCCCGCTGATCCGCAGTTCCTGCAAAATCTCGAAACTTATCTTGCAACCTGCAGAAACAACAAAGCGATCGGGTATTATGTTTGGATCGATGATCCTGCCGCTCCGGCATTTACAAGCAACGCTATTCAAAGCATGCTTGCCTACGGATTATCCTCGGGCTTTAATCCTTCTCCCATCCTGTTTACAAACATGGGTGCGGGCAATCAAATTCTTTTCGAAAATATTTACCTGAGCATTCCAACATCATCGGGCATTGATCTGGATACTACAAATGATATTTTTTCCTTCAGCAGCCCATTCCCATGTTCCTCCTCACCTTCTCCGGGCACTTGCATTGCATTGCATGCAGAAGCAGGTGATTCCTACATGTTTGGAATTAAACAAACCGTTTCCATGCCGCTTACCGGCGCATCGGCATTTACACTTACGTTCCCATTTACCATGACCGTTCAGGGCGGGAGCCTTCAAAACAACTTTACGACGCTCGATGTGAGCATAAAATATTTTTACCAGCAGGCTGCACCGGGTACCATGGTGATCCAAAACAGCTATCCCGTATTTGGTTTACCGGCGGATGGATCTTCCAGCGTAACATTCAGCGTGAGCCTCGATCCCTTGTACCCAACAGACAGGGTGCGCTCCTGTTTTACATTTCCCACTTCACCGCCGCTTATCTCGGGATTTACAACCGATATGGGGCACGAAATTATTTTAACACCCGATGGAACAACCAGTGGATTGGTATTTACGCCGGAGATCACCTGGTCCACCATTGATAACAAACAAATTGCAAGCTACTGCCTTGCACCAAAAGGCAATTTTTACATGAGCCTTGCAGCAGGCGATACCAGCGTTACTCCAAAGCTGATCTGCGGAATGTCGGCAACAGAAGGACTGGGCTTTGTTCCTGCAGGCAATGGATATGTGGGAGATACACTCGTTTTTTATCCGGATAACAATGCGTATTCACCGGTATATCCGCTTCCGGCAAGCAATGGAACCACGCCGCCAGTGCCAGCTGCAAACCTGCTTTCAAATACCTATACTACATCGTGGGCAAATATTTTAACAACTGCCACACCGCTTGCAAAAAATAATTATTACTATTCACAACCGCCTTCTTCCTCGCTTTATGCAACAGGCACGAGCGGTCAGGCGGCTTCATTCCTGTGGTTTTTTGAGCCGCCTTCGGTTGATCTTTCTTCGGGCCTTGCTAATTTTTGTTTCCCGGTAGTGCCGTATTCCACTATCTATCCAAATACCGATCCTGATGAATTTTTCATTACGGATTTTCCGCAATTTGAGAACCAGGTATTGTTCCCTACACGCAAAAGCCTGCTCTCCACTTCATCCGGCAAAGGGCTGCAGAAAAAAAACACAACGCCTCCTTTACTTACGGGAGCCAGGAATCTGAAAGGAACACTGCCTCCGGTAACAACTCCGACCCTTGCCACAACTCCGCAAGGCCTGCTTGCAACGGTGGGTACTAACGGCGAATACCAAACGGTACAGCTGGCAAGTAACAACGATAATGGGCTGAGCTGTACATTACAGCTCGAAAATGTACCGCCCCTGCTGACGGATGCATTGCAAACCAACCAGCTTTTTATGGTGGCAACATCAGCAGCCAACATCGGTACATTATGGTCGCCCAACTCACCGCCACCCAATAACACAGAGCCTTCCGGGCCTGGCTTCGAAAATTTCATGTCGATCGCCCAATGGCCGTTTGTGCTGAATGTTGGCCAAAATTGTTCCTACGGGAATTACTCGAATGTGCTGATCTTTAAATTTTGTCCGGGTAAGCTGATAGACATGATGACACATCCGGAGCAGTGGACACAATCAACTGATTTTATCAATACAGGTGAAGTACAGGCTGCGGCTGGCTGGTTGCAAAATTATGTAAACAACGCTGTTGCCCGTTACCAGCAGGATAAAGCCAACAACGTTAAAAACAGCTTTTACGAAAATTTTAACACAATTGTAAATGATGCTACCTGGAATGGCATCCTTTGCCTGAAAGTCGACATCAGCCTTACCAGCTTTCCACCTGAATTAAAAGGGCTTTTGGCAGGTATCGATCTTTCAAAATTCAATGCGCACCATTTTGGGATCAACATCAATCATGTAACCAGCACAGGCGGCCTGGCTATGCAGCCTCACAGCTCCATGTTCGGCCTCATCGATTATGAAGATCCTGCGTATATAGCACAGCAGCAGCAAAATCCGGGCTCCACCGATCCCGTGCAGCCGCAGCCGGGTGTATATAATTTTAAAGTGCTCAAGCTGGAAGTGCTTTTTGAGAATACACAGATCGCTGATTTTTCGAGCAGTGTGCAGGTAACCATGAATAATCTTTTCGGTGATAACGTATCACTGGCAGCGCTTCCGGATGGCTCGGCTTCCTATAACTCCGTTGTGCTCAATGGTACTTACCAGGATCATAACAATACGCCGGTATATGTGTTCGACTCTACGATCGATAATCCTTTTATGACCGGCGGAAACATACTTACGGAAGTAGAAATGGTGAAAGTGCAGTTTGATACGATCATAAAACAAAACAGCGATCCGAACATGGTGTATTCCCGTTTTTCGCTTTGGGGATACATGCATTTTGCACAGTTGCCAGCTTCCGTGGATCTTTTTTCATTTGGCGATAACGGTACTTCACTTGACCAGGGGCTTTATTTTTCCAACCTGTACATCGACATGAGTTTTGATATCCAAACGCCTTCTGCAAAAACAATGGTCTTTGATCCTCTGCAGATTGCTTTTGATGTGCAGCAAAGCACTCCGCGCCCCGACGGGCTGTATTCTGTTTTTCCGCTTACGCTGACAGGCTTTGTAACCGGTGACAATACAAAAACACCTGCATCGATGAATTACCTTACGGTGAATTTACCACAGGTAAGTGCATCTGCCCTGGGCAATAGCTGGAACGGGCTTGTATTTAACCTCAACCTGGGTACACCGGGCGCATTGGCAAGCAGTGCAGGATTTTCCTCATCTTTCCTGATGGCATGGGCGCCAAACAGTACTGGCACTAACACATTTAAAGTGTTTGCGGGCATTCAGCTCCCGGGCACTGCAGGTGTTGGCAACATGATGGGAATCCAGGGTGTGCTGAAACTCGCGATCGATAGCGTTCAATTGCAATATTCTACAGGCACTCAAACGCAGCCCGCTTCTCCTCCGGGATATTTACTGATGCTGAATAACATTGCGCTTAAATTCCTTGGTATTCTTCAGTTTCCGCCATCGGGCAGCACCAATTGCTACATATTTGGGTCGCCTTCCAATACGGGGCAGGCCAATGATTTAGCCTGGTACGCCGTGTATGTGGGGCCAAACGGGCCAACGGGCGCAGGAACGGGAACACAATCACTGAAAACGGCAAAAGCTGTGAAGCCAATGAAAATAACAAAAAAGCTGGCAAAATAAACCAAACTATAAATAACACACTCATCGCTATACACTAAACCACTAACATGAGCATTAAGAAATCAACATTCATTTTTATACTGACAGCGATATTATGCCTGCCTTCATTACGGATACAAGCGCAACAGTCTTCTCTGACGATCCATCAGCTGGGGCTGGCGGATGGGGATGCCGGATTGTATGTGATCATGGATACAACAGTGGCTGCGGGTTTTGCTCCCTCCCACAGGGATACAACGGTAATACTGATTGATGCGCAACGTGATTATTGTTCTGTACCACTGTTCAAATACGTGGATAGTATTTTACGCTGGTTGCACCGTCCCATATTGGATTATGTGGTGCTGTCGCATGTGCACATTGATCATTATGGAAGCATGGTGGCACTGATGGATTCATTAAGGATCCACCGCGATTCTGTAACAAAGGTCTTCGACAGGTTTGGCCTTATCGGTGCCCGATATCCTTATGTTTACACGGCTAAGCTTAGTAAATCAGCAGTGGCATATAAAAATTATATGCAACAAAAAAGTGTTGCAGGGCGGTTTGCCTGGGGAAGTATACAGCCCGACAGTAATTTGCTGGTGGATAAACACCTGACGAACTTTTCCATTACCTGTCTTTCTGCAAACGGCAGGTGTATGAACAATACCGGGCACGATAGCATTTTTATTCCTAAGAATGCTACGGGGAAGTATGAAATTAAGGCATCTAAGAATGAAAATGACCTTTCCTATTCTTTCCTGCTGACTTTTGGTGCTTTTAATTATTACACCGGCGGCGACCTTGGCGGCGGTGGCGGCGGTTATGCAAATGGCGAAACACCGATCGTTCAATATCTGCATGGAGCAAAGCCTGCAGGTTTTCATGTTTGCGCGTTTAAAGTAGATCATCACGGCAGTGAGTATAGCACCAACGACAGTCTTGTAGCGCTTATGAACCCTACGCTTGCTATTGTACCTGCTGCGCTCCGTTCTTTTAACGGAACAACACTGCCAACCAATACAGCTATCAGTAAACTAAGAACAGCAAACGATTCTATCCGTTATACATTTATTCCATCTAACCCCGGTGTTAATGTAAACAATTGGAAACTTGCGTACCTGCAGGATGTGGTGCTTTCCATTACAGGAGTCCCGGCAAACGGAGCAAATGTAACCATGAACGTTTCGCGCCGCCGCAGGAGTAAAAACAGCCGCAGACTGGACGGCACTGTTGTAAATGAAGTGATCACCTGTACAAAAACACACAATTAATATTCAGCTATGGCTAACCAATCCCTTTCCGATTTAACCACGCAGCTTCAAAACGCCGCATCAGGAAATGCCAATAACCTCGTTTTTAGTAAAACAACCATCGCCGGCAGTTTTAATTACCAGGCGGTTTTGGCATTGGTTGGCCAGCCTTCTTTTACTGTAAGTGTTCCTTCTCCAACAACCGGCATCAGCTACAATGCGGGTACACAAACGATGACGGTGAGCGGCACCTGCAATTTTTACGGATTGGGAAACGCCGCTGTAACCATAACCATGACGGGTGCGGATGTGCCTTCTGCCAATTGCCTGCTGAATACTACATTTGCAAGCTTACCGCTTTCTACATTAGCAACGTATAATTTAATTCCTTCAAGCACCGTAAGTAATGCTGCACTAACGCTGTTTCCTCCATTCAATAATGTATCACTGGCAATTGCCGCACCTACAACGGTTGCGGGCAATGTAGGCACTTATACGCTGACTGTTGGCGGAAACCCGTCTGCAACACCTATCCCGCTGATAGCTGTATTGGGTTTATCACTTAGCAGCCCGGGACTTTTGTTTGTGCGCAATGCAACCAAAAACGGGTTGGTCACCTCCGCGCTTACCATCTATGGAAATGTAAATTTGGGTTCCATGCAGGTGGCGGTAAGCCTCCAGGCGCCTGTAAGCTTTGGCACGCAGCCAAATATCTGGACACTGAACATTGCATCCGGACAAGGTACACAAGCCTTAAGCCTCGAAAACCTGATCCAGGTATTGGCGGGTGGCAACCCGTTTACGCTTTTACCAGCGAGCTTTAGCGGTATGGGCGGTTTTGCATTATTAACGCTGACGGTAAAATTTGATTTTACCGTGCCTTTATCGCCGATTGTAAGCAGCATATTTGTAAACATTGGCACCGGCAACCAGGACTGGCCGGTGGTATCAACGCCAGTGCCGCTTACCATCACCGATGCAGGCGTTTCCATTACCGTAACCAGTCCTTTTGATAAAGCTGCAGCTGATACGCAGGTGTTTATTTACGGCGGCTTTATTATTAACAAAGGCGGCTCTACACAAGTTATACTGGATGCCAACGCAATGCTGGATGTTCCGAGCGGCGACTGGGTCTTTAACATCAGCGGCAATTTACAGACAAACGGATTTACGCAATTGTTTGGAGCGCTGCCGCTGATCAGCGGACAAACAACACCGCCGGACATGCCAAACGGCATGACCATGACCACGATCACCCTCAATTATTTAACAATTGGCTACAATGCTTCGGCATCCTCCAATTCCCTGTCGCAGATCGCATTCAGCATCGACAGCAACAATCTTTCTTTTCCGATCATCCCAAATGTTGCTGCAACAAATCCGTATGCTGCGTTTAATATCTCGAACCCTACATCGGGTAATTTCCAATTAACAGGCACTGCGGGTGGAACATTGCAGATCGGGGACATTGCATTCGCTCTTTCTGCTTCCAAGCCTGCAGTCAGCGGTGGCTGGACGTTTGCGGGAACACTGGAAGCGGGCAATACGATTGACCTGCAGGATCTTGTGAATGCATTTATGACCGGCACCATCGGGGTAGCGCTGCCATCCTGGATCACAGCGGCATTACCTACGATTACAGCGCTGGATTTTTCGATCACCACACCACCGGCTTCCAATCCAACGGGAGCAAATTCGTATTCCATTTCGGGTGCTGCTACCTGGGGAACGCTTACGCTTGGCCTGATCCAGGCTACCGACATTGAAGCAACGGTAACTGCAACATACGATGCGGTAGCAAAAGCATTTTCGGGCTCCATTGTGGGTACTACCGCGCTTTGCTACACGGGCAGCACCGCTCCGCTGATCAACATCCAGATCGGTTATACATTTGCACCGGGCAACAATGATATTTTATTAATGATCGACGGGATCATTTGTAACTACAATACCTCCACCAATATTATCACGATCAGCTTCAGCAACACATCGCTGGGTAAAATTATCAGCAACCTGATGAGCACCGTGGAACCGGGCTTCCAGCTTTCGTTCCCATGGACGTTCCTGAACGACATTGATCTTTCGGGATTGTCGATGACGATCAACATGGACCCTAATTCGCCAAACAAGGGGATCTCACTGACGTACAGCTCTTCCATTGATTTAGGCTTTTTGAAAATCAACAGCTTTACCATCGCTAAAAAAGATGGCAGCGATGTTACATTGGCCATCGACGGATCCTTCCTCGGATTATCCACGAGCGATCCTGCCAGTCAGTTTGCACAGCCGCAATCACTGAAACAATTACCGGCGGTTCCGGGACAGGGCAATTCGCTTTTCCAGTTGAATTTACTGGCTATGGGACAGCATGTGGCCATCCAGAATGCGAGCAGCTTTCAGCATGTGAACGATGTGATCACTGCACTGGGGAATATCCAACCGGCAACCGGCAACAATATTCCGCTACAGGCGAACAGCAACCCGGGCTACGATCCCAATTCCAGCTGGCTGATCGCCACTAATTTTGGCATTTTACAAATTCCGAACACCAGCGATTATTCAATTGCAGCAAGTGTGGTGTTCAATGATCCTAATATTTACGGCTTGCAGCTGACTTTATCGGGCGACCGTATGAAATTCCTGGCCGGGCTTTCATTTGAGATCATGTATAAGAAAATCTCGGATACGGTAGGCCTTTACCAGATCGATTTTACATTGCCTGCTGCAGTGCGCAACCTTAGCTTTGGCGAGTTCAACGTTGTGATCCCTTCGTTTGGCCTGCAAATTTATACCAACGGCGATTTCCTTGTAGACATCGGATTCCCGTACAACCTCGATTTTTCGCGCTCTTTCACTGTAAGCGCTATTATCTGGGTAGGCCCGATCCCGGTGCCGGTGCTTGGTTCGGCCGGTTTTTATTTCGGCAAGCTCAGCAGTGCCACTTGTCCGCAGGTACCGCAATCCACCAAAGGAACATTCAACCCCGTTATTGTATTCGGGATCGGCATGCAGATCGGATTGGGCTATACCGCCGATTACGGCATTCTTTCCGTAGGGTTCAGCCTTACCGTGTTGGGAATCCTCGAGGGGATCATTGCAACCTGGCAGCCGTATGCACCGGCAGCAGGCGATCCAACCGATGCAGACATCAGCACTTCGCATTATTACTGGATCAAAGGAACGGTAGGCATCATGGGTAAAATGTGGGGCAGCATTGATTTTGCGATCATCAAGGCAACGCTCGACATTACTATTTATGCAACAGTATCCACCACGTACGAATCGTACAAGCCAATGCCATTCTCGTTTACGCTCAGCGTAAGCGTAACGCTTTCTGTAAAGATCAACCTGGGACTGTTCTCGATCACCATTCATTTTTCGTTCAGCATTACACTTCACGAAAGCCTTACCGTGGGGAGCGATCATTCCAGCGAAGCACCATGGTACGATGGCGCTCCTGCACAATTGCAGCAAAAACGCAGCCTGAAAATGTTTGCTGCGGCAGCATTCGAGCCGCTGGTGCTGCAATCCACAAAATTAACAACGCCAACGGAGCTGAATGTTTATTTTATTCCGCATCTGACAATTACCGGCAACGAGGCTGGCACACTTCAACAGCAGGCGGCACAATACATTGCAATGCTGTATATGGATACAATTCCTGCAGGCGCAACACCAACAGGAAGCACGTCTTTTGAAATATTATCCCTTGCTGTTTTCAACTGGGTAACAAGCTCATCTGTTCAGGGCGCAGCAAACATTTCGGCGGCGCAGCTGCAAAGCTTGTACGATCAGCTGAGCAACGGCACGGCACCTATGAGCGCGGGCGATATTACCACTTTCCTGGAAGCAAATTTCATCCTCAACATCCAGGTGCCTGATACCAGCAAGGCTGGAGCGCTGGATGTAACGGTATTCCCGGCAATCCCTTCGCTGCAGCTTTCCACACCGCTTTATAACGGGCAACCGGCTGTGAATGTGGATTTCTCAACGTTTACGCAATGCGACAGTGACTATGTATCATCGGTGCAAACGTATTTTTCACAAATGGCGATGCAGTCGACGGTGCCACCAACAGGCGCGCCAAAAGCCCAGGCTGCTGCCGGTCCGGAGGTTTCCGTTGGCACCATTGTGTACCAGGATTATTTTATGCTGATCGCACGGCAGCTTGTAAAAGCAGCGATAGATGCCATGGATGATTACAAGTATACACCTGCAAACAATGATTCATTAGCATCCATTGTTACTGCATTCAATAACATGTCGGCAGTTGGCAGCGCAACAAACGATCTTACCATTGCTGCGCTGGTTAGTGCAAACAGCGGCACACTGCTTGGCAACGATGTAACGCTGCAGGTTTATGGAGTGCAATATGCTGTGATCACAGGCGATACA
Organism: Bacteroidota bacterium; assembly: GCA_025963715.1. Classification (GTDB taxonomy): domain Bacteria; phylum Bacteroidota; class Bacteroidia; order 2-12-FULL-35-15; family 2-12-FULL-35-15; genus 2-12-FULL-35-15. The sequence goes on from JAOQAG010000033.1 coordinate 16,518, forward strand.
TTGTTATCCATTGCCGTACAATTTGGCTTGCCGGTTTCACAGCTGGTACTGCAAAATCTGGCAACAGCTTCATTACTTACTGCGGGTGTTACATTAACATACAACACTACATCGTACGCAACAAAAGCAAACGATACGTTTACAACGGTAGCAACTGCATTTGGTGTTTCGCTTACCACGCTTGCCACTACCGGCTGCTCGATGAACACCCAGGCGGGCTTATTGAATGCAGGCATCAGCATTACAGCTGGTACCAGCAAATACGTTACTGCACCCGGCGATACTCTTGCATCCATTGCACAGGCAAATAAAATAACGGTTTCTGCACTTGCGCTTGCAAACACTACTGTTGCGCAATTGCTTGCACCATCCATTGCGGTGTTCTGCAACGGGTCGGTATATGTTACACAACCGGCAGATACGCTGGCAAGCGTAGCCCTGCGTTTTGGAACGGATGCAGGAACGATGACGGCTACTGTAAATACTGTTTTCTCAAACCCAACATTACTGGCCGCGGGAGCAAACGTGCTCATCGCAGGAGCACGCTACCAGGTGCAGGCAACAGATACGCTCGGCAGCATCCAGACCGTTTACAATGGAATGATGCCGGTTAGCCCGGTTGCCATGCTGTTGCAAAACCGTTTTCTTCCGGGGCTGATCCTTGCCAATGTGCAGATCACGATTGGACAAGCAAATTACACAACGGTAGCCGGTGATACGCTGAGCAGCATTATCAATAATTTTCCGGGAGTAGATATAAACACACTTGCAGCGGCAATGCAAAGCATTCCCAACTTATTGCGGGCACAATCGTTTTTCTACATCCCGCCGATGAGCTACACAACGGCTGCAGCAAATACAACGGATACATTCCAGACAATTGCTTCCCGGTTTCAGACACAACCGGCATTGCTGGGATCGGTGCCTACAAACCAGGTGGCAACGGGCACCACCAATTCCACTGCAAGCCCGGTGTTTGCAAGCACGGCAAACGTACTGATCCCAAATTTACAAACGATCAGCATTTCATTATTATCAGCGCAAGTTAGCACAGGTACCTCCATTGTACAATCTTCCGGAATGGTATCCCGTTACCTGATGCACGGCTTGCGCTTACCGGTGAACTCGCACATTACATTTGCCGCCGGAGCTGCTCCATGCGGTACGGCACCGGATTGTGCATTGTACAACCTTACGGGGCAGCAATTTACGCTGCCGGTATTCACAAAAGATGATTATGTAATCTCGCTTACCAATCCTGCACCAAGCAACAGCATTTATTTTAACGGGGTGCCTATGGCTTCAACGCTTACGGTAACGCTCCAAAATGCAGATCCAACAGAAACAATGATTGCTTCTGTGCTGCAATTTGCACAAACCACGGGTGTATTGCCACAGATAGCCAGCCTGGTGGAGTACCCGCCTTATGCCGAAACTGCTGCAAATTTTACATTCCGCGCTTCTGTGCCATGGCAGACTGGCGCAACGCTCACATTACCAACAGGTGGACAGGTTCCGCAAAGTGTGATGCCGGAGATCTGGTCGTTCCCTCCGGGACTGATCCAATCAGTAAATGCGGGCAAAACATTGCAGCCGCTGATGATCCCTTACCTGAGCACCGGTGGCGATACCAGCACGGCACCACCTGTAAGTGCTTACGGATGGGGAACGTTACTGAATGTAACGATCCGTCAATCAGCAGACGCACCTCCATTTTGTTACGAGCTGGTGGGCGCCGATGAAGCGGGAACATTGTTATTACAAAATTTATTATCGTACATGGACGGTGCGGATAACAGTGTGATCAACGACATTGCGATCCTGTATCCGAATAGCGGCGGCGGGGCTTTCCTGTCGGATGGCAATAGTAATATTGTTTCGTTCCTGCTCCAATCCAACTTATCCACGGTTACAAACCCGCCAACGGTATCCGGCAAACGCATGCTGAAATCGACGGTACAGGCACCGACAGGAATTTTAAACGGACATTATAATTTTGTGCAGCTGCTGTGGGAATGCAGCATTACACGGTCGGGCGGCTTTTATATTTATTACAATGTATTTGAAAGCGGTACGGGATTGCCTGATCAGCTGTTCAAGGATTCATCGTCAGCAACCATTAATATTTTTGTGACGTATCAGCAGCAGATCAGCGGAGGCACTCAAAATTACCTGTACAATTTCATGAACAGCCTAGTTACGGGCGTAAGCATTAATCCGGCGAAAGACGTGGTGTACGCACAATCGCAGCTGCAAAACACAACGTACACGGTGGCAGCACCGGCAAGCGGCGGACAAAATACGATGGCCATTGCGGACATCGTGCGCATGTACAACGTGCTGCCGAGTGACCTGGTGCTTGATAACCCAACAATACAGCTCAACACAGCCAATCTTCACATTGATATTCCGGGTGTGTATTACCAGATGAAAAACGGTGATACGCTGGCAAGTGTGGCTACTTATTTTACAACGGGCGGATTAAACACCCTTACCGGCCCACAGCTGCAAACGCAGAACCCGGGCGTTACACCGGGCCCATGGGCGCTTTTATACATCGGGGATATTACCCTGGTAACAGGCACAGGCGGACCGGTAAACACACTGGCGGGTGTGCTGAGTTATTACAACATTACTGCTGATGCATTTTCTGTTGCTAATTTATCGGTACCGGGAATTTTTGCAAACAACAGCACGTTCTCTATTTCCGATCAGCTGGTAAGCCGTACATCGGTACTGCCTGCCGGAAGCGGAGGTTACTGGATGCAGCGCACCATACCGGGCGATGTTCCTGCAGATCCTACCAGCGCTGCTTATCCAAACCTTTACCTGCAGAATGCTTACAACCAGCTGGCAGCAACGGTGCTTCCGAATGCGTATTTTGCAGCGGGCACACCGGGGATGCCGGTTGGCCCTTCCAATAATGATCCTGACCTGAGCCAGCGCGGAATAGTTACAACCGGCAACTGGCAATATTCACAAGCCATACCGCTGAACACGTATGCGCTTAACCGCGGAATGCTCAATGTAGCAGGTTTACCGCCAGCTGCAAATAACCCGTATGCAGGCACAGGCAACATGGTGCAGATCAACCTGGATTGGCGCGACTTGTTTGGTAATAATACGGTAACGCCTTTCAGCAACCCTCTGGTGGGTGACGGCAGCATCCTTAATAATATACCGGTACAGGTAGGATATACGGATAATGTGATCGCGGTTTCGGCATGGCCGAGCATTGGTACTTATTATGTTGTTAACCAGGATCCATCCAACAATCCGCAGTTGGAGCTGGGAATTATTTTTGATCCTACGCGTTATATCGTTGGCCCGAAAGTGACATCAACTACTGCAATCGCAAACGCGAAACAGGACATTGTTACCTATACAAGCATTTATTACCAGCTTTGCCAGGTGGTGGATCCAACGGCAACGCCGGTGGTGAACAGCATCAACGCAGTTGTTGGCTCATCGCTGATGACGAATGCCTATACATTTACTCCGGCACAGTTTAATTCACTGCTCGGATTTGTACAGAGCATTTATCTGTACCTCTCTTCAGTGATCAATACAACAACGGCTCCGGTTCCGGGCGAAATTGATTTTATGATCCCGTTGCCGGTCTCCGGATTACCATCTGCTTCGATCTTCGAAGTAACGGTTTCATTGAGCATTGTCCGCCCGATTGCGCAGGTGCATCATGATTTTAAAGATGTGGTTTCTGTATGGAACGGCAGCATGGAGGTGCAGCTTCCTACCATGGCCAATAATTCGAACATCAGTACATTACAGGATTTTGCATTCTATTTTGAAAAGGCAATGGCCACAACTGCCTGGAAGTTGAAAATTGCAACAGGAATGCCGGATGTGAGCGGGTCTACTGCAAACGGCCAAAGTATCTGGGCTATCCAGTGGGGCTTGCAGGCCGGACAAAATCTTTCGGCTACTATCAATAACACTCCTGTTTATTTTGCAGTTGCGCCACTGGCAAACTGCCTGCAATCGGATCCAGCGGTGCCTGTTTCTGCTTATACAACCGGCAGCAGCGTTTTAGGCACACCGCAAAATATTTCTATCTCGGGTGTGGACATGGATACCTGGGCGTCTAATTGTTTGAATGCGATTGAAACAATGTTGTCGCCGCAATATGCTGCACCCATGTATTTGCTTGGACAGCTTGGCGGCGGATCTGTAAATTATACGCAGCAATTGCTTGGATATAAACAGTCGCTGGCAATGGCTATTAAAGAGCAGGTAACCAATATCCTTGCAAAAGATAACCCAATACCGGGCGCTCCTGAAACACTTTCATTGAAAGATGCAAAAGAGCAGATGTACCAACAGGTGTTGAACAGCCTGACAAACGCTTACTCGATCAATGCTGTGATCCAGTTCCCTGCCGCGGTCAGCTCTCCTTACCCGAATGCAGCAGAAACTATTGCACCTAATATTTATGGTGTACTGGTTACTTCCGCGGCCAGCAGCAATTCCGCAGATCCATCGCCAACGCTGCCTTTCTCGCTTTCAACGGCAAAAGTTGCATTGGATGATACAGCGGATGCATCGTTCCTTACATTCATGTTCAATGTAAATACACCGGGCAACCAATCGAATTTTGAATTTAATATTGAGTACCAGGTAACACATCTGGAGCATGATATTGAAACCGTACCGGGCATTACAACAGGTTACCTGGGCTCGCAATGGCTGAATTTTGTGATCCAGCCACCGGCAGATGTCATCGGCGGGATCAACGTTCCGGTATTGCTGCGTGCTTATCCTACGCCGCCATCCACATTTGATCAGACGTATGTGCCGCAAAGTACCATTACCACTTTGGCGGAAGCACGCTTGTGGGATTATGAATTTACATATGCATCTTCGCATGAAGCGCAGGATCTGATCAACGTTCAGGCAGATTTTAACCTTGCGCCGCAATCGATGTTGAGAAAATCATTGATGGATGGACCCAACCTGTTGCATGCACTGGCGGAATTTAATTCAGTATATCCGGCCATTTTGCAGGACATGAATACGTACCTGTTAAAAGTTACGCGCGAAACACAGACAACCGATGCGGTGTATACGAATGCTGTAGCTGCTGTTACGGTGTTCAACCAGATCATTGCAAATATTGCAATAGCATGGCCGGTATGGCAGGAAGTGATCAATTCTTTCAGTCCTGTGAACCAGGCCGCGCAATATAAATTCCCTTTTAACCTTGCAGAAGGCCCTTTAACAATAGGGAATTTAAATTCGCCGCTGGTAGTAACGCTTGGCCCGGCAGGAAGTGTTCCGGCAGGATTGGAATGGCCGCTGATCCAGATTGACGGTAATACAAACACACCGTCTGTGCCTTCGGAATCGTATCAGTATGCTGACAGTAAAACGGCGGTACCGCTTGCTTACCTGGCATCGCAAAGTATTGCCAACCGGTTGGTGCGGTTCCCGACGCTGGATATCCTGGCCATTCAGAATGCATGGGCAAGTGTATCGATGACGCGGAATTCCATGCTGATCAAAGGCCTGCCAAGCAATAATGATTTTGTTTACCAGACACCTTATGTGGGTTTTGCCAAACGGACGATTCCATTGCTAAGCTGCGATGACGCGATTGATATTTCGACGATGAATAATTCGGGAACTTCGCAATCCGCAACATTGCTGCAACACATGACAAACCTGTTCACACAATTGTTTTCAGGCGATACTTCATCAACGGAACTGATCAAGTTAAGCTGTTCGTATTTTTACTCCGTAAACGATACAATGGCACTTCCGGAAATACAAATCCCGGTATTGCTGGCAACACCATTCCCGATCAACATTCCATCGGATTGTACTCCGCCTGCAGGTGGCTGCCCGGCTCCGTTTACAACAGGCAGTACATTTGTTTGCACCCTTACGGATTCATTACAGCAATGGTTTACAAACAATACACCGGCAACGCTGAATGGTTATTTTCTATTTACGATCGCCATTTTCTCGAAAATAGATCCAGGCAATCAGTTACCGGTATTGCAATTAAATAAACTAACGCTGAGCTTAAGTTGGATTCAACCGGCTTTATAATTTTTTTAGTTTAATTTTTAGTTTATGAAAACGCCCAACGGAATTCCGGAGGGCGTTTTTGTTTTTGGGGAAGATACTCTTACATGGAAGTTTTAATTGGAAGTTTTTTTTCTACCACATAAGGCACAAAGAAACACATAAGGCGCAGCACGTAAAAAAACAAGGAAAAACCACCACAAAAGAAACAAAAGAAAACAAAAGAGTTTGTGTGTCAAGCGGGTATAAGAAATATACGTTAGTATGTTACACTTCTGACTTTTGTTTTCTTTTGTTTCTTTTGTGGTTCAGTTACACATTGGTATGTCAAAACTTGCCTTATGTGTTTCTTTGTGCCTTATGTGGTGGAAATTAAGCAGGTAGATTTACACCAGCGGCAACTTCAATGCTTCCCTGCCTTCCGGCGATTCCATCATTTTCCAGGCAATGGTATAACCCAGCTCGCGGTATGCTTCAAACTGTTTTTCATCAAAAAACTGGTCGGCGGTAGATTGATGCGGGAACGTTGGATTCAGGCCTTTGTAGCTGTATACATCCGTTGGCAATTCATTTATCATCGCTAATTTTAAATACACCAGCGTACCCATCGAGCCATCGTTGTAATGGATATCCGCAATGGCAAAGCCACGTTCCGCGATCTCATATTTTTTCTGAAATGCATTTTGTCCGTCGGCATTGAATAAAATTCCATTCAACCCAAAATCCGCTTTCATACCTTCCCCGTTTTTATCTTTAAACACAACCTTGGTTCCAAAATCCACACGTACTTTTTCCACGGCGTTAGCAAGGTCATCAAAGTTAAAACCGCCATCTTCTCCTCCATCCGAAACAATGATCAGGTTGAGCTTACGGCGGATCAATTCATACAGCGCCAGGTTTTCGAAATGCCCGCCATCCGAAAGTAAAACGCGGATATCTGTTTCGCGGAAGCCGGAACGTAAAATTTCGGTAGACAAACCCGGTACAAAAAAATTGGGTGCAAACGACCATACATTTCTCGCCGGGTTGCCGGTCCAGTAACCCAATCGTAAGTTAAGCGCGGATAACAATACGGAAACAACCGTGTTGCGTGTGAACCCTGCACCGGATACACCGGCATCGGGATTAAGCGCTGCGGCGGATGTAGCCATTGCTGTAGCCAGCGTCATGCCGCGACCTTGTTTTTTCTGGAATGTATTGGTTGTGCGCCATTGTGTGGCTTCGCTTCCGCAAAATAAAGGCGAGATCATAAAATTATCGCCGCCACGCCCGCGGTATTTTACTTCTTTAGAATTTGCCAAAATCACATTGGTGTTGATAATGTGATACGGGCGTTTGTGTTTGCCGCTGCACATGTCTTCCATCAGCGCCGAATCTGCTTTTTTTGCAGGCATCCAGTTGTTTTCTTTGATCGCGTCACGGTCCGGCATAAACGCTTCCATTAAACGGTCGCGCCAGATACGGTGCGGCCCGATGATATTTAAATTGGTATAACGCCCGAGAATGAATACTGCCAAACAGAAAAACAAAAATGCTTTTAAATGAAATACATCCGGCGACATGCTGAAGAAAAAGTCAGAAGCCACGTACGCCAGCAATAACAAGCCATACACCAATGCAAACACGGCCACATAAATAAGCACACCCGACATGGTGCTGCTGCTTTTTTCATTTTTTGCCGATTTGATGTATTGCCAGATCCCGACACCAACACCATAAAGTGTGGAATCGAAAGCAGTGTTAACGATCGTTTTTACATCGCCCAGGAGCGCTACCACAAAAGGCAGTGTACCGATCAGGAAACACGACAATGTTACTTTCCAAACAACACCGATTATTTTTTGTGCGCTGATAAATCCAAGATATTCGCTGAGCTTATCTGTTTTGGAGCTGATCGCCACCCAGATCGAATGCGTAAAAACACTGATCACATACCACACTATCAGTATGATACAAAGGGGAATGAATACGCCACTCACATCTAAAAACGGTGGAATACTGCTGATACACCCGGCAAGAATATTGCTTTTAAACAATACATAACCATGGTCATCGCCAAACAATCCGCATAATTTACATACGGTGATCACAGCGGTAAGCATGCAAAAATAAACCGTAAGCGATAAAATAATGCAGCGCAATACCACACCTATAAATGAAAATAATCCGAGGCCGTCCGTTGGCATCAGGTAATTGCTGTGTTGCCGGATAAAATCCAGCAAACCGTTGTTCGTATAATCCGGATGGGTGTGTCCGGCCTTTGCATTCGCTTCCCGCTTTTCTTCTTCCGTTTGATCATTTCCTGCTTTTTTATCCTGCCGGGATGATTCTTTGATCTTTCCCAAAGGGAATTTATCTTTTGTGGTTCCCACATCGTCGCCACCCTGGTTGAGCGACCAGGTAAGTGCAGCACCTAAATAACCGCCGCCGGAAACGGTAGAGAGATAATCCATTTTTTCGAGCTGGCCATTGGCAACCAATGCCTGCATTACGCCCAATCCAAAGGAAGCGGAGCGGATCCCGCCACCCGATACCGCAAAACCCGATACACGTTCCTGCCCTTTCAGATTCAGATATTCACTTTCTGCTTCAATCACATCGGCCACACATTTTGTTGTGTTATCCGCATCGTTTTCTTTTTTTACTTTTTTATTTTTTGTGGTCATATATGGATTTTGTTAAGTGCTTGTTTTTCGATGCAGATCATTAATGCTGCGGCATTGCATATTTATAACAATTAAAAACCAAAAGCAAATCTATCTTGCTGAAAGTTTACTTAGGTTGATCAGAACACGCAGGCTCCACTGTAAGATGCCTATGTGCATTTTGAACCACAAAAGAAAACAAAAGAGACAAAAGATTAGGTGTAACATACCAACGTGCATTTTTGAACCACATAAGGCACAAAGAAACACATAAGGCAAGCTGCGACATACCAACGTGTATTGTAAAACATTTTCACACCCAACTTCTTTTGTCTCTTTTGTTTTCTTTTGGGGTTATTTTTCCTTGTTTTTTTCGTGCTACGCCTTGTGTTTCTTTGTGCCTTATGTGGTTAATTTTTTATCGTCAGAATCAAATAATCGCTGAAAAGCCACACTTAATAAAAAGACACCCGCACCTTATAAAAGTACAGCATCCCTGTTTTTTTATCTCCACATATTTGCTGCACAAACAAACACACCCAATGAAAACCAAACTCCCAATCCTGCTATCGGCGATCTGCCTCACAGCAATTATTTTACTCAGCGCCTGCTTAAACTCCCGGCCTAAGATCTACCAAACCAATCCCGCTTTCGCGAAGTACATTTCCGGATTTACCTCCGGCATGGTTTCCCGCAAAAGTACCATCCGCATTGAGCTGGCACATGGGATCAACGAAGGAAAACTTATTGCCGATACTGCGATCGCAAACGCAACCAGCGATCCGGTGAAGGCCGATTCGATTGCCGTGTGGGCTTCCAGCGTAATGGCAACATTGCCGGATTCGAATTTATTGAAAGATGCATTTACGTTTGAGCCGGAAATAAAAGGACATGCGATCTGGATCAGCGACCGGATCATCGAATTTATTCCGGAAGAAACGCTGCCACCCAACCAGTTTTACGATGCGGAATTTCATTTGAAACAAGTACAGGATGTTCCGGAAAATGACCTGCAAACATTCGATTTTCAATTATCAACATTTCCGCAAACATTAACGGTTACCATCGACGGGCTGAGCAGTTACGACGATTACAACATTGAATGGGAACGCCTGACCGGAAAAATTTCGGCCACCGATTATGTGGATACAGCTTCCATCCGTAAAATTTTAACCGTAACACAGGATGGAAAACCAATGCCAGTGAAGATTGGCAGCAGCTACGACAACAAGGAATTTTATTTTTATACCGACAGTGTGGAGCGGAAGGAAAAAGCGGGGAAGCTGATCGTAAGCTGGAATGCAGAGCCCATCAAAAGCATTTCCAATGGAAGCCAGGAAGTAAATATTCCGGCGCTGGGCGATTTTTATGTGACGGACGCCAAAGTGGTGGACGATGGCGATCAGTATGTGCAACTCACATTCAGTGACCCGATCGAGTACAACCAAAACCTGAAAGGGATTGTAACACTTAAAGGACAGGAAAATTTAACCTACGCAATCGATAACAACGTGGTAAAAGTTTTTTTACCGAACCACATCGAAGGCACAAAATCCCTGACGGTAACAACGGGAATTAAAAATTTTAAGGATTATAAAATGAACGCCGCTTACACAAATGATCTTGTATTTGAAGAGCCGCATTCGCTGGTACGGATCAAGGGCAGCGGTTGCATTTTACCGAATTCCAATGGCTTGATCTTTCCGTTTGAAGCCATCAGTTTAAAAGCGGTGGATGTACGCGTGATCAAAATATTTGAGAACAATGTGCACCAGTTTTTACAGGTAAATAATTTGGATGGTAACGATGGATTGAAGCGCGTTGGAAAAGTAATTGCAGAGAAAAAGATCAATTTGGACTACGATAAAAAAATGAATTTAAAACAATGGAATTCATTTGTGATCGATCTTGGAAAGCTCATTTCGCCTGATCCCGGTGCAATCTACCGTGTGAGCATCCGGTTTCAGCGCTCATACACTTTGTGTGATTGCCCGGTTGTGAGCGAAAATCAAAACAGTGAAACAAGTGAAAACGATGAAGACCCCAACTGGAATGAAAATGATTGGGACACATATTCGTTTGATGACGGATATGATGAATGGGAAGGATACAACGACCAGTCATCGCCTTGCAGCGAAGAGTATTATTATGGAAAAGCGGTGAGCAGAAATATTTTAGCATCCGATTTAGGATTGATCTACAAGCTGGACGATAATAAAATGTCGCACGCATTTGTAAACAACATGATCACCGCCAAACCTGTTGCAGGCGCTACCATTGAATATTACGATTATACCAAACAAGTGATCGGCAGCGGTGTTACCGATGCAAACGGAATGCTGGATGTGCAGTTAAAACGCAAGCCATTTTTAATGCTGGCAAAATCGGGCAAGCAGCGCGGTTATTTAAAATTGCTGGACGGAAATGTAAATTCGCTGAGCAAGTTTGATGTGGAAGGCGAAGTGGTACAGAAAGGCGTAAAAGGCTTTATTTATGGGGAACGTGGCGTGTGGCGCCCCGGCGATTCACTCTACTTGAATTTTATTATGGAAGACAAGGAAAAACGTTTGCCTCCTAATCATCCCGTAAAATTTGAATTGAAAGACCCGAACGGTGCGACGATTTACACCGTAACAAAAACAAAAAATGTAAACGGTAATTACGATTTCCGTACAGCTACATCTGCGGAAGCACCCACCGGAAACTACACGGCAGTAGCCACAGTCGGCAACCGCTATTTTACGGAGAATGTAAAAATAGAAACGGTGAAACCCAACCGCTTGAAAATTTACATGGATTTTGATAAAGGAAAAGTAAACGACAGCACCGCCAAACTAACTGTAAAATGGCTGCATGGAGCGATCGCAAAAAATTTACATGCGGTGGTGAATGTAAGCATCAGCCAAACAAATACATCGTTTGATAAATATAAAATGTACACGTTTGATTCGCCAATCCGCAGCTACAGCTCAAATACAGCCGATGTGTTTGATGGAAATTTAAATGAAAAAGGAGAAGCGCTGATCAATTCCCATTTGAACGTCGGGCAAACCGCACCCGGAATGCTGCGTGCGACCTACATTTCAAAGGTATTTGAAGAAGGCGGAGATTTCAGCATCGATCGTTACAGCACTTCGTATTCGCCTTACAAAATGTATGTAGGCATTCAATCGCCGGAAACAAAAAATTACGATAATTCCTTTGAAACTGGCAATACCTACAAGTTTGATGTGGTAACGGTTGATGATAAAGGTACACCGGTAAACTGCAACAAGCTGCAGGTAAAAGTATATAAGATCCAATGGCGCTGGTGGTACGAAAAAGATGAGGAAGACCTGGCGCAATATATTTCACGCGCAGGAATTATTGTTGCAAAAGATACCGTTATTAAAGCGGTGGATGGAAAAGGTTCGTTCAAATTCCGCATCAATTATCCGGAATACGGTCGTTACCTGATCACCGTAACCGATCCTGCTGGCGGGCATCAAACGGGGAAGATCATTTATATTGATTGGCCATACTGGAGTCGCGCCAACCGCAGCAGTAATGAAAATGCGAACATGCTGAATTTTGCCTGCAACAAGGAAAAATATACCGCCGGTGAAAACATAAAATTATCATTCCCATCGCCGTCCAACGGAATGGCCCTGGTAAGCGTGGAAACAGGAACCAAAGTGGTGAAAAAATTCTGGATCGCCACCACCAAAGGAGAAACCGTTCATGAGTTTGCCGCTACGGCGGACATGTCTCCGAACGCATACATTCATGTAACATTATTGCAGCCGCGTGCGAACACCAAAAACGATTTACCGATCCGCATGTACGGCGTTGTTCCCATCTTGGTGGATGATCCCAAAACCCACCTGGAGCCGGAGATCACGATGCCGGATGTGATGAAGCCCGAATCGTCGGCAACGATAAAAGTGAAAGAAAAAAACGGGCGTAAAATGACCTACACTTTAGCAATTGTGGATGAAGGATTACTGGACATCACACGTTTTAAAACGCCGCAACCCTGGACCACTTTTTATGCACGCGAAGCATTGGGCGTAAAAACATGGGACATGTATGATGACGTGATTGGCGCGTATGCAGGCAAACTGGATAAATTATTAAGTATCGGTGGCGATGGTGATGGCAATGCTGGCAAAGGTTTAAAAGCAAATCGCTTTAAGCCGATGGTAAAATTCATGGGGCCGTTCACACTTAATGCAGGCGAGCAAAAATCACATACCGTACAAATTCCTAATTATGTCGGATCGGTGCGCGTGATGGTGGTAGCCGAAAATGAAGGCGCTTACGGCAATGCAGAAAAAGCAGTAGCAGTCCGCAAACCATTGATGGTATTGGCAACATTGCCGCGCGTACTCGGTCCCGGCGAAAACGTATCGCTACCAGTAGATATTTTTGCAATGGAAAAACAAGTGAAAGATGTGAAAGTAGATGTGGAAGTAAATGAACTGTTGTCCATCGACGGAAGTAAAAACCAAACGATGCACTTTACAGAGATCGGTGATGATGTGATCAATTTTAAATTGAATGTGGCGCAAAAGATCGGCATTGCGAAAGTGAAAATTACCGCCACCTGCGGCAAAGAAAAAGCAGTGCAGGAAATTGAACTGGATGTGCGCACACCCAACCCGAAAGTAACGGATGGTTTTGATAAAGTGCTGGAACCGGGCAAAGAATGGAGTACTGATATTAATTTTAAAGGCATTGCAGGAACCAACAAAGCAACGGTTGAATTTTCCAGTATTCCTTCCATGGGATTGGAAAAACGCCTGGATTATTTAATTCAATATCCGCACGGCTGTATTGAGCAAACCACATCATCGGTGTTTCCGCAATTGTATGTAACTAATTTGATGGATTTAAAAGACGTACAGAAAACACAGATCTCCAACAACATCAAAGCGGGATTAAAACGCTTGCAGTTATTTCAAACATCCAACGGCGGGTTTTCCTACTGGCCGGGCGAAAGCAGCGAAAGTGAATGGGGCACCAATTATGCCGGACACTTTTTTGTGGAAGCAGAAAAACAAGGTTATAGCCTGCCTGCAAATTTAAAAACGCGCTGGTTAAAATACCAGCAGGAGCAGGCACGCAACTGGTCGAACACTACACGTTCCTACGACGGTTACCACGGCGATGAAACCAACGAGATCACACAAGCCTACCGTTTGTTTGTGCTGGCGCTGGCCAATGCGCCTGAGCTGGGCGCGATGAACAGGCTGCGTGAAGAAAAAAATCTTTCCGCTACTGCGAAATGGCGATTGGCTGCAGCGTACCAGCTGGTCGGACAAAAAGAAGTAGCGCTGAAATTAATCGCAGGATTGACAACTACCGTAAAACCTTATAAGGAATTATCGTACAGCTATGGCTCCGATACCCGCGACCAGGCAATGATCCTGGAATCATTAAGCTTGCTGGGAGAAAAAGCAAAAGCATTGCCGGTAGCAAAAACGGTGGCAGCCGCATTAAGCTCGCAACAATGGATGAGCACACAGGAAACTGCTTATAGCTTATTAGCGATGTGCGAATACACCGGTGCCAAAGACAATTCCAGCGAGCTATATTTTTCCTACGCCTTGAACGGAAAAGAAAGTGCCGAACAAAAAAGCAAAAAAACAATGGTACAGGTAAAATACAACGACAAGGATTTTGCACAAAAAGCAAGCATTCTTATGAAGAATAAAGGACAAACCACCTTGTTTGTAAAGCTCATTGTGGAAGGCACTCCGCTCATCGGTGATCAAACTTCGACAGCAAAAGATCTGAAAATGGAGATCAAATATAAAGACATGAAAGGCAAAGAAATTCAGCCCGATAAATTAGTGCAGGGAACCGATTTTGTGGCGGAAGTAACCATTACCAATCCCGGAACAAAAGGTTATTTAAGGGAAATGGCACTGAACCAGATCTTCCCAAGCGGCTGGGAAATTCACAACACACGCATGGATGAAACCGCTACCAGCAATCCGGCGCGCTACCAGGATATCCGCGACGACAGGGTGTACAGCTATTACGACCTGAATAGCAACGTCAGCAAAACATTTACGATCCAGTTGAACGCAACGTACCTTGGCCGGTTTTATTTACCAACCGTATACAGCGAAGCAATGTACGATAACCTTATCAATGCACGCGTTCCTGGCCGTTGGGTGGAAGTGGTGAAAGAATAAAAGAGAGTTCGGGTGATAAAAAAAAGAATGTTTGTTTGTGATTTTTTCCCGGGCGCGCAGAGGCGCCCGGTTTTTTATCTGTTATTAAAATTAAATCAGTAATCAAAAATTACATTTAATACGTCATTGCGAGGAACGAAGCAATCTCATTCCGGCTTGTATACTGGTGTGAGATTGCTTCGGGCGAAAAGCCCTCGCAATGACGCATTAAATAAGCATTCTTATAATTTAGTTAAAATTTATAAATCGATTATACCTTAGTAAATGAAAATAATAATCTTTGCAATTGCATTACTCCTGATCACGGCCAGCAGCCTGCCTAATAATTTAGCTTTTGCAGAAAATAACGGGTTAGTCCTTTCCGGAGATTCGGGATTTGTCATAAAAAAAGATGGGCTCCGTTTTTTATTGTCACACGCGCTCACAGATACGAAAGACTCTTTTTGGGATCAAATAAAAAACACCGACACGATTGGAAAATATTACAAAGTAAAAAAAAGCAGTAACTATTTTATGTGCCTCATTGATTATTCCAGTAAATACACATTTGAAACACATCTATTAATGGAACTGACACCAACCGGAAAACTCATAAAAAGTCAGCGCTTTTTTCACGGGCATTCCGCTTGCTGCTGGAACAATTATTATGAAGGTTTTAATAAAACCGGTAATTATTTTAGTTTAAAAACCTGCGGCACAGGATCGGGGTATTGCGGAAGTTATCTTTATATTTTTAAAAATATTTTACCGCAGGATCAGCAAAAAGCCATTCCGGAAAGTTATTGGTCAACGTTTGGAGAGAATGCACAAAGCTTAAATTCAATACTGGAATTTAAAGGCAATCAATTAGTAGTGCATTATGAACTGGAAATCGGAAAGCTGGATGATAGCACAAATTTTAATGTCGATTCAACAAAGCGCTTCGATGCGAAATTTTATTTCAAAAATAATAAATGGATCACACCTGATAGCGCCAAATTTGACGGATTGGATGTCTGGTGATCATGGAGGAAATGGAAATTTTGCTTTTAAATTAACAGATCCCGGGTCAGGCCCGGGATGACAACACGTTGGAGAAATTTCGCTCCGAAATAAACACAGTATCTGCGCACAGCAAACTTTGAACCTTGAACTTTGAACCTTGAACTATAGCTCCTCCAGCATCTTCATCACCTCCGGCCGCTTCCTTGTCGATACCGGGATCTGGCTCCCATCCGTCATCAATAAATAACCGCCATCCGTTTTCACAAACTCCTTGATAAATTTTGTATTCACCAAATGCGATTGATGCACCCGGTAAAAACCCTGGTCGCTTAATAAATCTTCAAAATCTTTTAGTGTTTTTGTTACCAGTAATTTTTTTCCGTTCGAAAAATAAAATTCCGTATAATTTATACTGCTTTCGCAACGCAGCACATCAGCTATATTCACGATGTGAATTTTATCCTGCGTATGCAAAGCCAAACGTTCATGCGGTTTCTGATGATTTTTTAATGATTCATTCAGCAATTTATATTTTTCATTTTCATTTAATTTCTGCTCGCGGAATTTTGCCAGCGCCGCCATCAGTTCATCCGGGTCAACCGGTTTCATTAAGTAATCAATCGCTGCATACCGGAATGCTTTGATCGCATGCGCATCCGATGCCGTAATAAAAATGATCTTAAACGGAATATCCTTTAAAATATCCAGCAGATCAAAGCCGCTGCCATCCTGCATTTGAATATCAAGGAACAGCACATCCGGTGTCATCGTTTTTAACAATTTGGCACCTTCCACTACACCGTTCGCTTCACCAATAATGGCTACATCGCTGGCATACACCTGCAGATCTTTTTTCAGCGTGATGCGCGCCTGTTCAATATCATCTATAATAATCGCTTTTATCATCGTGTTTCAAATTTATAAATTTATCCGGTCGCAATCCGTACAATTACTTTTGTTCCGCTGGCATTCCCCTGTTCGTCGTACAAGTCAAGGATCTCCAGCGAATGAATATTCTTGTCCTGTTTCAGCAGATCCAATCGCTCCTGTGTTACCAATAATGCAGTCGATTTATGATAAGTTTCCTTACTCGTTTTGTTCAGTTCCTCCGACTTTATTCTCCCGATCCCGTTATCCGTCACCGAACATTCCAAAACACCGTTTATCTCTTTAAAATCAACCCTGATCATTCCCCTGTTCGTGCTTTCGCTGATGTGCTTCAAACCATGCTTGATCGCATTTTCAATAAAGGGCTGCAACAGCATCGGCGGAATTTTCACATAATCCCTTTCAATGTTCGCATCCACATGGATCGTGTAATCAAAACGATCGCCGTTGCAAAATTTTTCGATCAGCAAATAATTTTCCAGCGTGTTCACTTCCTCTTCCAGCGTGATGGCTGCGTTACGTGAGTTATCTAAAATTTGTCGCATCAACCGCGAAAATTTCGCTAAATAATAACGCGCTACCTGCTCATTGTCATTTCCTATTTGCGACTGGATCGAGTTCAGCGCATTAAAAATAAAATGCGGGTTCATTTGCAAACGCAATGCTTTTTGTTCCAGCTCCACCACTTCTTTTTCGAGCTGCAATTTTTGTTGTGCTTCCGCAGCTTTCGCCCGGATGCGGTTTTCCCGCCATTTAAAAACATAAAACAACAAGCCGAAAATAATGATCGCCATCAGCGCAATAAACCACCATTGAAGCCATACCGGTGCCCCGATGTGGAATTTTAATTTTACCGGCTCCTTATTCCATACGCCATCTTCGTTGCAGGCTTTCACTAAAAACGTATAATCGCCCGCGCCTAAATTCGAATATAAAATGCTGTGATTTTTGGATACCGGCGACCAGCCCTTATCAAACCCTTCCAGCTTCCACTGATATTTTACCGCATCCGGATTACTGAAATTGATCGCAATAAAATCAAATGTCAAATGGTTTTGATCGTAGGGCAAATTTAAATACGAGATCGTATTCCAGTCGCCCGCAAATTTTTTATACGCTGTATTCGCGATCGGTTCGTAAAATAATTTCACATCCGTGATCGTTGTTACCGGCTCATTTTCATTGCGCACCAAATTTGCCGGATTGTATTTCGATAAGCCATTGATCGTCCCGAACCAAACCGTTCCGTCACCATCTTTAAAAACAGCATTCTGACAGGTTTCCACACCGATAAATCCTTCACCTTTACTGTAATGCTTGATATCAATTGGCTTCCGGGCCTTGTCCAGATAAATATAATCCAAACCCGTTTCCGTTCCTACAAATAAATTATTTGCATTATCGGTGCTCATCAAATAAATATTGGACGACGTTAAGCCATTCGTATGATCGTAATATTTTATCGTGAGATCGCCACGGTACAGCGCAAAACTGGCAATTCCATAACCCGCAGTTCCAATCCATAAATAACCGCTTTCATCTTCTGCAAAACAACGGATCGTGTTCGATGGCAAACCGTCCTTCCTTCCAATATTTTTTTTCGCGATCACATCATTCTGCAAATATCCAATCCCGTTATTTTCCGTTCCGTACCACAATCGCCCCTGCTTATCGTAATGCAAACATGTTAAACGATTATGCAGCAAGCCATCCGCAGTGGTATAATTTTGCAGCTTCCGTTTTGTTGTGTTCAGCGTTAGCTTATACAAACCGGTTCCAGCCGTTGCAAACCACAGGTTTCCATCTTTATCTTTTTCAATCGCGCGGATGTATTTTTTTGTTAATCCCTCCACCGCTTTAAATTCCTTTCCATTGTATTCATACACGCCCTGCCCGTCCGTACCAATAAAAACAGTTCCTTCATTGTCTTCACCGATCGCTTTTACTTTCACATCCGCAAAACCATTTCCTGCATTGTAATTGTAAAATTTTGCACTGTCAAAAATGCTCAAACCCTTATCCGACGTACCAATCCACAGCCTGCTTTTGCTATCTCGAAAGATCGAATAAATAAAATTTCCCGCCAGTCCCGATGATTTATCATAGTTCGTAAACTGCTTTCCAAAATAATTACACACGCCGCCGCCCGACGTTCCAAACCAGTAATCGCCGCTCCTGTCCTGGATCACACTCTGCACATGGTTGTTGCTTAAGCCTTCATTTTCTGTAAGCCAGCCGAATGTTTTTGAGATCGTGTTGTATTCCGCTACTCCGTGCGATAGTGTTGCCAGCCACACATTGTTATGCGAATCAAAATAAATATCCAGCACCGTTTGTTTGTACAATTCCAAATGATAATCGATCCGGAAGAATTTTTTTCCATCATACACATACGCGCCATCACCATACGTTCCCACCCAGATCTTTCCCTGTTTATCTTCCTTTACCGAAGTGATCGAGTTGAGCATAAAACCCTGCGCTTTGCCAAATTTCAGTACAGTGTAGCCCGATGCTGTTTCAGTGATCCTGAATAATCCTTCTCCGGTTCCATACCAGATCGCTCCATTCCTGTCGATATGAACCGCATTTACAACCGCTCTTTTTTCATGTAACTGATCGGTTACGTTTATAAAAATGCCTTTTTCATCCAGCACCAAAACACCCATATTCGTCGCCAGCCATTTCCGCCCCTTTGCATCTATATCAATTTCCTGGATCCACACCTGCGTGGAATCGCCGGAAGGCTGAAAGTTGGTAAAAGAAATACCATTGTAACGCGAAAGCCCGTTGTTAGTCCCGATCCAGATGTTACGCGCCGCATCTTCCTTAATACAAAACACATAATTATTGATCAGCCCGTCGTTTACCGAAAAGGTTTTGAAATTAATTCCGTCGTAGCGGGATATACCACCGCCGCGCGTTCCCAGCCATAAATAACCGCGGCTATCCTGCAACATTCCGTATACCTGCGATTGTGCCACCCCATCCTTCACCGAATAATTATGGAAATTATATTGCTGTGAAAATCCCGGGAAGAAATTCAGTAAAAAATAAAGGAATATGAATAGGATTTTTTTCAATGGAGTATGGGATCGGTTGCCGGATTTTCGCTTAATCAAAGATAAAAAACACTTCCGATTAAAATGCCCGCGAATAATAAAACGCTCAAAATAAGCCCGTACAAGCTCCTAATTTTACTCCCGTAACCATGAAAAAAGTCATTTTATACCTGAAAAATCACCGTACTTCCATTAAAAAATGGAGCAAACGACTGGTATTATTGGGATTGATCATTTTTACAGGCTGGTACATCAACTGTTTACCCGAAAAACTGTTCCACGACAGCACTTCCACCGTATTGCTGGACAGGAACGGTGTATTACTGGGTGCAAAAATAGCATCCGACGGGCAATGGCGATTTTCAGCAGCGCAAAACATTCCGCAAAAATTCGAGACCTGTCTCATCGAATTTGAAGACCGCACTTTTTACCAGCATCACGGCATCAGCATCAACGGTATTGGAAGAGCCATCGTACAAAATTTTAAGAATAAAAGAGTGGTGAGTGGTGGTAGCACACTCACCATGCAGTTAGCCCGGATCATGCGAAAAAATCCGCCACGTACATTCCGCGAAAAGATTCTGGAGATGATCCTTGCGACCCGCATGGAAATTCGTTTCAGTAAAAAGCAAATTCTCGCCGATTACGCTTCCCATGCACCTTTCGGGAACAATGTGGTTGGACTGGAAGCTGCTTCCTGGCGTTATTACGGCCGCAGTTCCAATTCGCTCAGCTGGGCCGAAAGCGCTACACTGGCAGTTTTACCCAATGCACCGGGCCTCATCTATCCCGGAAAAAATCACCAGCGATTGCTCGAAAAACGTAACCGTTTGCTAAAACGCCTGTTCGATACAAAAAAAATAGATGCTACCACTTACCAGCTTTCCCTCTCGGAACCCCTGCCGGATAAGCCTTTAAAATTGCCACAAAGCGCACCGCATTTATTGGAACGCCTGATCAAAGAAGGTTATGCCGGTAAAACCATCAAAAGCACCATTGATAATAATCTGCAGTTAAAGGCCATGCAGCAATTGCAGGCGCACAGCGACCTGCTGCAGGAAAATAAAATTTACAACGGCGCCATCCTCATCACTTCCGTGAAAACAGGCGAAGTGCTCGCATACGTGGGGAACACAAAAACGCAGGACGTAGAGAACAGCAGCGATGTGGATTGCATTGTTGCACCGCGCAGCACCGGCAGTATCTTAAAACCTTTTTTGTATGCTAAAAGTTTGGAAGACGGAATCATCACACCTACCATGCTTCTGCCGGACATTCCCACACAGTTCGGAAGCTTTTCGCCAAAAAACTTTTCACAGCAATTTGATGGTGCCGTGCCCGCCAACAAAGCATTATCACGTAGCCTTAACATACCAATGGTACGCCTGTTAAATGATTACGGATTGGAAAAATTTTACCGCGATCTGAAAAATTACGGCCTGACCACACTCAATAAACCCGCTGCACATTATGGCTTATCACTCATCCTTGGCGGTGCGGAAGCAAAACTGTACGATCTCAACCGCGCATATATGCAAATGGCGCAGGAATTACGCTACGGCGAAACGCAGGAGCTTGCATTTGTAAATGATGCCGCAACAATTGCAAAAAACAAACAGGTGCCAGCTGCCGGGTTGATCCATCAAAAAACCAACAGTGCCGCCATTTACAGCACTTTTGAAGCCATGGTGGAAGTCAACAGGCCGGATGAGGATGGCAACTGGAAAGCATTTGCATCAGCGCAAAAAATTGCATGGAAAACCGGTACAAGCTTCGGTTTCCGCGATGCATGGGCAATTGGCATTACACCGGATTATGTTGTTGCTGTGTGGGTGGGTAATGCGGATGGTGAAGGACGGCCGGGGTTAACCGGAATAAAAGCGGCCGCTCCTTTATTGTTCGATTTATTCTCTCAATTACCAAAATCCACCGCATGGTTCCGGGCACCGCGTAACGAGCAATGCAGGGTTTGTATTTGTAGGGAAAGCGGACAGCGTGCTTCCAAGCTTTGCGAAAAAACAGATACGGTTTGGATGCCGAAAACCTGCCTGAATACCACTGCCTGCCCGTATCATCAAATGGTACATCTCAGTAAAGATGGTAAGTACAGGGTGGACAGCGATTGTGAAAGTGTGTACAATATGAAAAATACCGATTGGTTTATTTTACCACCGCTGATCGAAAAATATTACAAGGTCAATCATCCTAACTATAAACCATTACCGGATTTCCGGCCGGATTGCCTTGCAAAAATCGCAGACAAAGCCTTTGCGGTTTTATATCCAAAACAAAACAGTAAAATTTATGTCCCGATCGAAATTGACGGAAAACCCGGGCGTACCGTATTTGAAGCAACACACCGCAACATAAACACAAAAATTTACTGGCACCTCGATGACGAATACATTGGTGAAACAAAAGAGATCCACCAGATCGCGCTCAATCCTGCTCCCGGCAAACACAAACTCATGCTCATTGATGAGAATGGAATTTCTACTACCATAAAGTTTGAAGTGATGGGAAGGGAGAATTAGAAAATGAACAGCCTGCTAAATCAGGATAATTCTAATATAATTTAAAAATAAAAATTTAAGTGTTTTTTAATTCTGAGATATAAAATTTATGATGAGCATCTAAGAATACTACATAAAAAGTGTTCTTAAAAATATGGCCGGCAATAATGTGGGTTCCATTAACATGAATTCTCGCCCATTTTGCATCATCAGGAACATGCTTTGGATGAGTAAATTCCGTTTTTTCTTTTGCAGGAAAATCGCCGTAACATGTAAATTTTTTTCCGAGTTGCTGATCAATAGGTAGATGACTCAGATTAAATAATGTTTCCATTGCTTCAGCAAGCATTCCATTCTCTTGCCAATCATGAAATCGCTGTCCCTGATTTCTATCTAAATGTTTTAATGATATATGAAAAAGACCATCTGCGACTCCTGCAACTGATTTTGGAACAGATAAACCTGCCGCAAAATTTTTCTTATCATTAGGCTTTATTCTCTTTTGCGACATAAAGCTTTTCTTTATAAAAAGTACGCATTGTTTCTTTCGAAATTTCCACTTCACACCTATCTGCAGGAGCGTAACCTCTCCGAGCCTCTATCCAGGGTAACTCTTCATGTGTTAAACATTCTAAATCATAAGGGCTCCGCGGACTAAATTCAGATAAAATATCGTTGATTAGTTCCAGCTGCATTGGATTTAACTTAGCTTCAACAGACTTAATCATACGTTCTTGCTCATCCATTGGTTCAGTTAACGATAAGCTGCCATATACGTTTGCGCCGGTTGGTTTGATATAATCGTATAACTTTCTTGAAACCGGGCCATGCAACCAGGCTTGAAAATTATCTTCTATTAAAGATTTATCAAAATAAGCTAAATGATAACCCTCAAGATAATATACTAATTTTTGCAATTTTAAATGCTCCACAGATTTATATCTGCCTACTATGTAGTGCGTCAATTCAATTGAATCGAGTTGTATAAATTCGGGATTAGCTGCTTTCATCTTTTTGTCTTATTGGCAAACATAAGTTAATTAAGAATAGGTTTAACCACAACAATACAAAATTTGTGCTTTATAAACGATTAACTATTTGTTCAATATTAAAGGTAACCCTTTTAAAGCACATTAAAAACAAAAGAAGATGTAATATCTGAAATGGCTTTCCCGGTTGGCAGTAGCGTCACGTTATATCAAATCGCTCCTATCTTTCCGTGGACACATTTCCCCATCTTCCACCCAACTAACCCGCTGGCAGGTTTATTTAAGTGTATTGGTAATTACTTACTCCAATACAAAACTTATGAAACTACGCATCTTACTTTTCCTAATGTTCGCAACAGTTACAAACACATTTGCAAAAACCGGCGGCGACTTTGAAGTCAAATTCAACAAAGCAGCAGAGATCTATAAAACCGCCGATTATCCCAATGCGCTCCTTATGTACATGGAGCTATACCGCAGCGACAGCAGCAATGCTAACATTGCTTATTTCGTTGGCGATTGTTATTTAAAAGGAATGAGTGGCCGTGCAAGAGCGGTTCCGTACCTCGAAAAAGCCTGCAAAAATGTATCACAGGAATACAAAGAAGGAGATTTTGAAGAAAAACACGCACCCATTTTAGCATATAAATTATTGGGCGATGCGTATCACATTCATTCAAAATTTGATAAAGCCATTACTTCGTATGAAAAATACAAACAGGAATTATCTATCAGTAAAAAGAAAGACAGCGACAATTTAAAAGACGTAGAGCGCAAAATAGAAATGTGCAAAACCGCAAAAGAGCTGATCGCTGAACCGGTGAAAGTAAAAATAGAAAACCTGGGTAAAGCGCTTAACTCGCCTTACCCCGACTATTCTCCGGTGATCACCGGCGACCAGTCTACCATGATGTTTACCTCGCGCAGGAAAGAAAGCACCGGCGGGCAAACCTACGACGGCGGAAAATATTACGAAGATATTTACATTTCCAATTACGTGAACAAAGCCTGGACACCGGCGAAAAATATCGGGGCACCGATCAACACCGGAGGAAACGAAGCAACCGTAGGCGTTTCGCCGGATGGCCAGCAGATCCTTATTTACAAGGACGATAACGGCGACGGAAATATTTATTCCACCACACTGAACGGTGATGTTTGGTCGGAACCGGTGAAGCTGAATGCAAATATCAATAGCAAACACTGGGAACCCAGCGCATTCATTTCCGCCGATGGTAATTCCATTTATTTTTCGAGTGACCGTCCGGGCGGATACGGTGGCCGCGACATCTACGTAAGTGAAAAAGAGGAGAACGGCGATTGGGGAAAACCGGTAAACATGGGGCCAACCATCAATACACCGTTTGAGGAAGACGCGCCGTTCATACATCCCGATGGCATTACCTTATTCTTCAGTTCCAACGGGCATCACACCATGGGCGGCTTTGATATTTTTTATAGCTCCTTATCCGACGATGGAAAAACATGGCAGGAGCCTGTAAATGTTGGTTACCCTGTAAACTCACCGGATGATGATATTTTTTATGTGGTATCGCCCGATAAAACAAAAGCTTATTATTCTTCTTTCAGAGAAGGCGGATTGGGTGAAAAAGACAATTATGTAATCACATTTCTTGATCAGAAAAAAGCACCGCTGGTGTTGTTAAAAGGAATCGTAAAAAACGACGACGGTGTGGTTCCCAAAGGAATTAAAGTAACAGTAACTGATAATGAAACCGGAAAAGTGGTGGGCGTATACACACCCAACAGTAAAACCGGTCAGTATTTATTTGTGCTGCCTCCCGGAAAAAATTACAACATTTCATACGATGCGGAAGGCTTTTTATTTTATTCGGAGAACCGTACCATTGCTAAAAAAACAAATTATTACGAAACCTATAAAGCCATTGTCTTACCGCCAATCACCATAGGATCTAAAATAGTGCTGAACAATATTTTCTTTGATTTTGATAAAGCTACCTTAACCAATACCTCCAACGTGGAGCTAAGAAATATTTTAAATTTCTTAAATAAAAATCAGAAAGTAATTATTGAGCTGGACGGTTATACCGATTCAAAAGGAACGGCAGAATACAACTTAAAACTTTCACAGGATAGGGCACAGGCGGTTGCTGCTTATCTTATTGAAAAAGGAATCGCCAAAGAACGCATCATCACCAAAGGTTTTGGCGAATCGGCTCCAAATGCAGCCAATTTAAACAGCGATGGCACCGATAACCCGGAAGGAAGACAATTGAACCGCAGAGTGGAGTTGAAAATTATTGAGATCACACACTAAGTACGGATAACGAACAGAAACGAAAAACGAATCTGTACGATGCTGGACCTTTATTTTGATTTATACTAAAATTCTAAAAAAAAACTGTCATCCCGTGCTTGACACGGGATCTCATAAATGTTTGCAGTATAATACACACAGCTTAACATCTAACTACTAAAGACTAACTACTAAAGACTACTTTGCCAGCTCAATAATATCCTTCCCTTCCACAACATTTTTCTCATACCCTTTCGTTACAGCATGGATCATTGCAAGCCCTATTTCTTTCAGCGTACAAAAACCGGCAGGAAACAATGCACGCCCGATCGGAAACATCCAGTTGACATATTTGTACAAAGGCTGTGTATATTTTAACCCGGGTGTTGGTTTTATAAAACCCGGCCTGAAATTAAACACCTGTTTGAACGGTAATTTCATCAAATCGTTTTCTGTTTTTCCTTTTATCCTGGCCCACATCGAACGGCCTTTTTCAGTGCTATCAGTACCGGCGCCCGAAACATAACAAAAGGTCATACCGCTGTTTATGCTGCTTAGCGTTTCCGCGACGTGCATCGTAAGTGTATACGTCATTTTATAATATTCGGCCTCCTTTACACCCACCGATGAAATCCCCAGGCAGAAATAACAGGCATTGTAACCGCCCAACTGATCGCGGATCGGTGTGAGGTTAAAAAAATCGGTATGAAGGATCTCTTTTAATTTTGCATGCGTAACCCCGCAGGGCTTTCTATTGATCACCAACACTGCTTCCACCTGCGGATGGTTCAAACATTCATGCAAAACTCCTTCTCCCACCATACCGGTTGTTCCGGTAATGATGGCGCGTATTTTCAGGTCTGTGGTGCTGTTCATATTTCTGTTTTTTTTAGTAAATAAAACCGACGTTTAAATATAACGAATCCCATTTGTTTTTCTATGACATTCGTCATAAATCAATTATTTTTAAAAAATAAACAGTAATAACAAGTGAGATAAACACAAGCAATTACAGTACCTTTATATTACTAAAACAATGTATACTAACTCTCATAAAAACACAACTATGGAAACTAAAAAAACAATCTACGAGTTACATGAAGATCACAAGATCTGGTTAAACAAACTGGCTTTTTACAAAGACGACCTGGCGATTATGCAAAACAGGATCTCTGAAATTGCCAGTAAAAACACTGCAAACGAAGTACTTGCACAGGTAGAGCATTTTCAAAACCAGCTGATCGTACAAAAAGAAAACATCGACACGCTGCACCACGAGATTGGTGTGCACGAAACAGGGTTACGAGCCGAAGTAAACAAAAACGAAGTTGCCGTCGATCACAAACGCTATGCAGATCATACTTCGGCAAGGGCAGATATGGAAAACTTTGAAAAAACATTCAATGACCTGAGAAAAGAACTGATCCACTTTTTAGCAAAATGGATGTAATTCATCCTTTAGTTCATAAAAATTAACAGGAGATGTTTCGTCACAAAGGCAAAAACAGAACTCACAAACACAATCTCCGCTTGGCGGCCATCCTCTCTTTTATAGCGGGGATGGTCAATACAAGCGGTGTGCTCTCCATAAAAACGCTTACGACAAATGTAACCGGGCATTTCGCTTTTTTTGCAGAAGAGCTTGTTAAAAAAAGCTACAGCACTGCATTTATATTTTTACTTTACATTCTTTTCTTTTTATTAGGTGCGTTTGTTTCCAACATGCTTGTCGAGATCACCTCCAGGATCAAACCCCGGATCTCTCACGCCTTGCCTATGCTTATCGAAATAATGATCCTTACAATGATCGGCTTGTATGGATCTTCTTCAGGAATGACTGGTTACGAATATTGTTTTATTGCCTGTACCCTGCTTTTCGCGATGGGGATGCAAAATGCGCTTGTTACAAAAATTTCGCAATCCACCGTGAGAACAACCCATTTAACGGGCTTATTCACCGATCTTGGAATTGAACTGTCACAATTATTTTTTTACAGGGAAATACAGGAACGTCAAAAACTCAACAAAAGCATTTTCCTGCGCTTTGTTATCATTGCCTTTTTCTTTATTGGCTGTGTACTCGATGGTTTCTTATACCAGGCATGGCAGTTGAAAACACTCTTACTTGCTGCGGGTTGTTTAACCCTTGCCCTGTTTTATGATACCATCCGTTACCGGTATTACATCACAATAAGAAAATTTCGTTAGGAAAATAAATTATACCGATCGGTATATTACAGATAACATTAATTTGAAAAGACACCGCCTCAGCGAACTCTGCGCCTCCTTTGCGCCCTCTGCGGTTAAATATCCAGTACTTCCACCAGCAGCCGTATATTCCTGTAATAACTGTTTTTCAGTTTTTTAAATACCTGTTTATTTTTCGCCGCTTCCGGATGCGCAATGTAATTCAGCAATTCGTACTCTTCCGCATAACGCGTTTTGTTGAGGTTACGCGACATGTACACCCGCAACGCCTGTAAGCGCGAGTCAAACAGCAGCAGATCTTTTGTGCGCCGAATCACGATCAGCTCGATCATCCGCAGCACACATTCCATATCCGGGAATTGCGTATGCGTAGGATGCAGGTAAAACGCCTTAAAATGTGCATTGAATTCTTTTAAATTTCCTTCCAAAAATGATTTTACCGCCAGCACGATCGATTTGTATTGCTTGAATTTACTGGTATCTTCCAACTGCTCCAGTAATTTTAAATACTGCTCCACCTTGCTCAATTCCTTATTCGTCAGGTAATACCCGATCAGTGCATAGTAAAAAGTAACGCGCGCCAAAATACCCCCGTCCTCCACCGTCGATTCAAAATCCCGTACATATTTTTCAGGATCGCCAAAACCATCATGCGTCGAAAGAAAATTGATCAGCGTAATTTTTGTGATCGAAAACGTGAGCGGGTTCATGATCGCTTTGTATTCCTCCCGGTTCTTTGTGATCTTCTCCACAATAGCCCAGGTTTTTTCCGGCGCATTAAAATAACGGGCATTTGCATTGTATAAAATGTTCAGCGCATTGTGGATCAATACATGGTGGCCAATCTCCACCGCTTCTTTGTAAATTCCTTCCAGCTTCGCCAACTCTTTTGCCGGTAATTCCTTCCGCTCCTCAAACCGTTCCACCGCCAGCATTTCCACCATTATTTTCCCGTAACAATTCACATATTTTTGCAGGCGTGTTATATTCACATTGCGTTTTTCCGCCACCTGCTCTATCAATCCCGGTTTGCCCGAGATCTGTGAGATCCGGAATCCTTCAATGTACAAAGCATCCAGCAGGCTCCACAATTGTTTTGTTTCATAGCTGCGCTCCAGCTCGCGGTAAAAATTAAGCGCCACATTCATATCTCCCTGCAATGAAAGTTTCTGTAAAATGTTTACTTCATCATAAGGTGTTTGAATGCTTTGTTTGATAAACTGGAGCAGGTAGGTTTTGGCCAGCGACTGGCTTTTATTAAACGTTGTGGCGGACAGTTTCAGTTTTTTTGCCGTAGCAATACTGTCACTTTCTTTATTGTTTGAAATATACAAGAGCAAGCGCAGCTCCGCTTTGGTGCTTTTATCGCAGGCTTGTTTTAATTGCCTGGTTTGTTCCTCAGAAAGTAATTTCAATAATGCGTAAAGTAATTCCATCTGATTTTTATAATTAGCCCGGTAAAGATTTCAAAATAATGTTATTGTAAAGCCTAACTAAAGGTAATTACTTTGTACCGAATAAAAGGTTGACGTTTGTCATTATAAATCGTATTTCACTAATAATCAAAAAGATAAGCAGAAACAATTAGAATAATTTAACAATTTAATACAGCAATTATCACATTAATAATTAAACCAAATGAAAAAGAAACTCTTACTATTTACAGCATTCGCATCCTTGCTTAACACTGCCATTGGACAGGTTCCGGGCTTTGCATGGGCGAAACAAACAAGCAGCGTTACCACCGATGCAGGTGTCGATGTTGTGGGTGCAATCGCAACAGATACCGTAAACCATTTCCTGTACATTACAGGTGACGCCACCAGCGGCTCCATCGATTTTGGAACAGGCGAACTCACAGGTTCCAGCGGTGCCAACAACATTTATTTTGCCAAATACAACCTGAACGGAGGTATCATTTGGGCAAAATCATATTATTCGGGTTACAATGCCTTTGCTTCCGGACTAGTTGTGGATAATAGCGGGAATGTGTTCATGACCGGTTATTCGCAAAACGATACCGTTCGCTTCGGCACACATTTTCTGTACAACAGCAGCCCGAACAGCACCGACCATACCGTTGCTTTCCTTGCAAAATTTGATGCAAACGGAAATTGCCTGTGGTTGAAAGGCAATACCGGCGGTGGCGGAATGCAGATAAGCTCCGTTGTGCTTGATAATACCGGCAATCCTTACATTACCGGTTTTTCCATTGATGACGCTTCCATGTTCGGAACCTACAGCGTGATCGGCGGTTTTTTTGCTGCAAAATTTGATCCCAATGGCAATCTTGTGTGGTTTACGCAGGGTGGTCCCGATGAGCCTATGGTTTCACAGGGACGTAGCATTGCCATTGATCATTCAGGAAACTGCGTGGTAGCAGGTTCGTATGCCGCCGACATTTATTTTGGAAGCTTTCCGATTCCCAATACCAATGGAAATGGTACGGACGACCGTTTTGTGGTAAAGATGAACGGCGCTACCGGTGCTTTTATCTGGGCAGAAAGTGAAGGGATCTGGGAAAGCTCGGATGTTAATTTCGGTGTCGCCACCGATGCATCGGACAATATTTACCTGACCGGATATACCGGGATCGCTATCTCTGGTACAGGCAGCAGCGATTTTGCATCAGAAAATTTTATCGAAAAATTAAACTCATCCGGGGTATCCCAATGGATCAACGGGTATAGCAATCCCTATTACACATCCACTCCTTCCATTACCGCAGATGCAGCAGGAAATACCTTTGTAGCATTCCAGCTCGGAGATACCGTTGCGTTTGGCGCTTTCACGATCAGCCCTAATTTACCTTTCGGGCCTGGCTCGTCAACCGTGACGGTGGTTGTAAAAACAAACAGTGCCGGAACCGTGATGTACGCAAAAGCATCAACCATTCCAACATCAGGATCGTTCGGCATTACCCTCGAAACTCCAATGGGAATTGCACTCGACGGCTCTGAAAATGTTTATTTTACAGGCAGGTTGTATGGCGCTACCGATTGTGATGCCACCCACCTGGATGCGGGTACCGGATCACAAGTGATGCTTGCTAAATTAGGCTCCACCGTTTCCGGCATCAACGAGATTGGCGCACAAAATCCGGTATATGCAGTGTATCCAAATCCGGCAAACGATCTGATCTACATTGATAAGCTTACAGGAAAAACCACCATGCAGATCGTTGATCTCAGCGGAAAAGAAGTGATCGCAGCACAACTTTCCAATACAACCGAAAGCATTGATGTATCCTCCTTACAAAACGGAATTTATTTTATTGAATTAACAACAACCACTTCGCACGTTACACAAAAGCTGATCATCGCTAAATAAACAAACGTAAAATTGTCCCCGGTAATTAAGTTTACCGGGGCTTTTTTGTTTTATACCGATCGGTATTATTTAAACACAGCACACCAATAAACCACTGAACAAGTAAACCAATGAACTACACCGGCAATGTAAAATAAAACGTAGCGCCTTCCTCCTTCTTCGCTTCCGCCCATACCTTTCCACCCTGCTTGTTGATCACCCGCTGAATGATCGCCAGGCCAATACCAATTCCTTCAAACTCATCATTACTATGCAGGCGCTGAAAAACACCAAATAATTTATCCGCATATTTCATTTCAAAACCAGCGCCATTGTCTTTTACATAATATGTAATCCCATTCGCTTCCCGCTTGCAGCCGATCTCTACCAGTGGATTATTTTTTTTGGAAGAATATTTTACCGCGTTCGAAACCAGGTTAAACCACACCTGCGTTAGCAATGAATAATCGCCTGAAGCATTCAACAAGTCGTATATTTTTATAGTTGCATTATGCTTGAAGGAACTGTTTACATCCCGCACCACACTTTGCACCAGCTCTTCCATATCGATCTCCGTTTTTTTCACTTCTTTTTTTCCAAGTCGTGAAAATTCCAGTAAGTTATCGATCAGGTGCCCCATCTTAAAAGCGCTTTGCTGGATATTATCAAGCAGTCGTTTTGCCTCTTCATCAAGCGTTGCTTCGTAATCCTCTTCCAGGATCTTCGAATAGCCGCTCAAAGCGCGCAAAGGCGCCCGCAGATCGTGTGAAACAGAATAAGAAAAAGATTCCAGCTCTTTGTTGATCACTTCCAGCTGCTGCAGATTTTTTTGCAGGTCAGCATTCAGCTCACGGATCCGTTCATCCGCTTTTTCCAGCGATGCATTTTTTTCGGTCAGCTCTTTTTTCTGCATCTGAATTTTCAGGAATACTGCTACTTTTCCTTTTGTAATCTCCGGATTCAGTGGTTTAAAAAGATAATCCACCGCCCCTTCTTCAAATCCTTTCAGGATCGATTGCTGTTCTTTTTTTTCTGCAGAAGCAAAAATGATCGGAATATCTTTTGTCCGTTTATTTGATTTCAATACCTGTGCCACTTCAAATCCATCCATACCGGGCATTTGCACATCCAGTATGATCAGGTCAATGTCTTCATTCAACGCAATCTTCAAGGCATCAGCACCATTGTTGGATGTAAGAAAAGTTCTTCCTTCCTTCTCTAACAATTCCTTTAGCGCAAAAATATTCATCGGCTTATCGTCCACCAATAAAATAGTTGTTTTGTAATTTTCCATGCTACAGCTTATAAAAACAAGATCATTAATTAATTTTCATGTAAATTTTTTCTTTTCTGTCAATCTCCTCAAAATGTTTTTTGTTGTCGTAAAACAACAGCGATTCTTTATTACCAAGTGCCATAAAACCAAAGTTGCAAAGGCTTTTATTGAACAGGTCAAAAACTTTATTTTGCAACTGCTGATTAAAATAGATCATCACATTCCGGCAAATGATCAGCTGAAATTCGTTAAAGGACCGATCCGTTGAAAGGTTATGCACCGAAAAAACAATGTTTTTCCGCAGCGATTTTTCAAATAAAACCGAATTGTATTTTGCCGTATAATATTCCGAGAACGCACGTTCGCCACCGGCCAGCATATAATTGCGGGTGTAGCTTTGCATGTGCTCCATTCCGTAAATCCCTTCTCTTGCTTTGTTCAGCGATTTCTGATTGATGTCCGTTGCGTAGATCACCGACCGTTCCAGCAAACCTTCCTCTTTCAGCAATATTGCTATCGAATACGCTTCCTCACCGGTAGCACATCCTGCAATCCAAATCCTGATCACCGGATAAGTAGCCAGGCGCCTCAACACATTTTCCCGGATGCTTTTATAAAATAACGGATCACGGAACATCTCCGTAACCGTTACCGAAATTTCCTGTACAAACTCTTCAAATATTATTTCATTCTTCCCGATCTTTTTTTCCAGCAATTCCAGCGATCCGATCTTTCTTAACTGCATAAAATGCAGCACCCTTCTTTTGATCGACGACAAAGCATATTCGGTATAATCATAACCATGCCGCTCGTAAAGCCCATGCAACAATTTTTTTAATTCAATTTCATCCAATTCAATGCTCATATTTATTCAAACTATTTATAAAGCCACACCCGCAGCAACGAAAGCAGCTGTTCAATTTCTACCGGTTTCGAAATATAATCCGACATGCCTACTGCCAGGCATTTTTCCTTATCACCTTTCATTGCTTTTGCCGTTAATGCGATCACCGGCAGTTTCCTGAACCGTTCTATTTTCCGGATTTCCACCGTTGCCTCGTAACCGTCCATTTCCGGCATCATGATGTCCATCAGCACCAGGTCAACATCCGGATGTTTTTCCAGCATGGCAATCGCTTCTTTTCCGTTTTCCGCCACCAGGCACTGAATGCCTTCTTCCTCCAGGACATTGCTCAGCGAATAAATATTCCGGATATCATCATCCACCAGCATTATTTTTTTATTGAACAAGATCTCATCCGTCTTGTGCAGCTTGCGGATAATGTTTTGTTTTTCCTTTGGTAATTTCGATTCCATCCGGTGCAGGAACAATACCGTTTCATCCAGCAGGCGCTCCTGCGAATCCACTGTTTTTAAAACCACCGTATCAGCCAGTTTTACCAGGCGGTTATTTTCTTCTTTGCTCAGATCCCTGCCGGTATATACAATCACCGGGATCTTGTTCATCTGATCGGTTGCTTTTATTTTTTCGAGCAGTGTAAATCCGCTCATATCAGGCAATCCAAGGTCAACGATCAAACAATCGAACGGCTCTTTCTCCATCATTCCGTATGCTTCCGCACCGGAATAAGCCGAATAACATTTCACATCACCATTCCCGATCAACTCGCGGATCGCTTTGTTCTGCAGCTCATTGTCCTCAATGATCAATAATTTTTTTAATTTTCTGCTGATAAAATTCTCGATCTTTTCAAATGATTGCTGCAGCGTATTTATGCTTACCGGTTTGGTAATGTAATCGAACGCACCCAGCTCCAGCCCTTCCTTCCGGTGGTCGTATCCCGAGATGATCTGCACCGGAATATGCCGCAGATCCGGATCGTTTTTTACCTGTTTCAATACCTGGATGCCACCCAGCACCGGCAGGTTTATATCCAGTAAAATAGCATCCGGTTTGTAATGCCGCGCATAACTGATCCCCGCACTTCCCTGGTTGGCAATAATTCCTTTGTAATTGCGCGTTCTTACAAAATCCAGTAAAATTTCCGCAAATTTTTCATCATCCTCAATGATCAGGATTACCCGGTCATTTTCATCGATGTTATTACGGTCGTCGGGCGATTCTCCTTCAATTACAGGCATCGCAGGCAATTTCGTTTCCGGAGATTTTTTTTCGGCAACCTCGATCTCCTTGTCTGCCGAAACAATAAAAGACGGATCAAATGTTTCCGGCAGGTACAATGTAAATGTGCTTCCTTTTCCTTCCTCGCTCTCCACGCCAATCTCTCCGCCCAATGCATGTGCCAGCTCGCGGCTGATCGACAACCCCAAACCGGTGCCGCCGTACTTCCGCTTCGTGGAACCATCTGCCTGCTGAAAAGCTTCAAAAATAATTTCGCGTTTTTCTTTTGGGATCCCAATACCCGAATCGGAAACAGAAATAGCCACCGCATTTTCCAGGGTATTATTTCTCTTCGTTTTAAATCCAGCATCTGCGGAAGCGCGCCGGATAGCTAATGTAACCGTGCCGCCTTTTTCAGTGAACTTAAATGCATTCGATAAAAAATTCCGGACGATCTGCTCCACCCGCTGCCTATCCGTTGTGATCGTGCTTAATTCGCTTTCATTGTAATTGATCTTAAAATCTATGGACTTGCTTTTTGCCACTTCCGAAAACAAAGAAGAAATATTACCGATCATGTTCTGCACCGGAAATTCAACAATATCAAGCTGCATTTTACCTGCCTCTACTTTCGAAAGATCCAGAATTTCATTGATCAGGTTCAGTAAATCTGTGCCGGAATTATAAATGTTTTTCGAAAATTCAATTTCTTTTTTCCCCAGCACATTGTTTTTATTTTCCGCCAGCAATTGCGATAAGATCAAAATGCTATTGAGCGGTGTACGCAGCTCATGCGACATGTTCGCAAGAAATTCCGATTTGTATTTGCTCGTAATTTCTACCTCTGCCGCTTTTTTCTCGATCTCTGTTTTTGCATTTTCCAGTTTCCCTTTTTGTTCTTCCAGCAAATTTGCTTTTTCTTCCAGCTCTTCATTTGTTTGCTGCAATTCCTCCTGTTGTGCTTTTAACTCCGATTCCGACCGTTCCAGCAATTCGGTTTTTATATGCAATTCCTCGTTGGATTGTTTTAATTCTTCTTGTTGTACTTCCAGCTCTTCCGCCTGACGTTGTGTTTCTTCCAGCAGCTCTTTTGTTTTTTCCCTCGATTGTGCCGACACGATTGCAATAGCAATACTATCCAGCACGGTTTGCAAATATTCTTTTTGTATTTCTGTAAAATCGTGCGGACTGCCCAGCTCTATCACACCCGTTACAACGCCTTCGTAAGAGCAGGGAGTTGCTAAAATGCTTTTCGGCCGTACCTCGCCAAAACCGGTGTGCAGGTTCAAATGGCCGGAAGGGATCTCTGTAAACAAAATGGATTTATTATCTATTGCCGATTGACCCGCCAGTCCTTCGCCAAAACGGATCGTGTTTAATTTTTCATTTATTTTATTTCCCGCATACGCCGCAGATGCATTCAAATGTTGCTGATCCTCTTCTGCAATATAAAATATACCGATCGGTATATTTAAATATCTCGCCAAATGATTGATCACCGTTTGCGCCAGTTCCGTTACCGATTTATTTCCCTGCATTCCTTTTACCAGCTCTGAACTTCCTGCCAACGTCCAGTTTTTACGGGCTGTTTCATCCTCCGCGCGTTTCAGCGCTTTCAGGTTGGTATTGATGATAAAATAAACCACCACCAATACCAGCACGATCACCAGCAGCAACATGATAAATACAAGGTTAAAATTCCGTGCATCGTTTTCACTGGTCTGTTGGCGTTTTACCAGTAATTGCTG
Organism: Bacteroidota bacterium; assembly: GCA_025963715.1. GTDB lineage: Bacteria > Bacteroidota > Bacteroidia > 2-12-FULL-35-15 > 2-12-FULL-35-15 > 2-12-FULL-35-15. The sequence goes on from JAOQAG010000033.1 coordinate 52,725, forward strand.
CTCTACGTCCTTTGCCCCGGTAATCATCACTCTCAGGCTGTCCATCATCCGTTTGCCCGTTCCGGTCTTTATATACGCAGTTGCTTCTTCCAATCCCTTTGTCTTCCGCACATCAATACATTTGTTCATCAGGTTAAGCAAGCTCCTGCTTTGCCCGTCAATCAATTTTATATTTTCCTGTTGAGTTGGATTATCCGCTGTTAATCCCCTGATCGAATCGATGTGTTCGAACCAGCGTGTTTTCGAATTGTTGAAAGGTTCCAGGTAATTTTCATCTCCTGTGATCAGGTACCCGCGCTCCCCCGTTTCTGCATCCACGACATTAACGATCACCTGTTCAAATTCATACAATACCTGGTGTGTATGGTTTACCCACTGATTAGTAGCAATAAACTGTTCGCTGTTTTTAAAAGAGAATACAGCAACGGCAAGTAATACAATTGCACAAGAGATAAAGCCCAGCAATATTTTTTTTGTCAGCGTCATTTTCATAAAAAATAGTATTTAAATGCAGCAGATATATTATCGGTGCATGGTCCTTTGTTTCAATAAGACATACTTACATTTTATTTTTGGAGAGAAGCCGGAGAGATAGCTACTTTAATTTCCCTCTAAAAATGGAACATTTTTAACAGGATGATGTTAACCATCATCTGAGGGAGTAGCTCCCTGCTAAGTTATAAAAAGGATGGGAACAATCAAACTATTTGATGTGTATGTTTTAATGACTATCGGGAAGTTTATACCAAATGCTTTTATTTTGTATGGTTATGTTGCAGAATATTATTGTTTATGGAAACAGAAATACTTTCTTAAGCTGTCATCCCGGGCTTGACCCGGGATCTGTTAAATACTTGCAGCGC
>JAOQAG010000048.1 GCA_025963715.1 Bacteroidota bacterium
AAGTCCGCCGCGGCGGACGGGCTCTGTTCAATAGTTGCAGGTTCTTTCTGGCAGATCCCGTCCGCCGCGGCGGACTTGGATGACAGTTCTGGAAATATTTCTGTTTCCAAAGCAACATTGTTTTACAACATAACCTTTATAATCAAAAAATAATTATTCTTTCAACACCATATCAATGCTCATTACCGCCGCCAGGATCATGATCCGCATTGGGTCGGTAGCCGATACCGTTTCATTTACAGTAAGCATGTAATTATCAGCAGATGTAAATAATTCCTTACCGATGCCCGCCCATTTTTTACTTACATGTGCCAGCTCATTATTGTCGCGTACAAATTTAAAATCCCAGCTGGTCCATTTTCCCTGCAGCGTACACATCAAATTTTCATTGGCATCCAGTACATTAAATTTGCCACCGATAGAAAAGAATTTTTGTTTGAATTCCCCCACCAGCATGTCGTTTTCATCCAGTACTTCCACCGTTGAGCGGAAGATAGAAACACCACGTTGCACCGTTAATACTTTTTCACCCGATGCGGTTTTGATCTCGATGTGGAACGGTGTCATGCGTTTGTAATCCGTAAAGCGAAGCATTTTAGTGAAAATGCCGAGTGTTTCTTCACGGCAGGTCATCAGCATTTCATTTGTTTCGGGATTATAAATGTCATAATTATTGGCAGCTTTAAAAATGCCAATGTGTTCTTTTACAAAATAGCTGTTGCGTTTCAGGATAGCGTTCATATGGTGGTTTGTTTAGTTTTAACTGACTATGAATGCAAGCGATGCACCCAGCAAAATCACTACAAATTTGATCAGGTTGAACCGGTGGTTTTCGCTGGATTCAAATAAAATAGTGGTGGAAATATGTAAAAAGATCCCGACCACCACTGCCATGATGCAATCGAAATAAGCAGAAAAATTACCGATCAGGTTTTGTCCGATCGCATAACTGGTAAAGCTTCCCAACGGTGTGATCAATGCAAATACAACGAGCCAGGTAATGGCGTTGCGCCTGCTGATGTGTGATTGCAGCAGCATGGTCATCAATGCCATGGCAATGGGAATGTTGTGCAGCACAATTCCTGTGAGCAGCGATTGATGTGAATGCGTGATCCCGTCGGCAAGCGGCATTCCTTCCAGGAACGAGTGAATGGAAAGTCCGATCATCATCGCATACGGAAAAGCGCTGTGCCCGTGATCGTCCTTGTGCACATGAATGTGCCCGTGCTCGATGCCTTCCGAAAAAAATTCGAGCAGGATCTGTGCAAAAAAACCGATGAGGATAAACACGCCGATGTTGCGGGTGTGCGACGAATAAATTTCGGGGATGAGGTGCAGCACGCTGATCGCGAATAAAAAAGCGCCGCTGAACGATAAGATCAGCTTTAGATTTTTCCCGCTGATGTTCACAAACAGTACACTTAGCCCGCTGACAATCACGGAAAGGAAAAGAAAAATGTACATCGGATAATTCATCATGGAAATGAAATGGATTTTATACAGGTTGTTTTTGCGCAACAATGATCAGCCTGTCGGAGTTCTCAAGATCGAATGCGCCTAAATTATAATCGCCCCAGAGCTGAACTATTTTTAAGCCGCAGGTATTAAAATAATTTTCAAAATGTTTTAAGGACAATGCTTTTACGCGTTCTTCAAACTGGTAATTTTTCCCTTTATCTGTAAAAGAAATGTGTTTGATGATGATGCCGTTCTCTTCTTTTTTAGCGATGGTAAAATGAATGCCTTCTACATCCATATCGTAATACGGCTTTAAGTTGGCAAGCACTTTTTTCTCGTTAAAAAAATCGATGACAAACATTCCGCCCGGCTTTAAGCCTTTGGTAACGGCATCCATAGTGGCAAGGTCATCGCGCTCATTCTCGAAATAGCCGAAGCTGGTAAATAAGTTTACGGTATAATCAAAATAATTGGTGCGGAACAATTTACGCATGTCGTGCACATAAAAATGCAATTCATCGTTTTCAAATTGTGATGCAAATTTTATGCTTTCCGGAGAAAGGTCGATGCCGGTTACATCCAATCCTTTTTTATTCAGGAAAACCGAATGACGGCCTTTTCCGCAGGCAAGATCGAGACAGCGGGCATGTTTTTGCGGGTTAAAAAAGGTAACCAGCTTATCGATAAATTCTTCTGCCTCATCACAACTCCTGTGTTTGTAAAGGATGTGATAGTAATTGGAATCGAACCAGGATTCAAACCAATTGGTATGATGTTTATCGTCCATGCGGATAAAAAATTTATGCAAAAGTAATAAAACTTCCCGAGGCGGCTTTGGAGTAAGGGCAGGTTTGTTTTACAATTAAAATTGCATTGTCAGAATAATTTATATAAATTTATGTAAATTTGCACTTTGCAACAATTCATGTTTATTAATGAAACAACCTACTCCTTTAGGATCCGAATTATTGCCAACCTGGGAATCTGAACTACATGCAGCAGCATTTAAATATCATGTGCTGATCGCCTGGGTTGCCGTTGCACTAAACCCTATCTGGGCTCTTGGAGATTATTACACCATACCAAACCATTTTAATGATTTTTTAATTTTCCGCCTGGCTGTTTCCGCCTTAACAATGCTTGGGCTTTTATTCAGAAAAAAATTTACTGATCGTCCCGAGATCATTGCCATCATTCCTTTTATCGGGATCTCCGTCCAGAATGCCTACATGTACAGCGTAATGGACATTCCGCAATTGCAAAAGCATACATTCGCTTACATTGCCTTGTTTATCGGTGCCGGAATGTTTGTGTTGTGGCGCCCTGTCTATTCCATAATCATTGTAGCGATCTCCTTTATTGCGAATATTATTTTCTTTTCCATCAACAGCCATCTTCACACCAGTGATATCCTGATCAATGGCGGAATGCTTACCACATCCGTTGCGCTGTTCACGATCCTGCTGATCAATACAAGGACCAACCTGACTAAAAAAGAGATCATCGCACGGCTGGCGCTGGCTGAATCTTTTAAACAGCTCGAAGAAAAAAATATGATCATCGAGGAAAAAAATAAAGATATCCGCGACAGCATCAACTATGCACAACGGATCCAGCAGGCGATCCTGCCGCTTTTTGAAAAGATCGACAAAGGACTGGAAGATTATTTTATTTTGTTTAAGCCCAAGGACATTGTCAGCGGCGATTTTTACTGGCATGCCAGTGTGAAAACTACGCCGGAAGGCCAACCGTCGGAAGATATTATTGTGATGGCAGCCGTGGATTGTACCGGGCACGGTGTTCCCGGAGCGCTGATGAGCGTTATCGGCAGCAGCATTTTAAATCAAACGCTTACCAATGCCAGCGTAAATACTCCTGCGGATGTGCTTGATTTTTTAAATGTAGAATTGACGAAAACGCTGAGCTCTATCAAAGATGGTATGGATATGTCCCTGTGCACTCTTAACGTTGGACGGTCGGAATTACAGTATGCCGGTGCCAACAACCCGCTGTACATTGTGAGGGACAAACAATTTATTGAGATAAAAGCCGATAAGCAAGCCATTGGTGCAGATGGAGAGGATGGAGTGGTGAAAAAATTTACCAACCATGTGATCCCGGTTCAGAAAGGCGATAGCATTTATTTATTTACCGATGGTTATGCCGATCAGTTTGGCGGACCGTTCGGCAAAAAATTCAAATACAAAAAATTTCAGGAATTGCTGGTGGAGATCCAGGACAATACCATGGAAGAACAAAAACAGATCCTGAACTACCATCACGAGCAATGGAAAGGCGATCTGGAGCAGGTGGATGATATATTACTGATCGGGATTCGCGTATAAAAACGCATCTAAAACAACATTGCATAAAATTTATATCTTTACTACCGATATAACAAATATGCGGATTCGACTACCCAAACGTATTTATTTATTTTTAGCGATCCTGCTTTTTACGATCCCTGTAAAAAACAGTGTTGCCCAGGAGCTTAAGTTCAGCCACATTACGGCCGAACAGGGGCTTTCCATGGGAGTGGTCAACTGTATCATACAGGATAGCCGCGGATTTATGTGGTTTGGTACGCAGGACGGATTGAATAAATACGACGGTTACAACATCACTATTTTTAAGCACAATTCGCTTGATTCCAATTCCATTTCCAACAATTTTATAAATGTTTTGTATGAGGATAAAACCGGCAACCTATGGATTGGTACGGATGGCGGCGGATTGGAAGAGTACAGCTTAACTACCGGAAAATTTAAACATTATGTAAACATCCGCGGGAAAAAATCCAGTCTCAGCGATAACAAAGTGCTTTCCATTATGGAGGATCAGCAGGGCCTGATCTGGGTAGGAACGGATGAAGGATTAAATTCGCTGGACAGGAAAACCGGCATTTTTACACGCTATTTAAACAATGAAAATGATCCGCACAGCATTTCCAACAATTCTGCCTGGTGCCTGCATCAAACGCACGATGGCAGGATCTGGATCGGAACTTCCGGCGGCGGGTTAAATTCATTTGATAAAGCCACACACACGTTCAATCATTACATGCAATTGGATCAAACGGGTGCTGTGATTGAAAATTCGGATCACATCCGTTCTATTTATGAAGATAAGGACGGTATTTTCTGGATCGGTACATTTGGCGATGGCGTGCAGATCTTTGATCCGGTAAGCAGAACATTTTTGAAAAGCCTGGAAAATGATTCCAACCCCAATAGCTTATCGCACAACGGAATCACCTCCATTACGGAAGATAATAAAGGCATATTGTGGATTGGGACCTACGGCGGCGGCGTTGATCAATACTTCAAAAAAACCGGTCGTTTCCGCCATTACAAATACGATGAGCGCAATGCCGGAAGTATAAACAGCAACCAGATCAAATGCGTTTACCACGATAGGGTTGGTTCCGTTTGGGTAGGTACCGAAGGCGGAGGCGTCAACGTACATTTTCGGGCCAGCAGTAAATTTCAGTATTATAAAAAGCAGGACGATTCCGACAACAGCTTAAAAAGTAATGTGGTGCTTTCGCTGTTGCTCGACAGGGACGGGCTGCTTTGGGTGGGAACAGCACAGGGCGGCTTGACTACGCTGGACCGTGAAACAGAGAAATACACACAGTACCCGAAACTTTCCACGGCAAGTAACAATTCTATTTTGTCGCTGTGCGAAGATAAAGAAGGCGAGATCTGGGTAGGTACCTGGGGACATGGTTTAAGCTCGTACAACAAACGCACGAAAAAAATAACTACGTACCCGCTTTTTGCAAAACAAAGCGGCACCATCATTTCCATCATCCAGGCCCACAATGGGTTGATGTGGATCGGGACGTTTAAAGGCGGCGTATTTTCATATGACAAGACCAAAAATGAGTTTGTGCATTACAACACCGAACTGGGGCTGAGCAGCGATGATATTTACACGATCTTTGAAGACAGCCGGGGAACGATCTGGATCGGCACCGAAGGCGGCGGCGTGAATGCATTGAACCCGGAAACCGGCAAGGTAAAGATCTATACGCATGATGATTCGCAAAACAATAACGGCAACAGCATCAGCTCCAATTCCATCAATCACATTTATGAAGATCCGCAGCATAATTTGTGGTTTGCAACGGCATACGGACTCAATAAATTTAATCCGAAGACCGAACATTTTGATCATTATTTTGAAAAGGATGGATTACCCAACGATTATGTGTATTGTGTAATGCCTGATAAACAGGGCTGTTTGTGGATGACCACGAACAAAGGCATTTCAAAATTTAATCCGGCTGTTAAAAATACAGACGGTTCGGCATTCCGCAATTACGATATCAACGATGGTTTGCAGGGAATGGAACACAACCAGGGCGCTTTTTTCTGCAGCAAGAGCGGCGAAATGTTTGTGGGCGGTGTGAACGGCTTCAATACATTTATTCCTGAAAAAATAACCGACAATAAAAATGTTCCGCCGGTACGCATTACTTCTTATAAACGCTTTGGGAAAGAAGTGGAGCTGGATACGCTGATCTTCAATAAAACACATTTAGAGCTTTCGTGGTGGCAGAATTTCTTTTCCTTTGATTTTGTGGCGCTGGATTACCAGATGCCGGGAAAAAATAAATATTCGTACAAGCTGGAAGGTGTGGATGAAGATTGGTCACCGGCCGGATCGCAGCGTTACGCCAGCTATACCGAGCTGCATGGTGGTGATTATGTGTTTCGTGTGCGTGCCGCTAACAGCGATGGCATCTGGAATGATGAAGGTGTAACGCTTTATATTCGGATCAATCCGCCGTTCTGGCAAACAAAATGGTTTTATGCTTTGTGTGTGATCCTTATTGTTGCGGCTTTCTGGGGCTTTTTAAAATACAGGACCTCTTCGATCAAGCGCGAAAATAAAGTACTGGAAGAAAAAGTGGAAGAGCGTACCCAGGAGCTGGCGCAGAAAAACAAAGACATTACCAGCAGCATCCAGTATGCAAAACGGATTCAGCTGGCCATTCTTCCACCGCTGGAACAGATCTTCAAATATTTTCCGCAATCGTTTTTGCTGTATAAGCCCAAAGATATTGTCAGTGGCGACTTTTACTGGTTTGGGATCAAAGACGGAAAAAAAATAATAGCAGTGGTGGATTGTACCGGTCACGGTGTACCGGGTGCATTTATGAGCATGATCGGGCATAACCTGTTGAACCAGATCATCAGTGAAAACGGTATTACAGAACCGGATCAGATCCTGGATGCTTTACACAAAGGCGTGCAGTCGGCGCTGAAACAAGGCACCAGCGTGGTGGATACGAGCGATGGAATGGATGTGGCGCTGTGTACGATCAATGCCGACAATACGGAATTGCAGTATGCGGGTGCTTTCAGGCCATTGTTTATCATTAACGGAAACAAATTCGATAAAATAGAAGCGGATAAGATCCCGATCGGCGGTTCACAAACAGATGCGCAACGGAAATACAATTGTCATGCGATCAAAATAAATAAAGGCGATACGTTTTACATGACTTCCGATGGTTATGCCGATCAGTTTGGCGGCGACAAAGGAAAAAAATTCATGGTGAAGCGTTTTAATGAATTACTGTTATCCATCCAGGAGCTGCCAATGGAAAAACAGGGTGCTGTGCTGGAAGATGCATTTGAAAAATGGAAAGGCGGTTATCAGCAGGTGGATGATATTTTGGTTATGGGCATTCGTTTTTAAAAAGAATAGTTCAAAGTTCAAAAGTTTAAAGTTCAAAGTTAGCTGTGTACGTGTAGGCGCTAGGCTCTGCCTAGTGACATTTAGTTTGTCACTAGGCAGAGCCTAGCGCCTACGATCACTCAATTCAAAGTTAGCTGTGTTTGCTACAAAAGAAATCAATTAATAAATTTAAAGATTTCAACGCTCAACTGTATTGTGTTTTCAGGCTTCGCCTTATGTGTTTCTTTGTACCTTATGTGATAGAAATTTTCGTACACAGCTTGCATGTAGTTTCGTTATCTGTATTTTTTATTATCTTTGTTTTTGGATAAACAGAATACTAAATCAGAATACTAAAATTCACAAACTCCTGGTTTGTGCGTCATACTCTTACAAAACTTTTAAACCAAAACTCATGAAACGTATTTTTCTAGCTTCAGCCATCCTTATCACGGTCATGTCTGTAACATTTACATCGTGTAAAAAAACAGAACCGGATACGGAAACCCAATCTGCAACGGATAATGATATCTGTGAAACAGAATTTACAAAATCTATGACTACTGTGAACAGCTTCGCGATCAAAGAAAACGGGATCAAAAGCATGATGGACAGACAAAACCTTCGTTCCGGCGGCGGACCAACAATTACCGTTGACCCTGCGGATACACTGGATGGTTTTCCGGTAACGATGACCATTGATTACGGAACAACCGGCATTATGGACAGTATTGACGGTAAATTCCGTAAAGGACAGGTGATTTGTGTGTTTTACAACAGCTGGCACATTGTTGGGGCTTCTGTTAAGGTTAACCTTGTTAATTACTCTGTGAACGGGATTACCTATGCCTGCGACAGTATGAGGATCACGCACAGTTCAACCAACGGATTTACACATCAAACCTTTAAAGGAAAATGTATGAATTCGGAGTGGAACCTACAATGGGAAGCCTTGCGTACTTACACGCAAACGGCCGGTGCAGGCGACCTGAATCCATTGAATGACGTATTCAGCCTTACAGGAAATGCAAGCGGCGTTAACCGCGAAGGAAAATCGTATACGGTAAACATTACACAGCCGATCGTGAAAAGAAACTCCTGCAGCTGGATCGAATCGGGCCGTATGGACTTAACACCAGAGGGGCTGGCAGTACGTACGGTTGATTTTGGTACAGGAAATTGCGACAATAAAGCAACGCTGACGATCAATGGCAACGTATTTACGTTTTCGATGAATTAATAGCGCTGAAACCGATTGTTTATCAGCGTTTTCCGGTGAAAAAGAATAAGTTTAAGAAAAATGCAAAATTCGCTTGTTTAATAAAACTTATTTCTATATTTGCTTAATTAATAATCAGAATAGTGAGCTTAATCGAATAAATTAGCGTTTTTATGATGTTAGATATTTACGATTTTTACGATAAAATGGAGCGTAATAATATTATGCTTTCTTTTAAGGGCGACATTACTTCTGAATTATTAACATCCATCCTGCAAATCATGGAATCCAAACTGGATAATCTGCAGGAAGAGCCAAAGATCAAAAAGAAGGTTTATAATGTGTTGGTAGAGTGCCTGCAGAATTTATATCACCACATGGATGAGGTGGCGCCGGAACAAAATGACAAGATCCGCTCAGCGATCTTTATGATCGGAAAACTGGATAATCAATACAACATTATTACAGGAAATTATATCAAGAACGAAAACGTGGCTGGTTTGAAAAAACGCCTGGAAGATATAAACCTGCTTACAAAAGAAGAATTAAAGGAATATTACAAAGCAGTATTGAATAACGGCGAAATGTCGCTGAAAGGTGGCGGCGGATTAGGGATGATCGATATTGCACGTAAGACCGGTGAAAAATTAAATTTTAACTTTGCACCCGTAGACAATACATTTTCATTTTTTACATTAAATATTAAAATTTCACAATAAAAAAATAAGCGTAGTATGGAAACAATTTCAATTGAAGGAACACCAAAAACCCCGACCATTACTTTTAACACAGGTAGTGGATTTTTAGAGATCAAAGGACGTTCAATACCTGAAAACTCAATTGAGTTTTATAAACCGTTGGTGGATTGGCTGGAAAAATATGCTGCAAAGCCTCAACCGACTACCAATGTAAATATTCAGTTAGAATATTTTAACACCAGCTCTTCTAAATGTATCCTGGATGTATTCAAAAAACTGGAAGCGATCAACAAAGGCGGAAGCAAAGTAACCATTAACTGGCATTACGAAGAAGATGATGAAGATATGTTGGAAGCCGGAGAAGATTACCAGGCGATCATCAACGTACCTTTTAAAATGGTACAGGTAGAAGAATAAGATCAGAAGCTTATTATCATATAAAAAAGAACGCATTCGTGAGAATGCGTTTTTTTGTTTAAGATTTTCCCCGTTCTGATAATTGTCTGAACCTATTTATATGGTAGGCAGATGATATTGATAAAGAGATTTTTTAGCCACAGATTCACAGATGAAAAAAACAATAAAAGAATTTTCACAGATCATTTCAAATCGCTTTGCGATTTATGCATCTGTGAAATTTTAATCCAAATAAAAAATCTGTGAATCTGTGGCAAAGATTTTGTTTTCTTTTGTTCCTTTTGTGGTTCAAATTACACGTTGGTATTCACAGTTTGCCTTATGTGTTTCTTTGTACCTTATGTGGTGAAAAAAACCTGCTGCTAAAAAATAAAAGAGTTTGATACAAACTTTCCGATAGTCATTTGATAAAAAAAAGAGTGCCTTCCGACACTCTTTTTTATTTTATAAAACGTTTTATTTAATTCGCTTTTTTCCTTCTTCTGCCAAACAATCCGAAGATCCGTTCCAGCAGATTGATGAATTTTTTCAGTACATCAAAATACAATGTAATTGCCAGTAACAGCGACATTCCCCAGATCACCGAAATGTTTACCCAGAACGTGTCGTAATACGTGCCGAAGATCTTTTTACGCGGTGCAAAGAAATGCGCCCTGCCTAAATCCGAACTGGTAGGATCCTGGTATACCGGCTCAATTTTCTGAACATATTCGCCATTCAGGTCAAGAATGCGGTAAGGTGTGGTACGGTTAGTCACCAAATCGTGCAAACTTTCATTTTCGTAATCATCTTTGTCTTTCAAATATTGCTTGCGCGATACGCTGTCTTTTGTGAGATCGCTTACCTGTTTGTCTTTTTGTTCCGTTGCATTTTTAAAATTACGCAGGTAATTTTGTTTCAGGTTATCCAAACAAGTACGAACTTCATTGGCAACTGTCGGGCTGAAACGATCTACAGTAAGATCGGACATACCGGTACAAATAATTTTGCCATTGCTTTTTACTTTCAATTCTTTTTCCAGTTCATTTTTGATCATCGTCAATGCTGCTGAAACTTCGGCACGGCTTTCCGGCTTTTTGTAATTGGCTTCGGCGCCTTCCAGTTTTTTGTACATTTCCGTCAGCCAGTAATCTTTTTTATACGTGGCAATGCTGATGGCTTTATCGAATTTGTATAAGTCCCTATTGAATTTATTATCCTTGAATTGTTTCACTGCCAATGCTTCAAACGCCCAGCGGGATGTCATGATCTCGCCGGAGAACGGAACATAGCTTTGTGATGTAATAGCAGGATTTAACTTATCGAATTTCACGATCACGCCGCTTAATAATAATTGCGGAATGATCAGAAATGGAATTAAAATGTAAATGGTTACTGCCGAGTTAAAGCTCGCCGAAATATTTAATCCCAGCATGTTTGCAAAGCAGGAAGTGGTAAACAGCACCAGCCAGTAGGATAAATTCATTCCGTGAATTTCCAGCACGTAATTTCCAACGATGATGAACATAAATGTTTGGATTGCCGACAATACAAACATGATGATGATCTTGCTCCACAAATAACTTCCTTTACTCAGGTTCAGGAACGACTCGCGTTTTTGAATTTTACGATCGCGGATAATTTCCTCGGCACTCACGGTAAGCCCGATGAACAAGGCAACTACAACGGACATAAATAGATACGCCGGTAAATTTTCGTTTTCACGGAAAATGTATCCTACTTTATTGGAAAGGTCGGTGTTGTAAAATTTAATTAAGTACGACAGGATAAAAGCCAGCACCGGCGCTTCCAGCAGGTTGATGGATAAATATTGTTTGTTTGTTAATTTGGATAATACATCGCGTGTGATGAATACTTTGAACTGGTTAAATTTATTCGGGCGCTTGAACGTACTTTCCGGGATCTCGGTATAGTTGTCGGTCTCCTCGATTTTTTTCTCGATCTTATCTTTGTAAAAATTATTCCATTCGGATGGAGACGTTTTTCTGTTCAGCGTTAAGTTCCCGTACTCATCCAGTACTTTCGATTCGATGATGTTGAATACCTGCTCCGGATTTACGTTACCGCACTCGATACATTCGCTTTCGTTACTGTTGGCATGATTTACCACGGTTTTAAAATAGATCACCGAATCCACCGGGTTTCCGTAATAGATCGGGAAACCGCCCACATCAAGGATCATCAGCTTATCAAACATTTTAAAAATGTCGGACGACGGCTGATGGATCACTACAAATACCAGCTTGCCTTTTAACGCAAGCTCTTTGAGCAAGTCCATGATGTTCTCCGAATCGCGGGAAGATAAACCGGAAGTTGGCTCATCCACAAACAAAACAGATGGTTCGCGGATCAGCTCCAATGCAATGTTCAGGCGTTTACGCTGTCCGCCGGAGATCGTTTTTTCCAGCGGGCTTCCTACTTTCAGGTCACGTGTCTCGATCAGGCCAATATCGGTAAGCACTTTCACCACCATGTCGGAAATTTCTTTATCGCCTTTATTGCCGAAGCATAATTTTGCGTTGTAGAATAAATTCTGAAAAACGGTTAATTCCTCGATCAGCAAATCGTCCTGGGAAACCATCCCGATCACGCCTTCGATCTTATTTTTTTCCGTATGGATATTGATACCGTTAATTTTTACGGAACCGTTGCTTGGAACTTCGTTGCTGTTCAAAACGTTCAGCAAGGTGGATTTACCGGCACCGGAGCCGCCCATGATCCCGATCAGCTTGCCGGAATCTTCACTGAAATTAATATCGCGCAAGCCAAGCTTACCACCTTTGAATTTGTATTCGAGGTTTTGCACCACAAAGGATACTTTCGCTTTGGAAGTATCGCTCATGAACGTGCTGAGGATATCGCTGTAATAAACCGGTTTTACTTTGGAGCTGCGCAGCGATGATCCCGGTGTGAGGATGTATACTTTACGCGGAATTAAAATTTGTCCGTTCAGCAACAGTTCGCTCTTACCAAAATAAAGCATGGCGTACATGTTCACGCTGTGGATCCAGAGCACGCGTGCCTGGCCGGTTACGCCTTCGGCATATAAATGTTTTGTTTCTTTAAAATCGTGTGTTGTTTTATTGTCGATCACCAGTACATTCGGTGAATCGGGGATGCTGGCTTCATTTGCCTGGATAAAGCTCATGCAGCGTTTGTACTCTGCATCTTCGATGTTAAATGTTTCGGCAACTGTAGTTACAAATTCCAATTCCTGTTCAGAAATTTCCGTATTGGAATTGATAAATTCAATTAAGCGGATGAGTACAACCACTTTCTGAACCTGGGTAAGCTCGCTGTTGATCTGGGTACAGATCTTTAAAATTTTAACGGAATTGAGTGAGGTACGTTTGGCGGTACCGTCTTTCTTTTTGGTAAGCTGGTGATGTGCTTCCAGGAAATCATCAAAGATCGCGAGGTACTGATCTACTAATTCCTGGTTTAATTGCTGTTTTAAGAATGATTGTACGATTAGCCTGCCGTTGTCATTAATTCCGTCGACCCGTGCAATGATCGCAAACATCTGCATCAGGGCTTTTAATATACGTTCACTCATTTGGTTTGGAGATAATGTTTAATGCGTGGTTATTTGAAAAAAAAAGACATTAATACCGCAGTAATTAATGCCTTTCAAGCGTTTTGCAATGAATTGTTATTTTTGCTGTTTGAAGCCGATTAATACTACTGCACGGCCGGAACCCTGCGCTGCACCATCTAATTTAGCTTCAATGATACAATCCAATGTGTTTACAATTTTAAAATCCCAGTACGGTGCATTTTTATAATCACGGTTACTGAATAATAAATTATGTTCTGAATCGTACACGGAAAACACCAGGTTACCATCTGTTAAACCGCTGCAGGCAGCAATGCGGTATAATGTTCCACCGTAAAGTGTGGTGTGAAATTCTGCCGTTTCATCTGCATTCATCAAGAGTGCACGGTATTGCTGTCCATCGGAAATAAACTGGTTTTCCAAATGTTTCGCACAGGAGTTGGCAACTGTGTCACTAATTTGAGCAGTAGAAGCATTTGCAATGATAAGTCCACAAATGATAATGCCCAATTTTAAAAATCCCTTTTTCATATTCTATTCTATGTTTTGATAAACGTTGTGTACTGGTTAAAATCTGTCAGGATAAATGCGGTTTATCCAACTACCTGGCTTCTGATGGATTTGATTTTTAATGTGATCGATTCGATTTGTTCCGGTGTGATCTTTACTTCTGTTTTGCTGTTGATGGTTGTTACTTTTTTATCAGCATCAGTTGTTGGTTTTTCATATTTGTATTGAAATTCAACGCCGTCAAAAACGGTAGAAAGATCATTCAGATTATCAATAAACTCGGTATACTCAGGCTGACTGTAGTATGGAGTTAATAATTTGATAAGACTTTGCAGCGATGATTTTTGTTCTGCAATGCGGTGTTTTACATCTTCGTTCGGTTTTGTTTTGTACACATTGGTAGCAAAATACAATGTTTCGATCCATCCGCCTGCCAATACCAATCCGCTGACATCGCTGCGGTCGTTGTTTTTCAGGTAAGCATCGCTGGAGCGGTAAGCTGTACCAACAAGGCCAAGCATGGAATCTTTGGTACCTAAGTTCTTTTGAAAACGTTCTAATAATTTTGTGTCGAATGCGCCGGAAACTCCTAATTCGTCTGCTAATTTTTTAGCAGAGTTCAGATAACCGATCGCGTCCTGCGTTTGATCGTAAATAGTTACGTAACCTAAGTCTGCACCATAAATCCCAAGGTTTAACGCTTTGGAAAAATTAGTGGAATATTGTGAAGATTTACTGGCTGCGTTCAAAATATCTTTGCTGTACGGAGCGCCGCTATTTTTGATCAGGAATGCAGTCTGGATCGGTGACGGAATACTGAAAATCTCACCATTAACATTTAAAATTGTAGTCTGAGTGCTGTCTACAGGAGCAATTTCGTCCGGATCTTTTGTGGTTCCATTTCCACAGCCTGAACTTAAAATGGCAGATGCGGATAATAATAATGCTGCTGCTTTTAACGTATTCGTTTTCAATCTCATTTCAACGTATGTTTTAAAGATGGTTTTGGTATATAAATGTTTTACTCGAAAATTTTCTAATGAAAGTCCAAAAATAACACTTTATCTAATAAAAATAACAATTCATCTCAAGAATTTTGAAGAAAAGCTGTTTTTAAATGAAGTGGTGTGAAAGTGACTGATAATGAATGCGTTTGATGCCCGTTAACAGCGCCTGAAAACGGAAAAAGCGGTTTATTTTTTCTGCGCAAAGCAAATCTGCTATCTGCACACCATTTTCTTTCCATACCAACGTTTGCTATCTACCCCTTCCAGGGGCAAAAAAGCCCTGAAAGGGATTTGTTTTTTTAACGCTTCAAGTATGGCATCAAAGTATCCGAAGATTTTTTTCTGCGATTGGCAAATTTGCACATCAGAAATCAGAAATCTGCAATCAATTTCGCGAAAGCGGACTACTCGCGGTAAAAAAGTGTATGCGTTTGGCGGTCCTCAAAACCAAGAATGCCGTATTGCTTGTTGTAGTAGCTTTTCCAGACCATCAGGCCCGGTGAGGTAAGCGTATCCTGTTGCCCGGCATACACATCCGAGTAAGTAGTGCCGCCAAGTGTGAGGGAGCTGTAAACCTGCGCGGTCATGTACTGGTTGGGTACGATGGTGTTTGTTCCGTTGATGCTAAACGAACCAAAGCCGTCGAGGATCACATAGTAGATCCCTTCGTTGGGGCCGCCATCGGTATTACCGGTAGATATACTGAGCTGGAATTTATGATTGCGGGAAGAGTCGCTGTTGGCCGTAGCACCAGCATTGGCATAGCAGGGTTTGCAGTAATAGCTGTTGCCCGATTCCTTTTCACAGTCTTCGCTATAGGATGCCGACTGGCCTTTTATATTCACAACAAAAGAGATCTTCGTGTTATTGGCATTGGTAAAACGGATGGTATCGTTGTTATTGTAAACCATCCAGGAAAGATCCCTTAATGCCGGACAATCCTTGGTATGTGAGCCGCAGGAAGCAAAAATGGTAATGAGGGCAAATGCGTACAGTAGATATTTCATGTTCTGATTTTCGTGTAAGGGTGCTTATTCCCGGTAAAAAAGCGAATGCGATGTGCGGTCGTAAAAGCCCAGCACTCCGTATTGTTTGTTGTAATATATTTTGGAAACAAATACGTTGGAGTGATGTGTCGTATCTGTTTCGGCCGAATAAACATCCTGGTACGTCGTTCCGCCCAGTACAAGTGTTGGTAATACGGTGGCTCCCTGCGGCAGATGCGTTTGGTAATCAAAGGATAAAATGCCGGTAATGTCAAACACTTCAAAGTACATGCTGCCGGGTTCGCGCTCTTCTCCTTTGTGCATTCCCATGGACAAGTGTTTGGTATTTCCTCTCATGGTATCGCTGCTTCCGTAGATGTTTGCGTCTACGCTGCAGGGTTTGCAATAAGTACCCATTGGTTCGCCTCTGCCGCATTCTTCGGTATAGGAAGGATCGATGGAAGGGGCGCTCATTACAAAGGATATTTTACTGCCTGCGGCATTGATAAATTTTGCGGTATCTCCGTTGTGATATGCAGCGATCCAGGAAGCGTCTTCGCCAACAAACCCCGGACAATCCTGGGAATGTTTACAGGCTGACAGAAGAAGGACTGCAAAGAGAAGATTACGGTACATTTTCAATAATATCAAGGTTAACAAAAACAAAATGAATACTTTTGTAAAAATACTAAATATCATAACGTGGAGCAAGAGAAGGATTTTAAAATGATTGCCAAAACTATTTTTGGTTTGGAGGAAACGCTGTCGACCGAGCTATTGCGGCTGGGTGCAAAAAATGTGGAGATCCATAACCGTGCGGTAAGCTTTGAAGGCGATACGGGCTTTATGTACAAAGCCAATTTGTGTTTGCGCACGGCATTGCGCATTCTTGTTCCGTTTGAAACGTTTAAAGTAACGGATGAAAAATCGCTGTATGCTTCCATGCAAAAAATCGATTGGGAAAAATACATGGATGTGACAGATACGCTGGCGATTGATACGGTGATCAATTCGGAATTGTTTACGCATTCACAATACATTTCGCAAAAATCAAAGGATGCTATTGTGGATCAGTTTCGTGCCAGGCATGGCGAGCGTCCGTCCGTAGATCTGGATAAACCAACCATTCGCATCAACATTCATATTTACAATGATACGTGCACGGTAGCGCTGGATAGCTCCGGAGAATCGCTGCACAAGCGTGGCTACCGCGATAAAACCAATCTGGCACCGATCAACGAAGTGCTGGCTGCAGGTTTGGTATTGCTAAGCGGCTGGGACAAGCGTACCAATTTTATTGATCCGATGTGCGGTTCAGGAACAATTGTGATCGAAGCGGCATTGATCGCCAATAATATTCCGGCAGGTTATTTTCGTGAAGATTTCGGGTTTCAGCGCTGGCATAAATTTATGCCGTATAATGAGGAATTGTGGGACCTGATCTTTGATTCGGCGGTAAACAAAATTACAGATCATCAGCAAACCATTATCGGTGGTGAGCTTTCGAGCAACGTGGCAAAAAAAGCAAAAGAAAATGTGAAGCTGGCAAAGGTGGATGATGTGGTGGTGATCAAAAATGTGGACATGAAAGATTTTGAAGTGCCACCGGGAAGAGGCGTGGTTATTATCAATCCGCCGTATGGCGAACGGATGGTAAAAGATAATATTGATGAGCTTTATAAAATGATGGGGGATACATTCAAGAAAAATTTTTCAGGATACGATTGCTGGATCTTAAGTTCCAACCTGGATGCTTTGAAGAATGTAGGTTTGCGTCCGTCGAGGAAAATATCATTGTTCAACGGTCAGCTGGAATGTAAATTCATGAAATATGAAATGTACCAGGGGACGAAGAAGATTCATAAGTTGGAAAATAAGGAATAGTTTAAAGTTCAAGGTTTGAAAGTTTAAAGTTTGCTGTGTGGCTCCTGCGGAGCGGTTTTTACCACTAAGGCACTTAGGGCACTGAGAAAAAAAAAGAGAAAAAGAGATTTTGATGTGTGGATCGCTTACGCGATTATTTTTTACCACGAAGCCGCAAAGAAAAATTGAAGCGTGTTTTTGTTTTTTTAATGTTTGGTCACAAACTGATACACATAATTCACACACAGATTCGTTATTCGTTTAATTCGCTATTCGTTGTACACAGATTGGTATATTAGTATAAATTAGTATTTAGCAGATTCATAGAGTAGATTATATGAAAAAAATTGCCGTATTAACATCCGGAGGCGATTCGCCGGGAATGAATGCTTGTTTAAGAGCTGTTGTGCGAACTGCTGTTTATCATAAAATAGAGGTGATGGGCATCATGCATGGTTACAATGGGATGATCAAGGATGAGTTTATAAAAATGGATGCAAAATCGGTGGCGAGTATTATTAACCGTGGCGGCACCATTTTAAAAACAGCGCGGAGCACCGAATTTATGACGACTGAAGGCCGCGATAAAGCATTGACGAATTTAAAAAAACACGGGATCGAAGGCGTGGTGATCATTGGCGGCGACGGTTCTTTTAAAGGCGCGTTGGAATTCAGTACTATGTGCGATATACCGTTTGTGGGCTGTCCGGGTACCATTGATAATGATTTGCAGGGAACTGATTTTACGATCGGTTATGACACTGCGATCAACACGGTGGTGGAAGCGGTGGATAAAATCAGGGATACAGCAGAAAGTCACGATCGTTTATTTTTTGTGGAGGTGATGGGCCGCGATGCCGGATTAATTGCATTGCGTGCGGGAATTGGCGTGGGAGCAGAAAGTATTTTGATCCCGGAAACAAAAACTGATATTGATGATCTCGTTGTTCGTTTGAAGAATAAACGCAAGAGTAAAACTTCCAAAATAATTATTGTGGCGGAGGGCGATGAAGCGGGTGGCGCTTTTAAAATTGCGCAAGAAGTAAAAAAACAATTACCGGAATACGATACACGTGTAACTATTTTAGGTCACATTCAGCGTGGCGGAAATCCAAGTGCGATGGATCGTGTAAATAGCAGCAGGATGGGATTTGCGGCGGTGGAAGCATTAATGCAGGGCAAAAAGAACTGCATGGTGGGGATCATCAATAAAAAAATAGAATACACACCGTTTGAAAATGCAGTAAAACATAATCCGGAGCTGGATCCCGATCTGATGCGCATGGTAAATATTTTGTCGATGTAAATCAAAACATTTTCATTTATCGTATGTTATCAGGTAAATAAACTGCATCATGAGGTTACATAAATTAAAAATCCCGTTTTTCTTTCTGCTGGTGTTCATTACCGTTTCCGGATGTACGTTCTTTCGTCCCAGCCCCAATAAATTATTCCGGCGCGCTTTAAAAAACGAACCGTATGATGTGATCATTGTGCCGGGCGTTCCCTTCGATGGAAATACCTGGAGCGTAGCGATGAAGGGACGCGTGATCTGGGCGGTGTACCTGATGAAGCAAGGCATTGCAAAAAATGTGATCTTCTCCGGCGGCTCTGTTTATTCGCCGTATGTGGAAGGTAAAATAATGGCTTTGTATGCCGAAAAAATGGGTGTGGATTCCAGCCATGTTTTTGTGGAAGATAAAGCACAACACAGCACCGAAAATATTTATTATTCGTACTGGATGGCGAAAAAATTAGGCTTTAGTAAAATTGCCGTTGCTTCCGATCCATTCCAGTCCAATTTACTGATGCGTTTTACCAAACGTCGGTTCAAACTGCCGATCGCGCACATTCCGTATGTGATCGATACGCTGGCGAAAATTGATGATGTGCACCCGGTCATTGATCCTTCTTCCGCTCATGTGGAGAATTTTAAATCCATCGAGGAAACGCAAACCATGCGTCAGCGCCTTAGAGGCACGCGGGGGAAGAATATTAAGTATATTAAAGAATAAGGTACGGATAACGCCCGCCTGAACGATTCGGGCAGGAACAGGAACGAAAAACGAATCTGAGGATCTACTAAATACCAATTATTACTAATATACCAATCTGTGTATTTGCTGTGTACAAATGTTTCTTTGGATCGTTACCATCTTACGAAGCTGTCATTCCGGGCCTGACCCGGGATCTCATAAATGTTTGCAGCGTTAATTCTTCGGCCTGTCTTGCTGATGCTACTGATCTTTGCCACAGATTCACAGATTTTTTATTTGGATTAAAATTTCACAGATGCATAAATCGCAAAGCGATTTGGAAGTATCCGCGTGAATTTTTGATTTCCTTTTTAATCTGTGAATCTGTGGCTTCATTTTCTAACGATGCGTTGTCCTTCGGTATTCGTTGTAACTTCCTTCCGGAAATTTTTCCACAGCTTGATTTATCAATCAATTTAAAGCGCCATTTGTGTGTATATTTGCACAATGAGTCGCACCACCCTTTTTGTTGATGTAATTTTACCTTTAGCGGTTCCGAATTTATATACCTATCGCGTTCCATTCGACTGGAACGAGTCGGTAATTGTCGGGCAGCGCGTGATCGTACAATTCGGAAAAGGAAAATTATATTCGGCGCTGGTGCGCAGAGTTCATGAACAACCTCCCAAAATTTACGAAGCAAAATACATTGATTCCATTTTGGATGAGTATCCGATTGTGAACGAAACACAATTTGCGTTATGGGAATGGATCAGCCAGTATTATATGTGTACGATCGGTGAAGTGATGCAGGCGGCATTACCCGGCGGATTGCGGCTGGCAAGCGAAACAAAGATCATTCTTAATCCCTCGTTTAATAATCAATCGGAAACGGAGCGCCCGCAGATCTTGATTTCCGATAAGGAATATTTGATCATGGATGCGCTGGAGATCCGGCAGGTATTAAGCATCAGCGATGTGTCGGAAATCCTTGATCAGAAAACAGTATATCCTGTGATCAAAAACATGATCGAAAAAGGAATTGTACTGATCCAGGAAGAGCTGAAAGAAAAATACAAACCGAAGATCGAAAGCTTCGTCCGCTTTACGGAGCATGCAGAGCAGGAGGAAAATTTAAAAACCATTTTTGATTCGCTGGAAAAAAAAGCATCCAAACAGCTGGATGTGGTAATGGCGTTTATCAAACTTTCCGGCAGGTATTCCAAACAGATCAACGAAGTAAAAAAATCGGAGATTGTAAAATTGGTGGAAGGCGCCGATGCAGCAATAAAAGGATTGGCTAAAAAAAATATTTTTGAAATATACGAACGTGAAGTGGGGCGATTTGCTGCATACACCGGCGAATCAAGGGATACGCATCTGAATGAAATTCAGCAGCAGGTTTTTGATTCGATTAATGCGCAGTTTTTTACCGGACAAAAAGAGCAAGCTGCTAAGGATGTTGTTTTATTACACGGTGTTACATCATCCGGTAAAACCGAAATTTACATCAAGCTGATCGAGCAGGCCATTGCGCAGGGAAAACAAGTGTTGTACCTGTTGCCGGAAATTGCGCTGACAACACAGATCATCAATCGCCTGCGAAAATATTTTGGCGATGTGGTGGGTGTGTATCATAGTAAGTTTAATGAAAATGAAAGAGTAGAAGTATGGAACAATGTATTAAAAAGTTCCAATGCGGAAGTTCCAATGCGGAAGTTGGATGAGCTAAATGCAGAAAAAAAAGTTCAAAGTTCAAAGTTCAAAGTTGACGAACTAAACGCAGAAAAAAATACAGGATCAAACACAGAAACTTTAAAGGTTGAACTTTCCAACTTTAAACTTGTTGTTGGTGCGCGTTCCGCATTGTTTTTGCCATTCAGTAATTTAGGATTGGTGATCGTGGATGAGGAACATGATTCGTCGTACAAACAATACGATCCGGCGCCGCGCTACAATGCCCGTGATGGCGCAATTTACCTGGCGCATCTGCACAAAGCAAAAACATTATTGGGATCGGCAACGCCCAGCATCGAAAGTTATTTTAATGCGCTGGAAGGCAAATACGGTTTTGCCGAAATGACCAAGCGTTTTGGTGGAATCCAGATGCCGGAGATCTTAATTTCAGATGTAAAAGAAGCGACGAAAAGGAAACAGATGAAATCGCATTTTTCGCCGATGCTGCTCGATCATGTGACTGCTGCGCTGGAAAATAAAGAGCAGGTGATTTTATTTCAAAACCGCAGAGGATTTGCACCGCAGCTGGAATGCAATACCTGCGCATGGGTGCCGCAATGTGTGAATTGCGATGTGAGCTTAACGTATCACAAAGCAAGCAATCAGCTGCGTTGTCATTATTGCGGATATACTTCCAAACCACCTGTAAAATGTGCCGCCTGCGGCGATACAGAATTAAAAATGAAAGGTTTTGGTACGGAAAAAATAGAAGAAGAATTGTCGATCTTTTATCCTAAAGCAAAAATTATGCGGATGGATCTGGATACCACGCGCAGTAAATTTGCGCACCAGCATATCATCCAGGATTTTGAAGATGGTAACATCGATATTTTGGTGGGAACGCAAATGGTAACCAAAGGATTGGATTTTGATAACGTGAGTTTGGTCGGAATTTTAAATGCGGACGGGATGCTTAATTTTCCTGACTTCCGTGCATACGAGCGCAGTTACCAGCTGATGGCGCAGGTATCGGGCAGGGCAGGGCGAAAAAATAAACGGGGGAAAGTAATTATCCAAACACAAAATCCGGATCACAGCATTATTCAGGATGTGTGGAACAATAATTATTTATCCATGTATACCAATGAATTGCTCGACAGGCGGAATTTTAATTATCCGCCTTATTTCCGGATCATTGAGATCACGCTGATCCATCGCGATGTGAACATGGTGAATGAATCGGCAAAATATTTTGCCAATGAATTAAAACATCATTTCGGTAAACGTGTGCTGGGCCCCGAATTTCCTATTGTTGCACGCGTTCGTAATTTATACCATAAAAATATTTTATTGAAGATCGAGCGGGATGCTTCTGCCTTGCAGGCGAAAAAAATTGTAGCAGACCTGCTGGTAAAATTCAAAGTGAATCCGGATTTTAAATCGGTAAGAGTGCAAATGGATGTGGATCCAATGTAGGGTATGGATCGTACGAATCTGTATCTACTAAATACCAATTTATACTAATATACCAATCTGTGTGTATGTTGTGTTTGATCCGGGGTGGGATTTATTCCTCGTCTTGTCATCCCGGACCTGACCCGGGATCCGTCAATTAAAAACTAAAATCATCATCCTGCAAGCATTCATGAGATCCCGGGTCAGGCCCGGGATGACAGTTTTTATAGTGATGTTATTTTAAGCAAACATCCAGCATCCACACAGATTAGTACATTCGTATTTATTCGTAATTCGTAACCATTCAGATTCGTAGTTTCGTTTCTGTTCGTTATTCGTAACAAAAAAACGGAGCAGCTCCAACAGCCGCTCCGCACTCACAAACCACCACCCAAATTTTAATTTATTTTTACAGTCATCGGATTTATTTTTACCGGCAAGCCATCCGGCCCCACCGCGTATATATTTTCAAAATAAACCCTGTCATTTCTTTTTAGCTTGCCAAATGCATCTTTAGCTGATTGTGGAATGATATTGCCTTTTATCTTATCTGTTACAATAATTCCTTTTACAGGGTAGCTCACATCAAATGAAATTATTTTACAATGTGCCTCATACACAAAATCTTCATAATTGGCGATCGGTCCTAATATTGTTGTTAGCTTGTCCCTGCTCATGCTGCCGTCGCCAACCACATCACCAATTTTAGCAGTTGGTTTCGGAATGCGTTTTACACGGAAGGTCATCACACCCATACTTCTTCTTTCTCCGTTTTCCATTATTGCTGAAACAGTGATATCCGTTTTTGCCCCATCTTTTACATTTAACAAATATTTACCGCTGCCATCGGGTTTTAACGTTCCATTGTTGATGGAAACACTTAATTTTTCATTTGGGATTCCCGGAACAGAAACTGAAATTGGATTGTCCAGCCCGATGTACACGACATTCATCTTTTCAGCAGAAACAGTGAGCGCAGGCCTTGCCACAATGTATTCGGATTTGAACGGGAATATCATTGGCTTGTTTTGCGGCGACATCATTTTAATTGTTCCCGAATAGGTCACAATTCCTTCCTTGCTTGTCTTCACATTGTATTTTCCAAGTCCGCGTTCCACATCAATCGGACTTGTATTTCCATCGATGGTGATCTCCGGATTTTTTGTTTTGTTAAAAGCAGCAATAAACAGATCGGCTTTGTATTCCTCACCCAGCAATACATAATTACTTTGCGGGATCACTTTTGCAGCCACGGTATCAAATTTTAAATTCATGGCATCCGTTGCTTTTAACAAATAATCCACGGTTGCCGCTTCTGCATTTTTTACATCATTTTTCATTTTCGAAAGGATGGTCATGCTGGCAACAATAGGGCGATGGAAAAAATTATACATTTCCCAGTTCTCATTATTTTCGCTGTGTTCCGGATCTTTTGTGTCGATGTCGATCCTGATGGATTTTCGATCCGCCGGTTCAATATAATTGGTCAGCAGCGTTCTGTAGTCATTCAATTTGTTTTTCAGCTTCAGGGATTCCCCTCCCGATCCATCTTCCGAATCACCGATCATCAGGTTGGTTACAGCATCGTAACTGTCCTTGCCGTTGATATTTTCCATTTGCAGTGTATCTGCAATGCTTTGGGAAACACCTTCCGATTTTACGATCATTTGTTTTTGCAGCCCGTCGATGTAAGCAACAAGCTCTGTCGATTGTTTTTTTATCTGCTGCGCTTTTTCCCAATTGGGTTTTACCTTTACGGGATCAACGCTTTTTGCCAGATCGAATGCCGAATAGAGCAAATCATTGTGTTCCGAAAAGTTGGTGTTCGTATTTTCTAATCCTTTGTTTACAACAACAAATGCATCTAAAATATCTTTAGAAACATTCAGTGCCAGCAATGCGGTTAGTACGAGGTACATCATTCCGATCATTTTCTGACGTGGTGATTCTTTTCCTGAAGCCATGGTATGAGAGTTTAAGAGGGTGAATGAACAATTACTTTTTTGTAAACCGGTTTGTCCTCCTAATGCAGTTGCTTTAAAAAAGATACAGAAAAAAATAAAAAAAGCGCTTTCCCTTTCGGAGAAGCGCTTCTAAGATGAATTACTGATGTGCAGATTTTAACTATATAAGCCTTTGCGCTCTCTGCGCCTCTGCGGGAAAATGCACACAGCATTTCACACACACAGCTCAGCGTTCTCAGCGTCTCTGCGAGAAATGTATATCATTTCACACGCAGCTTTGCGAACTTTGCGTCTTTGCGGGAAAATGTACGCAGCTAATAAATTTCAAAAATAATATCGTATGTATCGTTCCCGGATTTGATTGTTTTTAAACAAACCTTATCCTGTACATGCGCTTGTTTGTGAAAGAGATTGAATTCGTATTTATAATCGCCTTTTCTTGTGTAGGTAATTTCCTCCAGCTTTCCCGGGCCTTTTGCAGTTTCTTCAATTGTCCAGTCATCATTCATGCATTTACGCAATTGATCATCCACCTGCTTCATGATCATTTTGGAACTTTCCAGCCCAATGTCCACCGAATAAACCACGCGGTACGTCCGTGGCCCATCTGCATTTTTTAATCCTTCGATCACGGCAGGCGCTTCAAAAAATAAATTGCAGTATACTACTTTTCCTGCATCAGGATAGGTGTGATTGACATTTACAGGCACAAACTCAAAATTGGTATGACTTAGTTTTAATAAAAAATCCAGTTTCTGGCAGCTGGTCCACAAGGGATCAATGCGTATTTTTTTATCATGCGCCCAAAAAAGCTGCACCGTTGCATTTCCTTTTTCATGCGGCTTTTGTGTTGTAAAATAAAATTCATAAAGTCCTTCTTCTCCCGCTGTAAAAGTAAAATCATAAGAGGCAAAGGGCAGGGTGGAAGCATTATTATTGCTCACATTTTGTATGTGGCCGTTCGGATCTTTTACATAAGCAGCAGTTGTGAATGTTCCCGACTGATAACTGATAAAAAATTTGTCGCCGGGTTGTAAATTCTTGCTGATGCATTCATACAAGCATCCTTTTTTATCCTGCAGGGAAGTGGATTTTAATTCAATGTCATGCTGTTCATACCAGATCATGCTATCAATGCCCTGCGATTTTAATTGCGGGCACAGCTGAAAAATAAAAGCCAGGAGGATCACCAGATGTTTCATGCTTATTGTTTATTGAGTTGAATATAATTTAAAACCCCCTGAAAGTAGGCTTCTGCCACCTGCTGCACGCGTCCGTTTTTTGTTTTGTCCGTTTCCATACTCAGTAATTTTAATTCGCTGAGATTGTCCTGGAACAATGTTTCGCCGTATACAAGTGGCGAGTGGATGTATCGCGTTAACTGTAAGTTCCGGCAATACACGCCTTTTGTTTTTGTGGGTAAACAACCTTCTTTTAAATAATTGGCATCGGTAATACCAGCAGTCGGCACATTCAATTTTTTTTCAAAACTATTGACAACACAGGTACTCAACCCGATTGATTTTTCCAGGTCGTCGGTAATTAATAAACGCAAAAACTCAAATCTTTTTTCCAGACTTACCAAATCATTTTTCATAAACGCGCCTCCAACAAACGTCATGTCAAAATCACGATCGCCTGGCTTTTCCCATTCCTTGTTGGTTTCATCCACATTGTAATGAATAATAATGGTAAGATCCGGTTTGTAATTATTGATGATCTCCGCGCGTTTTGCCAATTCCAGATCTTTAAAAATGATCCTGAAAATATCACGGTCCTGTGCTTTTGCACTTAATAAATATTGTTTTTGATTTGCTTTTAATTCTCCGATCTTATACAAACTATCCACTGCATTTTTCAGATCCTCTTTTTTCCATTGTGCGTAGGTTTTCCCAAATGCGGTGTTGCCGTTTTTGCGTGTTAAAAATACTTCCGCGCCTTCTTTTTCTAATTTTTCTTTTAGTAATTGTGCCGTTGCGTATGTTAGCATCCCTTCCGCGATCTCCATCGAATCAAGCAATCCGGCTGCCGTATCCGCTTTCATTTTAATGTGCTTTTTTTCGAGATCACCCATTTCAAAATCGTAGGCTATGTGCCCGGGATCAATCGCGATCTTTAAATGCTGCAGTTTTTTTATCCCGGAAGGATCGCCCGGTGGGGGTGGTGAGATCAGGAACATACATGGAGCCGGTGCATCGTATATTTTGTTTTGATAGGTATTGAATGCAACGTCGGCCGGACAGTTTTTTAATTCAAATTTCAGTTCCGGTAAATCTTTCCAGCTAATCGTAAATTCAGCTTGCTGCATACTTTTATTTTGTGCAGATGCATACATTTTTATTCCATCCTTATCAATGGAATAAAAACCCGACAATGCTTTTTCCTTGTCTAAATACGTTTGTGCTTTTTCTGTATAATATTTAATGTTGGCTTGCACATCATTTATTTGTGCAAAAGAGGAAATGCTGATAAATAAGAAAAGAAAATGAATTCTGAATTTCATAATGGAAGTATTCGTTTTGACGTTGAGATAAAAACGCTATCAAAAATAACGAAATTACAGATGAAGTAGTATTTATGCTTAATTTTGTTTTATGAACATCAAAGGAATTATTTTTAACCCCGAATTTACGTTTAAGGTGAGTAGGAGCGGTGGAGCAGGCGGACAAAATGTAAATAAAGTTTCTACGAAAGTGGAGCTGGATTTTGATGTGGTCAATTCCCAATTGCTTGACGAAGAGCAAAAACAAATCATTTTAAACAAGCTTACCAACAAGATCAGCAAGGAAGGCATCCTGCAGATCATTTCTCAAACCGAGCGGAATCAGCTTGGAAATAAGGAAATTGTGATCAAAAAGTTTTATGAACTGATCCAGAAATGTTTTGTGGTTCAAAAAAAACGCAGGCCTACCAAACCTTCCAAATCAGCAAAGGAAAAACGTTTGACAACCAAAAAACGCGACGGGGAAATCAAAAAAATGAGAAAAAAAGACTGGTAGATTGGATGTTGGATTTTAGATGTTGGACGCTGTGTGTTGCTATTGGTGAAGCATTCAATTGTAGAATTTTGCTGCTGGCGCGAGCGTCCCGCTCGTGCCAACTATTTGATGGCGTCCCGCCATCTTACATATAATACTATCTGTCAAGTTTTATTACTAACGCGAGCGTCCCGCTCGTGCCGATTATTTGATGGCGTCCCGCCATCTTATCTTAATATAATTAACCCACTCTTTTCACAAACTCATTCCACAGCACTTCATTTGGCGGCGGAGCAACGATCGTTACCGGTTCTTTTTTTACAGGATGTACAAATTCGATCCTGCGCGCATGCAAATGTATAGAGGCATCTTTGTTGCTCCGGTCGAAACCGTATTTTAAATCGCCTTTGATCGGGCAGCCCATGCTGGCCAGCTGTACGCGGATCTGGTGATGGCGCCCGGTATGTGGCGTGATCTGCAATAAATGATAATTATCCGAGCTGCAGATCAGTTCATAATCCAGCTCCGAGCGCAATGCTCCCGGCGTTTCATTTGCGTATGCTTTCGACATGTTTTTTGCTTCATTCTTTTTTAAATAATGAATGAGCTTTCCGCTTTCCTTTGCCGGTTTATTTTTCACCACCGCCCAATACGTTTTTTGGATCTCTTTGGTTTGAAACATTTGATTGAGCCTTGCGAGCGCTTTGCTTGTGCGTGCAAAAAGTACAATGCCGCTAACCGGCCGGTCGATCCGGTGAACCGTACCAATAAACACTTCGCCGGGTTTGTCGTATTTTTCCTTTACGTATTTTTTTACGAAATCACTCAATGGAGTATCACCCGTTTTATCGCCCTGTACAAGATCCGATGGCCGCTTGTTCACAGCAATAATGTGATTGTCTTCGTATAATACCTGTAATTGTTTTTCCATAAATTCAACATCTGTATAGCAGATTCTAATTGAGTAAAAGTAGGCGCCAGGCTCTGCCTAGTGACACTCTAAATTTTGTCACTAGGCAGAGCCTAGCGCCTACATCGAAATAGCAAATTTAAAATTAGTTTTCTAATAAACAGATCCCGTGTCGTAGCACGGGATGACGATCTGCGATAATGATTTGATTTCTTATTTAGCAACCGCAGCGTCTGCGCCCAGCAAACTTTTGAACCTTGAACTTTGAACTTTTTTGCACACAGCAAAACTTTAAACTTTTGAACTTTAAACTCCCTTAATATTGTTCGGAGGAATTCGGAAAGTCTTTCGATTTAATATCCTTGATGTATTGCCCGACAGCGCCGGTAATATCATCGTATAAATTCAGGTAACGTCTTAAAAAACGCGGATTAAATTCGTTATTCAAACCCACCATGTCGTGGAAAACCAATACCTGCCCGTCAACACCGCCGCCAGCACCAATTCCGATCACCGGAATAGTGATCGATTTTGCAACCTGTTCAGCTAATTTTGCCGGGATTTTTTCCAGCACCAGTGCAAAACAACCTGCCTGCTCCAGTATTTTGGCATCTTCCATCAGTTTGATCGCTTCCACTTCCTCTTTTGCACGCACATTGTAAGTCCCGAATTTATAAATGCTTTGCGGGGTAAGCCCCAAATGTCCCATTACCGGGATGCCTGCGGTTAAGATCCGCTCGATCGATTCTCTTACTTCGCGGCCACCTTCCAGCTTTACCGCATGCGCACCGCTTTCTTTCATGATCTTGATGGAAGAATTCAACGCTTCCTTCGAGTTGCCCTGGTAGCTTCCAAATGGCAGATCGACTACGATCAGCGCCCTGTCAACCGCACGCACCACCGAAGATGCATGATAGATCATCTGGTCCAGCGTGATCGGCAGCGTGGTTTCGTGCCCGGCCATTACGTTAGAGGCGCTATCGCCTACCAAAATCACATCAATACCGGCATGATCCACTATTTTTGCCATGGTGTAATCATAGGCGGTAAGCATGGATATTTTTTCCCCTCCGTTTTTCATTTCCTGTAAAACGTTGGTGGTTACTTTTTTTACTTCTTTATGTACTGACATAGCTTTAGATGTTGAAGGTTAGAACGGATCCGGTCCGGAATGAACGAAGAAATAAACAGTCAGTTTTTGCTTTTTCCGGTGCCCCGGTTATTTTATACAAAGTTACGAATTGTTTTCAGATAGGAAATGCCTCCGCTCATCAGCAAAAGGCTGCCACTTAAACAATTATTTGGGTAAAAATCAAATAAATTGATACATTTGTGACTATTCAAAAAAACGCTCAAAGTGAAAAATAAATTCTATATTTTAATATTCGCGTCAGCTATCCTGCTTTCCGCATGCAGTACGGATTTTCAGGTAACAGGCGACTGGAAGGAAACAATGGTAGTGTACGGTTTGCTGGACCAGTCGCAACCCAAACAATACATCAAAATAAATAAAGCATTTTTAGGCGAAGGAAATGCTTTTACCTATGCACAGGTAAAGGATTCTGTTCAGTATGCCAATGCACTTAGCGTGACGTTGCAACGGATCAGAAACGGAACGAACATTGGGTTGCCGATCGTTTTAAGCCGCGATGGCTCTATTCCAAAGGACCCCGGTATTTTTTATTCCGACGATCAGGCCAATGCCATTTATTCGTTTAACTCTACCGGTATTAATGCATTGCAGGACGACAGCCAGTATAAAATCATAGTAAGAAATTCTGATACAGGCGTGGAAGTATACTCACAAACCGGTTTGGTAAAGGATTTCGGAGCATTAAGCTCGCCATCTCCTGCTGCACCATCTTATTCACTGATCTCATCCGGAAATGATAACTACAAGTTTATCATTAAATTCAATAGTGGCGTAAATGCACGTTTATACCAGGTAATGATCCGTTTGCATTATACCGATTCTACTGCTACCGGAACGGTTAAGGATAGTCTCGACTGGACATTTGCACAACAAACCACCAGTGGACTCGGCGGTGGCGAAGTAATGGATTTTGGCTTTGTAGGGCAGGATTTCATGAGATACGTTGGTCACAACTTAAATGATTACCCTGCTTTGATCCAGCGTACTGCCGGAAAGCTTGATATTTTTGTGATCGGAGCGGCGGATGAATTAAATACATTTATCAATGTGAATAAGCCTTCTACGAGCATTAACCAGGACAAACCGGAATATACCAATATCACCAACGGTTTGGGAATATTTTCCTCACGCTATTATAAAGCACCTGTATCAAAAGTATTGAGCGGAATAACGCTGGATACCTTATCCCAGGGCTACAATACCTGTCACCTGAAGTTTGGTGATGCTGCCGGTGTTTGGCATGGCTGTAATTAGGCCTGTCGCTTTGTCAGTTATTATTCAGCGCTCTTCCCCGGAAGGGCGCTTTTTTTATGCCATTTTTTCCCCTAAATTCCAATGGCATAATGATTGAAAAAGGCAGAATGTAAAAATTAAAACAAGTAACAACTAAACCCAACATAAATTATGAGTAAAATAATAGGCATCGATTTAGGAACAACAAACTCTTGTGTATCTGTAATGGAAGGTAACGAGCCGGTAGTGATTCCTAACAGCGAAGGAAAAAGAACAACTCCTTCAGTTGTAGCTTTTGTAGAAAACGGCGAACGTAAAGTAGGTGATCCTGCAAAACGCCAGGCGATCACAAATCCTACAAAAACAGTTTATTCCATTAAACGTTTTATGGGACACACTTTTGACGAAGTAACGACAGAAGCAAGCCGTGTTCCATACAAAGTAGTAAAAGGCGATAATAATACGCCACGTGTATTGATCGACGACCGGAAATACACACCACAGGAGATCTCTGCGATCATTTTGCAAAAAATGAAAAAAACAGCGGAAGATTATCTTGGACATGAAGTAACTGAAGCGGTTATTACCGTTCCTGCATATTTTAACGACTCGCAACGCCAGGCAACCAAAGAAGCCGGAGAAATTGCGGGATTGAAAGTAAAACGGATCATCAACGAGCCTACTGCAGCTGCATTGGCTTACGGCCTTGATAAAAAACACGACATGAAAATTGTGGTGTTCGATTGCGGTGGTGGTACACATGACGTATCCGTACTGGAGCTTGGTGATGGCGTGTTTGAAGTAAAATCTACTGACGGTGATACACACTTAGGTGGTGATGACTTTGACCAAAAGATCATTGACTGGCTGGTTGCTGAATTTAAATCGGAGAACGGTGGTTTGGATCTGTCAAAAGATCCAATGGCATTGCAACGTTTGAAAGAAGCTGCTGAGAAAGCAAAAATTGAGTTATCAAGCACTGCTTCTTCTGAGATCAACCTGCCTTACATTATGCCTGTTGACGGGATCCCAAAACACTTGGTACGTACCTTAACAAAAGCAAAATTTGAGCAATTGGTGGATGACCTGGTAAAACGTACTATTGAGCCTTGTAAATCAGCATTGAAAAATGCAGGTTTGAGCACAACAGATATTAACGAGATCATTTTAGTAGGTGGTTCCACACGGATTCCTGCTGTTCAGGAAGCGGTACAAAAATTCTTCGGAAAAGCACCTTCCAAAGGTGTAAACCCGGATGAAGTAGTTGCCGTTGGTGCTGCAATTCAGGGTGGTGTATTAACCGGCGAAGTAAAAGATGTATTGTTGCTGGATGTAACGCCTCTTTCTTTAGGTATTGAAACGATGGGTGGTGTATTCACTAAATTAATTGAAGCGAATACAACGATCCCTACTAAAAAATCGGAAACATTCTCTACCGCGAGTGACAACCAGCCTTCCGTACAAATTCACGTATTACAAGGTGAGCGTCCGATGGCAAAAGATAACCGTACGATCGGACAATTTAACCTGGACGGAATTCCACCGGCACCACGCGGTGTACCTCAGATCGAAGTAACATTTGATATTGATGCAAACGGGATCATCCAGGTTTCTTCAAAAGATAAAGCAACCGGTAAATCACAACAGATCCGTATTGAAGCGGGATCGGGCTTATCAAAAGAAGACATCGAAAAAATGAAACGCGAAGCAGAAGCAAATGCCGATTCGGATAAAAAAGCGAAAGAAGAAGTAGAAAAAGTAAATGCTGCCGATTCAATGATTTTCCAAACAGAAAAACAATTGAAAGAATACGGCGAGAAAATTCCGGCTGAGAAAAAATCAGTCATTGAAGCTGCGTTAACTGAATTAAAATCAGCACACGGTTCAAGAGACATCACAGCGATTGATGCAGCAATGGAAAAAATAAACGCTGCATGGCAGGCTGCTTCACAGGATATGTACAATGCACAGCAACAACCAGGCGCTGATGCAACTGCAAATCCTCAGGGCGATGCAGGAGCAAATGCTTCAGCTGATTCGGAAGTTACGGATGTAGATTTCGAAGAAGTAAAAGACGATAAAAAATAATTTTCATTTGGTTTGTGATTTGCAGGCGTTCCGCATTCGTGTGGGGCGCCTGTTTTTTTGTGATGTGACGTGAAGCTTAATGTGGAACAATTCTTTCTTTATACTGTCATCCCAGGCTTGACCCGCCGGGATCTGTTAATTAAGAACTATTAATAAAACTCTGCAAACATTTATGAGATCCCGGGTCAAGCCCGGGATGACATTTTGGGAAGGAGATAATTAAAGATTAGCAAAAAAAATCCCGGAGCAATAATTTTGCCCCGGGATTTTTTTGTTTGAAAAAGATCTTAGTACAAATAAATAGTATAGGTTGTGCCGTTTAAAAGTGCTGTAGCCGTTGCATCGCAGGTTCCTGCACCGTAATCAAATACGATAGGGTAAGTTGGGTAATCTGCCATTGTTAAAGTAAATGAGCCGCTTACGATCCAAGGGCAGCCAACGTTCACACGCAATGGAGAGTTGGTAACAATGGTGTATGCTTCACCGCTTGAAGAAACGCCGTTTGCATTTCCGGTGATCAGGTATACATCATCAAAAATATTGAAGTTGGTGTTGTATCCCGCAGCAAATTCGCGGTTTTGATTGGTATTCCATGTGCTGTGTGCCGTTCCTGCAGGATTTGTAACAGTTGCACCGGATACGATCACATTAAACACCAAATGTCCGGCTGAATTATGGCCCATGTTTTTGATGGTTTGTGTTCCTTCCACATGGTAATCATTGTGGTAATAATTGCTAAGTGTAACAGTGATCACGGTAGCTGAATCCTGGTAAGGACCGCTGAATACTGCCGTAATTGTTCCTCTTCTGTTCACGCCGTCTGATCCCAGGCAATTGGTAGTTGCAGTTCCAAATGTCATCACTACTGTTTTTGGCCATGTCGTAAGGTCAAAAGGAGTAATGCTTGCCGTAGAGCAGCCGGAAGAAGCCGTAGAACGCAATGTGTTGGAGCTATCCGTTACCGTGCTGATCTGTTTCCAGATACCGGCAAATGCATTGTCGGCATTGGCATTATCCGTTGCAGAAGAATAATCGGTTGGTTTTTTTTCTTCCTTCTTACACCCTGTATAAAGGAACGTTGCGAATGCAAGAAGTGCAAGTGCTGAAAATAATTTAATGCTATTTTTTTTCATTTTTGGAGTATTTGTTTTAGCGTTTATAGATCAAATTTAACCAATTTTATCTAATGTAATGTAATCGTGCGCAAATTTGTTCTTTTCGTCCACAATCCCTTTTGTACGTTGCGTTTCTTTCCATTCGGACGGATCTAAATCCGGAAAAAAAGTATCTCCCTCAAATGTGTGATAGATCTTTGTCAGGTAAACCCGGTCGGTATATTTTAAGGATTGTTTAAAAATCTCGCCACCACCAATAATAAAAATCTCGGGATCGCCGGTTTGTTTTGCTTTTTCAATTGCTTCTTCAATGGAGCTAACTACAATTGCTCCCGGTGCAGAATAGTCTTTTTGCCGCGTGATCACAATATTGGTGCGGTTGGGGAGCGGCCGGAATTTTTCCGGAATGGATTCATAATTTTTTCGCCCGGTAATAATGCAATGTCCGTTTGTTTTCTCTTTAAAGAATTTCATATCGGCAGGTAAATGCCAGATTAAGGTATTGTCTTTTCCTATTACATTGTTTTCGGATGTCGCAACGATTATTGAGATCATATCTACTAAATACTAATTAATACTAATATACCAATCTGTGTACAACGAATAGCGAATTAAACGAATAACGAATCTGTGTGTGAATTATGTGTATCAGTTTGTGACCAAACATTAAAAAAACAAAAATCTATTTTACCTTCTTCGCGCCTTCGCGCCTTCGTGGTAAAAAATAATCGCGTAAGCGATATACACAGCAAAAACTCTTTTTTCTTCTTTCCTTCTCAGTGCCTTAGTGGTAAAAACCGCTCCGAAGGAGCACACACAGCAAACTTTGAACTTTAAACTTTAAACTTTGAACTTATTTACACCGCTACAGCAGCCTTAATATGCGGATGCGGATCATATCCTTCCAATGTAAAATCTTCGAATTTAAATCCGAAAAGATCTTTTACTTCCGGGTTGATCTTTAAGGTAGGAAGCTTGCGGAAATCGCGTGATAACTGCAGCTTCGCCTGTTCGATGTGATTGGAGTAGAGGTGAGCATCACCTAAGGTGTGAATAAATTCTCCGGCTTTTAAGCCGCAAACCTGCGCTACCATCATGGTTAAAATTGCGTACGAAGCAATGTTGAACGGTACGCCTAAAAATATATCGGCGCTGCGTTGGTAGAGCTGACAACTCAATTTCCCATCGGCGACATAAAACTGAAAAAAAGCATGGCAGGGAGGTAATTTCATTTTATCAATTTCCCCCACATTCCAGGCGCTCACAATCATTCTGCGGCTATCCGGATTGGTCTTGATCTGGTTGATCACCTGTGTGATCTGGTCGATGTGCCTTCCGTCGGCAGCAGGCCAGCTGCGCCATTGCGAGCCGTATACAGGCCCGAGGTTGCCGTTTTCATCTGCCCATTCATCCCAGATGCTTACGCCGTTATCCTTTAAATATTTGATGTTTGTATCGCCTTTTAAAAACCAAAGCAGCTCATGCAAAATGGATTTCATGTGTACTTTTTTGGTGGTCATCATCGGGAAACCTTCCTGCAGATCAAAACGCATCTGGTATCCGAAAACACTGATGGTTCCTGTTCCTGTACGGTCGGTTTTGGTGGCGCCTTTGTCAAGGACATGCTGCATTAAATCGTGGTACTGTTTCATATCTACTAAATACTAATTTTTACTAATGTACTAATCTGTGGGTACGGATAACGAACAGGAACGAAATTACGAATCCGGGTGTTTACTGTGTGTGTAGGTGTTATGTTTTTCAATACTAATTTTTTTAAGAACTGTCATTCCGGGCTTGACCCGGGATCTCATAAATGTTTGCAGGATCCGGTCTCAGCAAACATCCAACTCTAATCCACCTTTTTCAACTGATAAAGCATTTCGCCCAATTTCAGGTCAATGCATACTTTATCGGTTGTATCAAAGTCCGTGCATGTTGTTTTATAAAGGATCAAACTATCATTTATAAACTTAAAACCCATTTTCAGCACGAATTGTTTATCGTTTAAAAAATCAATTGTGTTAAAATGGGGAACGCCTTCATAATCTGAGTAATCAATTTTCGGTTTGTAAGAATTTAACATCGGGAAACCAATCAAATCACCGTTTTCTTTAAACTCCACCGTTTTATTTCCCATCATGTATTTTCCTTTGAACAGGAATTTTTCTAAGATTTTATAATCGTTTTGCTGATCCTGTTTTCCTGCAAAAATAAAAATGTTTGTATCGATCTTTATTTTGTTCGTGTCCGGCATTTCAATTTTTAAATTTTGTGAATAACCGGTCGCACTTTTTGTCGCACTTTTTAAATAATAATCGTTTGCATTTTTTGTAAGGACCAATCCTTCAGCACCGTCATAAAAACCATAAACAAACCAGGTTGTATCTCCTGTTTTTTCAGGAATGTAAATACAACTCCGGTCGGCAATAAATTGTGCATCTATCGGCGAACGGTCTTTACTGATCGCATCCACATATTTTTTATTTACCCAAAGTCCCGGAAGTAAAATGCCTCCGGTTGTGTTTACAATACTGTCTTTTGCCGCTATTTGTTGCCCGCCGTTATTTGGCGCGCTGCAAGAGCAGATCAGTAATGTACCCAAAAATGCAAACGAAAATAATCTCATTTATTTTTTAATATCGCCGTTTGGGTTATTGTCTTTTTTCGGTTCCGCTCCATCATTCTTTTTTGTTGCGTCGATCATCTCCATCAGTTTCAATCCCAGCAAACCATTCATTGGATTGGCTTCGCCACCGTTTCCGTTGATCAATACATCCGGAATGATTTTGATCTTGCCTTTTCCGATCTCTTCCGTGATCTTGTATTTTGTAAAGTTATCGCCGCCCATTGCACCAACTGCTAATTGATATGCTTCCGCAGTGGATTTACCGATCGCTAAAATTTTTCCCGCTTCGGCATTTCCGGTTACTGCAATTTTTTCTGCGTCTGCATTCGCAATTAATTTGGTTGCTTCTGCATCGGCTTGTGCTTTGTAACGTGTAGCTTCTGCAGATGCATTGGCGCGCATCTTGATCGTTTCAGCTTCAGCCTGTACCTGTAATTTGATACTGGTTGCATCACCTTCCGCTTTCTTAACAGTAGCATTGGCAGTACGTTCAGCGATCTCCACACTTTGCTGTGCTTTTACGATCTCTTTCTGCATATCGGCAATTGCCGTTTCTTTTTCTACACCCTGGCGTTTTTCCTGCGCTTTTTTCTGTGTTTCAAATGTCAGTTCTTCTTCCTGCGCAATTTTACGATCCGTTAATGTTTTCATCAGCGATGCAGGTGGAACAATGTCGCCGATCAGCGTATCCACTGCATTTACATTGTATTCCTGCAATACTTTGCTGATGTGCTCTTTTGCCGATTGCTGGCGCTCTTTACGCGATCCAAGGAAAGAGATCACATCACTGTCCTGTGCCGAGTTACGGAAATAGTTACCAATAGTAGGTTCCAGCACCTGCGATACTAAATTGTTCATATTCCCGAAACGCGCAATTACTTTTGGCGCTTCCGTAGATGGAATGTGAATGATCTGCGCCACATCCAGGTTGAACGGGAAACCGTCTTTGGAACGTACCGTGATCGTGGATAAATTTTTATCCAGGCTGTGCGATTCGCTGCGTGCATTTGCCCAGTTCAATACTAGATTGGTGGTAGGTACCAATTCCACTTTCATGATGTATTTGTTCAGCGGATATTTTCCCGGACCGTAAGGCTCGTTCCATACCCCTTTGTGTCCTTTTTCATAAATATTACCGTGCTTAAATTCCAGCCCGCTGGTATCTGTTCCTTCTAAACCAATGTAGGAAATTACCACGCCCACATGCCCGATCGGAATCTCCGTCATCGGTGTTTCTTCAATTTGTACCGCCCATGGATTGATGTTGTATGAACCTGCCAGGATAATCTGCGGCTGCAAACCCCTGTTTCCGCCATTGCTCAGGAAAAAGTCGAAATCCTGGAAATTATTATGTCCTTCAATTGTTTTACCGGCAATCTGTCCGCCTTCAATGGGTGTCCCATCCAGCGTGGTTACAATCCCCACCATACTTTCGTGGATCTGAATCATGTCCACTTCGTTTACCGTAAATAAAAATGTATTGATCCTGTACGATCCTGCTGTAATGTATGCCGACTGGCGGCCTTTTTGTCCGCCGTTATTTAAAAATTTTTCAGCATCCTGAAAATTTTCACAATCCACTTTACGGCCTAAAATGGCACCGGTTGGGATAGAATTTCCATCTTTTGAAAGCACCAAACCGATTTTTCCCTGCGGAATAATAATGAAGGGTTGGCGCATCACTTCGTATTGCCATACCCACATTCCGAAATACAATCCCGGCGCAAGTGTTTTTGCCTGGAAACCTGCTTCACCACCGGTAGCGATGATGCGGCTGTCGGATAATTGCCTGTTGAGGCCGAAGAGCGCAAACTTTTTTGTTACCAGTCCGATCCGGTCTTCCGGAATGATTACCATTCCGCAAAGGATGCGGAGAATAACTTTGTAAAGTGCAATCATGAGGATCAATAAAATGATCCACCAGTAGCTTGATAAAAATGCCATAAGAGAATTGTTTGGTTAGTGTAAGATCTGCTTTAAAAACGCCACAGGGCGCAATTAATCGCAATCGAGTGCACAAAGATACTGCGAATTTTAACGGCGCGGCAGAAAGCAGGGCGTGATAATATTCACAACATATTAACTAAAAATAGTTCAAAGTTTAAAGTTCAAAAGTTTAATTTTGCTGTGCGGATAACGCCCGCCTGAACGATTCGGGCAGGAACAGGAACGAATATTACGAATCTGTGGATCTACTAAATACCAATTTGTACTAATATACTAATCTGTGTGGTATGGATAACGAACAGGAACAAAACTTCGAATCTGTGGATCTACTAAATACCAATTTGTACTAATATACTAATCTGTGTGTTATACAGATAGCGAACAGAAATGAATATTACGAATCCGTGTGATACTGTGTGTGATTAATTTAAAATTTGTTGTGTACATGTAGTTGCCAGGCTCTGCCTGGTGACAAATATCGAATGTCACCAGGCAGAGCCTGGCGCCTGCTTAAAAACTTTGAGATTAAAATTTTGAATTATAAAACGCTTAGTGGCTGATATTTTCCAGCGCCTTTGGATCGTGTTTGTATTTGAAAACAAAAGGGAAAATAAGGCCCAGAACCAGCACGTATGCCGAAAATGTAAGCCAGATGCTTTGCCAGTCGCGCACATCGCCGCTGGTAAAATGATCGACGATGAGGCCGCTGCAATAACCGCCTGCCATCGCGCCAAGCCCGTTGGTCATGAACATGAACAGGCCTTGTGCGCTTGCACGGATATTGGAAGGCGTTTCTTTTTCCACGAATAAAGATCCGGAAATGTTGAAAAAATCGAAAGCCATACCGTAAATGATCATGGAAAGTACCAATAAGGGCAACCTGCTGCCGGGATCACCGAAAGCGAATAATCCGAAGCGGAATACCCAGGCAAAGATGCTGATGAGCATTACTCTTTTAATGCCGAAACGGCGCAAAAAGAAAGGAATGGTAAGGATAAAAAGTGTTTCTGAGATCTGGGAAACGGACAATAAAAGGTTGGAATGTTTTACGCCGAATGAATCGGGAAGTGTAGTTTTAAAGCTTTCAAGGAAAGAGCCGCCGAATGCGTTGGTGATTTGCAATGCCGCGCCTAAGAACATGGCGAATAAAAAGAAAACGAACATTTTGCGTTGTTTGAACAATACAAATGCATCGAGCCCCAGCGTTGAAAAAAGCGAGCTGCCTTTGGTTGCTTTTATGGGCGGACATTTAGCCAGTGTAAAGGCATAAATCCCCAGTACAAATGCAGAAGCAGCGCTAAAAATGAGCTGCATGGAGCTGGACGTCCAGCCGCACAGATCAACCACCCACATAGCCACTACAAAACCAATGGTGCCCCATACACGGATCGGCGGGAACTCTTTTACAATGTCATGTCCTTTTTGCTCAAGAATGGTATAGGAAACGCTATTGTTCAATGCAATGGTAGGCATGTAAAACATGGAATTGAGCAGCATTACCCAGAAAAAAGCATTGGGATCGGAGATGGTGGAAGCGTACAATAAAAGTGCGCCGCCGATGATGTGGCAAGCACCCAGAACACGTTCGGCGTTGATCCATTTATCGGCTACAATACCCATTAACGTTGGCATAAACAGGGAGGCAATTCCCAGTGTGGAAAATACGGCGCCAATTTGCGAGCCGCTGAAATGCAGCGTGCCACCCAAATAATTACCGATAGAGATTAACCAGGATCCCCATACGAAAAACTGCAGGAAATTTAAAAGAACAAGACGATTTTTAATTCCCATTGATCAAGGTATTGATGATTGGTTTGGATGTAAAAAGAAGATGTTTGAGCTTACGATTTTTTACGATTGTTCAATTCGTCACGGATGCGCGATGCTTTTTCATAATCTTCGTCAGACAATGCAGCATCTAATAATTGCTTTAATTCCTCCGTTGATTTTTTTAAATAATCGTTCACATCAGCTTCCACCAGGTCGTCAATGTTTTCGGTCTCTCCGGTGGCATGTATCGCTTCGTCATCAAGGATGATCCCGGCTTGTGATAAAATAAATTCGTAAGTATTGATAGGGCAGTTAAACCGAACGGCAATGGCAATGGCATCGGAGGTCCGTGCATCGATCTCCACATTTTTTTCGCTGTTGTTGCAAATGATCTTGGCAAAGAAAATACCTTCCACCAGGTTATAGATCAGTACTTCGCTTACGCTGATATCAAAACCTTCTGCAAAGCTTTTAAATAAATCATGTGTAAGCGGGCGGCTTGGTGTCATTTTTTCCAGCTCAATGGCAATGGCCTGCGCTTCAAAGCCGCCAATAATGATCGGCAGTCGGCGTTTACCTTTGGCCTCGCCCAATACCAGTGCATAAGCGCCGGTTTGTGTCTGGCTGTATGAGAGTCCTACGATTTCTAATTTAACTTTTTTCACTTTCCAGTTTTTTACCGCCCTTGTTTGTCTTTCAACATTTTGCGCGGGGATTTCCACAGTGTGTGCAGAAGTAAATATAAAAAATATTCTGCTTTATTTAAACATCACAATACTTGTAAGCAGTGATTTAGTGATGATTTGCCTTGAACTCTTTCACTGCTGTAATTAATTTTGGTACGATCTCAAATGCATCGCCCACAATACCATAATCAGCAGATTTAAAAAACGGTGCTTCTTTATCGGAATTGATCACGACAATGGTTTTGCTTCCGTTTACGCCAGCTAAATGCTGGATAGCGCCGGAAATCCCGATCGCGATGTATAAGTTTGGACGGATAGCAACGCCTGTTTGGCCCACATGCTCGTGGTGCGGACGCCAGTGCATATCTGCTACCGGGCGCGAACATGCAGTTGCAGCGCCTAATTCATGTGCTAATTCTTCGATCATTCCCCAGTTTTCAGGGCCTTTTAATCCGCGTCCTGCAGAAACAACCAGTTCGGCATCCGGTAAATTCAATTCGGTAGTCACTTTTTTCACTTCTTTTACTTTTACAGGAGAGTTCACCGCATCTAAATTTACAGGAAAATCAACTGCTTCCGCGGTTCCGTCGGTTAATGCTACCGGAAATGAATTGGGTAATAATGAAATAATTTTTACAGCAGAATTGATGCTGTACATGGCGGTTGCTTTTCCGGAGAACACATTTTTCTTAACGGAAAAAGCATCGCCTGAAATAACCGGATTATCAACCGCACCGGCAACAATGCCTGCTTTTAATTTAGCAGCCAGGCGTGGTGCAATTTCTTTTCCTGTAAAATCGTGGGAGAAGATGATGATCTTTGCGTCTTCGGATTTTACAGCCTGCTCAATGGCAGCGGTTAAATACATTCCGTCGAGGTTGGCTAACTTATCGTTTTTTAATTTCAATACTTTTTTTGCACCTGCTTTACCAAGGTCGGTAAGATCGGCATCACCGGCGATCACAGCCGTTGCAGTAGTGTTTAATTGTGCAGCAATGCGGCTTCCATAATTAATGGCTTCCAACGATGATTTTTTGACTTTGCCTTTTGCTATTTCTGTGTAAATGAGAACTGACATGTTATAAATTTTAGATTTTTTGAATTTTAAATTTTTTGAATGTGTGCAAATTGAAAATAATTACCCTGATTTTTGAATTGTATTAAATTTAAGAATGTCTGTAGTTATTCCTGGCTGTTGCAATTGATTTTGCTACTATTTTTAAAATTTCTTCACTTTCTTGTTTTAATTGCGTCAGTTGTTCTGCTTTGTAATCCAGATCTTCTATTACTTCA
Organism: Bacteroidota bacterium; assembly: GCA_025963715.1. Classification (GTDB taxonomy): domain Bacteria; phylum Bacteroidota; class Bacteroidia; order 2-12-FULL-35-15; family 2-12-FULL-35-15; genus 2-12-FULL-35-15. The sequence continues at coordinate 42,277 of JAOQAG010000048.1, forward strand.
AGCCAGAATACTGTTTCATCTGCTTCTTCATTAACAATTCCAAGCTTTGCTATGAAATCGGCTTTTGATTTTCCCCTACAAGCTGCTCTGTAATTCGCTGCCGTGGAAGTTGCTGATTTTATAAGCTGATGTTTAATCACCAGCATTTCCTCATTTGATTTTATAGTTTTTAAATACTTTATAATTGATACCGCTTGTTTTTTTGTTCTGGCTTTAAATGCATCAGCAAAAGCTGTATTTATTTTATTTTCCTCTATCTCCACAATTCTAAAATTCTATAAATCAAAAATTCAAAAATTAAATCACCTTAGCTTCGTTGTGCAGCAATTCGATCAGCTGCTCCGGATGAGCGGCATCAATATATTTGCAATCTGTGCGGCCTGCTGATAAGGTGTAAGAAGCAATGCTTGTTAATTTATCTGCAGCAGCAGCCGGTACTACCAGTAATGGTTTTGTACGTGCGCTCATGATTCCTTTCATGTTCGGGATGCGTTGTTCCGCCATTCCTTTGTTTGCAGAAAGCACTAATGGCAGCGGACATTCAACCACTTCGGTGCCGCCGTCAATATCATGCTCGATGGTAGCCACATTGTTTGTCACTTCCAGCTTGGTAGCTAAGGAAATATATGGGAGGCTCATCAATTCGGCAAGCATTGCGCCCACCATTGAACCGTTGTAATTGATCGTTTCTTTACCGGCCATGATCAGGTCAAAGCCTTTGTCTTTCGCGTAAGCGGCAATTTGCTCAGCCACGGCAAATGCATCATTTGCTTCCGCATCAATGCGTACAGCATCATCAGCACCAATTGCCAATCCTTTGCGGATGGTAGCTTCGCTATCGGCAGCGCCTACGTGGATAATGGTAACATTTCCTCCTTGTGCTTCCTTTAATTCCAGGGCACGCACCAAAGCATACCATTCGTCGTACGGGTTGATCACAAACTGAACGCCTGCAGTATTAAAGGTGGTATTGTCCGGGGAAAAAGTAATTTTAGTAGTAGTGTCGGGCACATTACTGATACAAACTAATATTTTCATATAGTATATTGATTTATGTGATTTTTTTAAACGAAGCGCAAATTTAACAAATTAAGCTGTATAAAAAAAATGGAATTTTCGGGCTGTTTTCAGGTTGAAAAACAGGGTGTTAGAATTTAAACCCGATGGAAAGGGAAGAGCTGAAAGATGCGAATTGGATATTGTGAGAAAAGGAGTCGTTAATCAAATTAGCGCTGGCGCCTTTTTGAGTATAGGCATACGAAATACGATTGTAATAATCGGCCTGCAACTCGGTAAAAAATGAAAGTGAGTGAATGGTAAAGTTATATCCTACAATCAATCCGCCTCCGGCAACAACTTTGCTTTGGTGGTTTTTAACATGAGTGATCGTGGTTTCTGAAGTGGGAGCATAAGAAATTCTTGTATCTGTTGTTCTGATGGAGGTGGTATCGGTAGCAGCAGATACAAAAACGATGTGCAGCAAATTAAATTTAGGCTCCGCATACAGGTGTTTTCCATGGAATTCGAGCCCCAGGCTGTAGGTCATGTTATGGGAAATAATCTCAAAATGTTGCACCTGGTCTTTCGTATAACTGGAACTCCAGTAAGGCGGTGATGTATGGTATCCTATGCTAAAATAACTGTAATAAGCTGCATACGCCAGCTTGTTGTAATTGTAATCAAAATTGAAACAAAAATTAAGGTGTTTTTTCAGTTTTACGCCTATGTATACTTTTATGATGGGTGAAAAACCGGTTGTATCATTACTGTATTTTATGGACTGCGTTTCTGCATTAAAATGGCCGTATGAGTTTGCAAGGCGAATATCGTAATGAGGCCTTAAAACGTTATAATTAATACCAGCAGAAACTTTAAATGAAAATATGCTATCGCCTGCAAAGCAATAATAAGGTATTGCTTGTAAAAAAATAAATATAAATGCAATGCAATATTTCCGTTTCATACAGCGCAGGATTGTAGCGGTTATTTTATATCTGTAAATGTAAGCAAAGAAAGCAATTGGTTAATTGCCGTTTGTGAAGTCATATCAGCCGTTTCTGAATTTTATTGACCAAAATAAAATTTTTAATCCAAAACAAGTCATTTGATCTGCTTGAGTAGTTTGGATAAAAAAATACCAGAGGATCCTGCTGGTTGAATTCCAATAAAATGATTACCTTTGAGGACTCAATTATTATTGAAGATACCACCAACCAATATAGATCAGATGGAATACAATACTGCTCTGCCAAAAATGATTATCCCCGAATATGGCAGAAACATTCAAAAAATGATCGATTTTGCAATTACAGTTGCTGATCGTGAAGAACGTAATAAAGTGGCACGCGCCATTATTGATGTAATGGGTCAGTTGAACCCGCATTTGCGCGATGTGACTGATTTTAAACACAAGCTGTGGGATCACTTGTTCATCATTTCCGATTTTCAGCTCGATGTGGATTCGCCATACCCGAAACCAACCCGTGAAACGTTCCAGACAAAACCCGAGATCCTGAAATACCCGAGCAACGATATCCGTTACAAACATTACGGAAAAACGGTGGAGCACATCATCGCGAAAGCAAAAGAATACCCTGAAGGAGAAGAGCGCAACGAGCTGGTGAATCAAATTGCCAACCTGATGAAACGCTCGTATTTAAACTGGAACAGGGATAGTGTGAACGATGAGGTGATCCTGAAACAACTGACTGAATTATCGAAAGGACAGTTGGTTTTGGCGGATGCCAATGCATTGCGCAGCACACAAACATTTGTTCCGCGCAACAATAATGCAAGCAGCAATACCAGCAGCAGCAACCAGCACCGCGATAAAAAGAAACAAAACAATAACGGTGGTAAGCAGAATAATAATAACAACAATAACGGGCACCGCCATCATAAAAATAATAACAACAACAATCCTAATTTTAAACGCAAGCCGTTTTAAATAATTGATTGTTTCAATTTTTTGAAAGCACTTTTCTCTAAGGAAAGTGCTTTTTCTTTTTAAAGAAGTTCAAAGTTTAAAGTTCAAAAGTTTAATTTTGCTGTACGGATAACGCCCGCCTGAACGATTCGGGCAGGAACAGGAACGAATATTACGAATCTGTATATCTACTATACTAATATTTACCAATATACTAATCGGTGTGTATTATCCGCTTTGCGTTTTTCTTTGCGCCTTCTTTGCGTTTTTGGCGTTTAGCTTTTTCTGCGTTTAGCGAACTTTGAACTTTAAACTTTTGAACTTTAAACTTATTTAGCTATTAACAATCTTTAGTTCGTAAAAACCGCTTTTCCAGCTTCGGCTTTTACCATTTTAACTCTTACTTCGTAAAGCCGGTTTGGCAACTTTGATCCCGATAGCTATCGGGATTAAACTTTTGAACTTTAAACTAAAGAAAAGATGAGTGTATTTGAAATTATAGGCGGAACAAAATTAAAAGGGGAGATCAGTCCACAAGGCGCAAAAAATGAAGCATTGCAGATTATTTGTGCAGTTTTGCTCACACCCGAAAAAGTAGTGATTCAAAACATTCCGGACATTGTGGATGTGAATAAGCTGATTGACCTGCTGCGCGATTTGGGCGTAAAAGTGGAGAAAACAGGCTATGAAGAATATACCTTCCAGGCAGATGATGTGAATGTGGATTACCTGAATTCGGAGGAATTTAAAAGGAAAGGCGGCAGTTTGCGCGGTTCTATCATGATCGTGGGGCCATTGCTGTCGCGATACGGAAAAGGCTACATCCCGCGTCCGGGTGGCGATAAGATCGGTCGCCGCCGTTTGGATACACACTTTATCGGGTTTCAGAACCTGGGCGCCAAATTTATTTACGACGAAGGAAATGATTTTTATAAAGTAGAAGCCAGTAGCTTAAAAGGATGTTACATGCTGCTGGATGAAGCATCCGTGACCGGTACTGCCAATATTATCATGGCAGCTGTTTTGGCCGAAGGTAGAACCACTATTTATAATGCTGCCTGTGAGCCGTACATCCAGCAATTGTGCAAAATGCTGAACAGCATGGGCGCAAAAATAACGGGGATCGGTTCCAATTTACTGTTTATTGACGGGGTGGAGAAAATGAGCGGCTGCACGCACCGTATGCTGCCCGATATGATCGAGATTGGTAGCTTTATTGGCATGGCAGCCATGACCCAATCTGAGATCACTATCAAAAATGTGGCGTATGACGAGCTGGGAATTATTCCGAATACCTTCCAGCGCCTGGGAATTAAAATGGAACGCCGCGGCGATGATATTTTTATCCCGGAGCAGGATCATTACGAGATCGATACGTTTATCGACGGCTCGATTTTGACCATCGCAGATGCCATCTGGCCGGGCTTAACGCCCGATCTGTTAAGCATTATACTGGTAGTGGCAACACAGGCAAAAGGCACCGTGCTGATCCACCAGAAAATGTTTGAAAGCCGTTTATTTTTTGTGGATAAGCTCATCGACATGGGTGCGCAGATCATCCTGTGCGATCCGCACCGCGCTACCGTTATCGGGCTTAACCACGAACACCGCCTGAAGGGAATTTCGATGACCTCGCCGGATATCCGCGCCGGTGTATCGCTTTTAATTGCAGCGCTTTCCGCGAACGGCAAAAGCACAATTCATAATATTGAGCAGATCGACAGGGGCTATCAGAACATTGACGCCCGTTTACAGAAACTTGGCGCACAAATTGTTAGGAAATAGCCGAAAATTTGTAAATTTGTAATTATGAAAAAAATAAACATCCTTTTGATCCTTGCCGCAACATCTGTGCTGGCGTTTGGATTTATTGCTAAAAATAACACCATTCAGTCGGGTGCCGTTGAAGGAACAAATGTGGGAAACATTGCTCCGGAGTTAAAATTCAAAAATCCACAGGACAAAGAGATCGCACTTTCTTCGCTGAGAGGAAAAATTGTGCTGGTAGATTTTTGGGCATCCTGGTGCGGTCCATGCCGCAGGGAAAATCCAAATGTGGTAATTGCTTACAACAAATACAAAGACACGAAATTTAATAAAAAAGCAAAAGGATTTACCATCTATAGTGTTTCCCTGGATAATGCAAAAGATCCATGGGTGAATGCCATTGCAAAGGACGGTTTGGTTTGGGAAAACCACGTATGTGATTTTGGCGGATGGCAATCAATGGCAGGTGCAAAATACGGCATCAACTCCATTCCTGCCGGATTTTTACTGGACGAGAACGGTGTGATCGTGGCAAAAGGTGATGATTTACGTAACGGTGGGCTGGAAACACAGCTTGAAAAACTGATCAAAAAATAAGGATCAGCAACGATATTTTTTAAAACAGAACTCGAAAGAGTTCTGTTTTTTTTTGCAGCTACATCGCGTTTTTTTCTAGCTTTGACATAAATAATGATCAGATGAAAAAGATAATTTTATTTATTTTTCTATTGGGCTCCTTCACTGCTTTTTCGCAAAAAGAAAAGTCACCTGTTCATTTAGGATGTTATTCAGACGGCGATACGTTGACCGTAGCCGCTGTTAAAACCGTTAAAGCAGTTAATTTACTGGGATATAGCTCCGACAATCCTTACTCGCTGAAGCAATGGAACCTTTCCGTTACGCTGAAGAATAAAAAAACATACATTTTTAAGTCGGACCCTAAATTTCCGGAACTGCTTACCGATAAAATGCGGGATGTGCTGCTTGACCGATTTAAAGTGGTGACGAGTGTAATGATCCGGGATGTGGTGATCACCAATGGATTCGAAAATGGGAATCTTGACCCGGTTACATTTTACCTGGATGATAAAGCAGTTAAACGCTGCGATGAAAAAACGGCGCTGGCAAAAGACGATCTGTTATTGAAATTTTCCTGCTTTAAAAGCGGCGATTTTGCAACGGTAAAAGACCTGCTGCATTTCCCTACATTCTCCATCGTGAATTACAATCCGAAGGTGGATGTTAAAATTATTTCCTTCAATTTAGTAGTGCCTAAAATGGACCAGCACCGCAATCCACAGGCGCTGGAAAGTATTACAAATACAGGCATCGAGTTGAATGCACTGAGTTTCGACATGGCAAAAAGGCTGCAGGCGGGTGAAGATTTTGTATTGGATAATATTGTTGTGGAATTCAGTAACCGCAAAACAAAAACAAAAGAAACCGTTACGCTGCCAGCTTTCCGGGTGAAGATCGCTAAAAAGAGTATCAGCGAATGCGGGGATCCGGGTTCCGATTCGCTTTTTGTACTGGAATATGCCGGAAAATTATTGACAGGAAAAGACAGGAATCAACCGTTGGTAGGACAAAAAGTATTTTTGAAAAATGGGAAGGATACCGTGGTGCAGATCACGGTAACCAATAGTTACGGGGATTTTACATTCCGGAATTTAAGAGCGGATGAAGCTTACAAGATCAGCGTACCGGTGGACGATAATCCCAAATTGAAGGATCAGCAATTGTATCTTGCCAAAGTGGATGGAACGATCGTGAAAAGTTTTGAACGATCAGGCAATTCATTTATTTACTCGGTGTTGCCAACCGAATTATTTTCGCTTTCCAAAGAAGTGGAAGAGGATACGGAATTGAAGATCAAAAACTTTGGTACTTCGGCACAAAAGGAGCTGACGGTGATCGAAAATATTTATTATGCGCCAAACTCGGCGGAGATCAACGATGAATCGCAGGCGAACCTGAACAAGATCATCAATGCCATGAAGCTAAATCCGGCATTAAAACTGTCGATTTCCAGCCATACAGATGCCATTGGCGACGATGCTTACAATATGACATTATCCGAAAAACGGGCAAAAACGGTGATGGATTATATCCTTTCGAAAGGCATTGCCAAAGAGCGGTTATCTGCAAAAGGATACGGCGAAACACAGATCAAGAACAGGTGTAAAAATGGCGTGGATTGTTCGGAACTGGAGCACGAGCTGAACCGGAGGACGGAATTTAAATTTACAAAATAAGATCGGTTTTTCTATACCGGGGACAGGGCGGCTTTCGTTCTGTCTTTTTTATTTGCCCGAAATTATGTCAAAATGTCTTATTATCTTTGTTGGCAGGTATTTTGAATACAATGGAGACCTGAAAAACGAATGAAAAACATTAAAAATATTTTTAAAAAAATGAGCACACAAGAGAACGAAACTGTGAACGAACAGAACGAGGAACAACAGGAAAGTACAGAGCAGGAAACTGTTGATCCGAAAGATCAGCAGATTGCGGAGCTGCAGCAAAAAACAAACGAGCTGAATGATAAATACCTGCGTTTGTACTCGGAGTTTGATAATTTCAGAAAACGTACAGCAAAAGAAAAAGTGGAGCTGATCCAAAGCGGTGGTGAAGATGTATTTAAAAGCATTTTGCCCGTAATGGATGATTTTGAACGTGCCATTAAATCCAATTCTGAAACCACGGATGTAAAAGCGGTGAACGACGGGGTAAACCTGATCTACAACAAGCTGAAATCAACACTGACGCAGAAAGGCCTGGAAGAAATGAAATCGGCGGGAGAACCTTTTAATGCGGATATTCACGAGGCGATCACCAATGTGCCTGCTCCTTCTGAAGACCTGAAAGGGAAAGTAATTGACGAGCTGGAAAAAGGATACATGCTGAACGGAAAGATCATTCGTTTTGCAAAAGTGATCATCGGACAATAAAATAAAGAATCAAGGAAGCTAACCCTTGCCTTTTGTGGATACAAACGGGCATGAAAAATATCTGAACATGAGTAAACGTGATTATTACGAAATACTGGAAATTACCAGGAGTGCCAATGCCGACGAAATAAAGAAAGCATACCGCAAGATGGCGATCAAATTCCATCCGGATAAAAACCCGGGCGATAAGGCTTCGGAAGAAAAATTTAAAGAAGCGGCAGAGGCGTATGAGATCCTGAGCAACGGCGATAAAAAAACGCGTTACGATCAGTATGGCCATGCGGGCCTGGGTAACAATGGCGGCTTTGGCGGTGGAGGCGGAGCAGGTGGCTTTAACATGGATGATATTTTCAGCCAGTTCGGCGATATTTTCGGCGGACATTTTGGCGGCGGGAGAGGTGGCAGCCGCGGACGGCGCGTGAATCGCGGATCAGACCTGCGTGTGAAAGTAAAATTAACGCTGGAAGAAATTGCGAACGGCGTAGAGAAAAAAATAAAAGTAAATAAGTTTGTGAGCTGTAAACCCTGCAGGGGAACCGGCGCACAGGATGGATCGGCGATGAATACCTGCGCTACCTGCCGTGGAACCGGGCAAGTGGTGCGCATGACGCAAACCATACTGGGCACGATGCAAACAGCCAGCACCTGCCCAAGCTGTGGAGGCGAAGGGCAAACCATTACTGACAAATGTAAATCCTGCCATGGCGAAGGAATTGTGCGTGAAGAAGAGGTGATCAGCATTAATATCCCCGCAGGCGTGGCGCAAGGCATGCAATTATCCGTTGCCGGAAGAGGAAATATGGGTGCGCGTGGAGGTGTTGCAGGCGATTTAATTGTGGTGGTGGAAGAAACCGAACATGAATATCTGAAACGCGACGGGCTGCATTTATTTTACGATCATTACATCAGCTTTACAGATGCTGCGTTGGGAATACAGGTGGAAGTGCCTACGATTGACGGAAAAGCGAAAATAAAAATTGACCCGGGTACGCAAAGCGGAAAAGTATTGCGCTTAAAAGGCAAAGGCTTGCCGGATATTAACAGTTATTCGCGCGGCGATATTTTGGTGAACATTAACGTATGGACGCCGCAGCAATTAACAAAAGAGGAGAAAAAAATACTGGAAGACCTGCGTGGTGCGGAAAACTTTAAACCGCATCCGGGGAAAAAAGACAAAGGTTTTTTCGAACGCATGAAAGAGTATTTTGAGTAATGCATTTTACAAAGAAAAAGAAATATAACGCAGAGCGTCATTGCGAGCGGTAGCGAAGCAATCTCATTCCAGTAAATAGCTGGAATTACTTCGTTCTTAGCAATGACGTACTTAACAAGCGTTAAATTAAAATACAAAGCAATCTCTATTTAGAGATTGCTTTTTTCGTAAGTTTAGAATTCCAAACACTCATTCTGGCGGAGCATAAAAATGAAAAAAAATTTCTTTACACTGTTTGTAATTCTGTTGCTTTGCAATGTTGCACTGGCGCAGGATACAGTGCACGTGAGAAGAGAGGGGCGTATGGATGATGAAGCATCCTGCGGGCCGGAGATCTACGCAAGTGGCAGCAGTTTTACGGATACTATTCCGCAAAGCCTGGTAACAGGCGGAAATAACCTGGAACTGCGGATCAATGCAGATTGCCCGGTAAAGAAAAAATCGGATGTGTTTATTGTTTCTTTTGAAATTGTGGTAGATGCAGGTGCGGGCATAAAATTTTCTTCTGCAGAAAGTTCGTTTTTTACAGACCGGCAAAAGAAGCTGATCCAAAAACTAAAACCGGGTGATTCTTTTACGATCAGAAATATTGTGGTGCATGCACCGGATGGATTCAAAAAAATAGATAACTTTAAAGTCACGCTTAACTAATTAATATGCAACACATTTTATCTGCAAAAAATATTGTTAAACGGTATGCCTCGCATACTGCTTTGGACGATGTAACTCTTGAAATTCCAACACAAAGCATTTATGGATTGCTTGGTCCGAACGGTGCCGGAAAAACGTCACTCATCCGGATCATCAACCAGATCACCGGTCCCGACAGTGGAACTGTTTTATTTGAAGGCCAGCCGCTTTCGCCGAAACACATTGAGAACATCGGTTATCTGCCGGAAGAACGCGGTTTGTATAAAAAAATGGAGGTAGGCGAACAGGCTTTGTACCTGGCGCAATTGAAGGGAATGAAAAAAGCGGAAGCGAAACAGAAATTAAAATACTGGTTCGAAAAATTCGACATGGGTGCATGGTGGAATAAAAAAGTGGAAGAACTGTCGAAAGGAATGCAGCAAAAAGTACAGTTTATTGTAACGGTGCTGCATGAACCAAAATTACTGATCCTGGATGAACCGTTCAGCGGTTTCGATCCGATCAATGCCAATTTGATCCGTAATGAGATCTTACATTTGAAGGAACAAGGCTCTACTATTTTATTTTCCACACACAACATGGGATCGGTAGAAGAGCTGTGCGATTACATTGCATTGATCAACAAATCAAAAAAGATTTTGGATGGATCGGTAAAAGAGATCCGCAAACAAAATAAATCGAACACGCTGGAAATTGAATTTACAGGCAATATGATGGGTTTTACCAATTCGTTATGGACATTCGGAAAATTGGGCGAGCACAAAGTGGAAGGCGAGCTATGCAAAGCGCAGGTGGCGCTTACGCCGGGAAGCACCTCCAATCAATTGATTGAATCGGTTTTAAAAGCAGTGGAAATTCATTCGTTCCGCGAACTGATCCCGAGCATGAATGATATTTTTATTTCAAAAGTAAATGCGGAAAATCCACTGGGAACGCAGAGTAATTTTACGGAGTAATAAAATAGTTCAAAGTTTAAAGTTCAAAAGTTTAATCCCGATAGCTATCGGGATTGCTGGGTGGCTCCTTCGGAGCGTTTTTTACCACTAAGGCACTGAGAAAATACTAAGAAGGAAAAGAAGAAAAAGAGCTTTGCTGTACGTGTTCCTTCGGAACGTTTTTTACCACGAAGGCGCTAAGACGCGAAGGAAAGCAAAAAGATAATAAGTTTTTAACAGGCTTTGGTCACAAACTAAAAAAGCATAGTTCACACACAGATTGGTATATTAGTACTAATTAGTATTTAGTAGATCAGATCACACAGATTAGTATATTGGTATAAATTAGTATTTAGTAGATATTATGAATAAGATCCTTCTCATCATCAAGCGCGAGTACCTTTCGAGGGTAAAGAAAAAATCGTTCATCATCATGACCATTTTGGGTCCTGTATTAATGGCGGGCATCATGGTTGTTCCGATCTGGCTGTCGATGCAGAAAGCAGAAAAGCAAAAAGTGGAAGTGATCGACGATAGTGGATTGTTCAAAGGACTGATCCCGGAAAAAGACGGCATTGTTCATTTTGATTATCCGCCGATTACACTGGACCAGGCCACAAAAGGTTTTTACGATACGGACTATGATGCGATCCTGTGGATGCCAAAAAATATTATAGAAGGCGGACAGGCGATCAAAATATTTTATAAAAAGCAGCTGGGAATTAACACCGAAGAGTACATGGGAACGGAGATCAGCCAGATGTTGAAAAATACGATCCTTGCATTCAATAAAGTAAACATCAATGTGATCAAAGATGCGGAAGAACATTCCAAGCTCAAAGTGATCACAGAAAAATTGGAAACATCCGGCAAAAGTGAAAAAACGAATACAGGATTATTCATGGGAATTGGCCTCGGAGCAGGCGTTTTGATCTACCTGTTTATTTTTCTTTACGGCGTGCAGGTAATGCGCGGCGTGATGGAAGAAAAAACAAACCGCATTGTGGAAGTAATTCTTTCCTCCGTAAAACCTTTTCAGCTGATGATGGGAAAAATTGTAGGTGTGGCATTGGTGGGCTTAACGCAATTTGTATTGTGGATCATCCTTACCACCACATTGTACAGCATTGCAGCCGTTACGGTTTTAAAAGATGTGGATATGAAACAGATCCAGCAAAAGGAGCAAACTTATACTACCGGCGCTGATCTGAGATATACGGAAATGAAAAAGATCCAAAAGCCGAATGCTGTTACGGAAGTGCTCAATGATTTTAAATCGGTGGATGTAAAAGCAATTGTGCTGTGCTTTTTATTTTATTTCCTTGGCGGATATTTAATGTACAGCGCGCTGTTTGCAGCGGTGGGCGCGGCGGTTGACAATGAAGCGGACACACAGCAATTTATGCTGCCGATCACGATCCCGCTTGTATTCTCGTTTTTTATTGCGCAGGCAATTATTCAAAATCCGGAAAGCCCAATGGCATTCTGGTTTTCCATCATTCCGTTTACATCACCGATCGTGATGATGGTGCGTTTGCCTTTTGGTGTTCCCGGCTGGCAGATAGCATTATCTATGGGTTTGCTGGTGCTTGGCTTTTTATTCACTACCTGGATCGCAGGGCGGATCTACCGCACCGGAATTTTAATGTATGGTAAAAAAGTAACCTGGAAAGAACTGGGAAAATGGCTTTTTTATAAAGGATAAAAATAAAAATCCGGGAACCGGTAAGTATAAAGATCGTGTATCTCCTGCATGATGAAACCTGACGCTGTTATATGAGAATTGCAATCATTGATCTTGGTACCAATACATTCAACATTTTAATTGTTGAGATAAAAGAAGATAAATCCTATCACACAATATTTCAAACCAAACTTCCCGTTAAATTAGGCGAAGGCGGGATCAACGATCACCTGATCCGGCCGGTTCCGTTCCAGCGCGGGATCGATGCATTAAAACAGCATCAGAAAACCATTGAAAAATACGATGTGCACCAGGTATATCCCTTTGCTACATCGGCAGTGCGGGAAGCGGTGAACGGACAGGAATTTGTAGAAAAATTAAAGCTGGAAACGGGGTATGATGTGCGGACGATCAGCGGTGAGAAAGAAGCGGAGCTGATCTATTACGGTGTGCGGGAAGCGGTAAAAATGACGGATGAATTATCGCTGATCATTGATATTGGCGGCGGGAGCACTGAATTTATAATTGCCAACAAAGAAAAAATATTCTGGAAAGAAAGCTTTTTATTGGGCGCGGCCCGTTTGCTTGAAAAATTTAATCCTTCGGATCCCATTACGGACGGGCAGATCAGGGAAGTTGAGGAGTACCTGAAACAGGAATTACAACCGCTTTTTGATGCGGTAAAAAAATACCCGATCACAGAGCTGATCGGTTCTTCCGGTTCTTTTGATTCGCTGGCGGAAATGATCGCGCACCGGTTTTACTCTCCTGATATTTTAAATGATACTACAGAATATGATTTTCGCATGAGCGATTTTGAAACGCTTTACGATACCATTTTAAAATCCACCAAAGAAGAGCGCCTGCAGATAGAAGGGCTCGTGGAGATGCGCGTGGACATGATCGTGATCTCGAGTGTGTTGGTACACTTCATTCTTAGCGCTTTTAGCATCCAAAAAATGAGATTATCGACCTTCTCCTTAAAAGAGGGTATTTTGTACGAATTGTTGAAGTAGTGTGGTTGTTTTTTGGTAAAAAGATATACTTTTGGCCAAATCATAAAAACAACAAAATGAAACTACTCAAACTACTCGTATTTGCAGGTGTGTTAACTACCCTTGCATTGTCCGGTGGATGCCGTAAAAAAACAGAGGCTGAAATGGACATGGCTACCAAGCCGCTGCATTGTTACAATGAAGAAATGGATGCGGATGAAACTTTGCCGGATTTCGGCGGAAGCTGCGGAACAGGCTCTGCAGCAGTATCACTGACAAGTGATTGTTCAATGACAAACAATACAGCTGATCTCACTACCAGCTTTGGTTCTACGGTGAACTATACAGTATCCAGCTGCGTAAAAACGGTTTCCGGTGGATATTTTACCTATAACCTTACCTTATCCGGCGGCAACTACATTCATGTTAAGACTACTTCTGCAGTTTTAGTGAATCATGAGCTTACATTAACAACAAGCACTCCTGCTGCATCCGATGAATGCGAAATTGATTTTTACATGAGCGGTATTGCTGCTTCCTGCAGCAGCAGCGGAATAGGTACGCATGTGAGCATTAAATACAACGGAACAAATTATGCGATCAATATTTGTAATGCTCCATGGTATGCCAGTTCCTACGGTGGCATCGATGCATATGCAATGGTTAACTAATAACTAAACAATAATCCTTATGAAAAAAATAACAATCATATTAGGGCTTATCAGTGTAGTTACTGTCAAGTCGTATGCACAAAAATCCCTTGGCGGATCTTCTGATTCTCCGGTAACGGTAACGATGACGGATGAAAATACAAATCCCGATTATATTGAAGGACACATTCCTTTTTTAGAGCTGGATTTTGCGAAGTCGAATTCTACACTGTTTGCCGATTTCGGAGGTAAATTAAAGATCAAACGCTTTTATGCGGATCTTGATTTTCATGTGAGCTATGCAAACGGTTTGGATGAATTTTATTACACAGAGCCCATCATTACTGCTAATTCGGTGTATGCTTACAAAGCGTCGAAGGATTTCAGGGCGATGCTGGGTTTTGTACTGGTTCAAAAAGAAGTAGCAACAACGGTTAAGTTCCATTTAAAATCGGTTGGACAAACCTCGTATGTTACAAAGGTGCCGACTAAAAAAACATTTTTTGTAATGGCGGACCTGGGTTTCAGAAAAGGATTTACATGGGTATATGGCGGTGGAAAAGACCTTACGTTTACAAATGTGAATTCGCCGGAAGGCTTTACACCACCGGATCCTACCGTTACCCGTACCATGATGGATTATACAATGCTACAGGTTGGCGTTTCTACAGGATCGCTTGGTTTTTACAAAGCAAACATCAGCGGATACGGCGATCGCAGAGCGGAACAATCGGTGCGTTATTATCTTGACATGTTGGTTTTATTGGGTTCAAAGATTGATGATGTGTATCAGAAAAACGATTTGGGCGGCAACCTGGACAATACGCTTTATACGCGTTACGGACTGAATGACAGCAAGCGCTCGAAAGTTGGTTTTTGCCTGGGCGCTCAGTTGGATAACATTAGCCGGTTTGGAATTGCAGGCGGAGTGGAAACAGGATATATCCCGGGAATAAAAGGAAATTTTGGAAGTAACTTCTGCTTCTCAATCAAAAGCTCTTTATCCTTAGCGAAAATATTGAATTAGTAAATCATTATTGGCATAGGATTTTTAACATTATTGCATACAAATGACGATTTTTTTGTACATTTGTATTAGAATTTTGATTAGCAGAAATGCAGATCAACAAATTAAATTGGCTTTACAACTTCGATAGCAATTGCAGCTTTCCTACTTGTTTAAGCCAATTTTTTATTTTGTCCCTGTCAACATATCCGATCTCATTTATTGAAAGTGCTATTTTCAATAAATCTTCTAATTGATTATGAGAACGGGTATGAATAGTTACAATTACGTTTGACTTTGTACGGCCAACCTGGGCATCAGTTCGGAACTATTACGGTTTCTCTTTTTGCATCTTTTATTTCAGTAAAAAGTACTTTTGAATTAGGTTGGGTAATACTTTCAATAATAATAACAGGATTTTGAACCGCAAAAGGCAAAGTCGTTAAATGTGCGCATTTTACCTCATGAGCAGCATCTTGTTTGTGCTTTATGTTACCGATAGCTTTATTTACGACTACTTGTGTAAGGATAATAGGTAAATCAGGAATCCCGGCATCTAGTAATTTTTGAGAAGGCTTACCAATATAAAATATCTGCGACCTGTTTGCAAATACAAATCCATTGGTTTCAAATTCTTTTAGTTCCCTGAGAAATTTATCTTCAATACTTTCAACAATTTCTATCTTTTTTTGATTTTCTGTTTTTCCTTTTTCAGGCTCCCGCTCTTCCACATCAATTAATTTGCATAATTATAATGATGTTTACTCACATGACAATACTATTTATAAATTAATTTTTAAACTGAACATATTCAGTTTGTTCAATGCAGATAAAAAAATATTTAATTACACAATGTAATGTTTTTGGATCTTAGGATCTTAAACATAGATTTACGTAATTAAGATCATTCGGAGCTTTTTTTATGTAAATTCGTTTTGATAAAATAACCAATTATTTTTTTAAAACAGATGGCAAAGATCTTAATCATTGACGACGAAAAAAGTATCCGTAAAACATTGCGTGAGATTTTGGAATATGAAAAATACCAGGTGGATGAAGCGGCAGATGGAGTGGAAGGACTTGCGCTGATCCAAAAGGAAAAATACGACATTGTACTTTGCGATATTAAAATGCCGAAGATGGATGGCATTGAGGTGCTGGATAAGATCATGCAGCTTTCGGCAGATCTTCCGGTGGTGATGGTATCCGGGCACGGGAATATAGAAACAGCTGTGGAAGCAGTAAAAAAAGGCGCGTTTGATTTTATTGCAAAACCGCTGGATCTGAACCGCCTGTTGGTTACGATCCGCAATGCAATGGATAAATCCACACTGGTGACGGAAACAAAGGTGCTGAAGAAAAAAGTGAGCAAAACATTTGACATGGTGGGCGAATCAAAAGCCATCATGCAGATCCAGGAAATGATAGAGCGTGTGGCGCCAACGGATGCACGGGTGCTGATCACAGGAGGGAATGGCAGCGGGAAAGAGCTGGTGGCACGCTGGCTGCATGAAAAAAGTAACCGTGCGGCTGCGCCGTTGATCGAGGTAAATTGTGCTGCGATCCCGAGCGAGCTGATCGAAAGTGAATTATTCGGGCACGAGAAAGGCGCGTTTACATCGGCGATCAACCAACGTAAAGGAAAATTTGAGCAGGCAGAAGGCGGAACGCTTTTTATGGATGAGATCGGCGACATGAGCTTATCTGCGCAAGCAAAAGTATTGCGTGCCCTGCAGGAAAATAAAATTACACGGGTTGGCGGCGAAAAAGAAATAAAAGTAAATGTACGTGTGGTTGCTGCTACCAATAAAGATCTGCAAAAAGAAATTGCAGCTGGAAATTTCCGGGAGGATCTGTATCATCGCCTGAGCGTGATCCTGATCCATGTGCCATCGCTGAACGAGCGCAAGGAAGATATTCCGCTGCTGGCCGAACATTTTCTGAAAATGATCTGCGAGGATCATGGCATGCCGGCAAAAACATTTTCGAAGGATGCGATTAAAGAATTGCAAAAAATAAACTGGACCGGAAATATCCGTGAGTTCAGGAATGTGGTGGAACGGCTGATCATCCTGTGTGATAAAACGATCACGGATAAAGATGTGATCGCGTATGCACGGCCGCTGAAGAATTAACACAGAGGGCACAGAAAAAGAAGAGCTTCACAGGAATTGTGAAGCTTTTTTATTTAATGGACAATGATTATCGGAAAGTTTATACCAGGCTATTTTATTTTATTGAAAAAAAATTTGATCAACGCGTCATTGCGAGGGCTTTTCGCCCGAAGCAATCTCACACCAGCGTATAAAGCCAGAATGAGATTGCTTCGGGCGAAAAGCCCTCGCAATGACGTTCTTAAAGTAAATTGTTTTATGGTACAAAGTTCCGGATACTTATTTAATGGATGTTCCCAACTGCTTGCGTATGCCTGCCTGATGAAAAGCTGATACAATATTTTTGCTGATCCTTCGTTCTTCATTGTCTAAAAAAAAACTACGATGAAGCTATCCACTACTTTCGTTTGCGCAATTACGTTACTGTTCACGTTCAATGCCTGTAAAAGGGATAAGGATGAAACGCCTGTCCCTGCTGCTACAACAGCTACATACGATAATTATTCAAACCTTAAGGTCGGGAATTACTGGATCTACCAAACGTACAACCTGGATACGATTGGAAATGTTGTTGGAATTGGTGAGATAGATAGCTGTTATGTGGAAAAAGATTCAATATTTAACGGACACACATTTCAGAAAATTGTGGATGTAACCTTCACTGGAACATCGACCCCTCCTGCTTCTTATTTTTATTTGCTGCGCGATTCACTTTCATATACGGTGGATGCCCTGGGGAAAGTAGTTTTTTCTTCTACTGATTTCAGCAGCTCGTTCAACCATTATTTTTCTATGACCGTACCACTGGATACTTTTGCAGAAATACACAGTAATATGTTACCGGGCATGGAATCGAAAGTGGTACCTGCGGGATTTTTTAATACGCTGGATTTTAGAACAACGTACGATATGTATCCTCATTATTCTTATGGTACAGGAATCCGGTATGCGTATTCGTGGTATGCTAAAAATATAGGTTTGGTAGCCAGGAGGGATCCTGCAGCTTATCAAATCACTGCATCGAATGAAAAGCGACTGATCCGTTATCACCTGAATTAACACAGGGTGCGCGGAGAAAAAAGAGTTTCACAGGGAAAAAAGAGCTTTACGTTTCATCGTAAAGCTCTTTTTTATGAATAATTTTTTGTGCTGCTTACAATGTATTGTTGAGCAGTTTACCGCTCCCGATCAATTGCTGCAAATGGGGTTCGTACACTACTTCTTTCATCAGGTTAATGTGCCCCATGTGATGACAATCAGTGCCAAGGAAAGAGATCATGTTTTGTTCGATCATTTTTTCTGCCACTTTTTTTGTAGGCATGGAATAATAACCGGTAAGTGAATTGATGTTCATTTGCAGGAGCACGCCTTTATCAATAAAATCCTGGTATTTTTCAAATTCCATGTGCCAGAAATTGTACCGCTCCGGGTGCGCCAATACGGGGATGTAGCCCTGCAGCTGCATTTTAAAAATAACGTGGTATAAATTATCAGGTGGATTTAAATAGGACACTTCAAACAATACATATTTTTTTTCGCCGAAGGTCAGTAATTTTTCATTTTCTATCTTACGTTCAAAATCAAAATCTACATAATATTCAGCAGCAGCGGATAGATCCAGGTTATTGTTGCTCTCTTTCAACGCAGCTTTTATGGGTTCCAGTCCTCCTAAAATAGTTTCGGGTGTGTTGCGGTAACCGTCGCTCATGATGTGCGGCGTGGTAATAATTTTTGAATAACCCATTGCCTGTAGCTCAGCAATCATACTAAGGCTGTCGTCCAGTCCTTTTGATCCATCATCCACATTGGGAACCAAATGAGAATGCACATCGCATTTTAATACCGATAGATCTACCGGAGTTTGAAGGCGTTTGTTTCTTTTGAAAATATCAAAAATTCCCATTGTTTGTTTTTATTGGAGTAGTGAGTAAAAAAAGAATCAAGATGCAAGAATCAAGACTTTGCGTGTATGCTGTGTTTGTTATTGTTAGAATCAAGATGCAAGAATCAAGATGCTGTGTACATGCTGTGTTTAACACACCCCTGGCCCCTCTCAAGAGGGGAATTGATCCTGCTAATGTTTAAATTCTAGTCCTTATTTGTAATTTTTTTAACAAGCACAGCAGACTTTAAACTGTTGATCCCGATAGCTATCGGAATTAAACTTTGAACTTCCCTCTATTAAACCATTCGAGTGTATATTTTAATCCTTCCTCGATTTTTATTGCCGGGGCATATCCCAACATATTTTTTGCTTTGGAAATATCTGCGAGTGAATCGCGGATATCGCCTGCACGCTCAGCGCGATAGGTTGGATTTACTGCTGATCCGGTCAGATCTTTTAACGTATTGATCAATTTGTTCAATGAAATGCGATCACCGACAGCGATGTTAAAAATATCGCCCTGCGTATTTGCAATTGGTGTAAGCATTGCTTTAACATTGGCTTGTACGGCATTGGCAACAAAAGTAAAATCGCGTGTTTGTTCGCCGTCGCCGTTAATTGCCGGTGCCTGGTCATTTAACAATGCGTTTATGAATAACGGGATCGCGGCAGCGTATTCGCCTTTCGGATTTTGTCGCGGCCCGAAAATATTAAAATAACGCAAGCCTACAATTTCCATGTTGTAAGTTTTGGCGAAAATTTCGCCGTACAGTTCATTCGTCATTTTTGAAACGGCATAGGGCGAAAGCAAGCGTCCCACCTGGTGTTCCACTTTCGGAAGAATAGGACTATCGCCGTAAACGGAAGATGAGCTGGCATACACTACACGTTTTACTTTTGCATCGCGTGCAGCGATAAGCATGTTTACAAAACCGGTTGCATTTACATTGTGTGTGGCAATCGGATTTAAAATAGAGCGGGGCACAGAACCCAATGCTGCCTGGTGAAACACATAATCCACACCGGCGCATGCTTTGCTGCAATCATCCGGGTTACAAATGTCGCCTTTGATGAATTGAAAATTTGGTAATGACAAAAAAGGCTGAATGTTATCTTCAAAGCCGGTGGAAAGATTATCGAGCACCACTACTTTTCCGGCTTTGTATTTAAACAGATATTCCACAATGTTGGAGCCGATAAAACCGGCACCACCCGTTACTAAAAACGTTTTGCCGGTAAGGTCTGCTGTATGAAATGGAGTAGTATACATGTCCGTTAAATTGAATTATCGTTTGGTGTATTGTTGTTCGTAATACTTTTTATAATCACCGGAAGTTACATTGTTCAGCCATTCTTCATTCTGAAGATACCATTCCACTGTTTTTTCCAATCCTTCTTCAAACTGCAATGATGGAGTCCAGCCCAATTCTTTTTGCAGTTTTGTAGAATCGATCGCGTAACGCAAATCGTGTCCGGCACGGTCTTTCACAAATGTGATGAGTTTTGCGGATTCTCCTTGTGCACGGTTTAATTTCTTGTCCATTATTTTACATAACAACCGGATCAGGTCGATGTTGGTCCATTCATTATGCCCGCCGATGTTATACGTTGTTCCGGTTTTTGCGTTGTGAAAGATCACATCGATGGCGCGTGCATGATCTTCTACAAACAGCCAATCGCGAACGTTTTCGCCTTTTCCGTAGATCGGGATGGATTTATTGTTCTTGATATTGTAAATAGAAAGCGGAATTAATTTTTCCGGAAAATGGTAACTGCCGTAATTATTGGAGCAGTTGGAGATCACTACATCCATGCCGTATGTATCGTGGTAGGCTCTTACAAAATGGTCGGAGCTGGCTTTTGATGCGGAGTAGGGACTGTGCGGATCGTATGCGGTTGTTTCGGTAAACATGCCGGTTTCGCCTAATGTTCCATATACTTCATCTGTGGAAACGTGGTAAAAACGGTTGTTTGGAGCAGCAGTCCAATTTGCTTTTGCTGCATTTAATAAATTCACGGTACCGATCACGTTGGTCATTACAAATTCCAATGGATTGGAAATGCTTCTGTCTACGTGGCTTTCGGCGGCAAGGTGAATGACTGCATCAAATTTATGCGTGGCAAATAAATCGCTGATAAATGCTGCATCCACAATATCGCCTTTTACAAATGTGTAATTGGATTTGTTTTCGATGTCTTTTAAATTCGCAAGATTGCCTGCGTAGGTTAGCTTATCCAGGTTTACGACCTGGTAATCCGGGTATTTATTTACAAATAACCGTACTACGTGTGATCCGATGAATCCGGCGCCGCCGGTGATTAAAATCTTTTTCATTAATGTATCTGCTAAATACTAATTATTACTAATATACTAATCTGTGTTGTCTACTAAATACGAATTATTACTAATGTACCAATCTGTGTGTAACACACCCCTGGCCCCTCTCAAGAGGGGAATTGATCCTGCTATACTAATCTGTGTTGTCTACTAAATACGAATTACTACTAATGTACCAATCTGTGTGTAACACACCCCTAGCCCCTCTCAAGAGGGGAATTGATCCTGCTATACTAATCTGTGTTGTCTACTAAATACGAATTATTACTAATGTACCAATCTGTGTGTAACACACCCCTAGCCCCTCTCAAGAGGGGAATTGATCCTGCTAATGTTTAAATTTTAGTGCTTATTATAATTTCTTTTTTAACAAACACAGCAAACTTTGAACTTTAAACTTTTGAACTTTGAACTATTACAGGCTCCAGTAATTCAAATTTTTAATTTTCCCTTTTAAAATTCCTTTAATGTCTACTAAAATTCCACCTTCCGAAAGGATGGAGGTATAATATTTTTCATCCAGTGTTAAATAATCTTTGTGATTTACGGCAACCACCACCGCATCGTAACCTTTGCCAACGCTGGCTGCCAGCCCGAAACCGTATTCGTGATTTAATTCTGCTGAATCTGCATACGGATCAACAATATCCACATGTACGCCGAATGATTTAAATTCCTTGATCACATCCGCTACTTTTGAATTACGGATATCGCTTACATTTTCTTTGAAAGTGGCACCCATCACCAATACACGTGATTCGGAAATATTTTTCTTAGCTGCAATTATTTTTTTAACGGTTTGTTTCGCTACGTAAAATCCCATAGAGTCGTTTACGTAACGGCCCGAATTGATCACGCGTGCATGATATCCCAGCTCTTCCGCTTTATACGTTAAATAATACGGGTCTACGCCGATGCAATGGCCGCCTACCAAACCCGGCGAGAATTTAAGAAAATTCCATTTTGTTCCTGCAGCTTCCAGTACATCATAGGTGTTGATACCGATGCGGCTGAAAATAATGGAAAGCTCGTTCATCAATGCAATGTTAACATCGCGCTGTGTGTTCTCAATAATTTTCGCAGCTTCTGCAACTTTGATGGATGCAGCTTTGTACACGCCGGGCTCTACAATTATTTTATAGGTTTCTGCAATTACTTCCAGTGATTCTTCATCGCAGCCGGAAACAACTTTTAAGATCTTTGTGATCGTATGTTCTTTATCGCCCGGGTTGATGCGCTCCGGCGAATAACCAACTTTAAAATCGGTTTTGAATTTTAATCCCGACATTTCTTCTAACACCGGGATACAATCTTCTTCGGTACAACCGGGATACACGGTGGATTCATATACCACGTAATCGCCTTTTTTCAAAGCTTTACCTACGGAGCGGGATGCGCCCAGCAGCGGTTTCAGATCCGGTAAATTGTGTTCGTCAATAGGAGTTGGAACAGCTACAATAAAAAAATTGGCTTGTCGCAACACCTCAATGGAAGCGGTAAATTCAATGTCGCAATTCTCAAAATCGGTTGCTTCCAGCTCCTGTGAAGGATCAACGTGATTCTGCATCATTTTTACACGTTCTTCATTAATGTCGAAGCCGATCACTTTTACTTTTTTCGCAAAAGCCAAAGCAATTGGTAATCCAACGTAACCAAGTCCGATGACTGCAATTTTCGCTTCTTTGTTTTTTATTTTATCAATCATAAAGGAGATGTTAGATGTTAGACATGAGATGTTAGATTTGATACTGAACATCTCAGGATCTTATTCTTTATTTATAATTTTATTTTTGTTTTAAATTTTCTATTCCCGTTATAATAATCAATCAGCATCATTTTCAAATTTTCAAATCAGCACATTTTCAAATTGCTTTTCATCTGCACATCAGTAATCAATCTTCACCATTTTCAAATTGATTAATTTTCAAATCATCCCTTCCTGTTTTCTTTTCTCAAGGCATAAATCCGTTCAATAATGTCCACTACTTTCAGGCCTTCCATCGCATTGGTGGTAATGGCTGTTCTGCCTTTGAGCGTATCAATTACATTTTCAATTACCTGCGGATGATTATTGGCGGAGCCTTTGTAAGCGCCATAATCATTTGCTTCATTGGTAGGTGCCAGATCCGGCAGCGTATAATCTTTAATGTTGCATTGCTCCACCTGGTCCATGTATTGTCCGCCTACTTTTACGCTTCCTTTGCTGCCGATGATCGTGAGGCTGCTTTCCAGGTTGCTGTTCCAAACAGCGGTGGAATAATTGATGCTTCCCATGCCGCCATTCGCGAAATTGAAATTCACAAATCCACTGTCCTCAAAATCCGTAAGTGCAGCATGGTTAAAATCATTGAATTTTGCCTGGATGTCTTTCAGATCGCCAAACAGCCAGTACATAATATCAATGAAATGCGAGAATTGTGTAAAAAGTGTTCCGCCATCCAACTCCTGTGTGCCTTTCCAGCCACCTTTTTTATAATAACGCTCATCGCGGTTCCAATAGCAATTGAGCTGTACCATGTACACATCGCCAATGATCTTATTTTCCACAATGTTTTTTAACCAGATGGAAGGTGGTGAAAAACGATTTTGCATCACACAAAACACATTTTTATTGACGCGTAATGCTTTAAAAATAACGGCTTCACAATCAGCTTTACTTAAAGCCATTGGCTTTTCGCATACAATGTGCTTGTTAGCTTCCAGCGCAGCTAAAGAGTGTTGTGCGTGCAATCCGTTAGGCGTACAAATATTGATCACTTCCACTTCCGGATGCGCTGTAAGCATCTCTTCCATGGAAGCATAAAAATCCTCTTTCAATTCCGAAAGCCCCAGTTGTTCTTTGGACGCGACATCGCATACTGCCACTAATTCTGCTTCCGGGTTTCTGCGGATCATTTCTGCATGGCGCTTACCAATGTGGCCTTGCCCGATGACTGCAAATTTTATTTTATTATTTAAGTTCAAAGTTTAAAGTTTAAAAGTTCAAAGTAAGTTCAAAGTAAGTTCAAAGTTTAAAGTTCAAAAGTTTAATTTTGCTGTGTGTAAAACAAAACATTTTACTGCAAATTCATTTTTGTTTACTTCTTTCTTTTTACTTTTTTTATTTATCTATTGTCTACTGCCAATTGCCAACTGTTATTCCCAATTCCTTAATCAATCAATTTCGTGATTTTTCCATTTTCCAATTTATACTTTTCCTTACTTTCTTCGCATTCTGCAATTCCGTTTGCATCAAATTTTAAGCGGTGTCCGTATTCGCTGATCCAGCCCATTTGTTTCGCCGGATTGCCAACCCATAATGAATAAGGCTGTACGTTTTTTGTAACCACTGCACCAGCGCCAATAAAAGCATATTCGCCAATATCATGTCCGCATACAATAGTAGCGTTTGCACCGATGGATGCACCTTTGCCAACATGTGTTTTTGCATATTCGTTTTTGCGGTTGATAGCGCTGCGCGGGTTGATCACGTTGGTAAATACCATGGATGGCCCCAGGAACACATCATCATCGCAGGTAACGCCGGTATAAATGGAAACATTGTTTTGCACTTTCACATTTTTTCCCAACACCACTTCCGGCGAGATCACTACGTTTTGTCCGATGTTGCAATTTTCACCCAGCACACAATTAGGCATGATGTGTGAAAAATGCCAGATCTTAGTGCCTTTGCCGATGGTACAGCCGGGGTCGATGATCGCGGTTTCGTGTGAAAAATATTCCATTTGTGATGTTGCTAATTTTAATAATTTTTCTTTGGTACGGATAACAAACAGGAACGAATATTGCGTCCCGATAGCTATCGGGGCTGTGTGGTTACTGTGTTTTATTTGCTGTGTTTTACACACCCCTGGCCCCTCTCAAGAGGGGAATGCATCCTGCACCAATTTATTATTAGATTATTATTTCTGATTTTCATTTAAAACTAAAATTCCAAAATTAGTAGTATCAAATTCCCCTCTTGAGAGGGGTTAGGGGTGTGTTCTTGTTTCTTTCTGTTACCAATCAATTTTAATAATCCGTCTACTAACAACCAACTACTAACAACTCCAAACTCAAAACTGTCTATGTTCCGTTTTATTCAATTCCTCTTTCGATAACGATTTAAAATAATCGTAGGTGATCTTTAATCCTTCTGCACGGCCAACTTTTGGTTCCCAGCCTAAAATGGCTTTTGCTTTTGTAATGTCCGGTTTGCGTTGTTTGGGATCATCCTGCGGCAAGGGCAATGAAATTAATTTTTGTTTGGTACCGGTTAATTTGATGATCTCTTCACCAAATTCTTTGATCGTGATCTCGCTTGGATTACCGATGTTCATTGGCTGCACATAATCACTCATCAACAAGCGGTAAATGCCTTCCACCAAATCATCTACATAACAGAATGAGCGGGTTTGAGAGCCATCGCCGAACATGGTAAGGTCTTCTCCGCGCAACGCCTGGCCAATAAATGCAGGCAGTACACGACCGTCATTCAGGCGCATGCGTGGCCCGTATGTGTTAAAGATCCGGATGATGCGGGTTTCCAGTCCGTGGTGTGTATGATATGCCATGGTTATCGCTTCCATAAAACGTTTTGCTTCATCGTATACACCGCGTGGGCCAACAGTATTTACATTACCCAGGTATTCTTCTGTTTGCGGGTGTACAAGCGGATCGCCGTACACTTCGGAAGTAGAGGCAACGAGGATGCGCGCTTTTTTTACACGTGCTAATCCTAATAAATTATGCGTTCCAAGCGAGCTTACTTTCAATGTCTGGATCGGAATTTTTAAATAATCAATGGGAGATGCAGGCGATGCAAAATGCAGGATATAATCCAGTTCGCCGGGAACGAATACAAATTTGGAAACATCATGATGGTAAAATTCAAAATGTTCCAGCTTCATCAAATGCTCAATATTTTTAAGATCGCCCGTAATTAAATTATCCATGCCGATCACGTGGTATCCTTCTTTGATAAAACGGTCGCAAAGATGTGAACCTAAAAAACCTGCAGCACCTGTAATTAAAATTCGTTTCATAAAATTTGTTCGTTTGTACGTTGTCGTGTTTATAATCGATCCATAAAAAAACGTCTTTTACAATGTTGATGAAAGTAAAAGACGCTTCATTTTTATTTTACATTTTCCCGGCCGATGCTGTAATACGTGTAACCCAGTTCTTTCATCTGGTCGATGCCGTATAAATTACGTCCGTCGAAGATCACTTTGTTTTTTAACAACCCGCTTACTTTATCAAAATCCGGAGTGCGGAACAATCCCCATTCCGTTGCGATCAGCAAAGCATCGGCATCGCGCAAAGCATCGTATTCATCTTTTGCATACGTGATCGCATTGCCTTTCAGTGCCTGCACATTGTTCATTGCTTCCGGGTCGTAAGCGGTAACGGTTGCACCTGCCTCGATCAGTTCATCGATCAGGTATAAAGCCGGAGCTTCACGAATATCGTCGGTATCCGGCTTGAACGCCAATCCCCACAATGCTATTTTTTTGCCTTTTAAATCGTTGTTGAAATGTGCTTTGATGCGTGGAATGATGATGGTTTTTTGTTTGTCGTTCACATCCATCACTGCATCTAAAATTTTGAAATCGTATTTTGCTTCGGCCGCTGATTTTGCCAATGCCTGCACATCTTTTGGAAAACAGCTACCGCCGTATCCAATTCCCGGAAACAGGAAACGCTTGCCAATACGGTCGTCGGAGCCAATACCAATGCGAACGGAATCGACATCAGCACCCAACAGCTCGCACAAATTCGCGATCTCGTTCATGAAGGTGATCTTGGTCGCTAAAAATGCGTTGGCTGCATATTTGGTAAGCTCCGCGGATTTTTCATCCATAAAAATAATTGGATTTCCCTGGCGTACATACGGTTTGTACAGCTCTTCCATTGTTTTACGCGCTTTTTCGGATGAGGTACCGATCACAACCCTGTCCGGTTTTAAAAAATCATCCACGGCAAAACCTTCGCGTAAAAATTCAGGATTGGAAACAATATCAAATTCCACTTTCGCATTTTTTGCTACCGCTTCACGCACTTTGTCGGCTGTTCCAACCGGTACGGTGCTTTTATCCACAATTACTTTATAATCTTTGATGATCTTTCCCAGGTCGTTTGCAACGCCAAGGATGTAGCTCAGGTCGGCAGATCCGTCCTCACCCGGAGGCGTAGGAAGCGCAAGAAAAATAATTTTTGCTTTTTCAATTGCAGCGGCAAGGTCGGTGGTAAACGTTAAGCGACCTTGTTTGATGTTACGTTCAAACAACACATCGAGGTGCGGTTCGTAAATGGGAACAATTCCCGCCTGCATTTTTTTCACTTTTTCTTCGTTGATGTCAACGCAAATCACGGTGTTTCCCGTTTCTGCAAGGCAGGTGCCTGTTACCAATCCTACGTATCCTGTTCCTACTACTGCTATATTCATAAATTAATTTGAAAATTTGATAATATGATAATTTGAAAATATCTACTAAATACCAATTAATACCAATGTACTAATCTGTGTTTGTTAAAAATTATGTAGTAGTATAAACTCGTTTTAATTGCTTACGCGATGTTGTTATTTATTTACAAATTCCAATACAGATGCGGTAATGTAATTTAATGTTTCGGCATCCAGTTCGGTGTGCATTGGCAATGATACTACGGATGCGCACAATTGCTCGGTTACAGGGAAGTCGCCTTCTTTGTAACGCGGATCCAGATATGCTTTTTGTAAATGCAATGGGATCGGGTAATAGATCATGGCAGGAATATCGCGCGACGCTAAAAATTCGCGCAATGCATTTCTGTCGACACCGCTCAATTGCAGTGTATATTGGTGAAACACGTGTGTGGAGTATTTCGCACGTTCCGGTGTTTTTAATTTCGGGTTGTTTGCAAATGCTTTATCGTATGTTGCTGCCGCGATGTTGCGTGCAGCGGCATAATTATCCAGGTCGCGCAATTTAATGCGCAGGATTGCCGCCTGGATGCTATCCAAACGGGAATTTACACCGATGGAATCGTGGATGTATTGTGCGGATTGTCCGTGATTGGCAATGATACGGATCTTCGCCGCCAGCGCATCATCATTGGTAAACAAGGCGCCGCCATCGCCGTAGCAGCCTAAATTTTTAGATGGAAAAAACGAGGTACAACCCACTGTTCCGATCGTTCCGGCTTTTTGTTGTTTGCCGTCGGCATATAAATATTCCGCACCGATCGCCTGTGCGGTATCCTCGATCACATATAAATTATGTTTTTTCGCCAGCGCCATCATCGCTTCCATATTGGCACATTGTCCGAATAAATGCACGGGCACGATCGCTTTTGTTTTCGGTGTAATTGCTTTTTCAATTGCTTTAATATCAATGTCGAATGTATTCGGGATCACGTCCACCAATACCGGTTTTAAACCTAGCAGGGCAATCACTTCGGCAGTAGCCACGTAGGTAAAATCGGCGGTGATGATCTCATCTCCGGGTTTCAGATCCAGTGCCATCATGGCAATCTGCAGTGCATCGGTACCGTTAGCGCAGGGGATCACATGTTTTACGCCCAGGTATGCTTCCAGTTCGGCCTGGAATGATTTTACTTCCGGACCGTTGATAAATGCGGTATTGTTGAGTACATTTTGGATGGCAGCATCCACTTCGGGTTTTATTTTTTCGTATTGACTTTTCAGGTCAACCATCTGTATTTTTTTGGCTAATTTTTCCATGATTTTAGTGTTGATTTTAAGAATGCGAATATAAGCAAAATTAACATATTGGACGGGCAATTTTCGGGCATTTAATTCGTTAAAAAAACGTATATTTGACAATTATTTTTGACTATGAAAAAAATCTATCTTTTTTTTGCAATTGCTTTTCTTTTTACCATCCGTGCACATGCGCAGGTGAGCATCAAGGATTCTTCTATTTTTACGCCATTGGTGGGTATTTCCTACGGTTATTATTTTCCTGCCGGAGATATGGTCAAACGTTTCGGGCCTAATTCTGCATTGCAGATGAATGTAGAGATGAAAACGCGTTTTAACTGGATCCTGGGTGTAAATGGCAGCTTCTTTTTCGGGAACCAGATCAAGGAACATATTTTTGACAGTATTGCAACGATAGATGGTGACCTGATCAGCCGTACAGGCGAACTTGGCGATGTACGTCTTTTTGAGCGCGGTTTTACTGTTTCCGGGACGCTGGGGCGATTGATCCCGTTCAAAAAACCGAATCCTAATTCGGGCATCCGTGTGGATATTGGGCTTGGTTTTATGCAGCACAAGATCCGCATCGAGACCATCGGAAACAACGTTCCGCAAATGGATAAAAATTACAAGAAAGGGTACGACCGTTTATCGAATGGTTTTTTACTGACGGAAAGTGTGGGATATATGTATTTAAGCAATAACCGTTTGGCAAATGCTTATTTTGGTTTGGAATGCATGCAGGGCTTTACGCAAAACCGCCGCAGCTACGATTATGACCTGATGAAACAGGATACACATAAACGCCTGGATATATTATTTGGTGCAAGGGTTGCCTGGCTGCTGCCTTTGTATAAAAAAGCGCCTAAAGAATTTTATACCTACTAGAATCCGCTAAGGCTGCCATTTATAGAGGGAGCTGTGTATATGAAATTACTTTATAACATATCCCTTTATAGTTATTTATTGCTGATCCGGATCGCCTCTTTATTTAATGCGAAGGCCAAATTATGGATCACCGGACGCAGGCATCTCCTGGATGAAATAAACACACGACTTTCTGAAAACACTGCACCTTTGGTATGGTTCCATTGTGCTTCCCTTGGCGAGTTTGAGCAAGGCCGACCGTTGATCGAACGGTATAAAAAACGGCATCCGGATCATAAAATTTTACTTACTTTTTTTTCTCCTTCGGGGTATGAGATCCGGAAAAATTATGCCGGTGCAGATTATATTTATTACCTGCCGCTGGATACGGCTCACAATGCCCGTTTGTTTATTGATGCGATAAAACCAATTGCTGTATTTTTTGTGAAATACGAATTTTGGTTCAATTACCTGGATGAATTAAGCGAGCGCAGGATCCCAACGTACCTGGTGAGCGGCATTTTCAGGAACGATCATTATTTTTTTAAGTCCTACGGCAAATGGTTCCGGAACCAGCTCAGCAGCTTTTCTCATTTTTATTTGCAGGACCCGCAGTCGGAGCAATTGCTGAACGGGATCGGGTATAAAAATACGTCGGTGAGCGGTGATACGCGCTTTGACCGTGTGAATGAAATTGCAAAAAATGTGAAGCAGATCGAACTGGTGAAACAATTTGCAGGAAACGAAAAAGTAATGATCGCGGGAAGCAGCTGGGAAGAGGATGAAAAATTAATTGCGAGTATAAAACTGGATTTTAAACTGATCATTGCACCGCATGAGATTGATGAAAAACACATTCATTCCATTGAAGAGGAATTTGCAGGAAAAGGCTTTTGTTTGCGTTATTCAAAAGCGGATGAAGCAACTGTAAATTTGGCACAGGTGCTGATCATTGATAATATAGGAATGCTTTCATCTTTGTATCAATATGGTACCGTTGCTTTTATTGGCGGTGGTTTTGGAAAAGGGATCCACAATATTTTAGAAGCTGCTACTTTTGGTTTGCCGGTGATCTTCGGGCCGAATTATGAAAAATTTACGGAAGCAAAAGAGCTGATCAAACAGGGCGGTGCATTTGTGGTTTCGGGAGTTGCCGAACTGGAAAAAACAGTTGCGTTGCTGAATGATGAAGAAGTTTTGAAAACGGCGTCACATATTTCCAAACACTATGTGGAAAGTAGGGTAGGGGCCTCGGACAGGATTTTGGGCGATGTGAAAATTTAAATACTCGCAGGTTCGTGCTGTTTTTTTGAACCACATAAGACACAAAGAACACATAAGGCGGGACTTAAATAGAAGGGTGGAAATGTTGACTGTTTTCAATTTATGTGAATGGTACGCACTCTTCGGAGCTATCATCCCGCAATGTTGCGGGATCTCATGAATGTTTGCAATAACTATATGAGAAGACGGATCTGCTCGCAGGCTCGGGTTTTTTTGAACCACAAAAGAAAACAAAACAAAAGGTGGTTGATTTTAACTGTGTTTGTCTCGAATACAGGAAATGGAATACAGGCGCAAGTGTCCCAATGTACCTTTTTATTTAATGGCATTCTGCCATTACGTTGTTTCAAAAAAATGAACCACATAAGGCACAAAGAACACATAAGGCGAAGTGTAACATACCAAAATGCAATACCACTATTTCTATTTTACAACAAGCTTAACACCCAAATCTTTTGTTTCCTTTTGTGGTTAAAAATAAATCATATTTTGGTGTGAGATAACATTTTTAATGTTTGATCTTCTTCAACAAATTTTCCTTCACACCGTTTTCCCATTCTTCTTTCAGGATACTTAAAATAATGCTGTCGCGGCGCGTTCCATCGGCTTTGATCACATTTTTGCGAAGGATACCTTCCACGGTGCAACCAATCCCTTTCATTGCTGCAATGCTGCGTGCGTTGTTATTGTCGGCACGAAATTCCACGCGTTCCATTCCCATATTTTCGAATGCAAAATTTAATAATAAAAATTTGCAGTGTGCATTTAAACCGCTTCCCTGTGTGGCTTTGCTGTACCATGTGTAACCAAGCTGCAGTGTTAATTCCTTTAATTGAATGTCGTAAAAACGGGTGCTTCCTACAAATTGATTGGTGCGTTTATCAAATACAATAAACGGGTATTCTTTTTTATTGGCGCGTGCTTCCATTGCCAGCTGGATGTATTTTTTTAATAGCTCGTCGCTACCTGCTTGTACCAGCGAATATTTCCAGATCTCCGGTTCATTTAATGCAAGGGGAAGCAATAAGGTATGGTCTTCCATTTTTAAAGGGCGCAGTTGCACCGTGTCGTTTTCGAGGGTGTATTCTTCGTTGAAAAAGATGTTCATTTTTTGTAAAATTAACGATTCGTATATCTACTAAATACCAATTTTTACTAATATACTAATCTGTGTGTTTGCTGAGGGTAATTTAAACCACAAAAGAAAACAAAAGGACGCAAAAGAGCTGTGTGTATCTACTAAATACTAATTTTTACTAATGTACTAATCTGTGTTTTTTCTGTGTGTAAAAATGTTTATTTTAATTGTGAATTTTGTTTCTGATC
The DNA here is from genome assembly GCA_025963715.1 of Bacteroidota bacterium. Taxonomy (GTDB): domain Bacteria; phylum Bacteroidota; class Bacteroidia; order 2-12-FULL-35-15; family 2-12-FULL-35-15; genus 2-12-FULL-35-15. Next base: position 74,553 of record JAOQAG010000048.1, read on the forward strand.
TGACACACAGCATCTGCGTACAGCAAAACTTTGAACTTTAAACTTTTGAACTTTGAACTACCATTTCCAATAATTTATTTACCGTATTCCAGTTGCGCGTAGTGGCCGATACTTTTAATTTATTTTCGAAAAATTTATTGGAAAGCTTGGTTTCGCCGTAGCTTTCGGGGCAATGGATAAAAACTTCTTTTCCCAGCACAACAAACTGATCGGGTGGAAAGGTAAGATCTTTTATACTTTCCGTATTTGCTTTTTCAGGTACATCAGAAAGAAACGTGACATGCAATTTTTCGGTATTGATCTTTTTATCTTTCAGGAACGGATTTATTTTTATAGCTGTTGCAAGCTCATCGGCCGACCGGATAATAACAGGCACTTCAAAAGCATATTTTTTAAAAATAACTTCTTCAATTTTTTGTGCAAGCGCTGTGTCGGATAATTTTGTTTCTGCTTTAAAGATCACATTCCCGCTTTGGATATAAGTGGTAATGTCTTTGAATTTTAAACCTTCGTACAGCTTTTTCAGATCGGCCATCAGCACTTGTTTTTTTCCTACGTTGATGCCTCTCAGGATGGAAATGTATGTTTTCATGGAATGATTGTTACACGGTAAAGATACAGCTTTGCGTATAAAAAAATATCCCGGTTTGGGAATTATTTAAGGGCCGGAATAAGTCGAAATTTAATCTTTAATTAACGCTTCCGGGCAATTGGTAATAATAAGATAAATTATCCCAAATACCTTTTCGGTAATGCTGCCCTAATTTTGTTCCGGAAATAAAAATTATCCTCCGACGAGGCGGATAAAACTAATCAAACAGAAAGTGAACATCCTAAAGGAATTATCAGTGATGATAAGAATCCTTAACCGCTTCAATAAAATAAATATAAATTTTATTAAGCATGAAACAGCTCATTATAAACAGAACATCCGCCGTCATTTTTTTTCTGCTTTATTTCGTTTTCAGCGCAAATTCGCAAACGCTGATCATGAACGAGGTTTCCAACGGTCCGGCCGGAAACCAGGAATACGTGGAGTTTGTGGTGGTAAGCAATACGGTTGCGTATGATTGCGGCAGCACCACGCCTCCCTGCATCGATATCCGCGGGTGGATCTTTGATGATAACAGCGGTTATCACGGTTCTAGCGGCGTTGCAACAGGTGCTGTGCGCTTTTCTCAAAATTCGTTATGGTCCTGCGTGCCGGTAGGTACCATTATTTTGATCTATAATAACGGCGATCGCAATCCTGCTATTCCTGCGGATGATCTTTCGTTGAGCGATGGAAATTGCCGAATCATAGCACCGCTGAACAGTACGTTGTTTGAATCAAATTCGGTAACGCCCGGAGCAAGCGCCTGCTCGTATCCTGTTTCGGGATGGACATCCGGCGGAAGCTGGAACAATACACTTTTAGCAAATGCCGGTGATTGTGCACGCATTGTAAATCTTGCCGGATGCGAAGTTTTTTCTGTTTGCTGGTCGAGTGATAATTCCAACAACCTGATCTATTTTTCGGGATCGGCAGCGCAGAAAGTATATTATTTTAACGGCGGAAATCCCACGGTGCAATCCAACTGGAGCTCCGGAAGCGCAAATCCTTCACCGGGGCTGCAAACTCCCGGCGCTCCTAACAATGCAGCCAATGCATCGTACATTGCGCAGTTCAATAATAATTGTGTTCCTATCACACCACTCAATGTAACTGCCACATTTGTAAATGCAGGCTGCACCTGTAACGGATCGGCTACAGCAGTTTCCAGCGGCTCCATTGGTGGATATACGTATGTTTGGTACAATGCTTCCTATAACCCGATCGGGCAAACCACGGCAACCGCAACAGGGCTTTGTGCAGGAACGTATCACGTGATCGGGCGTTCGTCCATCGGTTGTACCGATACGGCAAGTGTTACAGTAACATCCACATCCACTACCAGTGTTACCGCCAGTTCTGCAATCGTTTGCCAGGGACAAAATGCTTCGCTTACCGCTACACCATCGGCAACCGGCGGAACTTATTCCTGGGTACCGGGCGGACAAAACACGCAAACTATTTCTGTAAGCCCTGCATCTACCACTACCTATACAGTAACATATACGTTGGCCGGATGCAGCAGTACTGCAACAGCAACAGTTACTGTAAGTCCCTTGCCTGTGATTACACTTAATTCAGATACCATTTGTGCAGGACAATCGGCAATGCTAACAGCAGCAGGTGCAACAACATACGCGTGGAACACGGGCGCAACTGTAAATCCATTCACTGTTTCTCCTTTATCTACTACCACCTACACGGTAACAGGCACTACTGCCGGATGCTCTGCTACGGCTGCCGCTATGGTTACAGTAAACCCGGTTCCGGTGATCATTGTAAACTCTACCACTATTTGTCCGGGTGCCATTGCTTCGTTAAGCGCAAGCGGCGGCGCAGCTTATACATGGTCGGCGGGCGCAACGGCAACCGGTGTAAATACAGCAACTGCTTCGCCGGTATCCACCAGTACGTATACCGTTACCGGAACAGCTGCGGGTTGTTTTTCAACAGCTGTAGCAACAGTTACTGTAAATCCGGCTACAATTATTACTGTAAATTCCCCTGCTCTTTGTAGCGGGCAAACAGCAAATTTATCGGCCAGCGGTGCCGATTCTTATACCTGGAGTGCAGGCCCAACGCCAACCGGTGCAGGCACTGCAGATGTTTCCCCGGCAACCACCACATCTTATACCGTTACCGGAACAGCGGCGGGATGCAGCGGAACAGCGGTTGCAACAGTTACTGTAAATCCATTGCCTGTTATTACAATTAATCCGGATACAATTTGTGCAGGGGAGTCGGGAACGCTAACAGCAGCAGGTGCTGCAACGTATGTATGGAATACAGGAGCAATAACAAATCCATTAACGGTATCTCCATCAGTTACCACTACTTATACTGTAACAGGTACAACGGCGGGCTGTTCGGCTACAGCAGCAGGAACGGTTACGGTTAATACAGCTCCGGTGGTTATCGTAAATTCTACAACTATTTGCCCGGGAAGCACTGCTACGCTTACCGCTGCCGGTGCAACAACCTATGTATGGTCGACGGGTGCTAATACAAGCACAATAACGGCTGCACCGCTTTTTGATACAATATATACGGTTACGGGGACAACAGCGGGTTGTTCCAATACTGCTGTTTCAACAGTAATGATCCATGCAGTGCTGCCTGTAAATGCAGGCGCGGATGATTCGGTTTGTTTTGCTGGAAATACAATGCTGGCAGCCAGTCCGGATGTTGCCGGTTTTTCTTACAGCTGGTCGCCGGTTACGGGTTTAAGCAATGCCGGTGTGTATGATCCAACTGCAACACCACCGGCAACGACCACTTATGTTGTAACAGTTATTGATACAAACGGTTGCAGTACAAATGATAGTGTTATCATTTATGCTGATCCGCAATTATCAATTGCATTGAGCAGTACACCGGTTTTGTGCAATGGTAGTACTAACGGGCAGGCGAATGTTATTGCTTCGGGCGGATCGGGTATTTATTCATACACATGGAGTAGTGGAGATGCAACTGCTACTATTAACCAGGGCGCCGGAACGTATGCTGTTGTTGTTACCGATTCATGGGGATGTACCGGCACTGACAGTACAATTATTACCGAACCGACTGCTTTAGCGGCAAGCGCAACAGCTGTAAATGTTACTTGTGCAGGCGCCTGTAACGGAACAGCGACGGCAGCTGCAACAGGTGGTACAACCGGCGCAAGCGGTTATTCCTATTTGTGGAATACAAGCCCGGCACAAACAACGGCAACAGCAACAGCACTTTGCGCGGGAACATATACCTGCATGGTAAAAGATCTGAACAATTGTTCTGTTACTACAATTGCCACGATCACTGAGCCGGAGCCTGTTTTGGTTGATAATATGCCTGATCAGAATGTTTGTAATAACGGAACGGTAACGCTGAATGCCACTGTTCACGGTGGAACGGGTGCATATACGTATAGCTGGACACCGGCAACGGGATTAAGCGATCCTGCAATTAATAACCCTGTTGCAACTACTACTGTTACAACAGTGTACACGGTGCAGGCCACGGATGCAAATGGTTGTAGTGCCAGCGCATCGGTAACAGTTGCTGTAAATCCTCCTTTGGCAGTTGTAACACAAAGTGGTGCATCGGTTTGTCCGGGTAATTCAACAGTACTTTCTGCAACCGCATCCTTCGGTTCCATTACCGGTTATACGTATGCATGGACGCCAGCGATAAGTTTAGATAATGCTGCGTTACCATCGCCGCAAGCCACGCCTGCAGCTACCACCACGTATACAGTTACTGTAACGGATGCCTGTTTATCCACCGCTACAGCAACAGAAACGGTTACTGTTTTACCTTTACCAACGCCCGTATTAACGGCAGATGTACGGTCGGGTTGCGCACCGTTGTGTGTACAATTTACTGATACAACCGGAATTACACCGGGCGCTATCACCGGCTGGAACTGGACATTTGGAGATGGGGGAACGGATGCGCTGCAAAGTACTTCACATTGTTACCCGAACGATGGATCATATACTGTTGCATTAACAGTAACCGGTGCAAACGGCTGCTCTAATACGGTTACACAAAATAATTACATACAGGTGTTTCCGTTACCGGAAGCGGCTTTTACAAGCAATGTTACGGAAGCAAATCTTTTTGATCCAACCATCAATTTTATAAACGAAACAAGTGGTGCTGTTTCCTGCAATTGGACATTTGGAGATGCAGTTACATCCACGCAGGTAAATCCTTCTCACACGTATAACGATGCGGGGACGTACCCGGTGTGGCTGGTTGCGGCCACAGATAAGGGTTGTATTGATAGTGTAATGCATACGGTGGTGATACAGGGAGAATTTACATTTTTTGCACCCAATGCATTTACGCCGGATGATGATCTGACAAACAATATGTTTTTACCAAAAGGCATTGGCTGGGATCCGGCTAAATACGAGCTGATGGTGTTCGACCGTTGGGGAAATACCTGCTTCGAAACAAAAGACGTGAACAAGGGTTGGAATGGCATTGTAAAAAATGGAAGCGAAGTGGCGCAAATGGATGTGTACGTTTGGAAAGTGATGTTGTGGGATGTGTTTGGGAAAAAACATTCGTATACGGGAACGGTTACTATTGCGAAATAGTCGTTAGTCAATAGTCGTTAGTAATTAGTAGCTGAGTGGCTCCTTTGGAGCGGTTTTTGCCACGAAGGCACAAAGAAAAAATAAAAGAATTAATAGTTCTTTCTAAAGTTGGTCACACGCATTTATAGAACGTGCATGCGTGTTGGTATGAAAAAGGAAAGTGTAACGTTGATAGGTGTGCTGTGTGTTTACTAATAACCATGTACTAATTACTAAAAACTAATTACTAAAGACTAATTACTAAACGACTATTTATGAAATCAGGACATGTTTGTTGGTTCGAGATCCCTGTGAGAAAGCTGGACAGGGCCATTCATTTTTATTCCGTTGTTTTAAATGTGAAGATCGAAAAAATAAAAATTCTGGATAAAGAAAACGGAATTTTCAAAAAAGAGAATCACCTGATCGGTGGTGTGCTGGTAGAAAAAGAAGGCCATACTTCCGGGAAAGGCCCGATGATCTTTTTCTTTGTAGTAGGATTATCGGACGTACTGAATTCTGTTACAACGCTTGGCGGAAAAATAATTACTCCCAAAACGCTGATCCGCCAAATGGATGAAAAAGGAAATTCCATTATTGCAAAAAACTTAATTGACGGTGATACCGGTTATTTTTCTGAAATAGAAGATAGCGAAGGAAATGTGCTGGGGCTTTATTCGAATAGTTGATTATAAAAATAAGTTCAAAGTTTGCTGTGTGTATTTTACCGCAAAGTGCGCGGAGAAGTCGCAGAGATCGCAGAGAAATAAAATCATTGTAGCTTAGGGTTTGCGAGGGATTTCGCGCCAGCGAAATATAGTTTTTGCACCATCTTGCATACAGTAAACATATAACCTCTGCGAACTTTGCGGCTCTGCGAGAAATATACACAGTAATTTGGGAACCGACTCCGAACTACTTCAAAAATCCCCGTTTTACCGAACCCCTCCCGCCTTGTAAATAACTTTTAATTAAAATAAGCGATTATTTCGTTATTTTTCAAGTCAATATCTAAAAACGTATTTATGGGAAATAACACTACCAAACCGTCATCCTTAATTGTCCTGATCTCTGTTTTCTTTTTCTGGGGATTTGTTGCCGCCAGCAATGATATTCTGATCCCGGTTTTTAAAGAAAAATTAAACCTCGAGCAATGGCAATCGCAGATGATCTCTTTTGCATTTTATGTGGCATACACTGTTGGTTCCATTATTTATTATATTATTTCCAAATCGTCGGGGCGCGATATTTTAAACCGGATCGGTTATAAGAACGGTATTGCGCTAGGTTTGGTCATCTCTGCCTGCGGCACGTTGCTGTTTATTCCCGCCGCAAATACAGCTTCATTTCCATTGATGATCTCCGGTTTATTTATTGTCGGCCTGGGTTTTTCCTTACAGCAAACCGCCGCCAATCCATTGGCCATTGTTATGGGCGATCCGCGCAAAGGGTCACAACGATTGAGCCTTGCAGGTGGCGTGAATAATTTCGGGACCACCATCGGGCCGCTGCTGGTAAGTTTTGCGATCTTCGGATCGGTTGCTGTTGGCGGCGCATCCAGTACATTAAGCATCGAAAATATAAAAATCCCGTATTTAATTTTAGGCGCTGCATTTCTGATCGTTGCCGTAATTTTTAAATTTTCTTCTATCCCTGATAAAATTGAATCGATCAATGATGATGAGCAACCGGAGCTGGGTTTAACCGAACGAAAAAGCGCGTTGAAATATCCGCAGCTGGTATTGGGAATGATCGCAATTTTTGTATACGTGGGTGTGGAAGTTTCAACGGCAAGTAACCTTCCCGAATTTATGAAACAACATTTACACATTCCAACAGATAAGATCGCACCGTTTGTTTCCTTGTTCTGGGCAAGCCTTATGATCGGCCGCTGGACATCCTCGGTTGGCGCTTTTGATCTGAAAGCCGGAACAAAAGCAGTGCTAAAATTCCTGATGCCTTACATTGCATTCGCTGTATTTTTAGGCGTAAATAAAATTGCCAATCACGACCTTACTCCTTTTTATATTTATGTGTTTGTGATCGTTGCATTAATTGCCGGTGATATGCTGAGCAAAGGAAACCCGGCGCGCCAGCTGCTTATTTATTCATTTTTCGGGATCACCGCGCTGATCATTGGCATGCTGGCCGACGGAATGGTAAGTGTATATGCATTTATCAGCGTTGGTTTATTTTGCAGCACGTTGTGGCCCTGCATCTTTACGCTTGCCATTGCAGGATTGGGAAAACATACCAACGAAGGTTCCGGTTTTTTAATTATGATGATCATGGGTGGCGGCTTTATCAGTTTGCTCCAGGGCATTTTGGCCGGTAACGGTTTATTGGGGATCCAATTCAGTTACATCGTAGGTGTTGCATGTTTTGCATACCTCGCATTTTATGCATGGAAAGTAAGCGCGATATTGAGGTCGCAGGGCATCGATTATGATTCCACAAAAGATTCCGGACATTAACATTCTCTTTTTTAATAACGACGAAGGATCAGATGAAAAAATTAGTTGCAGCAATTGATATCGGCGGCACCAATACCGTTTTTGGTTTGGTGGATGAAACAGGAAACATCCTGTTAAAAGAAAGCATTGCCACCGAACATTTTCCTATTCCGGAAGACCTGGTTGCGGTGGTTTCTGAACACATAAAAAAAGCATTTAAAGATTTTGCATCTGAATATGAGCTGATCGGCGCAGGGATCGGGGCACCGAACGGCAATTACTTTAACGGCAACATTGAGTTTGCACCCAATTTAAAATGGCAGGGAATGATCCCGATCGCTGATTTATTTTCGGAGCACCTGCATGTAAAAGCGGTATTGACAAACGATGCAAATGCCGCTGCGATTGGCGAAATGGTATTCGGTGGTGCAAAAGGCCTGAAAGATTTTTTATTTATTACGCTTGGAACAGGCCTTGGCAGCGGAATTGTTGTGAACGGCGAAATGGTTTACGGCCATGATGGTTTTGCCGGTGAGATCGGGCACGTGATCGTTTACCCGGATGGACGCCAATGCGGCTGCGGCCGGAAAGGCTGCCTAGAAACGTATTGCTCGGCAACAGGTATCAAACGTACTTACTCCGATCTGTTAATGAGCCATCACGATAAAGCCAATTTACAGGCACGCGTGGCCGATGCAAAATACATTTATGATAAAGCCATTGCCGGTGATAAGGATGCTATTGAAGCATTCAATCAAACCGGCGATGTATTAGGATTGGCGCTGGCAAACAGCGTTGCATATACAAGTCCGCAGGTAATTTTTTTATTCGGAGGATTAGCGCTCGCAGGCGATTTTATTTTTAAACCGACGATTGAAAGCTTCGAGCGGAATTTACTGAACATCTACAAAAATAAAATAAAGATCCTGCCTTCCTTATTGAAAGAAAACGATGCAGCACTGCTGGGTGCGGCCTCTTTAATATTAAAAGAACTGACTAAAGCATGAGTAACAACGATCACAAAAATACAGAAGAGCGTTTGCTGAATGTGATCGGCAAGTTGTTGAATGTGATCGCTTGTTTGATGCTTTTTGTTGCCGCACTGGTGTATGTATGCTTTTGCGGTGTTCCCGAAATTTTTATCCCTAAAAAAGAAGTTGTTTACACGCCGCCGGCTCCTGATAAAAAAAGTGAACAAGCGGCTGTTGTTTCTACGCTCTGGATCGCTCCGGATACCGCAACCATTCCGAAAGATGAAAAAGGAAAACAGATCCGTTACGGTCGTATGCTCATTTCAAATACCGCGTATTATTTTGGCCCGCATGGAATTATTCAGCACAGCAGCAACGGCATGAATTGTCAGAATTGCCATTTGGATGCCGGAACAAAAGCATTCGGGAATAACTACAGCGCCGTAGCTTCCACGTATCCAAAATTTCGTGAACGTTCCGGCATGACCGAAAGCATTTACAAACGCGTGAACGATTGTTTTGAGCGCAGCCTGAACGGTGCAGCACTGGATTCATCCGGGAAGGAAATGCAGGCTATAAAAGCATACATTATCTGGCTGGGACAAAATGTGAAAAAAGGCGAAAAGCCAATGGGCTCAGGAATCACAGAGCTTGCTTATTTACAGCGCGCTGCAGATCCGGAAAAAGGAAAAACCGTGTACACCCAAAAATGTATGTCGTGCCATGGAACAAATGGCGACGGAAAATTAAACACAGATCAGCTTACCTATCAATATCCGCCGCTTTGGGGCGCTCACAGTTATAATTACGGCGCAGGATTATTCCGTTTATCACGATTTGCGGGATATGTAAAATCCAACATGCCGCTGGGCGTTACCTATGATAATCCGCAGCTAACGGATGAGCAGGCTTGGGATGTGGCGGCGTATGTGAATTCACAACTGCGCCCAACGAAAGATCTGAGTAAAGACTGGCCTAAAATTTCGGGTAAACCGGTTGATCATCCCTTTGGGCCGTATGCGGATGGCTTTACTGAAAAGCAGCATAAATACGGGCCATTTGCACCAATCGCGGAAGCGAAGAAGAAACAAAAAGATAAAAAAAGTAAATGAAATTTAAAATATGTCCGGAGAAAATAAACATACTTATTCCTGTTCCTGTAAAAGCTGCGAACCACTTATTATTGAAAATAATGTATCGCGTAAAAACTTTTTAAGAACATTGGGTGCTGCAACACTTGGTATGGGATTGGCCCCGGTAACCTCTTTTGCTTTGCAGGAAAAAGGAAAAGCAGAAGAGATCTTAAAAAGTAATGTTGTTAAAAATGGAAAAGTGCAGCACATTTCGTTATTGCATACCAGTGATATACATGGACAAATAAATGTGCATGACGAATTTTTTTGGGAAAACGGAAAAGCTGTTTTTAAAAAACGGGGTGGTTTTGCACATTTAAAAACAATGATCAATGAGCTGCGGAAACAAAATCCCAATACATTATTGCTGGATGGCGGCGATTGTTTCCAGGGAAGCGGGATTGCTTCTTTAACCCGGGGACAGGGACTGGTACCCTTAATGAATAATTTACAATACGACCTGGTGTTACCGGGTAACTGGGAAGTGGTATACGGAAAACAAATGCTGCTGAAAGATCTGGGCGGATACAATGCGCGTAAGGTCTGTGCAAACATGTTTGATGACGATGCAGCCGGAGATCTATTATTTCCGCCTTATTCCGTTTTTTATATTGCCGGAATTAAAATTGGATTTATTGGTTATAATGATCCTCTAACGGCGATCCGGCAGGCGCCAGATTACAGCAAAGGAATAAAATATTGCGGGCCGGAAAAAAACATTGCAAAGTACGTGAAAATATTGCGTGAGCAGGAACAGTGCAAAATGGTATTTGTGATGTCGCACATGGGATTAGCGCAGCAATTGAACCTGGCATCAAAGCCGTATGCGGAAGGTGTTGATTATATTTTGGGTGCAGATACACATGAACGGATCCGAGAACCATTACAAGGAAAATATGCAAAAGTAACAGAGCCGGGGGCGTTTGCTTCCTTTGTTGGTAAGCTGGACCTGGTGATTGAAGACGGCAAAATAAAAGAAGAAAGTTATGAATTGCTTGAAGTGGATCCCGGAAAATATGCTGCGGATGAAGAAATGAAAAATTTAATAACGCAGGTATATCAGCCGTATGAAAAAGAATTAAAGCGCGTGATCGGAAAAACAAAAAGTACGCTGATGCGCTATTATGTTCTTGAAACGCCTATGGATAACATGATCACAGATGCGCTCATGTGGAAATTCAATCCGGATATTACCATCGCTAATGGATTTAGATTTTGTCCGCCACTGGTTGCAAGCGCAGCTACCCCTGCAGATATTACCTCCGATTATTTATACAGTATGATTCCCGGCAACAATGAAACGTTAATGGCAGATGTTACTGGAAATCAAATTTTGAACTGGCTGGAAAAAGAGCTTGAAAACGTATTTTCAAAAGACCCAGAAAAACGTTTAGGCGGATGGCTGGTTCGGTTCCAGGGAATGAAAATAAGATTTACAATTGCAAATGAAGCGGGAAAACGGATAGAAGAGATCCTTGTAAAAGGAGAAAAAATTGACCCTGAAAAAATTTATAAAGTTGTTTCATGTGAGCGTGAAGGAGACCCGGATAGTTTATTGTGCAGGATAAAAGAGGTGAAAAATAATCAGAAGCTCGGAGTTTTAATACATGATGTAATAGAAGAATACATTACAAAACATTCGCCGGTTGAACCCAAAGTTGAAGGAAGAGCAGTTGCAACAGATGCGACAGCCGATTTATTAACACAGATAGAGGGAGTAAATTATCAATTCAGATAACATGAAAAAAACAGCATTCATTCTTTTAGTTTTTATTGCACAATTTTCTGTTGCGCAGGAAAATGTAGTATACCCGATCATTCCGCAGCCTAATTATTTGCAGGCAACGGGCGGTACTTTTGCATTGTCGGATACTACTACAATTGTGGCGAATGAAAATTCATTTGAAGCGCAATACTTAAAAAGTTATTTGGAAAAAAATTACGATCTGCATGTGAAAATTGATTCACATTATCCACCCTTTAAAAATTTTATCCTGCTGCTCAATGCCATTGAAAACAATGCCACGCAGCTCGATCAGGAATCGTATCAATTAAAGGTCACCAAAAAAGGAGTAACGATCACTGCGGTTGGAAGCGCCGGATTGTTTTACGGTATCGAAAGCCTGATCCAGTTATTGCCGGTAGAAAAAAGTAAAAATTTGAATGTTGCCTGCTTGCAGATCTCCGATTGGCCGCGCTATACCTGGCGGGGAATGCATCTGGATTGCAGCCGCCATTTTTTTACAAAAGACGAAGTGAAAAAATACATCGATTATTTAGCGATGTATAAATTCAATACATTTCACTGGCATTTAACCGACGATCAGGGTTGGCGCATCGAGATCAAACAATATCCTTTGCTTACTTCGGTAGGCGGACAACGCAACCAAACGCTGATCGGGAAACCATCTAAAAACGATAAATATGACGGTAAAGCGTACGGCGGATTTTACACACAGGAAGATGTAAAAGAAATTGTAGCGTATGCCACCGAGCGCCACATTACTATTGTGCCGGAAATAGAAATGCCGGGGCATTCATTAGCCGCGCTTGCCGGTTATCCGCAATATTCGTGTACAGGCGGACCGTTTAAAACCTATACCACCTGGGGCGTTTCCGACGATGTGTATTGTGCCGGAAATGATAGCACCTATACATTTATTGAAAATATTTTGACAGAAGTATTCGACCTGTTCCCGGGAAAATACGTTCACATTGGCGGAGATGAATGTCCGAAAGAACGCTGGAAAGAGTGTCCGAAATGTAAAAAAAGAATGGCGGATGAACACCTGAAAGATGAAAACGAATTGCAAAGTTATTTTGTAACGCGGATCGAAAAATTTGTGAATTCGAAAGGAAAACAAATTGTGGGCTGGGACGAAATTTTAGACGGCGGACTTGCTCCGAATGCTACCGTAATGAGCTGGCGCGGAACACAGGGCGGAATTGCCGCTGCAAAACAAAACCATTATGTGGTGATGACACCGGGCAAGCCTTGTTATTTTGATCATTATCAATCCAAAGCAAAAGACAGGGAACCGCTGGCGATTGGTGGATTCAATCCGCTGGATTCGGTTTATAATTATGATCCAACGCCTAAATCATTATCGGTAACCGAACAACAATATATTTTGGGCGCGCAGGGAAATGTGTGGACGGAATACATTACTGATTTTTCAAAAGTGGAATATATGTCGCTGCCCCGTATGTGCGCTTTATCCGAAGTGGTATGGACGAAACCCGAAAATAAAAATTACAGCAATTTTATTGCACGTTTAAAAATGAATTCGAAAATACTCGATCGCATGAATGCGAATTATGCGAAATTATTCACGCTTCAAAAATAAGGAAATGACGAGCAGAAGAAATTTTATCAAAACATCGGCATTGGCTTCCGCGGCTTTGCTGACAAATGTTTCGGAAAGCAAAGCTTCCGCAAATAAAAAAGAAAGCAGTAGTGCAATCACAAAGCCCATTGTGCTTTCCACCTGGAATTTCGGATTAAAAGCCAACGATGCTGCATGGGAAGTTTTAAAAACAAACGGACGCGCACTGGATGCCGTGGAGGCGGGTGTGAAAATTCCGGAAGGCGATCCAACCGAGCGTAGTGTGGGGTATGGCGGTCGTCCCGATCGGGATGGACGCGTAACGCTGGATGCCTGCATCATGGATGAATTTGCAAACATTGGTTCGGTGGCGTGTTTGGAATTTATCAAACATCCCATTTCTGTTGCGCGTGCTGTGATGGAAAAAACGCCGCACGTAATGCTGGTGGCCGATGGCGCTTTGCAGTTTGCCTTGTCGCAGGGATTTGTAAAAGAAAATTTACTGGTGGAGGAATCCGAAAAAGAATGGAAAGAATGGCTGAAAACCAGCAATTACAAACCCATTGCGAATATTGAAAATCACGATACTATTGGCATGATCGCGCTGGACGCTGCCGGAAACCTTTCCGGAGCATGTACTACCAGCGGCATGGCATTTAAAATGCACGGCCGTGTGGGCGATTCGCCGATCATTGGTGCGGGTTTGTATGTGGACAATGAAATTGGCGCTGCAACAGCAACAGGGCACGGAGAAGAAGTGATCCGGATTGCAGGTTGCCATTTGGTAGTGGAACTGATGCGCCAGGGAAAATCGCCGCAGGATGCTTGTGTAGAGGCGGTGAACCGTGTAGTGAAATTAATAAGCCTGCGTAAAAAAGAATTAAAAGACATCCAGGTTGGATTTATTGCATTGAATAAAAACGGCGAATACGGCGCCTATTGTGTGCAAAGCGGATTTAATTATGCGGTGCATGATGCCACAGGAAACCGTTTGATCGATTCGGATTTTCATTTGAAAATGTAATTTTTCTAATGTGCAGATGTGCTGATTACTGATGTGCAGATGGTGTAAAGCGGATTATAATTGTTGATGTTAGTCGTGATGTAATTTGAAAATCATAAAAAAATAAATGTCATCCCGGGCTTGACCCGGGATCTCATAAATGTTTGCAGTATTTAATTCAGTACTTAATTAACAGATCCCGGGTCAAGCCCGGGATGACAGTATAAAAAACAAGTATTGATATTTCGTTTAACATTCAACAAAAAATATTTTAATTGTCTTAATAGCCTTTGTGCCTTAGTGGTAAAAAATGAAAAAATTAGAGATCGCTTGTTTTAATCCGGAATCCGCCATCATCGCGCAAAATGGCGGTGCCGACAGGGTTGAGCTCTGCGCGGATCAGTTAACAGGCGGGATCACGCCGCCGTACGAAATTGTTATACAAACACGCAAAAGCTTAACGATCGATATTGTGGTAATGATCCGGCCGCGTGGCGGAAATTTTGTGTATACCGGTGCTGAATTCGAACAAATGAAAACAGATATTGCTGCATTAAAAAATACCGGCATCAATGGTTTTGTATTTGGAATTTTAACAGCGGATAATCAAATTAATAAATCACAAAATACCGAATTGGTGGAATTGGCAAAACCATTTTCCTGTACATTTCACCGTGCATTTGACGTTGCTGCAGATATAGAAGCAGCATTGGAAGCTGTAATTGAATGCGGATTCAAAACCATTTTAACATCCGGACAAAAAAACAGCGGGCCGGAAGGAATAAATGAACTGGAAAAAATAATCAAACTGGCAAATAATAGAATTGTGATCATGCCGGGCGGTGGCGTTCGCTCTTCCAACGTTGCGGAATTAAAAAACAAATTGAACACTTCGTATTTTCATTCTTCTGCAATCACCGATCAAAGCGGGATTGCGAATTTACAGGAAGTAAAACTGCTTAAAGAAAAACTGAATTGATAAAACGGGTACTCAAATATTTTTTTGTTTTATACCTGCTGTCAATTACGCTGCATGCACAGGTTGTGGAAAAAAATCTGGATGACAGTCATTGGAAATTCAAGCAAAAAACAGAACACAAATGGCGGAGTGCAGCAGTTCCGGGCACCGTTCACACCGACCTGTTAAAACATAAATTAATTCCCGATCCGTATATTGCCGACAATGAAAAATTGGTGCAATGGGTGGAAAACGAAGACTGGGAATACAAAACCACATTCACACTTTCGGAAACGGAAATGCAGCAATCACACATTGAACTACAGTTCGATGGTTTGGATACGTACGCCAGTGTGTATGTGAACGATTCGCTGGTGATCACTGCCGATAATATGTTCCGTACCTGGAATACAGATGTGAGAAAATATGTGCACAAAGGAAAAAACGAAGTGTACATTTTATTTGAATCCGCCGTAAAAAAAGGAAAAGCAGAAGCTGCAAAATTAAATTATACACTGCCCGGCGATGAAAAAGTATTTACGCGTAAAGCGCAATATCAGTACGGTTGGGACTGGGGACCGCGTTTGGTTACCTGTGGGATCTGGAAAGATGTAAAGCTTATTTTCTGGAACGATGCAAAAATGCTGAATGTGCAATATGTGCAGCAATCATTGAGCGATACGCTTGCGGAGCTGGAATTTATCTGCACCATTAAAAGCGATGTGGACGCAAACGCTTACATGGATATTTCGTATGGCGGATTCATGAGCGATATGCTGAGCGGAGAAATTAACTCGAAGATCAAATTAAAAAAAGGCATCAATACCTATCCGCTGTATTATTCGGTGAAAGACCCACAACGCTGGTGGTGCAATGGTTTGGGCTTTCCAACAATGTATCATTTCCTGATCACACTTTCGTACGATTCGCGTTTTCTCGATACAGAAAATATTGCCATAGGCTTGCGCACGCTGGAATTGGTGCAGGAAAAAGACAGTGTCGGCGCTTCCTTTTATTTTAAATTAAATGGCGTGCCCGTGTTTATGAAAGGTGCCAATTACATTCCGCCCGATAATTTTTTACCGCGCGTTGATCACAATGGGATGCGCAGTGTAGTTGAAAATGCAGTAAATGCAAACATGAACATGCTGCGCGTTTGGGGCGGTGGCGCTTACGCAGATGATGAGTTTTACAATCAATGCGACTATCACGGAATTTTAATCTGGCAGGATTTTATGTTCGCTTGCGCGATGTACCCGGGAGATGAAAAATTCATTCAGAATGTAAATGCAGAAATTACCCAACAGGTGCAGCGTTTGCGCAATCACCCCAGCCTTGCATTGTGGTGCGGAAACAATGAAATAGATGAAGGCTGGCACAACTGGGGTTGGCAAAAACAATACAAGTATTCAGATAGTGATTCCACAAAAATTGCAAGTGATTACAACAAATTATTTCGACAGGAAATCCCTGCTCTTATAAAACAAAATGATCCCACGCGTTTTTATTGGGAATCTTCTCCTTCTATCGGCTGGGGGCACAACCAAAGCCTGCAGCAGGGCGATTCGCATTACTGGGGCGTGTGGTGGGGCAACGAACCGTTTGAGATTTATAATCAAAAAGTGGGAAGGTTTATGAGCGAATACGGCTTTGAAGGAATGCCGGATTACAGTACTTTTAAGAAGATCGCGGATAAAAAAGAATTGAATTTTAATTCCGCTGCGGTAAAAAACCATCAGAAGCATCCAACCGGTTATCAAACGATCCAAAGCTATATGGAACGCGATTATAAAATTCCCGCTGATTTTGAAAAATACATTTATGTATCACAACTCCTGCAGGCGCAAGGAATCAAAACCGCCATTGAAGCACATCGCAGGGCAAAGCCGTATTGCATGGGAACACTATTCTGGCAGCTGAACGATTGCTGGCCGGTAACTTCCTGGAGCAGCGTGGATTATTACAATCATTGGAAAGCGCTGCAATACCAGGCAAAACGAAGCTATGCACCGCTTATTGTTTCGGTCACGGAAGCAAATAAAAATTGTGAAGTGTATATCGTGAACGATGAACGGGATACGCTCAGCAGGCGATTGTTGGTGCAGCTGCTGGATTTTAACGGAAATGCGATCTGGAGCAAAGTGCTGGATGTAGTGATCCCACCCAATAGCAGCGGAATGTATTATTCCGTTAATAAAAATGATTTCGGGGATTTTGATGCGAAACAAACGGTGCTTTCTGCTTCTTTGCTGGTTCCGAAAGCATTTGACAATTCGAACGTGATCCATTTTACCGAAGAATCAACGGCGATGTTTTATTTTGTAAAGCCCAAAGACCTGCAGTTGCCGAAACCGGTATTCAGGATCGATGCAACCACCACTGACAACGATCAGTACCTGGTAATCAGTACCGATGTTTTTGCAAAAGATGCCTGTATTACAATCGATGGAGAATCCTTAAATTTGAGTGATAATTTTTTTGACCTGATGCCCGGGCAGCAAAAAGTGATTTATCTGCCGAGAGGTAAAAAAATTCGTTCGCTTAAAAAGAAAACACACATTGCATCATTAGTTGATGCGTATTAATTTGCTTACATTTTTTGAATGCTGTGTATGGGAACGCAGATCAAAAATGATTTTTAGGATGTAAAAAAGATCGCCTGTGGCGCTTATGATTGAAAATTATAATTTGATTGGTTGCAGATCTATCAAAGAGGTATTAATAATGATATAGCGCTCTATTTTTGGGCTTCGCCTTTTTGAGCTTGTCAGTAATAGCCGGTAATGAGCGTGGCTGAAATTATATTTTCGGAGCGATAAGGTGCGTACGTGAAATTATCCGCGGTTGGTCTTCGCGCCAGCAGAAGAGCAAATTACATTACAAGATCAAAAAAGGTTTTTGTTACTTTTTGCCTTCAAAAAGTTAAAAGATAAATAATTGCGAAATTAAAAATGGTGTCTGTTGGTACAAAGTTGCCGATACTCATTTAATTTTATGCGATGTTGCAAAATTCCGATACTCATTAAAAATAACAATATGAAAAAACATACTATATCCCTCCGCATTTTATTGTCGTTTGCATTTTGTTTAGTAAGCGCATTCGTATCTGCACAACAAACCAATTCGCAATACGTGGATCCTATGATCGGCACCGGCGGCCACGGTCATACATTTCCCGGTGCTACCGTTCCGTTTGGGATGGTGCAGCTTTCGCCGGATACGCGCATCGACGACAGTTGGGATGGCTGCAGCGGTTACCATTACAGCGATACCGTGATCTACGGTTTTTCACATACACATTTAAGCGGCACCGGCTGCAGCGATTACGGCGATATTAATTTAATGCCAACGGTTGGGAACATCAGCGTTGACAGCTCAAAATATGCTTCCGGATTTTCGCACAAGAATGAAAAAGCCAGTGCCGGATATTATTCCGTAAAGCTGAAAAATAAAGTGAATGTGGAATTAACAGCTACTACACGCGTTGGTTTTCATAAATATACTTTTCCGAAAACCACGCAGGCAAATATTATTCTTGATCTCACGCATCGTGATAAAACGCTGGAATCGACGTTGGCAATTGTAAGCGCTACCGAAGTGGAAGGTATGCGCAGAAGTGAAGCCTGGGCGCAGGATCAACACATTTATTTTGTGATCCAGTTTTCAAAACCATTCGTGGAAACTATTTTTATAAATAATGTAAAGCAGGACAGGTTTGTCTACGCTTGCAATTTTGAACCACTTCATATTGATTCCTCAACAAACATCAAAGCCGCATTTACATTTAAAACAGCTGCAAACGAAGCGGTGTACATGAAAGTCGGGATTTCGACAGTAAGCATTGAAGGTGCGCGCAATAACCTGAAAGCGGAATTGCCGGGTTGGGATTTTGAAAAAACAAAGCTGGAAGCGCGGCTTGCATGGGACAAAGAATTGAGCAAGATCCAGATCACCACCGATAATAAAGATCAGCTGAAAACATTTTACACGGCTTTGTATCACACCATGATCCAGCCGAATGTGAACATGGATGTGGACGGCATGTACCGTGGCCGCGATAATCAAATTCATCATGCGGACGGATTTACGTATTATTCCGTGTTCTCGCTCTGGGATACATTCCGCGCTGCGCATCCGCTGTACACGATCATAGACCGGACACGCACACTGGATTTTGTGAAAACATTTTTAGCACAATTCAAAGATGGCGGGCGGTTACCGGTATGGGAGCTCGCCAGTAACGAAACCGATTGCATGATCGGTTACCATTCCGTGAGCGTGATCGCGGATGCTGCTGTAAAAGGAATTCATGATTTTGATTTGAATTTAGCATTGGAAGCAATGAAAAAATCGGCTACCTGGGATCATCTTGGTTTACCTGCTTACATGGATCATGGCTGCATTACAATGGATGATGAACACGAAAGCGTTTCCAAAACAGTGGAATATTCTTACGATGACTGGTGCATTGCACAGGTGGCGAAAATGCTGGACAAACAAGCGGATTACGACACGTACATGAAACGTTCGCAATACTGGAAAAATGTATTTGATCCCGGAACTGGTTTTATGCGTCCGAAAAAAAATGGGAATTGGTTAACGCCGTTTGAGCCGCGTGAGGTCAATAATAATTTCACAGAAGGAAATTCCTGGCAATACACCTTTTTTGTGCCGCAGGATCTCGATGGTTTGATCCGCAGAATGGGTGGCCCCGAAAATTTTGAGAAAAAACTGGACGAGCTTTTTACCACTACCACAAAAACAACCGGTCGCGAACAGGCGGATATTACCGGCTTGATCGGCCAGTATGCACAAGGCAACGAACCAAGCCATCACATGGCATACTTGTATGATTTTGTTGGTAAATCCTGGAAAACAGAAGAACGCATTCACCAGATCTGCACACAGTTTTATAAAGCAGCACCGGATGGTTTGATCGGTAATGAAGATTGCGGACAAATGAGCGCCTGGTTTGTATTGAGTTCATTGGGTATTTATGAAGTAACGCCGGGTTCGGGCAATTATGTTTTCGGGACACCGTTGTTTAAAGAAGCAAAAATTAATTTGGAGAATGGAAATTCACTCGCGATCAAAACAATTAATTTTTCTGCCACTAATTTTTATGTGGATCGCATCAAATACAATGATGCCTTGTTGAACCCGCGTGTTATAAAATACGATAACATCATGAATGGCGGTACGCTGGAATTCAGCATGAGCGCGGTGCCTACCAAACAATCTGAATACGACATCACACCGTTGTACGATGTAAACGAAAAACAAATCGTGGTAAACCCTATTATTGCAGCTGATTCCCGCGTTTTCAAAAACGCGCTGACGGTTAATTTAAAAGCGGATCATACGAATGATAATATTTATTACACACGCGATGGCTCGGATCCTACAATTAATTCCATTTTGTATACTGCTGCATTTACTATTGATACCACCACCACGGTAAAAGCAATCGAAGTAAGTATTGAAGGCGATAAAAGTTTTATTACAAGCGGTACATTTTATAAAATGCCGCATCCCGACTGGAAAATAAAGATCAATGCAAAATACAATGCACAATATACTGCCGGTGGTGATGAAGGCCTGATCGATGGAATGCACGGTACCGAAAACTGGCGCAAAGGCGATTGGCAAGGCTATCAGTCACAGGATTTTGAAGCAGTGATCGACCTCGGAAAAGAGCAAAAAATAAATGCGGTTTCATCTACCTATTTGCAGGATAGCCGCGCCTGGATCTTGTTTCCAACAAAAGTGGAATATTCGTTTTCCAACGATGGAATCACATACAGCAGCCCTGTAACTGTTATCAACAGTGCCGATCCAAAGGATAACAAAGTACAGGTAAAACAATTTCAGCAGGGGATTTCACAAAATGTAACAGCGCGTTATGTAAAAGTAAAAGCCATTAATTTCGGAAAGTTGCCGGAATGGCACCAGGGAGCAGGCGGTGATGCGTTTATTTTTGTGGATGAGGTAGAGGTTTATTAGTTCAATGTTCATTGGTTTATTAGTTTGCTGTATATTTTGTTTTGATTATTTACCGAAAATTTAATTAATATTATTACTACGAATCAAACTATGAAAACGGGACTTTACAACTCAGGGATGACAAAGGTTGTGACTGGATTTATAAACGAAAAATAAAATCATGACAGGCAGAATAGACAAACCACTGTATATAACCCCTTCAAACGTTAGCTGCACCCTTACAATGAAATCCAAGCATATATTGACTATTCTAATGTTGACTTGTATTTCATGCATCTCATTTTCACAAACGGAGGAAGAAGTGAAATGGGGAAAAATAGTTCTCCCTGACTCCATGGAATTGAAAAAAATAAGTTTGTCAGATTCCGTTACTTTTAATAAAGTAGCGGCCGAATTCCTTAAAGCATTTAAAAATAAAGACACTAAAAAAATTAAAAGCAATTCACTTGAATTAATACACTGTCAATTATGTACTTCCAAAGACAATAGCTTAATAATTCCAGTAGATTCTTTCATTAAGCAGGCCTATCAAGACTTTGACGATTTCCTATATGGATCAATTAAGAAAGAGGTTTCAGGATTTCAGAAATGTTAATGCCGGGCTTTCATCCGGGATACCTTCCGGATAATAACGAAAAAGACCTCGTGGTATTTGAGGCCCGGGTTATGACTTACGGACTAAATGAATTGGGAGACGGACACGATGGCCTAAATTATTGTTTTTATTTTGTGAAAATTAATAACGAATTTAAATTCTTTTTGTACAACTGTATACCTAAGCAATAAAGGTAACTGCTAAGAACATGCTCACACTGCGTACCGAAAACGCTCCAAACAATTTTTTAAAGATATTCACATGAAGAATGTGCTGATTATTTGTTTGACTTTATTGCTAAAAAGTACTTTTGGACAAAATCCTCCTTCGTTATTAAAATACAAAAACAAAGATTTTACACTAAGCTATCCTGCAAACTGGGACACGGTTTGCAAAGACAACAGAATGACTTTTATGGCTGTTGAAAAGAAGAAGAATGACAAAGACATTTTTAGAGAGAACTTTTGTATTTATTCTATTGGCATAAATGAACACGTATATTTGCAGACCTTAATTGAAAAGGTCTCAACTGAATTTATAAAACAAGGTAATCCGGAAGCAAATATTCTAAAACAAGCTGTTACGAGAAATAAGAAAGAAATTTCATACGGAATATTTTAAAAAAAGACGGATACGAAGGGCAAAAAATTATTTCAACCTGTATCTATTTTTTGGATGAGAAAAAAAATAAAGTATTTGTTTTAACATTTTCCAATTATAATTTGGAAAATGTAGCTTATGAAAATTTGTTTCAGTTAATTATAGACAGTTTTGTATTTACATAAAAATGGGAACCGATACCAACGCGGGGATTGGAAATATGACAAACAATTTTAAGACAAACAATAAACAATGAAAAAACTAATTCCAGTATTATTTTTTTTGACAGCACTGCAAGCATTTGGACAGTTTGACTATGAATTATTTCAACAATATGCTGATAAATCAAGCATGCAGCAAAACAGGAGTATAATCAGTGTGACAGAGCTGCAATTACAAGACGATGGCAAATGGGCAAAAACGCTTGTTCAGGAATTTAATGTTCAGGGTTTACCGACAATGCTTGTGCAACTTGACGAAAAAGGTGGCGAATCGGAGAAAAAAGAATTCCAGTATGATACAAACGGACAAATATCAAAAATTGAATATTATAAGGGGGGTAATCACTTTAATTCAACAGAATTTAAAGTCGATGAAAATGGACAAGTTACTTCCTATGCAGATTATGTATATAGCTCTTCAGACGGAAAGAAAATGGATTTATGGAAAACTTATCTGGAGTACAATTCCAATAAAAGCATCAGGAAGATAATCAAAACTCAATCAAATGATAAGGATACTACTGAAATTAATTGCTACGATACATTGGGTGCGCTTACAAGATCCGTTTGGCATATGTCAGGCTTAAGAACAACAAAGATCGAATATGTCTGGAATAAAAACAGGACCGAAATGAAAGAAATGCATTATGAGAATGACAGCTCTGTTTATACAACCATTATTCATAAGTACAAGGACAATAAAGAAATTGAAAAAACAGATCCTTCAACATCTCCGGCTCCATTTTACTGGAAATATGATAATAACGGAAGAGTGATAGAAACAAATGAAGCATTTTTCTATGTTGTGTATTTCAGC
This sequence comes from Bacteroidota bacterium, assembly GCA_025963715.1. GTDB lineage: Bacteria > Bacteroidota > Bacteroidia > 2-12-FULL-35-15 > 2-12-FULL-35-15 > 2-12-FULL-35-15. Next base: position 97,790 of record JAOQAG010000048.1, read on the forward strand.
TATGACAACGATGGAAGACTTACAAGTAAAACAATAAATATTTTGTTTTCAGATTCGGACGAAAAGGATTTGCCGAAGAAAATTCAATTTAAATACGAATATCAATTTAGAAAGTAAAAACTTAGTGCATCTTTTTAGAAAGAAAATTCTGAAAAAGATCAAGTTGGAAAAGTAAAAACTTATAATTGGAAAGAAATGAATACACTTTTTAATCTAACACTTCGCAATTCCAACCAATCCTAATTCCCAATTCCCAATTCCTTAATCCTGCAATCCTTAATCCTTCCGCCTCGGATCCCCCGGATAATCAATCAGGCTCAATTTGCGCAGGATCCTCTTCTCCGCTTTTAAAAAATTAAAACGGTAACCGATAAATACCCTGAATTTACCGGTGCTGTAATTAAAAGTAGCATTGGATTTATCAAACGCCCAGAAATAATCATACATACCATTGGTACCGATAAAATAATTTCCGTGATCGTATCCAAAACCCAGGCGCAGACTTAATTTTCCGGAAGGGTTGAACGGGCTGCGATAGGTGCTGCTGTCGGAGCGTTCATAATGCTCCTGCTCCAGCCCGATCCCGGGTACAATGGAGGTAGTGATGTAAAATTTATTTTTTACAAATGTATAAATGTAACCCGCGTTCAATCCGAATGTTTGCGAGCTTCCCTCAATGATGTGTGATTTAGGATCGAAGTAAGGTGCAAAAGCAGTGGATACCAGGCTCGAATCGGCTTTCATTCCAAATAATGTATAATAACCGCCGAGTAAAAAAGAGCCTGCACTTTTTTTCTGCTGTTCCGTAAAAGCAAAAGCGCTGCGGTACGAAAACTTTTTAAAGTTGAAAATATAATAAGTGCTCGTGGCAAATAATGTCGCTTTTACATCGCCCCGGATCTCATATTTTGCACTGCCCGGGTAATCGTATTTTGGTGTATTACCCACATAAAACCCGTGGTAATTCTGGTAAGAAATATCCGACGTTACCCGCTTGCCGTACAAATTCAATTGCAGGTCACTGTACTTTGTTACACCCCGTTCGCTTTTATGTGCATTGTAAAACGTGATCCCCGTATTGGCCACAAAGGTTGCCCAGCGGGAACTTAAACCAATTCCAACATCATAGCGGTAATTAGGCGAAAATTGCAGGCGTCTGTTCGTTTGCCAGTCGATAAGATTGAAATACATTAAGCGGGCAGAAACAGGAACCGTAACCGTAAAGCGTTTCGGATATAATTTTACATACGCGGTATCTACAAGCGGTTTGCGGTCTTTTATAACAATGAAGGTAACGGTACGGTGGATCCACATCAGTTTTTCCCAAGCGGTGTGGTGCGGAATATCCCAGATCGTTGGCTGCGGTTGTTCCGGATTCTGGCCCTTCATTTGTCCGGAATGAATAAAAATAAAAGCAAATACAGGCACTATTATTTTACAGATTTGCTTCATAGTTGAGGTAATAACAGATAATTTTGTAATTCATAAAAAAACGTGCGCAGGTGTTCCGGAAATTCTTCAACTTTTTAATTTACAGTAATCTTTACATCGGTATTGCTTCGGTGCTTATGACGGTTGAATCGCAAATTCAGCTGGGGATCCCAACCACCTGGCACCCTTACCTGTTCCTGATCCTGTTTGCCACACTGTTCGAATATAATTCGCATAAATTTGTCTCCGTATTTTTTTACAAACATTCTTTAAAAGAAACTAAATTCCACTGGATCTCTGAACATCTTAACTTATTTTATTTCATTGTTTTTGCATCCGTAGCCGGTTTTTTAGTTGCCGCCTGGTTTGCAAAAATAACCGTGCTGATTACCTTATTTCCGCTGGGCGCGATCACCGTTTTATATTCATTTCCCGTTTATAAAAATGGCTTTAAATTATTCCGCTTGCGCGAAATTCCCCTTCTTAAAATATTCATCATTTCCGTCGTTTGGTCGGCTACCTGTATTATATTACCTATTGTTCAGGCCGGTCTCCCGATCAGCATCCCAGTAGTGCTGTTGCTGATTGCCGAACGTACGCTGTTCATCTTTGCAATTACCGTTCCGTTCGACATTCGTGATATGGCAAGCGATGCGCGGTCGGGGCTCAAAACGTTGCCCCTGCTCATTGGGGAAAAAAATGCCATTAGGGTGGCGAACATTGCGCTTATCATTTTTCTGCTGATCTGCGGGATCCATTACTTTTATACGATGGAAATATTCCTGCTGGCGGCTTTTTTCATCTCCGGCATCAGTACGCTTGTGTTCCTGAATAATGAGCGGATAAAACAGCTGAAAGAGTATCATTACGGCATTTTGGATGGCACCATGTTATTGCAGGGAGCGCTGGTGATTTTGTTTTATATGCTCAATAACCGGTAAAACAATCTCATTTTCAACCACATAAGGCACATAGAACCACATAAGGCGTAGCGTGAAAAAAGGTTCACCACAAAAGGAACAAAAGAAAACAAAAGCCCATTGTTAAGCTGTATGTAAAATACCAACGTGTATTTTCTGCATCGGGATGCCAATATTTTTCAGAACATTCTGCTGCCAATTTGTAAAAATAAGAGGATGCTCATTCTGCAGACCCTTTCGGCCTGTTCAGTAATAGTGGTAATGAGCGGCAGAAGGATTATGCCTACGAAGCCATGACTGCGTCCGTGAAATTATCCACGGTTTTCCTGCAGCGCCAGCGGAAGGAAAAATTACCTTACAGGCAGTCCGCCGCGGCGGATTGTTAATTTTGCCTTCAAAAAGTAAACATACAGAATTGCTTAGTAGTCAATAAATTTTTATATATTGTCATGTAATTTAATGCTACATGATAAAAAAATACTCCTCCATATTTTTTTTTCTGACATTTCTCTCTCTGTCGATTTTTGCTAAAACTACTGCCGATAGCCTGCAGCAGGTGATCAATTCATCCAAAGAAGACACGTCGAAAGTAAATACCCTCAATGCACTGGCCTGGGAACTGCATTCTTCCAACACCACACAATCGCTGGAAATGGCGAAGCAGGCGCTGGTACTGGCGGAACGGCTCTGTTATAAAAACGGGCTGATCTCTGCCCACAACAACGTTGGCATCGCCTGTTATTTTATGGGATCGTATCCCGAAGCATTGAGCAATTACATCGAATCCGCTCATTTGCTGGATGTTGCCGGAAATAAAAAACGCCTGAGCGCGGTGTATAATAACATTGCCGCCATTTACCTGGAGCAAAGCCAGTATAAAGATGCGGAAGAATATTTCACACGCTCGCTGAAGATAGATGAAGAGCTGGGAGACAAGCAGGGAATGGGCGAATCGTATAACAACATCGGGACGATCTTCAAGGAATTGAAAAAGTACAACGATGCGCTCGACTATTTCATCAAGGCATTGCAATACCGCAAGGAAAGCAACGACCTGGAGGGATTGCCTTCCACGCTTACCAACATGAGCGTGGTGTACATGCAAATGCACAACTATGAAAGTGCGCTGACGAACTTACGGCAGGCCATTGTTATTTATACAAAAAATGATGACCAGATGGGCGTTTCGCTTGTGTATAACGATTTGGGCGATGTATACGAAGCGCAGGGAAATCACGCGCAGGCGATCAACGCGTACGATAGCAGCCTGGTGATCTCGAAAAAAAATAACCTGCTCAGCTACATCAGCTTTAGCTATCAATCGATGGCATACAGTTATTCGAAGCTCAATAATTACCAGAAGGCATACGAATATCATTGTTTGTATATGAATACAAAAGATTCGATCTTCAATAAAGAAAATGCAGAGCAGCTGACTGAGATCCAGACAAAATACGAAACCGAGAAAAAAGAAAAAGAGATCATTCAGGGAAAAGCAGAATCGGAGCGGCAAACAACCATAAAAAATGCATTCATTGGAGGCTTTGTGCTGATGCTGTTGCTGGTGTTTATTGTTTACAAAGGTTATCGCAACAAGCAGCGTTCCAACGAACAGATCACGGCGCAGAAATACAAAGTGGAAGAGCAGAAAGAGGAAGTGGAATACCAGAAGGAGATCATTGAGATCAAATCGAAGGAAATGCTGGACAGTATCAATTATGCAAAACGTATCCAGGAAGCTATTTTACCGCCGCAAAAAGTGATCAGGGAAATGTTGCCCGAATCGTTTATTTTACACCGCCCGAAAGACATTATCAGCGGCGATTTTTATTGGGTGGAGCCCTGGGGCGATAAGCTGTTTTTTTCGGCTGTGGATTGTACGGGACATGGCGTTCCGGGTGCATTGATGAGCATTGTCGGGTTTAATTTATTAAATAAAGCGGTAAATGAATTGGGATTGACCAAACCGCATTTGATCTTAAATTCACTGAGCAAAGGCATTGGCAAAACATTGCGCCAGTCGGGAAGCGAATCCGAAATAAAAGACGGAATGGATCTGGCTTTGTGCGCGCTCGATAAAAAAAATAATACACTCGAATATGCCGGTGCTTTTAACCCTTTGTGGATCATCCGCAGAAAAGAGCTGATCGAGATCGCTGCGGATAAAAACCCGATTGGCAACTTTATGTCCGGTGAATTGAAAAGTTACACCAATCACGAAATTCAATTGCAAAAAGGAGATACCATTTATATTTTCACGGATGGTTTCGCCGATCAGTTTGGCGGCGAAAAAGGAAAAAAATTCAAATACAAACCACTGCAAAAATTATTGCTTTCCATCCAGGACCAAACCATGGATGAACAGCTGGCAACGCTTTCCAAAACGCTTGAAGACTGGAAAGGGAACTTAGAACAGGTGGATGATATTTTGATCTTCGGGGTGAGAGTGTAATTTTTAACACGAAATTTTTTTTGCTGACCCGGGATCTCATAAATATTTTTTTCGTTCTTAACAAAAGTATGTGCCATGTAATGGGAGGCGCTCGCTCCTACGGAGCAACTTTTTGGTGACACAATTTTTAACTAAAAAAAATCCACCACATAAGGCACAAAAGAAAACATAAGAGCAGGGTCTGACATGCCAACGTAATTTATTTAACACACTTTGCCTTATGTTTTCTTTTGTGCCTTATGTGGTGGAAAAAATGCACAGCATCTGCGCGGTAATAATAAGTTTCTTTTTTTTAATTAACAGATCCCGGGTCAAGCCCGGGATGACAGTATGAAATAGGGATTCTACTCTGATTTAAACACAGCATCCACACAGATTCGTAATATTCGTTCCTGTTCATTATCCGTACCTTATTTAATGATCATCCATTTAAAATAATACCGCTCCGTTTCATTTGTAATCATTACCACATACATCGCCGGGGACAAGCCTTGCATCAATTGATTTAAAAATACATTTACCGATGCAAGATTTCCTTCTTTATCCCCGATCATTTTTCCATCGCTGCTGCTGACCGCAACGCGTACAGTATTGATCAACGAACATCTCGAACCAAGCGTTACCACGTCCGTTCCCGGATTAGGGCTCAGGTAAAAAGGTTGTGTGCAATTATCTTTAATATCAGGAACTGTTAAGGCACAATCCGTAATGGTAACCGTATCCCTTGCAATGCATCCATTCAACCCGGTGCTCACCGAATATTGTCCGAATCCGCTGCCATTGATCTGCTGCGTGGTTTGTCCTGTACTCCATACATACCAGTCGTATCCGCTGCCTGCATCCATGATCACAGCTGTTGGATTACAACTTGTTACATCCGGGCCAAGGTTTACAGCCACTGTATGATTATTCGAGATCACAATCGTATCTGTAAAATCAAATCCGCATAAATGCGCTGTTACCGTATACGTACCAAAACCATACACGGTGGTGGTGGAATCCACAGAGCCGGTATTCCAGTGATACCAATCAAAGCCAGCGCCAGCGTTTAACGCAAGCACATTGCCTTCGCAATAGCTGGTATCGTTTCCGAGATCAATTGTTTTGGATGGACGCACCAGTGCCGTATCTACAAGTATGTACATGGACTGTACAATATAACAACCCGGCGAAGCCGTTGTATAATTGCTGATTGCAATGTAAAACCCCGAACGGAAAATAGTGACTGTATCACCATTCCGTGTATTTCCAATGTAATCATTACTGCCATAAATAAAGTTGACCAGGTGTAAATCAGAAATTAATTGCAGCGTATCATCACACGTTATAATTGTATCCTGCGCAAAAATTTGCGGGATATAATGGTAAATCGAATCGTGTCCCGTGCCGCAATGATTGCTGTAAGTTAAAATATAATATCCCGGATCGTTAATGTTTACGGATTGTGTAGCAGTAACAGCACCGGAAGGCAGATGCCAGCTGTAATTGTCGAAGCCCGAAGCCGCGGTGTATATATTCGACATTCCGCTGCAAAGCACCAGCGTGTCATTGCTGATCAGATTCAAGGGCACATTTTCCTGAACACGAATGGTATCTCTGAAAATGCAACCGTATTTTCCTACGGCAACAGTGTACGTTCCGGAGTCCGTTACAACAATGTTGTTGCCTGTTGCACCGGTACTCCACAGATATGAATCCATTCCGGCAGGTGCATTTAATGAAAGTGTTTCAGCCGCACAAATAGACGTATCCCTGCCAAGGTGCAACGATGGAAGACTGTAAAAAGAAACCATCAGCGAATCGGATGCAATGCAGCCCGCCGCTGTAGTTACCTGTACAGATACCATTCCGGCAGTATACAACGTATTGTTTCGGGTGGTCGCGCCGTTGTTCCAGTAGTAATCCGACAAGCCCGCACCTCCATCGATCACCACCACTGTGCCCGGGCATACCAGCCGGTCGGGGCCGATCGAAAACGCCGAAGGCGAGCCGCTGGTAATATACAAGGTATCGCTTAAAATTCCACAAGCCGCTGACCGCAATGCTATCAGCGTATCATTTCCGACATTGCTATACGATACAGTTGCCGTACTGTCGGTTAATGCAGTAAATGCATTTGGCCCGTGATGCACCCATGTGTATGTTGCATTGCCAACAGGATCGATGTTGTAATTGAACAGTTGCGTTGTAGCATTCAGGCAAACTTTATTTTGGCCTGCAATTTCAGGTTTTACAGATGCAAGCGTGCTTTGGATCGGGTTTACCAATCCTAATTCCGATACAGTACCATCAGCCAGGCGAAAGCCATCGTTCACATAACCACAGGCTGCAGGGTTTACTGCATTTGGATTAGCGATCACCGCAAGGTACTGTCGGCCACCACGTGCGCCGTAAATTTTTCCGTCCGGCGCCAGCTGCAAAGCGCCGCCTGCAGTGCCTATCAGTACCGCAGAAGTATTTACTGCAGCAGGTGTTCCTGCATGCAGGTCGTACCGGATAATGTTGTAAGGCGGTGAAACGGTGGAACCATATAAAAAACGTTCATCCGGCGAAAATGCAATGCCGTATGCTTTGATGGTAAGGCTGCTACTCAGGCTGATGGCATTTGAAAGCATGCCCGTTGATTTATCAAAATCAAATACCTCAAATTTATTTGATCCCGCAATGGCAAGTGCAATTTTATTTCCTGCCGGAGATGCTTTCATTTCGCCGATTGCAAAATAACCCGCAAGAGCGCCGGGAGGAGCCGTTTGTACGCTTCCGGCGTGGCTGATCACAGGGCCGCTGATGCCTGATGCTGTTATCGACCATGTATAAAATGCATCGCTGGCATATTTATGCGCGATCACCCAAATGCCATCACCGGCGGTATTCCGCACAGCCGTTACTTTTTCTGTTACAGGCGCCAGCAACAATTGATTTTTTATAGTCACCTCGCCCTGTCCGCCATCGCCCAGCTTATCAATAATGGAATAAAAAATTCCTCCGCCAAAAGCGCCTTCCGTTGCCTGGTAATCTACTGTGAATAAATAAACATAACGACTGGAACCCGGCTGTGGAACAAACAATGCCGATTGTGTAGTGGTTGGGCTGCCCGTAAGTCCGCTGCCATTCAGCAATATATTTCCTGTCTGGCTGTTGCCGACGTTGGTTCCGTTCGAGTGAAAAAGCGGTGTTCCATTATCATCCGAAAGTACAGCTGCACCTTCAGTCGTATTTACCCTTCCAACAATTGCTTGCGGTGGCGATACATTAAAATTGATCCCTGCGTTTTCACCGAAATACCAGGTGTTGTTTTGCTTGCTGTTTTCACAATTTCCGGGATTTGCATAATAGGATTGGCTCACCGATTTACAAGTGCCGTTATCCGCTTCAAGCGTGATCAGCTGGCCCAGCGTGCCTGCTGTATAATTAAATGATGTCCCGGTTCCGGCCGCTGTTCCGTCCACATTCCAGGTATAATTATAACCGTTGTTTACGGTGCTGAATGTAACCGCCTGGCCCGGGTTCATCAGTCCGGATGGGCTTGCGCTGAATATTGGTTGTGGTACCGGGCAACTGAAATACACGGTATCGTGCAATTGAAAATTACATCCGGGAGAAGCCGGATCGATCACAAACACGTTGATGTACACCATGCCCGCCACCGGAAATGTTTGTGTAATGCTGGTACCGCCCACCACGCTGTTGCTGTTAAATTGCCAGACGACCAGTAGTCCGGTGCCGGAAGTAGCAATGTTGAAAGTTACCGGAATCCCAGCGGGTAAAGTATCAGCGATGGTAAGCGTGGCAATAATAGGAGTAGTGCAGCCCTGGCAAAGCCCGGGATGTTCGAGCAGGCTGTGCCGAGATGTGAACAATCCGTCCCGCATACGGCTCCGTTGCCCGTCGGTAAAGGTATTCTGACAGGTTTGAAATCCATAGTCCATAAAATTCTGGATCATATCCGGTTGGTCGCCAAGCCCGCCCAATGCAATGGCTCTGAACGGATTGTTGATAGACGCATCGTCCGAATCCGAATGGCAGGTATTGGCAGAACTGCTGCAAAGCACACCCGCTGTTGAATTATCGGGCGGAGTATCACATACATGATCGCCATTCAGCAAACAATCGCTGTTGCCGCATCCGCCTTCAAACGTATGATACAAGCCAAGGTAATGCCCCATTTCATGGATCAGCACGGCTACATTTTCGGGATGACTGTTGAGATAACCTGCTTCCACTACAATGCCGTCATCGGCAGCGCCGTGAGATGCAGGCATAGAGCTGTATCCGGCCACACCGGGACCCATCGTGAGCGACGTGATCGAATTTACCACCCAGATATTTACATACGAAGTCGGGTCCCACATATCAATCGCTTTAAGAGCACCATTACCGGTTTCCATTGTAAGGTCGGTAAGCGGCGATACACTGCGTGTGATGGCGCTGGAAGAAAGGCAAAAATTAATATTGATATTCACGCCTCCCGCAGGATCGTACGGCGATGCATGTTTAAAGGCTTTATTCAGCAGATCCAGGGCATCCCAGAGATCACTGTCAGGGATATTTTCTGCGCCATTTTCATGGATGATGTGAAATACAACCGGTATGGTATAATTTACCGTATCCGTAGATGTTCTGCTGCCGCTGCGTTCCAACGCTTTTGCATACATGCTTTGTTCAAAAGCAGCCAGCTTCCGCGGATCAGCTTGATCGAGCAGGATTTTAGATGCGCAGCTTACGGGTGGTTTTGTTGCTGGTGTGCTGTGGCCCGTTGCAAGCTGCGCGTGTGCGCTAATGCTGAAGAACAGGCAGATGAATAATAATAACGGAGAGTAATTACAAAGAGGGTAGAACTTTTTCATGCTAATCGTTTTTATAAAATTACGGTTATTAATGTAAAATTTAGAATAATAAATTTCCGGTCGTGGACGGGATTTCAGATAAGGCCATTTCTGTTTATTGAACTGGTGCTGTTTCTGGAAGATGCAGGAATAAGAGTTTAGGTTGCCTTGAAATAAAGAAAATAAAGCCACAGCCCCGATAGCTATCGGGACACAGATTAAATAATGAATTGAAATCACACTTCGCTTCTCAAACATTCTACTGCCAGTTTGTAAAAATAATAGCTTACACATTCTGCAGACGGTTTCGGCCTGTGCAGTGATAGCGGGAATGAGCGGCAGAAATATTAAAGCTACGAAGCGACAAACCGCATCCGCGAAATTAACCGCGGTTTTCCTGCAGCGCCAGCGGAAGGAAAAATTACCTTACAGGCCAGTCCGCCGCGGCGGATTGTTACTTTTTGCCTTCAAAAAGTAAACGTATAGATTTTTATTTTTATTAAGCGTCGCTGCTTATGAAATTAATTTACCAGCGATCAATTCATACGCCGGTGTCGGAACATTTAATTCCTTCCCCAACCGCACCACGTATGCGGTTAAGATCTCTGCTTCTGTTTGTTTCCCGGCAACATAATCAACCTGCATGGAGGATGTTGTTTCATAAGGCAGCGAAGCCATTTTTTTTAATGTGCTTTCGGTAAGATCAGTGGGAAGAATGATTTGTTTTGCTTTTGCAACCTGCGTGATCTCAGATAAAAGCGACAAGAATAATTTTTTATGCTCATCATTACCGAGAATAGCCCCGGTGCTTGCATTCAGGTAAGTAGTAGCGGAACCGATGCTGGAAATAAAAACATATTTTTGCCAGACGATCTCTGTAATGTTTTCATGAAGGGATGCATTTATTCCCGCAGCCGGGAAGAGCTGCAGCACATGTTCCAATTTCTTTTTAGTACCATCGGCAGCGCCAAAATGCAACGAGTTGATAGTTCCTTTTTGTTCAACAACACCGGGACGTATAAGCCTGGAAACAATATACACACAGCCTGTCCAGATCTCCGTTCCGGGAATAATTTTTTTTAACCGTTCGGGAGCATCCACACCATTGAGCAATGGAAGTATAACTGTGTTATAATCAATGCAGGGTTTTAATTGTTCAATTACATCTTCGAGATGATAACTTTTGGTGCAGCAAATGATCAGGTCGGCGATCCCTGCTTCGCTTGCATTATCTGTGGCAAGAGCGGGATGCGCCGTAAAAATTCCTTCGGCGGTTTGCAGCGTTAATCCGTCGGATCGGATCGCTTCCAGGTTTTCTCCGCGTGCATAAAAAATAATCTCCGTGTTTTCAGAATTAAAAAATGCCTTTGCCAGCTTGCCACCATAATAGCCGCCAACAGCGCCAATTCCTGCAATTATAATTTTATATTTTTTCTGCATCTGCCTGTGTTCTCTACTTTCAAATCTACTTATTTAAAAGGCGAATTCAAATTTTTTCAGATGATTTTATGGAATCTGAAAAAAGGATGCATCTCTATGCAAAATTCAATTTCCAATTCTTTAAAAACGCGATATCATGCAACCGAAAAAACGTTCCTTTAAATTCCTAAGCGCCTTTACACTCAGTGTGATCGCGCTTTCTCTTTTGGCCTGGATCAGTCCGGCCAACTATTATCAGCTGATGCAGGAAAACGACCTGATCCGTTCGATGAAGAAAAAATTAACGGCCTGGAATGAACAAATGCCGGAAGATAAAATGTATTTGCAGTTTGACAAACCCATGTACGAGCCGGGCGATAACATTTGGTTCTCGGCCTACGTGCGGGATGCAGCCACTATGAAAGCATCCGCGAAAAGCGACATTGTGCATGTGGAATTGCTGAACCCGAAAGGAACCGTAGAAAAAACGATCAACATTATTGCAAAGAATGGTGTTGCCGCAGGTGATTTTAACCTGGATGCGGAAGCATTGGGCGGGATGTATAAAATAAGAGCCTACACTAACTGGATGAAAAATGCTGGCGAACAAAATGTATTTGAAAAACAAGTGCAGGTGCAGAATGTGGTGCTTCCGAATTTAAAAATGAAACTGGATTTCGAGAAAAAAGCATTTGGTGCGGGAGATGAAGTAGTGGCAAAGCTGGAATTAAATACCAATGAAAATAAGCCGCTTGCCAATTACAAAATTAAACTGGTTGCCAGTTTGGATGGAAAACAATTTGTTGCAAAAGCGGATGTTACCGATGAGAACGGATTGCAATACCTGAAATTTGAGCTTCCGAAAGATCTGAAAACAAACGACGGTTTATTGAATGTGATGATCGATTACAACGGAACAACCGAAAGCATTTCGCGTTCCATACCAATTGTGCTGAATAAAATTGCATTGCAATTATTTCCGGAAGGCGGCGATTTAGTGAATGATCTGGAAAGCCGGGTTGCATTCCGCGCCCTGAATGAATTTAACAAGCCTGCAGATCTTGAAGGAATAGTATTAAACGATAAAGGCAAACAAGTAGCAACGTTCAGCAGCTTTCACATGGGAATGGGGAATTTTACATTTGTGCCGAAAGCCAATGAAAAATATCATGTGAAAATTACCAAACCCGAAAATATTTCAGAAACATATAACCTGCCGGATGCATTGCCACGCGGTTATGTGATGAATGTACAGGCATCCGGAACTGAAATGGCACTGAATATTAATTCTACTGAAAATGAAGAATTATCAATTGTAGCGCAGGCACGGAACAAAGTGTATTACTCCACTGTAGTGAATGCAAAAAAAGGCGCAAATAAAATTATATTTCCAACCGGTAATTTCCCGATCGGGATTTCACAAATTACTTTATTTGACAGCAAAGGAATTGCACGTGCAGAGCGATTGGCATTTGTGAACAAAGACAAACAATTAAACATTTCGCTGGAAACTGAAAAAGAAAAATACCTGCCGCGCGAAAAAGTAAAAATGACCATCACTGTAAAGGATGAACGCGGAATGCCAATGCCTGCAAATCTTTCCATGGCAGTAGTAAATGATCAGTTTTTAAGTTTTGCAGATGATAAATCCGGAAATATTTTATCGGAATTATTATTACAACAAGACCTGAAAGAAAAAGTGGAAGAGCCTGCTTTTTATTTTGACAGAAAAGAAGCAAAAGCAGATGTGGCACTGGATGACCTGTTGATGACCGCGGGCTGGAGACATTTTACATGGGAAAAAATAATGAACGATGAAATTCCACCGGTTGCTTATGCGCCTGAACGTGCTATTGTTGCAGGAACCATCCAGGATGCGAACACCGGAAAAATAATTCCGAATGCTACCATTAAAATTGTAAATGGCGCCGAATACCAGGCCGATGAAAACGGAAAATTTATTTTTAACAAGCTCGATCTTACCCAACCTGTATTGCTTACATACAGTGCTGCGGGCTACCGTGCGCAAACGCAGCAGGTTGATAATTACGGACAGGGATTGGTGATGTACCTGTACAACAATAGTTACTATACGTATAAAAGTGTTCCGCGCTCATCCAGGGGAGCTGAAGAAGCAGATGATCTGGCAATAGCAGCGGCGCCGGTAAATGAAATTGCAGAAGGTGCCGGAATGCAACAGGAGCAATTGCGTGTTGCAGATAAAGCAGTAAACCGGAAAGTTGCAGAGGAAAAATTTTTAGTGGATGATCTGAAAAAAGCGGAGATGGACAAGGATATGGCGAAAAAAATGCCGGATAAAAAAGAAGAAAAACAACAGGCGGCGGTTGCTTCAAAAGATGAGCGTTCCAACTGGTTTGCAAAAGCTGACAGCAATGCTGAAAATAAAAATGTTGCCGGAGATTTTAAAGCGAAAATACACCCTGATATTGCTGTACCAACGTATTACCGCGCACGTGAATTTGCAGCACCGGTGTATGATAAAAACGAAAATGTGGAAACACGTACCGATTTCCGCAATACCATTTATTGGAATCCCGATGTGGAAATTGACCGCAGCGGTAAAAAAACAATAGAGTTTTATACGTCGGATGATATTACTTCTTTCCGCACAACGGTGGAAGGAATTGCAACAGACGGATCGATTGGCAGAACGGAAAAAAACTTTTTTACACAATTGCCTTTCGCCATGAGCGCCAAAGTACCGGTGGAAGTGGCAACGCAGGATCATGTTTCGATCCCGCTGACATTAAAAAATAATACAGACAAGCCATTGGGCGGATTTTTAACCGTTACATCGCCGGAAGGCTTGCAGGTATTGACTGATATTCCGCAAACACAAACCATTATGCCGGGTGCTGCCAAAACTATTTACCTGGATTATAAAGTGCTTGACAAAATCGGTTACGGTGATTTTACACTTACATTCCGTTCCTGCGGATTAAAAGATGCATTTACACAAACAATAAAAATTGCACCGAAAGGTTTTCCGGTTCAGGCATCTTTCTCTGCACAGGAAGTGGAAAAGGAATATTCGTTCAGCATGGATCATGTGATCAACGGTTCGGTAAAAGCTACGTTCACTGCTTTCCCAAGCGTTGTGTCGGATCTGATGAAAGGCATAGAAGGAATTTTACAGGAACCTTACGGTTGTTTTGAACAAACTTCCTGTACGGCATATCCGAATGCAATGGTGCTGGATTATTTGAAAAATACCGACAGCAAGGATAATAAAACGCTGGCACGTGCTACAGATCTGCTCGACAGGGGCTACAAACGCCTGACTACTTTTGAAACTACCGAAAAAGGATACGAATGGTTTGGCGCTAATCCCGGACATGAAGGGTTAACGGCTTACGGGATCATGGAATTTACGGATATGAAAAATGCCGGACAAAATGTGGATCAGAAAATGCTGGATCGTACAACTGCATGGTTGCTGAGCCACAAAGACGGAAAAGGCGGATTTAAAAGAGAGCAGCACGCCTACCATGATTTCGGAAGGATCAGCGATGATATTTTAAATGCATACATCGTGTATGCTTTGGCAGAAGCAGGTTACACAACGGACATTCAAAAAGAATTTGAAACATCGTATAAAAAAGCGATGGAAACAAAAGATCCGTACTTGCTGGCAATGATGGCGAATGCGGCATACAGCCTGAAAGAAACTGCAAAAGCAGAATCGGCAATGACAGAGCTGATTGGAAAGCAGGCGAAAGACGGCAGCTTTACCGGAACAACACATTCCATTACGTATTCGCAGGGACAATCATTAACCATTGAAACCACTTCACTTGCAGTGATGGCGATGCTGAAATCCGGAAAAAATGCCGGAAGCATGAACAATGCAGTACAATATATTGTTGGTTCCCGCAGCGGTTCCGGAGTGTTCAGCTCCACACAGGGAACGATCCTTGCGCTGAAAGCGTTGACGGAATATGCAAAAGCAAGTAAAAAAACAACGGAGGATGGCACGATCGAAATTTATGTGGATAATAAAAAAGTAGCGGAACGTGCGTATAAAGCAGGCGATAAAGGCGCGATCGAAATTGCAGGATTGGAAAATTATTTAACAGCGGAAGGTAAACACGATGTGAAAATAAAATATGTGGGTGTGAAAAATCCATTGCCGTATTCGATGGCGGTGAACTGGAATACATCGTTACCCAACAGCGATAAGGAATGCAACATTGATATTAAAACACGATTGGCATCACAATCTGCAAACGTTGGAGAAACGGTACGTTTGACTGCTACCATCACCAATAAAAAAGCAACAGATGTACCAAGCACAATGGCAATCATTGGCATTCCGGCCGGATTTACCGTTCAGCCATGGCAATTAAAAGAGTTGCAGGAAAAAAATGTGTTTGATTATTATGAGCTGAAAGGAAATAATATTGCAATCTATTATCGCGGAATGGGGCCGTCAGCAGTGAAAGAGATCAACCTGGACCTGAAAGCCGAAATGCCCGGTGTGTATGATGCGCCTGCTTCATCTGCTTATTTGTATTACAATAATGAGTTGAAAACCTGGGCGGGGATGGAGAAGATCACGGTGAAGAAAGGATGATTTCTAATGTGCAGATTACTGATGTGCAGATGGAACTGTGTGTTTATTAGAACTTCCCCTGTCAGTGTTTCAAACCCTTTAAGGGGTAAATAAGCGGTTAGAACTTCAACAATAAAAGGACTATTTTTTTCACCACATAAGACACAAAAGAACACATAAGGCGAAGCGCGTATAAATTGCTTATTAAGAATTCCCCTGTTGGGGTTTCAAACCCTGACAGGGATGAATAAGCGGCTAGTACTTCAACAATAAAAGGACTATTTTTTTCACCACATAAGACACAAAAGGACGCATAAGGCGAAGCGTATAAATTGCTTATTAAGAACTCCCCTGTTAGGGTTTCAAACCCTGACGGGGATAAATAAGCGGTTAGAACTTCAACAATAAAAGGACTATTTTTTTCACCACATAAGACACAAAAGAACGCACAAGGCGAAGCGTATAAATTGCTTATTAGAACTCCCCTTTAAGGGTTTCAAACCCTTGAAGGGGTGAATAAGCGGCTAGTACTTCAACAATAAAAGAACTACTTTTTTTACCACATAAGACACAAAAAAACACATAAGGCGAAGCGTATAAATCTTAATTGGAAAAAAATGCTTAGTAACAACAACTATAAAAATAAAAAGCACAAAGGATTCAAACCCTTTGTGCTTTTGTTGTGGCTGATCTCTTCAGCCGGGTACACTTTTTCACAAACGCAGCAATACGAACTAAATGATCCGCGGAACCCGGATTGCCCTTGTCACAAAGCGCAAAAACAAGCAGAGCAGGAATACGCGCAATTAAATCCTCCGAAAAATAACGTACCGGTGGAACCGGAGATCAACCCACCGCTGCTGCAAAAAAATGTTGAAACAACAACGCATAATGTTGTTTCGGTTTCAACAAAAAACAAGCATAAAAATAAAACAGGCTGGATCCGGAAATCAATGTTCAGGTATTTCAGAAAGCATCGCGGGATAAAAAAAATGCACACCGATTATTCGGTTTGTTTTCACAATTGGTAATTATGCTAACAAATGCACGTTGTATTTTGCTGCCATTTTTTGCAATTGTTCGGAAGGAATATTATGAATATTTCCGCCTCCGTGACGGTTTTCAACGGTCACTACAAAAATGCGGTAATTGTATGTTGCCGCTAATTTAAAATACGGTTCCATTTCCCACTCAATGGTGAAGGTATTGTCTACAAAAATTTTCGCACTGTTTTTTTTCATTCCTTCTTCCGTTTGTAATTCGCATTGCTTATACGCCAGGTGATTTTTATAAGGATCAAAATCGTATGCGCCGGTTACAGGATCTGTAAAATAACTATCAATCGACAATACAGGATAGGTTCCATGCTCCGATAAAACCGCCGCAAGTGTGGATTTTCCGCTGCCGGGTAAGCCGCGTAAGAGGATGAGGGAATGTTGTTCCATTAAGTTATACAAATTACTGGTTACGAATTACTGTTTACAAACTACGAATGAATACAAATATACAAATCAGTAGATAACAGGCAGAAGGGAAAAAGTAGACAATGAAAAGAAGTAGACAGTAAAAAAAGTAGACAATAGACAACAAATAAACAAGTAAAGTAGGCAACAGGCAGTAGACAATAGGCAAAAGGAAAAAAGTAGACAATAAAAAAAGTAGACAATAGACAAGAAATAAACAAGTAAAGTAGGCAACAGGCAGTAGACAATAGGCAAAAGGAAAAAAGGAAACAATAAAAAAGTAAACAATAAACAACAAATATGCATTGCTAATACACAGCAAACCAATGAACTAGTGAGCCAATAAACCAATGAACAAAATAAGATGCAACTAAATAAAACCTTTCTACATCTTATTTTAGAATCTTATTTTCCCTTCCTGCGGAAAGGGGAACAGGGCTGAGGTTTTACACGTAGATTCGTAATATTCGCCCTGTTCGTTATCCGTACAAAATAAACCGGCATGAAAAAAATAAATACACTTATCGCAATTGTGTTGTTAACCATTACAGGCAGCACTATAAATGCACAAAATTTTGATTGGGTAGTTACACTTGGTGGAACAGATTCCGACGATGGAACAGATCTGGTAGTGGACGGTGCCGGGAATGTATATTCCATAGGTATGTTTGAAGGAACAGCAGATTTTGATCCGGGTCCCGGTTCGGTTACGTATACAGCCGTTGGCAGTGTAGGACAGCGCGATATTTTTATTTCGAAGCTGGATGCTTCCGGAAATTTTGTATGGGCAAAAGCCATTCCTTCCCGCTCGGCAAATACGTATAGCTTTCGCCCCGGCATTGCGCTGGATGCTTCGGGAAATGTAATTGTCACAGGACTTTTCCAGGGCAGTGTCGATTTTAATCCGGGTGCCGGAACATTTAACATGAGCTCCACAGGTGTGGGTGATATGTTCATATGCAAATTCGATAATGCCGGAAACTTCACCTGGGCAAAACAAATCGGCGGTGTCAGCTGGCAGATCCCTTCATCCTTAAAAACCGATCCGAACGGAAATATCTATGTTTCCGGCTATTTTGAAGGAACTACCGATTTTGATCCTGCTGCAGGTACATTTCCATTGAGCAGCGCTTCCAATTCAAGTCTTGCCGGTTTTGTTGCAAAATATGATGCTTCCGGCGTATTCGGTTGGGCAAAACAATTTGGAGGTACCGGTTCCTGGGATGATTGTGCAGCGCTTGCATTGGATGGAGCCGGAAATATATACGTAACCGGCGGTTTTGATGGTACAGAAGATTTTGACCCGGGTGCAGGAACATTGATGTTAACCTCCACCAGCAGCAGCACCCAGGGCTTTGTTATGAAGCTCGATAATTCCGGGAATTTACTTTGGGCGAAAGCAACAAGCGGTACCGGGAGTAATTTCGCCCGTGGAAACGGTATTGTAGCAGATCTTTCCGGCGTTTATTACACGGGAAGCTTTTCCGGCCTTGTGGATCTTGATCCGGGCACGGGCACGTACGCCGTTACAGGCAGTACTTCCAATGCGCAAATTTTTGTGAGTAAGCTGGATGCTACCGGCAATTTTGTATGGGGCGACGCCTTAACCGGTGATGGCGGACCAAACGAAGGTTCTGGTATTGCCATAGATGCGGGTGGTAATGTATATATTACCGGGTATTTTAACAGGACCGTTGATTTTGATCCCGGTGCAGCAACATACAATGTTACTACGATGATGCCCGGTTATACCGAAGCATTCATCAATAAATTTGATCCTGCCGGAAACTTCGTATGGATGAAGGGGTTTTCAAATGGTAATATTTATGGGAAAGAAATGGTGGTGGATGCCGACGGAAATATATATGTAACAGGGCAGCTGAATGGTGCATGGGCGGTGGATTTTGATCCGGGCACGGGCGTATACCCGGTTACATCCGCAGGCTGGACAGATTCCTATATCTGTAAATTAAAAGCAACTTCAACGGCAGGTATTGATGAGCAAAATAAAAGCAATGATGTATTTGCAGCCTATCCTAATCCGGCTTCCGCGATGTTAATGATCCGTAAAAACGGAAATGGAAAATCGATTGTGAAATTATATTCGGTGTTGGGTGAGCTTGTGAAAACGCTTGATCTGGAAGATGATCAGCAGCTTGTGGATGTTTCGGCGCTTGCACCGGGGATGTATTTTTTATACATGGAAAACCAAACGGATAAAAAAGTGGGTGTTCAGAAAATTCAAATCATGCATTAATACTTAATGAAACCGGAAAGTCTATACCGAACCTGTTTTTATTTTTTATCAAAAAATGTTTTACAAAAAATGTTTTAATTAACGCGTCATTGCGAGGGCTTTTCGCCCGAAGCAATCTCATTCATGATTTACAAATTGGTGTGAGATTGCTTCGGGCGAAAAGCCCTCGCAATGACGTTCTTAAAGTGATCGTTCTTAAAGCGGTTTTTATGCATTGGTCATGCGCATGGCTTGTACCAGCGATGTTATTTTTGATGCGATCTTTTTTAATTCGGCATAACTGTTTGGTTTTTTTACATACAGGTTAGCACCTTCTTTGTAAGCATTTTCAACATCTGCACGGGTAGAGGAAGTGGAATACATGACCACCGGAATGTTTTTGAACTGTTGCATTTTTTTGATTTCTTTCAGGCATTCCTGTCCGTTTTTGCAAGGCATGTTAAGATCCAGGAAAATAATATCCGGCAGGCGGTCTTTTTTTTCAATGATGGTGCTCATCAGCTCCATTCCGTTTTTTGCAGTGGTTACCACTGCATTTGGAATGGATTCGCTCATAGCTTCCATAAAAAATTCACGGTCGTCGTTGTCATCATCCGCCAGCAGAATATGAATTTCGTCTTCCTTTTTATTCCTGGTAACAGGTTCTTTTCTTACCTGGTTATTTTTTACAATATCCCAGTAGGTTGTTGTAAATATTTCCAAAACAGGGTGGCGGTATGGATGAATGGCTACTTTCATGGCGATGGGGATTTGTACTTTATAAATCAATTTTTGTATATCTGTCATTTGCTGAAATAAAATTAGAGCGAAATCCAGAGGAAGCAAAAGCATAGTTTATTTTTTATTCTAAACCCTTTTTTGTAAATTTGTACCGGTAAATTCATAACTATTTGATTTTCAAGTATAGTTACTTGATTTTGTTATGGAAAAACTTCTTAACCCATGGATGAATTAGCGAAATTAATAGGCTCATTAACGAAGGCAGAAAAGCGGTATTTTAAGATGTTCACCTCGCTTCAAAGTGGGGAAAAAGGATACTTAAAACTTTTTGAAGCGATTGAAAAATCAGATAATTACGACGAAGAAAAGATAAAAAAAATGTTTGCCGGTGAGGATTTTATCAAACGGCTGCCAGCAGTAAAAAATTATTTATACAACCAGATCTTAAAAAGCCTGCGTATTATTTATTCGGGAAATACTGTAGAATCAGAGCTTCGGGAGATGATGGAAGATGTATCCAACCTGTACGAAAAAAGGTTGTATAAACAATGTGCGAAGATCCTCGACAAAGCGAAAGAGCTGGCAAACAAAAATGAATTTTTTCTCCAGCTGATCGAGATCAATTCCTGGAAAGAACGGATCTTAATTGAGCTGCTCACGCTGGATAAGTACGAAGCCATTATCGACAAGCATTTGGAGGAGGAGATCGACCTGATCGAATCGCAAAAAAACATTGCACGTTACCGCAGCCTTTACAATAAAATGATTTTGATCAACCGCAAGATCAAAGAAGCGCGCTCGGAAGAAGAGCTCAAGCAGTTTCAAACCATCATTGAGCATCCGCTTTTAAAATCAATAGATACAGCATATACGTTTGAAGCGAAAAATTATTTTTACCGCATTCACCTGATCTATAATCATGCAAAAGGCGACAATGAAGCAAGTTTTGTGATCGCGGATTCGCAGTTGAAATTAATTGAATCGTATCCCGAAAAAATAAAAGAAAAACCGCAGCTGTATATTACCGCGCTGAACAATGTGTTACTGTGCGAGATCCACATTCATAAGTATGATAATTTTAAGGAAACACTTTTAAAGTTGCGTAATTTTCCTTTAAAATCGCTAAGTACAGAGGTAGGGCGTTTTGTAACTTCTTATACGTTCGAAATGGTGATGTACCTCGATTCGGGCGAATTCCATAAGAGCAGCGCCATTCGCGAGGAGATCTCGGAAGGCCTTACCAAATACCACGATAAAATAAATGCAGTGGAAGAGATCACGATGCTGTACAATTTATTTTATTCGTATTTCGGTACGGCAGAATATTCGAAAGCGCTGGGCATCATTAACCGGCTTTTAAATGAATATCAAAAAGAATTGCGCTACGATATTCAGTGTGCTGTGCGTATCCTTAACCTGATCCTGCATTACGAGCTGGGAAATACACGCCTGATCGAATATAACGCGTTTTCCACTTACCGCTTTTTATACAAGAGCAAGCGCCTGTACAAGCTCGAAAACATTGTACTGAATTTTATCCGTAAGAAAATGCCTTCGATCTATACAGCGAAAGAACAGATAGAAGCATTTAAAGAATTGCGGCAGGAATTTATTGCCATCTCGGAACATCCTTACGAGAAAAAAGCGTTTGAGTATTTTGATTACATCTCCTGGCTGGATTCAAAGATTGAAAATAAGCCGCTGGAGGAAATTGTAAAAAAGAAATTTAAGACAGTCGTTAGTAAATAGTCATTAGTCGTTAGTACTTTGTAATTTGTTGTTATGCGTTATTACTTGGTTTAACGCGTCATTGCGAGGGCTTTTCGCCCGAAGCAATCTCATTCTTATTTTATCTTCTGGTGTGAGATTGCTTCGGGCGAAAAGCCCTCGGAATGACGTTCTCAAAGAAATTTATTTTTATAGTACAAAGTTTTGAATACTCATTTAAAATAATTTTAAAAAAAATCCTGATCAAAACTGATCAGGATTTTTTATTTGCTTTTGTTTACTTTTTTATTTGTCTATTGTCTACTTTTTTATTTATTCACGTTTTTTAGTCTTGGTACTAAATACCCGATACTAACTACTTACTTGAACGTTAACTTTCCTTGCCGGATCAGCTCATTATTTTTATCCGTGATCCTGTAAATGTACATTCCGGATGCCAATCCATTGCGGGCAATGTGCATCTGATCAGTATTGATATTGTTGAGCTGCAACACTTCCCGGCCGGTAATATCCATCAGTGTAAAGTTGATGAGCTCCACTTGCGGATCGGCATTTTCGCCCGGGTTAAAACGGATCCACAGGTCGTTGTCAACCGGGTTAGGATACAGTGTATAACTGCTGCCATCAGCCATCAGCATCAGTGATTTGTGATTGTTGCTGATCAGCTCTGCAAGGTAAGGAATGGTATCTGTGCCAACGGTAGTAAATGGTCCGCCAAGAAGCAGGGAGCCGTTGTAATTTGCAGTACCTGCAAAAGGCCCGTTAAGCGTGTAGCAGGAGTTCCATCCGGTAGTGGTTTTGTATACCATCATTTTGTATACATCGGCACCGCCCACAATGCTTTGATAATGCATGCAGGTGATCATCGAATTATCAAAATAACCTATGAACATGGTGCTTACAGTAGTAGCGCCGGTATAGTCGGTGCCCGAACCTGCATCCGTCCAGCTGGTGCCATCCCATTTTGCAAGATGATGAACCGAATCTGAACCTGCCAGGTTAAAATCCCCGCCAACATACAATGCCTGTGCGAAATTAAGCATAGTGCTTACCGTAGTTGCGCCGGTGTATTTTTGCACACCGCCTCCCACATCGCTCCAGCTGTTGCCGTCCCATTTTGCAATGTTGTGTACGGTAACACCACCTGCACTGGTAAATGTACCGCAGGCATACAGGTCGCCGTTAAATTCTATTAATTTATTTACATTTCCGTTGATCCCTGTTCCCGGCGATACCCATGCTGATCCATTCCATTTAGCGATGTTGCTCAGGCTGTTGCTTCCGGAGTGATCAAATGTTCCGGCAACATACAAGTCGCCGCCGTATACAATTTGTGTACTTACAGTGGTAGCGCCGGTATATTTTTCGAGGCCGGAGCCGAAATTTACCCATCTGCTGCCGCTCCAGGTGGTAATGTTGTTACAGCTTGAACTGTCAAAATCGGTAAATGTACCGGTAGCTACCAGGTGACCCATATAAAATCCAAGTGATTTTACATCCGTACCCGTGACCATTCCACTTCCCAATGCGTTCCATGTTGATCCATTCCATTTTGCAATCCCCGATCTGGAAAGGGTTCCTGCCATAGTAAAACTGCCAGCTGCATATATGTTGTTCGACGAATCGGTTACAATTGCTTCTACAGATGAATTGAATGAGGGGCCAATAGTGGCCCAGTTACTTTGTGCAGATAAAAAACCGGCCATTGACATGAACAGCAGGAGGGAAGTAGCTTTTTTTATCATAACGTTTGAATTTAAAGGGTTAGTCTAAAATTACTAAGATAAAAAGCGATAAGGAAATTAAATTTCTTTGTTTCTACTAATCCCAAAAGGCAGGAGTAGTGAAATTATATTTGAATAGGGCCTTCTGTTTAAAAATGTATAAAAACTGTGCCTTAAATTATTTACCGGTTTTTTGAGGAATATTTTCCCAATCCTTACTTAAAGATAATTCAAAATCACGTGTTTGTCAAATTAATCAAATTAAAAGAAATTCATTTTTATGATATACGGAATTGTTTTGTCATCCGGATTTCCCGTTTTGTATAAAAATTATCTCACAATTCCCCGCTCCCTGTTTTTGGATTGTGCCCTGATTGCAAGTGAAATCAATGCTTGTGTGGATTGGCATGTGTTTTTTAAATCCTAAAACACAATTATAATTTAATTAAAAACAATTTAAATTTAGAAAAAATGAAAAAAAATCTACTCAAAAAAGCAGCGATCGTGGGGTTTATATTTGTCGCATTTATGACCACCACCGCAAGCGCATTTACTGCAGTTTCCTCAGGTAACTGGAGCAGCGCAACAACCTGGGGCGGAGTTGCGCCGGGTGCTACCGTTTCAAACCAGGATATTGTTATTCCAAGCGGATTAACCGTAACGTTTGATACGGATGTTAATTTTTCGGGCTTGCTTAATTCGTTTACTGTAAACGGAACATTAAGCAGCTCTTCTTCCAATTCACTGACCATTGCACAAGGCACATTTGCCGGAGCCGGTACGGTGACCATTAACCGGATCCGTTTTACAGGTTTGCTGGCAACGATGTCGTATACCGGTAATATGACGGTACATCATTTTGACAATACAGCTTCTATATTGTCGATCGCATCCAGCGTATCCGTTACTGATACACTGGACCTTGATGGTGGAAGCATTACGCTGGCTGCAGGTGCGAACCTTGCCATGATGATGAACGGTACCATCCTTGTAAATGCAGGTACGCTTGCTATCAGCGGTGGTGTTTTTAACGCCAGCAACAATTACAATGTAGTATACATCGGTGCATCAAAAACTTCCGGTGTGGAGATCAACAGTACACACTTAAATGATCTGATTGTATCATTGAATGACAATACACAATCAGTAACATTGGGTGGCAGCATGACGGTTAACGGCGTGGCACACGTAAATGCAGGGATGCTGAATTTTAACGGGCAGCATTTAACCATTAACAGCGATCTGATCATTGCTGCGGGTGCCATGTTAACAAGTAACACTACTTCTGATCTGACGATCAACGGTAACAGCTCTATTGCAAATGGATTGGTATTTTCTTCCGGTTCGGCAATGAGCGATTTTGAGATCAACCACAGCGGATCTGTAAATGTTAAATTAATGAGCGCTTTGAATATTGCCGGAAATTTAACATTGACCAATGGCGGACTTGCTCTTGAAACAGGATCGATATTAACAATGAACGCTGCAAGTACTGTTCGCATCGGATCGGGATCGATTGTTGCAAACGGTGGCGGTTTTGTAGGAACTGCTGCTTACAATGTAGATTACATGGGCGCTGCAGCTTCAACAGGACTTGAAGTAAGCGGCTCTGGATTAAATGATGTTTCACTTCATTTGACGACTGCTACTGATCGCGTTTCATTAACCAGTGATGTTGCTATGAGCGGTGCATTGGATATGCAAAGCGGACAATTACAGATCTCCGGATATAAATTAACGGTGAACGGTACATTGAACTCCAATTCCAACTCGGTATTTGTTGGAAACAGCTCTGCTGAACTGATCTTGAATTTATCTGCATCTGTAAATGACACTTTGTATTTTAACACAGGAGCAGGAAATGATATTTTGAGTAAACTGACTGTAAATGCAGGAACAGCTTCTACTGTTTATTTAGGAACTGAATTGCAGATTGGAACGGAACTGGTTTTAACATCCGGTAAACTGGATCTTGGCGAAAGCAACCTGATGCTGCAATCCGCAGCAACAATTACCGGTTACAGTTCAACCCGGTACATTGTAACATCCGGTAACGGTAAATTGCAAATCCATATCAACACATCAGCACCGTACGTCATTTTTCCTGTAGGAACTACAACAGGATATTCTCCTGCCGCAATCCAGCAAACAGGTGCAGGTACTGCAGGTGAGTTTATGGTAAGTGCAATGCCCGGCGTTTATTCAAACGGAACTACCGGTTGGAACAGCGCTGTGCATAATGGCAGAGTGGTAAACAGAACATGGCAGATCATCCCTTCCGGTGGAATGGTGGTGAACAGCAATCTGAAATTGGGTTGGGCTACATCTGATGAGGTGAACGGTTTCGACAGAACAAATTCATACATCGCAGGTTATAACACATCATGGGATACCGCTCCGTTTACTGCTGCAGTTGCAGGAACAATGAACGGTAACGATTATGAAACAGAGCGAATGGCGGTTACTTCGGCATCCGGAAATGATTATGCTGTGGCGGATTCTTCTGCAAGCATTACATTGGGTATCGATGAAAACCAAACAGAAGTTACGATCCTGCTGTATCCAAATCCAAGCACGGATGTGATCAATGTTCAAACCGATCATGCTGCTGATACATATCAATACGAGATCATTGACATTACAGGAAAAACATTGAATGCTGCAACAAACAAAAATACAGTGAACACGTTTGATGTTAAAAACCTGAGCAAAGGATATTATTTTATCAAAGCAACCAATCTTACAAATAAACAAGTGATCACCAAACGTTTTATTAAATCATAAAATGTGATTGATCGAAATAAAAATGCCCTGCTGAATAATTCAGCAGGGCATTTTTTGTTTTAGTTCAAGGTTGGAAAGTTCAAAGTTCAAAGTTTGCTATGCGCAGATGCTACTTTTGCTAAAAACGGAGGCCCATTATACTCCGTGTTGTCATCCCGGGCTTGACCCGGGATCTGTTAATTAGAAGCAAGTTCAAAGTTTGCTGTGTGGGCGCTTAGAATGTTCCGGATACTTATAGTCTTAATGTATACTGTCATCCCGGACCTGATCCGGGATCTGTTAATTAAGAACTAAAAACATTCTGCAAACATTCATGAGATCCCGGGTCGGCGCCCGGGATGACAGCTTTTAGTTATAATTTCTCGTAATAATGTTATGTAAACCTTTAAAATTTACTCTACAGGAAAAAATAAATTAAAAGTACTGCCTGTTCCGGGTTCACTTTCAGCAAGGATAAAACCCTGATGAATGTCCATTATTTTTTTGCAGATCGCCAATCCGATGCCCGTGCCCGGATATTCGCTTTTGCCATGCAGGCGCTGAAACAATTCAAATATCTTGTGGGAATATTGCGGATCAAAACCAATTCCGTTATCAGTTACGCTGATGCAATAATAGTGTTTCCCCGGTTCTGTTTCCTGATCTGGAATTTCGATACCCGGAATTACATGCACCGCAATTTTTATTTTCGGAGCAACATCTGTTTTACTGTACTTCAATGCATTGGTAAGCATATTGGTAAGCAGCTGCTGAAAATAAAACGGGATCACATTCATTACCGGCATCGGATCGCAAGTGATCTCTGCTTTTTTTTCTTCAATGGATTCATTTAAATTGGAAATCACTTCTTTCAATAGCTTATTGGTATCTGCTTTTTCAAAGGCTTCCGGCGTGCTGTTGATCTGTGAAAAATTAAGCAGTGCATCAATTAAATTCTGCATGCGGTTGGCCGACGACTGGATGCGATCAAAAATATCTTTTCCCCAATCGGATAATACGGCATATTCTTTTTGTACCAGGCGGTTGGAAAATGCCTGGATCTTGCGCAATGGCTCCTGCAAATCGTGGCTGGCCATATAACTGAACGATTCCAGTTCTTTGTTGATCTGTTCCAGCCGTTTGTTTTTTGATTCGATGTGCTCGGTGTATTCCTGCATTTTATTTTCGGCAAGCTTGCGTTCGGTCAGGTCGCGGGTTACTTTCGAAAACCCGGTGATGTTATTGCGCTTGTCGTGCAGCGCAGTAATAGCAACGCTTCCCCAGAAGATCGTTTCGTTTTTTCGTACGCGCCAGCCTTCACTTGTTGCTCTGCCTTCGCGGGCAGCTTTTTCCAGCAGTTGTGCGGGCAGATTGTTTTTCTGATCGGCCTCGGTGTAAAAAATGGCGATGTTTTTTCCAAGCGCTTCCTCTGCAGTATAGCCTTTTATTTTTTCCGCACCTTTATTCCAGTTCTCAATGATCCCGTCTTTGTTCAACAAAATGATCGAGTAATCTTCCACTTCATTGATCATTCCGTGATAACGCTCTTCACTTTTGCGGAGCTCGTCATTTTTTTTGATCAGCTCGATAATGGCATTTACTTCATCTGTAATGTCTACGGAAACACTTACCACATCTTCGATCTGGTTGTTTTTGTTTTTATTGAAAATAGTTCCGTATGTATGAAACCAGCGGTATTTCCCGTTTTTATGCAGGATCCTGTATTTGAATTCAATTACTTGCTCCAAATCATCTTCTCCCTGATCAAACGCCTGCACAATGCGTATGTATTTTTCCGTCAGCGCTTCCAGGTCATCCGGATGGATCAGGTTGATGAAAAAGCCAATGCCTTTTCCATCTATTTCTTTATTGCTGTAACCCAGTTGTTTTTCCAATGTTTGATTGATAAAGGGAAACTGGTCCATGCGCAGATTATACGCAATGATCACGGAAGGAGTGATGTCCGTAATTTTCTGGATGAAATACTGTTTTTCATTCAACTCTTTTTCATATTGCTTTTGCACCGTTACATCCTGCACGGTACCAAACAAGTGTCGGGGTTTTCCTTCTTCATTTGTTCTTACTTCACCTTTGGCATGCAAAATTTTTTCTTTACCGCTTTTTAAAACAATGCGGTAATAAAAATCATGCGGCTTGCATGTTTTAATGGAGCGCTCCATTTCCCTGCGCACTATTTCCATATCATCGGGGTGGTTGTAATCCGCCAGGTTTTCTGGTGTATACAGCTGTTTTTCCAGTTCGTAGATCCTGTACAGCTCGTCGGACCATACACGTTTATTGGAATGCAGATCCCAGGTCCAGTTACCAATTTTGGAGAGTTCCTGTGCTCTTTTATAAAGGTCCTGCTGGATATTGGTCAGTGCATTAAAGTAAAGGGAGTTGATGTAATTTGTTAAATTATCAAGTTCATCCACGATCTGCAGGCAGGTATTCATTTCCGTTGTGTAGGAATGAATGAATTTGCGGAAAGTCCGGGTGCGGATCAGGCCGATGAGTAAAACATCTTCCACTACTACTTCGTTACGCGCGATCAGCTCCAGCTTATCACCCAGCCAGCGGTTGCGCGAGCTGATGACAAACTCTTTTACCGTGTTGGTGGTAATGGCTTGTAAAAATTCCAGCGCCGTTCTTCTTCCCACAACCAGGATCTGTTCTTCCGTAAGGGAATCAAAAAAGCGCAGTAAGGGAAGCTTTACTTCGCGTGTAATGCGCAATTGCTCTGTTATATATTCATCCAGCTTATGGTCGATGATGTATTGTGCGCAGCCCGGCAGCAGCTGAAGATGAGGTTCAGCGGTTGTTGTTCCCATGCGATCGTTAGTGGTTTGGAGTGGATCGGTTGTCATAAAATAATCGCTTGCGCAGATGAATTTATAAATATACTTTAATTTGGATGCTTTCAGAGCAAATCCTTCTCCATGAATTCAGAGGGAAGTAGAGCATCAAAATTGGGGAATCTGTTCCCGTTTGTGGGGAATAATTCGCTTTTTATATTTTTATAAGCAAAAATTAATACTAATTAACTGTAAATCAATTGCTTGATTTTGCTTCCACCGATAAAGTCGCATGTGGAACCGCCATCAGCCTTCCTTTCGGGATCTTTTCCCCGGTTTTGGTGCAGATACCATACGTTCCATTCTCGATCCGCCCCAGGGCAGCGATCAGTGCATCGATGAATTTTTTTAAGCGTGCGGCATTGCTGTTTGTTTCTTCAATGGACGAAATTTCGGCAACATGGTTTGCATTGAACCACACAGGATCCGTGTCCCTGGTGCTGTTATCGTCGAGGTGTTCCTTCAGATTGTTATATTCGTTTTGTGCATTTTCAAGCTTGGTAAGAATGATTGTTTTAAACTCCTGCAACTCTTCTTTTGAATAGGTTTTCATAAATCCGGTTTTTGTTTTGCCCGGGCAAAAAAACATTTATTCCATCCATTTTTGGGGAAATAATTACTCAGAACAGAATGGTTGTATATTTGTCTATCCACAGCAACTAAAATATACTTATGAGCAAACTACTGATAATAGAAGACGACATGGACATGGGAACTCTTCTGAAACGATTTTTGACAAAAAACGGTTTTGAAGTAGAGACCGTAACCAATGGTAAAAGCGGCATCAATGCATTTGCAGCAAACCAGGCCGACCTGGTGCTTTGTGATTACCGCCTTGGCGATATGGAAGGCGTAGAAGTTTTAAAAAAAATAAAAGACATTGAGCCAACAGTTCCATTTATAATCATGACCGGTTATTCGGATATCCGCACGGCGGTGAACGTGATGAAAGTAGGTGCGTTTGATTACCTGGCAAAACCCTTATTGCCGGATGAAACACTGCAGATCATCAGGCGTGCGCTGGCAGGTGGAACCCAGCTGGCAAACATTGTGGTGGATAAAGGCGAAAAAGAAGAACCGGTGCATGCTGTGAATACGGCTTCGAAGCCGAAATTAAACCCGGGAAAAAACGATTATGTGTTTGGGAAAAGTCCGCAATCAGCGGAATTGCTGCGCCAGATAGAGCTGGTAGCACCTACCAATTACAGCGTGATTATTTACGGGGAAAGCGGTGCCGGAAAAGAGGCGATCGCACAAACCATTCATAGAAAAAGCAAGCGTGCAAAACAACCATTCATTGCAATGGATTGCGGCGCTATGTCGAAAGAGCTGGCAGGCAGCGAATTGTTCGGGCACGAAAAAGGCTCGTTTACAGGAGCGCTTGCTACAAAGATCGGGCATTTTGAGCTGGCAAACGGTGGAACGATCTTTTTGGATGAGATCGCTAATTTGCCGTACGACGTGCAATCATCGCTGTTACGCGTGGTACAGGAACGTAAGGTAAAACGCATCGGCGGAAGCAAAGAAATTCCGATTGATGTGCGCATTATTGTAGCGAGTAACGAAAACCTGAACGATGCTTACAAAAAAGGAAAATTCAGAGAAGATCTGTATCACCGTTTTAATGAGTTTCATTTAACGGTTTCCGCTTTGCGCGAACGCAAAGAAGATATTTTGATGTATGCAAAATACTTTTTAGCGATCGCTAACCAGGAGCTGGATAAAAATGTACAGGGATTTACTCCGGAAGTGGAAGAATTATTTATGCGTTATCCATGGTATGGTAATTTGCGGGAAATGAAAAATGTGATCCGCCGTTCGGTATTATTAACGGAAGGTTCTTTTGTGGAAGCAAAATCATTGCCGTTTGAGATCTCCAATTATACACGTACTACCATGGCGATCGACGATCCGAACGAACATGTGCCGATGCCGCAATACCAGTATCAGCAACCGGTTGCAACAGAAAAAGCGCCGGAGCCAATGCTGCGCGATGAAAAACCGGATTTGAAATCGGTGGCGCTGGGTGCTGAATACGACCTGATCATTAAAGTGCTGAAAGAAGTAAATTATAATAAAAGCAAAGCTGCTAAAGTATTGAACATTGATCGCAAGACCCTGTACAATAAAATGAAAGCATATAACATGTAGAAATTTATGGAAGAGGCTAAAAGTATCAGGGTATTGCTTGTTGAGGATGATCAGGATGATTATATTTTATTTAAAGAAAATTTAGATGAGATAAAAGTTAATTCCTATACGCTTACATGGGCCAGTACATACGAGAAAGCGCTGGCGCTGATCAAAAACGACGATCACGATATTTATTTTTTCGATTACCTGTTGGGTGCCAGAACCGGGCTTGACCTGATCCAGGAATGCTTAAAAGCAGGAGTGGATGCACCGATCATTATTTTAACGGGATTGGGAAATCAGCAAACGGATTTAAAATCGATGGAGCTGGGTGCCGCGGATTACCTGGTAAAAGCGGAGATTGATGTGGAAAAACTGGAGCGCAGCATCCGCTATTGCATTGAGCAAAGCAGGATGCTGAAAAAAGTAAAAACGAGTGAAACGAAATTCAAAAGTATTTTTGAAAATTCGCACGATGTGATCTACATTTCCAATGAAGCAGGGAAGATGCTGGACATCAATAAATCGGCAGAGCGCTTGTTTGGCTACACGCGCGAAGAAATATTGAGCATGGATGCATCGCAGCTGTACGCGAATGTGCAGGATCGCGAAAAATTTATTAAAGAAATAAGTTTGAATGGCAGCTGTGCTAATTTTGAAGTGGTGCTGCTGGATAAATCCGGTGCAAAAAAATATTGTACGCTTACGGCCAACATTCAAAAAACGGATGAAGGCGAAGTGTATTACCAGGGAATTATCCATGATATGACCATGCGTAAAAAAGTGGAGCATGATCTGATCATCGCTGAAAAGTTGGCCATTGCAGGAAAAATTGCACGCACACTGGCGCATGAAGTGCGCAACCCTTTAACAAATATTAACCTGTCGGTGGAGCAGTTGGAGGAATATATCCATGATGAAAATTACACGCCTTATTTTGAGATCATCAAACGGAACAGCAAGCGCATTAATGCATTGGTAACGGAGTTGATTGAAAATTCAAAACCTACGGAACTGAATGGTGTTACGGTGTTGGTGGAAACCATTTTGCAAAACACGGTGGACCTGGCGCGTGACCGTGCGAAATTGAAGAACATAGAGATCATTACGGAATTTGATTGGAAGGATGAAAAGATCGTGGCGGATGAATCGAAGCTGACGATCGCATTTTTAAATATCCTGATCAACGCAATTGAAGCGGTAGAGGCAAACAAAGGAGTGATCAGGATCGTTGCCAGTTCGGGCAATAAAAAATGTTTTATTACAATCGAGGACAATGGCTGCGGTATTGATGACGAACATCTCACAAAAGTATTTGACCCTTATTTTACAAGTAAACCTACCGGAATGGGCCTGGGATTGGCCACTACACGCAATATTATTCAAACACACCACGGCAAGATCGAATTGCAAACGGAACTGAACAAGGGAACGAAATTTAATATCGAGCTGGAATTGGCATAATTTCCCGTTTGTACATTTGAAAAAATAAAATACCTTTATCCCGTTTTCCGGCGTACTCTCCCCAAGGCCGGGACTGAAACAAGATCTGTTTCAGCTTTTTTTTATTCTCTATTTTTAATAAACCGCACCATTAACCCGGATAAAACTGCATACTCCTAATGAAAAACGAATTAGATATCCATAATAACGAGCAGCTGAAAGGCCGGATCTCCCTGAAACTGCAGGTGGACAAAAGCCTGGAAGAATTCTGTGAGAAAAAATTTGAAAATTATAACCGTGATCAATTTGAAGCGGTTGCTATAAAATTCCATTACGGTGATGAGGTGCTGGTTACGTTGTATGCGCTTGATAAAGTGCGGCAGGAGGGAACAACCTTTAATCCTAAAAAATTACCGATCAAAAAATTCAAGAGTACTTCTTTTGAGCTGTATGATATTTTACTGTTTGTAAAAGAGTTTAATGTAACGCTTACTACGGGCAATTACAGGATCCAGGACATGGAAGTGATTAATAAATAAGTTCAAAGTTGTTATTAAGGCGCAATGCGAAAGTTCCAATTCGGAAGTTTGCTGTGTTTTGATGCTGTGTTATTTCACCACATAAGGCACAAAAGAAAACATAAGGTGTTGCCCGGTTTGCTGTCATCCCGAACCAACAATTTTCTTTTCCTTCTTCCTTTTTTTCTCCTTTTTCTTAGTGCTTTAGTGGTAAAAATCCGTTCCGTAGGAACCACACAGCAAAACTTTGAACTTTAAACTTTGAACTAAAAAAAGCGCGCTCTTACAATTTTGTAGTGCGCGCTTTTTTTCAATGAGAGGGCTTTTATTTAAGTCCGTACAATTCCACATGTGCCTTTTGATCCGCCATGTTCGGGTATGTTTTGTATTTGAACACAACTTTGCTGATCGAACTTTTATCTTTTACATCGATCACGCGTGTTTCTGAACCGGCTTTTAAGCTGCTTTTTACAGCAATGTTATCTACATCTCCTGATTCGTAATATACTTCTAACGATTCAAGATCAAGGTTGGCATCGGTTACTTTTAATTTAATGGATTTGAATTTATCAGCACCCAATACAACAATAGATTCGTTTTCCATTTTAAAGCTTGCGGTAACTTCACCGATCTTGTGCCAGCCTGGTTTATCGCTGATCACTACTCCCGGTTTTTGTGCTTTACTTACGTGAGCTGCTACGAGCACAAGTAACATTAAAATTGCTTTTTTCATAATGTATAATTTTTTAGTTTTTAGTAATTGTTTGATTGTATCTGAGGTATATAAAACAATATGCCATGTGGAGGGGCGCTTGCTCCTGCGGAGCAGCTTCTGATGACACTATTTTTAACTAAAAAAAATTCACCACATAAGGCACAAAAGAAAACATAAGAGCAGGGTCTGACATGCCAACGTAATTTGTTTTAACACGCTTCGCCTTATGTTTTCTTTTGTGCCTTATGTGGTGGAAAAATATACAGCATCTGCGCGGCAATAATAAATTTATTTTTTTAATTGGCAGATCCCGGGTCGGCGCCCGGGATGACAGTGCAGAGAGAGATTGATTTCCAATCCAGCAAACGCAGCATCTGCGCAAGGCAAACTTTAAACTTTCCAACTTTAAACTTTGAACTAAAAAAGGATCGCCAATATTGACGATCCTTTTTAATCCAATTGGAAATTATTTTAGTTAATAACCACTAAATATTTACTGGTGCTCCAGAATTTTTCAGGTTGAGTAATACGTAAGTTGGTGTATTTATCATCTGCATCTTTGTCCAACACATAGGAATCAGAAGGATGCTCGCTTACAACAGTTGCTTTTTTGCTGTTGATAGGAATGGTCATTACTTGTGTATAATCGATTTTTGTGAAGTTGGCAGCGCTTACATCACCGTTGATTTTGGAAGTTTTACCCATTCCAAGTAAGCCGCCTTTTCTATCAATTACTTTCTTTTCTTCCAGGTCTTTTGATTTTCCAACTACATAATAAGCAGTGTGCAACGAAGCTGTTTGTGCAGCAATGGTAGACGATTGTGAGCTGTTGTTGGTTGTTAATGTATCAACAGATGTTTTTAAGGTTGCCACTTGTTCGTTCAATGAATTTAATTTTGCATTCAATGAATCCAGCTCTGCATTTTTTTGAGTGATCTGTTCGTTTAAGCTGGCGATCATTTTCTCAAATTGTTTAATGTTCAGTGCATTTTTTTTCAATTTTTTGTTCAGGCTGGCAATTTTTTGTCTGTTTTGATCCAGGATATCATTGATCGCAGCAATCTGTGAATTGATGTGTTCTTTCATTCCGCCTTTTAATTCGCCTTTTTGACGGGAAACATCCGAAGAGATCACATTTTGTTTGATCGCAACGGAATCTATATTATTTTCAATTTCATTAAAGGAAGTTAAAAATTCGCCGATCGCCGAATCACGTGTTGCCAGAACAGTATTGATCGAATCTACTTTGCGGTCGTATTCTTTTTTTTGAGCTTCCTCGTTATTGTTACATGCAGTTCCGAATAAGATCATTACTCCTGCTATGATTGGGGCCAATTGTGTTTTCATAATTTTTTATTTTTTAATTAAAGAGATTTAGTTTATTTACATCTCCACAATTAAAAAATATGCCAGTACGGTAGTTCGCTGTAAATCAGGTTGTACCGAACGGGGCGTGATTTTTATTGTTCTACAAACTGTGGATTTTTTTACCGGTTTAACACAGAGGGCTCAGAGGATACGGAGTTTCGCAGAGCTATGTGCTTTTTCTCGCAAAGGCGCAAAGTCCGCAAAGCTGTGTATGAAATGCTGTGTGTTTTTTCTCGCAGAGACGCAGAGCAGAAGCCTTTCTGTATTCAATAAATTTTAAACTGACTATTATACAGCTTACATACAGATTCGTAAATTTGTATTCATTCGTAATTTGTAATACACACAGATTCGTAGTTTCGTTCCTGTTCGTTATCTGTACACGGCATGTTTATGGTTTTAATTAATTGTATAATGCATAACCATAAACGTAATATGATCATGAAAAAGACAATATTGATAGCAACAGGTGTATTGATCACATTGATGGCACCGGCGCAGGTAAATAAAAGAGATACGGTGAGGGTGGATACTGTTAACATTGAAAAAATAAAAAAAATGCCCATGGATTCCATTCCGGGTAAAATGCCGATCAAAAAAACACCGGAAGATGTTCCTCAAAAAGGGAAAAAAGAACAACCGATCAGGAAAGAAGGATAAATAGGATTACTGATTACTGATTTCTGATGTGCAGATTTCTGATTTATTGTGCGCAGAAAAGCCTTTGTTATGACATTCTAATATTTAAATGAAATCGGGAAGTTTATACCAAATGCTTTTATTTTGTATGGTTATGTTGCAGAACATTATTGTTTATGGAAACAGAAATACTTTCTTAAGCTGTCATCCCGGGTCAAGCCCGGGATGACAGTATTATTTGTGAATATTGTAAAATAATTTCATCTTTTTAGTACAAAGTCCCCGATACTCATTAATATTTAAATTTGTACAAATTTAATTTCATTTACCGCATAAAAAAACAGCTTATTATTTTTCAATAATAAGCTGTTTTCAATTTTTAGTTTCGTATTAAAGCACTTTCACATTATCTCTTAATAATTTTATTTTATCGTGGGAGTTTTGTAAATTATTTTGTTGCAGGATCACTACTTCGCGACTTCTTTTTGCAAATTCATCTGATTTTAACACATCGCGGTAAGCTTCCAGTGCAGCATCTTCTCCAAACTCGCAGGAAGCAAGAATGGCTTTACGGTCTTTACCGGACAATGCTGCTTTAATGTCCATCCAGGCACGGTATACTTTTCCCGAAGTGGTTGTTCCTTCCGCCGGAGCTCCGCCTAAACCGGTAACTTCCGCGATCAGCTCATTTTTGTATTTCTGGCTTTCCTGCGCCATGTTTCCAAAAATACTTTTAAATTCCTGCTCCGTTGTTTCCTTTGCAGCTTTTTCGTAGCCTTCAATTCTGTCGTTATTAATTTTGATCAGCTCATTTAATAATGAGATCGTTTTATCTTTTGTTTCCATAATGTATGTTTTTAGGATTTATAATGATTCGTGCTATCGGATTGTAAAGATTTATGCCAGATAATGCGTTTGAGGACATTTATGAACATCCTGTTAATAAAAAAAGAGGCCCGGAAGCCTCTTCTATTAATTTTTTTATGATGCAAATTTTCTGGTACTTATTTTTTTACGATCAAACTATTTATGCATTGCCTGGCAATTCATTGCATGATCGAGGTGTGTTCTCAATGCCGGTAATGTTGTGCTTGCCCAGTTACGGATATCTGCATCCTGTGCATCGATGGATGCTTTCTCAAATTTCGTAATGGCATCTTTGTGTCCGTCCACCATCATGGAAGTATATTTTTTATCAAAATTATTTCCGGATTCATTCATCAGTTTTGTATATGCATCCTGTCCGTCTTTTGATATAGAGCCGGGGAGTGTGATCGATTTGCTTGCCGCCAGTGCCTGCAATTCGTTCAATGATTTATTGTGGTCATCCTGCATCATTTTCGCCAGTTCTTTTACATCAGCGGAGCTGGATTGTGCTAATGCAAGCTGGCTCAATTGAATTTCTTCCAGGTTAATTTCTGCTGCATCCACAAGAAATTGCGCATCTTTTGCTTTTGCATCGTCAAATTTTGCATCGTTATGATCTTCGGCTACTTCTTTTGTATCCTCTGGTTTATTGGAACAGGAGAAAAGTCCGATGCTTAAAAAGCAAATGAATGCTCCTTTTATGATAATAGTTCCCATAATTTGTTTTTTAGTCTTCATTTTTGCGTTGTTTTTATGTTAGTATACCATCAGCAAAAAAGAAATGTGCCAGATCAGAACGGATAACCGATGGCGACGTTCAGGATGAGGTTATCGCTTCTCCAGTTGGGATCGCCAAAGCTGATCTTATTAACAACCCAGCGCTCGTTCTCCGGCAACCATGGCTTGCGGAGCGGAACGCCCAGGTCGAAGCGCAATACAAAAAATGAAACATCCACACGTAATCCTACACCGGCACCCACTGCTATTTCTTTGTAAAAACGATCGAATGCAAACGGCGGTGATGTAACAGCCGGATCATTTTTCAACAACCAGATATTGCCCGCATCTGCGAATACAGCGCCTTTCAGGAATTTAAAAATATCAAAACGGTATTCGGCATTGGATTCTAATTTTACGTCGCCGCCCTGCTGAATAAAAATAGCATCGCTGGTACGTGGCTGCAGGAATGATCCCGGGCCTAAGGAATTGATCGGGAAAGCGCGGATGCTGTTCGGGCCACCGCTAAAAAACTGCTTTACATACGGCAGTGTGGAGGAATTGCCATAGGCTTTGCCAACACCGGCAAACAGGCGCAACGCAATCTTACTGTTTGTAAAATTGTAATAATCCCGCGCATCCACGCTGATCTTTGCAAACTGCGAATAAGGTGTCCCGCCAATGGAGAAAGGCTGATCCGCCGATATTTTTTTTCCGCCGATGCTGTTGAGCGCCGAAAATGTATTTCCTGCTGCTTCGGTCAGGAGGTTAAAATAAAACTGGTTTATTTTTAATGGCAGCACCTGCTCGTTGTAACGATATGAATACGTAACACCTGCAATAAATTGTTCTTCATAACTTTTTTTAATGAAAGGATTGGATTCCAGCAACGTGTTAAATTCAGGCGATTTGTTTACCACGGAAGTGAAATTCACATTTACCGGATCCAGTTCATGTTCCTTTGTAATAGATTCTTTCCATTTATAACCATAAATAAACTGGAAGGAGCGCAGATCAAAATAACCGATACGTTTTAAATAATTGTAACCGATGGAAAATTTTGTTTTCGGAACGTACAAACTGCTTGTTTTTTTTATCCGGAACGGAACAATAAAACGGGGGAAGTATAATTCCACCTGTGGATTCACAGAATAGGAGTAGAGGTTTTTATATTTTCCGCTGAATTGTGTCTCAAATGAACCTGCCAGGTTCAGGTTTAATAATTCAGCTCCGTGTAATGCATTCCTGTTGCGAAAGCTCACGTTTGCTTCCGGTCCCACAAAATCATTTGATTTGGAAATAATATTTCCTTCCGCCCGCAGCGTACGTTTTGGCATGGGCGTGAGTAAAATGATCATGTTTAATTTTGTAGAATCGGTTTTACTCGGATTGAATTTTACACGCACAAATTTATACACACCCAGGTTCATCAAACGGTTGAGTGTGATGTTGTGATTTTTGCGCGAATAGGTATATCCGGGTTTCAGGTAAACCGATTCAAGAATTACTTTTGGTTTTACTTTAGTATTTTTGTCGAGGAAAATAACACTGTCCACCACCAAACGTTCGTGTTCTTTTTTCAGCGTATCTTTTCCTTCGTTCAGCGAGTAATCCGGGTTGATGTACACATTGTCGATCGTGTACACCATCAGCGCTTTCTCCGGCGTTTCTTCCTTTACGGTGAGCTGCAGCGAAACTGTTTTTGTAGCTTGTGATGTATCCACTTTAAACAATAAATAATCAGGGCTGAAATAAAAATAACCGTTGTCTTTTAAAACACCATCAATCCGTTCGCGTTCATTTTTCAGTACATCCAGGTCATAATCAATTCCCGGTTTTATCAGCGTTTCTTTTTGCGCATCTGCAATCAGCTTTGTAAATGCGTTATTTCCCAAATTAAAAGAAACATCTTTGATGGTGTATGGATTACTTACGTGACACGTATAAATGACTTTTACCGTATGTTTCTTTTCGATGATCTTGTAATCGGCAGTTCCATTGAAGATCCCGGTATTAAAAAGTGCTGCATCAATGTATTGCGCGGTTTGTGCCGGTTTTACGGTACTCATCAGCACGGGTGGTTCGCCCTGACTTTTTAACCAGCTGCGGATACCTTTTTTTGTAGGGTTTCCGGCAATGGAATACAGCCATAATTTTGTACGGATCCCCAAAAAACTGGCATTCGGCTCGGGGCGGATCACACTTTTTGCTGCTTCCGTAATTTTTCCTTTGTTCCTGATCTTCTCTGTTGCTTCGATCTTTACTTTCGAACCCACATACAATTTTTCCCCCGGCGGCAAATGCTTGGTGCCGCTGCAGGAAGAGATCAACATCACGATGATCACATAAAAAATATTATTTCGTAACAGGCGTTTCATCTGTTGGTTCTTGTGTTTGTTCTACTGGTTTTTGTTCGGTTTTTTGTTTCGCTTTTTCTTCCAATTCTTTTTTCTTTTTTTTAGAGCGATACAATAATTCTTTCCATTTATCAAAATCGCGTACATACAATACGCCTGCACCGGTTTCCACCAGCTGGCCTTCTATCACGCCTTCATATTGGTTGTGGCGGAATGCCTTGATGCGATAGCGGCCGTCTTTCGTCAATTTATATTCCACCGTTACATCGCCGGTAATGTCGCTGGCGTTATTTTGCTGTGCTTTTTCGCCTTCCACATCCACCGTTCCGCCCACCTGTACGCTTGCGCGATCATCCAATAAATTCTTTTTCACACCCACTTCCACCTGCGTTCGCCCTTGTGCCTGGCCAGATGTATAATCATCGTAGGATTGCACGTCAAAATTCAATTCAACACCGGGAACCACTTTCGAACTCAACCTGTTCAATTCTGCCGATAAAAATTTACTCACCGTTGTACGTGCCGCATTACCTGCCACATCGGTTTCGGTTTGCAATGGATTTTCCTGTATAAAGCGGTTGAGCACCAACAATGCAAATACCTGCTTGTTCAATGCCGATGGATCTTCGTTGAGCTGCTGCAGTTTTGCATTTACCGAACCGCCCATGATTCCTTTATCTTCCGGCGCCAGCTGGATCTCAAAACTTATTTCGGGTTTCATCAATGCGCCTTTTAATTTCAGGTACACATAAAATAAATACCGTTGCCGGTAACCCGACTGGTCGGCTTCGCTTAATCCCGCCAGCTGATCGGCCACCAAATCAATAGGTGCAGCGCGAATGGAATAAATGGCATTGATGTTCACATCTGCATCCAGCGGATCGCCGTTCCAGATAATAGTGCTGCCCGCTTCAATTTCAAATTTTTTCTTCACCACATTTTCAAGTGATACCAGGTAACTTCCGTCCGTAAGGTTATATGCGCCGGTCAAACTTATTTTTCCACTCGGGTCGAGTGAAAAACTCAATGCTGCATCGCCTTTCACGACTAATGAATCGTTGCTGCTTGGATCGAGCAATAAACGAAGTGTTGCTTTTTTATCGATCTCGATGGTAGAAGAAATATCGAAATCTTTTAATTCCGCTTTTTGTTTTACTGTTTTTTCATCGCGGGTAAGGATCGGGTTTACTTTTAGTGAATCAATAAATAATACTACGCCGTCGCCACGATCGGTCGTGAGCTTGGATTCCGGCACTGCGAATGTGAAATTAGATCCTTCTTTTAATTTAATGCTGGAGCTGATCACAGGAAAACCCGGTGTGCCTTTTACATTTATTTTACTGTCGATGATCATTCGTCCGTAATACACTTTATTATCTTTTGCAGTGGTATTGAACAGCATAAAATCTTTTGTATTAACCGAAAGTGCAAATTTAAAATCGCTGAAATGATCCATGTTGATGCTGCCGTTGATCACCGCACTGTGATTGTTTTTATCCAATATGGTAAAGGATCTCAGCGTAACTGCATTGGGCGTGATCTCTATGGTTTCGTTTTTTAATTGCAGGCGGTTATTTAAAAATGCAGGATTTACAAACGCATCCTTAAACGTAAGTGATCCGTTCACCAGCGGTTCTTTTGTGCTTCCGCGAATGGAAAATTTTCCATACACGTCCCCGGCAGTTTGCGTTACCTGCCCGAGTGAAAATGCTTCCACTGTTTTTAATGCAAGCGATTGAATGTCGACATCGAAATTAAGCGCATCCGCCGCAGCGTTTGGCAGGAAATAACCTTTTGCGGAAATGCTATTTCCGTTGCCGGACAATGCAAGTTCAATATTAAATTTTTCTGTTGTTGGATTATTTGCTTTTAAGGTAAGGTCGCCAACCGACACTTTACGGATCGAAAGCTGTTTAATGGAAATATCGGATACAATTCCGTAAGCATTGTTTACGCGTTTCAACAATATGGTTCCGTCCAGCGTTCCTTCCGCCAGGCTGGTATCTTTCTCAATAATGCGTGAAACATCTTCGAGCTTAAAATTTTTGATCTCCGCTTTTATATCATCGTTGAATTTGTCGTTCGCGGAAGCCACACTGATCTCACTTTGCGCATTGCTCATCACAAAATGATGGATCATAAAACCGGGTTTGCCAAACACAATGGCGTTGTCGTCCGACAGTTGCCATTGTTTGTTCATCATAAAAAATGTATTGGGATCAATGGTCAGCTTGTAATTGTCCTGCTCTTTTTGCAGCGTTGCCGCGATCGCCAGTTTTTTATTGTTGAGTGAATCAATGGACGAAACATTGATAGTGGCTTTCTGACCGGCGAGCTTTCCGTTGATCAGGAAATTATCGAATTTTAATTGCGAATTGGACAAACTCAGACAGGATACTTTATAATTCAGGGAACTGGCATCCGAATGTACATCGATCAATACATTGTCGGCTAAAAATCCATTGTATTCAACTTTATTAAAAGCGGTATTTATTTTTAAATTATCGGTTTCGCTGTCAAAGCTGCCGGTAATGGGGCCGGGTTCAAATTGTGTGAGCTGTGGCAGCAATACTTCCGAAATAATGGGATGATTGTGCAGCTGGATCTCAAATGTAAAATGCTGCGGCGTGGCGGAATGTACCGTATCTTTTGCGCCATCGCTCACAGCAAAATAACGGTCGACGTGGCGTTTTAGCTGCGTAGCCAATTCGGCCGGTGCAAATGTGCCTGCATATTTTATCCCGATGATGGCGCTGCTTACGTTCAGTTCGCTTTTGCCTTTTTCATTTACAGTGGCCAGTAAAAACGAATCGAGCACATATCTTTTTCCGTCGTGCGACACCACTATTTTTGTGATGCCCGCAGTTCCTTTCATTGTATTCAAATCTTTTCCTTTCAGGTCGGCATTGGCAAAAAGCCCGATGCGGAAATCATCTTTTGAAATTTTTAATTTTTGCAGATCGGCACCTTTTAAATTCAGGTTAAATTTATATTGTTCGCTGTCTTTCGCCACATTTACAATGCCGTCAAAATCAAAAACAGCATTGGGATCGTTGAGGTTTATTTTTCCTTCAAACTTTTGTCCGGATGCAGTTCCATCAATAGTTAGTTTGTGATACGTGTATTTATTCAGAT
Source organism: Bacteroidota bacterium (assembly GCA_025963715.1). Taxonomy (GTDB): domain Bacteria; phylum Bacteroidota; class Bacteroidia; order 2-12-FULL-35-15; family 2-12-FULL-35-15; genus 2-12-FULL-35-15. The sequence goes on from JAOQAG010000048.1 coordinate 140,813, forward strand.
AAAATTCCGGTGCATCTGCAGTTATTTTTGCCTGCACTTTTTCTTTATCCAGCCCGTGCCCGTTGATTACTGCATTTAGCGTTACGGGGCCAAACATGCCGGTGGTGTCATTCAGCAGGCGCGCCACATTAAACTGATGAATGTGCAGGTTTCCCGAAAAATTTTCTGCCTTGTCGATGTCGCCCGTCACTTCTGCATTTCCGAAATCGCTTTTCAGATCAACCGCGCCGGAGAATGCTTTCAGCTTTCCTTTAAATTTTCCATTCAGTTTTATGTCTTGCGGCAGCGCGATGCTTTTTGGAAGCAGGCTGTCGCCCAGTAATTTTTTTACATCACGGCTGCCGCTGGTAACGGTCAGTTCGGGAATATCAAAATAAGCATTTTCTGCATCGGGCAAACCAATGATGGTAAAATCGGTGGCAATTTCTGTTTTCTCCCCGGTATTGATCACCAGTTGTTGCCCGCTTAAATGGCCGATAGTGCCGTTCACTTTTCCGGAAACGGTTACCGAATTGGCGGCACTGCTAAAAAATGGTTGTTTGATGAGCTGCGGACTGAAATATAAAATGTCGCGTGTGTGAACGATTGTTTTTTTCAGATCTGCATTTACATACAGCTTGCCAATGGAATCGGCAATGGTTGTTAAGGAAGAATACTTAATACCGGCAGTTGCATTGATGGACGAATTATTTGTTTTGAGAATGAGCTTATTTGCGGTGATGGAATTTTTATTCATCACAAAATCTGTAGAAAATTGGTTTACCACAAAATACGTAGAATCGGCAGCTGTAAAGGAATTTACATTTGCCAGGATCTTATCTGTGGAATAGAAAAGATCTTTTGCATCTAGCGAAATATGTTTGTAATGAATGTGCGCCGCATCAAATACTTTTTTTAATTCGGGTTTGTTAAGCACATTATAAGAAAATTGATTGTCGCTCAATTCTATTTTTTTCGCAGTTATATTCCAGTTGTTTTCGGAAGTGGAAACGGATGCAATGCTATCGGTTCCCGTTTTGGGAAGATCGGTAGTGCTAACGCCTGTGTTGCTTTTTGCAAGCAGCAATTCGTCGAGGTTAACACTTGATTTGTTGAGATCGACGGCTGCATTTTTTACCCGGAGATCAGTGATGTTTGAAAAAACAGTTTGTTTTCCTACAAGGTCGTCAAACGCAAATGCACTGTTTTTTATCGTAATGCTCTTTGCCGAGATTACCGGCATTTGCTGCGGTTCGCCGGAAGGCCCGCTTTTGCTTCTTTTACTGATAATTACTTTGCTGTGCAGATTTTCAAGTGTTACTTCATCTACTTTAAAAATAAGATTGTCTACATCCAGCTGATCGATGCTGAGTGCCAGATCGCTGAAATTCGCGGAAGCGTAAACGCCGGAATGTTTATCATTGTATGTAAAATGAATATTTTTGAGCGAAACATCGTCAATGGAAAGGTCTGTTTTAGAGCTTTTCGGCTGTTTTACTTTTACTTTTTTTGTAGAATCGCTAAAAGCGGTCAGCAGAAAATTGAAATTGAAAGTGGTATCATTTTCCGCGCGGGATAATTTAGCGGTAACATTTTCGAGGTCGATGGATTTAAAATGAATTTTGCTGTGCAGCAAACCGATCATGTCCATGTTTACTTTTGCATCGCCTGCATACAGCAATGTATCGTGGTTAAGATCCTTTAATAACAAGCCTTCTACATACACTGATTTTGGAAACGAGATCCCTATTTTTTTAATAGCGATGTAAGTATGTGTACGGGAACTTACATAATTGGTAGCGGCATTGATGAGCTTTGATTGTACGGCAGGGATTTTTATGGCAACAATAAGACTTACAAGCAGGAAGACGATGACAGCTACCAGCCAGAGTATAAATTTTAATAATTTTTTTAAGACGATTATTAATTTATCGGTCATAATGTAAAAAAACAAATGCCCTGATTATAACCAGGGCATTTGTGTGGTTTAAAAAATCTGATTAAATTTTATCACCTCTGATAAGACGTAATACAATTGATATGATTGCAATCACTAGCAGGATATGAATTAAGCCTCCTAAATGATAACCAACAAAACCAATTAACCATCCTATAATGAGGATCACCGCGATGATATAAAGTAAATTTCCCATAATATGTATTTGTTTTTATGTTTATATTACCCGGTACATTGAAATTACCCTGCCAGAAAAAAAAGCCTGTTTATTTAGTGAATTTACGTAAAAAGAGTGAATTTGTGTAGAATTGATTCTACAGCGGGTTACTCGCAGTGGCGCGGTTTTATTCCTCGCAGAGACGCAGAGAACGCGGAGCTGTGCGGCGCTGTGTATTGTCTCGCAAAGACGCAGAGTTCGCAAAGCTGTGTGTTTTTTCTACCACATAAGGCACAAAGAAACACATAAGGCATGGTGTAGCTTGCCAGGGTGCAATTTTACAATCCGTCTTTTGCTTTCTTTTGTTCCTTTTGTGGTGAACCTTTTTCACGCTACGCCTTATGTGTTTCTTTGTGCCTTATGTGGTAGAATTTTTTTTTCCGGTAAAATTAGTAATGATTTTTTTAATCATGATTTACAACGGCCGGTTCTACTTCGGTAGCCTGCGTTTCCACCTGCACTGCATAATCGTTGGGAATGATCTTACTGCCGTATAAGCGCGAATACACTTTTGTGAACTCCGCTCCAAAATAAAGAATAATGGCGGAATAATACACCCACAGCAAGATCAGGATCACTGATCCGGCAGCACCGTATGTACTGGAAATGGTGGAACGGCCGAGGTATGCACCGATCGCAAATTTTCCGAACATAAATAAAAAAGCGGTAATGGACGATCCGATGAGTGCATCTTTCAACGCTACTTTTCCATCCGGTAAGGTTTTAAAAATAACGCAGAACAGGGAAGTAATGATCGCGAATACAAGCACAAGGTTGACCACATAAAGTGTATCTATGGTAAATTGCGGGAAGCGATGCGCTAACCGCGTATTGAGAATGTCCATTACGGAATTGATGATAAGCCCTACCAGTAAAAGAAATCCCATGGAGCCGATCATGGAGAACGACATGAGCCTGTTCTTTAAAAATTTCATAATGCCGCGTTTCGGTTTTGCTTTTAATCCCCAGATAGAATTGATGGAGCTCTGGATCTCGCCAAATACGCCTGATGCACCGATGAGGAGTGTGATCACACCCACGGTGGCAGCAAACACATTGTCGCTGTTTAACTTCACATTTTTAATAATATTCTGGATCTGCAATGCTGCTTCATTTCCAACCAGGCCGTTGATCTGTCCAAAAATTTCCCCTCTTACAGCATCTTTCCCCAGAAAAATACCGCAAAGCGAAATAATAACAATGAGCAATGGAGGTAATGCAAAGATGGTAAAGTAAGATAAGGAAGCTGCCAGTTTAATAGCGTTATCGTCAATGAAGCCAATGAAGGTCTCTTTGAGCAGTGTTCCTGTTTTTGAAAACGTTTTTTTAATTTGCATAAACTTAATTATTTTAGTAGTGGAGTGTGGCACTCTTTTGGAACTTGTCTGTACATGATAATCAAAAAGATTGCCCGGTTTCTCATTTACTTTTTATGTGCATGTATACTTCTCGTGGTTATCGCCCAGGTAACATTCAATCATTATATCAATAAGAGGATCATTCTTTATTTGCAAACGCAGGTAACGGAGGTATCGCACGGAACCTATTCGCTGCAGCTGGAAAATATTGAGCTGAGCCTGATCGGCCGCTCGCTGGTATTCAACAAACTTAAATTTACGCCTACGGGCGCTTGCGCGAATTGCCTGGAAACACAATATGGCATTACCGCCGACGATGTAAAGCTGGAAGGATTAGGCATTATCGCTTACCTGGAAGACAGGCAGGCTATTGCCGAAAATGTGGAATTCGGAAACCTGGCGATCAGCATTTACCAGGGAACGCGCATGCTTCCGGAAAAAAGCAGGGACTCGCTGAAAATCACCTCGTTCTCGATCTACCGCGCGATGTCGAAAAAGCTGGATGCATTAACGATCCACACGATCGATATTAACAATGCAAAGATCCGGATGTATCGCAATGGAACGGAACAGATCTTTTCATCGGAAAAAAATTACATTGATATTAAAAATTTCACGATCAATAAAACAGTGGAGCAGCTCAACCGGTTGTTCCTTGCGGATACGTTCAACGTTTCCATGAAAACGTTTTCGTACCAGATGGGAAAAGGAATGTATACGCTGCTGGGACGAAACATGAACGCATCATATACAGATTCAGTTCTTACGATTGATTCGCTGACGCTGGCGCCGAACTATGATAAAAAAACATTTGGAAAAATGGCAGGCAAGCAGGTAAGCCGTACGGATTTACATACCGGCAAGATCAGCTTTACCAAAATGGATGTGAAATTATTTATAGAGCACAACTGGTTTGTTGCAAAAAAACTGGACATCGATAATTTGCTGGTGTATGTATTCCGCGATAAAAATATACAGTTCAAACATGAAAAAAAACCTTCCATGCAATTATTGATACGGAAGATCCCGTTTTTTATTTCCGTGGATTCGATCGGGGTTCACAATGCAAACATTACGTATGATGACCTGGAGCCGGGAGCTCCAAAGGCGGGGAGTATTTCATTTAACCGGCTGAATGCCTCTATCATTGGCCTGCAAAATGATACGGGTATTTACACAGAGAACAGTAATTTAAAATTAAAAGCAACTGCTTATTTTATGAACCAGGGAAAGCTGGATGCTTATTATTGTTTTGCACTTAGTTCGCCTAAAGAAGTATTTACCTGCAGCGGGAAGTTATACGAAATGGACCTGAATGCCGTTAATCCTATGTTGGAGAACAGCGCGCACATTCATGTAAAAAACGGAAAAGTGGATTCGCTGGTTTTTTCGTTTGATGCAAACGATGTGAATTCAAAAGGCAGTATGAAATTCATGTATCACAACCTGGAAGTTGAATTGCTGGATAGAACAGACCAGGGACAGGATCCGAAACACCAGTTGCTGACCTTCATTGCGAAACAATTTATTATTAATGAACAAAATCCTTCGAAAGGAAAACCGGTAAGGATCACACCGATTTATTTTCCGCGCGACCCGAACCGTTTCTTTTTTTACTATACCTGGAAATCGCTGCAAAGCGCCATCATGCCTGCAATTGGTTTGCCGAAGGGATTTAAAATGAACAAAAAAACGTAACGGTGCTTATTTTTTGAAACCATGCTACAGTTTCGTAACTATTTATTTTTCTGCATTGTAATGTTTGCATCCGTATTTCATGCGATGGGACAGGTGCAGCAAAAAGAGGCAACGGATTCAGCGAAATTATACAGGAAGATCCAGAGCTTTTCTGACAAGCGGCAATTTACCAAATTTTTATACCGCCTGGTTTTTCGCCCTATCCGCTCGGAAGTGACCGAACAGCCTGTAAAAACAGAGGTTAAAAAAAAGTATTATACGGAGTACGAAGGAAAAGTAATCCGTAAGATCGACATTGTAACGGTGGATCCTTTTGGTTATGATGTGCATGATACCACCCGGAAACCGGAAACGTTTTTAGAAGAAGCAGGAAATTCGCTGCATGTGAAAAGCTTACCGATCAGCATTCGCAACCGGCTTATTTTTAAAAAACACGATACCTTCGATTCGCTTAAAGTAAAAGAATCGGAACGTTTGATCCGCAGCCAGAGCTTTGTGCGGGAAGTGGTATTTTATCCGCAGGTAGTTGGTGAAACCGATTCGGTGGATCTTTTTATCCGTGTGTACGATATCTGGAGCATCATTGCGATTGCCGATGTTTCTACTACGCATTTCAAGATCAATGTGCGCGACCGGAATTTTTTAGGATTGGGGCATCAGCTGGAAAATGATTACAGCTTTAATAAAAATTCAAATATTTCCGTAAATACAACCAATTATTATATTTCAAATATTCAGAATACCTACATCAGCACCACGCTGCATTACGATATTGATAATCTCCGGAATTACAACGAGAGCGTCAGCATCGATCGTCCTTTTTATTCGATCTTCACACAATGGGCCGGTGGTGTGTATCTGCTGCAGCATTTGAACCGTGCGCAATTGCGCAATGCCGATTCGAGTTTGTACACACAATCATTTAAATTTAATACTCAGGATTACTGGCTGGGTAAATCGTGGCAGCTGTTCCGCGGACACACGGAGATAGAGCGTACCACCAACCTGATCCTTTCCGGAAGGTATTATCAAACGCATTATCTTGAAAAGCCCGCAATCGATTCGCTGGCGCAATGGCCGGATGAACATTTTTATCTGGGAGCGATCAGTATTTCGAAACGTAAATACATACAGGACAGTTATATTTTTAAATACGGGTATGTGGAGGATGTGCCAACGGGGCGGGCCATTTCGTTACTGGGCGGTTACCAGGTGCGCAATAATGTGGGAAGGGTTTACATCGGATCGCGCTTTTACTGGGGCGCTTATTATAAATGGGGATATGTAAGTTCCAATGTTGAGTATGGAACTTTTTTGCATTCATCAAAAATAGAAGAAGAATGTTTTGCTGCACGCATTACATATTTCAGTCCGCTGATGAATGCCGGTAGATGGAGGTTCCGCAATTTTATAAAACCGCAATATGTGCTGGGGCTGAACCGACTTAAAAATCAAAGCTTAAGCATTAACGATGATTATGGTGTGAGTGGTTTTCACAGCGAGGGATTAACGGGAACGGAAAAAATTGCAGTGGCGGTACAGGTGCAATCGTATGCTCCCTGGACTATTTTAGGTTTCCGCTTTGGGCCGTATTTGGTTTGCTCAATGGGAATGTTGGGAAATGAAGCTTCAGGATTCAGCCACAGTCCGGTGTATTCGCAATTCGGAATTGGGATGTTGATAAAAAATGAATATTTGGTTTTCAGCGCTTTTGAGATTTCTGTGGCATTTTACCCCTATATGCCCGGAGTGGGGAATAGCCTGATCAGGGTAAATCCATTTACTACAACTGATTTTGGTTTCCTGGATTCCAATGTAGGAAAGCCTTCTGCGGTTTCTTATCAATAGTTTTACTTTTTGATAATATACGATTGAGCAATAACCACCACGCTTTTAATTGATTTTTATCAAGATTTTTTTTGGCAGTATAATTGAACTTACAGATACAGATCAATTAGTATAAACCCCAAAAATTAAACGCCATGAAAGATTCAGAAATAGAAGAATTAAAAGAGAAATCGCACATGAAAACATTAGCTGCGGTAATAAATTCTCTGACTGCTGTTGGTTATACTGCTCAGTTTAAAGCAATAAAAGAAGGATTAAAATCAATGACAACCGAAAAAGTGTATCGTCCCGAAGAAGTGAAAATTACCAATTTTTACAGATTTGAAGGAGAGTCCGATCCGTCTGACAACTCAATCATGTATGCGATTGAGACGCAATCCGGCGAAAAAGGAACGTTGATCGATGCTTACGGTGCGTATCATGATACACAGATCACCACTTTTATAAAAGAAGTGGAAGAGATGGAAAAAAGATCACACAAAAAAGAAGAAGAATAAGCGATCATTTAATTATATAATCCTGCTCCGCTAACAACATTAAAAAGCCTCCCGTTATAGAACGGGAGGCTTTTCATGTTTATAATGCTTCATGATTGAAGCATGGTTTTTATTTAAAATGTTTAAAGTTGGAAAGTTTAAAGTTCGCTGTGTTTGAGAAGAAAACTATTCCCATTTTAGTCTGTCATCCCGCACCTGTTGCGGGATCGGTTAATTAAAAAGGTTATGTTGCAGAACAATATTGTTTATGGAAACAGAAATACTTTCTTGGGCTGTCATCCCGGGCTTGACCCGGGATCTGCCAATTAAAAACTACGGGGATCCTTCTACCATTCATGAGATCCCGGGTCAAGCCCGGGATGACAGTATTGTTTGTGAATATTGTAAACAACAACATTTCCCTAAAACAACACCATTAAAAACGATAGGCAACATCTGCGTATAGCAAACTTTTGAACTTTAAACTTTGAACTCTTTGGAAACTTTGAACTCTTTGGAAAGAAAAAAAACGCAGCATGTATGATGCTGCGTTTTTCGGAATAAAACAGTGTATTGTTTTATTTATATAGTGAGGTTATTGTACTTTATAATTTTAAATAATAATGCCAGCTGCCAGCGCGTTATAAAATTGTGGAATGTGTATTTTTTGAAGAATATAATTCCCGTTTTGTTGAAAAACAGGGCTATCTACGGGATCAATATCTGCTTGGAAATGCATAAATTGCAGTGTTTTTAATAAGTATTAAAAATAAATCCGAATTTTTCTGAAATGAGTAAGCTAAAGATTGTTTTGATTGTGGATGATGATGAAGATGACCGCTCTTTATTTTATGATGCTGTAAAAGAAGTGGACAGTACAATTGCCTGCATCAGCGCAAACGACGGAGAGGAAGCACTGGAGCTTTTAAAGAATAAAAAAACGGTGCTGCCCGATTTTATTTTCCTGGATCTGAATATGCCGCGGGTAAATGGAAAACAGTGCCTTATAGAGATCAAAAAAATGCCCGGATTGAATAACATTCCTGTTGTGATCTACTCCACCACTAAAAGAGCGGAAGACGTGGAAGAAATGAAAAAACTGGGAGCTTCCCAATTCCTCACTAAACCTGCTTTGTTCAGCGAGATCTGCCATGTGATCAGCGATGTGTTTGCGATGTATAACGTTTAAAAATGAATTCCCAATCCAATCGTGGAAACGGTATTTGACAAGTCTGCAAAAATACCGGTAGTGTTGTTCAGGTGATATTCCGCACCCAAATGCATTCCTATATAATAGCTGTCCACTTTATTTTTAACGGTTGTATCACCCTGGTAACCGCTTTCCCAGTGGGTGTTCCGATACACATATCCTGCAGAAGTACCAATGTAAAAATCCCATTTAGGCCCTGCGCCGAAAAGCTCATCAAAATAATAGCTCAGCTTTAATCCCATAGGAATGTACGTTTCACGATACGTGTAATACCTGTTTACATGGGAATCGTCTCCCCAATAATTTCCATCACTGTAGGTGAACATTCCCACTGTGGGTGCAAGTGTAAAATTACGTGCAATTCCAAATTCATAATTGATGGTTCCCTGTACCAAAGGGTGTCCCACGTATCCATAGAAACCTGTTCCCACTGATAAATTCAATGTTTTTCCATGTACTTCCGCATTGGCCGGAGCTAAGATAACTGTATCCTGTGCAGTTGCATAGTGCATCATCATTGATAATGCGAGTATGCCGAATAATTTTTTCATGATCTTAAAGTTTAATGGTTTCTTTAAAATCATCAACATATATGCCATGTGAAAAAAATATAAAATGGCTAATCACTTGTATATAAAGGCAATTCAGGAGGTGATAAATTTTTATTATGCAAGTTGGCATGGAAATTTAAATCTCTCCATCAACTATTAACAACTAAAAAAAACAATTATGAAAAAGATAACATTTTTAGCCGTAGTACTTGCTTTAGGAGCAACTTCTATGGGGTCATGCAAAAAAGATTACACGTGTAAATGCCAGAAAATCTATACCAGTACTAACGGTTCTACTACAGTAGATGATGGCCTTTATACATACGATGACACACGAAAAAGAGCTGAAGATAAATGTAACGACCAGGAATCAACCGGTTCTGATATACAAGGAAGCTACAGCAGAGAGTGCAATATTCAATAAAAGTATTTTTTGGTTAACCACCTGAAAAAGCCATGTAAGTGATTGCATGGCTTTTTTTTACCGGAAAAGTTTATTTTTTTATCGAATGTTCAATTTAATTCGGATCACAAATAAGAACTGTCATCCCGCAATGTTGCGGGATCGGTTAATTAAATACTACTAACATTTACGAGATCTCGCAATAAATGCGGGATGACAGTATCATTCGTAGAATCAATGACAGCTAATTATCATTTTCAAAAAAACAAATGCAGAATGATCGTCTTATGTGTAAAATCACAAATAAGAACTGTCATCCCGGACCTGATCCGGGATCTCATAAATGTTTGCAGTATGTTCTTAGCTTTTAATTGGCAGATCCCGGGTCAGGCCCGGGATGACGATCAATTTAGAGATTGTTTCTCCGTAAAATAATTAAAGAAATCTGTGAATCTGTAGCTCCTACCTGTGAAAAGCAAACAACCCCGCATTTTTACTTTTGCCTGTGGAGAATAATTCCGCAATGATCTCCCCGGCGATCTGGCTGAACACAATGCCATTGCCACCGAAGCCTAATGCAAAATAAGCATGTTTATACTCCTTGCTTACACCGATATATGGAAGCCCGTCTTTTGTTTCTGCAAATGTTCCTGTCCAGGAAAAATCCGTTTCAAACGGAATAGAAGGAAAGCGTTTTAAAAATGCTTTTTGCAGCGCTTTGGATTTTTGTATTAATAATTCATCACGTTTTTTGGGACTGTAGAATTTTTCATCCTTTCCGCCGATAATGATACGGCTGTCGGGTGTAGTACGTATGTATAAATATGGACGCGCCGTTTCCCAGATCATGGGTTTTAATAGTGACAGGTATTTTTTATCCACCGGCTTGGAAATGATCGCGTAAGTAGAGTGGAGTGTTGCTACTTTTTCTTTCAGATAATTAAGCGATTCATAACCGTTTGCAAAAACTATTTTTTTGCAGGAAATAATTGACCCGTTTGCGCTCATTAATTTTACACCGGAATGCAATTCGCGGATCTCTTTTATTTCCGTTTGGTCATACACCCTGCAGCCTTTTGAGAGCAGCTTTTGAAAAATTCCATGTGTAAAACGGTAAGCATCCATTTCTGCACCGGTATCCGAATACAATGCAGCCGGGGCATCCATGCCGGTTAATTTTTTTACCTGTTCTTTCGTTAATTTTTTAAGAGCGATCCCGATATTTTTCCGGGCGCTGAATTCTTCTTCCAGCTTTTTTGCATCGGCAATTGTGGAAGCAATGTACAAGCTCTTTTTTAAACGGAAATTTGTGCTGAGAGGTAATTTTGCTGCTATTTTTTTTAATTCCCCGATCGCACGCACGCACAACAAATAACTTTCGTTTGCATTTTTTTCTCCGACCTTTTTTTTCAGATCCACAAGGGAAGTATCGATCTCGTATTGCAGTAACGCGGTAGAGGCGCTTGTGCTGCCCATGGCAATGTGCCTGCGATCAACAACAATTACGTTTGCTCCCGTTTTTTGCAGGTAATGCGCCACGATCGCCCCGGTAACGCCGCCGCCAATCACCGCCACATCGCAGGTTGTATCTTCCTGCAGGGATTCATACGGAAATAAAAATCCGTTTTTAATCAGCCAGTAAGGATTTCCCGAATGAAGGTTCATGTACCGTTTTATAAAATTTAATGAAATCGGAAAGTTTATGCCAAAACTGTTTTATCTTATTGGAAAATTTTTAATTAACGCGTCATTCCGATCCCCCAAACGGAGAAAATCTTATTTAAATCTACCCGCCTAATCTACCACATAAGGCACAAAGAAACACATAAGGCAAACTGTGAATCCCAACGTGTAATTTTAAACCACAAAAGAAAACAAAAGACGAGTTGTACATACCAATGTGCAACGCGTCATTGCGATCCGCTCAGGCGGAGAGGCAATCTCAGGAAGCACGTATTTTACACTCAGTTTAACACTCATATCTTTTGATTCTTTTGTTTTCTTTTGTGGTAAATTTTCCTTGTTTTTTACCCCACGCCTTATGTGTTTCTTTGTACCTTATGTGGTTTAATTGGGTAACGGTGATACGGACTGTGCCATCGCTAAAGCTATGGCGACGCGGTCGCAATGACGTTTTCAAAATAATTTCTTTTCATGGTGCAAAGTTCCGGAGAGTCAATAAAATCTGATAGTTAAAGATAAATCCGGAGAGAGCCCCGGATTTATTTAATGATTGAGAAGTATAAGGTTGAGGGCGCTGAAGCTGATCGGTTTTTCTATAAAATAATCGGCGCCTTTTTCGATCGCCTGTTTTTTTAAATCCGACATAGCGCTGATGATCACTACTTTTATGGATTGATCCAGTTCTTTAAAAAGCGGAATACTATTGATCCCGTATCCATCCGGAAGGTTGTGATCGAGGATCAGCAGATCGGGTTTCAACTTCTTGAATTTTTCAATTCCATCTTTTAAAGTAGTAGAGTGAGCGGCCTGTTTGTTTTTCTTATTCAGGAAATTTTCGACAAGAATGCACACCTCCAACTCATCGTCAATAATTAATATGGTGTGTACATTTTTTTTCATAAGATCGGCAGCTGGAATTGATTCCAGCCTTTTTTCGATTGATTTGGTTATATTGAACAACAAGGTAATAAGATTGTTTTAAATTTTAAAAATATTTTTTAAATGCGTGTTGGATCTACCTTCTTAGGCTCTTCAATACGTGTCGGATCTGCTTTCCTGGGATCAATTTCCTGTTTATTAGGATCCGTTGGGTCATTATCCTTATCGGGTTTTGTGGGGATGTATTTTTCGGGGTTGTTGGGCGCCGGTTTTTCTTTCGGGTCGCCTGCATTGTTTTTATCAGGAGTATTCATAATGTTTAAAATTTAATGATGCATATTATTGTTTACTGTCTTTTTTATCTTCCGCTTTTTCTTCTTTTTTCTCTTCTCTTTTTTCCTTCCGCTCTTCCGCCTTTTTCTTCTGGTTTTTTTCTTTGTCTTTAAAATAACCTCTCAGCAGAAAATTATGTTTCGCGGCTTCCATGTTTTCGCCCAATCCTTTTGTTCCGCTTTTTAAATTAATAATGGTTTGGTCCAGGTTTTCGGCAATGGTTGAATCCTTGATCAGCCTTGAGAGTGTTCCGTTGCCATTATTGATCTTATACAAAATGTCGGCCAATTGGCTGGAAAGCACTTCCGCATTCTCACCCGTTACTTTCAGGCTGTTCATGATCGCATCGGTTTCCACCGGTTCTATAGAGGCCAGGTATTGCCCGTCTTTGATCGTACCGGCATCGGAAGCACTTTGCGTGATGCTCACGATCTTATCGCCGATCAGGCCTTCCGACATGATGCGCACAAAACAATCCGTTTTAATAAATTGCTGTACATCCCTGTCCACAAGGATATCCACTTTTACCGTCGTATCGTTGATGATGCGGATATTGTCGATCGTGCCGACATTGATCCCCGAAAACCGTACATTATTTCCCACTTCCAGGCCGCTGATGTTTTTAAATGTGGTATTGATATTAAAAACGGGATTGAATAAATGTTTTTGGCGGCCGATGTAAAAAATGCCGGTCACAAAGAGCAATAAGCCTGCTGCGACAAACATGCCCAATCGTGCTTTAAATTTTGTAGGTTTTGTTTCCATTTGTTTTTTTATTTTAAAAAAGATCTGATCCATTCATCATCCGATTTTTCCAGCTCTTCCAGCTTTCCTTCGGCATATAATTCCCCGTCGCGGATCATCACTGCACGATCGGCCACCAGCCTTGCACACGCGATATCGTGCGTGATCACAATGGACGATGTTTTGTATTTTTTCTGCACATCGTTGATCAGTGAGCTGATCTCATTGGAAGTGATCGGATCCAAACCCGTTGTAGGCTCATCATACAACATGATCGCCGGATCAACAATGATCGTTCTCGCCAGTGCAATGCGTTTGCGCATTCCGCCTGAAAGCTGCGAAGGCATTTTGTTTAACGCATCTTTTAATCCGACATTTTCCAATGTTTCTTCAATTTTTTCCTGCATGTCTTTTGCCGCAATTCCCTTTTTGATCCTGCGCAGCGGAAACTGTAAATTTTCTTTCACCGTCATCGAATCATATAAAGCACCACTTTGGAAAAGGAAACCGATTTTTTTTCTCAGTTCTCCCAGCTCTTTATTAGTGGCTTCATTTACATTTTTACCCAACACGCTGATCGTGCCGCCATTGGGTTGTAAAAGCCGTGTAATGCATTTGATCAATACCGATTTTCCGGATCCCGATTTTCCCAGCACGATGAGATTTTCACCCTTTTGTAAATACAGCGACAGATCTTTTAATACCTGCTGTTCTCCAAATGAAATGCTCAGGTTTTTAACCTCGATCACTTTTTCATCTGTTACTGCTTCGTCTTTATCGCTCATTGCTGTTTGTTTATTTTATACTTATTTGATCATCATGTCGGTGATCTGCACAGCGATCAGGTCCACAATAATGATTAAAAGCGATGACAATACAACCGCTGAGTTGGCTGCAATTCCTACACTTTCGGTTCCACGTCCTGCATTGTATCCTTTATAGCATCCCACAATCCCGATCACGGCACCGAAGAAAAATGATTTGATAACGGCCGGAATAAAATCAATAAAATCCACGGAGCTGAATGCATGCGAAAAAAACAATGCAATGTTCAGATCTCCTTTTATATTTACACCCAGCCAGCTTCCGAACATTCCCATTGTATCTGCAAATATTACTAAAAGCGGGATCATGAGTGTAGCAGCCATTACGCGTGTTACCACGAGGTATTTCATCGGCTCGCTTGCCGATACTTCCATTGCTTCGATCTGTTCGGTTACTTTCATAGAGCCCAGTTCGGCGCCCATTCCGGAGCCTACTTTTCCGGCACAGATCAGCGCGGTGATCACCGGCCCGATCTCGCGGATCAGCGAAACAGCTACCATATTTGGAAGCATGGACTCGGCGCCAAATTCATTAAGCACCGGCCGCGACTGGATCGTAAGTACCACACCCATGATCGCTCCTGTGATCCCAACTAATGGTAAGGATTTGTTCCCGATCTGGTAACATTGTTTCAGAAATTCCCTGAATTCAAAAGGAAGTGAAAATGTTTCTTTGATGACCCGCAAAATAAAAACAGAAAAATCGCCAACAGATGTAAAAAAACTTTTTGCTGATTCAGCCGTTTCAATTGTTTTTTCAGTTAGTTTGATCGATTTCTCAGTTGTGTAATTTTTCGCTTTGATAATGGGTTGGAAGTTTTTCATCATGTGTTTTCTCCGCAGGATCTTCCAAAAGTAATGCCCTTAATTATACTGGGATTATAGGCTGTAATCCGGATGATTCCCTGTTAAAACGGTAATAAATTCTACACTTTGTTGCCTGCAATACCCTGTTTTTTCGGCAATAGCCTTAAATAGCCCGTTAATTCAACACAATTTTTCGGGCACGATTATTCTTAATGTATTTATGAAAAAAATTAACAGAATCATTAACATTTAAAAAAATACGATCATGTCAGACAACGGAAAATTATTAGGCGCATTGGTGCTGGGTGCAGCAGCAGGCGCGGTGCTAGGAATGATGTTCGCTCCAGGTAAAGGAAGCGACCTTCGCAAAAAAATATCAGATAATGCAGGTGATCTGATCGATGAGCTTACTGAAAAAATCAAACAGGGAAAAGATACCCTGACAGATTTAAAAGATAAAGCGATGTCGAAAGCAGAAGACCTGAAATCAAAAGCCGAAGAAGAAATGGATAATTACAAATCCAAATCAAAACAAACAGCGCAAACCGCTGCTGCAAACGGAACACATTAATTGATTGCAAAAAAATAAAAACCTATGGAAGAGAAAAATAAAGTAGAGAAACTTTTTACTGATGTTAAAGAGTATGCAGAAACCAAGCTCGACCTGGTGGCGCTCAATGTTCAGGAAAAAGGTTCCGATGTGATGGGATCAGCCGCTTCAATACTGGTGATAGGAATTGTGATTTTATTCGTATTGCTGTTTTTAAGCCTTGGTGCCGCTTTCATAATCGGGCACTGCTTTCATAATTTTTCCATAGGCTTTTTTTTAATAGCAGGATTTTATTTCCTTGTTGGTCTGGTCATTTATTTCTCCCGCAACAAATTGATAAAAATGCCTGTGATCAATGCATTACTTAAAAAAATAAATTTCCATGAGGAGGATTAATACACTTGCAGAGTTGCGTTTTGAACAACGCGCTTTGCGTTCGAAGGCTGCGGATCTTGAGATCGTGATTCAAAATGATCTCCAGGAAATAAAAGCAATGTTCAGGCCCCTGCAGCTGGTTACCAGCGGTGCGGAAAAAGTACTGACGAGCCATAATAATGGAATCCTGGGGAATTCAGCAGGATTGATCGCCGATTTTTTAACAAGAAAAGTACTGTTAAAAAATTCCGGTTTCCTTACAAAACTGATCGTGCCATTGTTGGTGAAAAATGTAACCAGCAATGTGGTTGACAATAATAAAGAAACAATTGTGGATTGGGTAGGAGGATTGATCTCCCGTTTCAAAGACCGGAAAAAAGAAAGAGAAGAAGAATAAAAACAATTCTTTTTTCCCGATCATTATTTTCTCTTAAGATTCTTTTTTGTTAATTCTTAAATCTAAAACATTACTATCATGAACCAGCATCAAAGCCAGAAACAAAATCAGCAGCAAAAGCAAGGATATTATATGTCGCAGCAGCATTTGAAGCTGATGCACATCATGCATTTATCCGGGTATGCCTTACAGGAATACATCGCTAATGAAATAGAGCTTAACCCGGTATTGGAAGTAGAGCAGGAGGCGGAAACAAATGATAATGATGATTTGACCGATAACGATGACAACGAATTTGATTCGGAATTATTATGGTCTGACGACGATGATCTGCTTGAAAAAACATACAAGCAGCAACAATCAAATGAAGATTATTATGAAGCGCCGGTGGTGCAGTATTATTCACTTCAGGAAAATCTGAAAGACCAGATCCACATGATGAACCTTTATCCGGAACAGGCAACCATTGCGTGTTACCTGGTGGATGAACTGGACGATGACGGTTATTTGCGCAGGCCTATTGGCGAAGTAACCGATGATTACAGTTTTGCATTTGGCAAAATGATCCAGGAGGAAAAAATGATAGAGGCATTGGAAGAGCTTCAAAAATGCGAGCCTGCGGGCATTGCCGCACGCGACCTGCACGAATGTTTATTATTGCAGTTAAAAAGAAAAACAGATAAAGATAAGATCCATTCGGCTGCCGTTCAATTGCTCAGCAATTATTACCATGAGTTTACACAACGGCAATTCCAGAAAATAAAAACCGCATTGAACATTTCTGCAGAAGATTTTGAAAACTGTATTGCTTATATCAGCAAGCTCAATCCGAAACCGGTAACGGAAACCAACCGCTACGAGCTGCTCAGAGAGCAGATCATTCCGGATTTTGAAGTTTCCATTGAGGACAATGAATTGTTTGTATCGCTTACTTCTGCCGAATCGGTAAAGCTGCGCATCAACAACGATGCTGTTTCTGCAGGTGTGAGCGCTAATAACTCTTCCGAGAAAAAACAAGTGGAAGACTATTTTCAGAACCTGGTATCCGATGCAACATCACTTGTAAATGCGTTGAGAGAAAGAGAAACAACGATGATGAGCATCATCAGTGTGATCGCACAAATGCAGCCCGACTTTTTCAGAAGCGGCGATATCAAGGAATTACACCCGATGATCCTGCAGGACATTGCCAACAAAACCGGTTACGATATCAGCACGGTTTCCCGCATTACCAGTAATAAATACGTACAAACACCTTTCGGGATCTTTGGATTGAAAAATTTATTTATGCGTGCTATTTCCTCTGACGGCGATGATTCCGCCGCTTCTACATCCGTGCAGGTGCAGGAATTAATTCAACAGATCGTAAATAACGAGGATAAAAATAAACCCTTTTCCGATACGGAGATTGTAAAATTACTAAAAGACAAAGAAGTGATCATTGCGCGCAGAACGGTAGTGAAATACCGCGAACTGGCGGGTATTGCCAATAGCTCCATGCGTAAAAAACAACAAATGGTGCTGACGGAATAATTTAGTATTTATATAATTTTTATATCATGGCTTTCCCGGAATCGACACATAAAAGAAATATTTTTGAAAATTTAGCATCCAATGTTGCTAAAGCAACAGGCAGTACACCTGCATTTATTATTGCAGTATTGTTAGTGTTAATCTGGCTTATTACCGGCCCCGTGTTTCATTATTCGGAAACCTGGCAATTGGTTATTAATACCGGAACCACTATTATCACTTTCTTAATGGTGTTCCTGATCCAGAAAGTACAAAACAAAGATTCGCTTGCCATCCAGCTAAAACTCAACGAATTATTAGCGGCGCATGAGCTTGCCAGCAACCGGATGGTAAATGTGGAAGGTTTATCGGAAGATGAATTAAAAGTGATCCAGCAATATTATTGCAAACTTAATGAAGTTGCAAAAAACAATTCCAGTATTCACGAATCGCATTCCATTGACGAAGCGGAGCAAAATGCAATTCAGAAAAGTCAGCGTCAGAAAAAATCAAAGGAATTAAGTAAGAAATAATTTTTATTACAAGTTCAATTGCAAGTTCAATTACAAGTTCAAAGTTGCAAGTTCAAAGTTCAAAGTTTGCTATACGCAGATGCTGTGTTTGCTGATCGGAGCTCAATCTCCTTCTATGCTGTCATCCCGGGCCTGACCCGGGATCTGCCAATTAAAAACTATAAAACACATTCTGCAAGCATTCATAAGATCCCGGGTCAGGCCCGGGATGACAGTTTTTTTTGTGAATTTCTATAGATTATCTATTTTTTCTCCCACTGATACGTAACAATCTCCAATAATCCACCTGCCCCGTCAAAATGTTCCTATTGCCCTTTCTGATACCTTCTGTCCTTTTAGTTACCTCATTATAAACAGGGGGGTGCCTTGTTCAGGATGCAGCGGGACGTTACGCCTGAATACGCTGCAAAAACATATTTATCGTATTAAAAATGATTTTTCGGTGCCGCAAAATGATTTTTCGGAGCCGGAAAATAGAATTGCGGAGCTGCTGGATGGTTTTTCCGTACGGCAAAATGGTTTTTAGGGTGCCAAATTTGAGTTTTCCGCACGGAAAAATGAAAATTGGCTACTCCAAAATGAAAATGCGCAAGCCGAAAATCATTTTCGGCGGCGCTATAATAGAATTGCAGCCGCCGATTTTCATTTTGCGTTAGCGCTTTATACAGTTTGGCTGCTGTAAAATGATATTAGAGCAGCCGAAAATAGAAATGGAGGAACGAATTTTCATTTTTGCAGGATGTCGTAGGCGCCAGGCTCCGCCTTTGACAAAAATTGCAGGGTCACTAGGCGGAGCCTAGCGCCTACGTGTGTTTAGAGCACAAAAAAAAGGACCTCCACACCTGAAGATCCTTTTTGTTGTTTTTATTTCTTTGTCTACTGTCTACTTCCTTTTTCTTTTGTCTGCTTTTTTATTTAATGAGGTCTGTTTCCACCGCCTTGTTGTGGCTGTGGCTGTGGTTGTTGCGGCTGTGGAGCAGGCTGTTGTCTGGGTTCCGGTGCTTGCTGTTGTCGCGGTTGAGGCGCAGGCGCTTGTTGTGGTTTTGGTTGTGGTGCCTGTTGTTGCGGCTGCTGCCTTGGCTGTGGCGCCGGTTGCTGTTTTGGTTGCTGTTGAGGCACCGGTTGCTGCCGCTGCGGTTGTGGTGTTGTACGTTGAACCGGCTGTTTTGGCTGTGTCGCAGGTTGTTGCCTTTGCGGCTGCGCTTGTTGTTTTGGCTGCTGTTGTTGTTTCGGTTGTTGCTGTGCCGGTTGCTGACGCTGTGCCGGTTGTTTCTTTGGCGTAGCCGGACTTTGATTTACCGGTTGTTTGCTCTGTGTTTGTCTTCCCGGCTGCACTTGTTTTGTTGCTTTTGGAGCAGTAGCAGCATTATTTGCCGGTGTTTTTGCACCGTTTACTGCTTTGTTCTGAGCCGGTGCTGCTTTATTATTCATGGGCCGTTGTGCAATCGGTTTTACTTCCTCTTTTGTGGCGATCTTTGATGGTTTTACATCCGAACCTTTCGCTACCTGCGGACGGTAAATGTTCAATTCGTTATTGCTTAATCGTTGTCCAGGTTTCGGGCTTTCTTTGATCGCAACAGCTTGTACATTCTTGCCGGTCACTTTTTGAACATCTTCCCTGCGCGGTCCGGAAACGTATGTATTGTGAGTACTATTGTCCACATACGTATTATTAATTACCGTTGAATTATTAATATACGTTTGGTTGTTTCCTCTTGGCCCGTAATGTTCGTGAATGTGCGGATCGCCCATGTAATGGCCGTCTACAAATACCCAGTGATCAGCCGGTGGGTTATAACCGCCGATGGCTATGTCGATGGAAACACCCGGTCCCATTGGTGCCCATCCGTAATAACCTTCGCTTCTTCTCCAGGAAACCCATGCTGGTCCCCATTCTGTATCCGGGATCCATACCCAACCGTAATAGCTGTCGTAATCCCATCTGCCGTAGTGGAATGGCGCCCATCCCCAGCTGTAATCCGATGCCCAGGTCCAGCCGTAATCCGTCCACACCCAATGCCCGCCGCTGGAATAAGGTGTAAAATCAGGCCCTGCGGAAGGAACCCAAACATATCCGTAAGACGGATAATCAACCCATTGCCCGTACGGGCTCAAATCGTCGTAAAAAACCTGGAAGCTCACACTCTGGGCTTTTACCTGCGCCGGTTTTACTGCAAAAAATGCAGTTAATAAAGCGGCTATCGTTAAAATTTTTGTGAATGATTTCATAATCTGTATGTATAAAATTTATTTTTATTTTTTAGTTGCGGCAATTCTCCAGATGGTATTGCTTGTATCATCAGTAATAAGTAATGAGCCATCCTGCAACATGGTAACGCCTACGGGCCTTCCGTACACATCATTTTTATCGGGGTCAACAATAAAACCGGTTAAAAAATCTTCCGGTTTTCCGGATGGTTTTCCACCTTTGAATGGAATAAATACAACACGGTATCCCGCTAATTTAGACCGGTTCCACGACCCATGCTGTGCAATAAAAGCACCGTTATGATATTTTTCAGGAAATGTTTTGCCGGTATAAAAAGCCAATCCGAGTGAAGCCGTATGTGAGCCCAATTGCACATCCGGAACGATCGCTTTTTTTACAAGCTCCGGTTTTTGCTCTTTCATCCTCGGGTCAAGGTGTTGTCCGTAATACGAATATGGCCAGCCATAAAATCCATCCTTTTTTACACTTGTAAAGTAATCCGGTACAAGCTCATCGCCCAATTCATCGCGTTCGTTTACTGCCGCCCAAAGTGTTTTTGTTCCCGGTGCCCAGGCCATTCCGACCGGGTTACGGATCCCGCTCGCATATACTTTCATTCCGGTTCCATCCCGATTTACTTCCAGGATATCAGCACGTAAAATTTCATTGTCAAGTCCGTATTCCGCCACATTACTGCCCGACCCAACACCAATGTAAATTTTAGAGCTGTCGGCATTCGTAATGATATTGCGTGTCCAGTGACGGTTGTGCTCGCCCGCAGGCAGGTCCATTATTTTTTCGCCTTTGGTAGTTATTTTTGTTTGTCCCGCTGTATAAGGAAAACGCATTAATGAAGCGCAATTTCCAACGTACAGCCATTTTCCAATAACCAGCATTCCGAACGGCTGATCCAATCCTTCTGCTTCCGTTAAAAAAGTTTCACGTAAATCAACTTTTCCATCGTGGTCTGTATCGCGCAGCAGCGTTATAACGTTGGCGCTTTTGCTTAAATTATTTGATTTGGAAGCGCCGAGAATCGTGCCGCCTACCTGTTCGAGAAATGAATGGTTGGAATTACTTTCAGCAACCAGCACATCGCCGTTGGGCGTTACGTACATCCATCTTGGATTGTCAAATCCATCGGCATATTTTGTTACAGTAAAGCCGGATGGTGCCTGCGGCATTCTGCCGTCTTTCCATCCCAGTACATTGCTGAAATTCGAAACCGATTTTGTGTTGTACGGCTCCGGTAAATTATCTTGTTTTTTTTCAGCCTGTCCAAATGTATTGTTACAGGCAAGCGCTGCTATGATAAAAAAAGCTGTTTTCATTTTAATTAAATTAATGGAACTTATTGTTGCTGATACGTTTTGATCAGGTTTAAATTCCCTGTCAGTACCGGAAGTGTTTTTTCAATAAATGATTTTATTTCGCCGTCCGATGTTTCCTTCTGTACCTTTTGATATTCTTCAATGGCGGCGTTGTGATCAATGATCACACGATCGAAATATTTTTTATCAAAATCCTTTGAGATCTCAAATCCCAGGTCGGTATAGATCTTTTTCTGTTCGTCGCTCAGGTCGGACGGTAGCGTTACCGTTTTAATAGTAGCGAGGTAAGTGATCGATTTATAAATTTTTGTGTATTCTGTTTCAAATATTTTTCCTCTTTCCTGTACGTCGGGGCGGATACTGTTTTGCTGTGCCAGTTTTGCCAGCTTGATCTGCTGTAAACACATCGCGGCAGCATCCGTTAAAAAATGCGCATCGCTTTCCTGGTTGCTGGTATTAAATTTTGCATCGTTGTGCTGCTCCGCTACTTTTTTAGGATCTTCATTTTTTTTAGGGTCGCAGCCATTAAAAATAGCCGCGCTGAAAATCAGCCCTGCATACAAGGCATTGATAAACATTTTTTTATGGAAGCATTTACAGATCATTGTTTAGTGATGAAGATAAACTGGAACATATTTAATAAAAAGGTAAACCACAATTCCCATCGTGATAAACGTGCTGAAAAAAATTACCATGAATTTTGATACGCCATATTCATCAACCAGCCTGCGGATCGGCTCTGTGATCACTTTGTTAATGAAATAAGTGATCTTGTTGATGCCGCGTGTATCTTTTGTTACCACATCCGCTGCACCTTTTTTATACGATTCAATTGCAATGGCCACATCCTGGTTGTTGGAAAATACGATTACCTCCGTTTTGGGGCTGATCGCTTTAATCGATCTTACCACATCCTGCCCGCTCATTGATTTTGCATCCGCATCCATGATCACGATATCTGTGTTATTATCGAGATTCTGTAAACATTTTTCCCCATTGTTAAAAAGAAAAATGTCTAAGCCTTTTCCAAACTTCGAGTACAAAAAGTTTTTTAATGTAATCGCCATCGGCCGGTCATCATCCACGATAAATAATTTTAATTTTCCTGATACCATTGTCGTTGTTTGGTTTTAGTGATTTTGTTTGTTATAACATAAAGCGCTTTAAAAAATGTGCCAACCTGTTTTTCAGGATGTTTTTTATTTTCGCATTAGTGGAAATTTTGGTTCAGGTTGTGAAACAATGCTGCTATGGAAACAAAAACACTCTCCTGACATGTCATCCCGGGCCTGACCCGGGATCTGCCAATTAAGAACTGTGTAGGCGCTGCAAGTATTTAACAGATCCCGGGTCGGCACTTGGGATGACAGTATTATTTTTGAGCATTTATAAAAAAACATTTTTCTACAACAACACAAAAAACACATGGAATAAAAATTGCAAACACTCCGGAATAACCATAAAACTAAACGTCATGTGTTTTTCAACTACAGCAAGTTTAACAGCAGGAGCTATACTTTGTGCCACTAGTGTGGTGGCAATTAAGAATGCAAAAACATCCGGACAGAAAATTCTGGGATTCACGCCCTTCTTTTTTGGTGTACAGCAGTTAATAGAAGGTTTTGTATGGCTTTCATTAAAAACAGAAACGTTTGCTTCTCTGAACATGCCCGCCACGTATTTATTTTTATTTTTCGCGCAGGTATTCTGGCCCACGTGGATGCCATTGGTCATTCTTTCACTTGAAAAGGATAGGAGCAGGGGACGGATCCTGCAATACATTGCCGGGCTGGGAATGTTCTGCTCATTATTGCTGGCAACCCGTATGATCCTGTTCCCGGTGCATTCCGGGATTGATAACCATCACATTTTATACACTTTTATTACACCGTTCCATGCCCCGGCCATTTTATCCGTCATTTATCTTATTCCTGCAGTGATTCCCACTTTTGTTTCCACTACCTGGAGAATGCCTTTCCTCGGGGTGCTGACTATCGGATCGCTCATTGCCTCAAAAATATTTTACGGCTTGTACGCACTTTCCGTATGGTGCTTTTTTGCAGCCATCATTAGCCTTGTAATGATTTATATTATCCGGCATTTAGTAGTTGCCGATGAAGAAAATGAAATGAGAAGGCTTGTGTTTTAAGCGCTGGCATTATTCTTTTAGTGTGTAGAATAAGAGTGACAAACAATTGAGAACAAAACGAATTAATAAAATTAAAAAATACGATCATGAAAAAATTAACAATACTCATTGCTGCGTTGCTGCTCAGTTTAACAGCATCTTTAAAAGCGCAGGATGAAAACGATTCACGTGGAAAATTTCACATCGGTTTAAAAGCGGGAGCAAATTATTCAAATGTATACGACGAGCAGGGAGATAATTTTCACGCACATGCAAAATTTGGTTTTGTAGGCGGTGGATTTATCCAGATCCCAATCGGGAAATATATAGGCATTCATCCCGAAATATTATTTTCCCAGAAAGGTTACCAGGGATACGGCAATGTAAATGATCCCAATACCAGCTATACATATTACAGGACTACCAACTTTTTGGACATTCCTTTATTGCTGGCAATTAAACCAAGCAGGCATTTTACCATTTTAGCCGGTCCGCAATATTCTTATTTAATGAGCCAGAGCGATGTGTTTACCGGCAATAACACCGCAAGTTACCAGGAGCAGGATTTCAGGAACGACAATCTCCGTAAAAATATTTTAGCGGGTGTGGTAGGGTTTGATATCAATGCAGGAGGTTTTGTATTTGGCGGCCGTTATGGTTTTGATCTGCAAAATAATAATGGCGACGGAACATCAACAGTACCGCGTTATAAAAATGTATGGCTGCAGGGAACGCTGGGCTATCGCTTTTAAGACACAGGTATCAAGTATCATGTATCAGGACGCTGTGTTTGAGAAACCCATTTTCGCTTTGCGCCCTCTGCGCCCTTTGCGGTTAATTAAAAAAGTATAAACATCTTAATCATTCATAAATATGGCATTGTATAATTTAAGTAAAACAACAGAGATCTATCCCTGGGAGCAGGACCAGGTCAATTATCTTACAAAAAAATGGAAGATCTCCAGTCATGATCTCAACGAAGCCATTTTGGAAACAGGAAGTATCAACAGGGAAGTGATCAAAAAATACCTGGTGCAAAAAGGAGCGATCCTTTCCTTAAGAAAATTATGGAAATTTATAAAGTTGCATTATTTTCCCGGATGGAAACAAAAGAATGTGCTATCGGATGTTGGATATTAGATGTTGGATCTTAGACTGTGTGTGTAAAATATCGTGAGCAGGACTTTTTCGCCCGGAGCAAATAAAAGCCGCGAATCCATGCAATCCTTTTTATAGTTTTTAATCGGTGAATCTGTGGCAAAAACGAATCTTATAACTATAAAAAAAATAGTCCTTTGTAATTTTACAAAGGACTTTTTTTCTCTAAACACAAACAAAACCAATTATTGCTAACAGTTTTCACATTCTCCTTTTAAAGAACCGTGCCATTTTTTGTTGCAATTCTACCTTTTTTTTAATTCCCTTTATTTACAGGCTTTTACCGGTTTCTAAATATACATATTGTGGATTTATCCGGGGTAAAATTTCTACGTTTTAATCTCAAAATGGGTGTGTTTATTCATGGCGTTTGTTTTTATATACATTAAACAAACTAAAAATTAATAATTATGAAAAGTTTAGGAATTGTATTGATCATAGTAGGAATTGCCATGATGGCCATCACCGGGTTTAATTATGTAACCAAAAAAAATGTGGTCGATCTTGGGCCCGTTGAAATTAATAAAGAAGTAAATCACCCCGTTCAGTGGTCGCCGATCGTAGGCGGTGTATTATTGCTGGGTGGAATTGCGGTACTGCTTACCAACAGAAAAAAGGCGTAAAAACCAGCACCGGCATGCGATCGACCAATAATTGGCGATATATTTTGTTGTTATCTTCAGGTTCGTTAACTTTGGGATATGACGCAAAATAAGATCTGCTTTTTAATTGATGATGATGAGGACGACCAAAGCGTTTTTCAACTGGCATTGGAAGATACCGATGAACCAGTGGACTGTGTATTTGCAAGCAGCGGAACAGAGGCGATCAATAAATTAAAAGATGAAACATTTAATCCCTGCTGCATTTTTTTAGATCTCAACATGCCCGGGATGAATGGAAAACAATGCCTCATCGAGCTGCGGAAAATGGATCACCTGACCGATACGCCTGTGTTTATTTATTCCACATCTTCGGACGATAAAGTGATCAGTGAAATAAAACAGCTGGGCGCCACCGATTACATCATCAAGCCAACCAGCATTTCTGTTTTAACAAAAATTTTGTCAGAGCATATACGGTGCTGATTCTATTTATTACTACCCTTACACATTATGAATTCATCTGATGCTGCTGCGAAACTCTTTTTAGGTGTTGGTGAAACAGGAAAATCAATCCATGCTGTTACTTGGGAGAAAACACCGCTGGGAGCTATTCTTAGCTGGGATCCTCATTTAAAAACAGCAGCGGGACTTTGCATTAATTCTCCTTATCCTTCCATTCTCTGGTGGGGAAAAGATCATATTGAGCTTTACAACGATGCTTGCAGCCGTCTGCTCCAGCTGCCGTATCCGCCTCCCGTACAAAAAGGGAGGGACGGACATCCCGGTTTGTGGGCCATCACTGAAACTGAATTAAAAGCAGTGTGGGAACAAAAAAAAGTGATTTTTTCGGAGAATAAAAAATTACTTACCGGGTCGGATAAAAATGGTATAACGCATTTTTTCAATAGTACATATCAGCCGGTGTTTAACGCTCAGGGCGATGTTGCAGGCGTGTTTGCAACGCTACAGGAAACAGCGGAGCTGAAGTCTGAAAATGATACAGAACAACGATTGCGCTTAGCCATTGAAGCTGCGGAAGTAGGAACGTTCGACTGGGACATGCAAACGCTCGAATTTATTTATTCGGAACGGTTGGCCCGGATGTTTGGTTTTTCGGAAGTAAACGGGCTGGTTCATACACATTTCGGAAATGTATTTCATCCGGAAGATGCAAAAGCCCGGAAACAGGCACATAAAGACGCATTACAAACCGGAACGCTTTTTTATGAGCTGCGTTTGCTCTGGCCCGATCGATCCGTTCACTGGGTTCGTACCAACGGAAAGATCATTTTTTCTGAAGATGGAAAACCCCGCAGAATGTACGGCACCGCACTCGATATTACCCAGGAAAAAGCACAATCGGAACAACTCGAAAAAAAGGTTGCCGAAAGGACCCGGCAGCTGCTCATACAAAACGACGAGATCATTCACCAGAAACAATTGATGGATACCATTATTGATGCTTCTGTGGATTACATCTGCGCGATCGGGCTTGATGAAAAAATTCTGCTCTTTAACAGAAAATACGAAGAGCAGACCAACTATAAAAGAGATGATGCGACGGGTAAGAATGTTCTGGAAATTTTTCCGCACCTGGAAGATGTTGGCCGCGATGTGTTGGAGAGCTTCCGTGAAGCGCTGAAAGGTAACGCAGTGCACATGGAAAAACACCATTCTGCAATTACGGATGAATATTATGAAAACTTTTTTGTTCCGCTGAGAACATACTCCGGCGAAATTTTTGGCGCCATGCTCGTGGGCCATGATATTACCGACCGTATTTATTCCGAACAGGAGTTGATGAAAACAAATGAAGAACTGGTAAAATCAAATCAGCGGCTGGAAGAATTTGCTTATGTGGCATCTCACGATCTGCAGGAACCGCTGCGCAAGATCCAGACATTTGCAGAACTGGTGCACAAAAAATTTGACAACAGGGAAGAATCCGAAAAATATTTTAATAAGATCGTCAGTTCTGCGCAACGCATGAGCTCGCTTATTAAAGATGTGCTCACGTATTCACGCTTGTCGGATACCGGTATTTTATTCAAAGAAATTGACCTGAACCAGATCGTTGAAAATGTAAAACTGGATTTTGAATTACTCATTGCACAAAAAAATGCGGTGGTCGAATGCGATCATTTACCTGTGATAAAAGGAATTCCGCTGCAAATGAACCAGCTTTTTTTTAACCTGATGAGTAACTCGCTTAAGTTTTCAAAAAAAGAACCGCAGATCAGGATCAGCTCAAAAATTATTTCGGATGTAGCTGCAGAAAAAAATGCAGCGCTCAACCCCGCATTAAAATACGTGCGTATGATCTTTAAAGACAATGGCATTGGTTTCGATCAGCAATATGCCGATCAGATCTTTACCATCTTTCAGCGCCTGAACGACCGGCAATCGTATAGTGGAACGGGGATAGGACTGGCTTTGTGCAAAAAGATCGTAGAGAATCACGGCGGTTCTATTTCTGCCAGCAGCAAACCCGGGCAGGGAGCAACGTTTACTATTTACCTTCCTGTTTGATGGTGAATTTTAGATGTTAGATATTGGATGCTAGACTGTGTATAATCAGAACGTCCTGCTTTATAATTTTTTCTGAAAACGTCATTGCGCACTCGTTGCGGGATCGGTTAATTAAATAGGTTATATTGTAGAATAATGTTGCTAATGGAAACAGAAATACTTTCCTGAGCTGTCATCCCGGGCCTGACCCGGGATGACAGTATCATATGTGAACATTATAAAACAACAACATTTTCTTACTACATAATCTACACAGTCTAATATCCAGCATCCTTAATTATTATTCACTTTTTTTGAAATAAACACCGAGAAAAAGATTTTGAAAAAATAATAAAACAAATACACTTTTATCCGCGACCAGCGCGTTTGTTCATACATATTTTTGTTAAGCGTTACCGGCACACAATCATTTTCAATCAGCTGCGCAACATGTTTTCGAAATCCTGTTGCAAAAGCAAGGTCCGAAATTTCTGCATTCAGCTCAATGCTGCGGTAGCGGCTTAGTGGATTAAGATTGTAGGAGCCGATCGTGGTAAGCTGCTCGTCCATCACCAGTGCTTTTGCATGCATGGTGGATCGTTTCCATTCATAAATGTGGATCCCGTTCCTCAGAAAAAAATGATATAGGTATTTTTCTGCATAAAATAATAAGGGCATATCGGATTTCCCGGCAAGAATAATGGTAATGCTCACACCCCGTTTGCGTGCATCTTTTAATGCTTTGCGAAAACGGTATCCCGGAAGGAAATAACTCGTTACAAAAATCACATCATTTTTTGCATGCTGGAGAATGTGCAGGTAACTCCTATAAATTTCATTTTTACCGCGTACCCAGTCGTTTTTTGTGAAGCGCAGCAGCACAGGATGCGCAGTTGTTACCGGTGCAATGCTGCCAGTGTTCATCCTGCTGAAATTCCGTTTCCGGTAGATCGATTCGCACAGGCTGTGCAGCTGTTCGCATACATTTCCTTTTACAAGTACCGCATAATCCAGCCATGCCGCTTCGGCTTCCGTTCCATGGTATTTATCAGCAATGTTGATCCCGCCCACCATCGCCGTGTTTTTATCGGCCACCACAATTTTGTGGTGAAGCCTGCGACCCATGTAAATGCTTTCGGTGGAAAAAAAAGGAGAGAACAAACGAAAATGAATTCCGGCAGCATGCGCCTCTTTCAGGAAACTGTTGGGGAGAGATTTGGAGCCGTAAGCATCTGCCAGTACAAAAACGGCAACGCCTCTTTTTACAGCTGCTTTAAGCGCATCAATAACGGCGAGCCCTGTTTTATCCGCTTCAAAAATATAGATTTGAATGTGAATGATCTCTTTCGCTTCAGCGATCAGGAGATCCAGCGCTTCAAAAAAAGGATCGCCGCTGAGCACTAAGGTTGTCGCTTCCGCAGATTGGAATGAATTCATTCTTTTCGGATTATTGGGATGCGTAAAAATAAACAATCCCTGTCAATTACAACAGGGATTGTTTTATGCAGAACGTTGTTTATAGTTCACTCCAAACCAATTAAACCTAAACTATGTTTTTATCCTGCCTGGATTTTGTTCAAATCGCTGTTAGATACATCTAAATTTTTGTGCCAATGTTATCAGAATTGCCCCATTGCCTGAAATTCATAAAAACGGCTCTTTGCCTGGATGAAAAATAAAATAACTGGGGAATTGCCGGTACATGTTTGTGGAATTGCTGTTGCCCGATTAAACCAGTGTCCGCCCCCCTTTTCTACCACACTCGGCACAAAAGAAGCACATAAGGCGTAGTGTGGAAAAAGGTTTACCACAAAAGGAACAAAAAAACAAAAGACTTGATTGTTAAACCCTGTGTAAAATACACGTTGGTATTTACAGGTGCTTTATGTGGTATAAATGGCAGGAAAAGCCTTGGCCAATAAAGATCTCCTTTTGTTTTTCTTTTGTTCCTTTTGTGGTTCAAAAAGGGGGAGGGGAATATGCTGGCATTTTGCAGCATGTCTATGTGCTTTTTTGTGCCTTATGTGGTAGAAACAGGGTGGAGTTAACCGAGCTTTCGCATTTGGCATCTTTTTTTCCAAATAGCCTCAAACATCAAAAAGCATGGCAGCAATCAACAATAAGACCCAGGGTCGGATCTTTCAAAACAATTTTCTCGAAAAATTAACCAAAAGCAATCCACGTGTGACCATTGTTTTTTATACCTTTTTGATCTTATTATTTTTTTACCTGAGTTTTAACTACACACATCTTAACATCTGGGAAACCGCCGGGCTGTACATTGCCGGTTTATTTGGCTGGACGCTGATGGAATATATTTTACACCGTTTTGTTTTTCACATTGATGAATATTTTCCATCGCTAAAACGTTTTCATTACATCGTACATGGCATTCATCATGATCATCCGCGGGATCACGAACGCCTGTTTATGCCGCCGGTACCGGGTACCATCATTGCATTTTTTATGTTCCTGTTCTGGTATTTGTTTTTGGGATCAAATGCATTTGCATTTATGGCGGGCATCAGCAACGGTTATTTAATGTATTCCTATATTCATTACACCATTCATACACGGCCGTCCACACCCATTTTACACAAGCTCTGGATGCACCATGCAAAGCATCATTACAAATATCCCGATAAAGCATTTGGCGTATCCACACAATTGTGGGATATTATTTTCGGCACCATGCCGCCTAAAAAAAATACAAACGTTATAGAACCCTAAGATCATGACCATTCAACAGCTACTTTCAGCCACCATTCCATGGGAACTTTTATTCCTGATCGTTCCGATTGTGCTTTTCTATGCTTTTTTAAAGATCAGAACGCGCATTTATAAACAACGCCAGGAAGAGATGAACAGAAGAAAACACTTTTTCAGCTGATTATTTTTTCGCCGGTTTTGTTGAAACGCTTCTTTCCTTCCGGATCTTTGCGCGGTGTTTGATGCCCCATTCACTCAGTGCGTCCAGCACATTTTGCAGCGTATGGCTGTATTCCGTTACTTCGTACGTAACCGTAACCGGAATGTCAGGTTGAACTTTGCGCTTTACAAAGCCGTTCATTTCCAGGTCTTTTAATTCATTCGACAATACCCTTGCGGAAATTCCCAACACGGTCCGCTGCAATTCGTTGAACCGTTTGGCGCCATCATGCAGGGCGATGATAATTTTAAGTTTCCATTTTCCACCGATCACATACAGTGCATCGTCCAGCGATGTAAGCCTTGCAGTGCAAGCTGGCGAGGAATACTCCAGTTTTTCTTCTTTCTTTTTTTTCATGTTTCAGAGGCCCGCTAACTAAAAGGTTAGTACTAACCTTTTGTTTACTACTAACATTTGATAAGCAAATGTACATACTTTTACATCATCATTTAAAACAAATAAAAAAACAAAATAAAATTATGAAAGCAACTAAAATTACTTATTGGGTTTCCACCGCCATCGTGGCATTGATGATGACTTTTTCGGGTTTTGCCTATTTGACAAATCCTACTGTACAGCAAGGTTTTCAACACCTGGGTTACCCCGATTATTTCCGTGTGGAGCTGGCCTTTGCTAAATTTATCGGTGCACTTTTATTATTGATCCCGGTTGCTGCGCGTGCAAAAGAATGGGCGTATGCCGGTTTTGCCATTACCTTCGTTTCAGCTGTGATCGCTCACACGGCTTCCGGCGATCCGGTTCAAAACAGGATCATGCCAGCAGTGTTTTTGGGTTTAATGATTCTTTCTTATATAATGTATCATAAGATGCAATCGTTAAAAACGGTAACTGTTAGTTAGTTTAAGGTTCAAAGTTTAAAGTTCAAAGTTTGCTGTGTGGATCGCTTACGCGATTGTTTTTTCACCACGAAGGCGCAAAGAAGAAAATGCAATTAGTTTTTTAATTGGCTTTAGGTCACACAGATTAATGTTTTTTATATTTCTAAGCATTTCACCTACAACCTTTGCGAGCTTTGCGTCTTTGCGGGAAAAAACACACAGCATTCACACACAGCTCTGCGAACTCTGCGTCTCTGCGGGAAACAACACACAGCCCCGCGAAAAATATTACGTAAATTAGAACAAAAAATGCACATCATGGAAATAGGAATAGACAGTTTTGCCGCACGTTTCGGGAATGATTTTGCAACCGGTGCCAGCAGTGCGCAATCGGTAGCCGAATTGTTGCAACGCATCGAGCACGCCGACCGTGCAGGGCTGGATGTATTTGGAATAGGGGAGCATCACCGGAAGGATATGCTGGACTCGGCTCCAACGCTGATCCTTGCAGCAGCAGCGGCACGCACAGATCGTATTCGCCTTACCAGCGCAGTAACGGTATTGAGCGCTGCCGATCCGGTAAGGGTGTTCCAGAATTTTGCAACGCTTGATCTTATTTCCAAAGGAAGGGCCGAAATAATAGTGGGGCGTGGATCTTCCACGGAAGCATTTCCATTGTTCGGATACAGCCTAAACGATTACGATGAACTTTTCACTGAAAAATTAGAATTATTGTTGAAGATCCGTGAGAACGAATTTGTTACCTGGTCGGGAAAATTCCGCCCTGCATTAAAAAATCAGCCGGTGTATCCGCGCCCGTTCCAGGAGCCGCTCCCGATCTGGCTGGGAGTGGGTGGTACGCCCGAATCATTTGTGCGTGCCGGTACGCTGGGGATGCCATTGATGGTTGCGATCATCGGTGGCGAAACACACCGTTTCCGGCCGTTGGTAGACCTTTACAGGGAAGCCGGTAAAAAAGCAGGACATGCGCCGGAAAAATTAACAGTGGGATTGCATTCGCTGGGATATGTTGGAAATACAAATGAAGAAGCCATCGCCGATTTTTATCCGGGTTATGCCGAAAGCATGACGAAGATCGGGAGGGAGCGTGGCTGGCCGGAAATGACACGCCCGCGTTTTGAAGCGCAGATGGGGCCGCAAGGTGCTTTATTAGTAGGTAGCCCGGAAGAAGTTGCTGCTAAGATCCTGCGTCATAGTAATGCATTGGGTGGCATTACAAGAGTTACCTTCCAGATGGATACGGCTGCATTGTCGCATCAAAAATTATTAGAATCCATTGACCTGATGGGTACGCGGATGGCGCCGTTGCTGCGGTGAGAAACAATAAAAAAATAATAAAAAAAGGTACTCAAGACTTACTTTGACCCAAATAATAAAGAAGGGAATTCCTAAAGAAGTAAATAATTAGAAATTTTACGGAAGTGCAGTTCCAACCTTCTTTTACAAATATAATACAAAACAAAGGAGTA